>CALGFD010000001.1 GCA_937881075.1 uncultured Planctomycetales bacterium
GTCCGCCTTGACAAGCAACAGACCTTCATAGAAGGGTGCGTGCTCGCACGCACCATGCTAGGATGCGTCCATGAGCGAATATCGACGATGGCGGATGGCAGGCGGCACGTTCTTTTTCACGGTCGTCACGCATCAACGGCAGCCATTCTTGACGTCTCTTGCAGGGCGAACGGCGTTGCGAGATGCATTTCGCCAGGTGCGGCAATGGCGACCGTTCAACGTCGTGGCGATCGTACTCTTGCCGGATCACCTGCGCACCGTTTGGGAATTGCCGCCCGGCGACTCCGATTACACGACGCGGTGGCGGCAAATCAAGACCCTGGCAACCCGGGCATTGGCGGGATACATTGGCCCTGACTCACTTACGAGTAGCCGACAACGCCGCCACGAAAAAGGCATCTGGCAGCGGCGGTTTTACGAGCATACTTGTCGCGATGAGGCGGATTTGAAACGAATGGTCGACTACATCCATGTTAATCCGGTCAAGCACGGCGTCAGCCGTCGCGTTCGCGATTGGCCTTGGTCGTCGTTTCATCGCTACGTCCGGCTCGGTGAATATTCGATTGATTGGGGCAACAGCCACCTCTGGTACGGCGACGAATTCAACCGCTGCGAATGATCGGTGCGTGCCTCAATGTACATCTATCATATATCGGTGCGAGACGCGAACCAAGTTCGCAAGAAGCTCGGATTAACCGAGTTGGCCGTAAGGAAGGAAGCGGGGGCAGTGCCCCGCTCGCCGTAAACATGTCTCCGGTCACATTCAAGCTAGAACATGGTTCTTTTTAAGAAGGGGGAGGCGGGCTATGAAACTCTACTGGGTCTTGGTCGCGACGGCAATTCTCTCGATGGGTGAAAAGCTGGGCGCGGCGGATTTTCCGAAAGAAGTAAATGTGCGTGTGTTGGATGACAAGGGCAAGGCGGTCAGTGGCGCGCATATTGGGGTGGTCGCGTACTTCGCACAGACCTCGAAAATGCCTTCGTTACTGCAAAATCCTCCCGATGCAGAGGGGTGGCGTTATTATGCCCTGGAAACCTCTAATCACGAGGGCAAAGCTCGCGTTAAATTTGACTTTGGATTGAAGCATGTGGTTGTGAGGCATGTGGGCAAACAGCTCATAGGCATAGCAGAGATTGCTCCCGACCAATCGGCCAACGAAGTCGTTGTGAACTTGCAGCCCGCCTGCAAAATCTCGGGAACAGTTTCCGCGAAAGCGCTGGAGGATCGCCATCGAGCGCTCAAATATCCGCATGTGACTTTATGGACATCTAGAGGTCCGGGAAATGCCATATCGGTGTGGTCGGCTACCCCTGCCTTTCACTTCTACGCGCCCCCGGGCACCTATGAGTTAGAGGTCGACTGTGGTGAGACTCACGGCGCTACCAGGAGTGTCGTCATAAAACCCGGCATGCGGGATTTGAACGTCGGAACGATAGACGTCATCCCCACGAAGCACATTCTCCTTGTGGGTCAGCCCGCGCCCGAACTGACAGATGTGATCGCCTGGAAGAACACGTCTCCTCTCAAGCTATCGGATCTGAAAGGCAAGGTCGTCCTTCTCGAGTTTTGGGGACACTGGTGTGCGCCATGCGTCGGTAGACGCATGGCGGAGCTGTTCGCTCTTCACGACAAGTACCACGGGAAAGGACTCGTGATTATCGCGGTCCATGCCGGCGCAGGCGAAGGGATCGACACGATTGCGAAACTCGACGAAAAGCTGGTTTCCGTCAAGAAGTCCGCATGGAAGGGCCGCGATATCCCTTTTCCTGTGGCGTTGACACGAGAACGGAAAGTGCCTTTTGGGGAACAAGTAAAAGGGAGGGCGCTATGTCAAATCGCCGCGGATTACGGCATATTGGCGTACCCTACCGGGATCGTAATTGATCGACAAGGGCGGGTGGTGGACTGGGACCATGATGACGAGGTCATTGAACGCGCCATCCTTGACAAAGACACCGGTTCCGGTCGGGTAAATGGCAAGTGAAGTAGCCTGCTTCGCGCCTTGGCACCTTGGCGAGAGGCTCACTCTCCTTTGCTTTCCACCGTGCTCTTCGTGGATATAGACAGGCAGTGCGAGACTATGAAAGAAATCTGCTTTTTCGCGATACACGAGGATCTTGTTGCGTTTCTCGAATTGGTCGATCGCAAAGGTTCGCTACGTTACACCCGTACTGGTAATTTCTTGCGAACAGAAGTCAATGATACCCCCCCGCTTTCGCCAGCGGCTTGGAAATCCCGAATCTAGGCGCAGCTAGCGCCGCCACCTCTGCGATTTCGGCAAGCTATCTGGTTAGTTTCCGTGACACACCAATCAACCTGAGAATCGTCGGGACTGCGCAGGAGCGAGTATGTGTCGACCAACTCGTTAACCCCGATACGGTACTTTTCACGCCTGGCGGCATCTGGAGGAACGAAATGCTAATTTGCGGACGCGTCTCAACGGTATCGCACTCACAAAAGTCTCAACTAATTATGAAACGGTTTGCGTCGGCGATATCGAAGACTTCGCTCAAGGTTCAACAGTTCTATGTTGGGGAGCATGCTATGCGCCTGTTTGAGAGTGGAACTCGATTTACAGACGCCGAGCAGTCACCTTGGAGCTTAGGTTAACAAGTTGAGGTCGGCCGGCCGGTGCTGCAATACGAACATGCCCGCTTTGCGAGCACAGCGATTTTAAGAAGGAATATTCATGGTTCCTCTTCTTGCCACACCAGACTTTGGGGCCTCCGGCATCGTCGTTCTGTTTCTCTTGGGTGCTTTTGCCGTGGTCCTATCGCTCGCTCTCGTTGGCTTCATCATTGGAATGAGGATGTATCGGAAGCGGCGGAATGCAGGATTCGCATTGTCGCTATTTAGCGCGTTGTTGCCGGTGATTTGCTATTTTGCTCCCCGCCTTATCTTTTGCCTGACTTACGGGCATTTTCCACTCGGGACATATCCCGACGGCATCGTGCAGGGCATGACCCAGGGTGAAGTACAAGCGATCTTGGGAACGCCGCAAAACCGCTCTAAGCTCAACGGCGAGGAGCGGTGGCTATACTACATCGACTCGTTCGGCGCCCAATGGTTTGGCGTTGATTTTGCCCCGGATGGACGTGTGACTGGCACTTACGGGAATTGAACTTGGCACGGCCCACACGGGGTGCGACGCCGCGATTGATATTTGCAGAACGAAAGAGCCGGCATGAATTTGGCCCTAGGCATTCTCGGGATCATCATGGTGCTTGCTTTTATGGCCTGGACGATCGTCCTATTCGCCTTTCGCCCGAAGTATTTCTTCATTCTGTGGCTCGGCGTTCCCGCTCTCGGGCTTGGCATTCTCATCGTCCTTGCTGAGGCGGTGTCCGTCTATCACTCTTGGCCAACCGTTGCCTTTCGAGAGTCGCTCGGCTTTGCCCCGCCGCCCGACGTAACGATCATCAATTCCTTGCGGCACTTCCCAATAGACTGGGATGATACCTACCTGGAGTTTTACGCGAGTGATGTTACTATCAGACGCATTCTCCAATACGGGTTTGCGCCGATACGCGCCGACGAAATCAGCGAATACGGCACGGCTCCGGATTGGTGGAATCCGCCTATAGGGCCAAAGACTCGAATCTACGCCACCAACACGGGCGATCCGGAATTCCACAACAAAGACTTCAGATTCTTCGTTTCGCAAAAACTCTTGATATTTGATCCCGATAGCGGCAATTCCGAAAAGAGGAAAGTCTATTTTCGGTATCGCCGACACTAACACGAAAGACGAAATAACCGCGGGTTGGCACTGACAAACGGGGCTAAGGTGGTGTGTGCCACTGGCTCTGCCAGTGCTGCCACCCGCGCGCGGCACGTCTCCAAACACTGGAATCGCAGGATATACGTTACGAGCCTGGCTACGAATCCCAATTATACCATCCCGACGTGATCCGCCAGTTCCCTGAGAACTTCAACCCCGCAGCACAACCAAAATGAACTATGTTGCCAAATGGTACGACGGTATCCTGAATCGTTCATCATTGAGTCTGCCGCAGAGCGTTCGGGTTGAAGGAGTGCGTCAGCAGCACCTCGGCCCAAGGCTAGAGTATGCCAAGGTTGAAGTGCTCGTTGAGCCAGCAGTATCCTTTGAGGTTCGATTCGCCTCCGACGTGCTCCAGATCGACGCGAACCGCATATTCTTGGAAGCTGCCGTATTCGGCTTGCTCGACATTTTGCTGGTTTCCGAGGCATATCCGTTACGCAATGTCAGCGTGACCGTGACCCGTTGCGACGTTGATCCGGTCGATTCGTCCGAGATGGCGTTTCGCCACGCTGGGCGTGATGCTGGGCGGAAGGTAATCAGTGCGTTGAGCGCAAGGAGAGTCCCATGATCCGGCGGCGTGGCACCGACAAATGGGACTAAGGTGGTGTGTGCCACTGGCTCTGCCAGTGCCGGCCGCGATGGATGAACGCAGCACGGGCAACGCCCGTGGCACCCGGCGCGCTAGCACTGAGCCAGCACGCCCCCTCCGGAAATGTACGAATGAAAGATGGAAATGACTGATAAGAACCGGATAAGACGGGGATCGCTTGCAGCAGCAATTCTTTGGATAGGATTCCTGTTACTGTTTCTTCCATCAGGGCCGAATTTGGGATACGCGCCCTTGCTGGGTGCACTCACTCTACTAAGCCTGGGGGCATCCTGGGCGTTGTGGCGGTCCGTTCAAGGCTATCGCCGGTGGTTCACCTTACCGCTTTGGCTTATGCTGTTCTATCTGCTGTTTCGAATGTGGACGACAACTAATCGGTGAATAACAGGCAGGGTCTCTGTTCCTCCGCGGGGCTATGCGAGAGCAAGCGGGGCGAACGCCAAAGGTGCCAAGCACGTGAAAAGCTACCACAAGCAGTACGGGAATGGAAAACGCGAATGCCGTCACGGCGCGATCGTCCACGTCAGTCGCGCTTTCAACTCGATAGCCGCTTGGTGGCAGAGCGGCCCCTCAGCTTCGCGCTGGTGGGTACTCTACTTCTACTATCACGTTGCTTTGACTGTTTGGCTGGGCGTCGCCGCACTGCTCGACGCAAGTCGCTGCGATCTCGACTGGGCAACAGACGTTCCCGCGTGGCTGTGGTTTATCGAATTTGGAGTGACATCTGTCGTTGGTTTGCAGGCCACTTTTCTACCTATCCTAGCACCATTCCTTAGCATCCGTATGCTTTGGTGCGCACGCAGAGGAGGTCCCGTTTTCTTCACATTTGCGGTTTGCGACATGATGACTACGATTTGCCAATATCTTGCGCTACTGATCTTGTGTAGTTAGTGCATGAGTAGCGCCACTGACGGCGTGGTTCTGCGGTTCCGAAAGCGCTACGGCCGCTACAGAGAAGTGAAATACGATCTAGAATTGTAGCGCGCGTGAGAGCATCAGGCACCCGGCGGTCAAACGCGAGAGACGCTACAACTGGTCCCTGACGACAGCCCACCAAACACAAGGGACCTCGCGCGAAGGCGCAAAGAAACGAGTTGATTCGATCGTCGCTACTTCGCGCCTTGGCGAGAGGCTTCTTTTCCTTACTTTGCTTCCACCGTGCCCTTCGTGGATATAGATAGGTAGTAGGGTGGGCTCGCCCACCGTTCGCCTGCCTCTCGGCTCGACACACCAATCTGCACCTACCCCGTCACCACCGCTGCGTACTCGCCGACTGCGTCGAGCCAGTCTTCGTCGACAAGCTTTTTGACTTCGCTTCCGTGCGGCAGCAGCACAAACAGCCGTTTCGCCCCCAAAAGCCGCCCCGGGTGCAGGCTGTAGTAGCGATCGAGATACGTCGTACTTCGGTAACACGTCCTTAAGAGCACGTCGAGCGCCTCGACGGTCAGTTGACGCGGATCGCCGCTCGGTTCCAGCACGACCTGCAACGTGGTGTGCGGGTTGGCGTCCAATATTTGTCGGATAATCGCCGCCGCGCGGTCCCGCCGGGCGTGAAAATCGCCTGACCGCAGCCAAAGCACAAAGGCCAGCGTCGGCCGCAGCTCGGCCGGCAACAAATCGTCGCGATTCGCGTCGAGATCGATCCGGCAAACGCTGCCGCTCCGCTGCGAATCGTTCAAAAACTCGATATCGGCCGGCGGCAGCGGATCAAACTCGATCCCAAACGCCTCCTGGGCCTCCTCAATCAGCTCGCACATCTGGCCGATGTTCAGCGTCGGCGTTTCCAGCACGTAATAGGGCGGCCAGGGCTGGTACCGCAGCCCGAGTTGCTCGGCCTCGCGACGAAAATCGGTGCCCGGCAGGATCGCCAGGTTGAACACCTGCACCGTCGAGTAGGCCCGCGTCTCAAGCAGGTAGTCGATCCCGCGCCGCACGGTGTCGACCGTGTCGCCGGGCAGGCCGACAATCAGATCGGTGTGGACCTTGATCCCTTCGGCCAACAGCATTTTTACCCCACGCTCAAAGGCGGCCAAATTAGTCGGCCGGCGCATTCGCCGCCACGCCTCAGGGTTGACCGATTGCAGGCCGATTTCGACTTCGTGGAAGCCGGCCTCGCGCAGCAACTTTGCCAGTCGGGCGTCGATCCCCTCCGCCCGCAGCTCGCCGGAAAACGACAGCCTACGATCGGGATTGCCGCGGGCGAGCAATTGCAGGAACTCGGCGAAGTCGGGGCGCTGGTTGAGCGTCGGATCGAGCAGCACCACCTCGTCGGCTGAGTGCTCGACGGCGTAGCGGAGGTTGGCTAACACCTGTTCGTCGGACAGATACTCCAGCGCGGCGTGCTCTTTCGGGTAATAACAGTACTTGCAGCGGAAGCGGCAGCCGCGGGCGGTTTCCAACAGCATCCGCCGGTCGTCGCCAATCTCCAAAATGCCGTCGACGTAGGGGGACGAGATTTGATCCAATGAGCCGAGCGGCGCCGGCGCACCGGGAGCGGTCGACTGGCCCCGATGCCACAGCCCGGCGATGCGGGGCGTCGATACGTTCTCGGCAAAGGCCGCCAGCAACTGCCCGAATGTCGTTTCGCCCTCGCCGGCGATGGCAAAGTCGACGGCCCGGTTTTCCAGGACCAGGCGGTTGTCCGGCGTGACCTCCGGTCCGCCAACCAGGATGACCAGCTCCGGCCGCCGGCGCTTCAACTGGTCGGCGATCCACAGCGACCGCTCGACGTTCCACAGATAGCAGCTAAAGCCGACGATGTTGGGTTCGGCAGCGAGAATGGCCTCGACCAGAGCTTGGTCGCCCAACGTGTTGGCCAACGTCACGGGGAACAGATCAATCTGATAGTGCCGTTCGAGCCCCTTCCGCCGCGCAAAGAGCTTCAAATAGGCGGCTGCCAGGGGGACATTGCCCGGCATGGGGTCGAGGCCCGCCGGAGGAATGGGCAGTTGCACCAGCAGCACCCGGCGGAGTTTGACCATATCGTTTGTCGATACCAGGTAAATAGTGGCGTTTGGGCTAGTATATCGCCCGTTTTGGGCGGCCGGCTACCCCTTCGCCGCAACGCACACGCCTTCTATAATGAAATAGTTGTGCACCCAGGCTTTTCGACGCCAGAGCTTGCCGCGATTCGGGCCGGTTTTGGAAACGAGATGCCAATTCGGTTGGAAACGGAGCCGCTCGTGTTACGAATCGTTAAGTACCCGCACCCGGTCCTGCGTCATAAGTCGAAGCCCTTGCGCCGGGTCGACGGCGAACTAAAGAACATCATCCGAGAGATGTTCGACTTGATGTACGAACACAAGGGGCTGGGGCTGGCGGCCAACCAGGTCGATTTGCCCTATCGAATGTTCATTTTGAACTTGGAGGGCGACCCGCAGAAGGCCGAGGAACTGGTCTTCCTCAACCCGGTGATCAGCCGCCGCGGCGGTGCAATGGTCGAATCCGAAGAAGGCTGCCTGAGCTTTCCCGAAATCTTCGCCCCCGTGAAGCGATCGGACAAGGTCGTGCTTTCGGCCTACGACCTCAGCGGCCAAGAGGTCAATCTCGAACTGAGCGGCCTGTTTGCCCGGGCCGTGCAACACGAGTACGACCACCTCGAAGGAATCCTGTTCATCGACCGTCTCGCACCGACGGCGCTCCTGTCGGTCAAGCAGGCGCTGGCCGACCTCGAACTGGAGTTCCAGGGAGACCGCGAGCGGGGCGTGATTCCGGATGATCCGCAAATTGTGGCCCGATTGGCCGAACTGGAAACGCTGCGGACCTAGCAGGGCAAGCCCGCCATCCTTCCTTACTTTCTTGCTGCCGGGAAATTGAACCGATGCGATTGCTGATGATGGGCACCGGGCCGTTCGCCGTGCCGACCTTCGCCCGCTTGTATGAAACGCGGCACGAGGTCGTCGCCCTGGTGACCGCCCCGATGCGGTATCATCGCGGCAAGCCGGTGCCGCCGATCAGTAATATCCGCCAGATCGCCGAGCAGCACGCCACGCCAATCTACGATCCGGAGAGTATCAACACACCCGAGGCCCAGGCGCGCGTAGCGGAGTTCTGCCCTGACCTGCTGATTGTCTGTGACTATGGCCAGATTCTCGCCCCGGCCACGCTGGCCACGGCCCGGCATGGCGGCATCAACCTGCATGCCTCGCTGTTGCCGCAGTATCGCGGGGCCGCGCCGATCAATTGGGCCATTTACAATGGTGACACCGAGACGGGCGTGACCGTAATCCATATGTCTCCGCAGATCGACGCCGGGCCATGCATCGCCCAAACCCGCGTGGCAATCGGGCCTGACGAGACGGCTGCCGAGGTGGAAATGCGGCTCGCCGAATTGGGCGCCGGCTTGATCGCCGAATCGATCGACTTGATCGGCCAGGGCCGCCAGCAGGCCATTCCGCAGGACGGCTCAAAGGTGACCGGCGCGCCGCGATTGAAGAAGACGCATGGCATCATCGATTGGAACCGCTCGGCGTTGGCCATCAAGAATCACATCCGGGCATTGGAGCCTTGGCCGCGAACATACACGTACTGGCATCGTGCAACCGGCCCGGCCGTGCGTTTGATCCTCGGGCCGGCGAAGGTGGAAGAAAACTGCGACTATTCGGCCGCGCCGGGCACCGTACTGGAAGCATCGGGCGGTCGCCTGGTGATCGCCGCCGGCGAAGGGGCAGTGGCCTTGGAAAGCCTGCAGCCGGCGGGCAAGCGGTGGATGAAGGCCGAAGAATTTCTCCGCGGCCACCCGATCCACGTCGGCGATCGCTTTGGTCCGGGCGACGAATAGCACCTCCCTGGTACAATCTCAGCTATGTCCCACCGTCTCTATATCCGCACCGTTGGCTGTCAGATGAACGTGCTCGACAGCGAGCTGCTGACCGGGGAATTACTCCGCGCGGGCTACGAACTGGTCCCCAGCGCCAAGCAGGCCGACACGGTATTGCTGAACACTTGCAGCGTGCGGCAACATGCCGAGGACAAGATCTACAGCGAGTTGGGGCGGTTGCGGATCCTCAAGCAGTCGCGGCCGGCAATGGTCATCGGCGTATTGGGCTGCATGGCCCAAAAGGACCAGCAGGAGGTTTTCCGCCGGGCGCCGCACGTCGATATGGTCGTGGGTCCAGGCCAATTGAACCAACTGCGGATGCTGCTGGAACAGGCACACGCAGGCAACGGCGGCCAGCGTCTGGAAGTGAGCCTGGAGCGCGGCCGCGAGAGCCGCAGTTCGGTCGAGCAGAGTTTTGCCCCTTATTCGCCCGAGCGGAAGAACACCTCGCGGCCGACGCCGCACCAGGCGATGGTGCGGATCATGTTCGGCTGCGACGAGTTTTGCAGCTACTGCATCGTGCCGCGAGTGCGCGGCCCCGAACAGAGTCGGCCGGCTGCCGAGATCATCGACGAGGTCCGCAGTTTGGCCGACGATGGCTGCCTGGAAGTGACGTTGTTGGGCCAAACGGTGAACAGCTACCGCGACGAAACGAACGGGGCAGCGATCGAATTGGCCGATCTACTCTACAAGCTGCACGAAATCGACGGCCTCCGGCGACTGAAGTTTCTGACGAATCACCCGCGGTATATGAGCAATAGGCTGCTACAGGCCGTGCGCGACTTGCCGCGGGTCACGCCGTACCTGCACGTGCCGGCCCAAAGCGGCTCGAATGCCATGCTTGAGCGGATGAAGCGCCGCTACACCTGCGAAGAATACCGCGAAATGCTTGAACGCATTCGTGCAATGATCCCCAACGCGGCGATCACCAGCGATTTTATTGTCGGCTTCTGTGGCGAGACCGACGAGGATTTTCGGCAGACGGCCGAACTGGTGCGCGATGCCCGATTCAAGAACAGCTTCATCTTCAAATACAGCAGTCGGCCGGGCACCAAGGCGGCCGAACAGTACGAAGATGACGTGCCCGACGACGTGAAGCGGGCGCGCAACAACGAGCTTCTGGCGATTCAAAACGCTATCTCGCTGGAAGACAATCAGCCGTACTTAAACCAGACGGTGGAGATTTTGGTCGAAGGGCCGAGCAAAGTTGGCCGCAAGAACATCGGCGAAGGAAGCGATGTCCAACTCGTCGGCCGCACCGTCTGCGACCGGATTGTCGTCTTCCAAGGTCCCAAGGAACTTACCGGGCAACTACTGCCGGTGACGATCGAAAAAATCGACGCCTTCACGCTCTTCGGGCGATTAACGCGGTGAAGGCTGCGATGAGTGCCGGGGCAGGCAAACCATCGACAATCGGTGAACGGCGCCGGGCGCGGCGATTGGCGATTTGGAACGGCGCGATCTGGGCGCTCGGCAACGGGTTGGCCAGCACCACGCTGATCGTCTATCTCGCCCGCGAACTGCACAGCGAGCGACTCGGACTGGGCATCGGCCTGATTCTGGCGGCGCCGCAGCTTGTCGGGCTGTTGCGAGTGGCCACGCCGGCGTTGATTCAAAATCAGTCCCGCAAGACTTTTTGCCTCGCCTCGTTCCTACTCAGCGCGATTTGCTTGGCCGGTTTGCCCTGGTTGTGCCGACCGGGGCAGTTGCCGTCGCCGGGCTGGTCACTGGCGGCGCTGGTGACACTATGGTGTGTCTACCACTTGCTTCAATACTTGGCGATGGTCGCCCTTTGGACGTGGTTGGGCGACATGGCAAGGGTTCGGATTCGCGGCCGATTTTTCGGCCGCCGCGAGCGTTGGATGGTGGCGGCCACGGCCGCGGCGACCGTCGCCGCCGGTCTGTTTGTCTGGGGCACTAGGCACTACGGCGACGATAGGTCAGGCTGGTTGCCCTACGCCGTGATGGCCGCTCTCGGCGCGCTGATGATGCTGGCGGCGCTCGTGCCTTTGTCGCTCGCGCCAAGCCTTTCCTCCAGCCTCAGCGGGCGCGATCGGAACCTTGTGAGGGCACATCGGCCGCTGGTCGCAAAACGGCTGCCGCCGCTGCGGAATCGCAATTTCTTGATGTTCCTGCTGTTCGGCTGCTGGTTTTCGTTCTTCAATGGGATCACGCAGTCGGCCCAGGACTATTTTTCGATGCAGGTGCTTGGTGTCTCCCTGTTGTTGTCGCAGACGTTGCGGACCGGGATGCGGTTGGGGCAGGGCGGTGTCAGTCGATCTCTGGGCGCGATGGCCGATCGGTTGGGAAATCGCCCGGTAATGATCACCTGCCAGTGTCTGGTGGCGGCCGGCCTCGCTTGCCTGGCTGCCGCCACGCCCGAGCGATGGTACTGGATCCTCGGGGCGTGGGCTCTGTGGATCGCCTACGCCGGATTGAACATTGCCATGCCCAACTTGCTGCTGCAGTTGGCGCCGCCGGGCAAGGAATCGGCCTACGTGGCCACGTTCGAGGGCGTCCGGGGCGTCTTTTATGCCGCCAGCACCGTGCTCGGCGGATTTCTCGTGGATCGATTCAGAGACAGCAGCTTGGCGCTGTTCGGCGGCGGGCTGCCGTTCTTCGCGGCCTTGTTTCTGTTCGGGGCAGTGCTGCGCGGGCTGGGGGTACTGCTGCTCCTGCCTGTCAAAGAGCCTTTGCCGGTCGGGACAGCGCTGCCGGCCCGCTCTGCCAAAACGGCAGAGCGGTAGGACCAACTGGCAGCCGGATGTCTTTTTTTCCTTACCACCTGGATATCGACTACAATGTCGTAAAAGCTATATTTACCGGTAGTTGGCACGCGCGTCGCCTATTGCAGGCTGGGGACGAAGAGGCGGTACGAAAATTGCTCACCGGCCCCTTGGACCCCAAATAGCCAATCCAAAGTCATGTTGCTCGAAACACCCTCACTGCTGATCACCGACGACGATCGCGGCTTCCGCGAGACCCTCCGGGTCGTCTTTGAGCCGCAGGGGTTTCGCACTCTGCTGGCGGGCGATGGGGAAGAGGCACTCAAGATCGTCCGCCGCGAGAAGGTGCATTTGGTGCTGCTGGATATGCACATGCCCAAGCTTACCGGGATCGAGACGCTGCGACGCTTGAAGGAGTTTCGAGCCCTGCTACCATGCATCCTGCTCTCGGCCCAATTGGACGAACAGATCGTCGAGCAGGCAAAGCAGGCCCATGCTGACGGGGTGCTGCCGAAAGCCCTGACGATTCGCCAGATCACGGCGACCGTGCTCAAGACGCTGCAGCAGACCTACGCCTGGCACGTCTGACAATTGGGCCAGCCCTTCTTCCGGCCCAGGAAGAGGAGCACCACGGCGAAGAGGACACGGAGCAGAGGCAGATGATCGAACGAAGTCCTAACGGTTCGCCTTCCCCGTTCATCCGTGGTTTGAAGAATATCTCTGTGACCTCCGTGCCGCCGTGGTGAACAAGACAAAAAGGACCTACCTTGGCCGAAAAGCTTCCCTGTGGTCTGTTGACGCTGATCGGCTATCGGGCCACGGGCAAGACCACCTTGGCTCGGTTGCTGGCCGAGCGGCTCGGCTGGGACTGGGTTGACGCCGATGTAGAGATTGAGCAGCGGGCGGGGAAAACCATCCGCCAGATCTTCGACGAGGACGGCGAAACGGCCTTTCGCGACCTCGAGGCGCAAGTGATCGCCGAACTTTGCCAGCGGCCGAACCTGGTGATGGCCGCAGGTGGCGGAGCGCCGTTGCGAGCCGCCAGCCGTTGTGCGATGCGGGCCGCCGGGATGGTGGTTTGGCTCACCGCCCGGCCGGAAACGATCCTCGCCCGCATGACCGGCGATGCCACGACCGCTTCGCGTCGTCCCAATCTTACCGATAAAACGCCGTTGGACGAGATTGTCGAACTGCTGCGTGCGCGGGAGCCGATTTACCGAGAGACGGCCCACTTTGGCGTGGAAACCGAGGGCAAAACGCCCGAGGGACTGGCCGAGGAAATCCTTGGGCTGCTGAAATAGCCAGCGGCCAAGGGTAAATTGCCGTCGCTTCGCCCGGGAGCGGCGAAAGGCACCCGCCGCGGCAACCAAGAACTCAAGTTTCGTTCACACCAGGGAACACCGCCCGCATGGGACCACGCCTCGCCGCCGTGTTTCTGTTGGGGGCCTTTGTCGGCAGCGCCGTCAATTGGGCCATCTATCGGCTAGCCTGGAACCCTCGGCCCATCGGCCCCTGGTCGCCGCCCGATCCGTCCGCACCGCGCCGGCGGTGGTTTGACTACCTGCCGGTCGTTGGTTGGCTCGGCCTGCGGCGCGAGTCGGCCGTTCACGGTCGCGGCTACTGGCTCCGACCGATGCTGTTAGAACTGACTACGGCCCTGGGCTATGCCGCGTTGTATTGGTGGGAGGTCGAATCCCTTGGTATTTTGCCGGAGAGTGTCGCCGGTTGGCAACCGGCCCAGCTCGGCCCGATTCTGCACTGGAATTTCATCGCGCACGCGATTCTCATCGGCTTGATGCTGGCCGCTTCGATGATCGATGCCGACGAGATGATCATTCCGGACGAGATCACCCTCCCTGGTACGCTCGTCGGACTTCTATTGGCGGCGGCATGGCCGATCTCGTTGCTGCCGGTTGTCGCCGGCAATTTCCAGCTTGGTTGGAACTTGGAGTTCTTGCGATTGACCTCGCCGGAACCGTGGCCGGAGTGGCTCGACGGGTCGCCCCACGCCGCTTCGCTGGGCATTGCCTTGCTCTGCTGGTGGGGCTGGTGTTTCGCCTTGTTGCCAAGAACGTGGTACGCCCGGCATGGCCTCCTCCGCGCGTTAGCGCTCACCTGGGCGCGGTTGACACGCGAGCCGAGCACCTACCGAATCATCCGCATGGGCGTGATGGGCACCCTGGCCGTGGCCTTGGTCTGGTACCGCGGCGATGCCGGCTGGGAAGGGCTCCTCTCGGCCCTGGTCGGCATGGCGGCCGGGGGAGGCTTGATCTGGCTGGTGCGGATCATCGGTCGCGCCGCCTTGCATCGCGAGGCAATGGGCTTCGGCGACGTGACGTTGATGGCCATGATCGGCGCGTTTCTCGGTTGGCAGAACGTCCTGGTCATCTTCTTCTTAGCGCCGCTGGCGGGGCTGCTGATCGGCCTCTTGCGGCTGATTTTTTGGCGAGACCGAGAGATCCCCTACGGGCCGTTTCTGTGTCTGGCGGCCCTCTTCGTGATCGTCCGCTGGCCGGCCGTATGGGCCTACACTCACCCGATTTTCACACTCGGCTGGCTGGTCCCTTTGCTGATGCTGGGATGCCTCGGATTGATGGCGGTCATGCTCGGCACTTGGCGGCTGATCGCGGCCCTCTTTCGCTAAACGAATCCGGGCGGCTCGTGCGCCATAGCCTGGTCCCAGAAGCTGTGCGGTTGCCGTAGCCGGGCATGCGCCGGCGCGGCGTGAGGCGGCCGCCGACCGCCCAACCTCCCCCCCGATTCCCCTTGTCGCTTACCGGATAAGCGTTTAAGATAACGGGCTTACCATAGGAATCCGCCTAGCGGGGAGACGATCGTGGAATCACTCATCTCGTACCTTGGCAACGTCGCGTTACTGGCCCAAGCACCGCCGGCGGGTGATGGCGGCGGCGGCGCCGGCGCGGCGCTCCAGCCCTTGCTGTTGTTTGCCGTTCTCGGCTTGCTGTTCTACCTGATGATGATTCGCCCCCAGCGGCGCGAGCAGGCACGACGGCAAGAAATGCTCGGCAACGTCAAGAAAAACGACCGCGTTGTCACCATCGGCGGCATCTATGGCGTGGTGACGAACGTCCACCGCGAGGCCGACGAAGTAACCATCAAGGTCGACGAAGGTACGAACACGAAGCTACGCATGACGCTTAGCTCGATCGGCCGAGTGCTCGGTGCTGAGGACTCGGAACAACCAGCCGACAGAAAATAGACCACTAGGGACCAATTGCTATGTCTTCGTACGTCAGTTCGCTCTTTGCGGCAGCCAATGCTGGTGGGATTCCCTGGCAGCTGCATCTGTTCGTCGGCCTCGCCGTGGTGATCGTCGCCTTTCTGCTTGGCGGCTATCTGGGGCGGAAGCTTCGCATGCCCGACCACGGCTGGAAGATCGGCATCATCCTGTTCAGCCTGTTCGCGCCGCTGGCCGTGCTGACCATGGGCCCGCCGATGAAGTTGGGCATCGACCTGAAGGGCGGCGTGCTGCTGGTCTACGAAGTCGACAAATCGAAGCAAACTTCCGATCAACAAGTCGACATGGACAAGATGATTGCCGCCATTTCCAAGCGCATCAATCCCGGCGGCCAGAAGGAAGTCACCGTCCGCACCTACGGCACCGATCAGATCGAGATCATCGTACCCGAGGTCGACGAGGCCGAGGTTCAACGCATCGAACGGACGATCAGCCGCACCGGCAGTCTGGAGTTCCGCATCCTCGCCAATCGACGTGACAACGCCGACTTGATGGAGCGGGCGCTGGCCGATCCGACCAAAGACAAAGTCCTCGACGGCGCCAACAAGCTGCAGGCTTGGTGGGTGCCGGTCAAGGAAGGACAGGAACACAGCTTCGACAGTTACTCCGACATTGCCCGCCGAGAGAAGATGAAGGGCGGCCGGAAAGTCACCGAAATCCTGGTCCTCAACGATCCGTACAACATCACCGGCGATTACCTCACCTCGGCCAAACCGAGCACCGATCGCACGGGCCGGCCGGCGGTCAGTTTCGCCTTCGACACTCGCGGCGCGGAACGCTTCGCCCAAATGACCTCGACCCACTTGCCCGACAAGGTCAGCGGCTTCACCTATAAACTGGCGATCATCCTGGACGACGAACTGTTTTCGGCCCCCTCGATCCAAAGCACCATCTCCGATCAGGGCGAGATCACCGGCAGCTTCACCCCCCAGGAAGTCCAGGAGCAAGTCAACGTGCTCAACGCCGGTAGCCTGCCGGCCGCCTTGAGCAAGGAGCCCATCAGCAAGCTCTACAGCGGGGCGACCCTCGGCACCGACACCATCGAGAAGAGCACTCGGGCGATGGTCGTCTCGTCGATCCTGGTGTTGCTGTTCATGCTCTGGTACTACCGCTTCTCGGGCATCGTGGCCAATATCGCCCTCGGCCTGAACCTGCTAATCCTGTTCGCGGTGATGATCGCCTTCAAGGCCGCTTTCACCCTCACCGGTTTCGCCGGTCTGGCCCTGACAGTCGGCATGGCGGTGGACAACAACGTGTTGGTCTACGAGCGATTGCGGGAAGAATTGGCCCGCGGGGCCACCGTTCGCATGGCCATCCGCAACGCCTTCCACCGCGCCGGCACGACGATCATCGATTGCAACGTGACCCACTTGATCGCGGCCACCGTGTTGTACGTGGTCGGCACCGACCAGTTGCGCGGCTTCGCCTTGACCCTCTGGATTGGCGTGGTCACGAGCATGTATACCGCCGTCTTCGTCTCGCACGTGCTGTTCGAGATCGCCGAGAAGCGGCAGTGGCTCACCAAGGTGAAGATGATGCACTTGATCGGCCACACGAACATCAACTTCATGCGACTGGCCCCCTACTGCGTCGGCGGCTCGCTGATCATCTCGGCCTTGGCCATCGGAATATCGATCCAGCGCGGCCAGAGCCTCTTCGACATCGACTTTACCGGCGGCATTTCCGTCCAGGCGCTGTTCAATGAACCGCAAGACACAGCCAAAGTCCGGCAACTGTTGCAGGACCGCCTGCCAGACTTGGCGATCAGCGACGTTCGCGTCCAGAACGAACAAGCGGGGCTGCGGTTCGACATCAACACGTCCGAACGCGACATGGACAAGGTGAAGCAGGAACTCGAGGCCGTTTTCGGCAAGAGCCTGGCCAAGAACGCGGTCGCGATCCAAGGCCCCAGCTTGATCGCGTCGCCTAAGCTGCCCGTCGAGAAAGAGACGGTCGAGCCGAAGGCGGCCGAACCGAAGAAGGACGCCCAGTCGCGCAACGATTTGCCATCGAACTCGCTGCTGGCGTTTGCCGGCGACGAGGCCCTGGCCGTGGCGTTGGCCGACCAGCCGGCGAAGACAACCGCCGATGCACCAATTGCGAGCAAGAGCGAAGAAAAGCCGGCGCCGCAAAAGCCGGCCGAGGCGACAAAGAAGGCACCGGTGGTCGAGAAGCCGGCCCTCACCGACCCCTACGCAGGCGGCTACCAGGCAACGATGGCCTTCAAGTTGAGCCTGGACGAGTTGGCCGTCCGCCAAACGCTGGAAACGGCCATGGAGGCAGTGCAACTCGACCCGAAGAAGGTCGACTTCCTGCTCTATCCGGCCGACGAAAAGGAAGCCGGCAAGTCGCACAAGCAGTGGGTCGTAAAGATGAAGCTGCCGCAGGACCAGGCCCAGGCCCTGGTCACCACGCTGCAGCAGCAAGTCAGCTCCAGCCCGATCTTCCCGGCTTCAAGCGAAATCGGCGCCGAAGTGGCCGGTCACACCCAGCACCTGGCGATCTACGCCTTGATCGCCAGTTGGGCGGGGATCATTCTTTATCTCTGGCTGCGATTCCAGGGGGTGGCTTTCGGTCTGGCGGCCGTGGCGGCTTTGATTCACGACGTCCTGATGATGCTCGGCGCCATCGCCCTGAGCATTTACGTCGCGCCCTTCTTGCCGGCCTTCCTGCAAGTCGAGCCGTTCAAGATCAACCTGCCCATCGTGGCCGCCTTCCTGACGATCATCGGCTACTCGGTCAACGACACGATCGTCGTCTTCGACCGCATCCGCGAGGTCCGTGGCAAGGATCCGCGGCTGACTTCGCAGATGATCAACGACAGCACCAACCAGACGTTGAGCCGAACCTTGCTCACCTCGGTGACCGTGGCCCTGGTGGTGATCGTGCTGTACTTCTTCGGCGGCGAGGCCCTACATGGTTTTGCCTTCGCCTTGGTGATAGGTGTGATTACCGGCACCTACAGCTCGATCTACATCGCTGCCCCGATCCTGATGTGGCTGGTCGGCAAACACAAGGAAGAGGCGGCCTAAGACGGCAAGTTCCTTCAAAAGCCACAGACGCAGCAGATAAGCAGGCTTTGCTGAAGCCCTCCCATTTTTCATCCTGAGCGTAGCGAAGGATCTGGCCCGCACTCACCGGGAACATCGATTCCTCGCTCCGCTCGGAATGACCGCTCCTGGTTTTTCGAGGGTTTCAACAAAGCCAGATAAACACGGATGAAGCGAAGGCTTATCCGTCCGTGTTCATCCGTGGTTTTGCCTTTCTGGCGAAGCGGATTCCGCTCGGACCTAGTCGTTTCTCTGTCCCCTCCGAGTCTCTGTGGTGTTTCTACGCGCTGAGTCGCCGAGTAATACGCATCCGGCCGGCGTCCACCTCGACGCGAACATCGCCGGGAAAGACTTGATGGACTGGCGGAGCGCCCGCCAAGGCGGCCCGGGTCAACTCGTCCCATTGAAGTTGTCCCATGGCTTGGAGCGGCCAACCCTGTCTTCGCCATAGCGCGGAGAGAAGCTCGCTGACCAGGTAGGGTGACTGGCCGGCCACGGTGGCCAGCGCGATTTCGGCCCGGTCGCGACTGTCGGCAAGGACACCACGCTCGAACAACTGATCCACTTGGGCATCGATCACGGTTTGCGCATCGCCGGCCAAGTACCCCAGTCGCAGCAAAGCCGCGACGACCTGAGGGTTGTAGTCCCGCTGCAGCCGCGGCAGCAATTTGTGCCGGATCCGATTCCGGGTGTACCGCACGTCCTGATTGCTTTCGTCGTGACGATAGGGCTGTTGTAGGTCGCGCAGGTACTCCACGATCTGGATCCGGTGGATGGCTAGCATCGGCCGAATCAACGTCGCGTGGCCGAAGGGACGGGCCCGTTGGATGCCGGACAGCCCGCGAAGGCCGGTGCCGCGGAGGATGTGATGCAGGATCGTTTCGGCCTGATCGTTGGCCGTGTGGGCGGTGACGACGTAGCGCGCGCCGAGTTTGCCGGCCGTCCGCTGCAGGAAGCGATAGCGGGCCGTTCGTGCCGACGCTTCGGCCGCCTTTCCCGACGGTTTGCCCAGGTTTTCGGCGGCACGGCCGATCTCGCAGCTTACCCCCAATTGCCGACAAAGCGCGGCAACGAATTGCTCATCGTCATCGGCCGCAGGGCGGAGGCGATGGTTGAAGTGGGCCACGCCGATTCGGCCGGCGGCGGGACTTTTTAGGGCCACCAAGGCCCGCAACAGGGCCACGCTGTCGCTGCCGCCCGAAACCGCAATCAGCACGGTGACATCGCTCCATGCCGCCGGGGGCCAAGACTCGGCGAGCTTTGCTTCCAACGGATGCAGCATGAGTATCGCAGCGAGGTCGAGTCAAGGGATTGCGGCGAGGGAGCCGGGGGGAAAGCAACGCGCCGTGTCACTATGGCGCACGGCCGGCAAGGCGGCAATCCCCCTCCTTAGCAGCCGGCGCGGCGGCATCAACCACCCTCCGCCTAGCAATTCTAGCACGCAACCACAGAAGCAGCCCATCCGACCCAGTTTTCCGACAGGATCGCCATAACCCGCGATGCCATCGGGCCTTATCTAAAGGCCTCGCGGGATTCCGCGGTTGCAGTTTCCCCACACTCTGATAAGATTGCTAGTGAGTGATAACAAAAGGTTTTCGGCAAGCTCGATGGGCTCGGCCGGAGCTGAAGAACAGCATTTCCTGCGCTCTTTGCCAGTGATGTACCCCAGGCAGAAAGAGCCATCCGACGTACAGGTAAGACCGATGATTGACCTGCTCCTGGTCGTCATCTCGTGGCTGCATGCGATTCGCGCCAGTGTTGCGCATGGGGGGGGTGCTCGCCCTGCGTGCCTCCCTTGCTCGCGGAACGGGGTGCGATTGCCTTCGGTTTACATCCGCGATTCCGGTCCGCCCGGTCGCGTCGGCTGGTTGACAATCAGGCTAATTCCCGTTTTCTGGCCGTCCTCGTGGCGGGGAGCCGTCGTGCGGAAGCGCGGCGGCCCTGCCCGGCTCGAACGCTGGCAAGCCGTCGCTGGGTAAGCTGTTCTCTCGGCTTCTGTGCCGTTTCCTAGGCCGGCCGCTGGCGGTCCCGATCCACCCGATCGGACGTTCCGCTGCATGCGGCTGTCCGCGGGCTTCGCCGGTTTTCAAAGGGATGAATGCCGTGGACTGGTCTCACGTGATACTGATTATTTTCGTCGCGGTCATGGCGTCCGCGATGACGTTCCTGATCAATAAGGCAATGGATCGACTTCGCCGCCGCGATGCCGAATCCGAGGCGAAAGAAATTGTTCGCAAGGCCGAGATCGACGTCGACAATCGCCGTCGCGAGGCCGAGTTGGCCATCAAGGAAATGACCCTGCAGGCGCAGGCCGAAAACGAAAAGGAACTCCGTCACCTTCGCGGCGAACTGCACGAACGCGAGCGGCTCTTGGACAAGCGCCAGGATGCCCTGGAAGAACAAGCCGAGGTGCTTCGCAAACAGGAGAAAATGGTCGAAAGCACCCAGCGGAAGCTCACCGAGCGGATCCAGGACGCCAACCGCCGCAAGGAAGAACTCTCCAAGCTCTTGGACTTGCAGCGGCAAACGTTGCACGAACTCAGCGGGCTGAACCACGAGGAAGCCACCCGCCGGCTGCTGGAAATTCTCGATGGCCAACTGCAAAAAGAGACCGGCGCGCTGATCATGGCCCACGAGCGACGGCTCTGCGAGACGGTCGAACAGCGGACCCGCGAGGTGTTGCTCACCTCGCTGCAGCGCTACGCCGCCGCCCATACGGCGGAGACCACCACCAGCACGGTCGGCATCCCCAACGACGAGATGAAGGGCCGCATCATCGGCCGCGAGGGACGCAACATCCGCGCCTTTGAAAAAGCCACCGGCGTGGACGTGATCATCGACGATACACCCGGCGTGGTGATCGTCAGCGCCTTCGACATGATCCGCCGCGAGGTCGCCCGGCTGTCGCTCGAGAAACTGATCGCCGACGGCCGGATCCACCCCACGCGGATCGAGGAAATCGTCACGGCGACCCAGCGGGAGCTGGAACGGCATATCCAGAAGATGGGCGAACAGGCCTGCATGGAAGCCGAAGTGCACGGGCTGCATGAACGGTTGGTGAACCTGCTGGGGCGACTCCATTTCCGCACGAGTTACAGTCAGAACGTGCTGCGGCATTGCGTCGAAGTGGCCTTCATCGCCGGCATGCTGGCCGAGGAGATGGGCTACGACGGCAAGATCGCCCGGCGGGCCGGATTGCTGCACGACATCGGCAAAGCGGCCGACCATGAGGCCGAGGGCGGCCACCCCAAGATCGGCGCCGACCTGTTGAAACGCTACGGCGAACGGCCGGAAGTGATCCAAGCGGCGGCCGGCCACCACGACGACGTTCGCATCGAAAACCCCTACACGGTGCTCGTTTCCGCCGCCGATGCCTGCAGCGCCTCACGGCCCGGCGCCCGACGCGAGACCCTGGAACGCTACGTCAAGCGGATGGAAGAGTTGGAATCGATCGCCAACCGCTTCACGGGCGTCGAACAGGCGTACGCCATCCAGGCCGGTCGCGAGTTGCGCGTCATCGTCAGCGCCAAGGAAACCACCGACGAGTCGGCGGCCAAGATCTGCCACGACATTGTCACGGCCTTCGAGCAGGAGTTGACCTATCCCGGTGAAATCAAGGTCACGGTGCTGAGAGAAACCCGACACGTGGAGATGGCCAGATAGAAGTGGTCGGGGTTCAGGGTTCGGGGTTCAGGACGAAGCCCGACAACTGGCCCCCACATCCTGAACCCTGAACCCTAGCATGCGCATCCTGCTGATCGGCGACATCGTCGGCAAGCCTGGACGGCACGTTTGCCAACAGGCCTTGCGCGGGCTGCGCGCCGAAGAGAACCTCGACCTGATCATTGCCAACGCCGAAAACGCGGCGGGCGGGTCCGGGCTGACGCCAGAGATCTATCGCGAGTTGTTGTCCGCCGGAGTCGATGGGATCACGCTAGGCGACCACGCCTTTCGCCGGCGAGAGATCTTCCCGATCCTGCAGACCGAGCGAAAAATCGTCCGGCCGGCCAACTATCCGTCGCTCGCGCCGGGGCGCGACTTCGCCGTGCTTCGCACCCGCGACGGGGTGAACGTGGCGTTCTTGGTCCTGCTGGGCCGCGTGTTCATGCCGCCGATCGATTGCCCCTTCACCGCCGCCGACCGAGTGCTGGCCAACTTGCCGACGGACGTCCGCGTGATCGTCGTCGATTTCCATGCCGAGGCCACCAGCGACAAGCAACTGATGGGCCGCCACCTCGACGGCCGTGTGAGCGCGGTACTCGGCACGCACACCCACGTGGCCACTGCGGACGAGCGGATTCTACCGAAGGGAACCGCTTTCCAGTGCGACATCGGCATGACCGGTCCTTACGAGAGCATTTTGGGCCGGCGGATTGATCGCGTCATGGAGACCACGCGCACCTTCCGCCCGACGCACTACGAAGTGGCCACCGGCGACGTCCGGCTGAGCGGTTCGATCGTCGATATCGATCCGGAGACCGGCCGGGCGACCGCCATTCGTCGCATCATGGTCGACGAAGCCTGGGCCAAACGGCTGGAAGAGACTCAAAAAGTCGGTCGGTAGGGCGCACGCGGTACGACGCGGCCAAGTTTCTGTTGGGCACCGCCGAGGCACAGAGTTGAAGACCGGCCAGAGTGTTTTCGGGGCAAACAAATGACCGGCAGACAAACGAAACTTGATGGGTGCGTAATTGTTCCACTGATTTCGCTCATCGGCCTGTTGGTCGGGGCGGCCGTGCTCGGCTGCTGTTTGAGCGGGCCGCTGGGCATTCTGGCGGCGCCAATCCTCGCCATCTTCGGCTGGTTTGTCTTTGTTCCGATTATCTTCTGCGTGGCCACACTATGGGCCATTTGCCCCACCGAGTGGAGCGGTTCAAGGCAGAGGCTGGCCTTCGTTCTAGCTAGCGCAACGGTTGGCTTTCTGTTGATGTTTCTATGGGGCATACAGAGCCCGGAACGGGAATGGCTATTGGGCTTGTCGCTGGGTGGCTATCTCGCCGCCGCCATTTGCGCCGCGCTCGTCATCCTGTGGAAACAACACGTTTCCCGCCGGCCCTGACCTCGCGATGCTCGGTCACAAGCGGCCCGATCCCCATCCCCTCCGGCCGGCCATCTGTGGTATGATGGGACGTCCTGGACTTGCCCAAAAACCGTCGACCGCCGGCGGCCGTGGGGCAACAAGTATCTCCGACAGTGAGAAAACAGCGTGAGCGAGTACATCCTCTGGCAGTGGGCCGGCTTCGGAATCCTGGTCGTCGTTTTGCTGGCGCTCGACTTGTTCGTGTTCCATCGGCACGATCACGTCCCCTCGTTCCGCGAATCGGTGCTGTGGAGCATCTTTTGGATCAGCCTCGGATTGGCCTTCAACGGACTCGTCTGGTGGCTGCGAGGCCCCAAGGACGCGGCCGACTTCTTTACCGCGTTCCTGGTCGAAAAATCGCTGTCGGTCGACAACATCTTCGTCTTCGTAGTGATTTTCCGCTTCTTCAATATCCCGCGGCTGTATCAATATCGCGTGCTCTTCTGGGGCATTTTGGGCGCGATCGTCATGCGGCTGGTGTTCATCCTGGCCGGCGTCGAGTTGATTCACCGCTTCGACTGGGTGGCGCCCGTGTTCGGCGTCTTCCTGGTCTACACCGGCTACCGATTGACGCGCACCAGCAGCGCCGAAGTCCACCCCGAAAAAAACATTGTGCTGCGGCTTGCCCGTCGCGTCCTGCGGGTCTCCCACGGCGATCACCATCAACACGGCCACAGCTTCTTTGTCCGTGAAAACGGCAATCTGTGCATCACGCCGATGTTTTTGGCCCTGTTGGTGATCGAGAGCACCGACGTCTTGTTCGCCGTCGATAGCGTACCGGCCGTGATCGCCATCACCAGCGACCGCTTCATCGCCTTCAGTTCCAACATCTTTGCCATTCTTGGCCTGCGGGCGCTGTATTTTCTGATGGCCGGCGTGGTGGAAGTCTTCCGCTACCTGCATTACGGCCTGGCCGCCACCTTGGCGTTTATCGGCGCGATTATGATCGCCGATTATTTTTGGGCGGATGGAGCGGGGCACCATGTCATCCCCACCTCGGTGAAACTGCTGGTCATCGCCGGCTTGCTGGGCACCTCGGTGGTCGCATCGCTGTTGCACACGGCCCACGAGAAGCGGCAGAACGGTTAGATCCCGGCGGCCGACCGCCCCGTACCAAGTGGGGCGACAAGAAAACACTTAGGGGCGGCAGTCGCTCCATGACCGCCGCCCCCGGTGTCGTTGCTCTCCGGCGGTTTCTAGCCGCCGGTCGCGATGGCCTTCCGTGGCGTTAGAAGGTCGGGTTCTGATCCACGAGGAACGTGCTGTTGTTAGCCACCGGCATGTAGGGCAGGCCGGCCTTGCCGTTCAACGAGTTGCTGCGGGCATGGCCGCCGAAGTACCAGGCGATGCCCATGCCAATGTTGTAGTTGCTTTCCATGGCGGCGGTCGAACCGGCTGCCGCACTGGGATGGCCGTAGCTGCCGTTGGCATAGAGGGCCAAGCGATCGCTCAAGGGCACCTGAACCGCGGCGCCGATCGTCCAGTCCAAGAGGCTGGCATCGCCGTTGAGGCGGCCATGGTCCGGAAGGCCAGTATAGATCCAGCCATCCGCGCCACTATTCCACTTGTGGTGGTAGAAGAAGTTGACCTGGCTGATCGCGCGGGTCTCGACCGAGGTGCCGGCCAGGGCGCCCAGGTCAGACTCGTTGATCGAGCCGCGATCACGTTGGGCGGCCCAAACGCCGACCGAGTTGCAGCCGCTCAGGGCGTACTCGATCTGACCGCGCCACTGACCGAGGGTCGGATTGACGCCGTACACGCCCCACGAGTTGTTGACCATCCAGTCATACACGATACCGTAGCTCAATCGACGGCCTTCTTGGGCCTTGCGATAGAAGCCGGTGGTGACGAAGGTCTGTTCTTGCGAGCGCTCGCGGCTAAGGGTGGTTGATCCAAAGCCGTCGACATCGTAAATGCCGTAGCTCATGCCCAATTGCCAGCCGAAGCCACGATCGCCGAAGGCGGTGGCCGCATTGAGGCCGGTGACGACGCCGAAGTTGCTTTCGAAGCTGCCGTCGCTGATACCTTTGAAGGAATCAAGGCCGGCAAAACCGACGATGCCATAGCGCGGGCAGTCTTCGGCGGCAATCACATTGTGGCAGTTGCACCCGAAGGCCGGGTCGCCGAACCCGTCGTCACAGCCACCCGTCTGACAGCCACCTTGCTGACAGGCCGTAGGTGCTTGTTCCGTAGTCTTTTGCTCTCCTGTCAAGCTCGCCGCCTGGTTGCCACCGGATGTCCAGTAGTACTCCTCAGCCAGTGCAAGGCTTGCCTGACACGCGGCGGTGATCGCCAGCAGCGCCACCGCATGTCGCACGACCGTCTTCATGACGTGTCCCCCTAATCTGAAGGAAATAGGCGCCCTAATACATCTCTGTTGAATCGGTGGAAATCGCGAGAAAACTAACAAACTCGGTACGGCAGGGAAAAGTCGCACAATCTTACCTGAATTGCCGCTACTTACGCCAATTCCCGCACAGATTGCCACCTTTGGTGGTTAGCGAGTTGCGACCCAAACTACTGCTATTAGGAGAATAGCGATCAGCATCCCCCCTGCCATGAGCCCCCAAACCCAGAGAGGAGGCGCTTGGCTGCCGGCCGAATAGGGACGCAGCGGAGTCATCCCTCGAGCGGCCATCCCCGTAGAAAGGGCAGGCCGTGAAGGTTCCTCCTCCGAAAGGACGAACTCGGAGGCGGGAATGAAGTCTTCCAGCGCTTCAGCCACTTTGAGCTTCTTCGCCCCCTGGCCGCTGCCTGAGCGGCTGCCCAGCGAACTCCGACCAACGCCGGCGGACTGACTGGGGCCAAGATGGGGAGGGCCCGACCGCCGCGCAGCCGTGGAACCTCCGCTCCGCGTCCCCGAAAGGCCCGAGCGGCTCGAACCGGGGCCGCTGCCCGGACCCGCCTCGACTGCATGGCCATGATCGGCCAGCCACTGCCGCAGGGCCTGGGCCACCTCGGCCGCCGACTGATAGCGGTGCTCGGGACGCTTCGCCATCATCTTCATGCAGATCGCAATCAGGTCCGCGGGAGCATCCGGGCGATCGAGCAAAATACTCGGCGGCGGCTGCTTCTGGTGCATCATCAGCCGCTGCGGCAGCGTGCCGCCTACAAACGGCGGATGACCGGTCAGCAGGTAATAGAACGAGCAGCCGAGACCGTAAAGATCGGCCCGGGCATCGGCGGCGTGGCTGTCCAAGGCCTGCTCGGGGGCGAGATAATCGGCCGTGCCGAGCACGTTTTCGTCAAAGGCCACGGTTAACGAGGCCTTCTCTTCGTCGGCAAAGCGAGCGAGCCCCAAATCGAGCAGTTTTACCGTGTTCTTTCGATCCACCAACAAATTCGCCGGCTTGATGTCGCGATGGATCAGCCCGGCGGCGTGGGCATGGCCCAACCCTTCCGCGGCCTGGCGAATGTAATCGGCCGCGGTGATGTAGTGTAGCGGGCCGTCTTCCTTGACAATGTGCTGCAAGTCGCGCCCCTCGACGTACTCCATCACGATGTAATGGATGCCGCCATCGCTGTCGACGTCGTAGGCGCGGACAATGTTGCGGTGGTCCAGGGCGGCCGCGGCCTGGGCCTCACGGTGAAAGCGGGCGAGGTAGGACGAGTCTTCTACTCGATTTTTGGGCAAAACTTTGATGGCCACCCGCCGCTGCATCAAAACGTGCTCGGCCAGATAGACGCTGCTCATGCCGCCGGTGCCCAGATGCCCCAACAGCTTGTACTTGCCCAAGAAGAAGCCTTTGTGGCGGCCTTCGAGGAGTTTGTCGGCCTGCCAGCGGGTGATTAACCCGGCCTCCACGATCCGCTGGGCCACCCGCTCCGTGTCGGAGATGGAATGACCGCCGGCCTCCCGCTTCATCTCCAGCAGAAGCGCGTTGAGGCGGTCCTTTTCCACCAGACCGCTCCGTCGCAGCAGATCGAGAAAAGCGTCTACGCCGAGTGGGGCCATGCCAACGGTTGCCCTCGAAGTTGGAATACGTCACGAGAAGTCTATCATACCATGCCGTGGACGGGGCGACCAGAAAACGAGCCGCTCTGGCCTCGAAGTTGCCCTTCGGCGGCGATTGGCCAAGAAAATGACCGCCGACTCTCGAAAATCCTCCCCCCAGCAATCATACTGGTTACAGTAAAACTCCCTCGGGAGCGGCCGGCGGTGAGCCACTCGCCGACGCCCCGCCAGCCTGCCGAACTTGCGCGGCGGTCGGCGAAGCACGCCGGACTCGCTTGCGTCAGACCTGCCACGCCGAGCCCAAACCAGCGAATCGCCACGAGGAGTAAATCGAATGAGACGCCGAGGATTGCTCCCACTCGCATCGATCACCGCCGCCACGTTTCTCACGCTCGCGGTCTTTTCCGCCCCCGCCGCTGAAAAGACCGCGGCCTATCGAGCGGCGGTCGATGCGATCAACGTCGACGAACAATTCCAGCACGTCGAAATCTTAGCGTCCCCGGCCATGGAAGGGCGACGACCGGGCACCCCAGGCGGCGACAAAGCGGCCGACTATCTGGCCAAGCACTTCGCCAAGTGCGGCCTGAAGCCGGCCGGCGCCGACGGCACTTACTTGCAGCCCTTCGACGCCAAGGGCATCACCAGCATGCAAAACGTGTTGGCGATCCTGCCCGGCAGCGATCCCAAGCTACGCGACGAAGTGATCGTGGTCGGCGGACATTACGACACCTTTGGCCACGGCGGCGGCAAACTGCCCAAGGGGCCGCTGTACCCCGGAGCGGAAGACAACGCCTCCGGCACCGCGACCGTGCTCCAGTTGGCCAAGGCCCTCTCGAAGCTTTCGCCGGCCCCGAAACGATCGATCCTCTTCGCCTGCTGGGACGCGGAGGAATGGCGACTCTTGGGTTCGACCCACTTCGTCACCCACCCGACCGTGCCGCGGGAACGGATTGTCGCCGCCTTGAATTTCGACATGGTCGGACAAATGACCGAGGACGAGTTGTTCCTGCATTGCACGCGCAGCGGCGCTGGCTGGCGGCGACTGCTGAGCGAGGCCAACCAGGGCGAACAGCCGTTACGATTGAACTTCACTTGGGATTTCGCCAAGAACTCGGACCATTACGCGTTTGCCCAGCACGATATTCCGGTAGTGTTCGCCATCACCGGCGCTCGCGGGTTCGTGCACTCACCTCGCGATACGGCCGATCAGGTCAAACGCGAGAGCCTGTTCCGCGTCTCGCGATGGTCGTTAAACGCCCTCTACGACCTGGCCAACCGAGTTGACGTCCCGAAGTTCCGCCCGGGCGCCCTGAAAGAATCGTCGGCCACCGAAAAGGAAATGTATGCCCGGAGCGCGAGGCCCGGCGAGCGCGTGGGCATTGCGGTCATCGATCCGCCTCAATCAGACGAGGGCGTCCGCGTCGTGCTGGTGAAGGCTGGCACGCCGGCCGCACAAGCCGGCCTGCACACCAATGACGAGATCATCGGTTTCAACGACCGCGACATTCGCAATCCCGAAGAACTTCTTGGCGCGGTCTACACCGCGTCGAATCCGGCCGCAATGCTCGTGAAGCGGCCCGGCAGCGAGCAGCCGGTGGAGCTCCAGGTGCGTTTGCAGGGCAGCCCGATCCATTGGACCGTGGCCGGCGAGACCGACGACGCCGAGCCGGGCACCGTCGTGCTGACGTACATCCTGCCGGGCTCCCCCGCAGCGCGTTCCGGCCTTCGCGTCGGCGATCGCATCTACCGCATCAATGGGCAGAACTTCGCCGACGAAAGCGACCTGATCGCCAAAATGCGACTTCGTCCGGCGCGGCTGACCGTCGAACGCGAAGGCCGCCTGCGAACCGTGACCCTGCCCTCCAAGGCTACTCCGGTGAAAAAGGCGGCGTAACACATCGCGACTCTACGATAGGGGTCGAATGCAGACCTGCTAGCCGGAAAATGCCTTTAGCCGGCGGTTAACAACCGCCGGGGTCGAATGCCGACCTACCTCAGCGGCCTCGCCGTGCCTATTTGTGTGTCTATCCGGCTTCATTTGTCATCCTGAGCTCAAGCGAAGGATCTAGCCGGCACTCGCAGGGAACGTAGATTCCTCACTCCGCTCGGAATGACCGCTCCTGGTTTTTCGAGGATTTCAACATAGCCTGTCTGTCTGTGTCCATCTGTGGTTCCCATAAAACCGAAGCTCTCCGTGTCTCTGCGTTGCATTAGTCCATCCGCGGCCCAGCTTGTGCTTTCGCCCGTGCCTGCTACAATCCGCGGACCGTTGATGGGCGGTACATCGTGGGGGAACAGAGCAGGGCGACCGCGATTGGCTCCGACAACATGGCAAGGTCTACGAATTGTTCGACGCCGCCTGAGCTGCCGTTGCCGTGTTGAGTGACGTTCTCCCAAAGGCCGGATGGCAGGACATTTTCGATGAACGATTCAACAAGTGATGCGGCCACGTCCACCACGCATCATCACCATCGCACGGCAATTCTGGCCATCAGCCTACTGGCGATCATCGCTGCCGCAATCGGTGCGTTCTTCTATCGGCTACACGTGCAACGCCAGGCGGTCAAACAGATAACGACTGCCGGCGGCTTCGTCGGTTACGATTACCAGTATCGAGACGCAAAGTTGGTTCCGGGCGCAACTCCGCCAGGCCCAAAATGGCTGCGGCAGTGGATCGGCGATGACACTCTCGCAAGCGTTGAATTGGTGCAACTCGGCTCCCAAGTCAACGCCGCAGCCATAAAGGCAGTCGCCACGTTCCCGCGTCTACGAACGCTGGCATTGCTAAGCAACAACGTTACCGATGCCGAGGTGATGGTTCTCGGCAAATTGACGGGCTTGCGGGAATTGTGGCTCCATAGCGACAACCTTACTGATCAGGCACTTGTCGAGTTGAAGCATTTGCCGCGACTTCGAGCACTCTCTTTGGGAAGCAGGCAGTTCTCCGACAAAGGCTTGGAACCTCTCAGAAACCTTGCAGCTTTGCAGGATCTAGGCCTATCAGACACCCAGATAACAACCCGCGGCATCGCCCGAATGCCCTGGGCTAAAAACCTAACGCACCTATCCTTTTACGGCGAAGCGGTCAATGATGCAACCCTATCGCAACTTGATGCCTTATCGAATCTCGAGTCGCTTCAACTCACCCGCACCAACGTTTCAGATGCGGGCCTTGTCTCGCTCGGCCGCCTGACACGGCTGCGGTGGCTGAACCTCTTTGATTGCCCCAAACTGACGGACAAGTCCCTTGCAGCGCTGCCCAAGCTCCAAAATCTTGAGGAAGTGCAGATTCTTAACATGCCAATCGGCGATGCGGCGATGAAGAACTTTCAGTCGCTGCACAAACTTCGCTATCTCCGGCTAATGAGCTGCAGAGTAACGGATCGTAGCATACAATCGCTGACCGGCCTCAGCAAACTGGAATCGCTGGAGCTATCGTCGGCGAAGATTTCGGACGCCGCGGCAACTACCTTAGCCAGTTTGACGGGGCTAAAATTCCTGCTTCTCCGTGACAACGAAGGATCCGATGTCGGAGTTCAGAAGATCGCAGTGTCACTCCACCTGGAGAGACTTAATATCTGGCGCACGAAGGCAACCGACGCCTCGGTTCCCGCGTTGAGCGGCATGAAGTCGCTTCAATACTTGCAGGTTGGCCCCGGAATCACCCTCGACGGCGCCAAGCAAATCAAACGTGCTTTGCCGAACTGCGCGGTGAGCTATGTGGATGCGAACGGAGGAATTACAGACCTCTAACGGCTGCGGATACGCGTTTGCCGCTAGCTCGTCGTGCTCGGCCGCCAATCAACCAGATGCAGTTCGACGCTCTGCCGGCCGCGAAAGTTGTTAATGACCGGGCGGAAGGCAACGTCCATCGGCCCGTTCAGCGTGCCCAGCTCTTCGGCCCAGTCGCCGCCGCCAAAGGCGACCGCGCGAAAGCTGACGCCGTGTTGTTCGAGCGTCATCGAAAGATGGTGCCCGCTGTTGCCCATCGGCTTGGCCGGCCCGCACAGGTTCACCTCGCTGGCACACAACAGCGGCCGCGGGTTGTTCTGTCCGAAGGGGGACAGCCGCTCGATCTGCTGCACGGCTTGAAGCGTGAACGCGCTCAGCGGTGCTTCGACGTCGATGAACAGTTCGGCCACGCGCTGTTCCTCGCAGATTTGCGAAGCGGCGACTTCACAGAAGGCGCCGCGGAATCCGTCGATCTGATGCGGCTCGATCTTCAAGCCGGCCGCCGCCGCATGACCGCCATGGGCGACAAGGAACTCGCCGCACTCGGCCAGCGCGGCGTGGAGATTGAAGCCTGGGATGCTGCGCGCCGAGCCGACGCCGGGCCGCACGCCCGTGTTGTCCCACGAAATCATCACCACCGGCCGGTGAAAGCGATCGGCCAAGCGACCGGCGACGATGCCGATCACGCCCGGATGCCAGCCGTGGTCGGCCAGCACCAGCGCCGCGTCTTCGACCGGATCGAATTGTTCTTTGGCCTGCTTCGCGGCGGCCAGTTGAATGCTCCGTTCGAGCGTCTGCCGCGAGGCGTTGAGTCCGTCGATGTACTGGGCCAACTCCTGGGCACGTTCCGGCCTTTCGGTCACGAGCAATTCAACGGCCAGTTGCGGTTGCCCGAGCCGACCGGCCGCATTCAGTCGCGGCGCGAGTTGAAACCCGAGATCCTCCGAATCGAGTCGCGTGCGACCATCAGTTTGACGTCGCGGTGTCACTTTGGCAATGCTCATCAGCGTGGCCAAACCGAGCGTCGGGCTGTTGGCCAAGCTCTCCAAACCGTGCCGCACCAAGACCCGATTCTCGTCGACCAGCGGCACCACGTCGGCCACCGTGCCCAAGGCCGCCAAACCGACCGCCTGCACCAAGAAATCCTTCATCCGCGGGGCCACACGCGTCGCGCCGGCCGCCTGCTGACAGATGGCCCACGCCAACTTCATGGCCACGCCCGAACCGCTCAGCCCGCCAAACGGATAATCGCTGCCCGGCAATCGTGGATGCACGATCGCCACGGCGTCGGGCAATTCGGGACGCGGCTCGTGATGATCGGTGATGATCATCTCGACGCCCAATTCCCGGGCCACGGCTGCTTCCGCCACGCTGGCAATGCCGCAGTCGACCGTGATGATCAGATTCGCCTTGTCGGCCGCGAGCGTGCGAATGGCTTCGCTGTTCAGGCCGTAGCCTTCATCGATGCGATGCGGCACGTAGTAGCCGGCGTCGGCGCCCAGCAGTCGCAGACATCGCCAGAGCAACGCGGTGCCGGTCATCCCATCGACGTCGTAGTCGCCGTAGACGACGATCCGCTGCTTCGCGGCAATCGCCGCCTGAACCCGCTCGGCCGCGCAGCGACAGCCGGGCAACAGATTGGGATCGCGGAGCGTCGAGAGCTTGGGATCGAGAAAATCGCATGCGGCGATTGGATCGCTCACACCGCGGCAGAGCAACAACTCGGCGACGACCGCGGGAATCCCGGCGGCTTGCTGCAAGGCGGTGATCCGGGCCGAATCATGCGGATGAATGCGCCAGCGCTTCGCCATGAGGAGCTATTGCGGTTCCTGACCAAGCAGTTGGGCTCTTCCCGCCAAAAAGGCCGGCGGCAAGAAGACACCACGGGCCGAAACCAAGCCGGCCCAGCGACGCGGCCACCAGGGCAACAGGAAAGCCGCGCCGTTACTTCTTCTTCTCGGCATGCTCGGTGTGCTTGCGCAGCCGAGGGCAATACTTCTTCAGGCTGAGCTTCTCGCCGCCAGGCTTGCGACGCAAGGTGTAGTTGTAGTCGCCAGTTTCCTTGCAAACCAGGAAGACGGATTCGGCCTTTTTCTTGCTCTTCGCCATCGCGAGTACTCTCCAAACCGATCTACAATGTTAAACGGTGAAAAAAGCGAAGGCCGGCGCTCTGCGAAGTCGTCCACCAAGGGCTGACGTGTTCGCTCCCGCCGCGTTCGCTGCAATGGGCATTATCGGAAACAATCCCCGCCGGGATTGCGAAACTCCCATTGTACCTGACTTGGCGCGGTTGGGAATGACCAGTTCTGAAGAATTGGCCCGCAAAATGCCCCCTATAGGTGGCACATAAGGAAACATAGGAAGCTGCACCCCCCAGCACCGAAGGGTGGTACAGCTAGCGCAAAAGGGCTACAATAGCAGCAGTACTCGCTGGCGCGCGTAAGGCCTCGGTCTGCCTTGTCGTCATCACGCCGCCAGTTTTCGGGTCGTGCAAACATTTCTCGATCATTGGCGGGAGAGCCAGGCCGTGCTGAAGCGTCCCTGGGGAGGTAAGCGCCGCGCGTGCTCACTCGGGAGCCATCCCCGACCGGCCCTGGCCTTTCCTCCGCAGCCGTTGCCTGCCGGCACTCAGATCGTCATCGACACCGGCTCGGCCGAGACGTTCGCGCAGGTGCGGACGCCGATTCGCATCCGTGTCGGCTCTTCGGCCCGCGCCGCGCTCGTCAGTGGCGGCAGCCTTCTGGCCGTCTTCACCTGCCTGGTGCAAGTCGTGGCCCAGGAAGCGCCGGCCTGGGCGGTGAGCATGTTCGTGCACATGGCGACGTTCGTCACCATGGCGATGGTCACCGTGGCCGAGCCATCCTCCTACAAGCCCCAAGAGTTGATCATCACTCCGCCCGCCGAGCAGAGCATCGAGGATTTGGCGGAGTTCGACGGGGCCATTCCGACCACGCTCGATGACAGCGTGACCACCGAGGCTCTGACATTCGAGTCGATCGACAGCCCCACCGAACTGAGCGCCGCGACCGACGCCCCCGCGGGAATCGCCGATGAGTTGGAGGCGGCCCGGGCGGCGATCGACACCAGCGACTTTGGCCTCGACCGTGTCGCCCGCAGCGACATCATGGGCATGGCCGGGGCCTACGTCGGCAATTCCTTGTCGGGCCGCGGCATGGCCGGCCAAATCTCCTGGATTCAAAAGGAAGGCGGCAACGAGTTCAGCGAAAAAAGTGTGACCCTGGCCCTGAAATGGCTGGCCAACCATCAACTACCGGACGGAAGCTGGAGTTTCAACCATACCTTGAGTCCCGGGTGCCACGGGGCGTGCCGATCGCCAGGCAGCATGGGCGCGGCACGCAATGCGGCGACGGGCTTGGCTCTGCTGCCGTTTCTCGGATCGGGTCAAACCCATAAGAATAGTCGCAAGTACAAGGCCGTAATCAATAGCGGACTCGACTACCTGATCAACCGGATGCAGATGACGCCCCACGGCGGCGCCTTGAACGAACCGGCAAGCGGCCGCATGTATTCCCATGGCATTGCCGCCATCGCCCTCTGCGAGGCCTATGCCATGACGCACGATCGCAAGCTGCTCGGCCCGGCCAAGGCCGCCTTGAATTTCATCTCCTATGCCCAAGATCCGGTCGGCGGCGGTTGGCGGTATGCCCCGCGCGAAAAAGGCGACACATCGGTCGTCAGTTGGCAACTGATGGCGCTGAAAAGCGGGCATATGGCGGGGCTCAACATCGCCCCGCAAACCATCCACAAGGCGTCGCTCTTTCTCGACAGCGTGCAGAGCGACGACGGCATGACCTACGGCTACCTGACGCCGGCCAAAGGAACCGAGGCGACCGTCGCCATCGGCTTGCTCTCCCGCATGTACCTGGGCTGGAAGCACGACAACCCCGTGCTGCGACGCGGCGTGCAATGGTTGAGCAAACGCGGACCGTCGGCCTCGAACATGTATTACAACTACTACGCCACCCAAGTGATGCGCCACTGGGAAGGCGAGGAATGGAAGACGTGGAACCGCCAGATGCGCGACCAGTTGATCCGCACCCAGGATCGGCAGGGTCACGAAGAGGGAAGTTGGTACATCCCCGGCCGCGGCGACCACGGCGCGATTGCCGGCGGCCGACTCTACTACACGGCGATGGCGACCATGATCCTCGAAGTCTATTATCGCCATATGCCGCTCTATCGCTCGCAAAGCGTCGAAGACGATTTCCCAGAATAGCCCCGCGGGACCGAAAGCCGCTCGGCGATCGCCGCTCCCTCGGCTCTGGCGACGATTCGAATTGGCAACTGTTGCAAAAAGTCGACGCGGTCGCCTCATGACGTGGCGAAATTGCTCGCCCCGATTCTGCCCGACTTGACGCGCCAGGGCACCGCGTGTACCCCAAACCCCTTGGCCTCGTTGACTTTGCGGCGATCACAATCGCTCGACCGGCCCTTTGGCATTCGAAGTGCGTTTCAGGCGGTCCGTCTTCGTTCGACCGTCTCTCATCCCCGAGGTTGCACCGTGTCCAAGACTTCGAACCAGAGTCGCCGTGTCGCCAAGGCTCCTGCCAACCGTTCGCTGATCGACGATTCCTTCGACGCCCTGTTTCAAGAAGACGAGTCCGAGCTGGAATCGCGTGCGGCGGATGAGGACGAGGGTTTTGAAGCCTCGGCCAGCGAAGACGAGGATGCCGAATGCACCGGCAGCGACGACCAGATCGACGATCCGATCCGCATCTATCTGATGCAGATGGGTGAGATTCCCATGCTCAGTCGTCGTGAAGAGACGGCCGTCGCCAAGCAAATCGAGCGCAGCCGCCGGCAGTTCCGCTACCGGATGTTGGCGACCGACTACATGCTGGAAGCCGCCGCTCAGATGCTCGAGGCGGTGCGTGACAACAAACTGCGGCTCGATCGCACCATCGAAGTCTCGGTGATCAACCTCAACGAGAAGTCCCGGCTGCTGAAGGTGCTGACGCCCAACCTCCGCACCCTCCGCCACTTGATGCTGCAGAACAAACGCGATTTCGCCCTGGCGATCCATCGCCGCCAGCCGTTGAAGAGCCGGCGTGCCGCCTGGCGCCGCTTGGTCGTCCGCCGCGCCAAGGCGGTGCGACTGATCGAAGAAATGGGCCTTCGCACCCAGCGCTTGCTGCCGTTATTGGAAAAGCTCCGCCAGATTTCCCAGCGCATGGACGCAATTCGCCAGCAGTTGGTGGCCCCCTGCCGCGACGAAGCCGACATCGCCCGGGCTGCCGAACTGCGCAGGGAACTGCGCCAACTGATGCGGATCGTTCAAGAAAGCCCGGCCACGCTGCGGCGTCGTCTGGCCGCGGTGGACGGTTTCGCTAAGGATTATGACTCGGCGAAGAGAGAACTTTCGGCCCGCAATCTCCGCCTGGTGGTCTCGATCGCCAAGCGCTATCGCAACCGCGGCCTGAGCTTTTTGGACCTGATCCAGGAAGGCAACACCGGCCTGATGCGGGCGGTGGACAAGTTCGAGTACGCTCGCGGTTTCAAGTTCTCGACCTACGCCACTTGGTGGATTCGTCAGGCCATCACCCGCGCGATTGCCGATCACGGCCGGACGATCCGCGTGCCCTTGCACATGGTCGAGAGCATGGGCCGGGTCCGCAGCGCCACCCAACAGTTGCTGCAGGAATCGTCGGCCGAGCCGACCGTCGAAGAGACGGCTCGCGTCGCCGGAATGACGGTCGAAGAAACCGAGAGCGTGATGCGGATGGCCCGCCAGCCACTGTCGTTGAACCAGTCGGTATGCGATCACGAGGACACCTACTTCGGCGACTTCCTCCAAGACCATCGCGAAGACGATCCGTTGTCGGAGATGAGCCAGAGCCTGCTGCGGACCCGGATTGCCGAAGTCCTCAGCTCACTGGAGTATCGCGAACGGGAGATTCTCCGGCTTCGCTTCGGCTTGGCCGACGGCTACGCCTACACCCTCGAGGAAGTCGGCAAGATCTTCTCGGTCACCCGCGAGCGCGTTCGCCAGATCGAGAGTAAGGCCCTGCGGGCGTTGCAGCATCCGATCCGCGCCCGACAATTGATGGGCTTCATCGACCGCCCGATCGCGGTTCCGGTCGCCGCCGTGGCCAGCGTCGCCGTCGTAGTCGAAAACGTCTAGCCGAGCCGGCAGGGCAAGCCCGAACGGTTTGCGGAGCGGCCATGCCAGATTCTATGCAACGCCCGGGGTGCCATGGCCGCGCGAGCGCGGCCATGCATCGTCTTTCTAGGAACCCCCGGCGAGCGTGCGAGCCTCCCGGAATTACGATCGCCCTTCGGTAGCCCGAAGGGTTCGCATAGGACAGCCCAGGGTTGTCGCAAGGCGAAGCCGCGGCGACTACCCTGGGATCGCTGGTGACGTCCTAGCCGGTCAACCCCGAAGGGGTTGCGGAGCGGCCGCGCTGGATTCTTGCAGCGATCCAGTGCCCTTTCCCCGGCATAGGCTCAAACGTCAACAATCTTGACTCAGAAGGCAATTCTTCGCCATCGGCCAAAGGCGGCCGAAAAAGTCCCTCAAATCAGCGCGTGCCACGGGCTTGGCCCGTGCGCTTCTTCCTTCCTGAAAGCGCTCTTGCCCAAGTCGCCGAATGTCGGTAGCCCTGTGCACTGCACGATGGCTGCCACCCCTTCCGCCCGCTTGCCACTGCCGCTTCGGTAACCTATCTTTCCAGTGGCCCCAACCAGGGAAAGGTACGTGCCGTGAAAAAACAGCCGCTCAGCATCGCCCCGGGCAAGAAGATCCGCCTCACCGACTTTGACCCCGGATACACCGAAGGCCTGAAGAACAAGAAACAGGCCCAGGCCGAACTCGAAAGGAACATCGCCGATTTGGCCGACCTCGGCTACCGCCTCTATGCCGAAAACCGCCGCTCGCTGCTGCTGGTCCTGCAAGGCATGGACACCTCCGGCAAGGACGGCACCATCCGCCACGTGATGCGCGGCTTCAATCCCCAAAGCTGCCAAGTCACCTCGTTCAAGCAGCCAGGCGCCGACGAATTGGCCCACGATTTCCTCTGGCGAATCCATCGCGCCGTGCCGCGAAAGGGTTTTGTCGGCATCTTCAATCGCTCCCACTATGAGGACGTGCTGGTGGTTCGCGTCCACAACCTTGTACCACGCGACGAATGGGAGACCCGCTACGAACGAATCAATTTGTTCGAAGAACTGCTCGAACGCAACGGCACGACGATCGTCAAAATCTTCCTGCATATCAGCAAGGACGAACAACGTGAGCGGTTGCAGGCGCGACTGGACGATCCGACGAAGCGCTGGAAGTTCAGCCGGGCCGATTTGCAGGAGCGGCAACTCTGGGACGACTACCAGAAGGCCTACGAGGATGCCTTGACGCTCTGCAACACCAAGCGCGCTCCCTGGTACATCGTGCCGGCCGATCACAAGTGGTATCGCAACCTGGTCGTCAGCCGCATTCTGCGAAAAACTTTGAAGCAGATGTCGCCCCAGTTTCCGCCGGCGGAGAAGGGAATTGAGGACGTGGTGGTGGAGTGATTTCGTTCCCCGCACCGCAACCTCACGCAACTCGACGCCGGCCGCAGTACAATAGACAGTCGCCGACAGGCCTCCGGCGAAGCCTCCCCCCTTTACAGTCACGTCTGTTTCCGATTCAATCCGCTCAAGGAGCATGGCCATGAAGAAGCGTCGTCCCAATGACTCTCCACGGTTGTACTTGGGCGTAGACCTCGGCGGCACCAAGGTGCAGACCTCGCTGGTGCGGGAGTCGGGGGAAATTCTCACCCGCGAAAAGGCCCCCACGCCGCGGGCCGGCGGCCCCGAACGGGTTGTCGCCGCGCTGGAAAAGTACATGGACGAGGCAATCGCCAAGAGCGGCTTCACCGCCGCCGACATCACCGCCATCGGCATCGCCGTGCCGGGCGTGATCGACGTCGCCCGCGGGTTGGTGGTCGTTGCCCCGAACATGCGGCTGACCGGCGTGGCTCTGGGCTCCTTGCTCGAAGCCCGTTTCAAAGCGCCAATCGTCATCGGCAATGATGGCAACTTCGGCGCCCTGGGGGAAACCTGGCTGGGCTCCGCCCGCAAAGCGAAGAGCGCCGTCTACATCTGCGTCGGCACGGGCATCGGCAGCGGTTTGGTGCTGCGGAGCAAATTGTGGCGCGGCGATCGCGATGCCGCCGGGGAAATCGGCCACCTGATCATGCAGGTCGACGGACCACGATGTAACTGCGGCGGACACGGCTGCTTCGAGGCCTTGGCCAGCCGAACGGCCATCGAACGCGATTTGCGCGAGGCGATCGCCGCCGGTCGCAAGAGCATCTTGACCGAATTGGCCGGCCATGACCTCTCGGTGATTCGCAGCGGCATGATCCGCAAGGCGCTCGACGCCGAGGATGAGTTGGTCACCGAAGTGATGCATCAGGCGGCGGTCGTGCTCGGCCACGCCTGCGTGAATATCCGCCACCTGATCGATCCGGCCGCGATCGTGCTCGGCGGCGGTGTGATCGAGGCGTGCAGCGATTACATCATGCCAATCGTCGAGAACATTGTCGGGCTCGATCCGCTGCCGGGAGCTCGGCAAGGCGGCCGGGTCTTGCTGTCGGCCTTGGGCGACGACGCGGTCGTGCTCGGCGCCGTCGCCGCAGCGCGGAGATTGGTCGGCCGCAGCCCCTTCAAGAAGCAATTCTATGTCGAACCGCAATACCCGGAAATCAGCCGCGTCGGATTCGGCGAAATTACCGTCGGCCAGAAAAGCTACACCCGCGACATTTACATCCCCGTCAACGGCAAGGTGAAAAAACGCGACGAGGAACTCGCCAAGGAACTCTATGGCTCGTCGCACACCATCGGGTCCAAGGAACTGCAAGCCGTCTGCAAGGGCGGCCCCGAGGTGCTCTTCGTTGGCGCGGGCAAATCGACCAAGGTCGAACTCACCGAGGACGCGCGGCGCTATCTTAGCCAGCGATCCATCCAGTGCGAAATTTTGCCGACCGTCAAAGCGGTCGACAGCTACAACAAGTCCAAGCTTCGCAAGGCGGCCTTGCTCCACGTAACCTGTTAACTCTGGCTCGCAGGCCTGGCCATCCCTTTTGGACGCCCTAACGCGGCCCCTTTGGCCCGAATTTCGCTTCTTTCCTGAGCGCGCTGTTCGGGGGATTCTTGTTGACAGCCCAACGGCCGCCTAACTAGCATAGCTAAGGCGTGTCGCACTTGCCGGCAGCGTGCAATCGGGATCAAACAGCTTTGATTCCGAAAGCGAACCGACGCTGTACCTCGTGAAATGCGCTAGGATCTCGTCTCCGTCACGATTCGAACTTGCGGGAAGAATGCCTATGTTGGCCGCCTGCCGCAACCGTTGTGTTGCCGCGTGTCGAAGTGCCCTGTTGGGATGCGGAATCGCCGCAGCGTCCACGGTACTCAGTGCGTCCGCAACCTGGGGACAAGACTTGGTCGCCATCGATCGTGAGTTGGCCTACAACGCGACGATGAATCAAATCGCGGCCACTCAGGCGGCGTGGGGCGACATCCAGGGGGCAAAACGAACCGCCTGGCAAATCGTTGACCAATTCGAAGGCAAACGCGGACCGGCCGAGGTCGTCGCGGTCCGCTTCTACTGTGGGCATCCGGTCTATTACCCCGTGCCACCTTGCCCTGACTACGAACCGATTGAGACGCCGCCGCCGCGGATGATTCCGGCGCCGCCACCGCCGCAGCCCCAGGCCGCTCGGCAGCGTCCGATCCAACCGGCAAGCTACGAAACCCCGGTGAAAGACTTCGCTCCACTCCACGGCCCGCTGCCAGTGGGCTACTTCGCGGCCGATCCCCGTCACGGGCGGCTGGTGGATTTCGTCGATGACCGCGACTCGGCCGGGACCCGGATTACGCTACGGACCTACGCCGACGGCTTTTCGGTGATCGAAACCCCTCGGCTAGCGACGGTGGCCGCAAAGTAGGTTGTCGAGCGAAGTGGCTTCCCCGGGCGTCTCTGCCTCGACGTCGCACCTCTGGCCGCCAGGGAACCACCTTTGCCACTTCCAGGGAGGACCCTCTCTTCTCCCGCTAGAATTCCGCCCGTTCCTGCGGCCGATGCCCTCAGTTCTGCGTTTCTCGATATTTTTGCCACGTTCTCTTGACATTTTTCGTGGCTGAGCAATAATCTACTTCAGAAGGGATGAGAAGACTTCTGGCGGACACTTAACGAAACCGACAATCGCATTTTGCTAGCTCCCCCGGTAGCAGCCGCGCCCCAGCATGATGTTGCGGAGCGCGGCTTGCTCTCTTTCTTGAGACTGCTACACGACTTGGGGCGATCTAGCTTGTCGGGACAGGGCTTCCGGGCGACAATAGCCGGGCAATGGCCACTGTCCCAACCCGCCCTTCGAATCCGCCTCCCGATTTGGCTCCCGCGGCGGTCCTCAAATCCTTCGGGTCGACAAGTCTCTTGGCCAGTTGGTGCATTCCTCGCTTGATCCGTCTGGTCGATAGCGATGGACACGATGCTTTTTGGCAATGGCAACGGAGCGGCGGTCCGCTGTCAGAAAAAACTCGCCAAAAGCTTTCTGCGCTGGCCGAAAAGCGTGCTGGGCGATGGGGGGCCGCGGTGGCAAGTGCCGACGCCGCCCAGTTGCTGTTTGCCATGCAGACCTACTACGCGGTCGTGGTCCGACAAACCGCCGCCCGGTTTGGCACCCCGTGCACGAACCCGCTACCGCCGTCGGTCTTCGATTGGATGAACGGGACCCCGACGATCGCCGTTCGCGAGACTTTCGACAAGATTACCGGTGTCGTCGCCGGCCACTGCTCGCCGGTCGTGACGAACGATTCCGAAGCGTGCGACCTGTTCAAAACGCTCTACCAGGATTTGTTCCCGCGCGCACTGCGCCACACGCTGGGCGAATACTACACGCCCGACTGGCTGGCCGAGCATGTGCTCGATCAGGTCGGCTACCAAGGCAACGCGAGCGAACGTCTTCTCGATCCGGCCTGCGGCTCGGGAACCTTCTTGATCCTCGCCTTGCAACGGCTGCTGAAGCAATTAGGGACGGGAGGACGGGCATGGGGAGCGGGAAAACAGGGATTAGAGACCAGGAATTGGGGATTGGCGGATGCTGAACACTGGCCACCGACCGTTGATGCAAGTGCGAAAGTTCAAATGTCGAAGGCCGAAGGGTTTGACTGGCAATCCGCCTCCCACAATCCAAAATCCTACATCTCCCCCGCCCCACGCCCCACGTCTCCAATTCTGCCCATCGCCGGCTTCGACCTGAACCCGCTGGCCGTGCTGACCGCCCGGGCGAATGTGCAGATTACGTTGGCTCAACAACGACCCGACGTGCCGTCGGTGCATATTCCAATCTACTGCCGCGACTCGATTCTCGATCGGGGCGACGGCGATGAGGCGACGGCGATGCCGTTCGACTATGTGGTTGGCAATCCGCCCTGGATCGCGTGGGACAATCTGGCCGACGATGATCGCCAAGCGACGAAGCCGCTGTGGGAGAAGTACGGGCTGTTTTCGCTCTCCGGCAACGAAGCTCGACACGGCGGCGGTAAGAAAGACCTCTCGATGCTGATGCTCTACACTGCGGCTGACCGTTATTTGAAGCCCGGTGGGCAGCTAAGCGTGGTCATCACGCAAACCCTCTTTCAGTCGGCCCGGGCGGGCGACGGTTTCCGCCGCTTTCGCTTAGGCGACGATGGCCCGCCGCTACGTGTTTTGCGGGTGGATGATCTGGTCGGCATCAAGGCGTTCGATGCCTCGAACTGGACCAGCGTCGTCACGCTCGAAAAAGGTGCAGCGACGCAATATCCAGTGCCGTATTACAAATGGGAAAGGAGGGATTCCGCCGATCCGCCGCATCCTTCATCCTTCCGCCTTCATCCTTGTTCTGCCTCGCCCGTTGATCCTGCCCGCCCGACATCGCCATGGCGGATTCATGACGGTGGCGAGCGAGACGGTCCCCTCTCCCACTGGGAGAGGGTTAGGGTGAGGGCCATCGAACATCGAAGCGACATACCCTCACCCCTTGCCTTTCTCCCAAAGGGCGAGGGGACAGGCGATTACACGGCCTATCTCGGCGCGAACAGCGGCGGCGCCAACGGCGTGTTTTGGATCGAAGTTGTCCGCAAGACGGACAACGGCATTTTGATTCGCAATATCACCGCCAAAAGCAAGCGACAAGTCGCCGCCGTCGAACAAACCATCGAGGCCGATCTGCTCTACCCGCTGCTCCGCTGGGGCGATGTGAGTCGCTATCAGGCAACACCTCGCTGCCATATCCTGCTTGCGCAAGACATCGTAAAGCGTTCAGGCATCGCCTTGGAGATGATGCGTCAGCGGTTTCCGCAAGCGCTGGCGTATTTGACGCAATTTCAAGAGATGCTCGAAACTCGGGCCGCTTACCGTCGCTATCAGGCGGCCGGCCCGTTCTATTCGATGTACAACGTCGGGCCGTACACGGTCGCGCCCGTGAAAGTTGTTTGGCGGCGGATGGATCGGCGAATCAACGCGGCGGTGGTCGAACCGATCGACGATCCGCTGCTCGGTTTGCGGCCCGTGCTCGCTCAAGAAACGTGCGTCATCGTGCCCTGCGAAACGAGCGACGAGGCCCATTACCTGTGCGCGATGATGAACAGCGCGGCGATGAATGAGATTGTCGTCGCCCACAGCATTTCCGGCGGCAAGAGTTTTGGCACGCCCGGCATGATGCGCTACCTGCCGCTGCAACGCTTCGATCCGCAAAACGAGCGGCACCGAGAACTGGCACGATTGAGCCGCGAGGCCCACGCGCTAATGTGCTGCCGCCCCGGGGACAATGCGAGCGACTCAGGGGAAAGCCCAGCCTGCGAAGTTCAGGCTCGCATCGATACGTTGGCCGCTCTCACGAGAATTTACGGAAGCCAATATCCAGCAGGGATTCGATAAGACAGCCCAGGGTTGTTGCGGAGCAACTACCCTGGGGTTGCAGGCAGGATTCACGACCAACCCCAACGGGGTTGCAGAACGCTTCTCCGAAACCCCGATGGGGTTTGCCTTCGTTTGCGGCAACCATTCCACAGGGTAGCCGCTGCGCGGCAACCCTGGGCTAACCTATAAACGCCCTTTCGGGCTTTGGGCTTCCTCGCGCTCGGAACGGGACGATGTCACACCAGTCCATCAAATAGCTCTGGCTATTGCCCTCTGCGATGGTCGGCAACCCTCCGCTACCCGCTCGCCTCCCTCCCTCATACCACGAGGTCATGTCACCCCGTAAGCCAACCGCATCACAACTCTTCCGAGCAAGAACGACCGTGTCGGCGGCAATGGGACCACGCACACAATTTAGCCAAAGATAAGGCCAAAAAGATTCCGAGGAAGACATCCGCAGTCAATATCCACCACGAGAACTCCGTCAAATCGTTCCAGCACCATGAGGCGAACGTCCAAGGAAACCCGGCCCAAGAACCCGGCTTGAGCGCCGATCCTCGGGGAAGGTTGGCCAGCGTCCACACAACGGCAAACGCGACGAAATAGACTGCAAACACCCGAAATGGTCGGCCCCTTCGAGCATGTCCGGCAGGCCGGCTTACCGCCTTATTTTTCTGCTTCTCAAGATCACTTCGAGGCGATCCCAGAAACATTCGCAGAACGGCGACCACCAAGACGCCGCAGCACGTGCCTATGATCGCCGACGGCCAGAAGACTCGATTCAAGAGAATGCCGCGTATTGTGGGCTCTGGGTCTCGAAAGTACTGCAACACCGACCCCGAGACGGCTAGCAGAAAGCCGGCCGCGGCGCCAATTGCCAGATCGATCACCCGCTTCGTCGAATTCTTCATATCGGAAAATGGGGACGCCGCGTTGCTACCGCCTTGCCTTCGGCCTGGCTTTGCCCTGCACGGCCGCGTGGTAGTTCGGATTGTCGGCCTTGCCCGTTAATTCGTACAAAAAGCGGCTGGGGATCGTAGGTCGGGCTTTGCCCCATTTGCGGCGATTGAGCGCGAGAGTCAGCGTCAGCCGCCGCTGCGCCCGGGTAACGCCCACGTAGCACAGCCGCCGCTCTTCGTCCACGTCGGCGCCCGGATCGGCGATGCTGCGATGGTGCGGCAGCGTGCCTTCCTCCATGCCGACCATGTAGACCTCGGGAAACTCCAAGCCCTTGGCCGCGTGCAACGTCATCAGGGCAACGGCGTTCTTTTGCAGCTTGGATTCTTTATCATCTTTTTCGTCGTTGCCGGTCAGAGCCACTTCGCGGAGGAAGCCGCCGAGGGTTGGCTCATCGTCGCGCTGTTGGTAGGCGGCCACGGCGTTGACCACTTCCTCGACCGACGCCCAACGCTCCTCCTGATCGGCCGGCTCGGGGTACTGCCGCGTGATCTCGTCCCGGTAGGAGACATCGCGAATCAGAGCCTTCACAATTTCCAGCGGCTTCTCGTTTTCGAGCCGCTTATGGAATCGGCCGATCATCGCCCGAAACCGCTCGACGGCTTCGATGGCCGGCCCGTTGAGCCCCGCGACTTTGTCGGCCATCGGCAGCACTTCCCACATCGGTTTGCCCTGGCTAACGGCTTCTTCCATCAGCTTTTTGACGGTCGATTGGCCGATGCCGCGGGCCGGCACGTTGATGATCCGCAGCAGCGAAACTTCGTCGGTCGGATGCGACAGCAATTTCAGATAAGCCAGGATGTCGCGAACCTCTTTGCGGTCGTAGAACGACATGCCGCCCATCAAAACGTAGGGGATTTGTGCTCGCCGCAGCTCGGTTTCGAACGCCCGGGGCTGCTCGTTCGTGCGGCAGAGGATGGCGATGTCTTTCCATTGTCGCTTGTGATGCGCCACTCGGCCCTGGATTTCGGCCACGACCGTTTTCGCCTCCTTCACTTCGTCTTCGAGCTGCAGGATTCGCGGCGGCTCGCCGCTGAATGTGGCGCGAAGCACCTTGCCGTGCCGCATCTTGTTGAAGGCGATCAGGCGGTTGGCCCATTCGACGACTTCGCGAGTCGAGCGGTAATTCACCTCCAGCCGGACCACTTTGGCCTCTGGCCAATCCTTTTTGAAACTCAGAATGTGGGCGACTTCGGCGCCGCGCCAGCCGTAGATCGACTGGTCGTCGTCGCCCACCACGCACAGGTTGCGGTGCCGGCCAGCCAAGGCCTTGACGATCCGATACTGGCTTCCGTTCGTGTCTTGATACTCGTCGACCAACAGATGATCGAACCGCTCGGCCTCGGCTTGGCGAACTTTGGGGAACTGCGCGAGCAGATCTTCGGTGCAGAGCAGCAGGTCGTCGAAATCGACCGCGCCCACGGTTTTCAGCGCATTCTGGTAGCGACGATAGGCCATCGAGGCCAAATGCTCGCGATCGGTCTGGGCGATGGCTGCCGCTTCTTCCGGCCGCACCGACGCACTTTTCCAGCGGCTAATCAGGTAGAGCAGGTCGCCGGGCCGCAACGTGCTTTCGCCCACCTTGATCTCGCGCAGCACCGAGCGGGCGACGCTCTCTTGATCGCCCCGGTCGTAGATCGCGAAGTTGGCCGGGTAGCCAAGCTGCTTGATGTGTCGCCGCAGAATCCGCACGCAGAGCGAGTGGAACGTCGACATCTCGGGCTTGCTCTTCGTCCGCTTGCCCAAGAGCTTGGCCGAGCGTTCCTGCATCTCGTCGGCCGCCTTATTGGTGAAAGTGACGGCCAAGATCCGCTCGGGCTTGATGCCGCTGCGAATCAGCTCGGCGATGCGATACGTGACCACGCGCGTCTTGCCGGTGCCTGCGCCGGCTAAAACCAGCAGCGGGCCCGACAGCGTGTTGACCGCGTCGTACTGGGCGGGGTTGAGATCCATTCAACCAAAACTCGCAGAGAACAATCCGTAGGATAAACGGCTCGGAGCCAACGGCGCCTTTTGATTGTAGCAGGTGCCACGGCCACGCCGAGCTTGGCCATGCTTGTGGCTTACATGGAACATGCCCACGAAAAGCGTAGGCATGGCATCCAATACTCGCTATGATACTCGGCTAGATGATAGCAAATAAAACCGGGAGCAGTTAGCTCCCGGCGATTTTGCGCAAGATTACACACGAGCCCCGCGGGAATCACTCCCGCTGGCCGCAATTACTTCAGCGTCTTGCAGACCGCTCCCAGTTGGCCAGCCGACCCGAGCATCTGGTTCTTGTGCACGATATAGTCGGCGTAAGCGGCCATGAAGACCTTGCCGATCGGACGGAGGTCGAAGTTGGCCGGATCGTCGCGGAACGATTCGCGATGGATCGCGCACCAGACCAATCGGCCGTCGGTGTCGATGTTGACCTTGCAGACGCCCAGCTTAGCCGCCGGCAGGTATTGCTTCTCGTCGACCCCGCTGGCGCTCTTGATCGCGCCGCCGGCGTTGTTGATCCGGTCGACCCACTCCTTCGGCACACTGCTGCTGCCGTGCATGACCATCGGGAAATTCGCGGGCAGGGCCGCCTGGAGCTTCTCCAACACGTCGAAGTGCAAGCCTTGCTTGCCAGAGAACTTGTAGGCGCCGTGTGAGGTGCCGATCGCCACGGCCAGCGAGTCACAGCCGCTCTTTTCCACGAACTCGGCCGCCTCTTCCGGCTTGGTCAGGCAGACGCTGCCGACGACGTCTTCCTCGACGCCGCCCAGCTGGCCCAACTCGGCCTCGACCACAATCCCCTTGGCGTGGGCACGCTCGACCACGCGGCGGGTAATTTCGATGTTCTTCGCCAACGGCTCGTGCGAGGCGTCGATCATCACCGAGCTATAAAAACCGCTGTCAATGCAATCGTAACAAGCTTCCTCGGTGCCGTGATCAAGATGCACGGCAAAAATCACCTCGGGGAAGATCTCGTCGGCCGTGCGGATCATGGCTTCGAGGAACCGCTTGTCGCTGTAGCCGCGCGCGCCGCGGGAAATCTGCACGATAAACGGAGCCGCTGTGGCCGGATTGACCGGTTCTTCGTTCGACTTCGACTTGCCCAAGTTGCCACGGAACAGGCCGACGGTCTGCTCGAGATTATTGATGTTGTAGGCACCGATGGCATACTTGCCGTACGCGTGCTGGAACAACTGCTTCGTGGTGACGATCATGTTAAGCTTCAAACTCCTCGTCCAATGTCCTGGATCCGCCGCGAAAGGCGACCTACCGGCCAACGAGACGTCGGCTATGGTCCGCCTCGGGGGCCGACATCGCGTCGGCCGCTCAACGGCTGTTTCTGAGCCGCACGGAAAGAACCACCCATTCTATAAAAACGACGGGAAACCGAACAGGGGCCAAGGCCCGAACCGTTACTCGGGGGGTGGGTGCGAGACAACTGCCGCTGGCGGTCAACTACCGCCGCAAAGCGACGAGTACCAAAAGACCGGCGACTGTTAGCCGCCGGCTAGTTTCCTTGTAGAATGGTTGCTCTTGCCGCCCGCACCATCCGTGTTAACCATGCCTAACCCTTGCCCCGGATCCCCGAAATCTCCCCGCCAAAAAGCGGCCGAAAAATTCTTACTCGGCCGGATCGACTACGAACGGACCGTGTCGATGCCCTGTTCCGAAGAATTTTTGAAATTGGGGCGGATGCGGGAACTCGTCGAGCGGCTGGGTCGCCCCCAGGATCGCTTGCCCATCGTTCACATCGCCGGCACCAAGGGCAAGGGCTCGACAGCCGCTCTGATTGCCTCGATCCTCACCGCGGCCGGCTACCGCACGGGCCTATTCACCTCGCCCCATCTCGAGCGGGTCGAGGAGCGGATTGTGCTCGATGGCCGGCAGTGCCCGACGGAGGAGTTCGCGGCACTTATTGAGCAAGTGCGACCGGTCATCGAACAGATGGACCTTGAGGCGGCCGCCCTGCAACCGCCGGAGCAGGGGCCAACCTATTTCGAAATCCTCACGGCACTGGCGCTTTGCCATTTCGCTCGCCGTGGGGCCACCGCGGCCGTGTTGGAAGTCGGGCTGGGCGGCCGACTCGATTCGACCAACGTCTGCCAGCCCTGCGTCTCGATCATCACCAGCATCAGCTTCGATCACACCAAACAACTGGGCAACACCCTGGCGGCCATCGCCGGCGAAAAGGCCGGCATCATCAAGCCGGGCGTGCCGGTTATCAGCGGTGTGACCGAAGCGGAGCCCCGCGACGTGATTCGCCGGGTCGCCGAGGAACACGCCTGCCGACTGATCGAATTGGGCCGTGACTTCTGCTTCGAGTACCAGCCGCCGCGACATTTGGAACAAGCGGCAACGCCAGGACGCTTCGATTTCTACACTACGGGCCTCGACCGGCCATTGTACCAGGCCTTGCCGGTGGCTTTGCCCGGTCATCACCAGGCCACCAATGCAGCCGTTGCACTGGCGGCCGTCGAAGAGTTGCGTCAGACCGGCTGGACCATATCCCGGTCGTCGATTGAGCAAGGCTTAAGCTCGCTTACTTGGCCGGCACGCGTCGAGGTAGTCGCTCGGCGTCCCTGCGTCGTTCTCGATGCGGCCCATAATGTGGCTTCGATAGCTGTCCTGGTAAAATCGCTTGAGGACAGCTTTGTCGCGCGGCAACGGCTCTTGATCTTCGCGACGACCCAGGAAAAGGACGTTCGCGGCATGTTGGAGCTATTGCTGGGACGATTTGATCGGGTGTTTTTCACCCAGTACCAGAAGAATCCCCGCGCCGTACCGGCCCATGAACTTCAGGCACTGGCACAGCAACTCACCGGCAACGAATACCCGGCCTTCGCAGCGCCGGCTGATGCATGGGCCGCCGCCGAGCAGCTCGCCACGGCCGAAGACCTGATTTGTATCACCGGATCATTCTTTTTAGCGGCCGAAATGCGAGCGTTGGCCGTCAGGCCGCTAACCAGTGGCTAACCAACGGGCAATGACGAGACCGGTAGGGTAACGCGAGTCATCCCGAGCGCAGCGAGGAATCTGACCGGCAGCGGAAGATCGTCTCTGCTTTGCGGCAAAATCCTTGGCCTCTTCAGGATGACTCGGCTGCCGAGAATCTTCCCCAAACGGAGAATGCGGGCTCAGTAATACTTTAGGGTCAAATGGGTAATGCCATTTGTTTAGCTAGCCGCCGCCGTGCGGTGGCGGTCGGTTGGGGCGGCACGGTGAACCCTGGCGGTTTTACAATCGTAGTAGACTCATTTAAGATGGAGGAGTAACCGCCGGGGCGGATCTGCGGTGATCCGGCCCTTCCCCCCGCCCGATGACCCTATCACAGCCGCTATCTCCATGTTGGTGTTAAAGGACGTCAAGAAATCGTTTCGGCAGCCGGATGGTACGGAATTGCCGGTGTTGGATGTTCCCGATTTTCGCGTGGCCGCCGGCGAGCAGATGGTGATGGTTGGCCGCAGCGGTTGCGGCAAGACCACCTTGCTGCACTGCATCGCCGGCATCGGTCGCCCCGATTCTGGCAAGGTCCGCATCGACGAGTGGGACATCACCTTGATGCCCGAGTCCGAACGCGATCGATTCCGCGCCGAGCGGATCGGCTACGTTTTCCAGACGTTCAACCTGCTGGCTGGTTTCAATGCCTTGGAGAACGTGATGCTGTCGATGCGTTTCGCCCGCGGTCGCCAAGACAAGCAGCGGGCAAAGTCGCTGTTGGATCGCGTGGGGCTCAGTCACCGCATGACGCATCGGCCGGCGCAGCTATCGGTCGGTGAGCAACAACGCGTGGCCGTCGCCCGGGCTTTGGCCAATAAGCCGCAATTGCTGCTGGCCGACGAGCCGACGGCCAATGTCGACGCCGGCCATCAACAGCAGATTCTGGATTTGATTCGGGAAACGTGCCGCGAAGAGAACGTGGCCTTGATCATCGTCACCCACGCCCATGAAGTGGCCGACCAGTTTTCGCGCGTTGATCGCCTGGAACAGTTCAACCTCGTCGCGCAGCGGACGCTGGCCGCCCAAGCTTGAACCGGACCGCTACATATCATCCTTCAAACTTCATCCTTCGTACTTACCCCGTCCCTAGTCCCTAAATCCCTAACACCTAGCCCCTTTGATATGAGTCTCTGGAAGGTTGCCTGGCGAAGCATTCAACAGCGAGCATTGGTCTCGACGTTGACGGTCATCTCGATGGGCCTCGGCGTCGCACTGGTTGTCGCGGTGCTGGTCGTATACGGAGTGGTGGAACAATCGTTCCATCGCGGCGGTGACGGCTACGATTTGATTGTCGGCGCCAAAGGCGGCAAGGAACAGTTGGTTCTCAATTCCGTGTTCTACCTCAGCCAGCCGATTGGCAACATCCCGTATAGCTTCTATGAGGAACTCCGCGAAGGAAGATACGCCGGGTATGTGGAAACAGCCGTGCCGCTCTGCATGGGGCACACCTACCAGGGTTTTCGCGTCGTCGGCACCACGCCCGAGATGTTCTCGGAATTGAGGTACCAGGGGAACAAGAAATACAAATTCGCCGCCGGCGAGAACTTCAAGGAAGAAAATCACTTTGATGCCGTCTTAGGAGCAATCGCCGCCAACCGCATCGGCTACAAAATTGGCGAGAAGATTAAGGTCGTTCACGGCGGCGAAGGAGGCCGGACCCATCAAGAGGAGTTTCGCCTCGTAGGAATCCTCGAGCCCACTGGCACGCCGGTTGACCGCGCCGTATTTGTCAACATGATGGGCTTCTTTGACATCCACGGGGCGGAGAATTACGCCCACGAGAAAGCGAAGGCGGCAAAGAAGGCCAAGCCAGCCACCACCGAGACCAGTGAAAAGGCACCTGCCGATAAGCATGACGCCCACGATAAGGATGCCCACGACGAACACGATGCGCATCATAAGCCGGACGCCCACGATAAGCACGATGCCCAGGAGGAACACTCGGACCACGCTCATGACCACGATCACTCGGGCGAGCCGAAAGAGGTGACGGCCGTGCTGGTCTGTGTGCCGAAGAAATTGGCCGACGCCGGGCAGACCAGTGTGCTGGCGAGTGTCATCAACCGAGGAAAGATCGCCCAGGCTGTCGAGCCGGTGCGCGTCATCAACGACTTGTTCGAGGGTATTGTCGGCAAACTGCAGTGGATCCTGCTGGGCATGGCCGTGCTGACGGTGATCGTCGCCGGCATCGCCATCATGGTCAGCATCTACAATTCGATGAGCGATCGCCGCCACGAAATCGCCGTGATGCGGGCGCTCGGCGCCAGCCGATTCACCGTGATGACGATCATCCTCTTGGAATCGATCCTGCTGTCATTGATGGGCGGCGTGGCCGGGTTGCTGCTCGGCCATGGGGCCACGTCGGCCTTCTCGCCGTTGATCGCCGACTGGACCGGGGTAGTCGTCGGCATCTGGCAGTTCCAGTTGGCGGAGTTGATCCTGGTGCCCGGCCTGATCGTCCTGGCCTCGGCCGTCGGCTATCTGCCCGCGTTGTCGGCCTATCGCACCGACGTGGCGAAGTCGTTGATCACGACTCCCTAGCTACGGCACCGGGTTTTCCAAGAAAACGATTGAAAAAGGTTTGGCCTAGGCAATCCGCCGACGAAGAACCATGTCGCTGTTTTCTGCCAACAATTTGCCCAGTTCCCCGGCTGCCAAGCCGCCCGCGAATTATCAAGCTCTCGACTCGCTGGCCGTGGCCAGCGTGGTGCTGGGATGCCTTTCCATCCTCACGGCGCTGCATTGGTCGTTCATGCTGCTGCCGCTTGTCGGCGCGGCACTCGGCTGGGCTTCGCAGCGACGGATCCTGCAGGCCCCTGCCGAATGGAGCGGCTTACAGGTGGCCCGCACGGGAATCGGCCTGTCGATCGGCCTCTGGCTGCTGGGCAGCGGCATTTATTTCACCGCCGAGAGTCGCGAGGCCTACGGCTACACGCGGGTGTTCTACGAGGACCTCCAGCCCGATCCGAGCCACCCCACTGAGTTCCTTCCGCAGAAGGCGTTGGATATGCAGGACCGGAAGATTTACTTGAAAGGTTACATGCAGCCGCGACGCCAGCAGACGGGCATTAAGGAGTTTATTCTCTGCCCCTCCACTGGCGACTGCCCCTTCTGCATTCCGGATCCCCGTCCCACGGAAAAGGTGCGGGTGATTTTGCAGGGCGACCTGACTACCAGCTACACGACGCGGGAAATTGGCGTAGGGGGGCGGTTCCGCGTCGACGCCAACGACCCCACCGGCGTTCCCTATTCGATCGAGGCCGACCTCCTTCGCTGAAGGATCAGGTTACGCTTCCGCTGGCGGTAAGGTTTTCTCTTCCGAGTTTCTCCCTGATCCGCTAAAATGGGTTGCCATGTCTGACTATGTGGTTCGCTATGGCGCCATGCGCCTCTTGGGCATCTTTACAACGGCCGCCGGGCGGGAGTATCGCCGCGCCGCGCAAATCATCGCCCGGACCGATCGTGGCCTGGAGACCGGCGAGGTGCTCTGCGAGGCAACTCCCGAAGCCCTGGCCCATCTGAACGACCCTGGGGCCGGGCAGATCCTCCGCGAAATGACCGCCGACGATCGTCGCGAAGTGGTCCGATTGCGCCAGCAGGCCAGCCGCGAGTGTGACATCTGCCAGCAGCACATTGACCGACTCGGGCTGAGCATGCGGCTGGTCGACATCGAGCATCTCTTCGGCGGCGAGCGGATCGTCGTCTACTACCTGGCGGAAAGCCGGGTCGATTTCCGCGAACTGGTTCGTGTCCTGGCGGGCGAGTTTCAGACCCGCATCGAGATGCGGCAGATTGGCGTCCGCGACGAGGCCAAACTGCTGGCCGACTACGGCGATTGTGGTTGCCCGGTGTGCTGCAACTCGCATTTGGTGCAAATGCCGCCAGTCTCGATGCGAATGGCCAAGCTTCAGAAGGCCACGCTCGATCCGACGAAGATCTCGGGGCGCTGTGGGCGGTTGAAATGCTGCCTGCGCTACGAATACGAAAACTACGAAGACCCCGAACCTGTTAAGCCCGGCTCGGCCAACCCCGCCAGCGGTCCCCAAACCAACGACACCGAGAACGACGCCGCGAGCTAATCCAGAACTTTGCCCCTTTCCCAACACCCTTCACCCTAATGCTTGATCCATCGCATCCGATCGTTCAACTGATCAAAGAGGACCGCCGCTATCGGTTGGAGGGCTACGCCTTCCTGTTCGAAGCCCTGCGCTATGCTCAGGACGTGCTGAAGATGGGCGCCGATAAGCCCACCGAGCGATGCCGCAAAAAGGGCGCGGAAGAACACGAGGATTGCGAGCGCCATGTCAGCGGCCAAGAACTCTGCGAGGCCATCCGCCGCTATGCCCTCGAACAATACGGCTACATGGCCAAAACCGTGTTGAACAATTGGGGTATCCAGACCACAAGCGACTTCGGCGAAATGGTGTTCAATTTGATTCGCGTGGGACAGATGCGCAAGACACCAGCCGATCAACGCGCCGACTTCGACGACGTTTACGACTTCGACACGGCCTTCCGGCAATCGTTCAAGATTTCGCGGGCAGGCTGATCATTGTCCCGGGAGTTGCCACTCTGAAACGAGAATCACCGTCTACGAATGGCGTCCCAGAATCCGCTGCCCGTCGGCCCTGGCTTCGGCGGTTTCTGGCCGTGGCAATCGCCTTGGAAGCGGCTTGGATCGCACTGCTGGGCGTGTTGTGTATCGTTCGCTAGGTAGGGAGACCATCGTCAGGCGATTTCCGGAGCGTCCGCCATGCACGCCTGTCTGATCCTCACGCTCCTCGCGCTACCCGCGGCGGCCGATTTGGCGGTTGCCGACGCCCGACTCAACGATGTCTGCTTCGTCAACAGCCGGCAGGGCTGGGCCGTCGGCGATCGTGGCGCAATCTGGCACACCGACGACGGCGGCGAACACTGGCAACTGCAAAATTCGCCAGTCGGCTGCAATCTGCACGCCGTCATCTTCCACGATCCACAGACCGGCTGGGCCGTGGGCGGTCTCACGCATCCCTACACGCGCACAAGTAGCGGTGTGGTCCTGGCCACTCGCGACGGTGGCCAATCATGGAGCTACAACAACAAACTCGTGCTGCCCACCCTGCGGCGGGTCGGATTCTTCACCACGCAGCGCGGTTGGGCGGCTGGCTGCCCATCGGCCATGTATCCCTCGGGCTTGTTCCTCACCGACGATGGCGGCCGGAGTTGGCGTCCCTTGCCCGGCGGTGATGGCCGCGGCGCCCAAACGGCCGACTTGCTCGATTTGCGGTCCGGCGCGGTGGCCAATCCCAGAGGAGCAGTGGCGCTGGTGCACGGCGGCGAGATGGACGTGCCCCAGGCGCCCATCGATCTGCGCCGCGTCGGCGACTTGCGCCTGCTTCAGCCCGCGCAAGGATGGCTGGTCGGCGAGGGTGGGCTGGTGAAAACGACGAATGACCTCGGGTCAAGCTGGCAACCGCCGCCGGCGTTGCCTTCGCCTAGCAGCCGGTATTTCGATTTTGCGGCGATCGCGACGCGTGGCTCGCACTGTTGGATTGCCGGTTGCCCCGGCTCCAAGGTTTTCTACACGCCCGACTTCGGACGGACTTGGCGGAATTATGCCACGGGAACGCCCGTTCCACTCCGCGGATTGACATTCGTTGACGAGCAACATGGCTGGGCCGTCGGCGAACTGGGAACGATCCTCGCCTCCTCCGACGGCGGGCGCACTTGGCGCAAGCAGCGGGCCGGCGGCTGCCAAGCCGCAATGCTTGCCCTCGTCGCTACGGCCGACGAGGTGCCACTGGAATTGATCGCGAGAATCTCCGGCAACGACGGTTATTTTTCGGTGGTCAACGTGATTGGTCGGCGCGACGTCGAAGTCACGCTGGATAACGAGGTCCCCGTCGGCGATCGGCTGCATGAGGCCGTTGTTCGGCTCGGCGGCTCGGCCACAAGCCAGGCCTGGCAGTTCCCGCTCCGGCAGCCGGGGCTGGCGGTCGGCCCGACGGCCCTCTTCGATGCCTGGGACCGCCTCCACGATGGCCGCGGAATTGAGGAATTGCACGCCCACTTGGTACGTCAGATCCGTATCTGGCGCCCCGAAGTGATCGTCACCGGCGATGCCAATTCGGGCAAGGTCGAAGACGCTTTGCTGCAACAGGCGGTGCTGCAGGCCGTTGCCCAGGCGGCCGACGAAGTGGCCTTTCCCGCCCAGATCCTCGAGGCCGGTCTGAAGCCCTGGCGGGTGAGCCGCGTGTACGCTCCATTGCCGCCCGGCGCACGAGGTATCGGGGAACTGAACGTAGCACAACCCTTGCCGGGGCTCGGCGGCGCACTTGCCGACGCGGTGGCCGAACCGCGCGGGCTGCTGCACGAAGACTATGCGCCGCCGCCAGCGTCATTGGCGTTTCGCTTGCTGTGGACAGCGACGACAGCGAACGCCGATCGCCGCGATTCGTGCTTGAGCCTCTCGGCCGTTGCTGGCGGCGACGCCCGACGTCAGCCGCCATTGCCGATGATGGAGCGACTCGAGGCGGCGCAGAAGGTCGCCACGAAACGCCGCAACGTGCAAGCCATTCTAGAGCGGGCAGGCCGCGGGGCCTGGTCGGCCGAACAACTGCTGGGCCAACTCGACGAACTCACTGGCAACCTCGATCCGCTCGCCGCGGGACAGATCTTGTACCAGCTTGCCGATCGCTACCACCACACCGGGCAATGGCCGGCCGCCGCCGAGACCTTCCAGCGGCTGCTCGCACGCCACCCCGACCATCCCTTGGCGACGCTGGCCATGCTTTGGCTGCTGCAATATTACAGCAGCGCCGAGGCCGCCCATCGCATCCACTGCGATCCGACGCAGTTGCCGCAACGATTTCAACTCGCGACCGCGGTGGCACGGGAGCTCGAACGGTCGCATTTCGAACTCTTCATGCGGCCCACCGTGCGGTTTCCCTTGGCCGCCGCCTGGCGGGGACTAGGGCAACCCAAAGCCGCCGACCGGCTCCATCAAATGCAGCCCCGACTCGAACGGGGTGACGGCTGGTGGGCCGCCGCCCAAGCCGAACTCCTGCAAGCAGCCCCAAAAGGTCGTCCGCCGAAGCCGCAACTGGCCTGCGCCCGCGCCGCGACGCCGCCGCACCTCGACGGCCTCCTCGACGATGCCCTCTGGCGGCAGGCCAAGCCGGTCGCCTTGCGAAGCGCCCAGCAGGATGATGCCGAGTGGCCGGCCGCCGCGATGTTGGCCTACGATGCCGAATTCTTGTACTTGGCCGTTCGCTGTCGGGAAGCGCCCAACCACGCCGAGGAATCGCAAGACTCTCTCCCGGCGACTCCCCGACAACGCAAGGCCGATCTCAGCGGACAAGACCGCGTCGAGATATTTCTCGACATCGACCGGGACTACACCACCTCGTACCACCTCGCCGTCGACCGTCGCGGCTGGACCAACGAAGACTGTTGGGGCGATTTCAGTTGGACGCCCTTGTGGTTCATCGCCACCCATCGCGGACAAGGGGAATGGACCATCGAGGCAGCTATTCCTTGGAAGGAATTGAGCAGCCGCGCTCCTCGGCCGCGCGAGTGCTGGGCGGCGGGGATCCAACGCGTGACGCCCGGCGTCGGCTTCCAATCGTGGTCCACGCCGGCCGCCGTGATCCCGCGGCCCGACGGTTTTGGGCTGATGGTGTTTGACTAGCGCCGCTCTCGGCTATGGCACCTGCCTCCACTACACGTCCAAGTTCCTCGCCTCCGCAGCGTACTTCTCGATGAACTCGCGGCGTGGTTCGACCTTGTCCCCCATCAGGATCCGGAACAGGTCGTCGGCCGCCACGGCGTCCTCCATCGTCACTTGAATCAGGGTTCGGTTGGCCGGATCGAGCGTCGTTTCCCGAAGCTCTTCGGCGTTCATTTCACCGAGGCCCTTGAAGCGGGTCACTTGCAGGCCTTTTTCGCCCGCCGAACGAATGGCCGCCAACAGCCCTCGAAGGTCGTCGAGGCCGGTCACGTGCTCACCGCGGCGGAGCACGTAGCGAGGCTCTTCCACGCCCGTCCGCTCCTGCGGGATGAGGCTGTCGATATCGAAGCCCTTCGTCCGCAACGTGGCCAACTGGTTGTTGATCGAGCGGACTTCATGCAGTTCGACTATGTGCAGCTTGCTCCGCGGCTCGATCTCGCCGTTGCTCGACGCGTCCGACTCCGGCGACTGCTCATCGGCCAGGCTCAACTCGCCGCCGGTTTCCTTTTCCTGCGCTTCGACAAAGGCGTCGAGCTGCTCGCGGGTGGTGAACCAGTGCTCCTGCTCGCCGAGGTAGACGTGGTAGACCGGCAGCCGCCCCGTCGTTGGGTCGCGCCGCACGGCGTGCGCGCGGAGGCTGATGCCGCGGCGCTCCAGTGCCAGCAGCGAGTCTTCGAGGGCTGCCAGGGTGCGGCAGAGTTGCTCCATCTCCTTGCCCTCGATGAGGTGGCCGTTGCCTGGCTCAAAAACCGCGTCGGCCAAGCCGGCCTCGAGCAGTTGCGACTTCATTTCTTCTTCGGTCTGCACGTAATAGACTTCCTTCTTGTGCCGCACGCGGAACAGCGGCGGCTGGGCCACGTAGACGTAGCCCCCTTTCACCAGCGGATACATCTGGCGATAGAAGAATGTCAGCAGCAACGTGCGAATATGCGAGCCATCCACGTCGGCGTCGGTCATGATGATGACCTTGCTATAGCGACGCCGGCTGAGGTCCATCTCCTCGCCGATGCCGGCGCCGATGGCCGAGATCATGCTGCGAACTTCCTCGTTGGCCAGCACCTTGTCATCGCGCGACTTGAAGGCGTTGATGATTTTGCCGCGCAACGGCAAGATCGCCTGGTACTCGCGGATCCGACCGCCCTCGGCACTGCCGCCGGCCGAATCGCCCTCGACCAGATACAGTTCGCACTTGTCGACTTCCTTGCTGGTGCAATCACGGAGCTTGCCGGGCAGGCCGCCGCCACTGAGCGCGCCTTTCCGCTCGCGCACCAGTTGCCGAGCACGGCGAGCGCTCTCGCGGGCCTCGGCCGCCAGCAGACCCTTTTGGACGATTATCCGGGCGGTCTTCGGATTTTCTTCCAGGTACTTGGTCAGATAGTCGCCGACGGCCGAGTTGACAATCCCCTCGACCTCGCTGTTGCCCAGCTTGGTCTTGGTCTGACCTTCGAATTGCGGCTCGCCGACGCGAAGAGATATGATCGCAGTCAAACCCTCGCGGCAGTCGTCGCCGCTGGGGACTAGATCCTTGTAAAGGTTGGCCTTCTTGCCGTAGTTGTTGATCGTGCGCGTCAGGGCCGCGCGGAAACCGGAAACATGGGTGCCGCCCTCGGTGGTGCAGATGTTATTGACGTAGGAGTGAACGTTCTCCGTGAACTCCCCGGAGTACTGTAGGGCGATCTCCAAGCCCACGCCTTCATATTCGCCGGAAACATAGACCACGTCCTCATGGGCCGCTTCGCTCGCCCGATTGAGATGCTCGACAAACTCCACAATCCCGCGTTCATAGCAGAACGTCTCGCCATCGCCGGTCCGCTGGTCCTTGAAGACGATCTTCACGCCGCGATTGAGAAACGCCAGTTCCTGCAACCGCTTGTAGAGAATGCTGTACTGGAAGTTGGTGTTGGGGAAGATCAGTGGGTCGGGCTTGAAGGTGGTCTTGGTGCCCACCCGATCGGTCTTGCCGATCCGGCGGACCTCGGCCAGCGGCACCCCCCGCTCGTATTCTTGCTGATACACATGACCTTGGCGACGGACCTCGACCTCGCACCATTCGGAGAGGAAGTTCACCACGGTGACGCCGACGCCGTGCAAACCGCCCGACGTCTGGTAGGCGCCCTTCTTGAATTTGCCGCCGAACTTCAGCACCGTCATCACGCCCTGCAAGGTCGAAAAACCGAGGTCGGGGTGATGCTCCACGGGGATGCCGCGGCCGTTGTCCTCGACGGTCACCGAGCCGTCGTTGTTGATCGTCACGTTGATCTCCGAGGCGTATTGGGCCATCGCCTCGTCGATCGAGTTGTCGACCACTTCGTAGACCAGATGGTGCAGACCGCGGATCGTCGTGTCGGCAATGTACATGCTCGGCCGTTCACGGACGTGCTCCAGATCGCTGAGGTGCTGGAGATCTTTCGCGCCGTACTCGGTCTCGCCGTTGGATCGCTCTAGGCTGTAGCTGTCAACGCCCGCGGTCAGTTCTTTTTCTTTCGAATCGTTCGACATGGATTTCTTTCAAAGGTTACATCAAAGCGATGTTGATCTTCTTCCTGTAGCTCCGGCCTACACGTCTCTCGCCCGCTTCGCTCTTCCCTAACCCCTGCGGCTATCCGATACTTCCCACCCGAAACCGCAGGTTCTTCACGCCCTGATCCGGCATCAACCGCTGCAAGGCTTCAATCAACTCCTGTTTGCGAAAGCCCAACTCCTGCACCAAGGTTGAATTGGCGACTATCACCTCCAAGGTGCCGCGCGCCAGCTTGCCGGGCCGCGTGTACTTCGCCATCATCGGGCCGGCCGCCTGGCTCCACGCCTCGTCATAGGCCGCCGCGCTCTGCACCCGTGCAAAGCCCCGCCGCGCCATCAGCTCGGAAAGCAAGTTGCTAATCGATTCGGGCTGTCCGCGGGCCATGAATCTAGGGGTTGGAGTTTAGGGGCTAGGGACTCGTCACCGGCAAATGAAACGCTCCTTATGACCTTCTTACTGGTCGCGGGCCAAAGGCATCACCACGTAAGCATAACCATCCTCGGTGGTGCAGATGGCTGCGCTCTCGGCATCACGCAACTCGATCGTAAACGGCTGCTCCGGCCCCAGCACCTTCAAAAAGTCGTTCAAATAGCGGGGGTCCAGGGTAATGCTCACTTCGGCCCCATCGTAGGCGATCGGCAACTCGATGTGCGACTCGCCCAGCTCGGCGCCATGCGCAGCCAACACAATCTTGCCGCCTCCGAAGGCGAAATCGACGCCGCGACGCTCGTCGCTGGTGACGATCGCCGCCTGCCGGACGGCCGCGTAGAAGGGGCCCGCCGTCAATGGGATCTTGATCATGCCTTCGCGGCGCGGGAACACGTCGCGCCACTTGGGATAACGCCCTTCGACCAGCCGGGAGTAGATCGTCGCCCCGCCGCTGCGGATCAACACATCGTTTTCCCGCGCGGCAAGCTGGATATTCCCCTCGTTGTCGGCTAAGGCCCGCTCGATCAACTGCATCGCTCGAGTCGGGATGATCGTCATCGTGTCGCCCGAGACATGTCCGCCGACCGATTCGGCTGGACCTTCCTGACGAGCCAGGCGTCGACCGTCGGTGGCCACGGCGGTGATGCCGTTGTGGGTCAACTCGACCAACACCCCGCCCAAGGCATAGCGGCTGCTCTCGTTGTCCGTGGCGTACACGGTGCGACGGACGACCTCGCGAAAGAAGCGGGCCGGCATCTCGTGATACTTCGCTTCCTCAAAGGCCAGCACACTGGGAAACTCGTCCGGATTTTCCGACGGCAACTGAAACTCACTCCGCTGTCCGCGCACCAACGCCCTGCGGCCGTCGCTTTCCAGGTTTAGTTTTTCGTCAGAACTCTCCGACAGAATCTTGCCAAACCGATCCCGCGGCAGCACCACGCTCCCCGGCGCCGACACCTCGAAGCCAGGCACTTCGATGCGGATACCAACCTCCAAGTCGGTGCCCATCAAAATCGCCGTATCCGACGTAACCTGCAGCTTCACGTTCTGCAGGATCGGTTTGGGGCTTCGCGAGGGGGCCACGCTGGCGGCCATCTGGAAGGCGTGCAACAGCTTGTCGCGCTGGCAGGTTGCTTTCATGTCTGGTAATAGCCTTTCTTAAATTCTTTTTAAGAGTAGCAGTATTTGTATGCCGCGTGGATTTGTCAGTCGCCGAACTTGCTGGTCTTCTAAATTGCTTGCGAGCCGGAGGTTAAGTTCGTTGCGACAGTTGTCTTCGCCGGTGGAAAAAACGTTGCTTCGACGTCAGGAACCTGTTGTCCCCGTTTCAATAGATCTGGCCTACGAATCAGGGATGAACCTCGATGTTCACTAGGTGTTGTGCTGAACCCGCCTGCCGACAATGGACTATCAGGTTTTCCACAAAACCCTCTTCAGGGCCTCGACCGCCTCGCGGATCGAGGCGTCGCTTTCGATCAACTCCTCGGTCTTGCGGCAACTGTGCATCACCGTGGTGTGGTCGCGGCCGCCGAAATAGCTGCCGATCTGTTGCAGGCTCTCGTCCGTCAGCGTTCGGGCCAGGTACACCGCGACTCCCCGTGCATTGACCAACACGCGCCGTCGTACCGAACTGCGCAGATCGGTCAGCTTCAGGGAAAAATGCTTCGCGGTCGCCAGGGCAATCTCGTGCAACGTCGGTCGCCGGGCGTCGCTCCGCTCGGCCACGAATCGTTTGGCTGCAGCCAAATCGATCCGCCCATGACCGGCTTCGGAGGGCATTCCCAACTGCAATAGCGAACCGGCCAATTCGGGCACCGTGCCGCTGACCCCATCGGCCAACACGCGGGCAACAGTCTCGGAGAGCCGGATATTCCGCACGCGAGCCAATTGCCGAAGCACCGCCAAACGCGCGGCCGGCCCAGGCGGCGCCAACGGCACGGTCAATCCGGCCATCAGCCGGCTTTGCAACGCCGGCACGATGCCCGAGGCTTCGCTGGGCAGGGTCGCCAGGGTGACGATCACCCCGCGGCCTTCGGCTAGCAGCACGTCGAGCGTGTGGATCAATTCTTCCTGCGCGCTTAATTTGCCCGACCTCCGTGTGGCCAGCATCCCTAAGTCTTCGATCACCAACAGCGACGCTTCGCGATACTTCGAGCGGAAGTCGTCGACGTCTTGCGTCTCGATCGCCTCGGCCAGTTCGCGAGCGAAATCGACCGCCGTCGTGCACACCACCTTGGCCTTTCGGTCCCGGGCCTTCCAGGCAGCGGCCAAGCCGAAAGCCAAGTGCGACTTGCCGGTGCCACTGGGCCCATAGAGCACCAGCGGACTATAGCCGTTTGGCTCCTTCTCGACGACGGAGCGAACCGCCACCTCCACCAGTCGGTTCTCGGGACCGACCAGGAAATGGCTCGTCGGAACCGGTCCCCGCGGATCGGTCGCCGAGTCGGAAAGTTTCCCCGGCAGGGGGATGTCGATGACGCCGTCCACCATGTCGGTTTTGACCTGCAAATCGAAACATGAATTGTACCGTTTTTCGGCCCTCATTACGAGGTGGCTTGGGCCGGTTTTGGGGGATAATTACGACGGCAAAAATGGCCTGTTTCTCGCGTTTTTGGCCGCTGCTTCGCCCCCCTTTGTCGATCAGCACCAAAGGCGGCCGAAAAAGTCGGTTAGCGAGCCCTGACTGAGATCGCTGCAATCATGGCAGTGGGGAACCCTGCCCGGAGCGAGGCGAGCTCGCATAGGCATCGCAATGATGCGGAGGATAGAAGCGCAAAGAATGCGAGCCGCCGGCTACAACGAGAGCGGTCACTCCACCGGCATCTCGCCGAATAGCAGGCAAAGCACGTCCAGGGCCTGGATCGCCCGCAACGGGTGGCGGACCGTGTCGCCGTCGGCGCATTCCTCCCAGATCGTCAGCGCATAGCGAAGATATTGCTCACGCGAATCGGCGAGAATGTCCTCTTTCAACTCGTCCACCAGCTTGGGCCAGGCAAGTTGCAGTTCCTGCATCGATTCGATTTCGCCGTTGATCGCCTCGAACACCAAGTCGTCGAGATGCTCGAGCTTCTCCAATACCGCCGGCGAGTCGGGGTCCAACTCAAGCGACGGCCCGGCGACCGAGCAGGCGGTTGCCATCGGTTGTTTTGTCAGGTTGGCGAACTTCCGATGCGGGGCGTCGGCCCGTTGGGCCGGCGGCAGGCCTGGACCGGTCGCCGCCGAGCCGGGGCTCAACAACGGATCGTGGTCCCAGTCGGCCCCTTCCAGCCCTTCGAGCAATTGCAGCCCGAGGGCCGGCAGGTCGCCCAAGGTCAAACGAAAACGCCGCTTGGAGAGCTGAGCAACTAGGTAGGAGATGCCCCCGGTCAGTAACGACCGCTCGACCAGTTGCGCCCAACCATCCAAGGGCATTTTGGGCGGGGCATGCCCCGCCGCAATTTGCAGCACCGCCACGTTGGGGTAGTGCGTGATCCATTCATGCTCGGCCGGATCGCCCGACAGCGACACGATGCGAAATGGCCGCCGCGGCGAAAACTTCAGACCCGTCGAAAACGAGAACTCGGTGCGGCACTCCATCGGCAGGCAGTCGATCAGGCCGGCAATCAATTTCTCGGGCGAGGGCGTGCCGCCGACAGCGAAAAACGGGGCGTCACAGGCCGTCTGCACCAGCGCCGCCATGTTTCCGGCCCCGGGATTCTCGGCCAATTCGGTCAGCAGCGCCGCCGCCGATGCCGAGAAGTTGCCGTCCAGAACAAGCGGCTCCAGCACCGCGCCGCCATCCCAATGCGAACGCCAGCTATTCTGCGAAGCGGCCGCTTCAAGGATCGCGAAGGGATTGTTGCCAAAGTAGGCCAAAACCTTGGCCGGCACGATCAGACAGTGGGTCAACGCCCGCTGTCCGCCAGAGTGACACGCGCTGCCGACCAGCATGGTCCGCGACACGCAGTAGGCTCCGCTCGGCAAGGGATGAAAGCTCACGTTCGTGGCCTCGGGACCAGGCTGTAGCATCGACTCGTGGGTCGGGCACCAAGTGGCCAGCTCCTCGGCATCGGCCGCCAGGATGCCCGCACTCCGCGCCACGAGTCGATACCCAGCGCTGTGTTCGTTTTCGACCCAAGCGTAAATGGCCTGTTCAATGCGTCGCATGTAGAAATCCAACCGCTATTAACTTCAACCGCGTCTGCCCGATCGGCAATGCCGCTTTCCCCGTCGCTAATGTCGCCGCCGCTTAGCCACCAGATGTTTCTGTTCGGCCACGGTATGGGCGAGTTCAGTAGCCAGCGCGGCGAGCCGTTCGACCTGTTGGTCGACCGCCTCGCGTTCCGCTTGCCGCAAGTGTTCCTGGTGATTGATTTCGTTGGTCAACAGTTCTTCTGCCAAGCCGTCCAACCGCTCAAAGGTCTCGGCCAAAAACTCCTCCAGTTCGGTCTGACACTTACGGATCTCCGCGAGCGCGTTGCGGGCGCAATCCGAGGCGACAGGAGGACTAGCCGTTTCAATAGACATGGCAGACAAGTCAGTGACAGACGAGATAACCATAATAAGCCTATGCTAAAAATAGCGGCCAGGCGTCCATTCCCCGCGGATTTTTGCCAGCGGCGAGATGTTGCTTTTTGGCAACGACCCGGCAGAAAGCTCGCGGCCGGAAGATGCAACATGCGCGCGGGGAAGAGGAACGACGAGGACTGGCCATGGAGGGCCCGACAGGCCCGGTCTCTTCTATTGACCTTCAGATGAGTTCAGATAAGTAACGCAACCAGGGCGCGGTCACCGACCGAAGGTTGGTCGCGGAAGCCCGGTTTCACAGTGGAATCGTGACGCGATCGTTGCATTACTTTGCTGACCAATGAATAGGTCCACCCAATAGCGAAAGTGTCGGCGGACGTAGACCGCCGACCGGCGGTTTTCACTCTGGCAACGCTTTCGGTCTTCCGCGTTTTTTAGAACAACGTTCGTTGCAGCGGCTCGGTGCAGCCTGGAACGTCATTGGCCGGAGTGTTCACCACCGACGAGACCGGATACGCCTCCATCGCCGCGCTTGGAAAGGGCGCCAGCAGCGGCCGCAGCGCGCGCGGATCGGTATTCGATGGATCGAGCCAGGCGGCGTAACTGTCCGGCGCGAGAATCACCGGCATCCGATCGTGGATCGGCCGCACTAGTTCGTTGGCGTCGGTCGTCAACAGCGTGCAGGTTTCCAACGGTACGCGATCCGGCCGCTGCCACGACTCCCACAGCCCGGCAAAGCCAAACGGCCGATCGTCGCGGAGCCGAATGAAATACGGCTGCCGAGCCCGGCCCGTCTTCTGCCATTCATAGAAACCGTCGGCGACCATCAAGCAGCGTCGGCTCCGCATCGCGGACCGAAAGGCCGGTTTCTCGGCCGCCGTTTCCGCCCGGGCGTTGATCAGTCGATTGCCGATCGTCGCGTCAGTGGCCCAACCCGGCACCAACCCCCAGCGCAGCAGGACCAACTCCCGATGGCCGCCGTCAACTTGCCCCGGTTGAAGACGCACCACCGGTACCTGCTGCGTGGGCGCGATGTTAAATCGGGCCGTCAGCGCCGGAATTTCGAAGATGCCAAACTGCGCGGCGATGACCGACGGCGAGGCTCGTAGAGTAAAGCGTCCGCACATGCCTGATTGAGTGCCTGCGGGGTTCAAGGTACGATGGGGAGACGATATATTCTATCGCGAGGTAGAAGATGAGTCATTCCGAGCGAAAGCGAGGAATTTGGCCGGCAGTTGTTCAAGCCAGATCCTTCGCTGGCGCTCAGGATGGCCAACCACCGGGAGAAGAGAGTCTCTTCGCCCTCGAAATCCCCAATCTCGAAATCCCAAGAAACCCCATGCCCGATTTCATCCAAGTCGTGACCACCATCGAACGGCGGGCCGACGCCGATCAGATTGCCCAAGCATTGGTCGAGTCCGAATTGGCCGCCTGCGTGCAGATCGTCGGCCCGATCACGAGCATCTACCGCTGGAAAGGCAAGGTGGAGACGGCCCAGGAATGGCAATGTTGGGCAAAGACGCGCGCCGACGTGTACACCGAGGTGGAGCAGAAGATCCGCCAGTTGCACCCCTACGAAGTTCCTGAAATCCTCGCCCTCCCCGTCCTGACTGGCAGCGCGAGCTACTTGCAGTGGCTCGAGGCGGAAACGCGACCGGGCAAGGAACAATGAACCGCCGGGATGGTCGGCAATCCCCATTCGTAATCAATTCTCGCAAGGCACTCAGGCGTCTGCACCCATGACGATCCCATTTGCTAGAAAAGTAGCGTTCCTTGCGGCCATGTCTGTCGTCGCGTTGGCAGCCGTTGTCCAAGCACTGCAAGCGGCAGAAGTCGCGACGGCAACACGTGCTTCTTCCCCGGCCGATCTTGAAGCCGGCTACGTGCGCCCGCAGCCTCCCCGGTTCGACATACCGCCCTATCGCGGCGAGCGTTACCAGGACAGCGTGCCGGACACCCTCGATCTGGCCGAAATGGCTGGCCTGGCCATCAACGGACTGACCGGCCCGGCCGATCCGGCCGCCGATTACGAAATCTACGCCACGGTCGATTTCTTCCGCAACCCGCCCGTGATGATGCACGACTTCAGCGATCCAATCCAGCCGAAGTTCATGGCCCCGCTGGTGCTAATGCGAATCATCAGCGGCAGCGAAGCAAATCTCGATTCGGAGCGCGGGCAGATCAACTATTTTCTCAAGACGACTGGACCGGACGGCCTTTGGTACCGTCCGTTGAAGGGCCGCCCTTGGTGGCGGACCAACGAATGGGACGAGGTCAAGGATCGCAGCGGCGGCAAGCAGGAACCGCCACCCTATGCTGGCGGTGCCTTTTGCGGGCCCAGCGCGCGATTGCTCGAGGCCTATTGGCTTTACTACGGCCGCGACAAGAATCCGATGTGGAAGGATCTCGCCGACCGAATGGTCGAAAACGGCGCGAAGTGTGTCGACCGCATGTACTCGCCTCCCGCTGGGTCGAAAGGTTTCTTGGCTGAAGATGGCTGGACGGTCCAAGGGCTGGCCCGGCATTACCGACAGTCGGGCTCGGCAACGGCCAAGGCGAGTGCCGTGAAGCTGATCAACTATTTGAAGATTGATGCCGCAATCTTCGACAAGGATGGCAAGTTCCTCTTTGAGCCAGAGTTCCAGCCTGGTCGCGGCGGTCCCCATTTCCATTGCCACGCCAACTGCGTCGTAGGCTTCCTGGAATATGCGATCGCCGCCCAAGATCGCGAACTGATGGAATATGTCGACAAGAGCTATCGCTGGGCCCGATTGCAGGGATCGCCGCTGGTCGGCTTCTTCTACGAAAATGTGCGCCGTGACTACCCCGGGAGCGAAACCTGCGCCGTGGCCGACATGCTTCAACTCGCCGTGATGCTTTCCAAGAGCGGCAAGGGGGATTATTGGGACGACGCCGACCGCTGGGTAAGAAACTATTTCGCCGAACTGCAGATGACCCCCGCCCAGGGCGAACGCCTCAAGCGAATGGCCGCAACGATGCCGGCCAAGCCGGTGGCCTATAACGAAATGGCCGACCGGATGATCGACCGCAATATCGGCAGCTTCACCAGTTTCCCGTCGGGCAATGAATGGGCCGTCCATCTCGGCATCGTCCACTGCTGCACCGGCAACGGCGCCCGGGGGTTGTACTGCGTCTGGGACAACATCCTGAACTACCAGGACGGTCGGCTTCGCGTGAATCTGCTGTTGAACCGGGCCTCGCCCTGGGCCGATGTGTACAGTAGCATTCCCTACGAAGGTCGCGTCACGATCAAGACCAAGAAGCTCTGCCAGGAAGTCTTAATCCGCGTGCCCGAATGGATCCCCAGCGGCAGCCGCGAGGTCCGGTGCGAGGTCGATGGGAAGCCGGCCACGATTGCTTGGCGAGGTCGCTATGTGTGCCTCGGCGCCGTGGCGGCCAAGGCGGCCGTCAACCTGATGTTTCCCATCGCTGAGAAAACTGTCACCGAACGGATCGGTGGGGTCGATTACCGGTTGGTAATCAAGGGTAATACCGTGGTTTCGATCGATCCGCCAGGCAAGCATTGCCCACTTTATGTCGATCGGGCCAAGTACCGCCAGGACAAGACCATCTGGCGCGAGGTGAGCCGATTCGTCTCCAGCGAGAAAGTCGACTGGTAGATCGCGCGGCGTCGTTTAGATAAGAAGGCTTCGCTTATTCGGCTGCTTCGGCCAGTTCGAGGGCGGCCGCTTCAAGACCATTTCGGGCGGCCTCTCTTAACCAGCGGCGCTTCTCGTTTTCGCCGGGGCAGCAGAGGGCCAACTCGTACATCGCCGCGACATGCCCTTCTTCGGCCGCCATCCGCAGCCAGCGGAGACGCTCGCTCGGCTCGGTTTCGTCGCGTCCCAGCAGGTACATCGCGTGGACATGTCCCTCTTGGGCCGCCATGCGAAGCCAATAGCGCTTTTGTCGCGGGTTGCCGCAGTTCAGGCCGTAGTCGTACATCGCCGGCACATAGCCTTCGTGGGCTGCCTCGCGGAGCCACCACTGCCGCTCCTGTTCCGCGTGACATTGCAGCGCCAGGGCATGCATTGCCGGAACGTGTCGGTCCTTGGCCGCTTCCCGAATCACGTTTGTCTCCTTTGCCACCGTGGATTTCAAATAGCTGATCATCGGCCCTCCCTTACAGAACGATCCATGCCGTTCGAAACATGAAGCTAGCCGATGGCCGTGAGTAGAAAACGAAAATCGAGTTAGAAGTCTGCAAGCGGCCTCGAGTTCTTTCGGTATTGGCGTCCGATTCCACTCGCCACGCGCGAAGCCGTTTCCCGCTCCCGACCATGGCACAGAGTTTGCATAAAGAAAGCGGCGGCATCTTGCCGGGAGCTATTCTCATGCGCTATCGGGTCCTCGCCTGCGATTACGACGGCACGCTCGCCCACGGCGGCGTCGTCGGGACGAGGAGCCTCGGCCTGCTCGAACGGCTGCTTTCGACCGGGCGGAAGCTCGTCTTGGTGACCGGCCGCGAGCTAAGCGATCTGCGGAGCGTGTTTCCCGATATTGCCCTTTTTCAACGAGTTGTGGCCGAAAACGGCGCTCTGCTGTGCGACCCGGCGACGCGTAAGGAGACCCGGTTGGGCAAGCCGATCCCGGAACGGTTTGTCCAGACCTTACAGCAGCGTGGAGTCAACGATCTTTCGGTGGGCCACGCGATCGTGGCGACCCATCGCCCCTCGGAAAACATCGTTCTGGCCACGATTCGCGACCTTGGCTTGGAACTGCAGACCATCTTCAATCGCGAGGCGGTGATGATCTTGCCGGCCGGCGTGAACAAAGCCACGGGATTGGCGGCAGCCTTGAATTCCCTGGGCTTGACGGCCCACGAGGTCGTCGCCGTGGGCGATGCCGAGAACGACCATGCCTTCTTGGAGTTGGCGGAACTCGCGGTGGCCGTCGGCAACGCCTTGCCAGCCTTGCAAGAGCATGCCGATTGGGTGACCGCCGGCGAAGACGGCGATGGCGTTGCTGAAGTGATCGAAGGCCTGCTGTCCGACGACTTGGCCAGCCGCGAAGAAGGCGGCCGGCGACGGCTGCTGCTGGGCGTAGATCTTGACGGCGAAGAGGTCTTTCTCTCCCCTCGCGGTCCCAACGTCCTGATCGCCGGGCCCTCGGGAAGCGGCAAGTCGACCGTCGTCACCGGGATCCTCGAACGGCTCTCGGACAGCCAGTACCAATTCTGCATCATTGATCCAGAAGGCGACTATGAGAATCTCGAGGGGACGGTCACCTTGGGCCGCGTGGGACGTGGACCGATGGCCGATGAGGTTCTCGATGTCTTGGCCAAGCCCGACCAGAACCTGGTGGTCAATCTCCTCGGCCTTCCGGTGGCGGACCGTCCGCCGTTCTTCCTCGAACTGCTGCCGCGGCTGCACGACCTTCGCGCGCATACCGGTCGGCCGCACTGGCTGATCGTCGATGAAGCCCATCACTTGGTGCCCGCCTCGTGGCAACCGAGCCAGGTGGCCGCCGTGGGAGCGCTGGAGAGATCGCTGTTTGTCACCGTGCATCCCGATCAAATTGCTCCCGCCGCGCTTCGCTCGGTGGGCCTTGTCCTGGCCGTGGGCGAGTCGCCGGAAACGACCCTCTCGCTCTTTGGCAAGCCGTTGGGGCTATCGCCGCCCGGTTTCCCGCACCCGGCCCAGGAAAATGTCACTGCGATGTGGCAGGTCTTCGACGGCCGCGTTCGGCTCCTCAACCTGGCGCCGCCACGGTTGGAACGGCAGCGCCATGCGCGGAAGTATGCCATCGGAGAACTGCCGCCCGATCGGAGCTTCTACTTCCGCGGGCCTGACAACAAGTTAAATCTGCGCGCCCAGAACCTGCAGCTTTTCCTGCAACTCGGCGAAGGGGTGGACGAGGAAACCTGGCTCTTTCATCTGCGCCGCGGCGACTACTCGGAGTGGTTCCGTACGCGCATCAAGGATGAACAGATGGCCGCCGAAGCCGAAGGCATTGAACGCGAACCGCAACTGGCCGCCGACGAAAGCCGGGCACGCATTCGCGAACTCATCGAACGGCACTACATGCCACCAACACCCGTGTTGCCGATTCCGGACACGGACGCCGCCGGGACGCGCAGCGACGCCGGCTGAAGCAATTGCTCCTTGTTGGCAATGCCCCCGGCCAGCCGCGAAAAGTCACCCACGGCCCTTGCCCTCGGGTGGCGGACTTGACCCAGCCGCGGTACAATGGCGGACAGGTGTGCGACAGCTTGTCGCCAGGGAGTGGGATGGTTTTTTCGGCCTGAGGTGCCCTTCAGCAAGACGCTTTCCCAAAACGTGTGAGCAGCACAAGACTGGATCTCAGCCACGTCCGCTTTCGAGGCCTCGTCCGCAACGGCGGCCGACCGGTGCGCCACTTCCCACCACCGGCGCCGCGCCCGGTTGAATCTGAGGAGCGTCTCGACGAGTTTGTTGCCTGGGTGCTGATGCGTTCGGGACTTAAGGTCTCTGCCTACCGGACTCATCCTTTGCACCGTCGCTTGCCGGCTTGTCTGCGGCAGTTGAAGGTGCCCTCGACGGCTGCCGCCCGCGAACTGCTCGAATCCAGGCCGGCCCTGTTGCAAGTGGCGCTAAATGCTTTCTTGATCGGAGTCACGGAGTTCTTTAGGGAACCGGCGGTCTTCGATCAGCTGCAGACGTACCTCCAGAAGCTTGCCGCCCAACGCCGAAGACCGCTGCGGGTTTGGAGTGCGGCCTGTTCCACTGGGGCCGAACTGTACAGCGTGGCGATCCTGCTTGCCGAGGCGGGACTTTTGGAGCAGAGCCTGCTCTTGGGGACCGACTGCCGGCCGGACGCCGTGGCCGAGGCCCGGCGCCCGCAATTCGACCTGCCACAGTGGAATGCCGCGGAGACTGCCCGTCGATCGAAGTATTTCGAGCCGATCGGACAACGCTGGCGGCCGATCGAGGCGGTGCGGCAACGGACACACTGGAAGGTGGCCGATCTCTTGGCCGGCATGGAAGCTGGGCCCTGGGACATCGTCCTGTGGCGAAACGCCGCCATTTATCTCAAGCCTCAAGTCGCCGAAGCGACTTGGCGCGGATTGGCCAGCACGCTGGAGCCGAGTGGCTTGTTGGTCACCGGCAAGGCCGAGCGACCGCCCAGGGACTTGGGGTTGGCGCCGTTGGGACGATGCTTGTACGGCCGCTGGCCTTTGTTGGACGCAATCCTTCCGCTCGATTCCTCTCGATAGTTTCCTCCTGCCCCTCGCTGCAAGCGAATTCCATCCGATGAATTTCAGGCTAAAGACTGGCTTTGCCGTCGCCTTGGGCGCGGTGATCTTGGTGACCATCGGCGCGAGCGCCTATCTGAGCACCGAGCGCCTGCTCGAAGCGAACGCTTGGGTGGCCGCGTCCCAGCAAAGGTTGGCCGATCTCGAACACATTGTCGGTCTTTTGAAGGACGCCGAGGCCGGCCAGCGAGGCTTTCTCTTGACCGGCCAGGAAAGCTATCTGGCGCCGTACTCGAGGATGCTCGCCCATTTCCACCAGAACCTCGCCGCGCTGTCCGTCGGCATTGAAGATGATGCGGAGCAGAAACAAAGCCTTGGCAAGATTCAGAAACTCGCCGAGACGCGATTGGCCCAATTCAACGAGGCGATCGAACTCCGCCGTCAGTCGGCCTTGCCCGCCGCGCGGGCGGCGGCATTAATTGAGCGCGGCCAACAGACGATGGATCAACTCCAGGAAGTCGTCACCCAAATCCGCCTGGCCGAACAGCGGGTTCTCGAACAGCGCAGCGAGGCGGCCCGCGTCTTCGCCGCCCGCGCCCTGCGGGTGGTCGGCCTGTGGATTCCGGCTTCCTTGCTCCTGCTGGTGTTGGCCGCGATGGCGGTGGTCCGCGTGACGGCGCTGAATCGACCGGCGTTGCGAGGCGCCAGCCCGAAAAAGCGAGCCGCCTTCTTCCTCCTTCGCTATGCCGCGGCCCTGCTGGTGGTGTTGATTGCCACGCTCTTGCGGTTGAAGTTGAGCGAGGCGTTCGGGCCCTTGCCGACCTATATCACCCTTTACCCGGCGGTCCTTCTCGTCGCGGCCCTCGGCGGGGGCGGCCCCGGTCTGTTCGCCACGGCCATGGCCATCGCCGCCGCCGACTACTGGTTTTTGCCGCCCGATGGCTTCGGGATTCAAACTCCCCACGACCTGCTGGCACTCGGCATCTTCGCCAGTTCCAACATCTTCCTGTGTTTGCTCGCCGAACGACTGCGGCAGGCGAGTTGGACCGAGGCCCATCACCAGGCTCAGCAAGAAGAGTTGGACCTGCTAAAAATGGGCAACCTCGTCGGCTTGGACACGCAGTCCCGGATCACGCATTGGAGCGAGGGCTGCCACCGCCTGTATGGTTTCTCTTCCGAAGAGGCCATCGGCCGCAACCTCGATGAACTACTGCAGACGCGATTTCTCGAGCCCAGCGAAGCCCGAGATCCGGCGCTCAACCAGCGGGGATATTGGGAAGGCGAGGCGGTCCGCCAGGCCAAGAACGGAGCGGCCCGAAACGTCGCGCTCCTCATGGCCCTGCGCCGCGACGAGCGCGGCCGCCCCACCGCGATGCTCGAGGTGAGCACCGACATCACCGAGCAGAAGCGAGCGGAAGAGGCCCAGCAGCAGCAATCGGATGAACTGTCGCGCCAGAACGAAGAACTCACCCAGCAGGCGGAGGAACTCACCCAGCAGACCGAAGAACTGACGCAACAGGCGGAGGAACTGTCCAGCCAAAACGAGGAATTGCAGTCGCAGTCGGAAGAAATTCAGTTGCTCAACGTGGAACTGGCACGCCGCGAAAACCTGCTGCAGAAGCTTCTCGACTCGGCTCGTTTGGCCAGCACCGAGCGAAAGGTGATGCAGGACATTTGCCAGGCCGCTTTGGAAATGTTCGGTCCGGCCGCGGCCGCCGTGATCGTGCATGAGAAAGCGGGGCCGCATTTGCACGTCCGGGCCCATGCCGGATTGGCCAACGGCGAAGCGCTGCCCGAAAGCCGGCCCTCCCGCTGCACCTTCGCCGAATTGGTAATCCAGGAAGACCGCACGGCGTGCCTCGACGATACCGGGAAACGGCCCGATTTGACCATCTGCAATCCGGAGCAAGGCCCGCCGTTTCAATCGGTTTTGGCCGCGCCGATGCGCGCCGATGGCGAGCCGTTTGGCACGGTCGCCGTCTATGCTTATGTCAAACAGCAATGGACGGCCGAGCAATTCCGGCTGGCCGAATGGTTGGCCGGGCAGTGCGGCGGAATCCTGGAAACCCTCCGCCTCCAGGAACGCGTGCAACGACTCTACGAGGAACAGCAGACGATCTTCCATGCCGTGCCGGCCATGATCTGGTATAAGGACACGAAGAACAACATCCTTCGCGTCAACCGCGCCGCCGCTCTGGCCCTGGGTAAGCCCGCCGTGGAGATCGAGGGGCATAGCTGCCACCAACTCTTTCCCGACGAGGCCGAACGCTACTACCAGGACGACTTGGAAGTCATCCGCTCGGCCCAGCCGAAACTGGCAATCATCGAACCGTTAACGCTCCCCACCGGCCAAAAGCGCTGGGTGCAAACCGACAAAATCCCCTATCGCAATACGGCCGGGACCGTCTCGGGCGTGCTGCTGTTCTCCATCGACATCACCGAACGCAAACAGTTTGAGGAGGAATTGCAGCGGGCGAAGGCGGCGGCCGAAGCCGCTAACGTCGCCAAGAGCCAGTTCCTGGCCAATATGAGCCATGAACTCCGCACGCCGATGAACACCATTCTCGGGATGACCGAACTGGCGCTGGGCGAGCAGTTGTCGGTCCGCGTCCGCGATTATCTGCAAACGGCGCGACAATCGGCCGACGGCCTGCTCGAACTGCTCAACGAAATCCTCGACCTCTCTCGCGTGGAAGCAGGCAAGTTCGACTTGGAGTCGACCCTTTTCGATGTTCACAAGGCCGTCGACCAAGTGATCAAGACGGTCGGCCTGAGGGCGGAAGAGAAAGGCCTGGAACTCACTTGCGACCTGGATGGCATCCCCGCCCAACTGGTCGGCGATCCCTTGCGGCTGCGGCAAATCCTCGTGAATCTGGTGGGCAACGCCATCAAGTTCACCGGCGAGGGAGAGGTCGCCGTCCGAGCCCACGTCGTTTCCTCGGAAGCGCATGAGGTCGTGCTGCAATTCGAGGTCGCCGACACCGGCATCGGCATTCCCGCCGACGATCAACGGCGGATCTTTGCCCCCTTCACCCAGGAGGACGCTTCGACGACGCGATTATACGGCGGCACCGGGCTGGGACTGACCATCGCCGCCAAACTCGTGGAATTGATGGGCGGGCGCATCTGGATCGAAAGCGAATTGGGCAAAGGCAGTGTCTTCCATTTCACCGTGCGGATGGGATTGCCGGAAGCCGGCGCCGAGCAGTTGAACTTCGGCTTGGTTACCCGGGATGCCTTGCGCGGGCTGCCGGTGCTGGTGGTGGCGCAGAACCTGACCAACCGCCGGGTCATCATGGAGACCTTCAAGCGGTGGGCCATGAAGCCCGAAACTGCTCAGGACGTGCCCCGGGCGATCGAAAAAGTGCTCCAGGCCGCCCGCCAGGGCCAGCCCTATCGCTTCGTCCTTGCGGACGCATTGCTGCCGGGCACCGATGGCTTCACCCTCGCCAGGGCCATCCAAGCGGAGCCCCCTCTGACGACCGCCGTGATCCTAATGATGTCGGAGTCCGAGCGGCGGAAGTTCGCCGAACGCTGCGCCGAACTGGGAGCGTTCTGCCTGGAAAAACCCATTTCCCAGTCTCATCTTTTCGACCTCGTGGTCAAGGTGCTGGGCATCGAGCAACGCAATGTTCACGACGATCGGGAGATTTGCCCGACGCTGGCCAAAGAGCCGCTGCGTCCCCTTCGCGTGCTGCTGGTCGAGGACACCGCCTCGAACCAAAAACTTGTCACCTGCGCGTTGGAGAACCGTGGCCACTGCTTGGTCGTCGCGGAGAATGGCCACAAGGCCCTGGAGATCGTTCAGCGCGAGGAGTTTGACTTGATTCTGATGGATGTGCAGATGCCGGTGATGGACGGCATGACCGCGACCCGCGCGATCCGCGCTATGCAGCCGCCGATCAGCCAATTGCCGATCATCGCCATGACCGCGCACGCATTGACGGGTGACGCCGAACGCTGTCTCGAGGCGGGGATGGACGGATATCTTGGCAAGCCCGTCCGCATCGACGAATTGATCGGCCTGGTGGAGCGGTTTGGTGAAAAAGCGAAGGCTCGCGAGCCGGCCGTGGCAACCTCCGCCGCGGTGGCCGCCCCCTCGCAAACCTTGTTCGATCTCGACACGGCCATGAAACATTGCCTCGGCCGCTACGAGCTGTTTCAGGACACCGTGGAGTGCTTCTTCCAATCGGCCGATCGCCTCTCGGAAGAAATGCAGGAGGGCATTGCCCGCGGCAATCTCGAACGAATCGGCGAGGCCGCCCATCGCTTGGTCGGCGTGTTGGTGGTCGGGGCGCAGCCCGTGGTCGAGGCCGCTCGGCGGGTGCAACAATTGGCGCTGGCGGGCGATCAGGCGGGCGTGATCGCGGCCGTCGATGACTTGCTTCGCCAAGTCGACGGCTTGAAAGATGCGCTGAGTCCGTACCGCCCCACGAACGACCCCAACTAAGCCGACGGCCGTGGGTATTCTTTCCCGCCGCGCTGGCTTATAATACCGAGCCAAATTCCGCGACAATGAAGGAGAACCATGGCTCCCCAGTTCGTTTTTGAAATGCACGACGTTAGCAAGAACTACGGCGAAAAGGTCGTGCTTCGCGATATCAGCCTCTCGTTCTTTTACGGCGCGAAAATCGGCGTGGTCGGCGAAAACGGCGCCGGCAAGTCGACCCTGCTGAAGATCATGGCCGGCATCGACAAGGATTTCGACGGGACGGCCAACCTGGCCAAGGGAATGCGGGTCCGTTACGTGGCCCAGGAACCGCAACTCGATCTCGACCGAACGGTGCGCGAAAACTTGCTGACAGCCATGCAGCCGATTCAGGACTTGGTCGATCGCTTCAACGAGATCACCGTGCGGATGGGCGACCCGCAGCCCGACGACGATTTTGACAAGCTGATGGACGAGATGAGCCGCCTGCAGGAACAGATCGACGCCTGCAACGGCTGGGAGCTCGACCGGATGATGGACATTGCCTGCGACGCCTTGGTGTTGCCACCCGACGACACACCCGTGCGGCAACTCTCCGGCGGCGAGCGGCGACGCGTCGCGCTGGGCATGGCCCTGTTGGAAAAACCGGACTTGCTGCTGTTGGACGAGCCGACCAACCACCTCGACGCCGAAACCGTGCAGTGGCTCGAACAGACGTTGCGCGAATATCCCGGCACGGTCATCATCGTCACCCACGACCGCTACTTCTTGGATAACATCACCAAGTGGATCCTCGAACTGGAAAATGGCCGTGGCTTGCCATTCGAAGGCAACTATTCGTCATGGCTCGAACAGAAGGCCCAACTGCTGCGGATCATTGACAAGCGAGAGACGCAGCGCCAGAAAACTTTGCAGCGCGAGTTGGAGTGGATTCGCAAGTCGCATCAGGGCCGTCAGCAAAAGAACGAGGCCCGCGTAAAGGCCTACGAACAACTGGCGGCCGAGCAGATCGATCCGACCAGTGAAACGATCATCCAGATTGCACCCGGCCCACGGTTGGGCGAAAAAGTCCTGCAATTCAACGACGTCTCGAAGTCGTTCCAGTCCGAAGGGCAGGAACTGGTGCTATTGCAGGAATGTTCGTTCAACCTGCCGCGCGGAGCCATCGTCGGCGTGATCGGCCCCAACGGTACCGGCAAGACCACGTTGATGCGGATGATCGTTGGCCAGGAAGAACCGGACGCCGGCAAGATCGAAATTGGCCCGAGCGTGGTCCTCTCCTACGTCGATCAACACCGCGACGCGCTCGATGACGAAAAATCGGTCTTCGACGAAATCACCGGCGGCGCCGACCGCATCGAGTTGGGCAAGGTGGCCGTCGCCTCGCGGGCGTACGTCGCCCGCTTCAACTTCCGCAGCAGCCAGCAACAGAAACTCGTCGGCCAGTGCTCCGGCGGCGAGCGAAACCGCATCCACCTGGCCAAAATGCTCCGCCGCGGCGGCAACTTGATCCTCCTGGACGAGCCCACCAACGACCTCGACGTGGCCACGATGCGGGTGCTAGAAGAGGCCATCCTCAACTTCTCCGGCTGCGCGATGGTCATCAGTCACGACCGGTTCTTCCTCGATCGCATCTGTACGCACCTGCTGGTGATGGAAGGCGACGGCCGCACCCGTTGGTTCGAGGGCAACTTTGCCGCCTACGAGGAAGCGATTCTGGCCGAAAACCCCGACCGCTTCGCCCACCGTCGCGGCAAGTATCACCAGTTGACGGGCAAGCTGCGGTAACAGCGACGTAGCGACGAAATGATGGAGGGTGGGCCGAGCGAAGCGAGCCCCCCCGGGTTGCCAATGGAAGATAAGCCTACTACGCCGCCTGATCCTGATTGACCTCGGCTGCTGCTTTGGCGACCGGCTTCGGCCTTAGGATAGTGAGACAATCCAACTGCGGTTTACGCCAGCCGATCACTTGGTTACGCCCCGCCGCACGGCCCGTGCAGCATGTCGTGGGCGTGATAGCTCGATCGGACGAACGGGCCGCTGGCCACTTGCTCGTAGCCGATCTGCCGGGCGAGTTGCCCGAGGTGCTCGAACTCCTCGGGCGTCAGGTAGCGGACCACCGGCATCTGTCGCGGCGACGGCTGCAGGTACTGACCCATCGTCAGCATCCGGCAGCCTGCATCATGCAGTTCGGCCAGCATGTCGAGCAGTTCGTCGGTGGTTTCGCCCAGCCCCAGCATGACGCCGGTTTTCAAGGCGATGGCCGGGTTGCCTTGTCGAATGCGGCGGAACATATCGAGCGTCCAGCGGTAGTTCGTTCGCGGATCGCGCACCATCGGATAGAGCCGCGGCACCGTCTCGGTGTTGTGGTTGTAGACTTCCGGCCGGGCCGCCACGAGCTGATCAATCGCCGCCGTGTTGCCGCCGAAGTCGGACGGAAGCACCTCGATGGTCGCTTGGGCGATCTCGCGCACGGCATTGATCGTCTCCACAAAATGGGCCGCGCCGCCATCGGGCAGATCGTCACGGGTAACGCAGGTGATGACCACGTGCTTCAGGCCGAGCGTCCTTGCAGCCTCGGCGATGCGACGGGGCTCGTCCGGATCCGGCGGCAGCGGATGCCCCTTGCGAACGCTGCAAAAGCGGCAGGCCCGGGTGCAGATGTCGCCCAGGATCATGAACGTGGCCGCCTTCTGCGAATAGCACTCCATGCGGTTGGGGCACTTGGCGTGGTCGCAGACGGTCTGCAGGCCGAGTTCGCCAATCAGCTTGGCCGTGAAGTGATTGGCGTTGCCCTTCGGCACGTTCCGCTTCAGCCAACGCGGCAACCGGTTGTGGACGTTCGAGTGGGGATTTTGGCAGGACATTCCGCTATTTTAGGGCAAATCCGAGCGGGCAGCAAATGGCCGTGCTTTGCGAGTGCAGTAGCATGGCATCGTGGAGGTTTAGCGGTCGACGGCACGTCGACCTAAGCGCCCGCCGCCGTACCACCGGCTAAACAATTAGCATTTCTGACCACAAAGAGTTGCTGCGCCCTTTTCTGCGGCAGCGACGGATCGGCCGGTCCACCATGGTTCACGAAGGGCACGACGGAAACGAGCGGCGACCGGGCTATTGCTCGCTTTGCGCCAGTTCGGCATCCGAGGCCGCGTCGGGTTGCCGTTCTCGAAGCAATTCCTGGAGTGCGTCGTGATATTCAACCAACATTTGGCTCTGCACATCGCCCCGAAAGCACTTGATGCCGATTATCACTTGGTGTATTCCTTTGAACATCCAGACGCCACCCAAGAAGCCAAACGACAATCCTAGGCAAAAGCCTGCATCGAGATTCTGTGGCAGTTGGGCCGGATTCAAGTTGGCTAACCGGCCGGCTATCCGATACGTGACCACGACAATGGTGATGGCAACCGCGATTAAGAGCAACCCCATGGCAACCGAAAACACTCCGACCTTCCGCCCATGTTTTCGATATTGCTCGACCTCTTTTCGCGCTCGTTGCAGGCATTTTTCCCGCGCGGTGAGGCGACGTTTCTCTGAATGCCCGGTATTGTCCAGAATCGATTCGGCAGATGTCGGTTGCAGTGTATCGCACATGCCCACATTCTATTGATCCTCAGCAACGTAATGCAACGGCCCTTGTACGATTCTGCCGCAATAAAGGCGCAAAGACCTGAACCATTCTTCGCGCCTTTGCGCCTTGGCGAGAGGTCCGCTCTTTCTTCGTGTCCTTAGTGCCCTTCGTGGATTGCAGGCGTCATGACACGCGGCGGAGCAGCGGGTGGCCCGTGTAAAGATGGTAGCGGTCGCAGCCAAGACGGTCGGCCAGTTGGGCGATCAAGGCAGCACGGACGGCGGTCATCTTCATCGGCCCGCAACGCTCGGCCACAAGGCAACTCATCGGTGCCGCGTCGGTCGGATTGCTACGCACCAGGCGGAACAGGCCGGTCGGCGGACAGACATTCAGATACGCGCCGTAGTAGGTGATCCAATCGCGGACGGCGACGCCGATCGCGGCCAACTGGCCGGTGCGGCCGTAGACGGCGTCGTGCGACGCAGCCCTCACCCCTTGCCCTTCGCCCAAAGGGAGAGGGGACGAAGTGCCGGTCGACTCAGCGGTTCTGTCGTTCAGAGAGACGCGTTGCAGTGCAGTATGCGGCTGCGTCGTGGCCGAGACATTCAATTCACGCAGGCTGGCAACGATGCCCGACTGCAAGCGGACGAGAAACTCGGCTACCGAAAAGCCATGCCAGCGGAGCGGCACGATCGGATAGATGGCCAACTGTCCCAGGCAATGCACCAGGCAACCACCGCCACGATTCACCCAGCGGGTTTCCAGTTGCCGGCTCCGCAACAAATGGTTGTGCAAGGCCACATCGGCCGGCGAACCGCCGCGACCGACCGTGACGATCGGCGGATGCTCGCACAACAGGAGCGTCACCTGCCCGTCGCCTCGGTAGCGAGTCTCTTCGACGATCCGCTGCTGCAACACCAGCGCCTGATCGAACGCAATCTGTCCGATTAGAAAGGCCTCAAGGGCCGGCGGTCGCGAAGTGTCGTCAAACGGGGGGAGCATATTGTGCTATTTGGTTTCTCGATACTCAACGGGCCGTCGGCTGCTATTTAGGTTCAGCAAAGGAATGTCGGGAGGCCGACGAACGGGAGGCCGGTCAACAGGAGTTTTTTGGCTCAGAACCCCCGACGTTATTTACCTGAGTATCAATAAACGACGACAAAGTCCAATCGTTACGACGCCCGCACCGTCCGGCAACTTGAGTTCGCGGGCCGAAAACGGTAAAAGGGGGTATTATCCAATGCGATCGCCCAACGAGGAAAGGGCAAAACGGGTGGCCCTCAGAACCTTCCGTCAGCGGCTGGAGGGGACCCGCAGCGAATAATCTGGAGAATAGCAACGAGTAAGGCTGGAAAGAAAAAGGCTGCCAGCGCGGCCAACCCGAACGAAAAGGTCATCACCCAAAACCGCAAGGCCCGGCACAATTACCTCGTGCTCGAAACGCTCGAGTGTGGCATTGTGCTGGTCGGCAGCGAGGTGAAGAGTCTGCGCACGGGGCGGGTCTCGCTGGAAGAGGCCTACGCCCGGGTGAAAGGCGACGAGGTGTGGCTGGTAGGCTGCGACATTGCCGAGTATTTTGAGGCCAACCGCTTCAATCATCAGCCGCGCCGGCCGCGAAAGCTTCTGTTGCATCGCCGCGAAGTGAAAAAGTTCGCCAGCCGCGCCTTCGAGAAGGGACTAACACTCGTTCCCTTGGAGATGCACTTCAAACGGGGCTTTGCCAAAGTGGTGCTGGGTATCTGTCGCGGCAAGCAAAAACATGACAAACGCGAAAGCTTGAAAAAAGCCGAGGCCCAACGCGACATCCAGCGGCAAATGATGCGGCGGCGGTAAGATCAACGCCGAGTGCCGTCGGCGGCTACTGAGTTTCAGCAAAGGAATGTCGGGAGGCCGACTAACGGGAGGCCGGTAAACAGGAGCTTTTTGGCTTAGAACGCCCGAAGTTATCTACCTGAGTGTCAATAAACCGACTCGTTGTCATCCTGAGCGCCGCAAACTCTCTCGCCGCTTCAATCAAGATTCCTCGCTCCGCTCGGAATGACAATGTAGCGGTCGAGGCCTTGTTCCTACTGCCCCATCTTACGCAACTCGGTCGAAGAGACATCCTCACGAAAGACGTGCGGCGGCACCTCACGGCACAACGACTGCACTTCTTGCGGCAAGTCGAGATCGGCCAGACGGACAAAGCCGACGCCCAAGTCCCGGCCGAAAACCAGGAACCGGCAACCTCGTGCGGCAATCCGTTCGGTCGCCAATCTGCATGCCCGTTCGTCGCCGCCGTAGTACTGGGGCGAGACGACCCGGCGCAGCGTGTCGACCCCAACGATAAAGGTGGCGGTGGGGAACAATCGCGATTTTTCCTCGAAGGTCGCCGCCCGGGTGAGATAAACGGGTTGTTCGGCGGGAAACTGAGCGAGGCGGCGCTGGATCTCCACGTAGTCCAAGGGCGGCTTATCAACATTGATGATCGAGAGTTCGAGGGCCGGTGGATGCCCGGTGATTTCCTGGGCGACCTCGAGCATGCGGCGATGCCCGGCGTGCAGCGGATTGAACGCGCCCGGCATCACCAAGGGTGGATGGCCTTCCTGGGCAGTGATACGAACCGTTTCGCTGCGCCCCAGCAGCAGATCCTGCCACTCGCGCGGCGCATCGACGCGTGACGCTTCGACGTTTTCGCCTTCGAGCAATTCCAGTTTCAGCCGCTCGGACACGTTACAGGATTCGGCGATGACGTTTAGTAGCAGTCGGCCGACGAGGCGCTCTTCTTCAGCGCGCGAGCGTCGGTCCTTGTGCAGTACCAATCGCCAGGCGGCGGTGGTGGTAACCGTTTGCATGGCCAAATGCGCCCGATGGGGTCCGCGCTTGGGACGGTCCGTGGCCAGGCTGGCCGTGCAGGAAACGCCGGCCACGGCGGCATCGGCCGGCGCACAACGCAGAGCACGTCGAAAGGCGGCCATCGCCATCGCCCGGGCGGCCGCGGCCGAGCAGAACTCATCGGGCATTCCGCCCAACAGTTCGACCATCGCCGGGGCCGAATAGGGGATGATGGCTTCCAGCAAGGTCCGTGAACCGCCCGGCACCTCGAGCAAATCGGCCACCGCCCGGCTGCCACCACCGGTGATCGCCATCACCAGTTGTGTGGGCGAATCGTGGACTTGCTGGACGAGTTGTTCCGGCGATGGGAGCATGCGACTTCTGAGTTTCGCAACTATTATCCGTGGCCCCGCCAACAAGTCTCGTCTGCCGAAAGTCGGCCGTTCCGCTTTGGCGGATTCACCGCGGATTTCTATTTCGCCTTCAGGCTGCCAGTCACCAGCGGCGCCCACCTGGACAGTTGGGAATTGGCTTCCAGGGTGCTCGGCATTCGCCAAGCGACCAGAACAATCGAACCGCCTTGCTCATGGAGGTACACCTCCAGCAGGCCATCCATCGTCGGATAGCTTTCCGCGCCGGCCTTGTCGCGGCAATAAAAGACCTGCTTGCCGGTCGCCCGCAGCATGCGCCACTGGTTCGCGCCGCCGTCGGCCGTCGGGGCTTGAACGCCCACCCACTCGCCCTGCGGCGTCAGTTGGGTCTTCATCTGTTTTTGCAACTCCGCCGCTACCTGGGCCAGCTTCTGGCCTCCGCCGACTGAGCCGACGTACAAATAGTAGGGCTGTTCGCCGCCCACCGAGTCACGCACCATCACTTCGTACACGGTCAAGCTGCCTGGTAAGGTGATCGGGCCGGCGTTCGTCCGCCGTTGATCGGCGCCCTCCAAAGCCGCCTGGCAAGTGCCCGGCAGACGTATCGTGAAGTTCGCGCCAGCGACCGGCGTCGGGTCGCGCAACTCATTGGCAACCGCATTCAATTTTCGGATACAGCCAGACAGCCGCTCCTCGTAACCGCCGGTCCCGCAACCGGCCAGCACAACGAGCGAAGCGACTGCCACGGCCAGCACCGCCAAGTTCCCCGAGGGGACGCAGGCGTTGCGGAGGAACCTTCCATTCATTGTCGTTTACCTGAGCGATGGGACGTCGACTACGCGATTTTGCCCATTGTAGTCGTGCCGGCCGAGGGCTGCAAGAATCTCCCCTTCCCGGCCAAGTTCCCTCACTCTTGCAGGCTTTTGACCGGCCGCTCATCGTTGGCTTACGTCCAGCCGTTAGCGTGGATGCTTCGACCAAAACATCTTCCCGGGGAGGAGCGATGAATCGAGAGGATTTTGTGAAGTTGGCCGGAGTGGGGGCAAGCAGCGGCGAGTCCACGCCCGTGGCGTTTCTGCTCAACAACAGTTACGCCTGCGCCGGGTATTACCATCCGGCGGTCAATGAAGACCTGATGAGCACCTGCGTGTTGTTGAACGCCCGATTGATCGAACTGCAGGGCTCGCAAAGCAGTGGCAACCGCCCGACGATCCAGGATTTCAATGAGTTCCTCGAGGAGATCGTCAACGGCCTTTGCGAATCGGAGGGCACGGCGGGAACACCGCTCAACCGCGACGCCTATGGCAAGAGCGTTCCCTTAATGGCAGTCCCGTTTGCGCAAATCAGCGTCGTCTACCCGGTGGCCCATATCGGCGCCTTGATGCGGCGGGTGGAGAAGAAGCCCGATCAAGTGCCCAGCTTCTTCGATTTGGACCGCAGCGAGGTGGTCCGCTTGTTGCGAACCCGGCTGTGGTGAAGTGGCCTGGGCGCCAGCGATCGGCGGTGTCGGCAAAGACGGGGTATCGCTCGCTGGATGTGCGTCACTCGCTTTCTTAGGGGGGCGCTGTTGATTGACAAGAGGGGAATTCCTCGGTATCGTCATTCTCATCAGTCGCTCGTGGGGGCGCCTTTCTTCTCGCAATCCGACGGCCAAGGCCTGGGGTGATTCATGGCAATTTCTGTCCGTTGCCGATGTGGCAAGCCTCTTTCTGCGCCGCCAGCCATGGCCGGGAAGGCCGCCCAATGCCCAGCCTGCGGTAGCCGCGTTGAAGTGCCTTCCCAGGTTTCGCTGCCGCTCGTGGTCCCAGCGCCGCCAATGCCACCCGCCCTTGCGGATTCGAGAGAGACCGCCGATCGAGAGCCGTTCACCATTACGCAGATTCTAAATCGGCTGTTGATTGGTTGGTCGCTGCTCGCTTTCCTGACGGTAGTGATCGGCCTCCTATTATCCTCGCTCGGCACGGCCGCCGTCGTGCTCTTTGTGATTACGATGGTGGTGTCTGGACTCGTTCTGGACCTTTTGCTGGCGAAGAAGAAGGCTTTGCATTCGGGCATGGCCAACGCTTGGGCCGGCTTCCTGCAGGTCGCCGCTTGGGATCCTACTGAGGGCGTCCTGTTCTTGAAAGATAAGAAGATTGAATACGTCGACAGTGATCCGACCGACGGCGGCGGGCTGCGACTGCTGTTTCCCTTTTTTGGCGAGGAAGAAGTCTGCCGCGTTCCCCTCGAGGTGCAAACCTCTGAATACTCGGACGAAAAAGTGCTAACCCGCGAGTACGTCCCCTTGAAACTGACGGGAACCATCTATTGGAGAATTGCCGACGTAGCAAAGTTCTACCTGCTGGTGAGTCGGGAAATCCATAAGATCGACGACCGCGACGGGCATCGCGTTTACCAACCCGAGGCCGAAACAAGAGAACGCGGCAGGCTCCGTTCGGGCAGTGAGCATCAACTGGAAGCAGCCGAGGAATGGTTGCGGTTGATTGCGGAAGAACAAACTCGATCGGTTGTCGCGCGTGTCCGAACCGGACTGCTCGTGGCAGAGGAAATCGCCGCGGCGCTGCCGCCCGGGCTGCGCGAGAATGCGACAACCGAGTCAGTTCCTGAACAAGCTGCCTCCGGCGTATCGTCGCCCTCTTCATCGAAGAGTTATCGATCGGCCGCAGAAGGGCTAGGTGATTCCATCCGAGAAGCCATGGCCGCGGTCGTGCCCGCTTACGGCATCTGCGTCGATCGAGTCTCGCTGCAAGAAGTGCGTCTGCCAGAGGGCATCCTCGCCCGAGCCGTCGAGGCCTGTACGACGGCTTATCAACCGCTCATGGCCCACAGAAGGGCCACCGCCGACAAAATGCAGCTGGCGGCTGAAGCCGAGGGACGAAGGATGCTTCTGGCCGGGGAGGCAGACGTTGTCGGTCCCGAGACGGTTGCCAAACGCGAGGTGATCGGAAGCGTCCAACCGTTTGCGATGGGAGGGCGGGGAGGCTCGTTCCTCGATTTCCTCGCGTACTACTTCGAAGGCACGCCTCGTGAAAAGCTTGCTGACGAACGAGGCGCCAGTAAGAAGCAAATCGCCCAGGATTAGACGCAACACGACACAGAGTGTCGGTTCCGCCCGTACACCCCTTCGCTTTGCCTGAAGGAATGACGACGAGGCGACAAACCGGGACCGCAGGCAAAGAACGCCCGAGGTCCCTGATCTGGCCTGTCGCAGATCCTACTTGCCGAACGTCAGCCCGGGGTCATTCGGGTTTTCGCCTGGCAGTTTGAAGGTGAATTGACTGTCGCCGGCCATCTTTACCTGGCCGACCATCACCGGCGAGCCGTCCTTGTTGAGGATCAGCAGGTTATCGGCCACCGAGTAAGTACCGGTGAACTGCTGCGTCTTGCCTTTCTGGGTGAAACGCCAACTGTATTGCTTGTCGTCACCCAGATTGAGCGCAATCGTGTTGCCTTCGCCGCGATCGGCCTTCCACTGACCGACCAACATCGCGCCGGTCACCGGCGTCGGTGGCGTCGCAGAAGCCGTGGCAGCAGGGGCCGGCGGAGCGTTGCTGGTCGTAGTCAGCGCGGTCACCAATTGGGCCGACAGCTTGTCCTGCGGGTTCAACTGTGCGGCCGCCTTGAATTGCTGGACAGCGTCGTTTGTGTGCTGGCAGGTCATGTAGTGATAGCCCAACAAGAATCGGGCGTAGGCTTCGTTGGGATTCTCGCGAACGAACTTCTCCAACGCCCGAAGCTGCTCGGTGTACTTGGCCACATCCTGGTAGAAGCCGGCCATCGTGGTCCAGTCCCAGCCGGGGCCGACCGAAAGCACGGCGTAAAGCCCGCCGGCAGCCACTTTGTAACGGCCCATCGCGAACAACACTAGCGAGCGGAACTCGTGGGCCACCGGATCGTTGGGCAGTTGGCCGATCGCCTTGTCGCACTGCGTCAGGGCAGCATTATAGTCGCCCTGGGCGAAAGCCGTGCGGGCGGCATTCAATAGGGCCATCGCCTGCTGCTGAGCGTTGTCGGGAATGCCATCCTCGTCAGCGTCGGGTGTGTCGGCCGCGTTGCCGTTCGGCGCCGAGGCCATCGGCAGCGGCTGCCCGTAGTCGATCGTGGTGTCACCGAGCACCACGGGTGCGCCGCAGTAGGGATTGCTGTAGGTCCAATAGCCCCAGGCCCACGGCACGTCGAGCGCCGAGCCCGCCCAGAAGCCGGCCGCCCACCAGGCCGCCGGACCGTTCCACCAGGGATGATTCCAGTGGCCGTGCCACCAATCGGGATGCGGACCGGGGTGGGGACCAGGGTGTGGCCCGGGATGATTGCCGTGGTTGGCCCAGTTGTTGTAATTGAACGAGCGGTTCGTTCCGGTGTTTTGACCCCAGGGCGATCGTGAGGAGTTCGGCGTAGCGTGCTGTCCCGACCAGTTGTGCGTCTCGCCGCCACGATAACCGCCGAAATTCTCGCCACCATGGTATCCACCATAGGCGCCGGAGCCACCGTGATAACCTCCCGAGTATCCGCCGCGAGAGCCGCCTGAAAAGCCTCCACCGCCGCCGCGAGCACCACCGCCACCGCGGGCCATGACGTCGGAAGCTGCCAGCAGTAATACGGCGAGGACGCCGAGCGTTTTCAAAAGTCTGGTCACTGGAAAATCTCCTAAGAGGTGTTGTCTTTAGCCGGGAGTCAACGGGTCTCTTCCGGGAACTGTTAGCTCCCGGCAATTGTCAAATGCGAAAGTTCATCCGTCGCTATTTCAGCGAGCCGGAAAGATCTTCAATCACCTCCGGCTGGTCCATTGAGACGCTCTTCACATCTTTCACATCGAGATCGACTTCGCTGAGGTCGATCATGCGAATCCGACGGTTGGCGTAAGTGTGGAAGTAATAACGGCGGTTCTTTAAGTCCGAGGCGGCCGTCCACATCGTGAAGTCGGCCGTGGTCTTGCCGTCGTCGTTGCCGCGGGCAACGCCCTTGGGAATATCGAACTGGTTGAGGAGGTGAAAGGCCTGCAACACGGCTTGTCCGGCCGTTTCGACCGGCAACGCCGATTGCGAAAAAGCCACCGCGCGGACGAAACGCGAGGGCGGGGTGAAATCACCCGGCAGCCCCAGCGTTCCAGTCCCTTGGCCGAAGCCGGGGATCTTCATGCCCGAAAGATCAAGGGCCGGCACGTTGGTGACGCTCAGGTTGACGTAGTTGGCGAGGTTCGTGATGTGCCAATCGAAGGTCGGGGCGTTGGTGATCACGCCCAGCGGATTGTCGTGAATCTTCAGTTCGCCGCCGACGTATTCCAGCACGGCCGAGCGGCCGCTGGCGTCGTGGAGTGCATAATGGAACGTCGGCGCCAGGTCGACCTTGGGCAAGCGGACGTCGCTGACGCGAATTTTTTGGACGGCCGCCAGCGCCTCATCGAGGTTCTGGCAAGTGGTGAGCAGATAGAGAGGCAGTTCCCAAGCGGCCAGGGCCCGGCCGAAGTCGGCCTCGTCGACCTTTTGATACTCGGCATAGCTGGGGAAGAAGAAGATGCCGGCCGCCAAGCCTTTTTCGTTCACGCCGTCGACGATCACCGGCAGATCCAGACCATTCGCGCCGGCCACCGCGTACTTGGTCTTCCATACCATGCCCGGTTTGTTGTCCGGGGCCGTGCCGGTATATTCCTTGTTTCGCGGCACGACAATCACTTTCGACTGTAAATCGAAAGCGAACTCCAAGGTTCGCGCGTAGACCACCGTGCCGTCGGCCGCCTTCAGGCGAATGCCCGTGCAGGCCACGCTTGGCGAGACCACCGAAATGAGCGCCGTGGAAAACGCCAAAGCGGCGAGCGAGCGGCAAAAAGAAGTATTCATGGATCGCTCCCATGCGTTCAGGATCGGCTTGGAAAGGGGCCGCCGGCAGGAATCTGAACCACTGCCCGACCGCCCCCGAACAGAGATTTCGATAGGAAACTCTAGGTCACGGTTGCGGTCGACCGGGATCGACTAGGGCGATTCTTTCGCTGGTTGCGGTTGGGTGGGGTGTGGCGGCTGTGCTGAGGGCGAGTCGCGCTCCGTGACGCCTAGACAAAGGGTCGACCAGACGGCATGGCCTGGGCCACGGGGGCATTTCCCTCTTTGCGCCTTGGCGAGCGGTTTTTCTGCCGCACACAATGCCCTGTGGTGGCGTCGTCGGCCGCTAAACCAGGCTTTCAAGGTTCCTGCGCAAACAAAAACCGCCGAGCCACAAGTGTTGTGACCCGGCGGTGCCTTCGTCTTATTGGTGAGGCTCGCTGGCGCTCGACCCACCCCTACTGATTAATCAATTTTGCATTCTGCATTTTTCAATTTGCAGTCTGCAATTGCTCTCTACTCTTCTTCCTCTTCCTTCATCTGCGACTTGGCGATGATGTCCTGCATCACGTTGCCCGGCACGATGTCGTAGTGGCTGAACTCGATCGAGTAGCTGCCACGGCCGCCGGTGATGCTCGAGAGGCTGCGGGCGTAGGTGGTCACTTCGGCCAGCGGCACTTCGGCGATCACCGTCTGCAAGTCGCCGCCCGCCGAGTCCATGCTCAGCACGCGGCCGCGGCGGCCCGACATATCGCTGTTGATGTCACCGACGTTGCCGGTGGGCACGGTGACTTCGATCTTCACGATCGGCTCCAACAGCGACGGCTTGGCCTGCTGGAAGACGTTGCGGAAGGCCATCGAACCGGCCGTCTTAAAGGCCTGCTCCGAGCTGTCGACCGGGTGGTGCTTGCCGAAGTGGACTTCGACGGCCACGTTCTGCACCTTGTAGCCGGCGATCACGCCGCGCTCGATGCGTTCGCGGAAGCCCTTTTCAATGGCCGGCAGGAAGTTGCCGGGGATCGTGCCGCCGACAATCGAGTCGACCCACAGGAAGTTGTTCGCCTCGTCGTAGTGGGTCTCTTTGAGGTTGGGGAAGCGGTCCTTGTTGGCCCACTCTTCGATGTTGACGTCCTTCGGCATCGGGAACATGCGGATATGCACTTCGCCGAACTGGCCGCGGCCGCCGGTCTGCTTCTTGTGGCGGTACATGCCTTCGGCGTTGGCCTGGATCGTCTCGCGATAGGGGATCTTCGGCTCGCGAGTTTCGACTTCCACCTTGTCGCGGCGCTTGAGACGCTCGCGGAGCACCTGGAGGTGCAATTCGCTCATGCCGGTGATCACCATTTCCTTGGTCTGCGGGTCGAGCTCGCGGTGGAACGTCGAGTCCTCTTCGCAAATCTTCTGCAACGCGCCGGAGAGCTTGCCTTCGTCGCCGCGGCTCTTCGGCGTGGCGGCCAAGCCGACCATCGGCGTCGGGAAGGGGATCGGCGGCATCACGAGTTCGCCGATCGTGGTGCCGGTGTGCAGGTCTTCGACCTTGGCCACGGCGACGATCGCTCCCGGGCCGGCTTCATCGGCCGGCTGGGTTTCTTCGGCCTGGACGGTCAAGAGGTTCGAGAGTTTCACCCCTTTGCGAGCGCCGGAAGCGGCAACGGTGGCGTCTTTCTTCAGTGTGCCGGAGAAGACGCGGATGAAATTGAGCTTCTGTACGAAGGGGTCGATGCGGGTCTTGAAGACCTGCCCGACCAGCGGACCGTTCGGATCGGCCTGGACTTCGACTTCCTCGCCGGCGGCGTTCTTGGCCGTCCGGGTCAGAGCGTTCGGCGGCAGGGCGCACATGCCCAAGGCTTCGATCAGTTCGGGCAAACCGACGCCCGTCTTGCCCGACACGCAGACGATCGGGATCAACGAGCCTTGGGCGACCGCCGTGACGATCAACCGCGAAACTTCCTCGTCCGTCGGCGGCGTGCCTTCGAAGTATCGCTCGGTGACTTGCTCGTCGACCTCGATGATGGTCTCCAACAGCGAATCGCTGATTTCGCTGGGATCGATCAGGGCGCCCGCCGTGTCGGCCGGCGGCTTCAGTGTGCTGGCCACGCCGCGGAACCCGCTGCCTTGTCCCAACGGCACGTTCAGCAGCACGCACCCCTTGCCGAACAACTCCTGAATGTTGTCGACCAAAGTGGTGAAGTCGATGTTGTCGGCGTCCATCCGGTTGATGATGATCATGCGGCCGAGGCCGGCCTTCTTGGCCTCGGCGAACACGCGGCGGGTGTTCACTTCGATGCCCGATTGGGCGTTGATCACGATCGCCGCCGTGTCGACGCCGCGCAGAGCGCCGATCGCCTGGCCGATGTAATCCGGATAGCCCGGGGTGTCGATCAGGTTGAAGTACTTGCCGTTCTGCTCACAGTGGACGACCGTCGACTCGATCGTGTACTTGTGGTGCTTCTCTTCTTCGTCGAAGTCGCAGATGCTGGTGCCGTCGTCCACGCTGGCATTGCGGTTGATCGTCCCGGTGCTGGTGAGAATCTTGTCGACCAAGGTGGTCTTGCCGGCCGACCCGTGTCCACAGAAGGCAATATTGCGGATTTGTTCGACTGAGTACTTGGCCATGAAAGCTATCCTTCGACGGTAAAAAAGGAGTCCGATTAGTCTGTTGCGATTCGTCTTCGGGGGGCCATGCCCGCGCGGGTCGTGGGCATGCTTCCTTTCGAGTTTTCTCGTGGCCACGCTCCTCGTGGCCATGGTCCCCGTCCTTTCCCTAGGTAAGACACTCTTTATTGTCCCCTGCCGCGGCAATTGCCTCGGGCAGTGTCAATGTTCCTTCATACAGGGCCCGACCAATGATACAGCCGGCCATTGGCACGGCCGCCAGGCGGGCAACGTCGTCGCGGTTGGTCACGCCGCCGCTGGCCACCACCGGCCATGAAACCGCGCTTTTCATCGCGGTCATCGCCGGCACGTTCGGCCCACTCATCATTCCATCGGTGCCAATGTCCGTATAGATTAACGCGGCTACCGGCTCGCCGGCAAACCAGCCGGCCAGTTCCACGGCCGAGACGTCGCTCGTTTCCAGCCAGCCATCGGTCGCCACGCGGCCATCGCGAGCGTCAATGCCCAGCACCAGGCGGTTCGGATACTTGCGGCACATCTGGCGGAACCAGTCGGGCTCGCGGAGGGCCAAGGTGCCAATAACCAGGTGCTGGAGCCCCAGATCGAGCAGTTCACGGATGGTCTCTTCGCTACGAATCCCGCCGCCTAGCTCGCAGGGGATGCCGGTGGCCTTGGCGATGGCCGCCACGTGGGAGAGATTCGCCGGCTTGCCCAGTTTGGCGCCGTCGAGATCCACCAGATGCAGGCAGGTCGCTCCGAGACTGACCCAATGCCGGGCCATGGCCACTGGATCCTCGCCGAAGACCGTTTCCTGGCCATAGTCTCCCTGCCGAAGGCGTACGCACTTCCCCCCGCGCAGATCGATTGCCGGCCAAATCTTCACGCGACTGCTGCTCCTGCCCGCGGCTCGGGCAAAAAGGCAAAACGGGCAATATGACACAGATTTCGGCCGCCTGCAAGCGGGCGGAAGGGCAGCGAAGAATGCAGACCACAATGCGGTCGCAGAATCCGTGAAGGGGCAATTGCGGATTTAGGATGTAGGATTTCGGATTTGAGTCAGCGGGAGGCTCGCCGCTCAGGCGACGGAGTCTCATCGCTGTCTGCCCGAACTGCCGCAACGCCAACGTCTGCCGCCATGGCGTTAAATCCTCAATCCAAAATCAAAATATCCTGGATTCCTCACCCCGCCGGCAAAATGATCCCGTTGAGGATCAGCCACCAGCGGGTGCAGTGGAAGAACACCGGCGCGGCGAAGCAGATCGAGTCCAGTCGGTCCAGCACGCCGCCATGCCCTTCGACTAGCGTTCCGAAGTCTCTAACGCCGCGGTCGCGCTTGATGGCCGACATGGTGATGCTGCCGGCGAAACCCATCAACGAGATCACCGCCGACATCACCGGCGACATCCACCAACTCGTGCCGTGGAAAGGGGTCGCCCACCAGAGCACGGCCCCGACTAGCATTACGCTCAGGGTGCCGCCGAGCAGCCCTTCCCAGGTCCGCGTGGCGTTGATCGTCGGCACAATCACGTGCTTGCTCGGCAATTGCGACCAGGCGTATTGCAGGGCGTCGCTCAATTGCACGATCAGCACGAAGAAGAACAGCAGCCGGATATTGCCGCTGCTGTCGGCGAATAGAAAATCTTCGCGGTCGGCCCGCAGGCTGCGATGCTCGCTCCCAGGCGTCTTCGCCGCTTCGATCGCCAGCGTGGCCGGCGTCTCTCGGCCCAGTCGTCTTGATTCCGCCTGCCGGGCCTGCGCCCCGGGGGTGATCGGCAATGTCAGCAGCGCGGGGGCATAGCTCAGGCAGTAGACGCAGATCAACAGGCCTGCCTGGATCTTTGCCGTTCGCTCCAAGAACCGCTTGTAGTCGCCCGCCATCGCGATCCGCGCGGGGATGAACAGGAACGCGTAGACCGGCACCACAATGCTGTACAGTCCGTAGAGGCTGTAGCCCCAACCCACCAAGAAGAATTGCAGGGGCGTGATCAAGAAAAACACCCAAAACAGCGTGCGGTGGTCGCCGGGCCTCGTCGGCGTCAGGGTGATGAACTCGCGCAGCGCCCAGAACGAGATCAGCCCGAACAAGGCCACGGTGACCACGTGGCCCAACAAGAACGCGGCGGCCAGGGCGGCGAACAGAATCCACCATGCCCGGACCCGCAGCCGGAACGTTTCGAGGATGGCCGGGTCAATGCCGCTTTCCGGTCGCCGGCGGAGCAACTTGACGATCGCCCACGACGTGCCGAGCAGAATCAGCACCGCACCAATCAGACTAAGGGTTCTAACGTCGGAAATCACTGCCTGGCCGTATCGGTGTACAAGGTCCTGTTAGTTGTCATTCTGAGCGAAGCGAAGAATCTTGCTAACTTGCGGCTAGATCCCTCGCCGCGCTCAGGATGACAAGTGTTTGCCTTTGTCCTGTGTTGTCTTCTAATCCAATTCCTTCAACGACCGCACTGCTTCCCGTGCCCGGGCGAGAAAATCGACCTTCGCCTCGCCCGCTTCGAGCCACATCGGCGGGCCAAACGTAATGCAACTCAACATCGGCACGGGCAGCACTTCGCCGCGGGGCAAAATGCGATTCATGTTGTCCAGGTGCACCGGAATCAGTTCCAGGTCGGGCCGCTTCTTGCACAGATAATACAGTCCGCTCTTGAACTCGTTAATCTCACGACCGTCGCTACGACCACCCTCGGGAAAAACGATCAGCGAATACGTCTGGCCAATCTCGCGTATCATCAGATCCACCGGGCTCTGATGGACTTTGATCTCCTCGCGGTCGATCAAAATCGCGTTGAACAACTGGTTGGCCAGGTATCGCCGGACCGGCCCTTTGGTCCAATAGTCCTTGGCAGCCACCGGGCGGGTGATCGTTCGTACCGCCTGCGGCAGCGACGACCAAATCACGATCGCGTCCAAATGGCTGGTGTGATTAGCGAAATACACCCGCTGGCAGGTGTCGGGCTGCGAATCGACCCACCGCACGCTAGCCCCGCTCAGGAAGCGGGCCAGCAGGGCTAAAAAATTCCTCGAGATATTCGTGTCCATGCACCGCCACCTGTTGACGTGCTATCGTACTGTGCTTGCCCGCCGACGCCAAGAATGTGCCTCAGTAGAGGGGGCGAGGAAGGCGGAAGGATTAAGGATTAAAGGCAGGGATCCACCGCCGGCAACTCGGTAACTCTGTTTAGCGGCCGGCGGCACGTCGGCCTAACGATCAGCGGCGAGTCGGCAGGGCGGGAGATGACCGCGGAACATTACTCGCCCCTCTCCCCACCACCGGTACCACTTCCCAGGCCGGCGTACCGAGCGCTGGCGGCCGACCAAGAGGGGAGTTGCTGACACGATCCGGCTTTGGCCGTATACGTGTTCCTCAGCAGGTTCTCATAGCCCTGAACCATCCGCTCGATCGACCAATGAGCAATTACGTGCTCCCGCCCGGCCCGGCCGAGCCGGTCGGCCGCCGGCCGGTTCCGTAACAAGGCAATCACGCGATCGGCCATGCTCCGCGCGTCGCCGGGAGGCACCAGGTACCCGGTCCTTTCGTTCAACACGGTCTCGGTGACCGAGCCGACGCAGGTGGCCACCACCGGCTTCTCGCTGGCCATCGCCTCCAACAGGCAAATCGGGTTGGCCTCCATGTGCGAAGTCAGCAGCACGACGTCGATCAGCGAGAGCAGTTCGGGAACGTCGCTGCGCGTGCCAAGGAACCGGACCGATTCGGCGATTCCCAGTCCCTGGGCCAACGATTCCAGCTTTGCTCGCTCGGGACCGTCGCCGATAATCAAAAATTGGGCCGCGGGAATTTTCGGCTGCACCAGCGAGGCCACCCGCAGGAACATCTCGTGGTTCTTCTCCGGCCGCAGCGCGGCGATGATCCCCACGGTAGGCCTGTTGGGCGGCAAACCGAGTTCTTTTTGCAGGCGGGCCTCCGGCCAGCGGGGATGGAACCGCTCGATGTCCACGCCATTGGGAATCACGCAGACTTTCGCCTCCGGACAGCCTTCGTGCTCGGCCAGGTATCTTCCGTGTGGCTCGGCCACCGCGATGAATCCGTCGGTGATCGGCGCCAGCAGTCGGTTGAGCAATTCGACGTGGTCGGGCAGCCCTGTGCTATGCAGCGACGAGCAGATGACCGGCACACCCGCGAGCCAGGCCGCCAGCCGACCCCAAAACATCTTGTCGCCGCCCGTGCCGACGGTGACCACGGCGTCCATCCGCCGCTCGCGCATCAATCGGGTGAGTCGCCAAAGCACTCGGATGTCATATTTCTGCGCCAGCAGCCCGGTATGCGCGGGAATCTCGTCAGCCAATACCTCGCCCAAGGGCCCCAGGTATTTCAAGCAACATAGTTCGGGGGCGAAGCGATCGCGATCCAGCCGCCGCACGAGTTCAACCAAAGCCGTTTCGGCGCCACCGACGGGCATGCTGGTAATAACGAACATCACCCGCAGGGGGCCACGGTCGGCCAGGGGAACCAGTTTCTTTCGCCGTCGATGAAGCATCGCAATCGGTGCCAATAGGGGATTTATTGAGGTTCGGAAAGCATTTTTCGGGTGGCCGACCAACGCGAGCCGGTAAACAGGAACTTCTGGCTCCGAACGCCCGACGTGATCTACCTGCTTCCCAATTAGTTGTCGCCGGCACGGGGACTCGTTGCCTTGCGCAAGTATGGCATTTTTTGCTGACCCTGGCGGGTGCCGGCTTTGTTGGTTGCGCCGGGAAATCGGAGTCTTCGGCCGTCTTTCGGGGTGGGGGGGATGGACCAGCGGGAAAGAATGTCGTGCGTCGGGAACTTACAAGCCATGCTTCAGTAGGCCGCTTTGGAAGGAGTCTGCCGATTAGCACTTTGCGAACCTTTTTGCTGACCTCCGTCGCGGAGCTACGAGCGAGTTCGACTGCTTGGGACGACCTCTGGTGTCGCAGCAATGTCGAATCGCCCATGCTGCGTGCCGAGATTGTGGCCCAGTGGTTGGAGCAGTTCTGCCCGAATTCTCTTTTTCGGGCCGTTGTGGTGGACGACGGCCAGCGCTGGCAGGCGGTGCTGCCGTTGTCGGAAACGCGCGTTGGGCGGGTCTTGTCCGCCGGTGGGCTGACCTGCGACCCTTGGGCCCCTTGCGGCGATTTGCTCTGTGATCAGGCCGGCGACGTTGCCGCCACGATGGACCAATTGGTGCGGGGATTGCGCCAACTGCCTTGGCAACTCCTGTGGCTGAACGATGCCCAACCCGAAGCGCCACAATGGCAAGCCTTCACCGCGGCCTGTCGCCGAGCAGGCGTGGCTTGCGAGCACCATGAACGCTTCCACATCGGCCGCCTGGCGATCGAAGGCTCGTGGGAAGCCTATCAAAAAAGGTTGGGTAAGAGCCATCGCCAAACCGTTCTGCGATCGATTCGGCGATTGTCCGCCGAGGGTGACCTGCAGTTCGAGATGCTTACGCCCACCGATGCGGCCGCTCTCGAGCACCTCCTCCGCGAGGCATTCGCGATCGAAAATCTGAGTTGGAAAGGGAAGGAAGGGACCTCGATCCTGCAGACCCTAGGCATGTTTGAGTTCTTTGTCCGCCAGGCAACCCGATTGATGGCGAACGGAGAGATGCGCCTGGCCTTGCTCCGTTACAATGGGCGAATACTGGCTTTCATCTATGGCTTCGCCGCCAAAGGCGTCTTTTTTGGCCACAAGATCGGCTACGACCCCCAGTTCTACAAACACAGCCCCGGCCAAGTCCTGTTCTTTTGGCTCATCGAGCAATTCTACGCGAAAGGCGACGTGCAGTATCTCGACTTCGTCGGGCCCATGACCGAATGGCTGTCGCGCTGGCGGCCTGACACATATCCGGTGGGCCGAATCGTCGTCGCTCCGCGACGCTTGATCGGTCGTACGGCGCTGTTTGCCTACAAGAACCTTTGGCGGCGCTACCGCAAACATCCAACTCCCGCCACGGTTGCTGCGGATGACTCGGAATAAGGTCCGCTACACCTGCCGGCGGCTGAAACGCCGACTCAGGCCGTCCCAGCCAAACCGGCGGGCATAGTCGGCGGCCCCTTCGGCCAATTGTCGCCGCTCTTCGCCCGACAGCAGAATTCGACCCCAAGCCGCGTCGAAGCAAACGATCAGCAGGGCTGCCGCCGAGGCCCAGGGGCCGAACCAAATCGCCACCGGCAACACAAGCACGAGCATCGCGCCGCGGTCGAGGCGGAAGCCGTGGCGACGGTTGAACCAGCAGATCATCAACAGCGTCAGGGCATTGGCGGCGGTGGTCGAAAGCACGGCGCCATGCAAGCCGAAGCGCGGCAGCAACTCGATATTCAAAAGCACGTTCAGCCCTAGCCCAGCGGCCAGCGCTGCGCCGACCAAACCGGCCCGCTCGGCGCAAAGCAGGTAATTCTGCGCGAACAAGGACAGCCCAAACCACGTGCAAAAGACCAGCGCCCAAGGCAGCACCGCTTGCCCCTCGGGGAACTTGCCCTTGAAGGCAATCTGGAACAGCAGCGGCCCGGCCACCTGCACGGCGACCGCCGCGGCAAATAACGCCACACCGAAAACCTTCAAGAACAACCGCAGGCGGGCGGCCACCAAGTCGCGACGCCCCGCCTCCCAATCGTGGCTCAAGTGGGGCATGCTCATGGTCGCCAGCATCGAGGCGATCGAAATCAGCAGCAGCGGCACCACCCGCGACGCGTGGTAATTGCCGACAATGTCGAGTGCTGCCGAGGCGGTTGTGGAGGAGAAATGGACGATCATATAGCGATCGACCACCGCGAAGGCGTTGGTCAAAATGCAGCCGAGCAACACCCAGGCGGCGAACGGACCGATGCGGTTCCACATCGCCGCATGGGGCAACGGAGCGGCGTCGTGGGGCACCGCCCGCCAGAGCCGACCGAGTGGTCGAGCTCCCCAGGCGACCGTCACAAGGCATGCCCCCGCATAGGCCGCCAACACGGCGCCGGCGGTGCACTCCCAGGTCAGTAGCATGGCCACCCCCAGCACGGCAAAAGCAGCGCTGTTGATCAGCTGCATGCCCGAAACCAGTCGGATATTACGGGCGGCCGTGAACAGCTCAATCATGAAATTGTAGGCGACCACCAGCGCCAGCGTTCCCGCCGCCAAGGCGATCAGGTTGGCTTGCTCAACGCTGCCAAAAACCAGCACGGCGAACGGCCGGCGCAGAAGCACCAGGGCCAGGCTGCCGAGGATCCCCAGCCCGCCGCAAGCCAGGATCATCCGCCGCAGAAAAAGGTGCATTTGGCCCCGCTGCCGAAAATGTTCCAAGTACCGCCCAAACGATCCTGGAATCGCTAACACTGTGATCGGGGATGCCAGTACCAGCAGGCTAAACGCCATGTCCCACATCCCCAATTGCTCGGCATTCAGCCAGCGGCAAAACAACACCGCACGGACAAAGCCGACCAACCGCTGGACGACGTTCATCGCCAACAAGATCAGCACACTGTCGACCAGCGTGTTGGTCGGCAGCGGCATCGTCGTGGCCGAATATTCGGAACTGTCCTGCATTGCGCGGCTATTGGATAGGGAATAGGCGAGGAAAGAGACGGAGGGATGGCGATCGACGCGAGCAGCTCCGCCGGGGCCGCCGGAAACGGGCGGTTGTGCTCCCTTTGCTCCGAATTCCTTCCTCAAACCTCGGCCAACTGTCTGGTTTGCTTGTCCGGCTTCACTTCTGCCGCGGCAACGCTCGGCAATGTTTGCTGATAGGTGAAACGGGGCGTACGCAGCTTTCGTGGATCCATCGTTACCCAATTCTTCAGCCGGATCATCGTCCCATCTGGACCGATTCGTTGCAAGTGGAAGGGGTCGTCGCCGGGGAAGTTGTAGCCGCCATAGGCCGAACAAACGGCCTCGAAACCGGCCTCCCGGGCCAGTTGAAAAGCGGCCGAACTCATATTGTCATGCTGGCCAAAGGGAAAAGCAAAATATCGCACCGGTCGTCCCAACGCCCGCTGCATTTCTTCTTTGGCCTCGACCATCTCATAGTGCAATAGACGGGGATCGGTAATCTTCCCCAGGTCGGCATGTGTGTAGGCGTGACCGCCGATCTCAACACCGGCTGCCGCCATTGCCTTCAACTGCTCCAGGCTGTTTGGCGCCAGACGCTGTCCCAGCACGAGATCGTGGGAAAAGGGTTCCTCGTGCACGACATTCTGCAAGGTGGCAAAATAGGTGCAGGGAATTTGTTCCTTGATCAAGAACGGAATGGCCTCCCGACAATTATCGGCGTAGCCGTCGTCAAAGGTGATGCTCACGCAGGGACGGAAATTGCACCCCTGCCGCAACCGTCGCTGCACCTCCTCCAAGGAGACAAACTCGAACGACTTGGCGAGCCATTGGATCTGTCGTCGGAAGACGGCGTTGGGCATCGTCCACGGCGTCGCCCGATCATCGGCAATCCGATGGTAGAAGAGGACCATCGCCGGCAGGTGGTCTCGTGAGACCTCACGCCAATAATTCCACACCCGCACCGGATAGCTGGCGTGGTAGTACAAGTGAAGCATCGCGAGTCGCAGGTCGAAGGTTATGGCCATGAGGTAGATGTGCTGATGAAGTAGGAGGAAGTGGGCCCTGGGTGCATTACTCGCTCGTCGAGCAAGCCATTGTCCTTTCTTCGCTGGAATTCTGCGGCGGGCAGGTGGCGTAGTCCGGTCCCTTGCGCCCGATCCCACGTTTCACCCATTTTTTCAAGTTCTTTCCCGCCATCCAGACCCCGTGTCGGACCCGCGCGACCGTCTTGTCCGGCACGATCCGATAGTCGAGCATCGGTTGCGGTTGCCCACCGAATCGTCGCTTGTATGGTTCGTCGCCTCGCAGGAAATCGAAGGCCCGATAGCCGCCGGCGATGGCCTGACGCACGCTCACCAGATTGTGTAACTTGCCCGGCTCGCATTCGGAAGCATTCGGGTCCATGCCGACAACGTAGGCGTACATCACACCCGCCCCGACGAGTTGGTACTCGGCGGCAACCGGTTGGCCATCAATTTCCAGCCAACAAAGGTTCAGGTTGCCGCGCCGCAGCAGGTCGGGCACGACCGAGTGGTAGAACGCCGCAAACTTCGATCGCGCAAAACACCCCGCTTCGCCCAACGCCTTGCGACGTCGTTGGTGCAAGTCGACGAGAACCGCCATCGCTCGCGGCAGGTCTTCCAGGCAGGTCGCCACATGCAATTGGGCCCGTTGCGAATCGAGAAACTGCCTCTCCAACCGTCGCAAATCGCGCCGCAGGTTCTTGCTCTCCAGCGAACAGAGATACGCTTCCCAGTCGGCCGGCAATTCCAAACGCCAGCAAGGCATGCCCGGCTGGCAATGAATCGAGCATCCGGCAATCGCCAGGTAGCTGACCAGGGCACCCATGGTGCGATCGGCAGCGTCCACGGCATTGAGGGCCAGCAGGTCCCACTCCAAACCCTGCACGCCGCAGCCGTTGGCAGCGTGGAGCAGGTAATCGGCCAGCGCTTCGAGCACGGCGTCTTCCCGTGCTGGCTGGCAGAGCACGCTCAAGTATTCCGAGCAAGCGTCGCCCGAGCCTAGTGGTCGCAACACCCGTCCGGTACGCGTCGAACGTTCGAGGTACCATGGCGCAATGCCAACCAGCTTGTCTTGATCGTCAAAGGCGCAGAGCGTTGCCAGTTGCCGCCGCTGAGCCTCCGTCTCGTTCTGCGGACCGTAGCACCGCCACCAATTCGAGAGCCAGGTCCAACTTCGAAACGGAACGCCGGCCGACAATCGGTCCCAATCCTCGGCGTACGGTTCCAAGTCAGTCAGTGTGGTCGGGCATTCAATCCGCACGGCTGCGTGCCCCTTTCTCTGAATTCCGCCTACGAGTTGTCCCATGGTCCAGTAGTTGCTCTTCGCAAGCCACGGATCCTTGCCTTCCGCCAAGCCCAAGTCTCGGTCGAATACCCAAGTCTCTGTTATGCCACGGTATAAGCAAATTCTTTCTTGTCTGGCTCGCGCGTCCTAATCCCGGTTTTTCGACTTGTCTCCCTGGCAAGTTGTCGACTTTTGGCAACGTTCGGCAACGCCACGTAGCACGGCGGCCACTTCCTGAGGTAAATGCTTCGGCCCACCCGCATCGCTTGGGTCGCTATAACCACTTGCCATGCAAGTAGTTCCGCCAACAGCAAAGACCCGGGGTCGCGTTGCGGCATCGCCTTTGCATCCACTCGGCGATAACCGGATCAATCCTACATGGAAAGACAAGCCATGCATTCCACATCTTCGACCGTTGTCGCCCCGAAACAACTGATCGGCCTGCTCCGCGACCACATCTGGCTGTGGTTGGTGCCAACGTCGCTGGTTGCCGCCGCGGCCACCGGTTATGCCGTCTTCCACCAGGCGACCTGGGAAGCGTCCCAGGCGTTGATCGTCCGCAATGAGGCGAGTACCGCCGAAAAAGCCCCCGGTAAATTCGCTTATCCGGAAGAGATGAAGACGGTCCAAGAGACACTTCTGGAACTGGCCAAGAGCCGCGGCGTCCTGCTGGCGGCCTTAAGCGAAATCGGACCGCCGGCGAGTCATAAGGCGTCGGGTGCATGGCCGAGCGAGCGGGACATCGTGGAAACGCGGAAACAGATAAAACTCGCACCGCCCAAGGGGGCCGAGTTCGGCAAAACCGAGGTTTTTTACTTGCACGTCCGCGCCGAAAACCCCGCCCGTTCGGTGGCCCTGAACGAGGCCATCGTCAAGCAACTCCAACTCCAATTCCAGAAGCTTCGCGACGAAAAGGCGCAGAGCATGATTGACGAACTGACCAAGGCGGTCGCCCTGGCCCGCGCCAATCTCGAGAGTGCTACCGCCAAACTGTCGCAGAGCGAAAATCGCGTCGGCAGCGATCTGGCCGAATTGCGGGCGATGCAAGAGGTCGCCTCAAGCGATAGCGCCTTGCGACGCAGTGGCGAAGATATCCGGGCGCAACTCCGCGAGACCGCTGCCGCCGAAAAAGTCCAACAAGAACTACTCCTCGCTTTGGAGGAAGCGGAGGACGAGCCGGGACGGTTCGTTGCCACTCCCAACCGGCTCGTTGATACACACCCGTCGTTGCGGCGTCTGAAGGACGGACTGGTCGATGCCCAGATTCGGACTTCGGCCCTGCTGGGGACCATGTCCGCCGATCATCCTCGCGTCCTTGCCGCCAAAGAGGCCGAAGAAGAGATCGGTCGCAGCCTGCACAACGAACTGGTGATCGCCCGCCGCAGCGCCGCAGTCGAACTCCGTGTGCTGGCCGAGCGTGGCAAGCTGCTGGAAAGCCAATTGGCTCAGACCAATCAGCGGCTGCAAGGGCTGGCCGCGGTCCGCGCCGATTACACCAACCTGGTCGCTGAGGCCAAGAGTCGGGCGACCTTGGTGGAGCGGGCCGAGCAGAATCTGGCCGAGGCCCGGGCGGCACGTGCCAGCGCCAAAGCAGCTAGTCTGATCAGTCGAATTGACGCGCCCGACGCCGGCATTTATCCGGTCGGACCGGGACGGCTGGTAATTGCCTTCAGTGGGCTGTTCGGCGGATTGCTGACCGGGTTCGGCATCGTCTTCCTGACCGTGCCGGGACCGGCGGCCGTACCGATTCCCCCGCCGTTCATTGTTGCCACACCGACCGTCTATCCGTCCATCGACTACAGCGACACCCGCAAGTTTGCCGCCCGTAGCGCCGAACACCTGTCGATCCATGGGGCGCTGCACAAGCTGGCAAAGTAGAGGAGCAGTGACGCAGTGACCCAGTTGGGCAGAACTTCTCGCGAGCACGAAAGCAGTTCTCGCTCCCTTGCAGCGGGTACCGTGGCCACGCTCGCCGCAAGGCTGGCGTAAGCATGGCAGCGAAGGCGCTACGTCATCCGGGAATTGCACTGCCGGGAAGTCGTGTCAGCAGCGGCCGCAGGCCGGCCGTCACGCCGGCCAGAAAGAACAGCGTCATGTTCGCCATGGGGATCACCGAGACCTCGTGGAACATGCCGTTGATCAGGTAGACGCCAAGGACGATTAACAGCAACAGGCCTTGTTGCCTCGCCCACAGTGGCAGGCGAGTCTCGCGCCATAGTCGCCACGCGTCCCGGGCCCAGAGGCTTAACAATGTAACAAATAGGCCAAGGCCGACGATGCCCATTTCCGTAAGCAACGCGAAGGCGACGTTGTGGGGAATGTAGCCGCGCCCGCGTTCCAAGGGCAGACTCGTGGAACGGTCAGACGTGTACTGCAAATGCTCGGTGCCGTATTGAGCGTAGCCGCAGCCCAAGAGCGGACGGTCCAAGAACATCTTCCAGGCGATCGTGGCCAGGATCGGTCGCAGCGCCACGGAATCGGCCGTCTTCTCGGCTCCAAGGGCCTTGTCGCGCTTGAAGGCGACGATGTTGTCCCACTGCGTCGCCAAGACAATCGTTGCGGCTAGCACGCCGATGCCCAACATCGGCCATCGCCAAGACCAGGGCAAGGCCAGCGACACTGCCAGGCCAACCGCAAAGGCACCGCCCATCCAAACGCTCCGCGTGAGACTGAAATAAATCGCGGTCAGCAGCAGCATGGCCACGGCAAGGATGCCTAATTGTCCGGCCCGTCGCAGCCGTGGCCACCATAGCAGCACGCAGCCGAGACAGATTGCCAGCAAAATGCCGTTCCCGATCGGGTGCAACAGCGGTCCCCGGGCGCGACCGACAAATTCGGCCGAACTGTCCATCGCCGATGTCGTGATGTAGCTCGGAAACACCAGCCCGCCGAGTTGGAAATACTCGGCCAATGACGTTAGCGCCAGGTAGACTCCGAACAGGGCGAAACCGCCAAAAACCGCCAGCACCTCGCGCTCGGTCCACCGCGCCTGTCGCATCATCCAGTACATGGCCACGGGCATCAGGTAGTTGACGATCAGCCAAGCCACCGGCTGGTAATTCGCCGCCCGCCAGTCATGCGTGAACGTGCTTCCCAGCAACAGTCCGACCAAGGCCAGCAGGATGATCTCAGGCTTGCCGATCGGTTTGGGATCGAGTCGTCCCATTCGCCGCCAAAGGACGTATTGTAGTACCAGCAGCACCAACATCGCACGATCGGCCGTGAGCGGCAACGAACCGAGTTCGACTTTGTAGAAGGGCACGCTGAAGCAGGTGCCCGCCAGCAGCACAAGGAGGGCGCCGGCCGTTAGCCCGCCGCGCAAGAACACGATGCCGCCCCAGACGGCCGCGGCAATTCCGGCGATGACGACGATGGCTTCCACGGCGACGACCTGTGCTTGGACAATTCCAGCCCAGACAAGCCTAAGTTACGCCGCCGACCCGAGCAGACCCAGTGCGGACATTTCCGTGCGCCCGGACGTTGCTTTTTCGCAACATCGCGTTTGGAAGTAGCGAGAAGAGAAAGCTTGCCGGATTTCAGGGCGTCACGGGTGTGAGCCGAAATACTCTCGCCAGTTTTGAGGCAGCCATCGTAACCGTGGGGAGGACACGCGAACATCGCCCAGCATGACGAGTTTTGCACCGCTTGTAGCGTATCATTCATCCGTCCTATTCTATTGGAATCGATGTTGCTGTGGCAAGGTTGGAGTCCTTTCAACGATCCGGCGCGCTCGCTACAATTGCACCATGAATTCGATTTGTTTGGTCGTCGATCGCTTGCACGCCGGTTATCTCGGGGCGTACGGCAATTCATGGATCGAAACACCATCATTGGACCGGCTGGCGAGCCAGTCGTTCCTGCTCGATCAGATGCTGATCGATACGCCCGAGTTGCCGCGGTTGTATCGCTCCTACTGGCAGGGCTGGCATGCCATGTGTCCCTCGCCCGTCGAACCGCGGCCGACGCTGCCTGCCCTGTTGCGTGAGCGGGGCGTGGCGACGGCCCTGCTAACCGACGAGCCGCTGATCGCCCGGCACCCCTTGGCCGTCGAGTTTGACGAACTCATCGAGATCGATCCGGCCTGGCAGCCGCGGGCGGCCGAAAATGTCGAACAAACCCATTTCGGCCGCTGCTTCGTGCAGATGATCGAATGGCTCGAACGGGCCCGCGGACCGTACCTGCTGTGGTGCCACTTGGCCGGGCTGGGCAGCACCTGGGACGCCCCTTGGCAGTTCCGCGAGACCTACTGGGATGAGGGCGACCCGCCGCCGCCGTCGTCGGCCGAAGTGCCCGACTATCGGCTTGCCGAAGGCTACGATCCGGATGAGGTGCTCAGCGTTACCCAAGCGTACTGCGGCCAGATCAGCCTGTTCGATACTTGCCTGGGCGCTTTTTGCGATTTCCTCGATGCCCTCCCGCAAAGCAGCGAAACGCTCTTTACCCTCACCTCGCCCCGCGGATTTCCCTTGGGAGAACACGGGCGGATCGGGCCCGCGGACGCAGCGCTGTTTGGCGAGTTGGTGCATGTCCCTTGCCTGCTGCAATTGCCCGAAGGCTACGATCGGGGCGTTCGCACCTCAGCCTTAACCGAGCCGGCCGACCTCTGGGCCACGCTGCTGGATCTTAACGGCATAGCCCAGCTGCCGCACTCGCCTACGGCCGGCAGCTTGTTGCCCGTGCTGCGACAGGAAACAGACGCAATTCGCGACCGGCTTGCCATTCTTGGAATCGATGGGCAGCGGGCGATTCGCACCCCGGCTTGGTACCTCCGCTCGGCCGAACAGCCGGAATTGTACGTCAAGCCAGACGACCGCTGGGAAGCAAACAACGTAGTCTGCCGCTGCGGCGATGTGGTTGAGCAGTTGCAGGAGGTGCTGACCGAATACGAGCAATCGCTGCCGGCCACGCGCATCCCGAGTGAACCGGCTTTGAGAGATGTCTTGCTCGACGGGTTAGAATAGTGAGCGGCGGAGGCATAATGGCCGATGCCGAGATTCCGCAACCTGCAAAGGAGCCTGCTGTGAGCGATGTTTCCCTGCCCCAAAGCCGCCCCACACTCGACGCGATTCGTGGTCGTCACAGCGTGCGCGTGTTCACCGAGCAGGCCATCGGCGAGGAAGACCTTTGGGCGATTTTGGATGCGGCCAACCGCGCGCCATCCGCGCACAACCAGCAATCGTGGCGGTTCATCATCCTACGGAACCAGAAGAAGCACGAGCTGGCGGAATTAGTCAGCCAGAGAGCCAATGATTTCCCGCGCCCCTCGTCCATTCTGCTCCGCATGGCCGCCCGCAGCATCCTGAGCGCGCCGGTGGTGGTCGCCGTGGCAAATACCGGCGAGCTGATCCGGCACGGCTCCGAGCTTTTTCAAGTCGACAAGGATTTGGCCCGCGACTTCTTCCGCACCATGGAGATCCAAAGCTCGGCGGCAGCCGTCGAAAACCTCCTGCTGGCGGCCACCTCGATGGGTATTGGCTCGGTGTGGCTGGGGATCTTGTTCTTGATCAAGCAGGAAGTGCTTACGTTCCTCGGCGAGCCGGAAGGCGAGTTCATGGCCGTGGTTCCCATCGGCTACCCGGCCCGCACCACCGAAGGGCCGAAAAAGCGGCCCCTCGACGCGATCGTGAAGCACTTGGATTAGTCGCCGGATCCCCTTCCGGTCCGAGCCGTTTTCTTTTTCGCGCTTGATCTGCGTCAAGGCCGCTCAAGCTGGCCGGTTCTAGGATGAGGGTAGACACCAAGCAGTCACCCCAGCCCAGGAGGGCCGAATCATGAGAGCGACCGAAATTCTTTCCAACGAGCATCGCGTTATCGAACGCGTGTTGACTTGTCTGCAGGCGATTTCCGAAGAGGCGAAGATTAAAGGGCAGCTCGATGCCCACTCGGCCCGCGAAGCGGTCGAGTTTTTCCGCACCTTCGCCGACCGTTGTCACCATGGCAAGGAAGAGGTCCATCTCTTCCCCGCGCTGGAAGCCCAAGGCTTTCCACGTCACGGCGGCCCCACCGGCGTGATGCTGGCCGAGCACGACGAAGGCCGGACCGCGGTTCGCAAGATGGAAGAACAGATTGTCCCTGCGGCCGTTGGCGATGCGGCAGCGGTCTCTCGATTTGTTGAGCATGCCCAACAGTTCATCAATCTGCTTCGCGAGCACATTTACAAGGAGGATCACGTCCTCTTCCAACTCGCCGATCGGACCCTCACCGAGACCGAGCAGCAATCGCTGCTGGCAGCTTTTCAAAACGTGGAGACGGAGGATATGGGGGCCGGCGCTCACGAACGGTTGCTTGGAATTGCCGATCGGCTGGCGGCCCGCTACGGCGTCGGCCCAGCCGTGGTCACCCCTCCCGGGGCGTTTCACTGTTGCGGGCATCATTATTGAGGTTCAGCAAAGGAATGTCGCGAGGACGACGAACGGGAGGCCGGTAAACAGGAGTTTTTTGGCTTAGAACGCCCGACGCTATTTACCTGAGTATCAATAGCCCCGTATGGGACACCGGGCGCGAGGCGAGCGACGCGGGGCCCTTCCTCTTCCCTTCGCCGCACTAGGCATTCATTCTCAAAGGCGAACCGCCCCTGGCAAGCGACGGCCACCGCGATCCCCCCCCGGATCCGCGTTGACGCCGCCATCATTGTGAATATATAATCACAATGGAGGTGGTCGTAATGGCTGACGCCAAACTCGATACACAAGTTCGCCGCGAGCAAATTGCCGAAGCGGCTTTGAGCCTGGTGGCCAGCCAAGGACTCCGTCGATTGAGCGTGGCCGCGGTCGCCCGCCGCGTCGGGCTCGTCCCGTCGGGCATCTACCGGCACTTCAAGAACAAGGACGAGATTCTCGACGCCGTGCTTGATCGCGTCGAGTTGCGCCTGCTGGCCAACGTGCAAGCCTCGCGGCAGGCCCACGCCGATCCCCTGGCGTGTCTCAAAGACGTGGTCATGCGGCATATCCGTTTTCTCCGGGAAGGAAAGGTGATTTCTGTCCCCCGCATGATCTTTTCCGAGGACACGCACGGCGATCATCCCGAGCGGAAACGCCGCATCCTCGGCGTCTTCAGCAAATACATGGAACAGATCGGCGAGGTCGTGCAACTCGGCCAGCAGCAGGGCCGCATCCGCCCCGAACTGGAAGTGCAGGCAATCACGATGATGCTTTTCGGAATTATCGTGCCGGCCGGCATCCTCTGGCACTTGACCGATGGCGGCTTTGACGTGACGCGACACGCTCAACGCGGTTGGAAAATGTTGCTGTCCGCGATCGAGCCCCCAGTCCCTTCCAAAACCAGGAAAAAGTGACGATAAATTCACATAGGAGTGCGTGAGGGCGACAACCGGGCACAAGGACACATTGCCATGCGATCAAAACTCGTCTTGTTGATCCTGCTGATCCTGATCGCGGTCGGTGGCATGGCCTCCTACTTCGCCCTAAACCCCCGCCATGCGCCCGTCTGGTGGCCGCGTTTCGGCCGCCCCTGGAATCCAAACGAAATCCGCGTGTCCGGCAACATCGAAACCACCGAGGCCCAAGTGTCGTTCAAAATCGCCGGCCGCGTGGTCAAACGGTTTGTCGATGAAGGAGAGTGGGTCAAGCAAGGCCAGCCCGTCGCCGAACTCGACAAGTCGGATCTGCTCTGCAATGTGGAACTTCGCCGCGCCGAATTGCAGGCGGCCCAGGCGGCGCTGGCGGCGCTGAAAACCGGATCACGCCCCCAGGAGATCCAGGCGGCACGGGCGGCCATGGAAAAAGCCGAACATGCCTTGGCCGACCTGGTCGCCGGGTCGCGGCCCCAAGAAATCGCCGCCGCAGAAGCTGCCGTAGCGGCCGCGGCGGCGGAGCGCGATCGCCTGCAAGCCGACTATCGCCGTGCCCATACCCTCTTCCAGCGAAAGACCATTTCGACCGAGGAGTTCGATGCCGCCCGGTCCGCCGCCGAAGTGGCCACCGAACGCTATCGACAGTCCGAGGAGCAGTTGAAACTCGTTCGCGAAGGGTCGCGGAGCCAGCAAATCGACCAGGCACGGGCTGCCTATCATCAGGCGAAGGCGCAGTATGAACTGGTTCGCATTGGTCCACGCATCGAGGACATTCAACAAGGCGAGGCTCGCGTTGCACAAGCCCGGGCGGCCCTGAAGCTGGCCGAGACACAACTGAGCTACGCCGAGATCGTTTCGCCGTTGACCGGCGTGGTGCTGTCGAAAAACATCGAGCCCGGCGAGTACGTTTCGCCCGGCACCGCGGTGGTGACGGTCGGTGACCTGGTCAACGTCTGGCTGCGGGCATACATCGAAGAGCCCGACTGGCAGCGGGTGAAGGTCGGTCAGCGAGCCCAGATCACGACCGACGCGCGCCCCGGCAAGACCTTTGAGGGCCGCGTCTCGTTCATCGCCCAGGATACCGAATTCACGCCGAAGAATGTGCAGACGCAGGAGGAGCGGGTCAAGTTGGTGGTGCGGATTAAGATCGACATCCTCAATCGCGATATGCAACTGAAGCCGGGCATGCCGGCCGACGCCGTGATCGATCTGGGATCGGGAGACCAAGGACGGGCAATACCGGCAGCCACCGGGAAGATGTAAGGCGGCGAAGGCTATTGAGGTTCAGTAAAGGAATGTCGGGAGGCCGACGAACGGAAGGTCGGTAAACAGGAGCTTTTTGGCTCAGAACGCCCGACGTTATTTACCTGGGTATCAATAAAGGCAAAATGATGAATGATGAAGAGCAAGGAACATCATTGACCATGATTTTGTCCCTGCGTACACGCCAGCTCTTTGCTAACCACTAACCACTTCACGAATGTCCCTTCGCGCCGAACACCTGACGAAACGTTTTGGCGACCTGCTCGCAGTCGACGACCTGTCGCTCAGCGTGGAGCAGGGTGAGATCTTCGGCCTGGTGGGGCCCGATGGTGCCGGCAAGACGACGACCATCCGGCTGCTCACTTCAGTGTTGGAACCGGACGGCGGTGAGGCCTGCGTGGCCGGACACCACATTCTGCACGAGGCCGAACGCATCAAGGAAAACATCGGCTACATGAGCCAGCGGTTTGGGCTGTATCCCGATCTGACGGTGCTGGAAAACATCGAGTTCTATGCCGACATCTATAGCGAGTCGCGGAGGGGCCGCGCCGAACGGATCGACCGGCTCCTAAGTTTTAGCAACCTGACCCCGTTCAAGCGACGTTTGGCCGGCAATCTCTCCGGCGGCATGAAGCAAAAGCTCGGCTTGGCGTGCGCCTTGATCCACACGCCCAAGGTCTTGTTCCTGGACGAGCCGACCAACGGAGTGGATCCCGTGTCCCGCCGCGATTTCTGGCGAATTCTCTACCAATTGCAGGAAGAGAAGGTCACGATCTTCGTCTCGACGGCCTATCTCGACGAGGCCGATCGTTGTCATCGAATCGGTTTGATCCATCGCGGCAAGCTCCTCGCCTGCGGTACGCCCGCGGAAGTCAAAAAGCTGATGCGCGGCACGATCCTGGAGATCCGCACCGACCACCCCCGCCATGCCGTGGCCGCGTTGCGGCACCAGATGCCAGAGGCCAGCGTCGGGCTGTTTGGGGATCGGTTGCACTTGGTGACGGACGATGCCGCGCGGGCGACGACCGAAGTCGAGTCCCTTCTGCGTCAGGCCGGACTGCCGGTTCTTGGTATTCGCCCGATCGATCCTTCCCTGGAAGACGTCTTCATTTCCGTGCTTAAGGAGAAAGGGGCCGTCGAATCGTTATGAGCGGCACCGTGAACGACTATGCCGTGGTAGTCGACCGCCTGGAAAAGCGGTTCGGCACCTTCGTGGCCGTCAATCAGGTCACATTTCGCGTCCGCCGCGGCGAGATTTTCGGCTTCCTCGGGCCCAACGGCGCCGGCAAGTCGACCACCATCCGCATGCTCTGTGGCATACTTGCTCCCACCAGCGGCCACGGCACGGTAGCCGGCTTCGACATCCGCGAGCAGCCCGAGCAAATCAAGGCGCACATCGGCTACATGAGCCAGAAATTTTCGCTTTATCAAGATCTGACCGTCGAAGAAAATATCGATTTTTACAGTGGCATCTATCGCATTCCGGCCGCCAAGAAACAGCAGCGGAAAGAGTGGGTGATCGAGATGGCCGGGCTGCAGAATCATCGCCGACGGCCCACGGCGATCCTCTCGGGCGGCTGGAAACAGCGGCTGGCACTCGGTTGCGCGATTCTGCACGAGCCGCCGATCGTCTTTCTCGATGAGCCCACCTCGGGAGTCGATCCGATCAGCCGCCGCCAGTTTTGGGACTTGATCTACGACCTCTCCGCGCGCGGCGTCACCGTGTTCGTGACCACCCACTACATGGACGAGGCCGAGTACTGCAACCGCTTGGGGCTGATCTACCGCGGCGAATTGATTTCGCTGGGCACCCCCCACGATCTAAAGGCCGAACTGCCCAAGCCGGACGGCAGCTTGCCGACGCTGGAAGAAGTGTTTGTCGCTCAGATCGAGGCGCGGGACCGCGCCGAGCAGCCCCAGGCGGAGGTGCAAGGATGAACCTGCGCCGTGTGCAAGCGGTCGCCCGCAAGGAGTTCCTGCACGTCCTGCGCGACTGGCGGAGCCTGTTGATGGCCGTAGCCACGCCGGTTCTGCTGTTGACCTTGTTCGGCTATGCCTTGACGCTCGATGTGGACAACGTTCCCCTAGCCGTCTGGGATCAGAGCAACACCGAGCGGAGTCGCCAGTTCATCAGCCGCTTCACCGCGTCGCGCTACTTCTCCCTGCGGATGCAGGTGAACAACTACCGTGACCTGGAGCGAGCGATCGACCAGGGCTGGGTGATGATGGCCTTGGTCGTGCCGCGCGATTTTGCCCAGCGAATCGACGGCGGCCGCGAGGCGCCGGTGCAATTGCTCGTCGACGGCAGCGATTCCAACACGGCCACGATCGCCATCGGTTATGCGGACGTGATCGCGCAGATCTACTCGATGGAGGTGCTCGCCGAGCGCAACGACCGGCAAGGGGCGCCGCCGTTGATCATCCCGCTGGACGTGCGGCCGCGAGTTTGGTTCAACGAGGACCTCGAATCGCGAAACTACATCATTCCCGGCCTGATCGCCGTGATCATGATGGTCATTGCGGCCATGCTGACCTCGCTGACCATCGCCCGCGAGTGGGAGCGGGGGACCATGGAGCAGTTGATTTCCACGCCCGTCAAGCCGGGGGAACTGATCCTCGGCAAGCTCGTGCCGTATTTTGCCATCGGCATGTGCGATGTGGTGCTGGCCGTGCTGATGGGCCAGTTCGTGTTTGATGTCCCACTCCGCGGAAACGTGGCCTTGCTCTTCGGCATGTCGTCGGTCTTCCTAGTCGGCGCCCTGGCGATGGGCATGACCGTCAGCATCGTGACCAAGAGTCAATTGCTGTCGAGCCAGATTGCCGTGGTCGCCACCTTCTTGCCGGCCTTCCTGCTCTCCGGCTTCATTTTCACGATTGCCAACATGCCGCGGGCGATCCAAATGGTCACCTATATCGTGCCCGCCCGCTATTTCGTGGCGATCTTGAAAGGCATTTACCTGAAAGGCGTGGGGCTGGAAATCCTTGGCGGCCAGGCCCTGTTGCTGGCGATCTATGCCGCCGTGATGGTGACCCTGGCGCGGGTGAAGTTGAAGAAGAAACTCGTTTAATGGCTAGCCGGAGCCGATCGATTGACCCCTCGGCGGGCACTCTTTAAGATGCAAATAAGGTGCAAAGCAGTTCTCAGAGGGAGGTGAAGCATGCTGGACATCAGCAGCGATATTCAGCCGTTGTCGAGTTTCAAACGGGACTCCGTCACGTTGATCAACCACTTGAAGCGAACCGGGCGTCCCGTCGTGCTGACGATCAATGGCAAGGCCGAGGTGGTGGTCCAAGACGCCAAGTCGTATCAGCAGATGTTGGAATTGGTGGATCGGGCGGAAGCAGTGATCGGCATTCGCAAGGGCTTAGCGGCAATGGCGGCCGGCGAAGGGATTCCCGCGGAACAAGCCTTTGAGAAACTCCGCAAGAAGTATGGCATTGCCCGTAAGCGATGAAGTACAAGTTGGTTATTCAGCCGCCGGCGTTGGCCGACTTGGACTCGGCATATCAGTGGATTGCACGGCGTTCGCCGGTGAGCGCAGCGCGCTGGTTCAATCGATTTGTCGAGGCAGTGAAGACACTGGAACGATTTCCTGATCGTTGCGGATTGGCGCCAGAAGGCGAACAGATTGGACAGGAGATTCGCCAACTCGTGCACGGCCGCCGCGCAGGTGCGTATCGGGCGTTGTTCCTCATAAAAGGATGTGAAGTGCACGTTTTGCACATTCGCCACGCGGCACGAGATACCATGACCAGGGAAGATTTCGGAGCGAATGAGTAGGCAGCGGCCAATGCTATCATCGCGTAAACCATGTTCGAACGTCTCAGGCAAATGCTGATCAAGGAGTTCATCCAGGTCTTTCGCGACCCGCGGATGCGGGTAGTGATCTTCTTGATTCCCTGCGTCCAGGTGTTGGTCATCGGCTACGCCGTCTCCACCGATGTAAAACACGTCCGTACGGCCGTCTACGACCTCGACAATAGCCAAGACAGTCGCGATTTGATCGCCCGCTTCGTTCGCTCGGGCTATTTTGATGTCACCGAACGCGTGACCGACGACGACCGCATCCGGTATCTGCTTGACCACAGCGATGTGAGCGCCGTGCTGCGAATCAATCACGGCTTTGCCAAGGATTTGCAGGGCGGACGGACGGCGCGGCTCCAAGTGATTGTCGACGGCACCGATTCGAACACGGCCGCGATCGTGGCCAGCTATGCCTCGAAGATCGCCAACGCCTATTCCCAGCAAATCCTCACCGAGCGGATCGAACGCCGGACCGGGGCCACCGCGATTACCTCGCCGGTCGACCTCCGCACCCGCGCTTGGTTCAATGAGAATCTGGAAAGCCGCAACTTTTTCGTGCCAGGCGTGTTGGTGATCGTCGTGGCGCTGAGCACGGTGCTGTTGACCAGCATGGCCGTGGTCCGGGAGAAGGAAATCGGCACCATGGAACAGATCATGGTCACGCCGATCACCCCGGCCGAGTTCATTCTCGGCAAAACAATCCCCTTCGCGCTGATCGGCTTCGCGGAGGTCTTGCTGGTAACGCTGATTGGCGTGTTCTGGTTCGAGGTGCCCATCCGCGGCAATTTGCTGTTGCTGCTGTTGGCGACCACGTTGTTCCTGATGAACACGCTCGGCACCGGCCTGCTGATCTCCACCTTCAGTCAGACGCAGCAGCAGGCGATGATGACCACGTTCTTTGCCTTCTTTCCGGCGATGCTGCTTTCGGGCTTCGCGTTCCCCGTGGCCAACATGCCCGAACCGGTGCAATGGCTGACCGTGATCAACCCGATCCGCTACTTCCTGACCATCGTTCGCGGTATCTTTCTAAAAGGCGTGGGGTTGAACATCCTCTGGCCATACATGCTGCCGCTGCTCTTGATGGGGGTCACGCTGCTATGGGCGGCCGTCAGGCGATTCCACAAGACACTTTGATAGTGGTGAGGGGCTAGTGGTGGGCGGTGCGTGGCCGGACGAACCCGTACCAAACTACCGCAGCACCAGCATCGCAATGCCGCCGGCGGCGGGAATGGTGAACAGCAGCGTCAGTCGCAACATCAGACGCCATCCGCCGAGGAGCCCCGCAATCGCCGTTTTCGAGACTAAATTGGCCAGTGCCGCGACCACCACCATGTGCCAGGCAGTCTGGTCAGGCAGATGGTTGTCGGCCCACATCCGCGCGGTTGAAAGGGAAATGGCATCCATTTCCGTCAGGCCGGAGAGAAACGACACCGCATAAAGCCCTTCCCCATTCCAGTAGTAACGAGCAACCGCCATCGCCATCAACACGCCGGCGTAGAGCAGGCCAAACACCAGGGCCGAGGAGAGTTGCGTGGGGTTCGTCTGGTGAAGCGACTGCGGGGCGTCTTGGCGCCCCATCATCCACACCACCAGCGCCGGCAGCAGCGTCAGCAGCATCAAAATGCCTATCGGGACATAAAGCAGGGCTGCGAACTGGGGCGAGACGACAGTCACCGCCAGGACGATGCGGATGTACATCACCGTCGAAGCGATCATGATCACGACCGAGGCCGTTCGGCAGGCACTTCGATCGCCGTCGGCGCCCCGAGCGTAGCTGACCGTGGTGGCGGTGCTGGAGACGGCGCCGCCGAGGATCCCGCCCAGGAGAATGCCCGCGTTGCGACCGAAGAACTTGTAGCTGATGTAGCCGGCCAGACTCAGGCCCACGATCAGCACGATCATCAGCCAAATTTCCCGCGGGTTGAGCACATCCAAGGGGCCCGGCGGTTGTCCGACCGTCGGCCAATGTCCCAAAAGCACCCCCGGGCCGTAACTCTGGCTGGGCAGCAACGGCAGGATGATGCAGGTGATTAGCACGAACTGCATTATCGCGCGAAGATCGTCATCGCCCAATCGCCGCGCGATGCCGTGCAACTCGGGTTTGAATTGGAGCAAGACGGCGACGCCGCCGCCAATGGCGATGGCCACCGGGATGGGGCCTACCACCAGAAAGGCGCCGACGACAAACATCAACAGCATCGCCACGTCGGTGGTCGTCCCGGGATGCGGATCGGGCTTCGGCCGTAACAAGTGGCCGACGACGGTAACCGCGATCACGCCCAGCAGCGCGGCCGCCAAAATCCAACCGTCGCCGGTTTGCTTGGCAAGAATGGCCGAAAGACAGCCAAGCACGGTGATCAGCGGGAAGGTCCGCATGCCGGCAATCCCGCTGGCGGCATGCTCGCGCTGCAGCCCCACCAGAAGGCCCAGCAGAGTGGCGATTCCCAGTTGTTGAAACATTGGCTCCATCACTCCAATTGTAGCATGGAGCCGAACGGTGGCGCGCCAGAGGTTCGGGGTTCAGGGTTCAGGTTCAGGTGGAACTTCTAAACCACTTTGAGCACGATCTTCCCCCGCGTGTGGCCGGTCTGGCTGAACTCCTGTGCCCGACGGGCCTCGGCCAATGGCAGGATAATCTCCACCTGCGGCCGCAGTCTCCCCTGGTCCACCAGGGCGGCAAGCTGACTCAATTGGTCGGCATTCGGTTGCACGAAGACCGAGGCCGCGCGAACGGCGTGGGACGCCGCCTCTTCCGCCGACGGCGGACCGAGCACCGAAACAAGAATCCCGCCCCGCCGGAGCACCTGCCAGGATCGCTGCTGCGTATCGCCCGACATGGTGTCGAGCACCACATCGACATCGTCAACGACCTCTTCAAATCGCTCCGTCTGATAGTCAACGGCCTCGTCGACGCCGAGTTGCCTGAGCAGGTTGTGATTGCGTCGCGAGGCGGTGCCGATCACGTAGGCCCCGCGCCACTTGGCCAACTGCACGGCAAAACTGCCAACGCCCCCTGCCGCGGCATGAATCAGCACGCGCTGTCCGCTCTCCAGTTGAGCCGCATCGAACAGCGCCTGCCACGCCGTCAGCGCGGCGAGAGGAATCGCCGCAGCCTGGATATGGCCCACGGACTTCGGCTTGTATGCCACTTCGCTCTCGCGGACAACGATATATTGTGCATAAGCGCCGTCGCGAGCGATGTCCGGGCGGGCATAGACTTCATCGCCGATCTGGTACCGCTCGGCGCTGCCGCCCCGTGCCCGAACGATGCCCGAAAAATCCCAGCCGGGGATGATCGGCAAGTTTCGCGGCAGCATGTTCTTCATGTACCCTTCGCGAACCTTCCAATCGACCGGATTCACCCCTGCCGCATGGACTTCCACCAGGATTTCTCCTGTCCCGGGATTCGGTCTTGGCACCTCGTCGTAACTGAGCACCTCGGGGCCGCCATACCTGGGAATGCGGACGGCCTTCATGGTGGTTGGCAGTCCCGGTGATTGCTCCGTTTCCTGACTCGTGGCCGTTGCGCTCCCCTCGTTGATCATGGCAAGTCGCTCCTTCTCAATGCAATCGAATCGAAAAACGCCGCGCTTGACGCCGGCCCCTATTGACCCTCGGATTAGCAATGCAACAAGGGTCATCTTGGAGGGTCCCAAGCCATCCGCCGTTCCAAGCAAATTCCATGCAACAAGCCGACGGTTTCGAGAGGACGAAAAAAAGCCCCATAATCTCGTGTGCTCCCTGGCCAGTCGCCGACAGGTGGGAGCAAGTGAGAAGCAGAGTGTGTTGGACGCAACCAGGGGCCGGCAACTGCCACTCTGCGGCTGGTGGACGTCGATGGCCAACCGGGACGCCAAATCGCTCTGGCGGGAAGCCTCAGTTTCGGGTACACCAGGGGACGAATCGGATCCCACGTTTACCAGAAAAAGGAGTAATTGCCATGACGCTAGTGCGCAAACCGGCCTTCCTCCTCGTCGCGGTCCTAGTCATTTTTACCTTGGCCACTCAGCCGGCCGCGGCCAAGGATGAACAACAAAGGACTGGCGTGCCATCGATCGTCGGACACGGTTTCGAAGCCTATGCCAAAGGCGGAAGACAGGCGGCAGCAAAACGTTGGGCTGAGGAAGATGGACCGCTTACGCCCGAGACTCTTCTCGGACTACTGCAAAAGGTCGAAGATGTTTGCGGCCCGTACAAGTCCTGGAACCTTATCGCGATCAAGGAGTTCAGCCCGTCGACAAAAGCCGTGTATGGCGTGGTAAACTACCGCCGTGCCCCGGTCTTCGTCCATTTCATGTGTTACCAGACCGAGTCGGGCTGGGTAGTCACAACAATGGTGTTGAATACCGATCCCGCTCAGGTCCTTCCGGCCGGATTGCTCGCCGTGAATCGATGAGCTATCGCCCGGTCAGTCACCAAATTTTTCTGCAACTGAGGCGGAGCTTGGCCTGGGACAAATTGCTCTGGGCGAACCGCCGAGTTTCGAGTACACGTACGACGAATCCCAACGTGACATTCGGCAATAGGGGTAAATCGCATGCGATTCACGGGCAAATCATCAGTCCTCGCCGCGGTTCTGGTCGTCTCGATCGTGGCCGCTTGGCAGGCCGCAGCCAAAGATGAAACTAGCACGGACAAGGCCTTGCCTCCGATCGTGCGGGTAGGGCTAGAGGCTTATAAGACCGAGGGCGCCGAACAGGCAATGAAGGCCTGGATGAAAGGACGTCCCGGCGAAGATCTCGGATCATGGGCGACCCAGATAGCGGCCTTCGGGAGTGTTGAGCATCAATATGGCTCGTATCGCGGTTACGAGGTCGTTGACGCCCACCAACTTTGTGAGTCCACACGGACCGTATATTTAGTCATGAACTACGACCGCGGGCCGCTGTTTGTTGGCTTTACGTGTTACCGAGGCGACGATAGCGAAATCGTGCTGCAAATGGCTTACAACCTGAGCGCAACCGCGATCTTCCCGCCCGCTCTTTTGACCCACGTGAAGTTATGAAGGGTGAAGTTGTCTTGCCCGACCTCGGCTTCGACGATGAACCGGTCGTGCTGAATCTCTGGCTAATCAAGCAAGGCGCTCGGGTGGCCGAGGGCGAACCGGTGGTCGAGGTAATGGTGGGGGCAGCCACCGTCGATTTGCCCTCGCCCGTTGACGGGGTCCTAAAGAAGCTGGTCGCTGAGGGGCAAACGCTAATTGTCGGCCAGACGCTGGCGCGGATCCAGGTCGAGAGCTAGTCGAGGCTTGCTGCCTCGTGCCGGGGTCAGAAGTCGCCGTCTTGTGAAATTTTCACAACCTCAGCTCGTCATTTCGCCTTCCAGGCCGTCAGCGCTGCGTGAAATCCGTAGCTGCGCTGGCTCTCCTGCGGCGAATCCCGCTGGGGAAGGCTAAAACGCTTCATTTATCTCACAGCTTCTGCTATCCTGTACGATGCGGTATGGAACCGCAAATCGCCGTCCGCAGCCGTTTGTTTTGGATGTCTGCGCTCAGTCCAGTTGGAGATTGCCCATGTCCGCAGTCCTTGCCCCGGAGAGAGCGCTCGGCAACACGCGAAGCGATGACACGCCGCTCGACGTTGCCGCGACGAGGCACGCCGGCTTGGGATTCACGCTGGTCGAGCTGCTCGTGGTGATTACGATCATCGGCATCTTGGTGGCGTTACTGCTGCCGGCCGTGCAAGCGGCCCGCGAAGCCGCCCGACTGCTCCGCTGCAAGAACAATCTCAAGCAGTTGAGCCTGGGTTGTTTGAACCACGAGCAGCAGCAAGGCCATTTGCCCACCGGCGGCTGGGCCTGGAACTGGGTGGGCGACCCAGATCGCGGCTTCGACAAGACGCAGCCCGGCGGCTGGCTGTTCAATGTGCTGCCGTACATCGAACAGCAGGCGCTGCGTGACATGGCCAAGGGGGGCAACGTGGCGATGCGCAGTCAGATGGTTTCCACTCCGGTCGTTGCCTTCTATTGCCCCAGTCGCCGTCGTCCGCTTGCCTATCCGTATACCCACATGAACAACTTCGTCAACCTGCCCGGCTACCGCCCTCAACTGACCGGGCGCAACGACTATTCGGCCTGCGGCGGCGACCAACGAGAGATGGGGGCCTGGGCCGGCCCCAATTCCTACACCGATCCCACGTTTTTCACGAGTACAGGCGGGTTCAACGAACGCAATTGGCTGATGCAAAGCGGCGGCGAGAACATCGCTACCGGAGTGATCTATCGCCGCAGTATGACGCGAATTCGGGACATCAAGGACGGCACGTCGGCCACCTACATGCTCGGCGAAAAATACATTATGCCCGACCATTATGAAGACGGCACCGACGACGAAAACGACCAGTGCTGGGCGATCGGTTATGATTACGACGTGAATTCCTGGACTTGCGACGACTCGCTATTCTGGCCGCGGCAAGATAACCCCGGCTATAAGCTACAGTGGGCCTTCGGCAGCGTCCACTCGAGCGGCTTCCATATGGCCTTCTGCGATGGCTCGGTCACAAAAATGGACTACTCGATCGATCGCACCGTTCACGCGCGACTCGGCAACCGCAAAGACGGTAAGGTCATGGACGGAAAGTCCTTCTAAATCGGTCCACACAATAGCGCAAGTGGCGGCGGACGTAGACCGCCGACCAATTGCGTGGTCTTCACTCTGGCAACGCTTTCGGTTTTCCGCGGTTTTATTTAGACAGCGCGTTGCGCGGTCGTGTAGCGCCGTTTCCGAACCACGCTGCTCGATCGCGTTAGCACGCCACCGTTAAGGGCGACAGGCACTTATTCCTGCATCCGCCTTGGTCTATCGGCTCGACTTCGTGGGGGCTATCTGCCGTCCGTATTGCTAGAAAGCCGGTGGGAGTTGTGGTATATTGGCGGCCGGGAACGGAGCGAGTGCCGGCGCGGACCATCTCACTGGGAGGAATCGGCATGGCGACTCGAGTAGTCCGGCTTTTTGTTCGTTGGCCCTTCAACTTGGGGTGTCGTGTGAACAGACGCTCTCCGTCGCAGCCGCGCGGGTTCACCCTGGTCGAACTGCTGGTGGTGATTACCATCATCGGCGTCCTCGTGGCGTTATTGCTGCCTGCCGTCCAAGCGGCGCGCGAGGCGGCCCGGCGACTGCACTGCATCAACAATTTGAAGCAGATTGGCCTCGCCGCCCAAGGATTCCACCAACAGAACAATCGCTTTCCACCCGGCTACCTCGGCCCGATTCCCGCGGCCAATGTCTCTGGCTCGTATCCCTCGTACCAGTTCATCGGCTGCCTGCCATTCCTGATGCCCTTCATGGAACTCCAGAGCATCTGGGACACGATCGACATCGATAAGTCGGTCGATCGGATCGGGCCCGCGTACTGGACCTCCACCAATACCTGGAACATCGCTCAGGCGAAGATCGGTCACTTCATCTGCCCCTCGGATACGCCCTACGCCAAGACCGACGTCATGGCCTTCTACAATTTCTACTACAACGGCGGCGGGATGATGATGGGGGTGAGCTTCGGCGGAGGCGCCGGAACCGCGCTGGGACGAACCAATTATCTCGGTACGAGCGGACCGCTCGGACTCGCACGCACGGGCAGCGCACTTTACGACTCCTACCAGGGCATCTTCTTCGATCGCTCGACCACCAACTTTCGCAGCCTGAAAGACGGTTCGAGTAATATTCTGATGTTCGGCGAAGCGATGGGCCGCGACAATTGTTCCTTCGCCTGGATCGGCAATGGCCAAATGGGCACCTGGTACGGACTCGACGAGTCCTACGGCTGCAATCAGTTCAGCAGTAATCACTCGAATGTCGTGAACTTTTGCCTCGCCGATGCCTCGGTCCGCGCGATCTATCGCCGAATCGACAGAGGCGTTTTGTGGTATCTGACGGCGATGGCGGATGGGCAGGTCCTGGAAATACCGTAATACCAAACGAAGTCGAGCCTGCCCGGTTTCTTTCGGACGACAACACGGGAGAGTCTGTGATGAAGAAATGGACACGATGTACGGGGTTCGCCAGTCTTTTGGTAATTCTAATCGGTTGCAGTAGCGGAAACACCGTGGAACTGCCGACCAATCCCACTCCTAAGCCGAAAGATCCATTCTTTCAGGAGCAAGGTGCCGGCGGCGGACAGATCGCGCCAAAACCGACGATGCACCAGCAGCAGCCGCGCTCGTAGGATCGGCAAAAGGGCGGCTCAGCCGCTCGCAAGCGGGTAGTCATCGCTTCTGCGAACCGTAGAGCCGCGCACGCGGCGACAGGGGAGATAGCCCGGGGCGGTTAGCCCCTGGAAAGAAGCTTGGCGAACATCAGCCGACCTCCCACCACCGTGCCGAGGAGCAGGCCGCCGAGACCGAGCAGCAGTAGCGTCGACGGCTCGGGGATCGCCACCGCCTTCGTCGCCAAGTAGCCGACCACGCTTCGAGTCATGTTGGTAGCATAGGCGTAGTCAATGTAGTTGGGCGTGTCGACGCTGTCGGCCGCTTTGTGGTAGTTGGGGTTGCTCCAGGCGCCTTTCTCGATCAATAACGCAGCTTCAAAGCCTCGGCTGTAGAACGGGTAGTGGTCGCTGCTGGCCGAGGCCAAGCGGGCCACCGACGGCATCAAGCCCTGGCCGTAGGCGAGCATCGCCGTGGCGAGATCGGTCGCCAATGCCGGAGCCGTGGCGCTGGCGTAATAGACGTAGGCCTGATCGTGCAGCGATCCGACGGGATTGTAGGCGATCATGTCCATCGAGATCATGCCGCGAATGTCGTCCGTCTGATGGCCGATGGCATAGGCGGTGCTGCCGTAGAGCCCCTGTTCCTCGCGATCGAAGCCGACAAAAACCACCGTCGAATCGAACTGGTGCTGGGAAAGCGTGCGGGCCGCTTCGAGTACACCTGCCACACCACTGGCGTTGTCATCGGCGCCCGGGTTGTTCACCGAATCGTAATGCGCACCGATGATATAGATTTGATTCGGATGCACTTTTCCCGGCAACACGCCGACCACGTTGTAATACGTGCCCGCGTTGTAGGTGAATGCCTCAAGGCTAGTCGCCAAGCCGAACGATTGGAACGCGTCGTAGATCGCCGTTCGCGCAATGTCGTGCTGGCTGCCTGTGATTCCCCGATTATCGCCCGTATGCGTGAAAAGGTGTTGATTGAGGTAAGTCGTGTAACTCGACTGGCTCACCTGGCTGACAATCTCGGTCACCGACGCGGCGAGAGCCGCCGAAGGCAACAGGACAATGGCCGTAGCCAACAGCATCCACCGAACTCGTGGCATCGCGCGCATGACGGCGTCCTCTGCATTGGCAGTGGTTGTCGGAAACTGATCCGCGGTTCTCTTTAGACCTCCATCGAGACGCCGGGCACGGGGGCCGGATAGCGTCCGGCGCCGTCGGCCACCGCCGGCGCGGGGCTGTCGGGCGTCAAACCGTCGATGTTCGGGCAGAACTGGAACTTCGACTGCATCGCCTCGTCCCAGGTGATCACGCGGCCCATGTGCACGGCCGCCCGGCCCATGATCGCCGCCAAATTCGAAAAGGCCGACCGGCGCGTCTCGTTGTAGGGCTGGTCGTTGCGGATAGCGTGCAGCAACTCGTTCCATTCGGCCAGATAGAGACGCACGGCCTCCTTCCCCGGCTTCCAGGCAATATTGTCGGAGCTCGTCCGTTGGTCTTTATAAAGGCGGACCGTGGACGCATGCACATCCCCGGAGAACTGCGCCGCACATTTGGTGCCGTGCACGTAGGTGGCAAATTCATTGAAGCAGTTCGGCGCGTAACGGCCGGTGACCATCGCCTTGGTGCCGTCGGCGAATGTGTACTCGACCGAATAGGCATCCAGATTCTGACTGCAATCCGTGCTGCCGGCGATCCGCCCGCCAACCCCGTGGGCGGCGACGGGCCAAGCGTCCTTGATCCAACAACACTCGTCGATCTGATGGATCATCAGTTCGATGAACAGCCCCGAGGAGGTCCACAGGAAAGCATAGGGGTGGCGAATCTGCCAGAGGACCTCGTGCTTCTCGGTCTGATGAGGTGGCATCGCTCCGCCGCTGTCCATGCGGTAGGCGCGCATCAATTCGATGTCGCCCATTGCCCCGTCGCGAATCTTCTGAATCAGTGCCTGTCGTGAGGCCGAGTGGCGGCACATTAGGCCCGTGCCGATTTTGACGTTCTTCGTGTCTGCCAATTCACCGGCGCGAAGGATCCGCCGGATCCCGACCGGGTCGGCGGCAAAACTCTTCTCCATGAAGACGTGCACACCCTTGCCAATCGCGTATTCTAGGTGGACTGCCCGGAAGGCAGCATGAGTGCCCAAGATGGCGACGTCGCCGGGACGCAGGCAATCGATGGCGTGGCGATAGGCGTCGAACCCGACGAATTGCCGCTCCGGCGGCACGTCGACCTGATCGCCGAACTTGTTCTTCAGCGCCTTGTAGGAGTTTTCCAGCCGATCGTTGAACAAGTCGGCCATCGCGAAGAGTTTGACCGGCCCTCCCGTGGCGGACATCGCATTCGCCGCTGCCCCGCTGCCGCGGAAACCGCTGCCGATCAAAGCCAGCCGCAACGTATTATCTTCGCCGGCGTGCACGCGGGGAATCGCCACGCCCGTCAAGGCGGAAGCAGCAGCTAACCCTGCAGTCTTCTTTAGGAAATCACGGCGGCCGGTCTGGTCGTTATCACTCATGCGGCACCTCTCTGAACAAGGCTCAGGCGGGTTGGACGTGTGCGAGCAGAAAGCCCCCTCGAAACGACGCGCGGCGTCGCAACTGCCCACAGCGGCCGTACTCCTCGCGGCTGGTTCTATTATGGCCGCCCGCGACGCTCGGCGAAAGCCCCGTCCTAAAAGGTCCACACAATAGCGAAAGTGGCGGCGGACGTAGACCGCCGACTAATTGCGCGATTTACACTCTGACAACGTTCTCGGGCAGGCGGGAGTGCCCGGTCACCCTGATGGCGGACGGTAGGGACCTCGGGCAGGAGTCTCACCGCACGCCCATTTGCCGGCGACCGCGATAAATCATGCCGAGCACCCCGGCCGCGATCAGCAGCACGAGCGTCGACGGCTCGGGCACCGTGATGTCGAAGGCCTCGTCGCTCAAGAGAAACAACGCCGAATTGACCGCTTTGGTCAACATCAGATCGCGCGTCGTCGCGTCGATCGGATTGAAGTAGGAGAAGTAGTCGTAAAACGGGCCGACAAAAATCTCCTCGGCCATCGCATAGGCGCCGAACTCCTCGTAAAGGCTGTCTGCCAACGTGCCCCACGAGTCATAGCCCAGCCGCTGCGTGCTGTAGCCGGTGATCTGCGCCATCCGTGCGGCGAGGGAATCAAACTTCTGGCGGTCTTCCACCGGCAACGGGCTCTGATAGTATTCGGTGCTCGATACCCAAGGCGTGAGAATCGTTTGCGCGCCACTGTGAAAATCGATGGCCGCTGTCAGGTTGCTGAACTTCGTCGTGTCGTGCAGCAGAGCCCAAAGCGAATTGCTTTCCGGTTCGGAAAGAGGATTTGGCCCCTGGTACGTGTCGCTATCCGGCACGGCATCGCCCCGGTTCCACTGGTGCGGGTAGTTGCGATTCAGATCGACGCCCACCGTATACGGGTATTCGGCATACTGGCCGGAGTAGAGATGCATATTCTTGCGTTGCCGGCTCTCGCCGCCTTCGACGATCACTCGCCCGTCGGGATTCTGGTCGGGGATGATCCATACGTCTCGCTCGGCGAGCATCGAGACGTAGCTCGGATCACCGGCCCGATAGCCGTTGACCAGCGTTTCGGCCAGTCTTCGCGCTGCTTCCGATGTGATCACTTCCCGGGCATGGATGCCGGCGGTGAACAGGAACTCCGGCTTGCTGGGATTGTTGACCGCCGGGTTGATGGTGACGTTCAGGGCGATCAACGGCCGCCCCGAGGTTGTCGTGCCATATTGGACAACGTTCACCAGGTTGGGGTTCTCCGCCTCGAGGTCCTCGGCCCAGGTAGCGAGTTCCTGATAGGCGTGACACAGCCCTGTGTCCTGGAAGGTGTAGGCCGAGGCGGTCGAAGCAGCCAGCAGTAGCAGGCACGCCGTGAGAGCGAGTGGTTGGCGCATGGCGGCAATCGCTGTCTAGAGGTCGCTTGGGTTGTCGTGAAAAGCATCCGTTCGGGGAACCGCCGAGCCGCCGCCATTCTCCTCAAAAGTGGGGTCCGCGTCAAGCACGAAGTTTGCAGCAGTGGACGCCGAAGCCGTTCCGCAGCTGTTCCGAGTAGCGGAGAGTTAGGTTTAGCCGCCGCCGGTACGGCCGCGCTGCCTGGCGACTCATCACCGTTGCCGTTGATTGCCCCCATTCTAGTCGGTACATTGAAAAGTCTGTGATCCCAGCGACGCGGCCGGGGGGGTGTCGACGCTCGGCGAGTGAACGTCGGCGGCTCCCCAAAACCGTAGGGTGGGCACTGCCCACCGAACCCGCTCGCCGTACCGGCGCGATGCCTGTTGCCCCGATTCCCCTGCCTTTGCCCGTAATTTCTCGATCCCTTCCCAAAAACCGATGAACGCACATTTGAAGAGCGACGCCTGTTCGACCTGCAATCACGAAGAAGACTATCGCCGCGTGGTCCACGAGATCGGACCGACCGAATGGATTCCCGACACGGGCATCGAAATCGTCCAGCCGGTCGTGCTCGATCGGCCGCCGCAGCACGTGTTGTTCGATTTCGACGGCACGCTGAGCCTGATTCGCGAGGGCTGGCCGGAAGTGATGATCCCGATGATGGTCGAGATCCTTCAGGCGACCGGCACCAAGGAGTCGCCCGAAGAACTGCACGCCCTCTGCAACGACTTTGTCACGAATCTGACCGGCAAGCAGACGATTTACCAAATGATCCGCCTGGCCGAAGAGATCACCAAGCGCGGCAGCAAGCCGGAAGACCCGGCTGTATACAAACAGATGTATATCGATCGGCTGATGGTGCGGATCGCCGACCGCCGCGAAGGGCTGCGAAGTGGTCGGATCGACGCCCGCGACATGCTGGTGCCCTATTCTCTCGAACTGCTCGAATCGCTCAAACAGCGTGGCGCGACGCTCTACGTGGCCAGTGGCACCGACGAGCCGCACGTGATCGAAGAGGTCGAACTGCTCGGCTTGGACAAATACTTTGGCCGCCACGTGTACGGCGCCCAGGACGACTACCGCTCGTTCTCCAAGGCCCAGGTGATCGAGCGCATCCTGCGTGAGAACGACCTGAAGGGCGGCCTGCTGCTGGGTTTTGGCGACGGCTACGTCGAAATTCGCGACGTCAAGCGCGTCGGCGGCACAGCCGTGGCCGTGGCCAGCGATGAGGCCGGCCGTAGCGGAAAGCCTGACCCCTGGAAACGCGATCGCTTGATCGGTGCCGGCGCCGATGTGGTGATCGCCGACTACCGCGACTGCGAACCCCTGTTAGATTATCTGTGGGGAAAGAAGTAAGAGAACATGTTCGGCACATTTCCCCTCTCGCTTTGGGAGAGGGGAAACAAGGCGGCCTGCGTTTGTGATCCCATTTTCTCTTTTGAGTCGATCATGAAAGAACTGACGTCAATGTCGCCCGAGCGGTTGCAGGAAATCGTCGGCCGCTTTCCCAAGCTGCGAATTGCCGTGGTCGGCGATTTCTTCCTCGACAAATATCTCGATGTCGATCCGGCCTTGGGCGAGCCGAGCCTCGAAACGGGCAAGGTCGCGCACCAAGTGGTCGGCATTCGTCACAGCCCCGGCGCGGCCGGCACGGTGGTCTGCAACCTGGCCGCCCTCGGCGCTGGTACGATCCATGCCGTCGGCTTTACCGGCGATGACGGCGAGTCGTACGACCTCCGCAAGGACCTCAAGGCGCTCGGCTGCTCGACCGAGTATCTCGATTGCGACCCGCAGCGGATGACGCCGACCTACTTGAAGCCGCGCGACTATAACGATCCGAGCCTGGCCGGCGAACACAGTCGCTACGACACAAAGAACCGCCAGCAGACGAGCGCCGCCGTGCAAGAGCGGATCATCCGGGCGCTCGAAACGCTGGCCCCGCAGGTCGACGCGGTGATCGCCATGGATCAGGTCGAGGAAGAGAACTGCGGCGTGGTGACCACGGCCGTCGTCAACGCGTTGGCCGACCTCGCCCCGCGCTACCCGAAGGTGATCTTCTGGGCCGACAGCCGCCGCCGGATCCGCAACTATCGCAACGTGATCATCAAGCCCAACCAGTTCGAGGCGGCCGGCATCGACTGCCCGCGGCCCGACGAGACGGTCGAGATCGATCATCTTATTACCTCGGTGCAAGCCTTGCGGCAGAAGACCAACGCACCGCTGTTTGCCACCCGCGGCTCGCTGGGCATGATGGTAAGCGATCCCGAGCCGACGCTGATCCGCGGCGTGCGGGTCGAAGGCCCGACCGATCCGACCGGTGCGGGCGACAGCGTGACGGCTTCGGCCGTGCTCTCGCTGGCTGCCGGCGCGACCTTGCCCGAGGCCGCCCTGATCGGCAACCTGGTGGCCTCGATCACCGTGCAGCAGTTGGCCACCACCGGCACCGCCCGGCCCGACCAACTTCCGCCCCGCCTGGCGATGTGGGCGGCGCAGGGCGGGTGAGGTTCTCTCGTGTCACGGCTTCGCAGAAGCAGTGCCCGCGGCACACAATGCTCGCTTCGGACGCCGCTCGGGAATGACCGTCGCATTTCGTTAACCCGAAGGGTTGTGCATAGGACAGCCCAGGGTTGTCGCAAGGCGAAGCCGCGGCGACTACCCTGGGAGTAGCGGTGATAGGCGTTCAACCCCGAAGGGGTTGCGGAGCGCTAGGTGGACTGATGCAACCCTTTCAGGATTGTGGGAGGCGTTCTGCCGGGAACCCAGGGTAGCTGCTGCGCCGCAGCCCTGGGCTGTCCTGCGAAAGCCCGTTGGGCTAGTTTCAAACGCGGATGGCCGTCCGTTAAGAGCAGTCCTGCATAGCCGCGCGTGCCCGACACTTACGCCGTTTAGCGGCCGACGGCACGTTGGCCCCAACTCCCGCCGCTCCTGTTCACCCGTGCCTCGCAGTTATTTCGTCTCGTCTCCCAACCAGGTGCCTTGTTCGCCACAATGCGGGCAACGAAAGGCAGTAGCTCCCGTTTCGATCTCTGCGAAGGCAACAACGTTTCCGCAGGTGGGACATTTGCCTTTCAGGCCGCTGCAGAATCGCCAAACAAGCCAACGCGGCAAGCAGCGAACGACGAGGTTTTCCCACGCGACGTTCGCCCGGCTCCTGGCCGGCGCTATAGCTCTGGCAATCGATCGCCGGAACAGAAACAGCACAAGCGGCCCGACAAGAAGCAAGAGCAGCCAGATCGTTTCTGTAAGCTCGTCGCCCATGGCTCGCAATTAAGAAGTCAGGCAACCCGTGCCTTATGAAATTGTCAGTCGGGACATCTAATGCAGGTGTGGCTTATCCCAGCCGGGATGAGCGGTTGTTTCCAGGCATCACAACCGGCTCGTAGCTTTGTGCGAGAAAGAATCTCGTCGTAGCGATCAATGCCGCAACCGCCATAATCTCTTACCTGCGAAATCGCATGGCTTAAATCTTGCTCGGGAATTGACCTCGTAAAGATCTCGTAGGTCACGAAGCTTATATGAAGTGACGAAAGAATGTCCTTCGTTAACTCCCGGTCTCTTTGCCTACGCGCTCTGGAAGCCGCCTCAAATACCGAGAGGAGGATGAGGATCGCTGTGATTCCTACGCATATGCAAATCGCTCGCACAAGCACTTTCACAACGTTACTCCAAGTGAAACCCTCTGTGCCTTTACGGTGATACACGCTTCCTGTCTCTCTATCCCCTCACCGCCGGGCCGATATAAATCACCGACTCGTTGGCCAGGCGGAAGAAGGAGCCGGGGTCTTGCTCTAGGAGCTGGCCGAGGATGCCCACGGTCCGCGGGATGATGAAGAACGACTTGCCGGTCTCCGGCTTGAGCTTCAGGTCGCACAAGAGCGCGCCGATCACGCCGTCGACGTTCAGGCACAGCCCGAGGGCCTTCTTCTTTTTCAGGATCGACTCGATCTCGATCGCCAACTGGCAATAGCGGCCGCGTAGCCCCAGCGATTCGGCGACGTCCAGCAGCGCGACCGCGCGGGGATCCTTGCCAAAAATGCCGTAGTGGCGATGGCCATAGCCGGGGATGCGGCCCTTTTCGCCGCCGTAGGCCCCGGTGACCTTATTGATGACGTAGCCGGCCAGGTCTTTGACGTCGCCGATCCGCAGCCCGTCGGCCTCGAAGACGCCACCGTCGGCGGTGGCCTGGCGCATCTTGGTCATGTATTCCGAGAAGATCCGCGCGGTTCCTTCGCCAGCGCCGGCGTGGGTGTCGCCCATCGCCGAGATGCCGGCCGCGAGGGCCGTCTTGAGCGAATTGCCGCCGGAGTACGAGGTGATGGCCGCCAGCGACGAGGGCGTGGCCGGCGTGTGATCGACGCAGGAGACGAAGATCGCCCGGACCAGGCTGGCCTCGGCCACCGAGGGGCTGCGGCCCGAAATCGCCCGAAAAATGGTCGATTCGATCGGTTCCTCGTCGCTCCAAACGATCGCGTTGCCGAGCACGGCCGCCGTCAGGTCGACCACCTGCGGGATCAGCGCCAAGGCGTCGGTTTCCATCGGCGAATAGCGATCGTGCAAGCTCGCCGGCAGCGGATTGGGGCGGTTGGCCGCGGCGGTCAGCAAGCCGGCGCTGATGGCCACGTTCATCGGCGAGCCGCCGCAGAAGCTGGCCACGGCCGCCGCCTTCGCCGCGTCATCGGTCGGGTTGGTCCGCGCGCAAAGAACGAGGTCCAGAGCGAGTTGATGGGCCAATTCCGGGCCGTCGTCCTCTTTCGTCAGCGTTTCGTAGATCATCTGGGGCACCGACGACCGCCGCATCAGTTGCGGCAGCGGATAGCCGCGGAAATAGGGCATGCCGTCGACGATCTGTGTCAGGTGCGTCCGCAACTGCACCGCCCGCACCTGGCCTTTGAGCCCTTCGAGTTTCGGTTTGGCGATGCTCACCAGTTCAAACTCTTGCGAGACGGGCGCTTCGAGGTCTTTGTCTCGTCGCGGCATCAGCCGCTCGACGAACGCCACGAGATCTTCCGACGTTTTGGCCACTTTCACCCCGGCCTGCTCAAAGGCATTGACCTTGCTCTCGTAGGTGCCAAACCGGCCTTCGCCGATGATCGCGCCGGCGTGGCCCATTCGCGAGCCGCGAGGGAAAATGTTCTGGGCGCCGATGCCAGTCAGCCGGGCGACGACCGGCTTGGGGTAGTTCGTCTCCTGAATGTAGCGAGCGGCCTCTTCTTCGTAATCGCCACCGACTTCGCCGTTAAGAATCACCAGCGACGTGTGCGGATCGTTGCGAACCAGTTCCAGCAGGTCGCGGAAATTGGTGCCGGTGATGCGATCGCCGCCGATGCCGACGACGATACTGGTGCCGAAGCCCAGCATGTTGAAGATTTCCGTGGCGATCGAGAGGCACATGCCGCCGCTCTTGGAAAAGATGGCGATCTCGCCGCGATAGAACACGCCCGGATCATTGCCACCGATGGCGCCGAGCTTCACCCGATGGATCGGATTGATGATGCCGACCGAGGCCGGACCAACCACGCGAACGTTGTGCTGTTTGGCGGCTTGCACGATCTGTGCCGAGTCGCGCTGTGGCAGACCTTCGGTGAGGATGTTCACCAGCTTGATTGGGCCCGAGGCGATGGCCTCGATGGCCGCGTCCTTGGTGCCTTCGCGGGGCACGAGCACTAGGCTGGTGTTGATCTCCGGGTGCTCGCGCAAGGCGTCGGCGACGGTGTCGTAGACCGGCAGCCCGTAAACGTCCTGGCCACCTTTGCCCGGCGTCACGCCGGCCACCACCGGAGTGCCGTAGTCGAGCATCTCCATCGACACCCGGCGGCCCTGCTTGCCGGTGATGCCTTGGATCAAGACACGCGTGTTTTTGTCGATCAGGATGCTCATTTTCGATTCCTGTGTTTTTCGGCCTGATGGATCACCATCCGCGCGGAGTCGGCCACGGAGGTCGCCATGCCGCGGAGGAAGAAGCGGTAGCCTTCCTCCTTCTGCATCTTGTACAGCGCGGCGAAGGTTTCCTCGTCGCGTGGTCCCGCGCGGCGGATGATGATCGGAATTGTTTTGTCAAAGTCGGGCGTTTCGCGGATGCCGCCCATGATGCCGTTGATCAGCGTCTCGTAGATGTCGGTGAAGTTGGCCCGGCCGCCGATCACCCAGATGCCGTTGATTTGGCCGGGATACATCAAGGCGACCTTGGTGAGACCTTTGACTTTTTCCGGCGTGGGGTTGCCGCTGTACTCGGTGAAAATGGCCGGCTTGCCGCCCAACAGGCAGAGGTTGTCCAAGGCCTCGACCGACGTTCCGCCGCCCGAGGCCAGCACGATAATATCGCCTTCCAGTTCGTAAAACATGCGGCCGGCCGCGCCGCGAGTGTCGCGGCGGTCGTTTTCCAAGGCCAGTTGCTCGAGGTGCGTGGGCGCCCGGCCCGAACTCAAACGCTCGGGGAGGTTCAACGTCGTCTGACGGAACATGGCGTCGTCGTCGATCTCGACCTTGGCGTCGACGGCGACCCACTGGCCATCCTTCGTGTGCGCCAGCGGATTGATCTCTGCCAGCGTGGCATCGCAGTCGGCAAACATCTGGTAGAGCTTCTGTAGGATCTCGGTCACGTTGCCATTCAGGCCAGCCCGGCGGGCCAACTCGGCGGCCTGATTAGGCTGCAGGCCTTTGAGGATGTCAATCGGCTCGGTCCAGACGCTCTCCTGTCCGGCCTGGCAGGCCTCTTCCACATCGATGCCGCCGCGATTGGATAGGATCAACGTCGGCGTCGGGCCAATGTAGGTCACCGCCGCATAAACCTCCTGGGCGATCTCGAGTCGCTGTTCGACGAGCACTTTTTCGACGCATTCGCCGGAGAGGTTGCGGCCCAGAAGCGAGTTCACCGCTTGCAAAGTCTGCTGCTCGTCGCCGCAGGCCAGCACGGCGTTCTCCTTGCCGCGTCGGCCACGCAGGACCTGGGCCTTGACCATCACGCCGCCATACTTGGTGGCCAGCCCTTCCGCGTCGTGGGGCGAGGCGACGACTTTTCCTTCGGGAATTTTGATACCGGCACGATTAAAAAGCTGTTTTCCTTCGAATTCGTAGAGTCGCATCGATGTCTCGGTCGGTTTTGAGTTCGAGCGTGGAAGGCGGGCGGCCCCGGGCGGCAATATTGTCGTCCCGAAGGCGAAAAACGGTCAAGGCGAAAAAACTGCGGGAAACGCTTGCGCCCTTGCGCGGGGTTTGCCCCGCCGCACGTTGCCCACCGGCGGCAATAATGTGCGAATTCTACTGCGCCGGTCAATTGGAGTGTAGCGCGATACCGAGGCTAGGTTGCTTCTGCTGCTGTCGCGCTTAAACAGCTGCCGGCAAGATCGGCGACTGGTGGCACACGGCTATCCGACACCAACCTCTACTGGCCCATTGCAGGAACACCTTTTTGCCACCTACTTCCGATTCTGCGCTTCCTTGGCCGGGGTCGGCTTTAGGTTGAGGAGCACGCGCTCGGGCGTATGGCGATCGAGTGTGTATTTGTACGGCTCCATCCCGTGGGACTTAAACGACAACTCCACCGGTTGCGCTGCAAATCCGTCCAGTTTCATCTCGACAGCATCGCCTTTTGAACCGGCGCCGATAATGGAGAGCGAAATCCGCGGCGCAAAAGCGTGCCGAGGCGACGCGCATATCGACGGCGCGGAAAAATCGATCGAATGCAACGGCTTGCCAGTTGTGGCGTCGTGAAATTCGAACGTTGTACGAACGCTGTAAAGGCCACGTATCCAGACGTCAGTTCTATAGTTTTCGATGGCTGGGCCAATGGCCGTCAAGGCCCCGGCGAGGGCGAGTGGCCAGAACCAACCAGAACTGTCGACACTGTTGTCCCGCGCGGTTTTTTCCCACTCATCGACGCGGTGTGAGTTCAGCCCAACAAAAAGGCTTGCCGTAACGACAGCTAGCACTGCCCACGCCAGAACGAGCAGCCCTGCGGAATCCCAAGGAGTGCTCGGCGTCGGGAAGAACAGCGCCAATCCGCCCAATGCGAGGAAGAAGAAACCGAAGCCGAACAGCGCCGCCGCGCAACCGGTGGCGGCCCGTCGAGCCCGGAGTAGGCCATACCCAATCAGCAGGCCGATGAAATTGAAGTCCCAGGCGAAGGGCCCGTAGAACAAGCCGACCGTCAGCCTTACTAGCGAGGCGGCCCCAAACACGATCAGAAGCGCGGCCGCAGCTCGTAGCGCCAGCGGTGGTAAGCGGTTCATTTGCCCCTCCCGGCGAAGTTATCGCAACACGCAGTTCCTCGATGAGTCCGCGCAATTCTAATTTGCCGTCAAGAAACGCAACAGTCCGGGCGACCTGCGTGGGCCTGCGCCGGACTGTTTCCCCCCCTGGGAAAATGCGTGTTGTATCCAGACTTCAATCATCGGAAGGCGGCCGACATTACTTTGGCAAAGTTTGGCGACTTTGCAGACGGTGACGACATCGCGATCGTGTGCCACTGGCTCCGCCAGTGCTCAACGAGTGGCCGGTTCTGCTGACCCGCTGGGTCTGAACTTGGATCTTTCAGCGGCGGTGGGCACGGGCAAAGTCACGCCATCCGCACCGAGGCTCGATGGCAGCACTGGCGGGGCCAGTGGCACTTAGGCGCTCGTCGGTGCGGCAATCGATGATGGCGTTGTGCCCGTTTATGACGTTATCCCGTTTAGCGGCCGACGGCACGTCGGCCCGGGCAGTGCCGAAGCAACCACCGCCGTACCACCGGCGCCGCAATGACGTTGCCCATTTGCCCCCACGGTAGTCACGCGATAGTGCCATGCTCACGTTCGCGTGGGCATGTTTTGCCGGGATCCGTCGCGAGGCCGCTGCGTCCGGCTGCCGCAGAATGCGCACACAGCCCAATTTGACGCTGTTTGCGGATTTCGCTCACAAAATATGCCGGTTGCGTCGATTTTAGCGACATCCCGGCCGGGCTGCGCGCCCAGCGCGGGAGCTGACGCCGGCCAGCCGAGGGCGGTGCCGACGATTGGGATCGAACGAAGAAGACTGGGATCGACGATGAACAAGCTCAACGATATCTTCCGCGCCATAGCCCGCTCGCCGTTTCTCTGGGGCATTTTGGGCGCGATCGGATTCTATGCGCTGTTGTACGGCAGCCCCATCGAATTGCCGCTGGTCGAGCGCTACTTCGCTGGGCACGCGGTCGAATACATGGAGACGGTGATGTTCGCCGTGGGGCTGGCCGCCTTGATCCTCAAGGCCTTCGACATCGCCGCCCAGCGGAGCGGTTTGGGCGACAACCTGCTGGGCCCGACCACCAAGACCTTGGCCCCGGCCGACGAGTGCGCGGCGCTCTTGGCCCGCCTCGAACGGCTGCCCGCCGGCCGTCGCCACGAGTACTTCGCAGCCCGCCTTCGCGCGGCCTTGAATCATGTCCGTCGCCGCGGGTCGGCCGACAAGCTGGATGACGAGTTGAAATATCTTTCCGACCTGGACGCCTCGCGGTTGCACGCCGGATACGCGCTGTTTCGCGTCATCGTTTGGGCGATTCCGATCCTCGGCTTCTTGGGCACGGTGATCGGCATCACGATGGCGCTCAACAGCGTCGATCTGCAGGCGGCCGACCAGTCGATGATGAAGGTGCTTAACGGCCTTGGCCTGAAGTTCGATACGACGGCACTGGCCTTGGCGTTGTCGATGGTGTTGATGTTCGTTCATTTCTACGTGGAGCGGGCCGAAACCAATCTGCTTGAACAAGTCGACGAGCGCGTGCAAGAAGAGTTCGCCGGTCGATTCAAGACGCTGACGTTTGGCGATGGCCAGTTGGCCGGCGGCACGCAGATGGTCGCAGCGATGCTGCAAACCGTGGAATCGCTCGTGCAACGTCAGGGCGAAGCCTGGCAGGCGGCAGTCGATGTGGCCGGACGGCACTGGGCCGAGATGGCACAAGCGGCCGGCGCTCATTTGCAGCACGCCGCTTCCTCGGCCACCTCCGACCTCACCCGGCACGTCGAGGTGCTTGCCCGCGCGGTCGAGGCGACCGGCGACGTAACGCGGCTGGAAGACGCCTTGAATCGCAACCTCGGCGCGCTGGCCGGCTCGAAGCATTTTGAGCAAACCGTGCTGAGCCTGGCCGCTGCGGTCAACATGCTTGGCGCCCAACTGGCCGAATCGCCGAAGACGGCTCCTGTTCGACTGGAATCTTCGCGGCGCTCGGTTCCTCACGCGGCATGAGTTATACAGCCGGTTCTCAACGCCGACACAACACAAAGACGGGGCCCGGCATCTCGCTGTTCCCGTTCTTGGCGGTGTTGATTTGCACGATGGGCGCGCTGGTGCCGCTGTTGCTGGCCGTCAGCCGTACCGCGCGGCAACAGGCCGAAGCCGCGGCCGTGGCCAGGGCTTCGGAACTCGCCACACAGCAGCAGAGTGAACTGAAAACGCAGCAAGAAGACGTTCGCTGGCGAATCGAACAACTGAGAAAGTCGCGCGAGCAGACCGAAAAACAGTTGACCGACGCCCGGCTGGAACTGGGGCACTTGGAAGATCACGCTCGCCGGCTCCGGCAGGAAGTCGAACGCTGCAAGAACGCGCTGACCGAGTTGGAACGGCTCGAAGGCAACGACTCGCAGCAGAAGTCTCAAGCGATGGCCGAACTCGAGCGGCTTCGCGGTGAGATCGCGGTCGCGGAACAGCAAGTGGCCGAAGCGCGGAAGACGGCAGCCACGCAAAATCGCCCCTACGCGGTCGTGCCGTACGAAGGCCCGAACCAGACCCGGCGGCGGCCCATCTACTTGGAATGTCGGGCCGATGCGGTGATCCTGCAGCCCGAGGGAATTCGCTTCACGCCGAATGATTTGGATGGGCCGACCGGGCCGGGCAACCCATTGGCCTCAGCCCTCCGTGCCGCCCGGGAGCACATGCTTGCGCAGCGGGAGTTGGACCCCAACGCCGGCGAGCCGTATCCGCTGTTGTTGGTGCGGCCCGACGGAGTCATCGCGTATTACGCTGCCCGGCAAGCGATGAAGTCCTGGGGGGATGATTTCGGCTATGAATTGATCGGCGACGATTGGAAGCTTGCCTTTCAGTCGCCCGATGGCCAATTGGCGGCTTCCGTACAGCAGGCGGTAACGATTGCACGGCGCGAACAGGCGATGTTAATCGCCGCCGCCCCGCGGACCTATGGACGACGTGCCGGTTCCGCCCGCTCCGGTGGACAAGGCAGCGAGGGCGGAGGCGAGCCCGGTTACCAAGATGGAGCAGCAAGCGTCGCTTCTGCCGGCGGTGGCTATGCCCGAGCCGGCGCCGCAGGACCCGTCGGCGCGAACCGCGGCGGTGGATCGGGCAGCGTTGGCGGTTCCTACGGCAGCGCCGCGACCAGCGGCGGGCCCTATGCCAACGCCGGTGGCGGCGGAAGTGGTCGTGGCGGCCCCTACGCGGCCCCGGGTGGGGGCGGACCGTACGCCAGCGCGGGCGACGAAGCCAATCGCGGTGATAACGCCGCCTACGGCGCGGGCAATCCTTTCGTCAATGGAAACAACCGCAGCGGCAGCCCCGGCGACGGGCCGATGTTGACGGGCAACGGTGCACTAGGCGGTGGCAGCGTTGCCGGTAACAGCAGCGCGCCGGTAGCCAGCAGCGGAAGGCCATCCGGCGGAACCTCACCAGGTTATGCCGCACAGGGCAGCCCCGGCCACGGTCTGCAAGGCACAGGCGGCAATGCGACAGGCGGCTACGGATCGCCTTCGGCCTCGGGCAATTCGTACAACGCGGCCGGCAGCCAAGGGTTTAGCGGAACGGGCAGCGGCGGCAACTGTGGCCGCGCACCAAGCGAACGGACCGACGGCTACATTGTTGGCCAACCCGCCCGCGAACGCGACACGACGAAGGTTGCAGACACGGCCGGGTATCAGCCCGGTCGGGCGCTCAAGCCGGGCGAGTGGGAACCGACGCCCGACAATCGGCCCGAGAAGCCGCCGGAAAAGAACGATCAGATCAACAAGAAGCACGACCGCCGCGAAAAACCGCCCATTAACAAGAACGAAGATGACTGGGCGTTGCGCAGCGCCGGACGCAATTCGGTCGGCGTAACGCGGCCCATCGCGGTCCAGTGCTTCGCCGACCGACTCGTGGTCCTGTCCGACCGCGGGCCGATGTACAACCTGGTCATTCCTTTCGGACCACGTACCGGTTCGTCGGTCGACCCACTAGTGCGCGCGGTCTGGGAGCAGATGGAAGGCTGGGGCATTGCCGGCCGCGGCATGTTCTGGCGACCCCTGCTGAAGGTCGCCGTCGCCCCCGAAGCCGAGTATCGCTTCGAAGACCTCAAGCGACTGCTCGACGGCAGCGGGCTGCTGCTGGAACGGAAGTAGTTGGTTATCAGTGAGTTGTCAGTTATCAGTCATCAGTGGTGAGTAGTGAGTAATGAGTGGCGTTTAGCGGCCGCCGGGACGGCGGCCCGAACCCCAAATCCCCAAATCCCTAAATCCCTCGCTCCATGGCTCGTCCCGTCCCTCAACATAGCGAACCAGTCAACGGCGATTCCTTCCTAGACATCGTCGCTAGCGTTGTGAGCATCATGATTATCATGGTGGTCATGGAGGGGATGCGGATCAAGAACGCGCCGGTCAAGGTCTCAATCCCAGCCACGCCGGCCACCGTGGACTTGGAGAAGGATCTGGCCGAAGAGCAATCCCTTAAGAGTGATATCTGGCGGTTGGCCGCCGACGTCCGAAACGTGCAGCGGGAGATCATGGCTCGCGGCATGCAACGCGACGCGCTAGCAACCCTCGTTACCGCGGCCGACCATGATGTGCAGCAGCGGCGGCAACGTCTCGACGCCGTCAAACGAGGCGATTTCGATACCGCCCGGGCGATGAACGACGCCAAGATGCGGTTGGAACAGCTAGCCCGGCAGCGAGTGGCCGCGTCGCAAGCGACCGGACAGCCGATCGTCGTCGAGAGTTATCCAACGCCAATCAGTCGCATCGTCGATGGTCCCGAAGCCCACCTGCTGATCACCGACGGTCGCGTGGTCTTTGTGCCGCTGGACAAGCTGGTCGAAGCGTTCAAAAACAAGGGAGAGAATCAGGTCTATCGCCTCAAATCGGAAGACCGCGTCGCGGACAGCGTAGGGCCGGTCGAAAACTTCCGACTCCACTACACCCTCGAACGCCGCGAGGCGCCGCCGGAAAAGTCTCGCTATGCAATGGGCTCGCGCAGCTACGTTCACGCCGAATTCAAAATCGAGCCGACCGATGACAAACTCGGTGAGCCTGTGCGGTTGGCATTGGAGCAGGGCTCCGATTTCCGCCGGGAATTGCGCAAGTACCTTCCGGGTCGCGTCACGGTTACGGTGTGGGTCTACCCCGACGGTTTCGACGCCTTTCGCCAAATCCGCAAAGAACTCTACCGGATGGGCTACTCCGTCGCCGCTCGGCCACTGCCGCCAGGCGAATTGATCGGCGGCTCGCCCGAAGGCAGCAAGTCGGCCGCGCAGTAAGCAAGGACTTGTTCTGCAGTTCGCGTCTTGATTCTCCGTGACCTCTGTGCCTCCGTGGGGATTACTGCGGTCGTCTTTACGGCTCGATCAGGTACGCCTGGTTGTCGATGTTCAGCAGCAGCGGCTCATCGAACACCAGATACTGCGAGATCGTGCGGCCGTGGC
>CALGFD010000002.1 GCA_937881075.1 uncultured Planctomycetales bacterium
GTTACCCAATCCGGTTTTACCAGATCGGGGGCAACAGGCCTTCATCCCATCTACGGAACTGGCGAAGCCAGTGGCAATCTATTTGGGCACTTTTTCGTCAGTGCCACCCGCCGATCAAGCCAGGGCGGAAGGTCCGTCGCGATCCGTCGACCAACTGAGGGGATCAAGGGAGGCAATGCGACCGAATCGTAGACTCGCGACCCTCCGTTCGGCTGGTCTTGTTCTTTTGTCTTTCTTTCAACTCAACGCTGAGCCAAGAAGTGCCAACACGATCAGAAATGCCGCCGCAGCCGCACCAATTACAATGCCAATAACGAAGTATTGCCAGGTAATTGCCGCCGCGCAACAACCCATCGAACTGACAGTCAATGCCGTATGATGTTCTCGAAGATGGCCAATCGTTGCCAGACCAAGACCAATGAATGCACAGCCGATTGCAGCCATTGTAAACCAACGAATTGGGTCCTTTGTAATTTCGGGCTGAGCCGCCGCAGGTCGTTCCTTCTTGGGAACTTTGCCACCGAAGTTGACCGATAGCTTCTTGAACGTGAGAGTTACCCCACCTTCACGTTCCGCAGGCGGCGGTTCCACTTGTCGCTCATTCTCTTTCTTGTCGACAAATGGATTCTGGAATGTGCGTTCGTAAGCGATCCCCGGAATTGCCGCAAGTCCCAGGGCAACCACACCAGCTATAAGCCCAATGATGCTTAGAATCATCGGTCGATGCTGTGCCCCAACGTCATTCGGTGAGGCGATCGTACTATAATCAGCATTCGTGATGTTATGAAGTTCGCCTGACATGGAATGGCTACCGTTTGTGACGACCCTATTCGAAGTCAAACTGAATGTCTATTAAGCGTGCGATCTCTTGATCGGATAGCTTCCGAAACATGCCTGTCGCCATGAAATCCTCCCAATCGCGTTTAGCTCTGGCCAGCAAATAGTCTGCGATGTCTTCGCTTGGCACCATGGCCACGCGTTGCGAAGCAATTGTTCGCAACCTTTCGCGGTGTCGCAGAGCTAGTTCGGAGATTGGCGTGGACTCCGGAAACAGTTCAATCTTCTGGTGTGGCCTAATGAAATAGCTCGGCAATTTTGGCCCGCACCCCGTCAGGACCATAGTGCCGTCGGCAAGGTCGCTACGGAGACTGGCGACAAATGTGGAGCGAGAAAGCGTCTTTAGGCCACTGCGAAGTGCCGTAATAGTACAAACGGTTTCGCGATCATCTGCAACCAGGACACAATTGTAGCTGGCCTGTAACCCGATCGTGTTGCTTTTTGTCACGTTGAAGAATCTGAAGCCGTGCGGCTCGATTTCTGCGACAGCAGATTCCAAACCTTGACGCGCTGACGCTGGCAAAGTTGCCATCTCAACAGGTTGCCAACTCCCCGGTGCGGCACGTGCATAGGAAGGGGCATAGTGCCATCCTACTGCTTTGCGAAGCACGATTAGCAAGCGAACCGGCAGCGGGCAACTGGCGTCGTTGAAAATGGCAGAGTAAGGCTTCTGCGTAACATCGCTTGTGTAGTAGTCGGCCATTGCGGTCGCCCAAGAGGCGTTCGATCGCGAAGATATCGTCGAGGATGACGGTATCTTCGCAGTCCAATTGGGAGATGTCAATCATGACATCCCGTGATTCCAGACAAGTCAATCCGACGGTCCGGTGCCTGCCGAGTGCCACGGGCTTCACGTCTCAGGTTTAGAGAAGCTTCAAGGGATAGTCCCCCAACTCGCGTAGCGTCTTTACGGCCAGTTCGTAGCTCTCGGGGGCGACGCTGCTGGAGATCGAATGGTCGGACTGGAAAATCCAGCCGCCGCCGCGGGCGGCCTGGAGCTTGTAGCAGACCTCGTTGCGGATCTTTTGGGGATCGCCGCTTTCGAGGATGCGGACATCGATGTTGCCGACAAAGGCCAGGCGGCCGGCGTACTTCTTCTTGAGTTCCACGACGTCGAGATGGGCCTTGGCCTCCAGCGGGTTGTAGCCGTCCAGTCCGATTTCGACCATGTCGTCGAAGATCGCCCGGGCGTCGCCGCAGCCGTGGTAGATCGTCATCAGGCCGTGTTGGTGGCAGAGGTCGATCAACGCCTTGACGTGCGGCTTGAAGATTTCACGCCAACGTGGGGCGCCAAAGAGCATGCCGTTCACGTAGGCCACGTCGCCCCAGATGTACATGCCGCTTAGGCGACCGCGGCCAGCTTCAATTTGTGCCCGGGTGAAGTCGAGGAGGAACTTGCCGAGGCGGTCGACGAACGCCCGGAAGAGGTCTTCGTGGTCGGCCATCCAGTACAGGGCGTTTTCCGAGCCGATGATCCGCCACAGATACTCGTAGGGCTCACAGACCGAGCCAAAGACGGCGAAGTCGTCGACATAGGGGGCGAGCCGCTCGTTCCAGGAGGGCAAATCCCGCGCGAGCGCGTCGCCGACGCAGTTGATCTGGTCGTCGCCGCCCAAGTTGAAGCGGCGGGGATCGGCCGGGCTATCGAGTTCGACGTCGGCCATGGCCTCGGCCTGCTTGACCGAGAACGAATCGTAGTGCGGCATCGGCGCCTCGCCGCGGCGGCGGATCGTGGCCCCAAAGCCGGTCTTTACGACGATGTCATCGCCCGACTGCTCGACGATCTCGAAGGGTTGGATCCGCGGGTCCATATTGGGCGTGATCACGATGTAGTCGAGATCAAAGTGGCGGTAGGGATCGAAGCTTTCGCCCCAATGGCGGCGGGCGTTCTTCATGAAGCCCGTCCAGAAGAAATCGCTTACCGGCACCCGGTCGCCTTCCTGATGGGACAAGGCTTTTCGCAACCGTTCGATCTTGGCATCTCTCTTGCTCATTTTCGCCGCTCCTTTGCGGACCGATTATCGGGCAAGGCCGATTGTTTGTCCAGGATGGTTGGAGGCACGTCGGGGGATTCCGGCAAACTTGCGCGGCATGAGGGCAGGGCGGGTGCAAGTGTCATGGAAATTGCTTATATTGACTTTTTCAGCACAATCCACGAGGCAACGACAAACCGCGGCGGACGCGATCTGATGGCGATCTACACGAAAACGGGCGATCGAGGCGAGACGGACCTGCTGGGCGGGGACCGCGTTACCAAGGACCATGCGCGGCTGGAAGTTTGTGGGAATCTGGACGAATTAAATGCCTGGATCGGGCTGGTCCGGTGCCAGGCGCTGCCCGATGAGGTGGCTGCCGTTTTGGAGCGGGTGCAGCACCGGTTGTTCGCGGTGGGAACGGAGCTTGCGACCGTCGACTCGGCACTCAATTTGTCGTACCAGCGGATCGGGCCGGCGGACGTCGCCGAGTTGGAGCAAGCGATCGACCGCTGCGATGGAAAGTTGCCGAAATTAACCCAATTTATCTTGCCGGCTGGGAGCCAAGCGGCGGCGATGGTCCACGTGGCACGTGCCGTATGCCGAAGGGCCGAGCGGCGGATCGTCTCGTTGGCCAAGGCGCAACCGGACACGGTATCGGCCGACGTTGTGGTCTACATCAATCGGCTGAGCGACCTTCTGTTCGTATTGGCGCGGACGGTGAACGCCGAGGCGGGCTTTGGCGACGTGCCGAAGTAAGTAGGGACGGACAGGTCTCGAACAGGATCGCCGCCTAGGGACTGTCTACTCCTTGGGCAAGGCGTCGATGCGCCGCATGGCGTGGAACAGCGCCCAGGCCAGAAGCGCGACCAGAACGACGATTACCGTGCCAAGGAGGTAAGGGTTGTTGATCAGCTTTTGGAAGTTGAGCGGCGCTTCGGAGGGTGTCGCGCGATTGATCACTTCCTTGCCGAGTTGGGCGATCGCGGCATGATTGCCCTGCATCCGCAAGGGGGCGAGCACCGCGTCGGCATCGTAGCTCGGCGCGGCAATTTTTTCGGCTCCATAGTTCAGACAATATTTCTCGCTGGCATCGGCCAAGAAAAGTGGCTGGTACATTACACCTCTGGCCATCACACCGGTAATCTTCAAGGGCGGGCTGTCGTGATTCGAAATCACGATCCGATATTTGTCCGCACGATGCTCGGGGAAGAAGATTGACAATCTTTCCTTGCGATAGCCGCGGAAATCGATCAGCGAAAGGTTCGCCTGGCCGATTGACACCCAATCGGTGCGAACCCCGCGGGTGACCGGTATCTGGACGATGGCCGAGCGACTGAAATTGCGGCTCGGCGTTTCAATGGCCAGTTCTGTGAGGGGTTCCCGTCGGCTGGTGACCTCGATCACCGTTTGCTGGTCTTTGGGCCGTTCTTCGACTTTCCCGGCGACAACAGGATAGGGAACGTGCCGCTCATTTTCCGAGAGCTTCGTAGTGGTTTCGCGCCACAGTTCGATGCGGTCCATGCGGAAAGATCGCCGTTGGAGCACGGTGGCCTCGGTCCGTTCGGTTTCACGACCGTTCGAGTACTTGCGACTCAAGTCGAGGAAGGGAGATTCTTTGGCGTCGTTGATACCGGCGATGCTGACCTTGAGGTAGCGGTAATTGTTCTTCGGCAAGGGCACATCGCGATTGTTCACGTCCATGTAGCGGGAGTAGTCGAACACGAGACGATCGGCGACCAGCGGTTTCCAGTCTCTGCCGTCGTCGCTTCCGTAAACGTGCACCCGGCGTTCGTAGTCGGTCAAAGGAGTGATAATGCTAAGTCCGTCAGCCGACGGTGAATCGTTCTCCAGCCTGACGAGCACATCGAGATCCTCGGCGTGCGGGTGCACGGCTTCGACCTTGCTTGGGCAAACTTGCCGGACGGTCTGAGTCCGCGGCTCGGTAGCTTTCTCGAGCACGAAAGGACGCTCGGTCCTATTCTCAGCGAAGATCCTAAGATCGGGAAATCCGCTCCGCGTACCGGCGTAGACATCGCTGTCGAGCGGCAGGGCCAGAAGGGTTTCCTTGTCCGCCTTACTGCGGATAATCTCTTTGGAGAAGCGAAAATCGACGGGCGTGGCGGCAGCACAGGGCAGGGCCAGACCGATCAACAGGCAGCAGGTGAGTAGACGCGTCATAGGCTCTCTGCCTTTTCTTTTCGCGCGGCCAAGATCGGCCGGCACTTGATATAGACGAAGGATCCGGCGAGGACCAGGCCGCCGAGCAAGATAAAGGCGATGATTCGATAGAGCTGGTCGAGTCTTCCAAGATCGACGAAAAGGACCTTCCAGGCGACGATGGCGAACAGCCCCAGGCCGACGTAACGGACGGCGCGGGAATCTTTCCACATGCCGGTAATGATCATGGCCAGGGCGAATAGCGACCAGAGGATCGAGACGCCGCCCGCCTGCAAGCCGGGCACGAAGTGATAGAGGAATGTGTTCACTTCGAGCGAGAGGAAGATGAACAGCAGTCCCACTGACAAGGCGGCGAGCAGTTTCTGCGCCGCTTTGGCATTCTCATGGTTTGTGATCTTCGTGAGGAGATAGGCAGCGGCGACCAGCATGGCGATGATAGCGCCGAAGTCTAGGAGCCGCATCGTGCCGTCAAGAAAACTGTAATTCAAGCTGGCGTAGCGGAGGGTGCTGTCCGAGATATGCCAAGACTGGAGGTCGACGAAGAAAAGCTTGGCGAGTAATCCGAAGACGAATGCCATCAGCAGGGTAAGCATGGCGTCGCTGGACCGCTGACGGTACTGCCGCAACAGGAAAAGGCACATCGCGATCCAAAGCAATGAAAGGACCGGCAATCGAGCGGGCGGGAAGAAGTACATGAGCGTGCGATTCAATTCCAGGTGCAAGGCGAGGAACATCGTGCCGGCCACAAGGGCGATGGCCGCCATCACCGCGCCGTTGGGCTTCAGGATCGGCGAGATGTCGTTCTCTTTGCCGACCGTTGCGGCGGGCTTCGCTGGCGCCTTGCTAAGCAACCAGCCAGCGCCTGCGAAGGAAGCGATCGGCACGCCGAAGCTCACGACTCGCTCGACCAACAACCAGAGGTATTCGCCGAGCGCGATGTTTAGATTGGGTTGGCCCGCGTATTGCGAGGGAAGGTCGACAAAGCCGAACCGAACCAGCACCACGACGTAAAGGACGTAGGCAACCTGGCGGAGAAATTCGCTGCCCAGCCTGCCGGCCATCCAGAGCATGACGAGGGCCTGAACGGCCCAGGTAGCAGTGATCCACTGGCTCGAAAGCACCAAGGGGATCGTCACCGCCAGAAAGAAAGATGAGAGGGCGGTGAACGACAGCATCAGCTCGCGATCGAGCAGCCGCCGCACCAGGAGGTAATAGACGTGGGCGGCGTAGAAGGCGGCTAGGCTCAAGGTGATCAGCGCAACCCACTTCTGCCCGTACGCCTCGCGAACCATCAAGTAGCTGGCGCCAAAGAAGACGCCGGAATTGATCAGTAGCGCCAAGACTTCCAGCAGACTCGACTTCTTGCGGTTTACGAGATTGAATACAAAGGTCATCGTCGAATACAAGACGAAGAAGGCGACCAGGAACGGCATCACCTCCCAAAAACGTGTCTTGTCGTAGTCCCATTTTTCCATGGTGCCGAACACCAAGCTGTAGGTGCCGACGAAGCTCAGGTAATTCAAGAGGTGCCAGTTCTTGTGGTAACTGATGGCGAAAACACCCCCCCCGAGGATCAGCAGGTAGCTGTAGAGACCGATGTAATTGACGATACCGGTTTGCAGCATGACGGGCGTGGCGTAGCCGCCAAGAATTCCGAGCACGGCAACGAGGATCGTATTGAAGCGGACCGCGATGGCGCAGGCCAGGCAGGTGACGCCGATCATCAGCCCGAAAGCCAGGCCGCTGCCGACCAGATGGAACAAGCTATGCGCGGCGAACACACTCAGATAGAGCGTGGCAATGCCGGCGCCGATTAAGCCTTGGCCAAACAGATGGTAACGACGGCCGAGCATCTGCGTGCCGGCGAGCGACATGCCGAGGCCAATCGCACCGCCGAGCAAGACCCGGCCGAGAGGATTGATCAAGTTGTGTTCGAAGGAGTACTTGAGGAAGAAGCCAATGCCCATCACCAGGATAAGCACGCCGATGCGCAGCAGCCAGTTGCTGGCGACGGCGTACTCCATCGAGACACCCTCGGGTACCTCATCCTCACCGATAATGATCCAACGCCAAATCTTGCGGAGAATCTCCTTGGCGGCCGTTTCAAAGCGACTGGGTTCGGAGCGTGGGGCCGGCTGGGCAGGTATTCCCAGGTAGGCGTGTGTCGGCAGCGGTGTTGCCTTTTCCTCGCTGTGACTCGTGGTAGCGGCGGGGCGCAGTGGTTCCGACGCGACATGCGGCAGCACGGGCGGCACTTCGGGCAAGACCGCGCGTGGCGCGACCGGGGCGGGCTGGATGACTTCGGCCCGGATCGGCTCCTCGGCGGTTTTTTTTGGTTGAGGGGTAAAGGGCGATTCTTTTGGAGCCGATGCAGTTGCCGGCTTGCCGAGCGCGGCGATCATCTCTTGGACGCGGTTGATTTCCCGCTCCAGGCGTCGCATTTCAAGAAAAGTTTGGCGTCGATCACGGCCTTGACGGCTAAGAAGGGCGATCATCAGCCCCACGAGAAGGAATGGAACGATCAGGAGAGCGACGACGGCGAGGAAAATGAAAAAGGCGTCCGGCATCGATGGGCCCCAGTACTTAACGAAGAAAAAGCTGTTGTCCAAGTATAGCCCTGGGAAATATGGCCAACAATCCTGCCTAGAAAGGCTCCGTGATTTGCAGGATATAACGATTTGTGGCAAAGCGCGTTGACGGTGCAGGACTTAGCGAGAGTCCGATTACAGGTCGCAGGGGCTGCTTGGCGGCGGATTTGGCGGGGCAACGTGTTCGGGAGTGCCCATGCAACGGGGTTCAATGTGGCGATGTGCGGCGGCTCGGTGCAGATGATCAGCTACTCAATCGATCTGGAGACGCACCGCGGGCCGGGCAACCGCAAGGATTTGCAGAACGTCGGGCTGTAGCCTGTCTCTTAGGACGCTCAGGCCTGGCCTTCGATGGTTCCCGGTCGGATGTGGAGATAGCAGCAGCCTTCGTCGCCGGGTTGCCAAGTGTCGGCGGTGAAGTTGAAGCCGGCGCCCTCGAACGTGCCATCATCGACCTGGGAGGCGATGCGGCAGAGGGTGGCGATGTCTTCCTCCGATAGGTCGGCTTCGACCCAGGCCTCGCGCAGCGGACAGGCGTGGAACTTGATGTCCAGGCCGGCCGCGTCGTCGCGGATGATTTCCGGCTGAAACATGTGTCCGTCGTCGGCCACACCGGCCAGGAAGGCGGCTTTCAAGCCGGCCAGGTTGTCCGGGGCGAACTGCGAGAATTTTTCGGCCCCCCGCTGCTGACCGCGACGATAGATGGCTCGGGACATCAGTTCCTCGGCCCGTTGTGCGCCAATTTCCTCGCGTAATTCGTCGAAGATCAGGTAGTACATCATGGCCCGGTTTTTGAACGAATCGTAGAGCTGACGGCGAAGGGATTCTTCGGACATGGTTGTGCTCCTCTGCCAGTGTGAACCACAGGGATTATGGAACGTTGCCGGAGCGCCGGCAAGATCCTTCGCTGCGCTCAGGATGACGAAGAACTTAGGCCCGCCTGCTGAAGAAGTGAGCCATGGTTTCACTTTTTCAACGGGCCGCCAGCCCCTCGGCGCGAGCAAACCTGCTGCCGGAGCGGGAACGTAACGATTCTATTCAGCGGCGGGGGGCGGAGCCATAGACGCTGGGGGTCGATTCGGCCCAGCCGATGACGGGCACCTCGGGGGCCATGACGAAGATCTCCACGCGGCGGTTTTTCTGGCGATCCTGGGCGGTGGTGTTGGCGACCACGGGCTGATAGGCGCCGAAGCCGGCCACGCCGAGGCGGTGTTCGGACAGCCCGGATTGCTTCATTTTCTTGGCCACGGCCAGTGCTCGGGCGGTGCTGAGGTGGAAGTTGTCAGGGTATTTTTCCCGGACGTCGCGGCCGGCGATGGCCTGATTGTCGGTATGGCCGGCGATCATGATTTTCAGGTCGGCGGCGGCCGGTGATTTTAGCACGCGGACGAGGTCGTCGAGCAATCGTTCGGCGCCGGGTTTAAGTTCAGCTTCGCCGCTGTCGAAGAGGATATCGCTGTCGAGCTTGCTGACGCCGGTCTCCGAATCGAACTGCAGTCCAGGGTAGCGGCGCGACAATTCGGCGAACTGCTGACTGAGCTCGGCCGGCAGGCGGCCGCGGCCGAAGGCCATGCCTTTGAACTGGGAGTAAAGGTTTTCGCGTTCGCGACGGAATTCGTCGAGTTGCTTCTGGTCGAGGCTCGATCGCTCCTGCAGCAAGGCGACCTGCTTTTCGCTGCGGATCACGCGGTCTTCCAAGGTGCGGCCGTGCTCGCGAAGGTTCTGAATTTCGGCCAGTTGGGCCCGGCTCTGCTCGGTGAGCGCGCGGTTCTGGGCCTGGATCTCGTTGAATTGCGTGACGGGCACGACGCAGCCGGACAGCGCGAGCGCGCTGACGACGATGAGAGCGAAAAACGCCTTCACGATTCGACTCCTTTCGAATCCGTTAATGCGATCGGGCGAGGCGGCGTCATCCTTGACGGCTCGCATGCTGACCGGTGGGGCCAGCGTGTTGTCTAGTTTACCAACCGAACCAGCCTGCCAGCGTATCCATGATGCCGCTGTTGACGTTGTAGGCCTCCTGCCAACTCCACATGTTGAGGACCAGGTCGTAGGTCATCATGCCACAGAACATGAGCAAGAGCAGGCAGACGCTCAGGCCAACAATTTGCCACTTGGTATACGGGGCCTCGCCCATGGAGACCGCGGCCATGGGGACGCCTTCGCTCATGCCCAGTGGCTGCGCGCCGAGGATCGGGGCGGGGGCCAGCGGTGTGGCGCCCATACCCATGTCGAGGGAGGGCTGGCCGAGCCCTTCGTCGAGCATACCGGCCATGGAAATCCCCGCGGCCGTGCCGATCATCGTGGAGGCTTCATCGCCTTCGGTATCCAAGGCGATCACTTGCGATCCGCTCTCGGAGAGGTCGGTGTCGCCGGCGTCCTCCATCGGCGTGAGCATGAAATCGTCGTCGGCCTTGAAGGGCCCCGGGGTCGAACCGCCGACCGTCTCGGTGGAGGTGAGCATGTCGTCTTCGCCCAACTCCAGCGATTCGTCGGCAATCGATCCGAGGTTGATTGGGGTTTCCAGCGAGAGGCCGCTGTCGGACGGGTCGACCAGGGAGATGCCGCTGTCGCCGCCGATGGTCACATCGCTGCCGACCCCGCTTCCAGCGCCACTGCCGCCACCGAGCACCAAATCGTCGTCTTCCAGATTCTTGCTGCCCAAATCCACCACCGAGCTACCGCCGGAGGCGCCGGGCGTCGGCTTGCGATCGAGGGCGACCGAGCTTTCGCCCAAGCTCAAATCTTCGTCCAGGGTCAAGTTCAGCTCTTCGAACTTGCTGGCCTTGGTTTCGCTCATCTTGGTGTCGCCGGTCGAAGGCTTCAGCTTTGGCGCCGGCGGCTTGGATTCTTCCAACGCACCTAAGGCGATATCGCTGTCGGCAAGCTGGAGATCGCTTTCGGCCAGCAGGGCGTTGCTCGCGCCGGTGGATGACGGGGGCGGCATGTGCGGATCGCTCTTGCCCAATTGCACTTCGCTGTCGGCAAGCTGCAAATCGCTGTCGATCAGGCGGATGTCGCTTTCGATGGCAATCGGGCCAACGTTGCTGATGCCGATGACCGTGCCGGAGAGCCCCGGATCGGACTGGCCGAGTTCTACTTCGCTCAGCAGCACGTCGCCGATTTCGTCGTCGGCCGGAGGCGGGGCCTGCTTGGCCAACTGGTCGATATCTTCGGTCTTGAACTTCCAATCGGCGCCGTCGCGATAACCGTGCAACTCGCGGCGATCCATCATCTGGCGGACATCCTCGATGGTTTTACCGAGGACCTGGGCCGTCTCCGCCATGTTGTAGTACTTCTGAACCATGAGTCCTTGCCTGCGCTATTTCTGTTCCATCATAGACCGAATCTGCTGGGGCAGCGGATTGTCGGTGTTCATGTCGTTGATTTGCAGGTCCCAGGTGATGTTGCGCACGCTCTTTAGGGTGATTTTGCCGGTCGCCACGTCGACGTGGTACACGCTGATGACCCGCTGCCGCGGATCCACGATCGACAGCATCTGGCTGCGATCGCCGACGTTGGTCGGCACGACGATCAACTCCGAGCTGGCCACGGCCGGAGGGGCCGGGCGGAAGCCGAAGTTTTCGCCGCGCTGCTGTGCGACGGCCACGGCGGCCATCACCAAACCGAGACCTACCAAGATCCCTAGAATCACTCGTCGCATGTTACACCTTGAAACTCTGCGTTTTGGGGAAGCTAGGGACCCGCAATTCTATTTTAGGAGCCCCAGTCTCCGATGCAAGGAAAATGGCTCGCTTTGGGGGTAGTCTTGGCGAAGGGGTGACCTGGTCCGGTTCGGCTTGGCGCGATTGCCGCCCTCAACCTATCCCTCTGCGGAGAGGGATAATGCGAGCGCACCATCGCTCAATGGTATCGTGGCGCGGAGTGTAGCCGGGGTAAGTTCGGGCGGCAAGGGCATTTGGGAGGCGGAATGGGAGCGGGCGAGAGGGTTCAGCGGGAAGGACGGCTCCACAAGGCCCAAGGACGAATGGCGAAGACGGAACCGCCAAGGACCACTGACATCTCCGTACCGAGGGACGAACCCCAGCGGGCGGCCCGCTCGCACGATCCCTCTATGCCGTAATGCCCTTGGTCAAGGCCATGAAGGCCGTTTCCAGGTTCAGTTCGTCCTCGGTGAATAGGGTCAGCTTAAAACCGGCGTCGATCAGCATCGTGGGCAGTTCGCTATAGTCGGATGCGTGTGGGGCTAGCGTTACGCTGATGTGGCCGTTATTGAGTGCGACGTTTTCCACCAGCGAACTGGTCTCCAATAGCTTTGCTGCCGGTTCCAGGTCGCCCACGACTTTCACGTTCAAAAGCGTTCGTTGGCGGACCTGCTTCATGACGTCGGCGACGTTGGCGTTGACCAGCAGTTCGCCGCGCTCGATGATGCCTACCTTGTTGCAGATGTCGGCCAACTCGGGCAAGATGTGGCTGGAGACCATGATCGTCTTGCCCAACTTGCGAAGTTCCTTGAGCAGACCGCGGATTTCGATGCGAGCGCGGGGGTCCAGGCCACTGGCCGGCTCGTCCAGCAAGAGCACCTTGGGATCGTGCAAAAGCACGCGGGCGAGGCCGAGGCGTTGGGTCATGCCGCGGGACAGGCTGGTTACGAAGGCATCCCGTTTGTAGCCCAGGTCGACCAATTCGAGCATCTCGTTGCAGACCTTGCGCCGGGCCGGTCCCGTGATGCGGTAGGCGGCCGCGAAAAACTCTAGATACTCGATCACCTTCATGTCGTCATAGACGCCAAAGAAGTCGGGCATGTAACCGATGAGCCGGCGGATTTCCTTGGGATGGGTGTAGATCGAATGGCCGCAGACGCTGGCTTCGCCCCAGGTGGGTTGCAGCAGTGTGGCCAGGATTTTCATCGTGGTCGTCTTGCCCGAGCCGTTGGGCCCGATGAAGCCGAACAAGTCCCCCTCGGCCAGATCAATATTGAGGTTATTGATGGCGTGCAGCTTGCCGTAGACTTTTGTCAGGTCTTGGGTCTTAATCATGTTGATTGGCGGGGGCGGAGTAGGGGTTGGACGTGGCGCTTGTGCGGTCGGCGGCGAAGGCCGGTGATGCCGGAGTGTTGGGAGCCATGGCCAGCCGGGTTGTGCGGACGGGGAACAGAAACCGATACACGGTCTGATGCTCGTCCTGGGAATCCCCCATGGGCTGACCGTCGCGCAGAAGTGTTGCGCCTTGGCAAGCTTCGCCGTTGCGCTTGGGACCTCGCGCGACGAGCACGGCGCGGTCAGTCTTTAAGAGGCTGCTCCAATCCACGAAGTGTTGGTAACTGTTGGCCAAGCCGGTGTAGCGACGACCGCCGGCGGCATCATAGAACATCATGATCCGCAGGATGTACCAGGGATCCGTACTCGTTTTATCGTATGGCGTTGTCTCTTGGTGGTGTTTTGCACCTTCGGAGAACACGGCTTTTCGTCCGGTGAGTAAGGTTCGCAGTTCGCTGCGTTTGACGCCTGGTCCCAAACGGCGAACTTCGCCAGGCGCGAGGGAGTCGATTTCATAAACAGAGTGGCCGTAGGCGACCAGGCAGTCTTCCAGGGTGAAAGGCAGGGTATTGATGATCGAGCCCGTAAGAAACTGGTCGACTTCGGCCAATTCCGCGGCGGGGATCGAGGGGGCAGTGGACTGCCAGCGACCGGTCAGACTCTTCGTGGACCAGACCGGGATCGGGACGCCAAGCAGGGCGTGCAAGTCGTCGGCATAGCGAAAGCGCTCGGTCCAGAGGGTCCCGCCGGTCGAACGCGCGTCCATCCCGCCCAAGGCGCTGCCGGGAAGGCCCAGCCAGGCCGTCCAAACTGGTCCCTGGGCCGGCTGGCCGTCCGGCAGCTTTGGGGCAATCGCGAAATCGTAGGCTTCCATTCGTGGGCTGAAGACATTCAACCAGGTTGTCCCGCGAACGGCCGCGGAGGCCGCGTCGATGTCGACCAGGTCGAGCTGGTTACGCCGAAATTGGCGGCCCTTGAAGTGATCGGCCAGCAGCCAGGCTGCCGCGCTGGTCACGAGAACGAGCAAGGGAAACGTCAGCCATGTCCATTCCATGCGGCGGATCAGCTTGCGGACGAGAAAGTAGTCGCCGGGACCGAGCAGTACGATGTACACGATGATCAGGCCAGCGACGAGCCAAAATGGGGCGAGTTGCACACCGTCAAAGTTGTCGAGAGCACTCCGCAACTGGCCGGCAAGGTCGTTGAAGCCGAAATGCATCATCGCCGCGCCTTCGTGCGATTCATCGCCGCTGTTCGTCGCGATATCGAGCAATCGGGCGAGCAGCAAGGGTCGTTCGGACCATTGGTTGAGCGGAGCGGCATCCAGGTCGCCAGCCAGATAGACCACCTGTCCGAATCCTTGGGCCCTTCGCACCACGAGGGGCAAATCGGCTTCGCTGGCCTCGATGACGCCTTGGACATCGACGAGCCGTGGGACACGCATTTGGCCGCCATGGCCTTGCAGCAAGGCGGCCCGGCTGCCGGTATACATTTCCAGGGCGGCCGTTTGACGCAGCGAGACCAGCTTGTCGAGCCGGCCCGGCAGAAACGACCGCAACGGCGAACCGGATGCGAAAACCGTCTCCGATTGGGCACCGGCGCAGATCACCAGTCGTCCGCCCATCTGCAGCCATTGCTGGAGGGCCCTGAGTCGGAGCGGATCGGCCGCCAATTGCTGGCAGAAATCCGCCCGGCTGGTGGTCAGGACGGCCGCCTCGACAGCCTCGTAGGCGGCCCAATTCGTCGGCAGTTGGTGGACGTCCTCGATCACGGCTTCGATCGGAGAGTCGGCGATCGTATCGGCTCCGCGATCCAAGGCGTCTATTCCGATTTTTGCCCCGCCCAGATTGAGGATCAGCTTCTGTGGGCCAACGGCGGGCAAGAAATGATCATTGTCGACGGTGTTGGCAGCCTGGAAGGTCTTCCGGACGCGAACTCTTTCGCCGGACCGCAGCTCGACCGACAAGCGGCCATGGACCTGGCCAAGTCGGGTGATAAGGCGGGCCGCACTTTCCTTGCCGGGGAGCAGCCGACAGCTTTGACTGATGCAACCGGGAACGCCGTCGCTATCGGCAGCGATGATTGACACTTCACAGTTCTCGGCTTGGCTGCCGCCGCGCAGCAGGACTTCGACTTGGGTCCAGAGCCCTGCCTTGTAGCGATTGGCCAAGCCCACGCGTATGCCAACAACCTGGGGCGGATCGTCTTGGTTGCCCCCGAGACACTCAGGGGGGACGACCAGCACGACGAACAAGAGGCAAGCCAAGGCCCGGAGCGGTCGTGTTGTTGGAAAGGTGCGGTACTCGATTTCCATTGGTACCTCTGGCGTTCTCGAATCGGGCGGGTTCGTCACGGTTTGCCTGCGTCGTCGCAAGTACAGACGAACTGTCCGCAACCGGGGCAGCCGGCGCCATATTTTTTCATTACCGCCTCGGTCAAGTCGACGCCGGCGACATTGGCGATGGTCGCAAGCCACGCCAGCACATCGGCAAACTCCAGGCTTCGCTCTTCCTGGGTTCCGTTGCGTAGGGCCGCGGCCAGTTCGCCCACCTCTTCCATCAGCCACATGAAGGTGCCGTCGATGCCTCGGGCGACGTCCTTTTCCATGTACATCCGGCGAATCAATTGCTGGAAGTCGCTCAAGGTAAAGCTGGCTGAGGAAGGTGCCCCAGCAGATGAAGAAGCGTGCTTGCTATGGCTCACGTTCACAAACCTCGATGATCGCCGATGGCGGTCCATTACGGAGGGAAAAAGACCCAGAATCGATCCTCTTCACCTTATCGGAAGTGGCCCGGCTCATCAACCGGCCCACCCCCCTTTGACAGCGGTGCGAGCGGGCCCTAGGATGCTCGAGGCAGCGGAACCGTGGCGTTTCGCGGCCGCCCTTACCGTTGCCTAACGCGTTCCGCGCCGAACTCTTACTTTCTGAGAGAACTATGAAGCCAGAAATTACCTACGAGGACTTTGCGAAAATCGAACTGCGGATCGCCACCGTGCTGTCCGCGCGGGAACATCCGAATGCCGACAAGCTGATGCTGTTGCAGGTTGCCGTAGGCGACGAGCAGAAGCAGATCGTGGCCGGCATTCGCGGACACTACACGGTCGAAGAGTTGATCGGGCGGCAGATCGTGGTGGTCAACAACTTGCAGGAGGCGATGCTGCGCGGCGAGGAGTCGCGCGGGATGCTATTGGCGGCCAGCGACGCCGGCGGCGTGGTATTGCTCGGTCCGGACCGACTTTGCGAAGGCGGAGCGACGGTGAAATAAGGGGATTGGGGATTGGGGATGGGGGATTGGGGATTGGGGCTAGGGGATTGGGGATTGGGGCTAGGGATTGGGGCTAGGGATTGGGGGCGAGGAATCTGGAAACTTGTCTGTTGGACGCGGGGAGATTATGGGATTGCTGAAGTGGAGTCACAGCAAGGTTAAAAACCTCACGGCTTGGGAAATCTGGGGCTTTATCGCCGGTCGAGTATTGGCAGGCTTTGGCCTCGGTGTTTTGGCGATGCAGTATTTCCCCAAAATAACGGCTCCGCTTGGTGTCCCCATATTAGCTGCCGGCATGATCCTCTTAATCATTGCTGGGAAGGGGCTGGCACGGAAGGGAAGTTCTTAGCTGGCCAGGAGCCAGTTAACGACTTCGACCAAGCCGTCGTCGTCGTGCGGCGGGGCGATGCGATCGGCCACTGCTTTCACGGTCGGCTGGGCATTGCCCATGGCGACTCCCAGGCCGGCCTCGCGGATCATCGGGATGTCGTTGACGTCGTCGCCGACGGCACAAATCTCGGCCTCCTCGATGCCCCATGCTCGGGCGAGGTGTTGGATGCCCGACCACTTCGTGACGCCCAGCGGCGAGACTTCCGTGATATAGCCCGAGTAACGCGGGCTGTGGATCACGTGGGTGTGTAGTTGACCGGCCAGTTTTTGCTGCAAGACACGTTCGAGTTCGAGCATCTGCTGATGGGTGCCCATGGCGCAGCCGGCGAATAAACCCGCGGGCGGGGCGGTGATGAAATCGGACAGAAGGCGGCCGCGGCCGGGATTTTTTTCCAGGTATTCGGCCAATTCTGGCGTGCGGACTTTGTCGCAACCATAGTAGTAATCGAAACCCTGGGCAAAGGTGTCGCCGTAGAAGACCGGATCGTAGCCGGCGGCGTCGATGGCGGCCAGGGTGCGAAGCAGCAGGTCCGGATCAAAGCTTGCCTGGTAGAGGGTGCGATGGTCGACCGCTTGTTTGATCAGCGCGCCGCTAGCGGTGACCAGTGGGGCGGCGATGCCGAGCGGTTCGACCAGGGGCAGGGCGTGACTGTAACGCCGGCCGGTGGCCAGTACGAGATGGATGCCCGACGCACTCGCCCGCATCAAGGCCATTTGCGTGGCCGGCGTCAATTCATTGCGGCTGTTCACCAGGGTCCCGTCGATATCGATGGCAAGCAGGCGGTAGGTCATAGGTGTGGGGCGGGGGATGCGGGGCGGAGGGGAAGGGTTAGGGTTCAGGGTTCGGGGGGATGAAGGATGAAGGATGAAGTTCAGCGGTCGACGGCACGTCGACCCAACGTCCGCCAATTAGTACCTCGACATTACTCATGGATCATGTTTTTCAACCGCGTACAAGGACTCTGGGGAGGGATAGAGACGGCTTGCTTGGTGGTGATACTCGGCGGCTATTTTCCAACGTAGATACAATCCTTTAAAAACGCCGGCTTCGGCCAATTCCGCCGCATACCGTTGCTCGATCTCGCGACGCAACTGGGCAAGGCGGGCCTGAAACTCGGGGCTTTCCGCGAGACGCTCTTCGCCGTCGACCAGTAGCTGCGATGTCATCGGCGAGACTCCTCTTGGCTCGTAATCTTATTGCGTTACGGACACACCACTTGTTGCTCGGCTGCCTGGCGTTCGCGTTCCAGGTACCCGCGGCCCTGGCGGATGCCGATGTGGTCCCAGGCCAAGGGCCGATCGGCAGGGCAGGGGAGGTGCAGGACATTGTCCACGTCAATGCCAACGTCGGCGACCGCTTGCCACCACAGCTCGGGCTGGAATTTCTCGGCCCAGCCGTCGAAGCGAGCACCGCGGCGCCAAGCCAACTCGATTACCTCGCCGATGCGGCGGTCGCCACGGCACATGACGCCTTCCAGCAGGCTGGTTTCAATATCATGGCAGCGGAGTTGCACGGTTCGCAGCCGCTTGCAGCGATGGAGAAACTCGTGCGCCCATTGGAAATACTCACGCCGCTGCATGGCATTCCACTGGTAGGGTGTCTGGGGCTTAGGCACGAAGTTCGAGACGTTGGCGACCACGTCGGCGGGCCGGCCGGTTACTTCGCGGCCCAACCGTGAGATGGTTTCGGCCATTTCGATGATGCCTTCGAGGTCGGTTTCACGCTCGCCGGGCAGGCCGCACATGAAATAGAGTTTTACTCGTGAAAAACCGTTTTCAAACGCCATCCGACAGCCGGCGTAAAGATCTTCGTTGGTGATTGGCTTGCCCACTTGTCGCCGCATGTCGTCGCAGGCCACTTCTGGGGCCAAGGTGAGGCCGGAATGGCGGTCGGTGTTCATCAGACTGCTTACCAAGAGCAGTTGCTCGTTGATTCGCAGGCTGGGCAACGAGATGCTCACGCCCAAGGGACGAAACGTTTCTTGCAGTCGCTTCATCAGCTCGGCGAATTCGGGATAATCGCTCGTCGAGAGCGACAGCAGCGAGATTTCGTTGTAGCCGGTGTTTTTGTACTGCTCGATGGCCGCTTGGACGATCGTCTCGACCTTGCGAAATCGCAAGGGACGCTTGATGGACGTGCTCTGGCAGAAGCGACACTTGCCCGGGCAGCCTCGCATCAATTCGATGGCGATCCGGTCTTGCACGCATTCGATGTACGGCACGATCGGCTGCAGCGGCAACGGGCAGGCATCCAGGTCGGCGACCACTGCCGGCTCGATGTGCGAGGGGAGGTCGTCACGCATCGGTCGCACGGCTGACGGCGCGGGGCCTGAAGCATGGATGGACTCGTAGAAGCGCGGCACGTAGGCGTAGGGCAAGCGCCGAGCCATTTCGGCCAGCGCGGCCGTTCGATCGAGGCCGGCCTGCTTCAGTTGGAGCCACAAGTCGCAGACTTCCGGCAGCGTCTCTTCGCCGTCGCCGATGACAAAGAGGTCGATGAACCGCGAGATCGGCTCGGGGTTGACGGCGCAGGGGCCGCCGGCGATGATCAGGGGGTGCTCGGCGGTCCGCTCGACAGCAGCCAGCGGGACGCCGCCGAGGTCGAGCATCGTCAGCACGTTGCTGTAGCAGAGGTCGTACTGCAGGGTGAAGCCGAGGACATCGAACTGAGCGAGCGGCGTGAACGTTTCCAGGCTGAACAAAGGCTTGCGGTGCTCGCGGAGCAGTTGCTCCATGTCGACCATGGGGGCGAATGCCCGTTCGCAGGCCCAATCGCTTCGCCGATTCATTACATCGTAGAGCACCTGCAGCCCGTAGTGGCTCATGCCGATGGAATATTGGTCGGGGAAGGCTAAACAGACGGTGCCGCGGATCGTAGAATGATCCTTGACCACTGCGTTCCACTCGCCGCCGGTGTATTGGGCAGGCGTTTGCACGCGGGGTAGCAGCCGGTTGGCGATATATTCTTTGAGCGACGGATCGGGCATGCGGGGGTTCCATCCGGTGGCAGCAGCAAGGCGCAGGCGGCAGGTCTGAGGGCTATTGTCGCAGAGAAAGGCGACAAATTACAGGTCCACCGACTGGGGGTCGGTCGAGCGGTATAATAGAAAGCGGTCTCGAGAGGATAAGCGGGTTGCGGTTTTTCGCGGCGGCCATTGGCCGCTGGCTGTCCCAACGGCGATAAGCCACGAAGAAATGGGGGCGACAAGCCATGAAGAACACAATTGCCAATACGGTCGCTGCGACTGCCTTATTGACGTTGGTGATTCAGTCGGTCGCGACCGCTCAAACGGCCACTTCCTGGGACGTGGCTCGGAAGCGGTTGGTCGACGAGGACATCGTCGGCGCGGGAGTGAAGAACAAGGACGTGATCCAGGCAATGCGCGACACGCCGCGGCACGAGTTCACGCCGCTTTCGCAGCGCAAGTTGGCCTACTTCGACATGGCACTGCCGATTGGCGAAGGACAAACGATTTCGCCGCCCTACGTCGTGGCTTTTATGACCGAGGCCTTGGACCCGAAGAAGACCGACAAGGTCTTGGAGATCGGCACGGGGAGCGGTTATCAGGCGGCCGTATTGGCAAAGCTAGTGGCCGAGGTGTACACGATCGAGATCGTCCCCTCGCTGGGGAACAAGGCAGCCAAGACCCTGGAACGGCTCCACTATGAGAACGTGCACGTGAAGGTCGGCGACGGCTATCAAGGCTGGACGGAGCATGCGCCGTTTGACAAGATCATCGTCACGTGTTCCCCCGAGAAAGTGCCGCCGGAGTTGATTAAACAACTCAAGGAGGGCGGTCGGATGGTGATACCGGTGGGCGAACGGTATCAGCAGGTGCTGTACCTGATGAAGAAGGTCGACGGCAAGATGGAGACGGAAAGCCTCCAGCCGACCTTGTTTGTGCCGATGACGGGCAAGGCCGAGGCGCGGCGCCAGGTCCTGCCAGACCCGACCAAGCCGGCGATCGAAAACGGCGGGTTCGAGAGACTGGAAGGGGACCCAGCGAAACCTGCTGCTTGGCACTATCAACGCTTACTGGAGATTGACAGTCAGATCGCCCCGGAGGGGAAGAACTGCGCCCACTTTAAGAACAGCACGCCGGGCCGCGAAGCGACGGCCCTGCAGGGATTCGCCGTCGACGGCCGCAAGGTAGCGCAGCTACAGGTTTCCTGCCAGGTGAAAGGCAAGGATATCCGCCGGGGGACGTACGAGTTCCAATGGCCGAGCATTGTGATCAACTACTTCGATGAGAAGCGGGCTCCGGTCGGCGAGGTGGTGGTGAGCCAATGGCGGGCGACGTTCGACTGGCAGGCGGAGACGCGTCCGGCGCGCGTGCCGCCGAAGGCCCGGGAAGCAATCCTGCGAATCGGCCTGCGGGGAGCGACCGGCGAGTTGTGGATCGATGACGTGGTGGTGAAGGCGGCGAAGAAGTAGCTAGGGGCTAAGGGCCAGCGCGGCGCGGTGCGGGACGACGGCTTCACTGACCTGGTCCGGCGACTGGTAGGGGAGGTACACCGCCCGCATCACGGACTGGTAGCGGCGACCGATCTCGTAGCTGGGAATGATGTACTGGAAGTCCCAGGCCGGATTGCCGGGGCCAGCGCCTGAGGGCGATTGCGTCAGCCGGATAGCGTCTTGGGGGCGAAAGACCTGGGCCAGGGCCAAGCCGTGGCTCGTGCCGAAGTACCACGGCTCGCTGTAGCGGTAGTTCGACAGGCAAAAGGGCAACTCCAGGGGAAACTTCGGGTCATGAGGCAACTGGCGACGGTCGCCGAGGGCTAGGTGCGTGGCCGATTGGCCGTGGGCCGGCGAATGGCTGCGAATCCAACGGTCGACGGTGTTGGGTTCGTCCGCCGAGCGGCCACGAAAGTAGATGTCGGTAGACTGCGGCTGGTGGATGTAGCTCGCCCAGAAGAGGCCGATGTAGCCGTGCTGAAAGGTCTTCGCCCGGGGGATACACTCGAAGGTCATTTCGATCGTGCCGTCGTCCAGCAGACGATAGCGCGTGCAACTTTCCAGCTTATAATGCGGCGTCGGCGGCTGATAGAGTTCGGCGGTAGTCGAGTCGATCAGCCGCAACTCCATCGCCGCGTTTCGCGGTTCGAACAACACCTTACGTGGCTGCATGGTGCCATCGAGGATGTGTTCGAAGTTCAGGCCGGCGTACAACGGCACGAAGAGGTTTTGCTGGCGATGGGTGTGTTTTAACGAGGCGACGCCGTTGTAGCCGGTGCAATGGCGGGGCAGAACAGAGTCGTCGACCGCTTGGTTGTTGACAACGACCGCCTCGATTGGCCCACGCTTCAGAACGACGTACGCCCCTTTGGCTTTTTCATAGCGGAGGTTGGGATCGGAGAGGGTCGTGCGAGCGGGAGGCTGGTCGTTGACCGTTGCCACGAGAATCGAAGGCAGGGCAATGCAAAGAAGAATGGCGTGCATGGGTGTGCCAGTCGATGTGCCAGATGGAACTCCGAAACTAGTGCCTGTGGCACTTACCAGTGGCGTGCATTATAACGATCAAGGCGCGTTGTTCCGCAGGCGAAATAACACGCTCTACGTCGCGGCTCGGGCAGCCGTCGCCTTATGCGGCCGATTAATCACTCGAGGGGCGGCCCATTCGCGGCAAACGCGAACGATGCCGGCGGCGTCCAAACCGAGGCCGGCGAGCAATTCGTGGCGACTGCCATGTTCGACGTAGCTGTCGGGGATGCCCAGGCGGCGGATGTGGCCGGTATTGATGCCGGCGTCGGCGGCTGCTTCGAGCACGGCGCTGCCGAAACCACCCATCAGTGCGCCTTCCTCGATGGTGATCGCCACCGGCGCGCTTTGGATCGTGGGGAGAATGGTCTCGGTATCGAGCGGCTTGACGAAACGGGCGTTGATGACGCCAAAATCGATGCCTTCTTCGGCCAGACGTTCGGCGGCTTGGCAGCAAGCGCTGAGCAGCGTGCCGCAGGCGATCAGGACACCGTCGCTGCCGGTTCGAATCACCTCGGCTTTGCCCAATTCGATCGGTTGGACGGGCCGGTTGATGGTCTCGGCAACTGTTTTTGGATAGCGGATGGCGACGGGGCCGTTGTAACGCAAGGCCCAGTCGAGCATGGGCGCGACCTCGGTGGCGTCGGCGGGGGCGAGGATCGTCATGTTGGGCAGCGGCCGCAGGTATGTCAGGTCAAAGACGCCGTGGTGGGTGGGGCCGTCGGGACCGACGATGCCGGCCCGATCCATGAGCAAGGTCACTGGCAGCGGTTGCAGGGAGATTTCCTGGAAGATCTGATCGTAGCAGCGCTGCATGAAGGTGCTGTAGATATCGACGATCGGCCGCATCCCGGCCTTGGCCAACCCGGCGGCGAAGGTCACCGCGTGCGATTCGCAAATGCCGACGTCGAAGAATCGGTCCGGAAAGGCGTCGCGAACCGGTTCGAGCATGTTGCCTTGGCACATGGCGGCCACGATTGTGGCGACCTTCGGATTGGCCTGCATCTGCTCGTACAGGGCGTCGCGGACGAGCTCGGTGTACGAAGGTTTGCAGGCCGATTTCTTCAGCGGCACGACCGAGCCATTTTCGTGCTGGAACGGCGCGGGGGCATGGAAGGTGGTGGGATCTTCCGCGGCCGGTTGGAAGCCGTGCCCTTTTTCGGTGACGACGTGCAGCAGCACGGGACCGTTGGACTCCCGCGCCATGCCGAGGTACTTCTGCATCTGGCGGATATTGTGGCCATCGACCGGGCCAATATAGCGGAAACCGAGGTCTTCGAAGAACATTCCGCCCAACAGCCCGGCTTTGACGGCGTCCTTCAACTGGGACAGGAAGCGTTCGACCGGGTCGCCGATCACCGGCACGCGGGTCAGCATCTTTTGGACTTCGAGCTTCAGCCCGGTGTAGAAATGGGCCATCCGGACGCGGTCGAGGGACTCGGCCAGCGCGCCGACGCGTGGGCAGATTGACATCTTGTTGTCGTTGAGGACGACAATCAGGTTCTTCTTGAGGCCGCCGGCGTTGTTCATGGCCTCGAAGATCACGCCGCAAGGGAAGGCGCCGTCGCCAACAACCGCCACGACGTGCCGTTTTTCCTCGGGGCGGAGCAAGTCGTCGCCGCAGCGGAGGCCCAAGGCGGTGCCGACGCTGCAGCCGGCGTGGCCGGTCATCAACAGGTCGTATTCGCTTTCGGCCGGGTTGGGATAGCCCATCAATCCGCCCTTGGTGCGGATCGTGTGGAACTGCTCGTAGCGGCCGGTCACCATCTTGTGTGGATAGCTTTGGTGGCCGGTATCCCAGATCAGCCGATCGCGGGTGAAATCGAAGCTGGTGTGCAGGGCCAGGGTGAGTTCGACCACGCCGAGGTTCGAGGCGAAGTGGGCCGTCCGCTGGGAGACGAGCCGGCACAGCGCGTCGCGCATTTCGGCGGCCAAGGCGACAAGCTGCTGGTGCGACAGCCCCTTCAGGTCGTGGGGCGACTGGATCGTCGACAGCAGCTCGGCCATTTAGCGGTTCCTCTCGAGGACATATCGGGCAAGGACTTCGAGTCCCGCCGCGGCTGCTTCGAACGGTTTCAGGGCGGCGCAGGCCTCAGCCACCAATTGTTCCGCATCCCGGGTGCTTTGGTCAAGGCCCAGAAGGACCGGAAAAGTAAGCTTGCCGCGGGCGGCGTCCTTGTTAACTCGTTTGCCCATCGCCGCTTCGCTGCTGCGGACGTCGAGCAGATCGTCGGTGATCTGGAAGGCCAGGCCCAGCCGGTCACCATAGCAATCAAGCGCGTCAAGCTGCGCGGCCGTGGCGCCGGCCACCAATGCGCCGAGCCGCAGGGAGACCCGAATCATTGCGCCGGTCTTACGGGCGTGGATGGATTTGAGGTGGGTCAGTTCCTCGTCGCTGGTGGTCGGCCTCCCACTCGCCCTTTCGGCGCGGCGCTCGGCCTCGAGGTCGTCGACCTGTCCGCCCACCATGTTGCGAGCGCCGGCGGCGTGAGCCAAGGCGGCACAGCAAGCCGCGGCGGTGACCGGAGGCTGGATCTCGCGAGCTAAAACCTCGAAGGCGAGCGTCAACAAGGCATCGCCCGCGAGGATCGCAGTCGCCTCGTCGAATTGCTTGTGGCAGGTGGGACGACCACGACGGAGATCGTCGTTGTCCAACGCCGGCAGATCGTCGTGGATCAACGAATAGGCGTGGATCATCTCCACGGCACAGGCAGCGGGCAGCGCCGACTCGATCTCTCCGTTGCAGGCTTCGGTGGCCAACAGCACCAACAGCGGCCGCATCCGCTTGCCGGGAGCCAGCAAGCTGTAGCGTACAGCCTCCTGCAAGATCACAGGGCAGCCATCGCCCAGGAGGCTGCGGGCATCCAAGGCCGCGTCGATTTGCGGACCAAGCGACGCGGCAAGTTCGGCGAACCCAGCAGTGGCGTTTTTCATGCTCGGTCGTACTCAGCTAACGAATGGAAGCACCACTGAGGCACAGCGATCACAGAGAAAAAGGCGATAGATCGACGCGGATGCAAGAGGACGCTTCGTCGAGTCTATGGGCGTTTATCCGGCCTCTGTGCCCTCCGTGTCTCTAAGGTAGATCAACTGCAGGTCGTCTTAGGCGTCCTCTGCCTCGTCCACATCGTTACAGGGCGAGGTCGTGTCGGGGGCCTTCTTGCTGGCCGCCGAGCGACGGCGGCTTCGCTCCTTGGCCGGGTCTGGTTGCTCGAAGGTGGCGGTGTGGTCAAAGGGCTGGGTGATCGGATTGCCCTCGGCATCGACGCCGCTGAGCAGTTCAATCCGTCGTTCGGCCCGCTGTAGTAACTCGTACGATTGTCGCAACAGCTTGACGCCTTCCTCGTAGCGTTCCAAGGCAGCACTGAGGCCAACGTCGCCCTCTTCCAGGCTGTGTACAATCTCTTCCAGCCTTTTTAGAGTGGCCTCGAAGTCGAGCGGCGGATTGGATTCGTTACGATCGTCGGACATGGTACGTAGAGAATGAATAGGCATCGCCGACGTGCCGTCGGCGGCTAAACAGGGAGGCCTGCTTGGAGTTCCTCCTTCATCCCCCTTCCTTACTCCTTGCTGCTGCTATTCCCACTCGATCGTGGCCGGCGGCTTGCTGCTGATGTCGTAGACCACGCGGTTGACGCCTTGGACTTCGTTGATGATCCGAGTCGAGATCTTCGCCAGCAAATCGTAGGGGAGGTGGCTCCAGTCGGCCGTCATGAAATCTTCGGTATCGATCGAGCGGACCGCCACGACATCGGCATAGGTCCGAGCGTCTCCCATCACGCCCACGCTCTGCACGGGCAGCAACACGGCGAAAGCCTGGGCGGTCTGGCGATAGAGTCCCGCCTGCTTGATCTCGGCCACCACGATGGCGTCGGCCTCGCGAAGGACGTCCAATCTCTGTTTGGTCACCTCGCCGATGCAGCGAACGGCCAAGCCGGGACCGGGGAACGGATGCCGCCAGACGACGTCCTCGGGGAGGCCGAGTTGCAGTCCCAAGGCACGCACTTCGTCCTTGAACAGGTCGCGCAGCGGTTCGATCAGCTCGAATTTGAGGTCCTCGGGCAGGCCGCCGACGTTGTGGTGCAGCTTAATCGTGGCCGCCGGTCCGTCCCGCGAGCCGCCGCTTTCGATGACGTCCGGATAAAGCGTGCCTTGGGCGAGGAAGCGGGCGTCCTCGATCTTGGCCGCTTCGTCGGCAAAGCATTCGATGAACGTGTGGCCAATCCGCTTGCGCTTTTCTTGCGGATCGGTGGTGCCAGCCAGGGCCTCGAGGAACTTATCCTCGGCCTTGACGACGTGCAGATCGGTTTTGAAGTGGCCGGTGAACTCGCGGATGACCGCCTCTTCTTCATCCTTTCGCAACAGGCCGTTGTCGACGAGGATGCACGAGAGTTGCGGTCCAATGGCTTGGGCCAAGAGGGCCGCTACGACCGACGAATCGACGCCGCCCGAGAGGCCGCAAATCACCCGGCTCTTGCCCACTCGTTTGCGAATCGCTCCGACCGCTTCGCAGGCAAAATCGCCCAACTTCCAAGTACCGCTGCAACCGCAGACGTTTTTCAGGAAGTTGGCAAGGATTTGCGAGCCGTTGGGCGTGTGCGTCACTTCGGGATGGAACTGCAAACCGAAGATCGGCAGTTGACGATGCTTCACCGCCGCGTAGGGGCAGGTATCCGTAGCGGCCAGCGGCTGGAAGTCTTGCGAAACCTGGGAGACCTGATCGCCATGGCTCATCCAGACCTGAAACTGCTCGGGAACGCCGGCAAACAATTCGTTGGGCTGGGTGACGCGGCAATGAGCGCGGCCGTATTCGCGGGCCGGCGCGTTTTTGACTTCGCCGCCGAGCGATTGGCAGGCCAGTTGCATGCCATAGCAAATGCCCAGCACGGGCAGGCCGAGGCGGAAGATTTCGGGATCGCACTTCGGCGCGCCGGTCTCGTAGACGCTGGCAGGGCCGCCCGACAGGATCAGGCCCATCGGATTCAGTTCGCGAATGCGCGCGGCGGTGATGTTATGGCGAACGATTTCGCAGTAGACGTCCTGCTGGCGTACACGTCGCGCGATTAGCTGCGCGTACTGCGAACCGAAGTCGAGCACTAGAACTTTTTCGTCGGCAAGCCGCTTCATCGCCTGTCCTCTGAGCCAAACCCCGAATTATAAATCATTGGGGTTGCTTCGACCAGAGGGTGGGCGGTTACAGCTTGGTGCCGCATTCCTGGCAGAATTTGGCCTCTTCTGGGTTCAGCGTGCCGCAGTTTAGGCACTTGAGCAGGACGACCCGCTGCGGGGAATTCCCCCCTAATGTGATTCCCGCCTCGTCGAGAGCGTCTTTCGCCATGCCGCCGACCATCCGGCTGTAAGGTTCGAGGTCGTCTCGCGCTTGGTCGGGGTCCAAAACGAGACCAGAGCCAGCCGCCCCGCGGGCGCCGAGGCCCATTAGCAGTCCGCCCAAGCCGGCCATCGCCATGCCGGCTATCGCGCGGAACATTGCCGATTTGGCCCGTCCTTCAAAATCCGTGAAGTCCCCGAAATGCATGGCGCTCGAAACAAATACCGATCCGAATACCAGGACTCCCAGGATCGTCAGCGTCATTCCCAAATAGTACAGCGCCTTGCGTTGTCCCGAGATTTGTCGAGCCATCTGCCACCTTCCTTTCACTCTGCGCAATGTATGATCTCTGACTATTTCGGTCAATTCCCGCACCATTGCCGTGCCCCGCGGGGGTGGAGTATGATGAGAGCATGTTGATTCTTCTAACGAACGACGATGGGATCTACGCTCCAGGCTTGGCGGCCTTGGAACGCGAGTTACGCGAGTTGGGACAAGTGGTGGTCGTCGCGCCGGCCACGGAGCAGAGCGGCGTGGGGCACTCGATTACCTACCTGACGCCATTGATCGTCAAGGAGGTCTTTCGCAACGATGGCGATGCCGCTGGCGATCGGCCCTGGGGTTGGGCCGTCGAAGGCAGCCCGGCCGACTGCGTGAAGATTGGCGTCCACGAGTTCTGTCCCCGAGTGCCTGACCTGGTCGTCAGCGGCATCAATAGCGGCTTGAACGCCGGCATCAATATTCTTTATTCGGGTACTGTGGCGGCGGCCATCGAAGGGGCCTTTTTCGGCATTACGAGCGTGGCCGTGTCGCTCGAGTACGACGAGCATGCGCAATTTGAGCGGGCGGCCCGGCTGGCGCGGGAGATCATTGCCCAGACGTTGGCGAAGAAGAGCGAGCGGCCGCAACTGTACAACCTCAACATTCCGACGGTTGCCCTCAGCGGCCAGCCAGAGGTTTGCGTGGTGCCAATGAACGTCACCCGCTACGGCGACAGTTTCGAAAAACGGCTCGATCCTTGGGGCCGCGAATACTATTGGCTCAAGGGCGGGCCGCCGGAGACGAGCGTCGAGCACGAGACCGATCTTTCGGCGTTGGCGAAGGGGAAGATCACGGTTACTCCGCTCGATTACAACATGACGCGCGACGCCGCACTGCGGGAGATGGAGCAGTGGCGGTTTGAGTTGAAGGATTCGGCGGCCGAGATCGCTGCGCCGGGAAGTCGCCTGGGGGCACACTCGGTTCGTCTGTCACGGACCAAACGCCAGGAGGTATGAGCATGAGAACGAAGCGAATGTCGTTTTCCGGGCGCAGATTGGTGTGCGTGATCGGCATCTGGGTGCCGGTATTGCTTCTGTTGGCCGGTTGCGGCGGCAGCGACTTGACGTCGAGCACGTCGGATCAGCCGGCAGCCACGGTCGACAATCCTCCTCCTCCGCCCCCCCCGCCACCTCCTCCGCCGCCCGTGACGCCTGAGACGAAGCAGCCCGATGTCGTGGTGCAAAAGGCCGACGTCGGCGTCGGCGCCAAGGGTCGCGGCTATGGCCAAGGCGTGGTTGCCACGCCGGTGGCCAGCCTGTTTGCGGCCAAGGAAAGGATTGTCTTCGAGATGGAGATTCCGAAGGCGATGCAGTTGTTCAAGGCGATGGAAAACCGCGCGCCGAAGAGCCACGAAGAGTTCATGCAGCGGATCATCAAGGAGAATCACATCCAACTGCCGCAATTGCCCGAGGGGCATACATATCAATATGACCCGAAGACCGAGCAGTTGATGGTGATGCGGCCGGCGGAAGGGTGATCGTGCGGAGTAAGTGATCCTCCTCAAGCCGCATTCTTCGGATTTCTAGCCCGCAGGCTCACATCAGGCTCGGCGCGCCCGCGCACGAACGAGTTGGCCGATGGCGGATGGCTTGAGGTCGCTGTGCTGCCGGTTGCTAAACTGTCGTCACGCTGCGATCCGTTAGATCGCCTGCCCTGGTCGCCTGATTGCAGGAAAGGCGGTTTTGTGGTAAGCCATTGATTTCCTGCACGTCATCCTTTCCCCGCGGTCGGTGTCTATGGATTCCCAGCGAGAGCCGAACATGAGCGATACCACGAGCAATCTGCCCAACAACTTTCCTAAGCTTCACAACGCGACTTGGCCCGGCGTGGTCGGCAAGGGGGCGGGCAGTGAGCCGGCGATCGATCTGGACACGATGCTCGACCTGACGGCCGGGGCCGAGGTCGACGGCGTTCGCTTCGACGGCTTCGACTTGTTCCTCTTCGAGCCGCACTTGAGCATCGACGCCAATGACGGCGAGTTGAAGCGGCTGGCCGACAAGGCACGGGCAAGAAACCTGGTCATTGGCTCGGTCGTCGCGCCGGTGTGGCCGCCGACCGGCGGCGGCTCGGCCATAGGCAGCCCGGAAGAACGCAAGCGATACCTCACTCAGGTCGAAAAGGCCTGTCGGATCGCACTGCGACTACGCGAATTGGGCGTGCGGCCGTACGGCGTGGTGCGGATCGACTCGGCCTGCAGTGTTGAGGCGTGGTGCGACGACCCGAAGGCCAATCAAAAGCGGATTGCCGACACGCTTTGCGAGGCCTGCAAGATCGCCGAGGAGTACGGCGAGCGATTGGCGGCCGAGGGCGAGATTTGCTGGGGCGGCATGCACAGTTGGCGGCGGATGCTGGAACTGCTGGAGATGGTCGACCGCCCGCAGACGCTCGGTTTTCAAGCCGACATGGCCCACACGCTGCTCTATCTGCTTGGTTACAACGCCCCGGAAGACGCTTTGCTGCCTCAGGATTTCGACTGGGACGACAGGGAGCGATTCGACCAGGCGTATTCGATCCTTGCGACCGCCTTGCGTCCCTGGACGATCGATTTTCATGTGGCTCAGAACGACGCGACCGTGCATGGGGCCGGCTCGCACGACAAGACGGGCCGGCACTGTCTGGCGAACGACCCCAACGGCAAACTCGACATTGTCCGTCACGCCGGCTACTGGCTCCGCGACGCCAACGGCGAGGTGACCAAGAAGATCCGGCACCTTTGCTGGGACGGCTGCATGTTCCCCAACGCGGTGATGCTGCAGCGGGAGACATGGAACAACATTCTCCGCGCGATGCTGGCGGTCCGCGAGGCGCACGGGTGGCGGGAGGAGGCAGAGGCTCTAATGACGAAATCAAAATAACGAATGTCGAAGGAATGACGAAATTCCAATGACAAATCCCGAAGATAGCCATTTGGCAGTGGTTAAGCCGTATGACCTGGAGGAGCGAACCGGCTTGTTCGGCGAAAGCGTAATACGATTCGCGAGACGGGTCCCAAGGGATCTGGTAACCGAGCCGCTTATCCCTCAGTTTGTCCGCGCGGGAACTAGCGTGGGCGCGAATTACTGCGAGGCTGACAACGCGGGATCGAAGAAGGAGTTTCGCTATCGAATTAGCATCTGCAAAAGAGAATCGCGAGAAACCAGACATTGGCTACGAATGATCGCGGCTGCGGTGCCTCAGATGAAAGGCGAGGCACGATCGCTTTGGCGGGAAGCAACGGAGTTGAACCTCATTTTTGCCGCGATCTACTTGGGAAAACGCAAATGAAGTTGTGCCGCGGACAAAAACTTCATTAAATGTTTCTCCGACATTCGTCATTGGGTTTTCGACATTCCTTCGACATTTTGATTTCGACATTCGACATTGACATTCATACCCGGAGGTCATCTTGGCAAAAGAACTTCGCGTCGGCGTAGTGGGCTGTGGTTTCATGGGACGGGCGCACTCGAACGCCTACCTCCAGGCGAATCATTTCTTCGAGCGGGAGCACAAGCCGGTGTTGAAGGCCTGCTGCGCGCGGCCGGAGGAGAAAGACAAGCTCGAAAAGTTCGCCAAGACCTGGGGCTATGAGTCGATGGAGTTCGACTGGCAGAAGCTGGTCGCCCGGCCGGACATTGACCTGATTGACGTCTGTGTGCCGAACGTGCTGCATCACGACATCGTGATTGCGGCGGCCAAGGCGGGCAAGATGATCGTTTGCGAGAAGCCGCTGGCGATGAACGTCCGCGAGGCCGAGGAGATGGTGGCCGCGGTCAAGAAGGCGGGCGTGGCCAACATGGTCTCGTTCAATTACCGCCGAGTGCCGGCGATTTCACTGGCCAAGCAGTTGATCGAGGAAGGCCGCATCGGGCGGCCGTTCCACTACCGCGCGCTCTACAACCAAGATTACACGATCTCGGCCGACGTGCCCCAGGGCGGGATGGCGCTGTGGCGGCTCGACGCCCGGGTGGCGGGCTCGGGCGTGACGGGCGACCTGCTGGCCCATTCGATCGACACGGCCGAATGGCTCAATGGGCCGATCCAGCGCGTTGTGGCGCACACCGAGACGTTTGTTAAGCAACGGAAGCACGCCGAGACGGGCAAGTTGGAGCCGGTAACGATCGACGACGCCTGCATGTTCCTGGCGATCTTCGCGAACGGCTCGTGCGGCACTTTTGAAAGCACCCGCTACGCCCGCGGCCGCAAGAACTACAATACGTTCGAACTGAACGGCGAGAATGGAGCGGTGTTCTTTGATCTCGAAGACCCGCAAATTTTGCAGTTCTTCCGCTATGCCGATCCGGGGACGGGCAAAAAGATCGAGGATCATCTCACCGGCTGGCAGCGAATCCACGTGACCAACTTCGAGCATCCGTACATGAAGAACTGGTGGGTGCCAGGCTGCACGATCGGCTACGAGCACACGTTCACCAACGGCCTGGCCGATTTCCTGGCCAGTCTGGAAGGCGGCCCCGAGTTCCATCCGACGATGTGCGACGCGCTCCGAACGCAGAAAGTCTGCGACGCGGTGTTGGAGAGTGCGAAATGCGGGGAGTGGGTGGAGGTCTAGGATGTAGGGTGTAGGGTGTAGGGGCGGCAGCGGTGAACCACGACGATTTGCGGAAGCGAACGAAAGACTTTGCCATCAGAATTATTCACTTGGCTGGTGGCTTGCCGAGCGGACGATGTGGTGATGTCTTGGGGAGGCAATTGCTTCGGTCGGGGACTTCCATCGGAGCCAACTATCGCGAGGCGCTGCGAGCCTCCTCAAAGCGTCACTTCACAACGACGATCGAAATTGCGGCCCGCGAAGCCGACTATTGGCTTGACTTGCTCGCAGAATCCAGCATTGTCTCACGTCCCCGCTTGGCCAAACTTGTGCAGGAATGCGAAGAACTGCTGGCGATCCTAGCCGCTACTGCCCGATCCGCGAAACGGCGGGCAGACTAGCGGAAGTGAGACAATCCTACATCTCACATCCTACATCCAACATTCCCTATGAGCTTCCGATGAGGATTCCGGCGGCGAAGACCAGCGCGCCGCCGAAGACGACCTGGACCATGCTGGTGCTAAATGGGCTGTCCATGTAGCGGTTGCGGATCCAGGCGATGGCGATCAATTCGACCACGACGATCGCCGTGGCGACGATGGTGGCGGTCCAGAAGTGCGGAATCAGATAGGGCAGGGCATGGCCGACGCCGCCGATGAGCGTCATCAATGCGCAGATCAGTCCACGCAAGAAAGGATGGCCTCGGCCGGTGAGACTGCCATCGTCCGATAGGGCTTCGGCAAAGCCCATGCTAATTGCCGCGCCGACGGAAGCCGCCAGGCCGACCAAAAAAGTCGGGTGACTTTCTCGGGTCGCAAAGGCGGCAGCGAACAAAGGCGCCAGGGTCGAGACCGATCCGTCCATCAGGCCGACCAGGCCCGGCTGGATTACCTGGAGCACGAATAATTGCCGAGCGGTCTCGGCTTCCGCTTCTTGTTCGCTTTGGGCTTGGTTGGTCGGGTCGAACTGACCGGCGATGATTTCGTGGCGGCGCTCGGCCTCGGCCAAGTCGCCCAGCAACTGCCGCAATTCGGCGTCACTGGTAAGTTCGGCCGCGCGGGTATAGAAACGCTGCGTTTCCAGCTCCATCAAAGCGACTTGGCGGCGGACGCGTTGCACGTCCCAAGGGCGAACGGATTGGAGCGGATTGCGCCGGACGAATCCCCGAACGTCTTGACGGCGAACGAGTGGAATTTCATCGCCAAATTTGCAGCGAAATAGTTCCACCAGTCGATGGCGGTGGGAGTCCTCCTCCTTGCGCATCGTGTCGAGGTCGGCCGCCGCGCGGGGATAATTGGGTCGTAGCAATCGGGCGAACTCACCCAGCAGCCGGCCATCTTCTTCTTCCAGCGAGATGGCCAGGGCCAGCACTTCGGCGGCCGAGAGGTCTTTGAAGCTGCGTTTCATGCGAGGAAAGTCCTTGTCTGCCTGGCTGGCCGGCGATGAATCCTATGCGTGTCGGCAAGCATTAGAGGCAGCCCTCATTTTGGCGTCAAGATCGCCATACGGCCACAACGTCTTACGGCTCGCACGCCCGCCGACAAAAACGATATACTGTAGGGCTGTATGAATTATTTTGCTCACGCACTTCCGTTCCTCGATCGCCCGCACTTCATGGCCGGCACGGCCGTGCCCGACTGGCTGACGGTGGCCGATCGGAAGATCCGCCTGCGGACGAAGCACGCCGAGGCCCTGTTGGACGACGACGATTGCCTGGTGGCCGAAGTGGCGGCAGGGGGACTGCAACATTTGCGCGACGACGCCCGATTTCACGAGACGCGGGCATTTGTGGAAACCTGTTGGGCACTGACGGCGCAGGTGCGGGATGTGCTCGAGGGGGAAGCGGGGATGCGGCCCGCCTTCTTGGGACACCTGCTGACCGAAGTGCTCCTGGATGCCTCACTGATTGGCGAAGATCCGGGGCGGTTGCGGACCTATTACGACGTTCTGGACGGCGTGGACCCGGCCGTGGTGGAAGCGGCCGTGAATCGAGCGGTACCGCAACCGACACGAAGGCTGGCCTTATTCATTGAGCTGTTTCGCCGGGAGCGCGTCTTGTGGGATTACCTCGAAGATGGCAAACTATTGAAGCGACTGAACCAAGTAATGCGACGGGTGGGGCTGCCGGTGTTGCCCGAAGAGTTCGCTGCCCTGTTACCGCCGGCCCGCAGCCTGGTCGCTGAACGGAAAGAGGCGCTGTTGGACGGGATTCCCGCGGCCGGTTAGCCGACCGTTCTTGTAATTATCCAAGTGCGACCAATCCTTACTCGAAAAACCTGAAGCCAAATCTCCGGAGCCTTGCCATGATTTTCGGATTAAACATCTTGCTGTGGGCCGACGCGTTGAGTGATGAGGTTCTGCCGGTGCTGGATCAGATCAAAAAGATCGGCTACGACTCGGTAGAAGTGCCCGTCTTCGAGATCGACGTCGAGAAGTATGCCAAGTGGGGGAAGCATTTTGACAACGCCGGACTGCGGCGAACGGCTTGCACGGTTCGCGGCGCCGAGGACAACCCGGCCAGCACCGATCCGAAGATTCGCCAGAAGGGCATTGCCGCGAACAAGGCCGTGTTGGATTGCTGCCAAGCGGCGGGCATTGAGACGCTGATTGGCCCGTTTCATTCGGCCTTGGGCCATTTCAGCGGCGCGGGCCCGACGAAGGAAGAATGGGACTGTGCCGTCGACAGCATGCGGCAGGTGGCCGAGCACGCCGACAAGTGCAACGTGAACCTGGGACTGGAAGCGGTGAATCGCTTCGAGTGTTATCTGATGAACACCGCAGCCGACGGCGTTCGTTTCTGCCGCGACGTGAATCATTCGCGCTGCAAGATGATGTACGATACATTTCACGCCCACATCGAGGAGAAGAGCACGCCGACGGCGATCCGTACACTGAAGGGGTGTCTGTCGCACGTGCACATTTCGGAAAACGATCGCAGCACGCCGGGGACGGGAAATGTCCGCTGGGCAGAGACGTTCGATACGCTCCACGAGATTGGCTACGATGGGTTCATGGTGGTCGAGGCCTTTGGCCTTTCGCTGGAAAGACTCGTGGCCGCCACGAAGATTTGGCGGCGGATGTACGAAAGCGAATGCCAGTTGGCAACCGACGCGCTGAAGTTTATGAAGACGGAGGTCGAGAAGCGCTGGAAGTAGGGGGTCGGGGTTCGGGGTTCGGGGTTCAGGGTTCAGGGTTCAGGATGAAGGACGAAAAGACCGCCGTCCTGGCTCGGACTGGCCAAATCCCTATAATCCCTAAATCCCGAAGTTTCAGGCTTTCGACTCGCCCAGGAAGCAATGGCTGCTGATCCGCCGTTTGATCCCGAACAGCAAGGCATCTCGCTAAGCGAGTTGGCCGAGGCGTTCGCCCAGGTGATGGGCACGACGCCGCGCCGGCAGGACGCGGACGAGGCAGCGCGTCTGGAAGGGAACGAGCCTGACGAGCGGGGCGGCGAGTCGGAGAGTGCCGCATCGCCAGAGCTGGCAGTGGAAACGGAGTCGGGTGCGGACGACGCCTGCCCGATTAGCCCCCGCACGATCGTCGAGGCGATGTTGTTCGTGGGCAATCGCGACGGTCAGCCATTGACGGCTCGGCGGGCGGCCGAGTTGATGCGCGACGTCGGCGAAGAGGAGATTCCCGCGCTGATTGACGAACTGAATCGTCAATACGAGGCGATGGGAACACCGTATTACGTCGTTAACGAGGTAGGCGGATATCGGTTGGTGCTGCGGGAGGAAATGCGGCCGCTCCAAAACCGATTCTTTGGGCGCGTGCGGGAAGCGCGGCTTTCCCAAGCGGCCGTCGATGTTCTGGCGCTCGTCGCATACGAGCAGCCGATCACGGGCGAAAAGATCAGTCAACTACGAGGCAAGCCAAGTGGCCACGTGGTCAACCAACTGGTCCGCCGGGGGCTACTGCGGGTAGAGCGACCCGATCCCAAGAAGCGAACCGCCCACTACCGGACGACGGATCGTTTCTTGCAGCTCTTCAGTCTTGATTCCCTCGAGGATTTGCCGCGAGACGATTCCGCTCCCCCCTAGCCACCTCGCTGTGTCGGCGTCTACTCGCCGAAAGCCAGGCGGGCGACTTTCGGATGCACCAACTGCTCATAGTCGTCGTAGCTCATCCGAATCAGTTCGGTGTGCGAGCCGGCGTTGAAGGCGATTTCACAGTCTTCGGTCAGCGACTTGGCTACGTAGACGTCCATGCCATAGAGGTTGCCGAAAGGGGGCATCGCGCCCACTTCACAGCCGGGAAACATCTCGGCGAAGGCGCGTTCGCTGGCCAGCTGCGCGTTTTCGGCGCCCGACGCCTCGCGAAGGAGATCGAAGTTGATCTTCTGCGAGGCAGGGAGGACGACCATCGCCATCCGACCATCGAGGGTGACCACGACGGTCTTGGCCAACTCACGGCCGCGCACGTGGGCGTTGGCGGCAATCTCCTGGGCGGTATAGGCGGGCGAGTGGCTGATGCTCACGTACTTCGTCCCGTTGCTGTCGAGGAACTCTTTGAGTCGTTTGACTGGCATGACCAAAGCTCCTTTTCGAGAAGAGGTCTTTTCGCACGTCCAACCTCATTGTAGACCACCCAGCGGTAGCGGCAATCATTCCCCCAGGGGAATTACAGTCAGAAAAAACCCGGCTCTCCCAGCCTCGCCAAAGGTCGCCGTCGCTCTGCATATCTCTATTGTCCCAGGGGTGCCGTCTCCTTATACTCCGCGGCATGTCTTGGAAGAACGATGAAGCAGTGCCGACCGGCGGCAAGGAGGCTGTCATGCTCGGGCGAATCGTGGGAATTGGCCTACTTATCCTCAGCATTGGCAGCCCAGCGTTGGCCCAAAGCGCGACTGGCGGCGATGGCGGTTTTGTGCCTGCTTGGCGGCCGGCAGGTAACTCGGAGGCCCCTCCGGCGACATCGGCCAACGCAGGGGGCGAACAAGCCATGGTGGCTCGCCGGGCCGAAGTGACGGCGCCGCCAGGGAGCGCGCCGGTTGCCGAGCCACCGGGCGGCTCATTTGCTCGAGCGGTGGGGGTCGGAAGCGGCTTGCCCAGCGATGCCGGGCAGCTCTGGCACGAATACGACATCAGTTCTTACACGGCGCGGGTTACCAGCACCAAGCGGCCCGAGCAGGCGATCATCGATTGGATTCTGCGTGAGACCGGCTACGAAGCGTGGCACAGCGAGCCTTTGGGCGTACTGAGCGCCAGTAATCGTACTCTGCGCGTGTATCACAACGCGCCAATGCAGCGGATGGTGGCCGACGTGGTTGACCGTTTCACCAGCAGCGAGGCCGCCACGTACACCTTTTCGATGCGGGTGGTGACGCTCGACAGCCCGAACTGGCGGAGCGCGGGGCAGCGGCTGTTGCGGGCGATCCCGGTGCAGACCCCCGGGGTGAACGCCTGGGTTTTGCCCAAGGAAAACGCCGCGATTCTACTTGGCGAATTACGGCAGCGCAACGATTACCGGGAACATAGTTCGCCGTACCTGATGGTGAACAATGGGCAGTCGACGGTTGTCTCGGTGATGCGCGGCCGTCCCTACGTGCGCGACATCATCCTCCGGCCCGACACGCCCAATGGCTTCGATCCATCCCCCGGTCAGGTCGACGAGGGATTCGCCCTGGATTTCAGTCCGCTGCTGACGGCTGACCGGCGCATGATCGATGCGATGATTAAGTGTGATATTGACCAGGTCGAGAAGATGATTCCGGTGATGATTGACGTACCGACTCCGACGTTGCCACGGCAGCGGACGAAGATCGAGTCGCCGCAGATTACCCACTATCGATTCCACGAACGATTCCGCTGGCCGACGGACGAAGTGCTGGTCGTCAACCTGGGCATGGTGGCTTTGCCGATTCCGGTCGACGGAGCACCGCTGGTTCCGGGCGTGCCTTTGTCGATCGGGAGCACTCCGCCGCGTGCCGACCTTCTGATTGTGATCGAGTGCAAGGGGGCGGCATTGCCGACCAATCCGGCGGCGACCGCGACTACCGGCCATCGCCGGCCGATGCGCGAGGCGAAGAATTACCGCGGCCGGTACTAGTGCGAGCGGTCGATTTCGCTGTTTATTCTTAGCGGTTGCGACTTGCCCGCCCCGTTAGCGCGCGTCTGGCGTCTTCTTCTCCCGCGGCGGCGCGGCTTCCAGGAACACGCGGTACTGGCGGTCCAGGTCCGCATAGCTCTCGCGCGTCAGATTCGACAGGGTTTCCAGATTGTCGCGGCCGGTGTAGACGGCGAGCAGGTACGACACGAGGGCTTCGCGATATCGGCCGCTGTTGTCGTGGATGAGGAAGTGGGTGAGTCCGGCGGCCTGACTGTAAAGTGTGGCGATCCGTGAATCCTTCTGCAACTGCTCCATGCCGAAGCCGGTAAACTCGCTCAAGGGCACGTAGAAGTGATCGTGAAGCAAGCGGTAGCGGGCGGCCTGCAGCCGTTCATCGTCGTAGCCGCCGAGGACGTAGTAGCCGACCTCTTCGCGTAGCGACTCCATGTACATGGCGATGCCCTCGACAATCCAGAAGTTGGCTTTTCGGCCAACCGTTGGCACGACCCGCCGCGACTCGTGAAACAGTTGATGCGTGGCCTCGTGGTAGAGGGTACGGTCGTCGGCCTCATCGCCGACGAAGAAATAAGCCCGGCGGGTCTGGTCGACGTACACGCCGATCGAAATGCCGATGTTCGGCATGGCCGCTTTCAGGGTCTGGTTGTAGCTTTCGCGGTCGCGAAAGAGGACGATATCGTGTTTGGCGGGGGCGGTGAGAGGCGTTTTGGAGCGGCCATCGAACAAAGCCAGGACGTCGGCTTCGGTGGCGTAATAGCGGAGAAAGATCTGCCGCCAGACTTGATGAAGCCGTTCGAGTTTCTTGCCCAGGGCGACGGCCGCCTCGAGGCTGTGATTGGTGCGAATCAGGTAGTGCTCGGTTTCGACGTCCCAGCCGGAGCGGATGTCGGCGTGCCGCTTGGCGTCGTCTTCGGCGCTGATCCAACGACCGCCGCTAAAACGTTGCCCTTGCTCATAGCGGGCCAGGTACACCTTCGGAAGCCAGCCGAACTTGTCGCTCCAAACGAACCCGGCCCGAAGTTTCTTAAGCTCGTAGGGGGTGCGCCACTCGTCGCGATATTTCTGGTAGCCGAGCAGTTTTCGAGCCGGCTCCAAGTCGGGGTTGGCCTGGAGGGCGGCGTAGACCAGATCGAAGGCCAGACCGGTGTGTCCGGTCCGGACCGCCCGACGAGCGGCGTCGAAAAGGGCGATGGCCTGTTCGCGCCGCAGGTTGTTGAATTTCTGGCTCCACTCGGCGACTTTCGGCGGGGCGTCGTTGGGGAGCGATTCGGCGCCGACTTCGCGGGGAAGCGCCGGGATATAGAGCTTGTAGGGATCCTTGGGGCAAATGGCCCTACGGGTCCGACGGGCCTGCTCGTCGAGACGGTTCGTGTCGCACCACCGGGCCAAGTCCTCGATTTGACGACCGTAATCGGCCATTAGTTCGGCGACCGCCTTGGGGACGTCGTTATTGGCAGCCCGGCCGGGAACGGCGAGAGCCGCAGCCAGCAGGATCGCGAAGGTCGTCGTTGCTGCAAATGGCCGTATCACAGGGGAAGCTTTTTGAACAATCGGCGGCGATCAGACCGGATTTCAGGACCGTGTAGCGTCACTTTGCTTTCGAAAACCACGCTTCTGGGTCGCGGCTGCACGCTACTGTCAGTGCGACATCCACGAACCCGCATTTCTCCATTCTACCACGGAGATCGGATAGGGGAGAAATCGTACCGCCGACCGGCCGCGCCCATTTGCTAGCGTGCCGTCAACTCGCCGTAGGGGCTCTGGTGCTTGGGCAAGTACTTGCAGAGCAGCACGCCGCCGAAATAGAGAAACGTCAGCGGGAAGGCCATCAGCGTCATGCTGTATGGGTCGGGAGGCGTGAGGATCGCCGCCAGAACGAAGATCACCAGCACGGCCACCCGCCATTGCGAGATGTATTGCTTCACGGTGAAGACGCCGATCCGCTCCAAGAACAGCATCACCAGGGGCAACTGGAATCCGATGCCAAAACCCACCGGCAGAAACAGGACAAAGCCGAGCCACTCGTTGATGCGTGGATCGGGGTCGATGCCCAGGCTGCGGTTGTAACTGAACAGGAAGTTTAAGACGGGTTCGAAGACGACAAAGAAGGCCAAGCCAGCGCCGAACAGAAACAGTCCCAGGCTGAACGGCAGATAGAAGTGGACGTAGCGACGTTCGTGGGGGTACAAGCCGGCAGCGACAAAACTCCAGATTTGATAGAAGAGCCAGGGGCTGGCCAGCAGTACGCCAACCAACAGCGAGGCCTTGATGTAGACGGTGAAGGCTTCCTGCGCGTTCAAACTCTTAGTTCGCACGCGTGGGTCGTCGGCACTGCGATGCCAGAGGAAAAGGCGAACCATCCTTTCCGCGTCGGCGCCGGCACCCTCGCCCGTCTTCGTCGCTTCGGCAGCTTTCGCAGGCTGCCAATCCTTGAACTGTCCGGGGAACGCCTTTCGTAATGCGGTTACGACCTCCTGCGGGTCGAGATAGACCTCTTCGGCCAGCAGTTTCTCTTCGGCGACACGGCGTTTCACCTCATCAGGGGTCCAGGGCAGTTGTTGGCCCGATTCCTTGAGCTTGGCGATCTCGGCGTTGACGCGATCTTCCGATTCCTTTTCGTAATAACTCGTCAAGGCTGCGGACAGTGGCCGTTGGATGAAGGAAACGACGCGGTCCCCAATCAGGAGGCCGATGAGGAAGCCCACGGCCAGCCCGGCAATCGCCCTCATCAGGCAGTTCCGCAACTCTCCGAGGTGCTCCCCGAAGGTCATGGTGCTTTCGCGAAAAAGATCGTCTTCGCGGAGATCAGGCATGCGATTCACAGCGGAGAAAGCTCGCAATGACAACCGAGCAGCGAGCTCTCATGCTCTTATCTAGGGTGGCTCGCGCGAGTCGCACTTACCCGTAGCGTGCCATCGCGATCAGAACCGCGTGGTTCGGAAAGCGAAGGGCGCCACACAGTCGTGAAACGCGCTCCAGGAAACAATTTAGTCTAGCAAGACGACGGGCGAATCGCAATCAAAAGCGATTGGCCCCGGCGGGGTTGGCAATTCGCAATGCATTTGACATCATAATTGCCGCAAAGAGGCAGCAGATCGCTGCGGAAGGGCGGCCTTCGCATTCTCGTGAGTTTTCCATGCTCTACCCACTTCAATTCCGTGCCGTTTTTCGCCGTTATCTGTGGGGGGGGCGGCGTTTGCAGACCGCCTTGGGGAAACCGCTGGCCGAGGGGGCCGACTGGGCCGAAAGCTGGGAAATCGTCGATCGCGGGGCGGAGCAGAGTATTGTCGAAAACGGCCCTCTTGCCGGGACGAAGCTTGGCGATTTAGTCAGTCGCTACGGAGAGGAACTGTTGGGGCGGCACCACCCGCAGACGCGATTTCCGCTGCTGTTCAAGTTCTTGGATGCCAACCAGACACTCTCGGTCCAGGTGCATCCCGATGATCGCTACGCGGCCAAGCTTGAGCCGCCGGACCTGGGCAAGACCGAGGCCTGGGTGGTACTCGAGGCATTACCGGGCAGCAGGATTTATGCCGGTTTGAGGCCGGGGGTCGGCCGCGAGCAATTGGTCGAAGCCATCCGGGCAGGTCGCTGCGGGGAGTGCCTTGCTTCCTTCGAACCTGCCGTCGGTGATTGTGTCTACTTGCCGGCGGGAACGGTGCATGCCTTAGGGGCGGGCCTTTTGGTGGCTGAAATTCAGCAGTCTAGCGACGTGACGTATCGGATTTTCGATTGGAATCGCGTGGGCGTCGATGGACGGCCTCGGCTCCTACACATCGAACAAGCACTCGAGGCGATCGACTTTGAGCAGTCGGCAGCCGTTCCCCAACGGCCGAGATCGATAGGGCTGGGTGTATTACGGCTGGTCGAATGCGATAAGTTTGTTCTGGATCGTTGGGAGATGAGTTCTGCGATGGTCGCGGGCGGAGATGACCGCTGCCATATTCTTGCTATTCTCGAAGGGGAGATCCGAGTCTCCGACGACGGGCCGTGGCTCGGTCGGGGGGGCACGATTCTCCTACCCGCCTCGTTGGGGTTGACACGCGTCGTTCCTCGGACCGGCGCGAGGGTGCTCGACGTCTATCTGCCGTGATTATGTCGAGATCGCGGCAATGTCTCGTAGGAGCATAAGAATTGCTCCATCCTGACTGGCTGCGGTGTAAGCACTCTTTGATCAATAGCTTACGGCGGGCGCGAAAGATTTGCCGCCCTTGCGGCAACAATTCGTAGGGGCAAGTTGACATTAAGTAGAAACAATGGAGTCCTCAGGCCGGAGAGTCTCGGGGACCGTAGGAACAGTTGTAGGAAATTAAGAAGCAGATTTGGAAGGAGGCGTGCGATGAGCGAAAGAAGTGCGGGGCGAAGCCGGAAATGGCTAGGAGCTTTGGGTATGCTCCTGTTGCTGGGAGCAATTACCGTAGCTGCCGGCGCAGTATCGAACATGCTAGTGGCAGACAATGCGGCACCGGCCTCGGCGTGGTATGCCGATAGCCCGGCACCGGCGGAACAGGTAGCTGGCGACCCGGCCACGGCGGAAGCCCCCGCCGCCACGAAGGGAGATGCGCAAGCGGCCCGGAGCTTTGCCCGATCGATGTCGGCGGCTTTCCAGCAAGCCGCAACGCGGGTCTTGCCAGCAGTGGTGGCCATTACGTCCGTCCGAGGAGATGATTCGCCTGCCGCCGATGAGGGCGACGATGAGGACGGCTTTGGGCGGGGCAGTCCCTTCGATATGTTCCGGCAGCATCCGGAACTCCGTCAGTTCTTCCGAGATATGCCGCGATCGCGAGTTCCGATGCGGCGTGTCAGCAGCGGCTCGGGCGTGATTGTCGATCCCGCTGGCGTCATTTTGACCAATAACCACGTCGTCGCAGGGGGTGGCAAGGTGACGGTCCGTCTGCAAGATGGCCGCGAGTTCAAAGCCACCGAGATCAAGACCGATCCGAAGACCGAAGTGGCGATCGTCCGGATCAAGGGGGAAGGTGAGTTGCCGGTTGCCAAGCTTGGCGATAGCAGCAAGCTCGAGGTCGGTGATTGGGTCTTGGCGCTGGGGCAACCATTTGGCCTCCAGGGAACGGTGACCGCCGGAATTATCAGTGCCAAAGGCCGCGGCATCGGAATCAGCGAGCGGGAAGATTACCTGCAAACCGATGCGGCCATTAACCCAGGCAACAGCGGCGGGCCGTTGGTGACCCTTGACGGTGAGGTGATCGGCATCAATACGGCCATCGCCAGCAACAGTGGTGGATATCAGGGCATTGGCTTTGCCGTTCCGATCAATCTTGCCAAGTGGGTGGGAGGTCAACTGGCGACCGCCGGCAAGGTCAACCGGGCCTATCTGGGTGTGCTGATTCAACCGGTCACCCAGTCGCTGGCCGACCAGTTCAACGTTAAAGTCCGTCAGGGAGTGGTGGTCACCGACGTGACGCCCGATTCGCCGGCCGCGAAAGCCGGAATCAAGCAAGGCGACATCCTTTTGACCTTTGCCGGGAAGACGGTTTCCAACCCCCGCGAGCTTCAGGGTATCGTCGAGATGGTGAAGCCGGGAAGCACCCGGCCGGTCACCTTGATTCGCGACGGCAAGAATATGACGATCGACGTGACGGTGGCAGAAATGCCGGCGAACTACAATCTGGCAAGGGCGATGCGCCGCGGCGGCGCCGGCGAGACGTCCAGTTTCGGCAAGCTGGGCATTCAAGCCGAAGATCTGACATCGGCGCTGGCCGAGCAGTTGGGGTTGAATGTCCAGCAGGGCGCGGTGATCACCGACGTCCGTGCCGGCAGCCCCGCAGAAGCGGCCGGGCTTTCCTCGGGGATGGTGATTACCGAGGCCAACCGGCAGCCTGTGAAAAATGTGGCCGATCTGCGCAACGCTCTCAGCGACCGATCGCTGCAGAAGGGCGTGTTGCTTCTGGTGCGCTCGGCCGAGGGGAGCCGATTCGTGGTGATTCGGTCAGGCGGCGAGGAATAAGCGAATTTTTAGGTGACCCCGCACCTCCGGAGTTTGTGGTGCGCAGGAGGGCTTTCCCCAAGCCTTCTGCACAGGCTCCGGAGCCTTTTTCGTTTTTGGCGGGAGTCCAATCCCAGTCCCATTTCCCAGTAGGGGGCAATTGCGAGCGAAGCCCGCGATTCCGAATGCAAAGCGACGCTACACAAGCGTGGGATGCAATTTAAATAAAACCGCGGAAAACCGAAAGCGTTGCCAGCGTGAGAACCACGCAACTGGTCGGCGGTCTACGTCCGCCGCCACTTTCGCTATTGTGTGGACTCATTTAGCTTTGCTGGGACTTGTTCTCGACGCCGAGTTCCCGTTCGAGTTCGCTGATTTTTTCGATCCGCCGGGCGTGGCGGCCGCCCTCGAAGGGTGTGTTCAACCAGATTTCAATCATGCGGTCGATCAGACGTTCGCCCAACAGATCGGCCGACAGGCAGAGAACGTTGGCGTCGTTATGGCGACGGCTCATTTCGGCCGTGATGTCGTCATGGCAGGGCGCCGCGCGCACGCCGCCGATCTTGTTGGCGGCGATGCACATGCCGAGTCCCGTGCCGCAGATCAAAATGCCGCGATCGACTTCTTTGCGGGCTACCTTGTGGCTCACCGCCGCGGCAAGATCGGGATAATCGACCGAGTCGGCGGCAAAGGTGCCAACGTCGATGACCTGATGGCCGAGCCGTTCGAGTAGACTAACCACCTTACTCTTGATGGCGAAGCCACGATGATCGGTTCCTAGGGCAATCTGCATGGTATCCATCCGGCCAATAGCGGGCAGTAGGGAAGCTGTTAGATATCCAATTCGTTGACTCGCAATTTCAGTTCCGCTCGGATTCGGGCGACACACTGACGATAGCGGTCGATGGAGCCGCCGACCGGATCGCTAATGTCGCCACCTTCGGTGGAGAGCACCTGCACTCGGTTGGCTGCCGAAGGCCATTGGGAGACGATGGCCTCCCGATGGGAACGGGTCATGGCGAAGATCACGTCCGCATGACGCACCAAGGGTTCGGTCAGTGGCTGGGTCTCGTGCTCGCTGAGATCGAGCCCCAATTCATCCAAGGCTTCGACCGCCTCCGGCGCGGCGCGGCCGCCGAGCATGGCCGCCAAGCCGGCCGACATCACCAATACGCCGTTGTCCTCCAGTTCGTGAAGGCCGCATGCGAGACGTTTGGCCAGCATGTCACGGCAGAGTAGTTCCGCCATGGGGCTGCGGCAGGTATTGCCCGTGCACACAAACAAAATGATGTAACTCGAGAGCCGCGTGAGCGTCCGTTCGGGGACAACCCCGGCGCGAAGGACCTCGATGTGGCGATTGACCACTCGAACCACCGACGAAGGCTGACCGAAGCGACACGGCCCATCGTCGACAACGAGGTTGAGATCGTTGCCAAAGACATTGACGACTTGATCGGCGCGGACGGCTTCAGGTTCGCCGCTGAGGTTGGCGCTGCTGAGGGCCAACGGTCCGGCCAGCATCCGCAGCACATCGAGCACGACGGAATGCCCCGGGACCCGCAGCCCGACCGATTGTTGGGGTGCGACCGCTTGACGTGAGCGGGGAGGGAGACGTCGCACGAGACTTTCCGGGTGCGATCCGTCCAACACGAGGGTGACCGGTCCGGGCCAGCAGCGTCGGGCCAGCCGCTGGGCGAGGGGACAAAGGTCCGGCACATAGTCCCAGGCTTCATCGCCGCTTTTGATCGCCAGCGTCAAGGGTTTGGCCGGATCGCGCCCTTTGAGGGCCACCAATCGGGCGACGGCATCTTCATCGAGTGCCGAAACGGCCAGACCGTAGACGGTCTCGGTGGGCAGCGCCACAATTCCGCCTTCGGCCAGCGCCTGAACGGCGCGGTGTACCACGTCGCGCCGATCCTCGGCATTTCGCAGGTCGATCACCAGCGGCGGCATTCGTTTGCCCACCTTTTTCACAGAGCCCCTTTTATTAACGTAATACGTTATTCTATCTCGGTTTACGGTTGCGTCAACCCGCTCCCGTCGCGGTCCGGTACTAAAGCTTTCGAGTCGCGAGAGTGGCTGAGGCAGAAGCCGGCAGCCAAGCGTGCGGGGATTACCGTCAAAAAGCGTCGCGCGAGGCCGGCTCGGGCTCTCCCGCCATGCTGTCGCTGTTGGCCACTGGGGCAGCATTGGCATTCGTATCCGCCGTGCTCTTTCGCGGTCCCGTCATCGAAATGTGCATCCAATGCCCCTTGAGGAATCGCCGGATGAGAATCAGATATTTGACACCCCAGCAGACGGCGACGAGGATCGCCACCAGCGCCGCGTAGAACGCAGCTTCCCATGCGGCCAATTCGCGCCACATCCACAACAGGCCAGCACCGGCGGCCAGGGCAACGGCCGTGACGAGCAACTTGGACCACATCGTGTGGATGAGGACCCGCCGCGAATGACGGCGAAGCGCGCTTTCGGCCGAGAGGTTGGCCAATTCGCGCAACGCGGAAAGGTCGGTGCGATTTTCCGGGGCCGGTCGCCGCGGCGACGGCGCGGTTTCCAGAGTCTCCTCGGCAGTCTGATCGCCCTCCGCAGGCATCGGGCTGGATACGCTCGCAAGGCTGGTATCGGCGCGGACGGCCGGTTCCGAGAGTTGGGGAACATACGCCGAATAAGCGTCGCCGCTCTTGGCAGATCGTACCCGTTCCATCAAGCGATTCATATACGCGTCGATCGACTCGTCTTCGTGTTCGGCAACCGCGGCGGGCTTGGACGAGACTGTTGGGTTCGTGGTTGGCTCGCCGACGGGGCACGAGGTGGAGGACTGGGCCGCTTCCGGCTCCTCGTCCACCGTATCGAGCGAAGCACCCACCCGTCGCAGCACGTCGGCCAGGCTGACCGGTGCGGATGCCGCTGGCTGGCGGAACTCAAGATCCTCTTCGGCCCGATCGTCGGCTGTGAAGTCATTCGCCGCTCGGGACTCCTCGTCGCGCATCGCCGCGGTCCTTTCCGCTTCCCATTGTTCGCGTTCGCGTTCCCATTGTTGCCGTTCGGTGTCGAGGGCCTCACGCAGCCGCTCGAGTGTCGTACGCTCGTCGGACAGGTCTTCGCGCTGCCGGTTCAAATCGTGTTCGGTTTCTTGCTGCTCGGCCCGCCACTGCTGCCATTGTTGTTCGAGGGATTCTTGCTGCGTCTTCAGCGCGTCGAATTGCGCCCGGAGGTCGCTGGCCTGACGTTCGTTTTCCGCGGTGAGGCGCGCTTGCTCAGCCTGGGATTGCTGCTGTTGTTCCAACAGTGCCTGGCGCTGCCGATCAAGTTCCGCGGAACGAGCGTCGAACTGTTCACGCTGGGCGAGTGACGCCTGCTGGTACTGTTCGTTCTCGTTTCGCAGCCGCGAGCATTCTTGCTCGAGGACGTGCAGATCGTGGGAGTGCCGGGCCAGTTGGTCGCGAAGCTCATTCAGCTCCGCTGATGCCTCTCGGGAGTCTTCCTGGACAGGAGGTCGCTCGTGTGCGGCGAGATCGGACCATTGATGAGCGAGGGCGTCCCGGTCCTTCTGAATGTCTGCCAGTTGAGCCTGGAAATCGTGTTCTCGCTGCCGGAACGTCTCGGCCGCGGATTCTTGTTCCCGCTGCCACTGCTGGCGTTGTTCGGCGAGCGTCGCCTGCAGCTCTTCCAACTCCTGCTGCTGTGCGAGAAGTTGGGTTCGCTGCGCGCCAAGTAGCGTCAACTGTCGCTGGTATTCGCTATTCCAAGCCGCTTGCTGTTCGGTCAGGGTTTGCCGTTGGGACTCGAGCTGGTCGGATTGAGCGCGGAGCCGCGCCATTTCGGCCGCGGTTTGTGTGTTTCGTTCTTGCTCGGAACGTTCCTCGGCCAGGCGTAGCTGTTGCAGGGCCTCGCGTTCGGACTCCAATTCGGCCAGCCGAGCGTCGAGTTCGGCGAGCCGGGCCTCCAATTCTGTGGAACTCTGCTTGGTATGTGCGGCGCGCAGGTCGAGTTCGTGCCGCAGTTGGTCGAGCTGCCGACGATCGGCTTCTAGCCGATGAAGCTGTTCGGTCAATTGTTGATGTTGGAGGTCGCTGGCGTGTTGTTGCTGCTCGAACTGGCCACGCTGCTGGTCCAAGAGCAAATACTGTGCGTCGAGGTGCTGACGCCTTTCGGCAAGCTCCTGCCGCTGCACGTCGAGTTGCGCACGCTCCTCGTTCAGTTGTTGACGCAACTCGGCCAATTCCTGCCGCTGATCGTCGAGCAGGAGACGCTCCGCTTCCCGCTGCTTCGCGGCGTCTTCGCGGGGCGAGCCGAAGGGGGCCAGGGAAGGGGACTGGTCGGCCGCCAGGGGGCTGCCGGTGCAAACCACCTCTAGTTCGATCGGGCCAAGGCTCAAGCGGTCGCCGCTGCAGAGCCAAGCATCGGTGAAGCTCTCGCCGTTGAGGCGGGCGTCAGCCGCCCAGCGGCGGACGATCGTCCCGGTTGGTCCGCGCAAGATCAGGCAGTGCAAGGGAGCCACTCCCCGGGCCCGAATCCGGAGGGTGCAGCCGGGGCCGGAGCCGATCGAACACTTCGGTGCGTTCAGCCGCAAAACCTGGCCTGCCCGGGCGGTACCGGCGAGGCGGAACACGAGTTGGCCGGTCGTGGGATAGCAATCGGGCGGCAAAGATGGCAGAGTAGTGGCAACCATGGCGTTCTGGCGGTGCGAGTACCGAGACTATAAACCCTCTACCGCATTTAGCTTACGGTAGGCGGGGCGTCAAAGCCGGGAGCCGGGGGCCTGCCCGAGATCACTCCGATTAGCGAAAAACGGCTGTATATCTTTGCCGTTTATGACGATTATCCGATAGCAACAACGAACGGCAGCTAGGCCGGACGCCGGGCGGGGCCGAAAACCCCGGCCAAGTGTCCGTAATTTGGCAGCCGGAATATTCCACGCATTTTGATCCACGGTCGGTCAACCTGCGTAGTATATTTTGGTTGCCAGCGCGTGGCGGCCCGGAGCCGTTGCCCATTGGCATTCGGGAGAACAACTGGCAAATTGGTCCTAATCTTTTCAGAGAAGGGGGTTCGAAACGGGCTTTGACTGGAGGGGGGCAAGCCTTCAGCGCGGGCCAGGATCGGACACCGAGGTGACAACCCTATGAGCCGCAAAGACGCGATCCTCAACATGCGCCAGATCCTCGTCAAGCGACGCGACGCGCTGCGAAAGGCTCTGGCTGGTGACTTGAGCCTGCTCAAGGAACTCCGTGCCCAAACCTCCGGAGACATGGTGGATGCCGCTTTGGACTCGGTCCAGGACGAGATCAGCTCGCAACTGGCCGAAGTCGAGAGCCGCGAGCTTGCCCGTATCGAATACGCCTTGGAGCGGATGCGGGAAGGCCATTTCGGCGTCTGCGAAGGTTGTGGGACGAACATCCCGATGGCGCGCTTAAACGCCTTGCCCTACGCCACCTACTGCATCACCTGTCAGCGTGAGGCGGAACGCCAAGGTGCAGCTTCGTCGTCGGACGTCGATTGGAGCCGACTGCTGGACTCCTCCAGCGGCGACGTCGACCTATCGATCAACGACATCGAGTTGGATGTATCCTGATGCGCGCCCCGGCGTGGCTTAGGGATGTCCGCAACGGCAGGACGCCTTGGCTACCGGCCCAATCGCGAGCATCGCTTGGGGCAACTGCCGCGGCCCGGCTGAACGTTGCCGGCCGCTGCTGCCTCGCGGTGGTGGTGCTCGTCACGGTAAGCTGGGCCGGCGCCGTCGGCGGTCAAGAATCTCGACCCGCGATCCCTGCCTCGCTGCGGCTGGGCGGGGCCGATTTCGAGCGACGGGCCGAACTGCAACGCGAACTCGACCGCCGCGCCGAGGTTCTCGAAGCCCAGTCGGCCGTCGTCAAGCTGGTGGCCAAGCTGGTTGGCCCGGCCGTCGTGCACATCCACACGGAAACCATCTCCGAAACGGTCGTATCCGAGTACGGTCGTCACGCCCGACGCACCGAAGACGACGGTTCCGGGGTGATTGTCGAATGGAAAGACCAATACTACGTGCTGACGAATCGGCACGTAATTCACAATGCCAGCCCGGCCAACATTCGCATCAACCTGGCCGATGGTCGGGCAATTCACCCTCGCAAAGTCCTCTCGGACGCGACCACCGACGTGGCCTTGCTGCTGATCTCGGCACCGCAATTGGTGGCCGTCCCGATCGGCGATAGCGATCGGACCGAGATCGGCGATTTTGTGCTCGCGGTGGGCAGCCCCTTCGGACTGAACCGCACCGTGACCTTCGGGATCATCAGTGCCCGCGGGCGTCGCGATTTGCGACTCGGCAACGGCGACGTTGACGGCATCGAGATCAAAGACTTCCTGCAGACCGATGCGGCCATCAATCCGGGCAACAGCGGCGGGCCGCTGGTGAACCTGCGGGGCCAGGTGATTGGCATCAACACGGCCATCGCCAGCAACTCCGGCGGGAACGAGGGAATCGGTTTCGCCATCCCCATCAATATGTTCATGTGCGTCGGTCGGCAATTGATCGAACACGGCAAGATCACTCGCGCGTTCTTGGGCGTGAAACTCGACCCGAAGTTCGGGCCGGCGATGGCCGCCGAACTCGGCCTGCCGCGTTTGACCGGCGCCTACGTCACCACGGTCACGCCGGGCTCGCCCGCCGAACTGGCGAAGCTTCGGGTCGGCGACGTGGTGCTGGAGTTCAACGGCATTCCGATCGAGGATGACATCCATCTGGTCAATCTGGTTAGCCTGACCGAAGTCGGCCGCAAAGTGCCGGTGGTCATTTTCCGTGACCGCAAGGCGATGACGATTACGACCGAGGTCGGCGAGCGGAGCCGGTTTGAGCCGTGAGGGCAGAGGGCAGGGTTCAGGGTTCAGGGCTCGGGGTTCAGGGTTCAGGGTTCAGGGTTCAGGAGGAAGTTGGGGTTTAGCGGCCGACGGCACGTCGGCCGATGGGGACTTCCGTCGGGGTGGCGGTGGGAGTTCGCTGATTGGAAAACGCCGCCCACCAATTCCCTTCTTCTCCCGGATGCGGAGGACTTCGCGGCCTAGTAGGAGAGGCGTAGCGGCAATCGGATGGAACCGTCCCAAATCTTTTTTTCCTGCCCCCAAAACGCCTACTCCCGGCCGCTTTTTGCCTGGCCCTTGTCAGGCGGTGAGTTAGTCTTTAGAATCAAAACCTGCTGCCGTTAAGCGGATCTATGCCGGAGTGGCGGAATGGCAGACGCGCTGGACTCAAAATCCAGTCTTCGCAAGAAGGTGTCGGTTCAAGTCCGACCTCCGGTACTCTAAAAGCCCCAAGGGGTTAGGTGTGAAGAACGCCTAACCCCTTCGGCGTTTCTTGGGGCTGCTGGCGGCAAACGCGGGAATCCCCGCAAGCTCTCCGATCGCTGGGATGCGGCTCCTAATCGACAAAATCGCCGCAGCAATCCTTTGTTGACACGGTTTTTCGCATCCTTATACTGTGGGGTATGCGGGGCAGGCATTCTTTTTCACCGCCCGCTTCGCGTACGTGCGGGATTTCGCGCGGGTTGTCGACGGACGTTCTGTTCGTGCCGGGGTAGTCGTTTCAAGGAGTCGTCAAATGGTCAAGAGCCAGAAGTGCTTTGATCTCGTCGTATCGTTCTCTTGCCGAGTAGGCGATGCTTCGAAACCGCCGAGACCTTCGGCGGCCCGTCTCCTTGCGGTTAGGGTTCTAGCCAGTCTTCTGTTGTTGGCCTGCGTCAGTTCGGCCCAGGCCGCGCCAATCACGGCGTATTGGGCGGGCGCATCGGGCAACTGGACCGACACAACGCAATGGTCGACCAATCCGTACTACCCGCGAAATGGTAGTCCCAGTGGTTCGACTTACGAAGTCAACCTGCGCAGCACTGGTTCGCCGTATACGGTCACTCTCAATTCCAACACAACTGTCAACGGCCTACATATCGACGACGCAACGTTGTCCATCTACTACACAGGCGTGCTCAATTTAACCGGCAACCAAACGATCACCGGAGCCGGTACGATCGCCATGGAAGGGGTCGACTCCTACGGAGTTCTTGCCACCTCAAGCGGCGGAACGCTCACCATTGGCCCACAGATCACGGTTCGCACCGGTCCGGGGACCGGTTGGTCTCGAGGGATCCTCGGCGGAACGGGTAGCGGCCTGGTGAATAACGGCACGATTTTGTGTCAGGATGCGAACGCGCAATTAACCATCCAGGGCGACAACTGGGTGAACAATGGCGCCATTCGCCTCTCCAGTGGCTCGCTGCTGCTTGGTGGGACCACCAGCACCGCCGCGCTGGGGAATTTTCAGCGAACGGGCGGCACGCTGCTTCTTACCGGCACGATCAACAATGCGGGTAGCAATTTGAACTTGGACACATTGGGGACATTGTGTCTTTCTCATGGCACGATACGCGGCGGCACCATTTCCAGCACTTCCTCTGCGCAGCTCACAACGAACGCCCAGGCGAACCTCGATGGCGTTTCACTCGCAACCGATCTAACGCACACGACCACCTATGAATCGGGCTGGCTCTATTTCTCCAACGGACTCACGTTGCTAGATCATAACGTGAACCTCGGAGGTGGCTGCAAACTGGTCGCCAACGATGTTTCGACACTCGGCGGCACCGGCCAGGTTATCGTCGATGACCTGAAAAATGGCAGCAATTGGGAAGCGATCGTTGGCGGAAATTCGGTCACCATTGGTCCCAATGTCACGGTGCGAACGAATCTTGGTTACAGTAGCAACAACCGCCTGACGGTTAAGACGGCCCTGAATCAAGGGACGATTTCCGCCCAATCGATCATGCCGGTGACCGTCACCAACGATTCACAGCCCTGGACTAATGTGGGAAACATCCGCGTCAGCACTGGGCAGTTGAGTCTCAAAGGCACGTGGAATAATGCCGGGAGCATCACGGCCACTGGGGGCACGCTCTCTTTGGATGGTACGTGGAGCAACAACTCGACGATCAACGCCAATAATACGAATGTCGTGCTTCGCGGCACTGGTTCCGGCCTGTCGGGAATCTCCGTCAGCAATGGCACACTGTCGGTTGGCGGTCGGTACACCACCTCGCAAATCCGGCAAATCTCGAAAAATGCCACCTCGATCGCCGTCGTGGACTGGGGACTTGGTATTCTCGACAATACGGGCGACGTCATTACTCTCGATAGCAGCACGGGTGACCTGCGACTCGTCCAGGGCAAGCTCTTGGGTGGTGTCATCAACACCACCGATAATCACAAGATTGTCTGTTCAGGGCACCTCTCGGAGCTAGACTCCGTTCGACTGCAAGTGCCCTTGACAAGTACCGGCGGCCTTTATGCATACAACCTCGATAATCGCTCGACGATGACTTTTAGCGGTGGTGGGCTAACCCTTTACAGCCCCTGGTCCAACACGGGAACGATTAACGTGTCCGGCGGCTATTTGAGCCTGAAGGCACCGCCGGTTACGCAAGGCAGCGTCACCGTGAACAACTCATCGTGCTACCTGGGTACCAACATGACAACGGCCCAGATCCGCGCCATTGCCGGCGGAGCGCAGAGGTGGTTCCTCGATGAAGGGGCTGTGCTCGATAACGCCGGCGACACCTTCGTGCTATCGCAAAGTGGGAAATCTTTGTCGCTAAACGGCGGGCGGATCAACGGCGGGACCATCCGCTCAACGGATTCCACGCAGCTTGGAATTGCCCTCTCGTACAATGGCTCGCTAACCCTCGACGGCGTCTTACTCGACACCGAAACGAGAATCACCAATGCCAGTACGGCCACAATCCTAGACGGTTTGATGTTGCTCAATAACCATGCCATCACCTTAGGGGATAACGGTGGGGGGCGTCTCAATTTCAGCGGCACGCAAGCCCTCGGTGGCACCGGCTCCGTCGTCATTCAAGGAAGCTATTTCACCGATTCTTGGTTGTATTCCAGTAGCGGTACGCTCACTCTTGGGCCTGGCATTTCCGTTCGCACAGGAGCATATGGTGGTAGCGTCGGCCGAAATAACGCTGGATCCATCATCAACCAGGGACTTCTGTCCTCGCAAACATCGAGTAGGACAATATACGTCTATGGCGCGTTCAGCAATCAAGGCACGGTCGAAGCTCGCAACGGTGGCACGGTGACGTTTAACACGGCACCGACGAACCTTAGCGACAATCAATTGACTGGCGGTAAGTGGACCGCCTATGCCAACAGCAATTTGCGGTTCGTTGGAGGCGACATCCGCACCAATGCTGCGGAGCTCACTCTTGACGGCGCAAACTCCAATATCTACAACGCGGCGACCGGTACAAGCAGTGCCTTGGCGAACTTCAATATGAACGCTAGTACCGGGAAGTTCTCCATCACCAATGGCCGAAATTACGCTTTGGGTGGGGCCCTGACGAATAGCGGCACAATTGTCGTAGGGAGTGGCTCCGGGTTGAGCGTGCCGGGCGGACTGAATAACACGTTGGGTGGTATCCTTAGCGGCGCAGGCACCGTAACGGCGAATGTTGCCAATAGTGGAACGATAAGCCCAGGCGCGGCCTCAATCGCCTCGGCAATGACTATCGTCGGCGAACTGAACTGTCAGTCGTCTGGCCAGCTTTGGATGGACATCGGAGGACTGACGGCGGCGACCGACGTTGACAAGTTGAACCTTATCGGTGCAATGCATTTTGGCGGCTCTCTCAAGGTTGCGTTACTCAACGACTTTTCGCCCAGCCTAGGCAACTCTTTCGACCTCTTTGATTTCAGCTCGTGCAATGGGCGGTTCGAATCGTTCAATCTGCCGTCGCTTACCAATGGGCTGAAATGGAATACTGGCGATCTTTACACAACCGGCATGGTCCGCGTCGATGCTCCCGCCGTTCCAGGCCTCCCCTCGACATCTGTTGGACTCCGTATGCTACAAGGAAGTCAGGCTACGCCTGGGAAGTCAATGATCTCAGTTGCCACGGAAGGGGACAGTGCTGCGAGGTTCTCATTGACCTCGCCGGCGCTAACCATCGCACCCTCGTCCGGTATCATTCCAGCGAATTCTATCAACTCAATTCCAATTTCCTTCGGCTGGAGCGACACTTCGACGACCGGGCTGAAGTCCGATGTTATTTTCTTGACATACGACGACTACCCGGAAGTGATGGACCAAATGACCGTTACCGGGGCGGTAGTCGCCAATCGCCAGCTTTCGGTGGATGCGATTGGCGGGGCGCAGGCCGCGCGGGTTGTGCAGCGGACGCGGTTTGTCACCGCAATCCACAGCGGCAGCGATC
>CALGFD010000003.1 GCA_937881075.1 uncultured Planctomycetales bacterium
TACCCAATCCGGTTTTACCAGATCGGGGGCAACAGGCCTTCATCCCATCTACGAATTGCTTGATTCTTCTCGACACTGGCTGACAAGCAGCCAGTGCCACCCCGTCTTGTTGTCCCAGAAAAGAACATCGCGCTACGCCCCGACCTGTGGCCAGCCGGCCGAATCTGCTAGAATGTCGACCTCTGGCCTAGAACAAGCCGTTGCATTAAGCCGCGTGGGAAGACACCGACATGAATCCATGGTACGAAACGCTGTTTGCCAACTTCGGCAAGACCTATGACAAGGAATGCTTCACGCAAGGCACCGTCGGCGAGGTCGATTTCGTGGAACGGGAGCTAGGCGGCGATCGCTCCAAACGGATTTTGGACATCGCTTGCGGCACCGGCCGGCACGCCATCGAACTGACCAAGCGGGGCTACCACGTCGTCGGCTTCGATCTCTCCGAGGGCCAGCTTCGGGTGGCCCGCGAAAAGGCCGCGGCGGCCGGCGTTTCGGTCGAACTCCGTCGCCGCGATGCCACCGAACCCCATTTCACCGCGGAATTCGACGCCGCGTTGATGTTTTGTGAAGGGGCGTTTCCGCTAATGGAAACCGACGAAAAGAACTTCGCCATCTTGCGGCACGCCGCGGCCGCGCTGCGTCCCGACGGCAAGCTGATGATGACGACCCTCAACGCCCTGTTCCCGCTCTTTCATTCGGTCAAGGATTTTCTGAATGCCAATGCCAGCGGCGCGGCCACCGGCCAACTGACCTTCGATTGGATGACCTTCCGCGAGCAGACGGAACTGACATTCACCGACGACGACGGCCAATCGCAAACGATCACGGCCAACCAGCGTTACTACACCCCGCCGGAACTCCGCTGGCTGCTGCAGACCGCCGGGTTCGCGAAGGTCGATATCTATGGCTGCAAGCTCGGCCAATTCAGCCGCGCGGATGCGCTGACGACCGAGGATTTTGAAATGCTGGTGGTGGCCGAAAAAGGCCGTTAGGCTTTTCCTCGACGGCCAGCGCGACGCAAGGGTATGTGTTGGCACACACCCTTGTGTCGTCACGGCGACGATCAGTGACGTAGGGTGTGTGCCCGCACGCACCACTTGTCGAACCTGATGCCAAGACCACGGTGGTGCGTACCAGTTACGCGTTTTACGGCTATCACTTGGCTATCACGGCGCCAAGGTCAGGCACATACGAGCCTGACCTGCAATCGCAGCTCGGGTCGTTAGCAAAAACTACCGGACCCGCGAGTCCGTCGAACGGGCACGATTGGTCATGTAGTAGTCGTCGACGCCGGCGGCCCAATCCTTGTTGGCAAAGTTGGGCCAGCGGTTCTTGTCGAAGCCAGGGGCATTCTTTAGCGTCTCTTTGCTGACGTTCAACACGAAATGGTCCTCCTGAATCGTGCCGGCGCTGGTGCGTCCCTTGGTAACCATCGTCAGTTCACCCCAGGGGACGGCAAACAGCTTGTCCCCCATGCCCAGCAGGCCGCCAAACGACAACACGGCGTAACGGAGCCGGCCCGAGCCCGGGTCGATCACGAGGTCCTCGATCTTGCCGAGGTTTTCGTCCGCCTTGTTGTAGACCTGTCCGCCGAGGATGTCGCTTACCCGCAGGGCCGCCGCGTTCTGCCCCACTTTGGTGCCGATATCGACGCGGACCTCGCCTTCGCCGATTTTCACCCGGGCACCGCCGATCGGCTCGCCCGTAAAGGCCAAGTTCGTAGTAGACACGGCCGCGGCAAGGGCGGCCAGACAACCGAGAGACCACCAAGTCTTCATTGCCGATCTCCTTGTAGAACGGTGAGAACTATTACCAGCCGGGCGAGAGACATTCTCCGACCGGCTACTCAGCAAGAGTGCAAACGGCGGGCCGGTCTTGCCCGCCTGCCATCGATGACATATTGGCAGCGCCGGACAAGAGCGACAACCGCCGCGGTCGGCACAGTAAGTGCATCATTTGCGGCAGGCTGATCGACAAATGAAGCGACCAATGATCGGCAGCTAGGTGGCCACCTGACGACCTGGTGGTCGTTTTCCGATCGAAAGTCGTTGGCCGCCAACGGCGGGGATCGAGGAGACGCACCATGGAAGATCGAAGCTTAAGACCGAGTGGCGGCTTCCGCTGGGCGGAGGCGCGTGCTGGCAAGATCGGCTGGATCCTTTTGTGGCTGCTGGGAATCCCGATCCCGATTCTGCTGATCCTGTTCTTTCTTCGCGGCTGCACCTAGTACATGCCAGTCATTTGTGTGAGGGAGGAATAAGACGGGCACGTCGCTCGAGAGGTCTGACCGCCGGCGATGCGCTAGGACTTCCGAACGACCATATGGACAATCTTCCTGAAAACGGTGGTGGACCATGTTACGCTGGGCTCTCGTGTTTCTGCTGGTGGCCCTGTTGGCCGCGTTCTTCGGCTTTTGGGCCCTCCAAGGGCTGGCGATGTGGATCGCCAAGGTGCTGTTCTTCGTATTCTTAGTGCTGTTTATCCTGTCGCTGTTTACCGGGCGGCGGTCGTATTGGCCACCATGATACCAACGGATTGATTGAAGCTGAAACCTTGGCGCGATCGAAACTACGCTTCGACGGCGTAGGGTGGCCCTGGCTGCTCGCCAGCCAGTGCAATGGCTTTTGCTTGCCCCAGGCCGTAGGATGCATGCTTGCACGTGCGAGCACGCATCATTCATTCTGATTTGCTTGCCCCAGAACCCGCCGGATGCCGCGGACCTCGAAGCCAATGAAGAACGTGCCCAGCGCAAGATAGCCGGCAAAGCACAGCCAGACGATCCCCGGGGCATGGCCCGTGAAGGGCACCGGTTGACTGGCGAGGTTGGGCCGGGTCATCGAAAACAGCAGCGCCACTTCGCCCAGGCTCCAACTCTTCGCCGCCACGCGGCCCATCAGGCCGGGCACCAGGAATCCAAACGGCGTCGGCCAGGAACAGGCGACCGCCTGCATCGTCAACGGCGCGGCGTGGTCCGCCCGCCCAAACGCCTTGGCCGCGCCGATCCCGAACGCCGACGAGACCGAGCCGATGTCGCAAAGCACGGGGCCTGAATCAATATCCATCATCTTGTGGGTCGAACTCAGCGGCATCTCGGTGAAGCCGGCGATCCACCCGACGTCCTTCCAGAAGTTTTTTTCGTAGGCCTCGTACCATCGGCCCGCCACGACGAGATCGAGTTCGGCGGCGAAGTTGAGCAACCCCGAGTTCCCACAGCCGCGGGCGCCCTGCAAGATTGCTCCTGTCCGCGAATCGGCCTGGAACGCCGGCAAACCCTCGGCAGCCTTTAGCGGACCATCGAACGACTTCATCAAGTCCCGAGCGAGTGTATCATGGCAAGTGCCTTCCAATTTGCCCGCCCGTTGGATAGCGGCCACCGCCCAAAGCATGTCGGCCGGATAGCACTCGCCGGGGTAGTCGTCGCGAAGGTTGTATTTTGCCTTGGCCAGTTCGTCGGCCAACGTCGCCCGTTGCTGCGACATCAGCTCCCGATACTGCGGATTTCCGGTGAGCGACTCGTAGGACGACAGGCCGAGGATCAGCAGCATCCGGTAGAAGACGTTTTCCTTCTCGCGATAGCCGTCGCCCCACTTGGTCTTCACCCAGGTGCCGGTGGTGGGCGAGGCGACGATCTGGGCGGCCTTTTCAACCGCCTCGCGGATGGCGCCCTGCTTGGCATCCACCGCGCCGCGCTTTTGCAGGTCCTCGGCGGTGACCAGATAGAACACGGCGCCGAACATCGGCCATTCGGTGGCCGGCACATCGTCGTGGGCGATCGATTGGGCGTAGTTGGTGTCGAGATAGGCGTTGGCCCAGGCGAGGAACCGGGGTGTGGCCGAGCGGAACCAGTACGGCACCAAACGGCTCTCGCCGGTCTCGTTCAACTTGCTGTCGAAGACCAGAAGGCCGATCGTCGCGGCCGGGTAGATGAACAACAGCACCGCCAGAACGATCACCACGGCCGACACGCCAAGCTGGAACCACCGTCGCCAATCACGTTTTGAACACACCAGATCGAATCTGCTGCGCATGATCGCCTCCTTCGGTTTTGCCAAGTTTCGCCGACCAGGCGCCGTTGCCTCCCCAAGTCACAAGCCTGGCAGACGCCGCATCGCGCCCGTCGGTGCAATACGCCTTTGGGTGTTGCTCGCACGCGTCTAACATCGCTGCCACAATCAACAATGGGTGCGTAACGAGTACGCAGCCGACAGGACCTCGCACTACGCCATCGGGTTGTTGAAGAGCCGCCCTCTGCTGCCAATTGCAGTTAGCTTTGTTATGCAAAGTACTTTATCGCATTTCCACAACGGCGTCAATAGTCTTTCCACGCAGGCCCGCATCGCCGCCTCAAACCGCGCCAAATGGCATTAAATTGCCGAACCTCAAAGGCGGCCGAAAAAGTCGCCGGAAATCGACCAAGCTTCCGGACGGTTGTCGGCGAGAAACGTTGGGGCGGCACCTGCAATCGCTACCACCGCTTCCTTTTCGACGAGCTTTCGATGACAATTGCGGCTACGCGCAGTTGCCGGTGGCAGCAGCAAAGAGCTATCCCAGAACTCGCGTATTCGCGTGATCTTGCATGGGGTGGCCACTTCGCGAGCACCAACGCTGGAAGAGACCTTGAGATGAAATATCGTTTTTGGATTTGGTTGGTGGTCGGCGGCCTGCCGCTACTTATCTATCCGTTTATTCTGATGGCAAACATCATGAGTATTGCGGGGCACCGGTCGACGCCGCCTCCACCGATACTGCAGCAATTGGCGGCGCACGCCTTTCTCTGGGGATCGACGCTCTATCCAATTGTGTATCTTGGCTTCGCATCCGCCGCAATAGCAGCTTCGAGGCGGGGGAAATCGGACAAGGCGGTAAACATGTCTCTGCTGCCACTGGTGTACCTGATCCTTGTAGTCGCTGCAGCATGCGCGTGGGTCGCGACTAGTTCCTGAAATATTGACACGGAAACGTGGCGTTTGCCGCGTAGTAGATCAGGTACGCGTCTGCCACGAGCATCTGGCGATGACGCAAAAGCAGGGTGCGCACCGCCGACCGAGCTGTTATCGCGCGAGCAACTCTAGCTAGAACTCCACGTCCTTCGCGTCGAACACCGGGCCGTCCACACAGGTGCGGCGGTAGTCCCAGCCGCCGGAGGCGTCGCGAATCTTCGTCACGCAACTGAAGCAGACGCCGATGCCGCACGCCATCGGGCTCTCCAGCGAAAGCTGGCACGGCACATTCAACTCCGCGGCGACATGCTGCGTGGCCTCCATCATCGGCTCCGGCCCGCAGCAAACGATCCGGCACGGCCACGGCGATTCGCTGACGACCGGCCGAACCAGATCGGTAACAAAGCCTTTGTGGCCCACCGAGCCGTCGTCGGTGCTAATGCGGACGTCGACGCCCAGCCGCCGGAAGTCTTCGACGCCGGCCAACCACTCCTGGCCGCGGGCGCCGTAGCAGAGAGTCACCTTTTTGGCTTTCGGCACCTGGCGGGCCGGATCACCAAAGCAACTTTGGCCGAGGTACTCGCGGGCGAGGGTCAAAAATGGGGTTTGACCGATGCCGCCGGCCACCATCACCAGGTGCTCGGCCGGTTCGGGCGGAAATCCGTTGCCCAGCGGGCCCCAGACCTCCAGCCGCGAGTCCTTTTGGAACTCGGTCAGCAGCCGCGTCATCTTGCCGATCATCAGGTAGACGATGTCAAGATAGTGTGGACGGCCGCTGGCGTCGGGCACCACGTCGTACAAGGCCAACGGACGACCCAGCAGCGGATCATTGCAGTCGGCCAGCCGCAACATCAGAAACTGGCCGGGCACGATCCGCCGGGCAATCTCCGGGCAGGCAAAACGGATGCGGTAGGTGTCGCGGGCCACCGGCACGTTCTCTTCGACGCTTACCGGACCGTACCAGGCGTTGTCGGCGTAGCTGGGCATGTTCTGCGGAGGGATTTAGGGATTGAAGCCGGGAGCGGTTAGCCGTCGGCCACTGCTCACTAACCACTGACTCGCCCTTCGCGGCGAAGTTCCTTGAGTTCTTCGTTCGTCAGTTTGCGGGCGGCGCCGGTCGGCAGCGAGCCGAGCCGGACGGGACCGACGGCGATTCGTGTCAACTTCAACACCTTATGGCCGACACGGGCCAGGATCCGGCGAATCTCGCGATTTTTGCCTTCGCGCAACACCATCTCGAGCAGAGTGCTCTCGCCGTGGTGCGACTTAATCTCAACGCGTTCCGCCCGGGCGATGCCGTCGGATAAGTGTACGCCCTTTAGCAACTGGTTGATAATCTCGCGGGTCGGCCGGCCGGCCACCGTGACGCGATAGGTTTTTTGAACGCCGTAGCGTGGGTGCGTCAGGAGGTTGGCTAACTCGCCGTCGTTGGTTACGAGGATCAAACCGTCGCTGTTGAGGTCGAGACGGCCGATCGTAAACAGTCGCGAGCCTTTGGCAGGTGCGAAGTCAATGACGCGCGGGCGGCCTGACGGATCGCGGTTGGTCGAAACGACGCCGATCGGCTTGTTGACCGCGTAGTATTCCAGCTTGGCGGTTGTCAGCGGTACGCCGTCAACGCGAATCTGCTGGCTGGCGGGATCGACCTTGGTGCCAAGTTCCGTGACTACCTGTCGGTCGATCTCGACGCGGCCGCTGGTGATAAGCTCTTCGCACTGGCGGCGACTACCCAGCCCGGCCGAGGCCAGAAACTTCTGCAGCCGCTGCAGCCCATCCTCGCTCGGAGCACTTCGGCGAGTTGCGCGGGGTCGGACGGGGCCACGGCCGCCAGCGGCTGGACCGCGCGCCGGACGGCGCTTGGCTGGGCCAGCGGGGCCCTTGTTGGGTCCGCGAGTTCGGCCGGGCGGGCGATCTTTCGCGGAACGAGGGCCGGCAGACTTGGGCGAGCGACTAGGGCGAGGCATGGGATTCGGATCTGGGATGTAGGAGTTTGGGTTCGAAAGCCGACGAGGGCCACAGCAAGGCCAGGCCGACTTTCGTTGGCAGCGTCGCCGGAAATAGCGGCAACGACCAATCTACTATCATAGGACGCGGCGGTCGCGGCGGATATCCCTGGCGGCCTTACTGCCCCCAATTACCTAAAGTCCACCGGGCTCGGGAGGGCTCCGCCGGCGGTCTTTGGTACTCTCGCGGGCGAACGCCCGTCATGGGCGGGCCGGGCTCATTCTCGGGAAAAGGATCGTAGCGCAGCGCCCGGGTTTGTTGTTTGGGGGCCGAACCGGGGTGCGTCCAGTCGGGCCCGGCGGTTGATTGGCAGCCGAAGAGGGCCAGCAGGAGGAGGACGGCCGCGAGGCATCGCGTTTCTAACATGGCTTTTTTCCTTATCCTTGCTGGCAATTGCGGGCTTTTTCCGCTGGCAGGATGTCCGTTGGCCCTGGAAAGGAGGCAGATTATAGCCGCGGCGACGCGCCCCGGAATAGACGAATTTGGGGGTCAGAGGCACGGAAAACGCCTTCTGAACTGAGAAAATCCCCTGCATTTCGCCCGATTGCTCTTAATTCTTGAGAACACTCTCCTCACCGAGGCCATTTTTTTCCGAAATCGAGGCTTCTTGGCGGGAACTTTGCAGTTGGCTGAAAGCTTGACGATTCGGGAAAATTTATTAGACACCGGCCCCGGCGGCCGATAAAACTGACACGGGATCGAGCTACCGCCTGGCTCGTGTTTCGTGGCCGTTTTGACCTCGAACAGACGCAACCTCGCCATGGCAAAAGTAATGGTTACGGGTGCTAGCGGTTTCATTGGAGTCCACCTCGTTCGAGCGCTGGCCGAACGCGGAGACGACATTACTTGTTTGGTACGGAAGAGTTCGAAGACCGCCTCCTTGACCGAGTCGGGCGCGCGATTGGTCTACGGCGACGTGACCGATCGCGAGAGTTTGCCGCCCGCGATCGCCGGTCAGGAGATCGTTTATCACGTGGCCGGCTGCACCCAGTCGCTGGATCCGCGGTGGTTCTACAAGGTGAACCAGCGAGGCGTGGCGAACGTCGCGCAGGTCTGCGCCGGCCAGGCAAACCCGCCGATCATGGTGTCGGTTTCGTCCTTGGCGGCCGCCGGGCCGGCCAACAACGGTAAGCCGAAGACCGAGGCCGATCGCCCTGCCCCCGTATCGCATTACGGACACAGCAAGCGGGCTGGCGAGCGCGCCGCAGAAGCCTTTGCCGATCGCGTGCCGATCACCATCGTCCGGCCCCCGATTGTGTTGGGCGAAGGAGATCGCATGGGGCTGCCGCTATTCCGCTCGATTGCCAAGTTCGGCGTGCACATGGTGCCCGGGCTGAACCGCCGCCGCTTTTCCTTGGTGCACGTCGACGACCTGGTGGAGTTGATGATCCGGGCGGCAGAGAAGGGGACGCGTTTGCCACCTCGCGGCAGCCCCGAGTCGCACGGACCGCAGGGCTACTATTTCGCCGCTTGCGAAGAAGACCCGGCGTACTCCGATCTAGGACGGTTAGTCGCCGAAGCGCTGGGACGACATCTCGTGGTGATCGTGCCAACGGCGACGCCTTTGGTCTGGATGGTGGCTGTGGCCGGTGAGGCGATTTCTCGCATTGGACATCAGCCGTTGTTCATGAACATGGACAAAGCCCGGGAGATCACCGCCGGCAATTGGGTGTGCTCGGCCACGGCGGCGGCTAAAGAGCTGGGTTATCAGGTTGGTGCACCGCTGCTGAACCGCTTGCGGCAGACGGCCAACTGGTATCGCACGGCCGGCTGGCTGTAGGTTGGGGGATAGGGGCAAGGAGCCGAGGGGCGAGGGATAAGAGGCTAGAATCCCAAAGCCCTCACCGATCGCCTATGAGACGGCCTCGGCCTCTTCTTCGGCGACGTCGAGTTCCCGAATCGCCACATTCTGCTCGCGATAGAACGCCGCGTAGATGCAGAACAGCAGCGAGGTAATCAGCATCAGGCCGGCGAAGAACCAGTAGTAACTGGCGCCGGGCAAGCGGCTGCTGCCGTCGGGCCGGCTGATAAAGTAGTTGACCGCGGCGGTGAAGAGGTTGCCGCCTGCCCAGGAGAGCATGTACATGCCCATCACCAGCGACTTCATTTTTGCGGGAGCCTGGGTGTAGCAGAATTGCAGGCAGGTAATGTTCACAGTAACCTCGGCCATGGTCAGCACGACGAACGCCAGAAGCTGCCACCAAACGGTCGGCGGTGTCGGCGAGCTGGCAATCAACGTGGCGGCGTACGCAGCGATCAGAAACGCTCCGGCCATAAGGAAGAAACCGCCAGCCAGCTTGCGCAAAGGGGTCAGCTCGACGAACTTCCCGACGGCCGGATAGAGCAGGTAGGTGCAGAACGGGATCAGCACCATGATCAGCATGGGATTGACGGCCAATATGTGCGACGGCTTGATCTGAAACTGGCTCAAGCCCTGCAGGACAGTCAAGCCGTGGGCGACCAGCCATTCTTCGGTCGGCTGGAACCAAGTGAAGATCTGGCGGTCCATCTTCTTGGCCTGCAGCACCCAGGCCGATGCGCCTTGGTCATAGAGCGAGGTATAGATGGCCACGAAGAGGAACAAAGTACCTAGTTTGGCGATCACCATAGCGCCGTCGCGACTGAAGGCTTCTCGCAACAGGCCGCTGCCACTGGGCGGCACGTGGACAAATTTCTTGCGGCCGAGCCAGAAGATGAACGTGGCGGTCAGCATCAGCAAGCCTGGGAATCCAAAGGCCATGGCCGGGCCGAGATGCTTGGCGTTTGGACCGTAGAGATCGCTGCGGCTGAAGTGATCGAACAGGATCGGCATCGTCAAGGTGGCAAAGAACGAGCCGAAATTGATTGAAAAGTAGAACCAACTGAAGACCCGATCGAGCAGGTGCTGGTTGCGTGGTCCGAACTGATCACCGACGTTGGCCGAGACGCAGGACTTGATGCCGCCGGCGCCGATGGCGATCATCGACAGCCCGAGGAAGAGGCCAAGTCGTGTCTGATCGAGCGCCAGCGCGAAACAGCCGAGGCAGTAGACGAGCGAAAGGCTGAGGATGGTGCGGTACTTTCCCAGCAAGGCGTCGGCGATGATGGCCCCGACCATCGGAAAGAAGTACATCGCGGCAACGAAGAGATGATACCACTCCTTGGCGGTCGTTTCCGAGACCGCCGCCAAATTGCCTTGGCGATCGAGCAAGGCCGTCGTCATGTAGATGACGAGGATCGAGCGCATTCCATAGAAACAGAACCGTTCGGCCGCCTCGTTGCCGATGATATAGGGCACGCCAGGCGGCATCGTCTCGAGGGGCAAAGGCGAGGTCTGGTACTTGGACATTGGGAAGGACTAGGGGCTAGGGATGAGCCGTTGGCGTGCTGCATTCCTCATTCGGCATGTGACTCTCGTCATGCTTTACGTTGCCGGACGGTCGAAGCGACGGGCAATCAGAATGAAGGTCAACGTGACCGGAATCATCAGCAGGGCAAAGGCCAAGAAATACCAGTTCGGCGTGAAACTGAGGCCGAAGACGGTTTCGTTGTACCAGGGCGTGGTCTCGGCGTTAAGAATGTTGCCGACCGAGATGGTCAGCAACCAGCAGGCGGTGACGAAGCTTTTCATCGTGGCCGGCGCGGCAGCAAATGCCAGTTCCAAGCCGACGACCGAGATGCAGATTTCGGCGATCGTGACCACGATGTAGGGGATGATCTGCCAGAACAAGGAAATGCGGCCGGCAAGGATGCTCTGTTCAGCGGCAACGACCAATGAAGAGACTTCCACGTTGGTCGCCCGAGCAGCCAGTTTTGCTGCGACGAGGGTTGTTTCGTTGGCGGCGGCGACGGCCATCGCAGCCTGGAGACGGGCGGCGCTACGATTGTCGGCGGCAAGAGCGTCGGCCGTCCGTCGGACGAACGCTACGACCTTGTTGGCAGCGACCGACGTTTTGGTACACTCGGTGAGATCCACCTGATTCTCGTTTTCCTGCCCGCTGGCGGCTTTCTCGGCAAGCCGTACGGCCTTGTCACACTCGGCAATTGCCAGGGCTGTGCTTTCTCCGGTCGTCCGCAGTTGCTTGATCGCGTCGGCATTCCAAGTGGCCGAACTGACGGTTTGCCACGCCAGCCGGGCAGCGGCCAGGGAAGTCCGCCCCACCACACGCGCGGCGGCGTTGGCCTTTCCGGTCGGGCTATTGGGTAAATCCGCGGGCGGCGTCAATAGGTACTGGGTGCTTTCCGCACTCATCAAGGCCGAGGGAGCGTTCGCCACGACGACCGAAGAACCGCGAAAAGCGGCCAGCGTGACCATAATCGCCGTCGCCGTAGTAAGTACAAAGCCGATCGTCATCTTGCTGGTCGGCTTCAAGTCCCAGCCCAGTCGTGCCAACAGGTGCCAGAACATTGTCACCAGTGGTAGCAGAACGATGATCAACACCGGATTGAAGACCATCAGCTGGTCAGGCGAGATCGCCATCCCGAACAGTTCGAGCCGGAGGTAATCGCGGGCGAAGAAAATCCAGGTCGAGGCGGACTGATTGAAGATGCTCCAGAAGACGGTGACCACGAGAAACAAGCCCAACAGGCGGCGAAGGATCACCCAACGCTCGCGGCGCTGCTGGGGCGTCGGCGGGGTCCAGGCGGTCGTCTCTTTCGCGTAAAACGGCTTGCCGATGACAAAGACCAGGAAGGAAAAAACCATCAGCGCGGCGGGAAACAGGAAGGCAATCGCGTAGGCACGGCTGTCGCTGCCGAAATAGTTGCGGATGGCCGGCACCGCCAGGCTCGAGAGGGCGGAGCCGACGTTGATGGCTCCGTAGAACATGGCGAAGGCGTCGCTGCGCAACTTCGTCTGGCCGGGGCGCAACTGGTCATAGGTCATGCCCATCAAAGTCGAGATGTTGGGCTTGATCACGCCACTGCCCATGGCGAGCAATGCCAGCGACAAGTAGAGAAACACCGCATTGTGCAGGCTGGCGATACCGAGGATCGACTGGCCGATGATGTAGGGTATGGCAAAGTAGACGATCGTGCGATACTTGCCCAGGTAACGGTCGGCAATGTATCCGCCCACCAAGGGGAGCAAGTAGCAGGCGGTGAGATAGTAGTTGAAGATGCGTGCCGCCTGGCTATCCTCGAAGCGGAGGATCTGCGTCATGAACAGCACTAGAATCGTCACCATCCCGTAGTAGCAGCAGCGCTCGGCGAATTCGCCCCAGAAGAAGAACCAAAAACCGATGGGATGGGCAAACAGGGACGATCGCTTGGCAACGGTCGGCGAGTTGGAGTTGGATTGGGACACGGCAGCTCCAGCGCGGGTGCATTGCTAGGACAGTTCGAAAGGGTGTGCGGCAGCGATTAGCGGAGCGGCCTTCGCTTCAGCCGCAGCAACTTGGTCTTCCCGGAGGGTGTGGCCGAGTCGCCGCCGGCGGCACCGATGTCCTCGGCAAAGGCCTTCGGGCTGAGATCCTCGCCGGTGGCGTGGCGGGTCAATTGATTCCAGTTGAGTGTCATGCCCGGGTCAAAGACGCGTTGCTGAATAAATTGGCCCGCCTGCTTGTTGTTGATGTACGTCGCACCGGCGGGCTTGGCGCCAGGCAGAACCTCGCGAACCAGAGCGTGATGGACTTGCGAAGCGAACATCTCGCCAAGTTGGTAGTTGTGGTAATACAGCGGCGAGGCGACCACGTGATACTTGCTGGCATAGTCGGGCTCGTTGCGACCCTCCGGCTGTTGGACTTCCTGGTACTTCTCGACCAGTTGCCACCAGAGCTTGTTGAGGTCCTGATCCGGATTTGCGTACATCGCCATTTCGAAGCGGAACATCACCTGGCACCAGCGCGAGAAGACCAAAAGTCGATGGCGCTGCAACTTGGCGGCGGCAGCACGGAACTTCCCGGGGTCGGGAATCTTGGCGCCGTAGGCCAGCAGGAAATCGACGTTCTGGCCAAACCGCTCGAACATCATGGCGATGCCCTCGGTGCAGATCGGGTGGGCGTCGCTGTGCAGAACATAGGGCAGGCTGGCGGGCACGAACTTCGAATAGGAGGCGTGCCCCAACTCGTGCAGCGTAGTCATCAGCCATTCACGGCCAGGCACGATGTTTTCGAGAATTCGCACATCGCCAGCCCGGTCGATGTCGATGCAAAACGCATGAATGTTCTTGCCAGGCCTTTCGAACAGGTCGCTGCGTCGCAGAATGTCATCGATAGGCAGGCCAATGCCGGCGTAGAACTCGCGGCAGATCTGCAAGGTATCGAGCGGCTTGTACACCGACTCGGGCAAGCTATCGCCCACCACAGGCGCTTCCTGAAAGAAAGGATCGTGATAATGCCAGGGGCGAAGTTCTTCCACCTTGATGCCGTACTTGGACGCCAAGGCTTGATCGATTTCGGCTTTCGCCTCGTGGAACGGCTTGCGCGTCAAGGCGTCGAGTTCATCGAACAGCCGCAACACTTGTTCCTGACTCTGCTCGCTAAGGAACAGGCTCAACTCACCATAATTCTTGTAGCCCAGGTGGCGAGCGGCTTGGTTGCGCAAACTGACCAACACCTTGAGATTGTCGGACACCTGCTGACCAACCTTCTTGCTGGCTTCCCATACCACACGACGTTGGGCCGACTCACGCGAACCGCGGAGAATCTCGCGAACCTCGTTGTCGGTCAGTTCTTTGCCGTCGACCTTGGGGCGGAAAACGTTGAACGCTCGTTCGACCATGTTCGTGCGAGCAACGATCTTCTGGAGCAGTTCGGGCGGGACCTGACGGGCCAGGTAACTGCGGTAGAGGATGTCGATTTGGCGTGCCAACAGCGGATCGGAGACGCCCGCTTGCTTGATCGCCTTAAGTTCGGCGAATCGCTGCGGATTGGAGTAGCCCATCTCGATCTTCTCTTCGGCGGCCTGCTTCCGCTGGAAGTCTTCTTCCTTGCCGCTGCCATTGGCCGTCCAATAGAGCTTGGCGGCTTCGATCTCCAAAGGCCGCATCGTGGCGACGTGTTGGTCGATGAAGGCCTTCGCCCGGGCGTCGTTGGCAGGCGAGTTCTCTCCAGCAGCGATCGGCACGGCGGCCAACAGAAGACACGAAGCGGACAACGACAACGCAGCGAGCCAGGAAAGAGACATTCTCACAGCTCCACAAGTGTTAGAGTCGGGCGCAGACGTCGATCCCAGCCGGTAAAGGCCGGACCTCTTATGCTACCGGGGATTGCGGTGCGCGACAATGGCGGAGCGTGGCCGACTGTGTCACAGACGTCAACGATTGATTGTTAGCGGCCTCACCGCCGGCAGGCACCAATTGATGCTTGCCAATCGTTCTGTCCCCGGCGCAAGCGCCGTGCTACGTGAGCGGCACATTTAGCCGCTTGAGCAGGTGAACGAGGAACTCGCGGTTGTCGCAGCGGATGTAGTCCAAGGTTCCGCCCATGCGGTAGAAACTCTTGCAGAACCGGAGGTAGTACGCCGGGTTGGTGCTGGGCGGCTCGCCTTGGCTCCAGTCCCAGCCGCCGCCGTCCTGCAAGTCGACGATCGCCAGATGATGGTCGGTCAGCAGCTTGCGGCCTTCCACGGCCCGAATGCCGTTGGCCGCGCTGAAAGCTTTTTCAAAGACCTGTGGGCTCATGATGGCCGAGCCAAGCGATACGTGAACGCCGCCGTCCAGTCCGTCGACCGAGGCGGCAAAGACTCGGGCATCGCGACCGGAAGCGCGACCGATCGCGCCGCCGTGATACATCGGATGGTTCACGATGATGTCATAGCCGATACCGGGGTGCACGGTGAAGGAAACGCCGTGGCGGTAGGCACAGGCCGGTACCGAGCAGGCCTTGAACGGATGGGGAATTGAAAGGGTCCCACCACAAAGCTTGAAGGTCTGCATCGTGTGGAGCAGGTCGGCCTTGGCCGCTGTCAACGGAGCGGCGGGGTCCGCCATGATCGCCTTCCGCAATTCGTCTGGCGACGGCAGCACGAGGCGATCTTCCTCGATCATCCGTCCGATCGATTCACCGAAGCCCAGACCGTCAGCGGCGCCAACGATGACGGCAAGGTTGAGATAGCGGCCGGTCTGTTCCCAGGCGCCGAAGGTACCGGCCGGGGCGTTTTCACGAACCGACTCGCCGGAATGGCCTTGGTAGGAGAATTCCCAGTCATGAATGATGCCGGCGCCTTGGGTGGCCAGATGTGTCACCAGGCCGGCCTCGACCAGTCGATTCAGCAGCGAACCAGCGCCGTTCTTGATCAGGTGGGCGCCGTAGGTGAACATGATCGAGGCCTTCTTCTGCCGCGCCGCGAGCATATTTTCGGCCAACTGATCGATTTGCCGCTGCACGGCCGGATCGGCCGGCGAGGGAGCGGCGACCGCCTGGGCCGTCTCCTTGTCCAAGTGCAACAGATTGCGCCGCTCGGAGAGGGGAAACACTCGCAGTTTCAAGGGGTCAATCGCGGGATAGGCCATGGTCGCCAGTTGATCTCCAGACTTTCACGGTGGTGAGACTTTTCGTAGCGGAAGAACACCCATTTTAGCGTTTCAGCGTCTCGGGCAACATATCCTTGACGCGGTTGAGCAACCCCGTGCGGTCGGGTGGGCGATCCTCGGCCGGTTTCGGACGGGCGGCCACGTCGACACCGGCCGGGAGGGGAACATTCGCTTCCAGGAAGCGGGGCCAGTAGCCGTCCAGCAAATCAAGGCAATCGGCGATTTGCCCGTTCTTCAGCTTGATGTCGGAGAGGGTGATCAGCTTGGAGAGTTCGACCATTTCGACCTTGCTGAAGGCCAAATGGAAAACTTGCACATCATCGACCCAGACTTCGCCGGGGCCCATCAGATCGAATCGCGCACGGAGGGTGGAAAGCCCTTCCATCGGCAAATCGTCGACCTGGAAGACGTACTGCGCCCACTCGCTTTGCAGCGGCACGGCCGGCTGTCCGGCCGCGGCCAGCCCGACCTGGGCGAAACGATAGTATTCCCGGCCGTGCAGTTTTCCGTCGACCGCCAACCGTAGCGGCGGCTGTTTTGCTGGATCGCTGACGCGGAGCCACACCGAGATTGCCAGCCGACCGGTGGGCGGTATATTCATCGGCCGACTCACGAGACAGGCGATCGGGCCGCTGCTCTGCACTTTCACCGCATGCTGGCCGCTGTGCTTGTCATTCTTGTCCAAACGAATCGACACGTCCTCGCCGGTGGTCACGGCCCAATCGGAAATCTGCGGGTCTTTTTCCGCGGTGGTCTCGAAACCCGGATTCGCGATCACATCTAAGGGCGTTGGGTTGCGCAGGGCCGCCGCGCGAGCACCGAGGCGACGAATCGACGCGCTAAGCGCAGCGTTTGCCGAAGCTGGCCAGGACGCGTGGGGATTGAAGTATTTCACGTTCGGCTCGGTGAAGCGCACGGCGATCAAGTCGTACGGTTCGAGAGCGACTTCCCAGTACAAGCCGTTGCTGTCGGACTGGAGCGGGGGAACTCTTCTCGCTCCGGTCAGTTCCTCGATACGACAACCGCGGCTGGCTTCGATTCGGAGGCGGGCGGTCGTGGAAAAGGGCGCGTCGTTGACAACATAAAGAAAGCATCGGCCGTTGTAACTGGCTTGGCGGAAGGTCACTGGCTGCGTTGCGTCGGGCTGCTGGCGGCTGGCAATTGGCGAAAACCGCGTGGCTGGCAGCATCCGATACGCGGTGACGATGGTGCGCAGCAATTCTTCTTGCCCCATCGGCAGCGTCAACCCGCCGTCAACAAGAACTTGGGCGTCGAGCGTGGCGAGACTATGGATAAAGCGGCGGCGATTCTGCATCTCGGCCGGCACGGCTTGCGAGATCAACCAGGCGGCCGAGGCGCGGAACGGACTCTTCGCCTGGAAGGAAGCGATGTGCACTTCCCGCGGCGGGTGGAAGAAGAAGCTGCCGGGCGCGGCCAGACCTTGAAAAAGGCCGTCGAAGTCGGCCGTTTGTCGCAACTCGATCTCGGCGGCCTGGCTGGCCAAATGGCCCGCGGCGGTCACGGCCTCGGGACGCAGGAGGACGACGTTTTGCTGGCCGCCGTGCTGGAAACAGCGGACATCGATGCCGACATGCAACAGGGCGGCGGCCGTGGTGAGTCGTCGAGGGAGCGTGGGACGAATCACGGACTGGGTTTCCGGTCCGTTGAACATACCGGCGCCGGCCAGATAGAGGCGCGCGCCGGCGCGCATGCCAACCAATTCCTCGGCAACCCGATGGTAAAAATCGGCCACTTGCGCGGCCCGCCAATCAAGCCAGGCGCGGCGATACGGTTCGTTGGCGAGCCAAGCCGCGCGCTCGGCGAAACGCTGGCGGCCGGTTCCAGGCACTTGCAGCTTCGTGTCGCGCTGGAAGCGGGTGATCGTCACGTCGTCGAGGCCCCACTCCGGGCCCGGCAGTTGAGCATAACCGTCGGCCGACAGTCGGACGGCTATGCCGGTGAACGACGGGTGGCGGGCGTAGCGCGCGGCAATCTCGCGGAACACGGCCAGCATCGCCTGTTGCACGCGGGGATGGAGCAGATTGTAGTAGGGAGCTTGCCCGCGTCGCGGGGGCCAGGTGGCCGGAAGACTGTTGCCCTCGGCCCCGATCCACTCAATGCCTTCGGCCTCACGACCGCCGGCGCGGCGCAGCGCTTCAAGTTCGGGCAGCGGCGCGGCAAAATCGAGCACGGGGATCAGTTGCAGATCCTCGCGATCGAACAGCCGCAGCAGCATTTCCAACACATCTTTGCGAACCGGATCCTGACCGGTGGCAAAGAACGCACCGGTGTCATAGCGGGGAGTCGGTTGCAGCAACGAACTCGGATAGATCGTGCTACCATCGGCCAGCACACCTAGCATCAGGGCATTGTGACCGGAATGGTGGAGGTGTTCGACGAGCCGTGATCCACTCTCGTAGAAGGTTGCCCAATCATCCAGGCTGCGACCGCTCATCACGTCGAGACTTTCTCCGCCCTGAAAGGTCTGACAAAGCAGGGGGCGATCCATGTAAGCGACCAGCAGACGTTGATTGGCCTTGTCCGGAATCATGCGCGGCAACCGCTCTCCCCCGCTGAAAACGCGAATCTTTCCAAACACGGCCGGCGCGCGATCGCGGCCGTTGCTAACCAGCAGCAATGGCGAATTGCTCCACGGCCAGAAGATCAATCGGTGGCGTTGCAGTCGCGGCGAGTTCTGCGGATCGGCCGGGCTGCCGAAATTGTCAACGCACCAATCCACTTTGAGGGGCGATAGCGAACCGCTCGGATTTGGTTCGAGAATGCTCAGCCCCAGAGTTTGCGGCACATCGCTTGGGTATTCCACCTCGACAAAATGCGGACGGCCGGGCTGCGCGATCGGCAACCAGTAGGCCTCCCAACTGACGTCCGGCGATTCGGCATTGGGAGCAAGCTCGCCCATCTCCCCCAACACGTGTCGCCTCGATTGCAGGCGATCATTGCCTAACGGGCTCTTCCACGTCCACGGCAGTCGGCCGCGGGTCAACTGCAGTTGCGGCAGCTTGTTCAGCTTGTCGTGTCCGCGAGGATTCGTGGGATCGATCTCGGCTAGCTGCGCGAATTCGCGGCTCGCGGCTCCAACTGGTGATCGGTTTCCGTTGAGCACCAACAACTGCAGGCGGCGTTCGGCGAGAGTGCGCTTAGCATTCAACGGTTGACGCACCGCTTGCGACCAGTTGGGACCGGTCATCGCCACGATCACCACGTCGTAGACACCTTCCTCGCTCGGCACGGCGACTTCCAGGGGAACGGATTCCGGATGATCGGGGTTCCATTCCCGCTGCTGTGACCACAGTTCCTTGCCGTCGCGGTTGACCAGTTGGACGCGAAGACGAATGCGGCCGGCTCTGACTTGTGGCAAACCATAGGGCTCGACGGTGAACTTGAACGTCTCGCCCGGGGCAAATACGAGATGGTCACGGCTAAAGCGGAGGCGGAGTACATCGCCCGGCGCTCGCATCAGGATCAATCGGTTGCCGCGGCTGTCGAGTTCCTTGTTGACGAACTCGCCGGTCGCGAAACTCAGGGGAATTTCTAGATTGGTCGATTGATCAGGCGCGTCGACGGGCGTGAACCGCAGTTGCAGCTTGGCGGCGGACGAGGCCGAGACGGATAGATCGACGCCGTCGTAGGTCCGCGGACTGCGCTGATGTACGCATAGCTTCTTGGCACCGTGGTTGGCCTCCCCTTCGAGCCACATCGAGCCGGGCTCATCGGCCTCAATGCCCAACGGCTGGAAATCGGCGAGCCTGCCATCACTGGTCGTGATTGTCGCCTGCCACTGACGTTCAGACCCGCCCCCCCAGGCGATGCGGAGACGGTATTCGTCGGGGCGGCCGTTGGCGGTGAGGACGAGTAATAGGATCGCGGCCAGCATCGGAGTCCCGAGTGCGCACCGCGACCGCGGTGCGACGGTCGGCCGAAGTGCAACCGGCACGGGTGTACGCAGCGATGCGCTCGGACGTCCTTGTCCGGTCATCGGCGATCCCTACTAAAACCGCGGACCAACGAAAGTGGCACAACCTCGGAGCCACGCATTCGGCAGTTGATGCTGCCGCCACTTTCACGCGACGCGTCGCTCCGCATAGAAGAACGTGAAACGCAGTCGCCGCGGATTATAGCCGCCGCCCGGCCTGCCCTGCCATGCCGTTTTGCCCAGAATGTCGCCCCGCAAACCACGAAGGGGGAAGCAATCGCGGCCGCCTAGCCTGCCCATCTCCCCTGGGCGACACAGAACATAACGATTGGTCTCGCGTCACGGCCCTCGCCGTCTTGGGACGTCGTGCTTGCCCCGTCGTGGTTTTCCGAACATACTTGGGGACGGGTGCAGGCGTTTATTGAGGTTCAGCAAAGGAATGTCGGGAGGCCGACTAACGGGAGGCCGGTA
>CALGFD010000004.1 GCA_937881075.1 uncultured Planctomycetales bacterium
GGGCGGGCGACCGCAGTGCCTCGGCAATGGCGCACGGGTCGGCGGCAGCATACCTACGGGACTGAGAACAGCGCCAGCGCGGCTTCGGGGGCGGGCGACCGCAGTGCCTCGGCAATGGCGCACGGGTCGGCGGCAGCATACCTGCGATCGCCTAACATGACGGTCGCTGGACTCAGGCTAATGAATTCGGCAGCAAGCTTCGCTGTCCAACGGTATCCGTTTTCCAATTCTTCAGAAAACGTTGCCGAGGGAAGGTAATTTACCAACAGAAACCTGTCGACCTGAATGATCTCGAAGAGATATGGCGGAAGGCCGCATAAGAAGTGAGGCGCAGCGCCATCCACGAGCGGACCGTTTTCCGCATTGGCTAGAAAAGCTGCATCAACGGGGTCGAGCGGTGTGAAGCGTGCCGTAAACCGACAGTTAAACGCAACTGAAGCCTTTTGTGCAATCTCCTCTCCAGTGATCTCCTGTCCGCTTGGTAGCTCAACCATCACCTTCCAACGGCAAACCTCTTCTCGCTCTCTTGAGCGTCGCTCGATTTCAGCCTGTCCTTCCGGAGATTGGAGATAGGCGAGCACACTTCGCGCTTTACGGGAGAGGCGAACTGGATGTACTTCGTCGTCCGGTTGCGTGCTATTCCAGCGCGCGAGCAGGTAAATCGAATAAAGCCATACAGCGATTTGGATTGTAGCGTGCCGGTACGATACATGGTTAACAAGCAGGATAAGGCCGTCGAGAGTCGCGGCGGCGAAACACGCGACGAGGAGCCACTCGATCTGCCTGACACCAAACCACAAGCAGACCGAGGCGGCGGTTAGGGCTGCGTAGACGATGGCGAATCCCAGCCTCGCATCACGAAAAGCAAGATAGCAGAGGAAAGCCCCTCCCGCAGCCCATAACACTGTCCATATTGTCAACTCGCCGTCGGGGCTTTTCATCAGGACCTCTCAATGAGTACGTTTTGTGGCGCAGGCACCGCTGCCCGTTTGCAGCCATATGCGTAATGGTAAGGTTGGGCGGGCACTCAATTCCCGGACGGTCTCGGACGAGACGTGTCCAGCAGTGGCGCCCGCGCGGTGCCCACCCTACTTCTCTCTCGCTTGTCTAGCCCCCTTCTCGAGCAAGTACATTATCCCCAGACCAATCCACCCTAAAGAAAACAAGAGCACAATCCCAAGTACCTTATGTCTGGTTCGGCCGTAATAGAACCTGAGATACAAACAGAATGGTATTACGTACCATACTACCAACACAAGGCTTTCTGAATACTGCGGAACACCAAACATCTCAGTTGGGCCTTTCCTGCAAGTGTCGACTGGCTTCGCCCGTGCTGCTCTCGATTGTCACAAGAGGCACGGACGAGAGACATATGGCAGCCGAGCCACGTCATTGTGTTCACCGGGTCGTCGTGTCCCTTTTTAGGTGGCCTCCTGATGATAGTCAACAGGCCGAGCTCTTGAGAGAAGTAGCAACGTACAGCATGCCCCTCGCCCTTGGTTCCCGTCACCAATCCCCAAGGCCCAATTGCTAGCCGAGCCGTAGCCAATTTTGCAGGCCCAGTTTGAGAATGATCCGCAGGGCGGCGGTTGCTTCGCCGGAGTGGATCTTTGACACCCCCTGCTGCCGCTCGAGAAAGATGATTGGCACTTCGCGGAACTTGGCACCAAGCCGCTTCAGTCGCCAGAGAATTTCTTCTTGGAAGGAATAGCCGCGACTCTCGATCGCCGCGAAGTCGAGTTTTTTGAGCAGCGAGGTCCGATAGCAGCGAAACGCGCCGCTGCAATCTTTGGGTCGCAGCCCCAACAGCGTGCGGGCGTAGAGATTCACGGCCCGGCTCATCAACTGCCGCTTCACGGGCCAGCCTTCGACGCCGCCGCCACGGATGTAGCGTGAGCCGATCGCCACGTCGGCCGCCGGCGCGTCAGCCGTCCCCATCGCTTCGAGGAGATTGGGGAGATATTTCGGTTGGTGGCTGAAGTCGGCATCCATGTTGAGCACGAAATCGTAGCCGTGCTCGATGGCGTACTGCATGCCGGCGATCGTGGCCGTGCCAAGCCCCAGTTTGCCCGCTCGGTGCAAGCAAAAAATTCGTGGATTAACGGCCTTATGCGCGTCGCACCAGCGTCCGGTGCCATCGGGCGAGTTGTCGTCGATTACCAGGATGTGGGCCTGCGGTGCGTAGCGGTCAATCTCCTCGACCAGCCGCGGCAGATTTTCCATTTCGTTGTACGTGGCGACGGTAATCAGCGTTTTTTGCGACATGGGGGGAATTGTAGCACAGGCCCGCGCCGCCACGAACAGCGAATTGACCGGCAGACCAGGAGCAAAGCATGCCGTCGTCGTCATCGGTGCATTGCGTGAAGACCGATCCGAGGCCATCTGTCCTCACACGGAGCGTGAGGACTACGCTCGAGGCTCACCCCTACCGTCTGCGTCACACGGTATGTGAGGACTATGCTCGGGGCTCACCCCTACTGAGGAGACGGTTGCTCTCTTGGCCGTGCGATAGCCGTGCTTGCTTCCCCCCCGGCGCGGTGCTAAAATGCGGCCACAAGACTTAGCCATAGGCTATGTTTGCGTGGGATTGAAACGTTCGACACGGTACCGGGGCTTTGGGCGCGGCTTGGGCAGATTCTACCGCAGGAGTTCCTGTTCGCCCGACCCCTGAACCCTCACCAAAAACCCCCTGAACCCTCCCCCTCAGGAGATTCACATGCTTCGCCGACACCACTGGACCTCACTCGTAGCTTTCACGGCCCTGTCGCTTGCCCTGTCGGTTTTTCCGGCAACGCCTGGGGCCGCGGCCGAGACGGACAAACTCGATAAACTCGACGCCTCGTTAAAGCTGATTCCCGACGATGCCGCCTTCTACTCGGCGATGCTTCGCAATCGCGAGCAAATTGAGATTATCCGAAAGAGCAAGGCCTGGGCGCGACTCTGCCAGATGCCGGTGGTGCAGATGGGCCTGGCCCTCTACCAGATGCAACAAGCTTCGCCCGACACCCCTGCGGGGAAGCTCAACGAGGCCCTCAACAATCCCGAGGTCCGCAAGATCGTTGATCTGCTGGCGGACATGACCTCCGACGAGATTTTCATTTACGGCGACGAAGGCTGGGTCAAGACGGTCGACCTGTTTCAGAAGCTCAATGCGGCCAATACTTACGCCCCGCTGTTGGCCTTGGTCACCGATGGCCCGGCGGCCGTGAACAATGCCAATGCCAAGGGCAAGGCAGTGATCGCCGCCCTGGCGGACGACCTCGAATCGCTGGAGATGCCCGGGCTGGTCCTGGGGTTCAAGCTCAAGAATGCCGACTTGGCCAAGGAGCAACTCATCAAGCTCGAAACCATCGGCAATCTTGTCCTCGAAACGAACGAAAACACCAAGGGCCGTTTCAAGAAGCAGAAGCTAGGCTCGCACGACTTCCTCGTCCTCGAACTTGACGGCGGGATGATTCCCTGGGACGAAGTGCCCCTGGACAAGTTCAAGGAGATGGAGGCCGAGGAGGGCGACGTGGAAAAGATCGTCGACCACCTCAAGGAATCGAAGCTGGTCGTGGCGCTTGGCCTCCGCGACAACTACCTGCTGATCTCGATCGGATCCTCGACCGATCCCCTGGAAAAACTCGGCAGCAAAGATCGTCTGATCGACAGCGACGCCTTCAAGCCGTTGGATAGATTCGCCGACCGCCGCCTGACTTCGATCGGCTACGTCAGCGAGGAGATGAACCAGCAACTGCACAGCAATCGGCAGAACTTGGACAATCTGGCCCAATTGGCTCACGAAGCCCTTGGCCACTCGCAGCTCCCCGAGGCCAAGAAGAACAAGATCCTTACCGACGTCCAAGCGTTGGCGAAGGACGCGCAGAAAATGATTCCCGAGGTCGAGGCGGCGATGAGTTTCAGCTTCCTCACGGACCGCGGCCTGGAGGGCTATCAGTACGCCTGGGGCGATCACGGCCGCTTCGACGGCACGCAATCACTCAGCCTGCTCCACCACATTGGCGGCAATCCGATCGTCGCGCTGGTCGCCCGGCAGAATCTGAGCCTCACGGACTATGATGTGGTGTCCCGCTGGGCAAAGACCGGCTACGACTATTTTGAAGAGTTCGCCTTGCCGGCGATTCCCGAGGCCGACCGCGAGAAGGTCAAGAAACTCGTCGCGCTGGCCATGCCGCTTGTGCGCCGCTTTGACAAGGCCAACCGCGAGATGCTGATCCCGGCAATGGCCGATGGGCAGGTGGGCCTGGTCCTCGACGGCAAGCTTACCAGCAACCGCTTCCTCGCATCACAACCGGCCACGAAGACGGCGATGCCCATGGTTGAACCGGCCCTGATCTTTGGCATCAGCAATGCCGACTTGCTAAAAAAGGCCTTTGCCGAATACCGGGCGATCGTCAACGGCCTGATTGATGTTGGGCGCCAGGTCGATGGCAGCAAGATTCCCACTGACGTCCAACTCCCCGCACCGAAGACGACCAGCGATCCGCTGGGCACCATTTACAGCTATGAATTTCCGGCCGAGTGGGGTGTTGATCAGAAGATCGTGTTCAACATCGGGGTGAGCGACAAAGTCGCTGCGATTACTATCTCGCATGACCATACCCGCCGACTCCTGCAGAAGACGCCGCCGGCCGTCAGCGGCGTCCTCACCCAGTTGGACCGCCCGCTGGCGTGCGCCGGCTGGTTCGATTGGGCGGCGCTGATGGACAAGATTTCCCCCTGGGCGGACTTCGCCATCGAGCAGGCGGCGGCCTCGCGGAATCAGGACGGCGATCACGTCAAAACGATCGCCGATCAGGTCCACACCGCCCTCGACCTGCTGAAGTGCTTCCGCGCCGCTTCGAGCGAGACCTACGTGGAAGACGACGTGCTCGTGCAACACGAACTGTTTGAGTTCCGCGACCTGGCGCAGTAATCGGCGGATCGCGGGAGGTGTGCCAGCGGGGCTGTTGATTGGTATTCAGCAAAGTGAAGCAACGGCCGGCTGCGGTTCCACCGCGATATCGGGCTCCCGCTAATTGCCCTGGTTGCGTTACCAATTTGAGGACCAATATATCGAAAGCTTGAAGCCTACCGCGGCAGTCGGGGCGGGCCGGCATCGTCCAACGGAATCGAGAGGCCCTCGGGCAGCTCCGGCAGTTCGTCGAAGTCAAAGCGGGCCCACCACCGCTGCCACTCCGGCACATCGGGCGATTCCCAGCCAATCCGGCCATGGCAATCGGGCCGGCGGATGAACCATAGAAAAGGCGACAAGAGCTCGCCTTCGGTGTCCGTCTCGGTCCGCCCGCGGTGGAGCGTGGCGGCGGCGGGCGGGTCGCCGAACAGGCTTTCCAGATAGAGGGCTGCGTCAATACTCATGGCTGCCGTCTCCCTGCTGCGCGGTGCAACTCATTGCGGGCCGTCGAATGGAACGCAGGCGTCTGGTAAAACTTGCCGTTCTTCCTGTTTATACGTTCCGGGCAGTCCGGAGTTCGGTGGAGGAGAGGCTGGGATGCCGCGGGAAGCGCCGAAAGAGGCGGAGAAGTGATCGCGGCGGGGTAGGCAGTTCAAGAGCAGGCGGGAAGGCGTGCAGCTCGATTCGCCCGGACGCGTCTACTCGGCGGGCTCGCTGGCGTCGGACGCGGAGGCCTTGGCCCGTCGCTGGGCAGCCTCGAGAGCAAGGCGGTGGAGGAAGATGTCGCGTTGCAGGCGGCCGAAGTGCCGGCGGGTCGCCCAGATGTCGACCAGGGCCAGCAGGATGAGCCATGCGACCAGCAGCAGGGTGGCCGACCAGAAACAGATCGTGAACCAGGGTGATTCGAGCCAGCCGGTCAGGACTTGACCGACGGCCATCATTAGTCCGAGCAGCCCGAGCATGGCGCTGGTCTGCATGCGGCGTTGGAACTGGCGGCGGCGATAGTCGAGGTCGACCGCGTCCAGCCCGACCTGTTGCCAGTGTTGCCATTCGCGAAGGTGCCAAACGATCATGGCGGCGGCGACCGGCACGAGCATCGCGGCAATCAGCAGAAGGACGGCGGTTGGCAGCATGAGGACCTCTTGCAATTATTTCACCGTCTTGAGCCACTCGCGAACGACCCAGCCGACTTTGGCCAGGCTTAGGGGCGAGCACTTGTCGGCCGTGTCGCCCTCGGTGTGCCAGGGCGGGTAGTCGAAGTCAATGATGTCGACGCAGGGGATTTGCCCGATATTGTGCAGCATCAAATGGTCGTCCTCGATTTCGTGCTTCGGTTGGGCCACAAACTCGCGGACACCCAGACGATTGGCAATCGTCCATATCTGCTCGACCAGCGGCCGGGTGTCGCGCCACCAGAGGCTGTTCCGTTCCTGGTAGATTTGCAGGTCGGCGTCGCCGATCATGTCGAGCAAGATACCCCATTGATATCGGTATCGCGGCCGCTTCTTGGCTTGTTCCTTGGCGTACTCGCGGGCAAAATACTCGGAGCCGAGGAACATTCGCTGGCCACGCCGAAAGATATACTCCTCGCCGTCGAGCATGACGATGTCGATGCCGAAAGGGCAGTTGAGGGTTGGCAGGTCGCGAGCCAGTTCCATTAGCGTGGCTACGCCACTGGCGTTGTCGTTAGCGCCGACGAATCGACCTTGGGGATTGACAGGGTCTTCCAAAGGGTAGGGCAGGGTGTCGTAATGGGCGCAGAGCAAGATCCGCCTGGGCTCTTTAGGGTTCCAACGCGCGATCAGGTTGGCCATCGGCAGCGGTCGACCGTTGCGAGGATCGAACACGCGGAAACGCTGGAACTCGACTTGGCCCCCGCATGTCTGGAAGTGGTCGGCGAGCAGCTTTTGTTGGGCGGCCATGCCCGTCGAGCCGCTGGGCCGGGGACCGATCGCGACCAGTTGCTTGAGCGATTCATAGGCCCGAGCGCCATTGAACGGGATGTCTTCGAGTTTTAACACCGAGTTCGCGGCGACCGCGTTTCCGTTGGGGCCGTGGTCGCCAAACAGAAACCAGGAGGCTACGACCAAGCCGCTGAGAGCGAGGATGGAGGTAGCCAGCACGGCGGGGCCGCGGGGTGAGGCGACAGGAAGGGCGGTGCGTTGCTTCATAGGGCTGATTGTCGGAAGTTCTCGGTTGAACACAAGGCCAAGCCTGGTGAATCGGGGGGGGCGGTGGCGGGCAATTTCCGTCTTGCCGCAATTCGCCTCTGTCGGCTATTCTACCGCCGTTGGCTGGGGCTGTGTCGATAGCGGTACTATGGCAACTATGAATGCCCGGGGCGACACGGCTGCAAACCTCCGAAGCAAAGGCGGTTCCGATGATTGATGTCAACGACATTCTCAAGCTGCACGAGACCACCGTTGCCCAATGGCATGTCGCAGAAATTGCCAATTGCTACGAGGGTTTTCTGCGTTTGGTGTGCCGCCAGCACGAGCAAAACTATCGCCTTTGGCACCAGGAAGATATCGCCCGAAGTCCTGATGTGGGCGACACAGAAATTGCCGCGGTAAAACGGGCGATTGATAAGCTGAATCAGCAGCGCAACGACCTGATCGAACAATTGGACGATGGCTTGCTGGCCGAACTGGCCGTGGCCAAGGTGCAGCCACAAGCGGAGGCCCGACAGAACACGGAAACGCCGGGAAGCGTGATTGACCGGCTTTCCATCCTCGCATTGCGGCTCTATCACATGCGGGAGCAGGCCGCGCGGAGCGACGCCAGCGAGGAACACCGCATCAAGGTGCTGGGGCGGCTGGAAATCCTCTGCGAGCAGCATCGCGATCTGGCCAACGGGCTGCAAGAACTACTTGGCGACCTGTTTGCCGGCCGCAAACGGCTGAAGCTCTACCGGCAATTCAAGATGTACAACGATCCGACGATGAATCCGTATTTGTATGCCGCCAAGCGAAGCGCGGCGTAACGCATGCAAGTCTTGACTCTCGGCCGGCCGCGGATCATCTACTGGCGGGGCGCGATCTTCAGATCATAGCCGAATTGGCTGGTGAAAATGGCCACCGGCGTTTGGTAAACGAACGTCAGGGCGGTCAAGGGTTCGGCCGTTTCGAACAGGAATGCCAGGCCCAAGGCGTTCTTCTCTTGGCTGACGGTCTCGTACGACTTATAGGAAATTTGCTTTCCTTCACGCGACTCGAGATAGGCCGGATTGTTGAAAATCCAGGTGCGATGCGAGGCCAGGGCACCCCCGGCTTCGTCAAAGCAAAGGAGCATCCGCACCTCGTAGCCGTCCTCGGTCTTTCTGATCGCTTCGAGGGTGACCGTCGCGCTGGCGATCCGCTGATCGACATTTTTGGCTGTCGGCAAGTCTGTAAACCGGAACGCCTCGCGTTTCCCGGCGACAATGGCGTCCAGTCGTCCGCGGAGTTGCGTGAGTTGCTGGTCGGTTGTCGAGGTATCAATGGGCACTCCGAAGCGGACGCTCGTTTCCTTGAGATTCACGGGAATCTCCAGTTGGGCGGCCGGATTCACCGCGGGCAATTCGGCGCCAGCATCGGTCTTTGCCACGACCGTTGCCATGGGCTGGGCAAGGCTGATTACCTGAACCCGGGGCTCCCAGGCGACCTGGATGGAAATCACCGTGGCGTCGGCAGCCCGGACGTTGACACCGGCGACATCGAAGCGGAAAGGACCGCTGTAGGACGGTGTTGTCCGGGGGCGTTTCGTGGCATCCGTCAGCGGCTCGATCAGGCGAATCGCATCGGGGTGGGATTCGAAGGTCAGGCCGGTTTGCACGAGGATTTGGTCCAAAGCCGACCAGAAGGGAGTCCGGTCGAAAGCGACGCGGGAGCGTGGATCGGAAAAATTTGGCCCGCGGGCGTGGATCAGGCGGTTGCCCGTCTGCCGCTCGAGGCTGGCGAGAATCTCCGAAAGCGGTCGGGGGTCGTCCGGCAACGAAACGAGCGAGGGTTTGATGGCCGCCTCTGCGTCTAGCTGTTCGAGCCGTTGTCGCACCCGGGCGAGTCGCTCGCGGGTTTCGGCGGGAAGTCTGGCAGACCGCGCCGGCAGGAAAGCGAGGACGGCGGGCCCGTGCCGCAACAATTGATCTTCGGCCGCTTGGCGTACGGCCAACTGAGGCGCATTCAACTGGGCCACCCATTGTTCGACTTTGGCGCGGAGTTGGTTCTCCTCGGGGCCGAGGCCAAGGGCGAAACAGCCGAGCAACAGGGCGGTTTGGATCATTATTTTATCCCCTTATCGGGTATTCTACGCCCACATATTGAGAGCGGCCAGACGTCGGCCCCCTGGCCCGAAGCTTTCGGCGGAAGTATAACGTCGGATAGTGGCCGCGGCCGGTTATCGCCAATGGGTCTTCTTTGGGCTAAGCAGCTTATGATTCGCATGTCGCAGGTGGCACCTCGCAAGGACGATCCACCCTATCAGCCGGGCGAACCGGTGGCGTTGTTCATTCCATGCTACATTGACCAGTTTTACCCCCGCATCGCCCAGGCGACGGCCGAATTGCTCAAGCGGTATGGGGTGCCGGTCGTCTATCCTACGGCGCAGACCTGTTGTGGGCAGCCGGCCTTCAATTCGGGCTACTGGGAGGAGGCGCGGCGGGTTATCCACCATTTCTGCGACGTTTTTGAAGCCCACCGCTGGATCGTATGTCCGTCGGGGTCGTGCACGGCGATGTGCCGCGTGTTTTTCGGCCACGCCGATCCCGATCCGCGCATCGTGGACATTGGTCGGCGGGTCTTCGAGTTGACTGAATTCCTGCACGACATGCTCGGCGTGACGGATACGGGAGCCACGTTCGCGCGAAAATGCACCATGCACATCGGCTGCCATGGGCGGCGGGAGCTGGGGGTGGTCGAGCCGCCGATGCGATTGCTCAAGAGTGTTCGCGGGCTGACGTACTGCGAACTGCCGAATATGGAGGAATGCTGCGGTTTCGGCGGCACGTTCAGTGTAAAAATGCCGGGAACTTCGCTGGCGATGGGGCAGACGAAGGCAGAAGACATCGTGCGGAGCGGGGCCGACGTGGTGGTCTCCAACGACATTAGCTGCCTGATGCATATCGGTGGTATCCTGCAGAAGAATCCCGACACGCGACACATCGAGACGATTCACATTGCCGAAGTGCTGATGTCCGGTGTGGACGACAACGGGAAGGCATAGGAAGGGCCATGCTCAACTTCAAATACTGCAATCCGGTCAACATCGTTTTTGGCAAAGGAACGATTGGCGAGCTGCCAAGGCTGGTGCCGGCCGATGCCAAGATCCTGATGATCTATGGTGGCGGTTCCATCAAGCGGAATGGTGTTTACGATCAGGTGAAGAAGGCCTTGCAGGGCCGGGATCTGCGGGAGTTCGGTGGGATTGAGCCCAACCCGCTGTACGAGACCTGCATGAAAGCCGTGGACCTGATCCGCGCGGAGAATTTGGACTTTCTCTTGGCGGTTGGCGGCGGATCGGTGCTGGACGGCACGAAGTTCATCGCCGCGGCCGCGCGGTACCCGGGCAAGGAGGCGTGGGATATTTTGACGCGGGGCAACGTCACGCCGGCCGACAGCCTGCCGCTGGGCGCGGTGCTGACACTGCCCGCCACGGGCTCGGAAATGAACGGCGCCGCGGTGATTAGTCGTGCGGCCACGCAGGAGAAGCTGGTTTTCAGCTCGCGGCATGTGTACCCGAGATTTTCGATTCTCGACCCCGAGGCGACGTACACCCTGCCGGCCGGGCAGACGGCCAATGGCATTGTCGACACGTTCGTTCACACGACCGAGCAGTATCTTACCTACCCGGTCGATGCGCCATTGCAGGATCGGCAGGCCGAGGCCATCCTGTTAACCGTGCTGGAGGAAGCGCCAAAGGTTCTGGCCGAACCGAGCAATTACAACGTACGGGCGAACCTAATGTGGTGTGCGACGCAAGCGCTCAACGGGCTGATTGCTTGCGGTGTGCCGCAGGACTGGGCCACGCACATGATCGGCCACGAGTTGACGGCGCTATACGGCATCGATCATGCCCAGTCGCTGGCCCTGGTGTTGCCGGGGGTGCTGCAAAACCAGCGCGACCGCAAGCGGGCGAAACTGCGGCAGTATGCCGAGCGGGTATGGCAGGTGACCGTCGGCAGCGACGACGAACGCATCGATCAGGCCATCGAGAAGACGGACGGGTTTTTCCGCTCCCTGGGCGTTGGCACCCGCTTTTCCGATTACAATATTCCTGACGAAGCCGTCGAGATTGTGGCCGCTCGCTTGGCGAAACGACGGATGCGTTTAGGCGAGCACCAAGACATCGGCGAAAAAGAAGTGCGCGAGATCCTGATGCTGCGAAAGTGATTGCGAGGCGGCCCTCGCTGCCTCGTGAGCGACGGTCCGCAGAAAATATCCCCTGAATCATCATCCCCGGCCGCTCCATGTCTACTGAATCGAGCCATCACGACAGCCACCTTGACGGCGCGGAATTTCTGAAGTCGCAAACCCGTGGGTTGTACGAACCGGCGGCCGCCAAAGCGCTCGGCGAGACGACCGAGCGGTCGAGCAAGCACAACCGGGCGGTGACCGGCGCGATACCCTACTTCGAGGAGTGGCGGCAACGGGCGCACGACATCAAACGGTACACGATCGCCAACCTGGACAAGCTGTTGGTCGAGTTCGAACAGAAGATCACGGCGAAGGGCGCCACCGTGCTCTGGGCCAAGGACGCCGCGGAGGCCAATCGCTTTGTGCTCGAGATTGCCCGAGAAAACGGCGTCAAGAGCGTGGTGAAGTCGAAGTCGATGGTCAGCGAGGAACTGGAGATCAACCAGGCGTTGGCGGCGGCTGGAATTCGGGCCGTCGAGACCGACTTGGGCGAGTGGATTGTGCAACTGGCCGGACAGCGGCCGGTGCATATCGTCACGCCAGCCATTCACATGTCGGCCGCCGATGTTGGCCGCTTGTTCAGCGAAAAACTGGGGGAGCCCTACAGCGAAGAGCACCAAAAACTGACCGACATTGCCCGGCGGCACCTGCGGGAAGAGTATTTGCAGGCGGGGATGGGGATTTCCGGCTGCAATTTCGCGATTGCCGACACGGGCACACTGGCCGTGATTGAAAACGAGGGGAACGCTGGGCTGTCGACGTCCACGCCGCCGGTCCACGTGGCCTTGATCGGCATCGAAAAGTTGTTGCCGCGGATCTGCGACCTGCCGCTGTTCGTCAATCTCCTGCCGAGGAGCGCCACGGGGGTGAAATTGACGAGCTATACGCACTTGATCCACGGGGCCACGCCGGGGCAGAAGCTGTACGTGATTTTGCTCGACAATGGCCGCACTAACGTGTTGAAGGATCCGGCGGCGCGTTCGGCGCTGTACTGCATCCGCTGCGGGGCGTGCATGAACAATTGCCCGGTGTACCGTCGCGTCGGTGGATGGGCCTATGGCTGGGTTTATCCGGGGCCGATCGGTTCGATCCTCACGCCGCATCTGCTCGGCATGAAGAAGGCGGGCAAGCTACCGTTTGCCTCCTCGCTGTGTGGGGCCTGCGCCGAAGTGTGCCCGGTGAAGATCGACATTCCGCACCAGTTGGTCCACCTCCGTCATCGGGCGGTGAACGAGCCTTCGCCGATGAGGTCGTTCAGCGAGCGGATGACCTGGGCGGTTTGGGCGTGGTTCATGGGCGGGGCACTCCGCTACAAGTTGGCCATGACCGGGGTGCGGATTGGCGTGCGGCTTTCCAAGTTCCTGCCATGGCATCCGGGCAAACTTGGTGCGTGGACGCGCGGTCGGACGCTGCCGAAGGTGCCGGGCCCCGATTTCCGTCATTGGTGGCGGCGGAATCGCAAGCGGTACGAGTCCCAATAACGCCGGTGGCTGTCGAGATACATTCATCCCAAAGCGACTGAGACATGAATAGCCGGGATAGCATTTTGCAGCGTTTGCGTGGTGAACTGAGCAACCATCCGGCGGTGGAGAAGCCGCCGGTGAGCGAGGTTTGGCCGATCGAGGATCCGAGCACGAGTGCCATGGCGCAAGAATTCGTCGAGGAGTTGGCGGCGCTGCAGGGCGAAGTGATCCGCTGTGCTTCGATGGCGGTGGCCCGCGAGCAACTGAGCCGACTGGTGCACCAGGCCGGATGGAATTCGATCGGGGCGATGGACCGGCCGTCAGTGCACGAGGCGGCCGGCGGGCTGGCACAAGATTCGCTCCACTGCGACTTTACCAACTGGACGTCGCATCAGATGGCCGAGTTGGCAGTAAGTGTCGTTGAGGCGGACCTATTATTGGCCGATACCGGATCGTGCATGGTCGCATGTCCCACGCGCACCGATCGCTTGTTGTGCTATTTGCCGCCGGCCTGCGTGGTAGTGGCTCGCGAGAGCCAGCTCTGCGAGCACATCGCGGCCGCCTGGACGAAGATCGCACCACGGGTGGCCGACCCGAGCCTAGGGGGCGAGTTCGTCCTCTTGACCGGGCCCAGCCGCACAGCCGACATCGAAAAGATCCTGATCCTTGGCGTCCACGGGCCGAAGCGGCTGGTTGTTTTGCTGGTCGAGGAATAGAGGCGGAGCGATGATGGGTCGGGACGACTGCCGGATGGGCACAGCGAGCAGTTTGTTGCCTGTTCGTGGCGTCGGCTGCCGAGCCTTGTTCCTTCATCCTTCCGCGTTCACGTTTCTTGCTGTTCTGCTGGCTCTTTGTTCGGCTCCCGCCTCGGCCCAGCAATTGGCCGTGCTACAAAAGATGCCGGTTGAGATGTTGCCCTACACGGGCGGCGGTCGCCCGGACGCAGAGGGCATGGTGGGGCACAATCGGGGCGGTTTCAAAAGCCCGGAGTTGCAGCGGGGCGGCATGCACTACATGATCCGCGGCATCGTCACCCGCAACGCCGAGGCGATCGAAGAGGGTTGGCACGCCATCGAGGTAACGTTTCGCGAGCAGACCGAGCAGGGCAACTTCAGCCATCCGGGCATGCCGCGGGGCGGTCCCTCGGCGGTGGCTTTCTGGTTGGCCGAACTCAACCAGGCCATCCTCGTGCTTCGCGAAAGTGAGTTTGGCCCTCGCTATAAGGACCGCATCGATGCCCTCATTCCCAAGATTCACAAGGCCGCGAAGTGGCTGGCCCAGCCCCGCTACCAAGAGCGGTTGAAGCGGGAAGACATCGAGGCGCCGAACCGAATGCTGTTCGACGCGTTGGCTTACGGGCTGTCGGGCATCCTAACCAAGGACGAAGAGTTGGTGCGGACGGGCAAACATTTCGTTGATTTGGCCATGACGCGGTACCGAGCCGCGGACGGGGTGTTTCTGGAACGAGGCGGCAGCGACTCGAGCTATCAGGCCGTGGCCGCTCTCAAGCTCCAGGTATGGCTCATCTATTTTCCTAACAAGGCGTTCGATGCGGCAGTCGATCGGGCCCTCAGTTGGGAGCGAGGAAGGGTCGGACCAGACGGCGAGATCGACGTGACGGGCAATACGCGGACCGGTCTCGGGCAGGAGCAGTGGATGGGACGCGAGAAGGGCGTCAACAAGAGTGAAGTGACGCTGTGCTTGCTGTACCATTACGCCCGCACCGGCGACGAACGATCGCTGGCGGCCGCCCAACGGATTATCGACCGGCGGAAGAAGCGCTAGTGGCTTGGGGTGCTTTCAGGCCGACGTCCCCGTCGGCCGCTAAACGATACCCCATGAACCTCGAACCCTTGAATCAGCAGTTGACGCGGAGCGGCCGGTACTCGACAATGCAGCATCATGGCTGATTCGCGTATTGGTGTGTGGTTGGTGGGCGCACGAGGCGGCGTTGCCTCGACGGCAATTCTGGGGCTGGAAGCTCTTAAGAGGGGTCTCTCTTCCCCTGTTGGTTTAGTCAGCGAGTTGCCTCAGTTCCAGGGGCTGGACCTGTCGCCTTGGGATGATTTGGTCATTGGCGGACATGAGATTCGCTCCGTCCGGCTATTCGATGAGGCGCTGCGGATGGCGGGCGAGAGCCGCATCGCTCTGGCTTCGGTTGTCGAGCAGTGCCGGGCCGATCTTGAGCAAATCGATCAGCGGATTCAGGCGGGGACGATCGTCGGCACGAATGAAACGATCGCGGAGTTGGCCGGTGACTGGGTGCCTCGCAACGAAAAGGCATGCGAGGCGATCGCTCGATTGCAGCGCGACATGAGCAACTTTGCCGAGCGAGAAGGCTTGGCCCATGTCGTCGTGGTCAACGTTGCGTCGACCGAGCCGGCGGTGAACACACCCGGGTTGCCCAAGACCTGGGCCGAGTTGGAGACATTGTTAGCCGGCAGTCCTTGTTCGCCATTGCCGGCCAGTTCTCTGTATGCGATTGCGGCGTTGCAGGCCGGCTTTTCGCATATCAACTTCACGCCTTCGCTGGGCTCCATGCCGGCAGCGATCGACGAGCTTGCGCGGCTGCGGAAGACGCGGCACTACGGTCGCGACGGCAAGACGGGGGAGACGTTGATGAAGAGCGTGCTGGCCCCGATGTTTGCCCGGAGGAACTTGGCCGTTTCGAGTTGGGTGGGGCACAACATCTTCGGCAACATGGATGGCCGGGTGCTCGACAACCCTGAGAACAAGCAGAACAAGGTGGCCAGCAAGGACACGCTGGTGCGAGAAATTTTGGGCTACCGCCCGAACACCGTCGTCTCGATCGAGTATGTGCCCGACCTTGGCGACTGGAAAACCGCCTGGGACCACATTCATTTCACGGGGTTCCTGGGCGTTCCCATGACGTTACAATTCCTTTGGCAAGGCTGTGACAGCTTCCTGGCTGCTCCGCTGGTGCTCGATCTGGTGCGATTTACCGCACTGGCGTGGCGACGAGGCCACGTCGGTGAAATGCCTTTCCTAGCGAGCTTTTTCAAGAGTCCCCAGAGTCAGCGCGAGCACTGCTTCGACAAGCAGTATGCGATGCTGGAGCGATGGGCTGTGCCGAGCCATTAACCTTTAACTGCGATCACGACGTTGCCCCACCGCAATCCTGCCGCTCGAACCCGTTCCAAGCCGATTGACGCTGTAGCGTCGAAGGCTTCCGGCTTTTCCACGATGAGCCTTTCGGAGGCCATGCTTGCTTCCCTGGCCGAGGCCGAATATGTCGACCCCACGCCGATCCAAGCCGGCTTGATTCCACGAGCGATCGCCGGCGTCGACGTAATGGGGCAGGCGCAGACGGGCACGGGTAAAACGGCCGCCTTTTGCATTCCGTTGCTGGAGCGGATCGAGCCCCGAGCTGGCAAGAGCGGGGTGCAAGGCTTGATTCTCGTGCCCACCCGGGAACTGGCCGTGCAGGTTCGCGACGAGGCGGTCAAGCTGGCCGCCGGTCGTGACATCCGGATCGTGGCGGTCTACGGCGGCAAACCGATTCGCAAGCAGGTCGAGCATCTCCGCCGAGGGGCGGACATCGCCGTCGGCACACCCGGCCGCGTGCTCGACCTGATGAGCCGGGGCGCCCTGGTCCTCGAATCGATCCGGTTCGTAGTTCTCGACGAGGCCGATCGGATGTTGGACATCGGCTTTCGCCCGGATATCGAAAAAATTCTCCGCCGCTGCCCCAAGACCCGGCAAACCCTGTTGCTGAGCGCGACGATCCCTCCACCGGTGAAGCGGTTGGCCGAGCGCTATATGCAGGAGCCGGAAATGCTCGACTTTTCCACCAAAGACGTTGCGGTGGAGACGATCGAACAGTGGTATTTCACGGTCGACGGCGAACGGAAATTCGACCTGCTGGTGAAGTTGCTGGAACGGGAGACTCCGCGGCAAGCGATTGTGTTCTGTCGGACCAAGCGCGGGACGGACAAGGTCTGCCGCAAGCTGGCCGAGTCGTTCAAAGGCGTCGATACGATCCACGGCGACTTGGCCCAGTCGGCGCGGGACCGGGTGATGCGGCATTTCCGCGAAGGCAAGACGAAGATTCTGGTCGCCACAGACGTGGTGGGGCGGGGGATCGACGTGAGTAGCATTTCGCACATTATCAATTACGATATCCCGCAGTTCTGCGATGACTATGTCCACCGCGTTGGCCGGACCGGCCGGATGGGCCGCGAAGGGGTGGCCTACACCTTTGTTTCGCCGGAAGAGGGCAACGAATTGACCCGCATCGAGATGCGAATCAATCGCCTTCTAAAGCGGGACGAGATTGCTGGCTTCGTGGCCCTGGCGAAACCGCTTCCCAGCGAGGATTTCGACGCGGAGAATGGCGAGGCGTTGGAGCCGGCGCCGAAGCCGGTGTTCGGGCAGCGCGTTCGCCGCATCCGCCGGGCGCTTTAGGCGAGAGGGTGCGCATCACGCCGGCGGTGGGCGAAATAGAGCCCCGCATAGATCTTGGGATCGATCATCGTGCCGTTGCCGCGCCGCGATTCCAGCCACTCATGAACTTCGGTCATCGGGACGACATGCACCAGGATGTCTTCCGAGTGGTCGCCGCCGCCGGGGCCAATGCGCTGCAGTTCGGTGGCCAGTAACAGGGCGAAGATTTCGCTGGCGAGTCCGGCCGAACTGGCGCCTTCGGTCAAGAGTTCAAAGCTTCGGGCTTCGAAGCCGGTCTCTTCGACCAACTCTCGTCGGGCCGCGTCGAGAAAGTCTTCGTTGAGTGACTCGGGCAGGTCGCCGACCAATCCGGCGGGAAGCTCGATGACGCGGCCGGCCAAGGGAATCCGGTACTGCTCGACAAGCACCACTTCGCCGGCGTCGGTGATCGGCACAATAACGACCGCCCCGCGGGAGCCGAGCCGTTCGATCCATTCCCAGCCATGTTGGGCCACCAGCCGGGCAAAGCGGCCTTCGCCAAGCACGCGGCGGGGATCATTCGGCAACGTCTTCATCGAGCAGCCTTGTGCAGTGCAACAGACCCGGGCGAGGCTTGGCCGGTTTCGAAAACCTGCCTTAAGCGACGGGGTTACCACATCCATTCTAACCCGAGCGAGAGGCCGTGGAAGAAGGCCAGCCCGTTGTTGTTGAGCCGATTGACTGGATCGGTGTTGAACTGCAACTGCTCGGGGGCCAAGGCAACGCCCGGCACCCACATGAAATCGTAGGAAGCGCGACCCATGAGATTGGGGCGGAACTTGTAGGTGGCTTCGAAGCCGACTTCCCCGATCATCGCCGCTTCGTGCTTGCTATAGGCGAGCCGGCGGTTCCAGGTGGGGGCCAGTGCGGGACCGGCGGTGATGTCGCTGACCTGGTCGGCGAAGTTGATGTACGGCCCGATTTTGGAGCGGATGCCCCAGGACCAACGGCACTGCCGGAAGATCATTTCGGCGCCGACCTGGATGCCGAGCAAGTTATTGTGGGCGACAATGTCATAGTCGCCGGTGTTGATTTCCTCGGGCCCCTCGGCGGGCGAGATCCGCGCTTCGCTATGGTAGCGGAAGGTTTCGTTCAGTTGCAGAAAGCGGACGCCGTAGAGATACGACATCTGCATGCCCGGCTGGCATTCGCGCCGCCACTTGCCATTGGGATAGAGCACCAAGCGGTCGGGACGACCGCGGGGGGTGATCCGGCCGTTGAGTTCGTAGTTGTTCAGGAACGAGGCGTAGTAGGTCGACTGGAAGTCGGCCCGATCGAAGCCGGGGACGATGGTTCCGGTTTGAATCGGCACGCCTTGATTCAAATTGTTCAGGACTTGGTAGACGGAGAAACCACTGTAGAGGTCGCCGTGGGTTCCGTCGGCGCCGTCGCTGATTCGTTGTCCGGCGAAACTGGCTTCATCGGTCCAATTGTTCAAGCCATAGAAGGTGAATTCAACGAAGTGATCGCGGTCGTGGCAATCATGGGCGAAATAGTGCCCGATGGTCATGTACCACATGGCCGACACGTCGGGGGATGCGCTGCGGCTATTGAGTCGCTCGGCACCGACAAACCCTAATTCGTTTTCGAACTCGTAGGTGATGCCGATGTCGCGGGGCCGGCTGCGGCCCATGAAGCGTACGCCTTGTTCGACATACCAATCCGGGGGAACACGGCAACCGCCGCCACAAGCGGAACAACATGGACCGACTGCCGCCGGATCCCAGGGCGCGGCGTCCATGATGCCGTTGTCGGCAAGTGCTCCGGGGGGTGGCATGACGGGCTCTGGCCCGGAGGGAAAAGCAGGCGGAGGAGCGGCGGGCGGAACGGCCTGCCGGGCGCCGGCTGCGCCCGGTGGCGGCAACGGCAGTTCCTCGGCCGCGAGCGCGTCGGAGGTCGCCCAGGCTTCCCCGGCAGCGGGCGCGGCGGCTGCCGCGGGGCGCTCCGCCCAACTTTCGATAACGTGGACCAACAGGGCCAAGACCAGATATGCGAAGGCTTTTCTCACCACAGTCTCTCCTTAACGAATCATCCAACGATGACCGCTTCGCGCAATGCCGGCGGATGATTGCGAGAACACACAACAGCAGAATCGGCCAGGGGACGGCCGGAAAAATAGGAATATCCGGCAGAATCTCAAAATAGCCCGCTATTTGCGTGACCCTCAGCGGCAATGCAAAAGACCCCAGATTACCAGGTCGCTGCCGGCCGCATGGGAGGCGAGTCAAAAGGCCGAAGAGCAGGGATATGGTTAAAATCCTGGGGCTGGGGGATTTTCTCAGCGAAACCGGGTTTGCTCGACCACGCATTTCTGCTAAAAATTCAGCGCGGCGCGTCATATCCCACAGGTCCTCAACTCTCGGGAAGGATGCCATGGTAGATCCCATTCGTTCTTTGCTCGCCACGGGCACGAAACTCTGGCTCGATTCGATTGACCCGGACTTGGTGCGGTCCAACCGCGCCATGGGCGCCACGGGAGCAACCTCCAACCCAATTATTGTCGCCGACTTGCTTGCTACTGGGCGGTTCGATGGTGACCTGGAGCGACTGACTGACGACGATCACAGTGACGAGGAAATCGCGTGGCTGATGACCGACAAGCTGGTCCGCGAGGCCCAGGCCGTTTTCCTACCGGTGCACAAGGAAACGGGCGGCAACGACGGCTACGTGAGTTTTGAGCTTGATCCACTGTTGGAGGACCCAAGGAGCAATCTGCCGCAGCAGCAGCGGGTGAGCGAATATGTCCGCTTGGCGCGGCAGTGGTCCGAGGGGCACCAGAATCGGATGATCAAGGTGCCGGCCACGCCGGCGGGATTGGCGGCGTTGGAGGAGATTGTGGCCAACGGGGCGACGGTCAATGTGACCCTCATCTTTTCGATGCGGCAGTATCAACAGGCGCGTGACGCGGTGTGGCGGGGCGCGCAGCGACGCAACGACCTCAACGGCTTCAAGAGCGTCTACAGCATTTTCGTTTCCCGACTGGACGTCTACACGGAAAAGGCGGTGCCGCAGCTATCGCCTGCCGCGCAGGGAATGGTCGGCATTCTGAATGCGAAGCGAATCTGGGCGGAGAACCAGCGGTTCTGGGCGGAGCGCCCGACGCCGCTGCATCAGGAGATGGTTTTCGCGAGCACGGGCACGAAGAAGCCATCCGACGCGCCCTGGAAATACGTGGAGGCCTTCGCTGGCAGCGATATTCAGACCAATCCGCCGGCGACGAACGAGGCGGTGGCAGGAAGCGGCCGGACGTTCACCCGCCAAGTCGATCAATTGCCACCGGCCGCGGTGGTCGAAGAAATCGACCGCGAGGTGGACATGGTTAAGCTTGAGGCCACGCTCATGGAAGAAGGGATTAGCAAGTTCGCCGATCCGCAGAAGCGACTCTTGGCGTTGGTGGCCAAAAAGCGAACCGCTCTCGCTTGACCCACTATGGGGGGCGTGCCTAGACTAATGTTGCAAGCGGATTCGTTGTCAACGTGTCTCGCATCGATGCCGGCCAACTCGTGAGCGAACAGATCAAGCTGGAAAAGCCCTGGATGGTGGCGGTGTGGCCGGGAATTGGCCATGTGGCGATGAGCGCTGGTTACTACCTGATGGCCAAGCTGGGGATGCAGATGTTCGCCGAGTTCCGGCCGCTGGATCTGTTCGATGTCGAGCACGTCGAGGTGAAGGACGGATTGGTGCACACGGGGCGCTTACCCCGCAGTCGGCTCTTTCTTTGGAAGGCGCCCGAAGGCCGGCACGATATTGTCGTGTTTATCGGCGAGGCTCAACCACCGATCGGCAAGTACTCGTTTTGCCGCCGATTGATTGAATTTGCCCGGCAATTGGGCGTCGAGCGGGTATTTACATTTGCGGCAATGGCGACCCAGATGCGGCCGGCGCAGCCGTCGCATGTCTTCGGGGCTGCCACGGACGAAGCGACGCTCGCCGAATTGCAGCACTTGGACCTACAGATTCTCTCGGAGGGCTATATCGGCGGTCTCAACGGCGTGCTGCTGGGCGTGGCAGCGGAGAACAAGATGCGGGGCGTGTGTTTGCTGGGGGAAATGCCGCAGGTTTTCGCTCAGTTGCCGTACCCCAAGGCCTCGCTGGCGGTGCTCGAGACCTTCACCGACATTTCCGGCGTCGAACTGGACATGACGGAGCTACGTGATCAGGCCGAGGCCATGGACAATCGTTTGGACGAGGTCTTGCACCAAATCGAGAACGCCGTGGAAGACCAAGAGGCCCCGACGGATGAGCCTGCATGGCCGACCGCGGAAGACAATCGAGTTTCCAGCGAGGACAAGCGGCGGATTGAGAGACTCTTTGCTCAGGCGCATCAAGATCGTTCGAAGGCCTATGAGTTGAAACGGGAACTGGACCGCTTGGACGTATTCCGAGACTACGAGGACCGCTTTCTGGATTTGTTCCGCAAGCCGAGTTGAATTGCCGGTGAAGCTCACAGCCATGAAGATGCATCTCCACACGGCGCGCCTGCTTGGGCTCGGGTTGTTGCTTGTGACGGGCGTTTGCCGCCAGGCGGTTGCTGCCGAGAAGTCAACGGGAATCCAAGAGCTGCCTGGGACACGGCTGACGCTTCGCACGGACTTGCGGGGTGAGGAGATCGACCGGCTGCCGCGTCTGTTTGACCAGGCCTTTCCGGAGTGGTGTTCGTATTTCGCTGTTCAGGAGAGCCGTCGGAAGGCGTGGCACATTGATGGCTACCTGATGAAGGACAAGGCCCGTTTTGTGGCTGCCGGGTTCTTGCCCAGCGACCTGCCGCCTTTTCCGCACGGCTATTCCCGCGATCATCAACTCTGGCTCTACGAACAGCCGAGCGACTATTATCGCCGTCATCTGCTGCTGCACGAAGGCGTCCACTGCTTCATGTTTACGCTGCTGGGCAGTTGCGGCCCGCCGTGGTACATGGAGGGAATGGCCGAGTATTTTGCGACCCATCGGTTGGAGAACGGCCGGCCGATTAGCGGCTACATGCCGAAGAACCGGGAAGAAGTACCGCAGTGGGGACGAATCCGAATTATTCAGGACGCGGTTACCCAACGGCGGGCGATGAAGCTGAAGTCGGTGATTGAATTGCCGCCGACGGCCCACCGCGAGACCGAGCCCTATGCCTGGTGTTGGGCAGCGGTCACGTTGCTGGACCGCCACCCGCGTTATCAAGCTCGCTTTCGGCAATTGGCCTCGCTGGTGACGGATCGAGATTTCAACGCCCGGTTCTATAAACTGTTTGAGCCCGACTGGCAGGAGCTTTGCGAAGAGTGGCAGTTGCTGGTGGCGAACCTCGAATATGGCTACGACATGGAGCGATGCGCCGTGGACTTCACCCCTGGTCGCCCGCTGGCGAACGGCGACGGCAAGGCGACCGTGGCTGCCGATCGGGGCTGGCAGAATTCGGGCATTCGCCTCGAAGCGGGGCGTACGTATCAACTGACGGCTTCGGGGCGGTATCAAGTCGCCCGCGAGCCGAAAATTTGGTGGTGTGAACCGAACGGCGTTTCGATTCGCTACTACCAGGGGCGGCCGTTGGGGATGCTGTTGGCCGCCGTTCGGCCTGACCGTCCATCAGCCAATGGTACCACCGCGCTGCTGCGGGCCAAGGCGATTGGACTGGGGGCGACCATCGCGCCACAGGAGTCGGGCACTCTGTTCTTGAAGATCAACGACTCGGCCGGCGAATTGGACGACAACGCTGGGGAGTTGAGCGTGCAGGTGCGAAAGGTCGAGTAATGGTTGGGCGCTGATCCCGCGCCGCAAGTTTGCTAGCCTCGAATTCCTCGCCACCAGCCCCTAACTAAACACCGGCCCGATCTGCTTCATCCGCCGCTCGGTTTCGTCCATCAGGGCGTCTTCGGCGGCTTCGTCGGCCGCTTCATAGGTGGCGGAGAATCGCAGGTAGGAACCGGCATCATCCCATGGCACGGTGCAGATTGAGTGTTCACAGATCAGGTACTGACTAAATGCCTCGGCGGTGGGAAACTGGGTGCCGTCGGCAATGGCCTTGGGAGTGGGCGTATAGAGGAAGTAGGAGCCGCCCGGCATCCGGCAATCGAAGCCACAACGACGGAGCGTGGCCACCAGCTTCTCTAGGCGGCGGCGATACTTGGCCCGGGTCTGGCGCGGAATTTCGGCGTCGTTGAGCGCTGCCGCGGCGGCTTTTTGGGTGGCAATGAACTGGCCGGAGTCGCAATTGTCCTTGACGTCGGCCAAGGCGCGAACGAGCCGTTCGTGTCCGCAGACCCAGCCCATCCGCCAGCCGATCATGTTCCAGCCCTTCGAGAGGGAGTGGATCTCGACGCCCACGTCGCGAGCGCCGGGCACTTCCAGGAAGCTGAACGGCTTGGTCTCGTAGGTGAGCATGATGTGGGCCGCGTCCTGGGCCACGACGATCTGGTTCGTCATGGCGAAGTCGATCACCTTTTCATAGAACGCGCGGGTGGCGACCTTGCCGGTCGGGCTGTTGGGGTAGTTAATCACCAGCAACTTGGCCCGCCGACGAATGTCCTCGGGGATCGCGTCGAGATCGGGGAAGAAATCGTTTTCGGCCAACAGTGGCAGGCGGTAGACCTCGCCGCCATAGTACTTGGTGTGGGTTCCGGCAACGGGATAGCCGGGCACGGTCATCAAGGTCACGTCGCCGGGATCGATCAGCGCGGCCGGCAACATGGCCAGCATGGGCTTGCTGCCGATGCAGTGATTGATTTCGGTGACTGGGTCGAGTTCCACATGGAACTCGCGCATCATGAACTTGGCGACTGCCTCTTTGAAGGCCAAAATTCCGTTATCGGCGTAGCCGCGATTGTCGGGCTTGTTAATCTCCTCGGCCATCACTCGGCGAACCGATTCGTCGGCCATCGCGTCATTCTCGCCGATGCCAAAGTCCACCAGCTTGCGTTCGGGATGCTCGGCCAGGGCCTTACGCTTCGCTCGTTTGATCTTCTCGAACTTATAGATTTCGGTGCCCTTGCCGTAATTGGCACCGCCGATGCGTTGGGCAAAAAGCTGCTGGAAATAGGGATCGCTCATGGCAGAAACAAAACAAGCTAGAGAAATTTGGGCAAGGAAGGATCTCTCGCCGGGCCCATCGGCCCGCACAAACAAACCACCCAGGATAATCGACGATTTCGGTGAGGGCAATGGCCACCGCCGGGGAGACGGCTTTGCCGGTCTGCCCATTTGGTGGTATTCTTGGAGGATTGTTTCATTGGCGAACAGGTTGAGGGTATCGGCCGACTCGCCATCGCCTCGAATCACTGCGTGCCTCGCTGATGTCGACCGAAACGACGCCTCAACTTGACGCCGTTAGCCCGTCGGAGGGCCGTCACCTTGCGCTACCGCTGAGCTTGTTTGTCGCCACCTGCCTGTCGACCTTTTGGGTCGGGGCCGTGGATTGGAAGCCGATCGTGCACCTTGAGGCGTTGCATGGCGTGTTGGCCGCTGTGTACAAAGGGCTGGTGGTCTTTTGGCGCAATTCGGGCCAAGGCGAGCCGTGGGCAGCGCTGCAGCAAGCGTTGGCGGTGGCCAAGTTGAAATGGGCGCAGGGCTTCACCTACATGGGTTTAGTGATGGCCTTGCTGCTCGCTCACGAGATGGGCCATTTCCTCATGACGTTGCGGCACCGCATCCCGGCCTCGCTGCCATTTTTCATTCCCCTGCCGGTCGTGCCGTTTGGTACCCTCGGGGCGGTAATCGGCATGGATGGCTCGCGAGCGAACCGCCGTCAGCAGTTTGACCTCGGCATTGCTGGTCCGCTGGCCGGCCTTGCCGTGACGGTGCCGATCCTCTTGATGGGCATCGCAATGCTGCCGAATAGGCCCTTGCCCGGCGACAGCTTCTGTTTTCACAACCCGCTGCTGCTACAGTACCTGATCGTCTGGCTGCGGCCCGACTATCCGACGCCGCAGATCTTGTATCTGAACCAGTTCAATTCGTTCTTGATGGCCGGCTGGGTCGGTGTGCTGATCACCGGCCTGAATATGCTGCCGATCAGCCAGTTGGACGGCGGGCACGTGGCCTACGCCCTGCTGGGGCGGCGTGCCCACGTCCTGGCCCGGGGCATCATCATCTTCGCGATTCTTTTTGTCCTCGCCATCGATACCTATTTCTGGATCCCGATGCTCGTGCTGGTGATTCTGCTCGGCACCGACCATCCACCGACCGCCGACGATGGCTGCCGACTCGGTTGGCTGCGAACCGCGCTCGGTTGGGCGTCGCTGCTAATCCCGGTGCTCTGCTTCCCGCTATGGGGCATCACGCCAATGGGACGGTAGAGAGGCATGCGAGCCGTGACGGTGCATGTAGTGCTCAAGCTCCTGTTTCAAGCGGAGCATGAGGACAACAAGCCGTGCCGAGGCTAACGCCCCTGCACGGCGGTCAAGTGCCGCTGCAAGAATCCGCGCAAATCCCCGTGGGCGAGGTCTTCGGCATTGCGGAACTTCAGGTGGATTGTGTCGCGATGCGGCTTGCTGCCATCGAGTTCGGGATTGAAGCCAAGGTCGGTGATCTGGCCCAGAGCAAAGGCTCCCTTGGGGCCCATCAAGTGCAACGCGACCGCGTCGAGTTTTTTGGTTTGCACGGCCGCCCACGGTTCTTGTTGCCCGTCGACATACACCGGCACGACCTGCTTGTTGTTCCAGAGGAACTGTCCCTTGGGAGCGACTTCGGCCAGCAACTCCATCAGATCCTCCAAGACCTCGGGCTCCCAAAGCACCTTCTTGCCGAGGGAGAAGCCTTTGCGGGCGAAGTGCCAAGCCCGGCCGAGTTGCTTCCAGGGCTGCAAGATGTCCGACTTCGCCTGCACCTTTTCGGTGAAGCTGCCGAAGCCCGCCACGGCCCGATCGACGAACTCCCAGAACTCGGGGCGGTCGATTTCGGCGTGGCCGTGCACGCGCAACTCGATCTCCTGCCAGGGGCCACGAAGGTTCTTGCACCGCACGCGGGGCTCGGTCCCATAGAGTGGCAACTCGGGCATGTCATTGAGTGGCTTGAGGTCGAGTCTTTCGATCAGTTCTTCGCGTTTGAAGGTATTGCGGGCCGTGCGAAACTTCATTTTCAACAGCCACTCCTCGCCCGTGATCGCATGGAAAAACCAGCCATCCGATTTCTTGGCCGCGCGAATCTCCACGACGCTTCGCTGGTTCCAGTCGGTCTCGGCGAACAGGTCCGACTCGTCTTGGATGCGGTCGATGACCTCGCTAAGGATGCGCCCGTCCCAGCGACAAGGATTTCCGGTTCGGCCGACGCGATCAACCGTGTGCCAGCGGCGGCCGTCCGATTCCCAGGGCATCCGGGCGTCGCGGCCGACGTCGGTAATGTCGCGGTCGTCCTCACGCACTTCGGCCTCGGCAGCGAAATCGAACATTTTCCGTTCTACGTACGGCCCGGCCTTGAGCACGGGCGCCAAAGCGATAGCGGTGTACGAGATTGGCGGCGTGGGGCTGGGGACGGAGGGAGAAAGCTTGGATTTGGGTTTACGGATTTTGGTTTGACCGCTGCCATTTGCTGGAAGATCGCCATTCACCGACGCTTGGCCTGCGACCACCGCTTCCGGCGTGCCGACGGCAACTACATGGCCGCCTTCGTCACCCGCTTCAGGTCCGAGATCGATCACCCAATCGGCCGTTTTGATAACGTCCAAGTTGTGCTCGATCACAACAACCGTATTGCCCAAGTCGACAAGCCGGTTCAGCACGTCGAGCAACTTGGCGAGATCGTCGAAATGCAGGCCGGTGGTTGGCTCATCGAGCAGATAAAGGGTTCGGCCGGTGTCGGGGCGCGACAATTCGGCCGCCAATTTCACCCGTTGCGCCTCGCCGCCGGAAAGCGTCGGCGCCGGTTGGCCAAGCGTGACGTAATCGAGACCAACGTCGCAAAGGGTCTGTAAGGGCCGGCGAATCTTCGGAATGTTTTCAAAGAGCTTTACCGCTTCACCACATGACATGTCGAGCACTTCGGCGATGGATTGGCCGTGGTAATGCACGGCCAGCGTCTCGGGGTTGTACCGCTTGCCATGGCAGGTGTCGCATTCGACCCAGACATCCGGCAAGAAGTGCATTTCGATCCGCAACTGGCCGTTGCCTTCGCATTTCTCGCAGCGCCCGCCGGGCACGTTGAAACTGAATCGCCGCGGGGTGTAGCCGCGAAGTTTTGCCTCGGGCAATTGGGCGTAGAGCGAGCGAATCAGGTCGAAGACGCCGGTGAAGGTCGCCGGGTTCGAGGTGGGCGTCTGCCCGAGCGGCTGCTGATCGACGCGGATCACCTTGTTGATCAATTCCACGCCGCGAATAGCGTCGTGGGCGCCGGGAAACGTTTTGGCACGGTGCAGCGTGCGGGCGAGCGAAGCGAACAGGATGTCTTCGACCAGCGAGCTTTTGCCGCTGCCACTCGGCCCGCTCACGACCGTAAAGGTACCCAGCGGAATTTCAACGTTGACGTTCTTGAGGTTGTTGTGACGGGCACCGTAGATTTCCAGCCAGCCGCCGGGAGCGACGGGGGAATTGGAGACTGTCTTGGCCGAGGATTTTCGTTTGCCCGTTCGACTGGAGGTCGTCGACCTCCGGCTATTGCTGCCTGACGTTGCACTGTCTGTGACCAGGGGCCGCATGCGGCGGTTCTTTGGGATCCCGATCGCTTTTTTGCCAGAAAGGTACGGGCCAGTGACCGAGCCGCGGCGCTTGGCGACTTGCTGGGGTGTGCCGGCAGCCACGACCTGACCACCGTTGCGGCCTGCGGCGGGACCAAAGTCGAGCAATTGATCGGCGTTTTCCACCACCTCGCGATCGTGTTCGACCACCAGCAGTGTGTTGCCGAGGTCGCGAAGCTTCTTCATGGCATTCAGCAGCCGGCCATTGTCGCGCGGGTGCAGGCCGATTGTCGGCTCATCGAGCACGTAGAGCACACCGCAGAGACCGCTGCCGACCTGGGCGGCCAAGCGGATGCGCTGCATTTCGCCGCCGGAAAGGCTCGGGGCCGGTCGGGCGAGCGTCAGGTAGTCGAGCCCCACATCCACCAGGAACTGCAGACGGTTGCGAATTTCGCGGCCAACCTCGCCGGCCACCTTACGTTCGGTCTGATTCAGCTCCCAACTCTGGAATTCGTGCAGCAGCTTGCCCAACGGCATGCGGCACAGTTCGTCGATCGTGTGGCCGCGAAGTTGGACAGACGCGGCGTCATCGCGCAAGCGGCTGCCACCGCAAACGGAGCATTCGACTTCATCCACGAGGTGTTCGAGCTTTGAGCGGAGCGACGGGGATAGCCGGCTGGCCTCTTCCAGGGCTGGATAGAGTCCCTTGTATTGGAAACGAAACACCGGCTGCTGGCTAAGCGTCTTGGTGTTGCTAGAAAGCACATCGAACCATTGCTCGCCGGTGCCGTGGAAGATTAAACGACGGTGTCGGCCGCCGATTTCGTCAAACGGCACATCGATCGGCACGCCGGTGCCTCGCGCGAAGGCTTCCAGCATGCCTGTAAACGCGGCTGTGCCCGGATTTGGCCAGAGGGCGACCGCGCCCTGGGCTAACGACAGCTTGGGATCGCGTAGCAAGGAGGCCGGATTAGTGCCGGTTTGCGTGCCGAGCCCTTCACAAGCCGGACACCAGCCTAGGGCGCTATTGAACGAGAAATTGTGGGGCGAGAGGGGCTCGAAACTGCGACTGCACCGGTCGCAGACGAAGTGCTGGCTGTGCGTCTCGACCCGCCACCGGCTTTCCGGCACTTCTTCACGAGGATAGGCCACTCGCAACACGCCGCGGCCAAGCGATAGGGCGTTTTCAACGCTGCCGGCGATTCGCGATCGGGCGTCCGGGCGAATGGTCGCGCGATCGATGACCACTTCGACGTCGTGTTTGCGGCGGCGGTCGATCTGCGGCGGATCGTCGATCGAGTAGATTTGGCCGTCGACGCGAATTCGTGGATAACCGGACGCCCGGGTTTCCTCCCAGAGCGTCTCGTAGCGTTCGCCGACGCGGATTTCCAGCGGGGCCATCAGGTATAGCTTCGTTCCCGACGGATGGTCCATCAATTTGGCGATAATTTCGTCGGCCGATTGACTGCCGATCGGGACGTCGCAGGCTGGGCAGTAGGGTTGACCGAGCCGCGACATCAAGATTCGGAGGTAGTCGTAGATTTCGGTGACGGTGCCCACGGTGCTGCGCGGCGAGTGGCCGGAATGCTTCTGCTCGATCGCTACGGCCGGAGACAGGCCCTCGATATGCTCGACCTTGGGTTTCTGCATCTGCCCGACGAACTGTCGGGCGTAGGCGCTGAGGCTTTCGACGTAGCGGCGCTGGCCCTCGGCATAAACGGTGTCCATCGCCAGCGAGGTCTTGCCCGATCCACTGGGGCCGCAACACACGGTCATTTGATCGCGTGGAATGTCAACGTCGACACTTTTCAAATTGTGTTGTTGGGCACCGCGGACGCGAATCACCGAGGTCGTAGGCAGTCGTCGCGGGGCGGGTGCGGCTGTTCGCGGACGGCCGTCGGTTTGAGAGGGGCAAAGCACCTTGTGCAGCACCCGGCCGGTATAGGAGACGGGACTCGCCGAGCTGCCATTCCCCTGCGCAACCCTTGAGCATTCCGCGACCTGCTCGGGAGTGCCGGCGGCCACTAGTTGTCCGCCTGCTTCGCCCCCTTCAGGACCGAGATCGATGATCCAGTCGGCCGTCTTGATCACGTCGGTATTGTGTTCGACGACCAACACGGTATTGCCGGCGTCGACAAAGCCATGCAGGACTTTCAAAAGCAATTGGATATCGGCGAAATGCAGGCCGGTGGTCGGTTCGTCGAGCAGATAGAGGGTTCGTCCGGTGCTCTTTTTGACCAATTCCCGGGCAAGTTTGACGCGTTGCGCTTCGCCGCCGGAGAGGGTAGGGGAGGGCTGCCCAAGTTTCATATAGTCAAGGCCCACGTCGTGCAGCGTCTGCAGCTTCTGCTGGATGGCCGGAATGTTTTCGAAGTGCTGCAGGGCCTCCTGGATATCCATGTCGAGGACTTGGGCGATCGACTTGCCTTTGTAGCGGACTTGGAGCGTTTCGCGGTTGAACCGATGGCCCTCGCATACTGGGCAGGTGACCCAAACGTCGGCCAAGAAGTCCATCTCCAGCTTGGTGGAACCGTTGCCCTCACAGGCCTCGCAGCGGCCGCCGGCCACATTGAAGCTGAACCGACCGGGCTTGTACCCGCGCGCCTTCGACTCGGGCAATTGGGTGTAAAGATGTCGGATATCGTCGAAGACCTTGATGTAGGTGGCCGGATTCGATCGCGGCGTGCGGCCGATGGGCGACTGGTCGATGGCGATTAGCTTGTCGAGGTGTTCGAGGCCGTCGATCTGCTGGTGCGCGCCGGGGTTGCCGATGCCGGCGTTGAGGTCTCGTTGCAGGGCTTCGACGAGGATATCGTTGACCAGCGAACTCTTGCCCGATCCGGACACCCCGGTGACGCAGACGAAAACGCCCAAGGGGATTTCGACGTCGATGTTCTTAAGGTTGTTGTGCGTGGCGCCACGTACGACCAGCTTGGCATCGCTGGCTGGCCGCCGCTGAGCGGGGATTTCGATTTGCTGCTTGCCAGAAAGATATTGTCCGGTGACGCTTTTGGCTTGGCCCATCACCTTGTCGGCCGTTCCGGCGACGACCACGTGTCCGCCGCGCACGCCGGGGCCGGGACCGAAGTCGACAAGATGGTCGGCGGCGCGCATGGTGTCTTCGTCATGCTCGACAACGATCACGGTATTGCCTTGGTCGCGGAGCCGGGCGAGGGTTTCCAGCAGGCGATCATTGTCGCGAGGATGCAGGCCGATCGATGGCTCGTCGAGGATATAGAGGACGCCGACGAGGCCGCAGCCGATCTGGCCGGCCAAGCGGATCCGCTGCATTTCGCCGCCAGAAAGCGTCGGCGCGGTCCGATCGAGCGTGAGATAATCGAGTCCGACGTTCTTCAAAAAACCGAGCCGACCGCGAATTTCCTTGAGCACATCGGCGGCAATTTTTTGGCCGGTCGCATCGAGGGCGAGTTGGCTAAAAAACTCTTCTGCCTCCGAAACCGCCAAGCCGCACACCTCGGGGAGAGACCGTTCGGGCCGCACACTGAAGCGAGGGCTGCTACTGGCGACCGTCACTGCGCGGGCCTGGGGATTCAACCTCGCGCCGTGGCAGTGGCCGCAGTCGAGGATGCACATGTACTTCTCAAGTTGGCGGCGTTGGGGACGGCTTTGCGTGGTGCGATATTGGGAGAGGAGCTTGGGGATGATGCCCTCATAGTGCCCGCCCCACTTGTAGCCGGACGGCCCGCTGCGCCAGGTGAAGGTGACGTGCTCGTCGCCGGTGCCCCACAGCATGGCGTGCTGCAATTTCGGGTCGAGTTCTTCCCAGGCTGTCTCCAGGACGGTGCCCGTCGGCAGATCGAACTTGCGCTCCAAATTTTCGGCCGCGCCGCGGTAAATGTGCCGCCGCCAGCGTCCCATCTCTTTCCAACTGCCGATCAATTCCACGCAACCTTGCTGAAAAGATCGCGATGGGTCGGGCACTAGCTTCTGCGGATCGAAGGTGTAGATTTCGCCGAGCCCGCTGCACTCGCGGCACATGCCCTGAGGGCTGTTGAAGCTGAACATTTGCGGACTGGGGGGCTCGAAACTGAGGCTGCAATGCGTGCAGGCGTAATGGGCGGAAAGGGCAATGTCATGCGATTTGTTGCCGGCTCGCTTCTTTCGCACTTCCGCCTCGGCGTCGGAGATCGCCCGGTCGTCCGCGTCAGCCGTGGTATCTGCTTCCTCGGCAACAATCAAATTGCCCTCGCCCAGTCGCAGGGCAAGCTCAATGGCCTCGGCCAGGCGGGGACGCATTTTGGCGCCGGCGACCAAGCGGTCGATCACGACCTCGATGTTGTGCCGCATTTGCCGATCGAGCCGTAGATCGCTGTTCAACCGAACCACTCGTCCGTCGACTCGCGCGCGGACGAAGCCTTGCTTGAGCAGGTCGACGAACAGGTCGCGATGCTCGCCTTTCTGGCTGCGCACCACCGGCGCGAGCACGAGGAAATTTGTTCCGGCAGGCAGGGCGAGGATTCGATCGAGGATCTGTTCGCGGGTCTGGGCGGTGATCGGGCGATGGCACTGCGGACAATGGCCTGTGCCTACCCGGGCATAGAGCACGCGGAGGTAGTCGTAGATCTCGGTGATCGTGCCGACGGTCGACCGCGGGCTTTGGCTGCCGGTTTTCTGCGAGATCGAGATGGCCGGATTCAAACCGGAAATAAGGTCGACGTCGGGCTTGGGCATCTGGCCCAGGAATTGACGCGCGAAGCTCGACAGGCTCTGCACATAACGCCGTTGTCCCTCGGCATAGAGGGTGTCGAAGGCCAAAGAGCTTTTGCCCGATCCGCTGACGCCGGTGAAGCAGATCAACTGGTTGCGCGGAAGGACCAAGTCGACATCGCGAAGATTATGTTCTCGGGCACCGCGAATAAGGATATCGGAAGCAGGCATGAAACTATCGGTGGCTGGTGCAGCGGAGGGAACTTGGAGCGGCCGTTCGTGGGAAACCCTGTATTGTAGCAAAAGGGGCGGCGAGTGAGAGCTTGCGGCCTGAGAAAGGTGGAGTAACGGCAGGTGGTGTTATGGCCTTTGAGCGGCCTGCGATACGGTCCAGACAGCCCCCGCCGCACCGGCGCCGGCTAGACAATTGGGTCTTTTTGCCCGCAAAGTACACCCACCTTTCCTACGTTCCAGCGAAGTCGCCAGTTTGGTGGCATGAGACTTAATGCAACCGTCAGGTTTTGCCGATGCGATACAACAGGAACGCTCACTACGTTCGTCAGACCCGCTATAACCAGTCAACTCACACAGAACACTTTTAAGGGGGGTGTGCTCGTGAAGTGCCTATCTTCGTTTTGCGCCGGCGTGATCGTCGCCGGCTTGCTTGTGTTGTCGGACTGTTCGTTGGCGCTTGCCGCGCCGCAATTGGGCTACCGAGTGGCCCGGGCGATTGCCGGCCCGATGGATTTGATGCCGGCGCGAAAGGGGCCGAGTCTGTTTGCCAACCGTCAGCAGGTGCCGGCTGGCGAGGCCGTCACCGCATCGCAGCCCAACCCGGCGCCGCAGGCCCAGGAAACCCAATCGACCGTCGCGTCGCATTTCGCCGACAACTACGACGTCGAGGACAACTGCGACGTGCTGACCTGCGGCCCCAGCGAGCGGTTCTGGTTGCGGGCCGACTACCTGATGTGGTGGACCAGCGGGACACAACTGCCGGCGCTGGTGACCGACGGGCTTCTCGAAACGCCTGGCACGAACGTACTTTATGGGGACGGACTGGTGGGCACCGAGGGGCGGTCCGGCTACCGCACCACGATCGGCATGTGGCTGGGAAGTTGTAAGAATTGGGGCCTCGAGCTCGACTATCTCGATCTCGGGCAGCAAGAGAGCCGGTATAGCGCGAGTTCGATGGGCGATATTGTTTTACTGCGCCCATTCAACGATCTCTTGTCGAATCGGCAATCGGCCTATGCGGTGGCCGGTCCCACCGGTTTGGCCGGAACGGTGAGCGTCGACGCCCGCGAGTACTTTCAGTCTGCCGGCGCCTTGTTGACTCGCAACATTCTTGGCGGGGCGTGCTGCGCAGGCCTGTGCGAAGACGAGTGCGACGTGGCCTTGTCGCCGCGTGTCGACCTCTTGATGGGTTTTCGCTATTACAACCTCAATGATTCGGTTAGCATTCGGCAAAGCACCCTTGCCGTCGACACAAATGATCTCTTCCAGTTGGACGATTCGTTCCGAGCTCGGAACGAATTTTACGGCAGTGAAGTGGGCTTCCGCACGAGGTTCCAGCGATGCCGCTGGTCGTTGGAGTTCCTGACCAAAGTTGCTGTCGGCAATACTCACGAGACCGTGACGATCAACGGCGCGAGCCTCTACACTCCCGCTCAGGGAGCGTCGCAGCCATTCGATGCCGGTCTGCTTGCGGTGGGAAGCAACAGCCGCACCTACCAGCGCGACGTCTTCACGATGATTCCGCAGTTGGGCGTGGAGTTGGGCTATGAAGTGAGCTGCCACTGGCGAGCCTTCGTCGGCTACAACCTGTTGTACTGGGGCGCGGTGCGACGGGCGGCCGATCAGATTGATTTGAACATTGACATGCGGAACGTGCCGTTGTCGAACGATTACGACCCGACGGCGGCGATCGGCTACCCGGCCTATCTCGATCGGTCCGGCGCGTTCTGGGCCCAAGGCGTGAATGTGGGGACGGAATTCCGCTTTTAGTTAGCGGGCGCGACGGCGGCATCCCGCGGCCGCCGGGCGCAAAGATTAAGGGGTGGCGAATGGCTCGCCACCCCTTGCTTGTTTCTTGCTGGGGCGTTGGATCGAGGGGTTAGAACGACTTAGACGGCCTCGACGACGTGAATCCGTCGGCCGCCGCGGTCGAACTGTACGTAGCCGTCGATCAGCGCGTAGAGGGTGTAGTCGCTACCCTGGCCGACCCCCTTGCCGGGATGGAACTTGTTGCCGACCTGGCGAACGAGAATGTTGCCGGCTCGGACTTCCTGGCCACCAAACCGCTTGACCCCGCGGCGTTGGGCATTCGAGTCGCGTCCGTTACGGCTGGAACCTTGTCCTTTTTTATGAGCCATGCGTCACCTCTTCGCACCTGGGGCCCGCAGGCTAGTCCTTCCCGCGGCGCCGAAATGATTTGAGACGTGGATTTTCTGCTTGAATTTGTCGGCTCGACCGCGGCGGGGGATCGACGAAATAGCCCCAGCCCGGCAGCCGAATCATTCTTTTTAGCGGTAAACCCACTGATAGTCAACCCCGTCGGGCAAGCCGTAGCGAATTTCGCCCTCGTGCTCGAAGTAGGGGTCGGACGGGCGCCAGAAGTTTACTTGGAGGGTTTTCCGGTAGAGCTTTCTGCCCTTGCCGAGGGGGTCCCCTTCCTGGTAGGCGCCGGGCTCGTCTTTCCATCGGTAGGCGTTGGTGAGGCCAGTGACATAGACTGAGAATCGGACGACCCGGGGGTCGACGTCTTCCCACATGGCGACACCCCAGAGGGTTTGTCCCACGGCGATCTCCCGACACATGTCGACGGAACTGAGAAACTGCCGGTTGGGATCCTCTCGCATCCGAATTGCCGCCAAGGCCACTGGGATGACACGATCGGGATAGACCTTGGTGAAGCCCGTATCATCCTTCATTCGCTGGTGGCCTTCGAGCAGAAACTCGGGGGCAAAACGCACTGCCCGGTCGACGTTCTTAACCTCGAACAACCGCTTTTTGTCGAACGTTTTGTACGGCAGATCGACGCTATCGACAGGGTGCATAATCTTGCCGGTATTGGTAACGGAATAGACCATGTACCAGACCAACTTTCGCTGCATCATTCCGCTGGGCTGCGGGATGTCGACCGCGATCATTCGCATCGGTTTGAACTTGAAGTGGAGCACCCAGACGTCGCGGCGGAAGGCGACATCCTTAGCCCAATCGAATTTCGGATCGATGGCCAGCAGTTCGACGACGTCGTGTCGACTGACCGACTCCTCGAGGGCTCGCATCGGATCGATCGACTGCATCACGCCGGGTGCGAGAGGCCGGAACGGAGACTTGGTGGCGGGGGTCGACGCCTTATTGGCGGCAGGCGGCACGGAAGGGGCCGTCGCGTCCTGGGCCGATGCGGCGGCCAGCAGGCCGAACCAAGCGGCAACCAGCGTAACCAGACAAGCCCAGTCGGACTTCGGACGGCTCATCGAGGGCACTTTCTAAGGTAAGGCGGGCGGGGCGGAAAGATGGCCCGTTTGCGCAGTTTCTGCTGGGAAGTTCGTCTCTCTAGTATAGTTAGCACATTTCTCCAGCGTCAAGTTTGCCTCCCCCTCCACCGTGGAGTATTATTGGCGGGGCGAGGGCGGCGCGGCTGCCGGCTTGGGGGGGGAAAGTTAGAAGGCGGTGAGAATCGGCGAGATCCGAGAAAACTTCCGCGACCGTAGACTGGCGGGTTTGCTTGATCTTTGCGGGTGCAACAATTACGATCGAGGGTTAGCGCGAGGCGCTCATACCGGGTCCTGGTTCGCCCCGCCCCCCGCGAACCATTACGGCGCAGATTTAGGCAGGAGTGGAGTTTTATGTTTCGCAGTGTTTGTTGGCTGGTCGTCGGGCTGGCGTTGCTGGTCAGCACCGCGTCGTTCGCTCAAGAGGCCGTGTTGGGGCAGGAGTACGGCACGGGCGTGCACGCGTATTTTGCCGGTGACAACGTGCGGGCCTACGAAGCCTTGACGTCGGCGATCCAGGGCGGGTCGAAAGATCCGCGTGCCTTTTATTTTCGCGGACTGGCTTACTTGAAACTCGGCCGGCAAGCGGAAGCGGTCGCCGATTTCCGCAAAGGGGCGGAGTTGGAGAGCAAGGACATCAACCGGTTCTATAACGTAGGCAAGGCCCTGGAGCGCGTCCAAGGTCCAGCCCGCCTGCAATTGGAGAATCATCGGGTGGAAGCGCGGATGATCGCCTTAGAGGAAGAGGCCCGCATTCGCCGAGCGCGATACGAAGCGATCCAGCGTGAGGAAGCGCGCGTGCTGCGAGAGCAGGCGGCGGCCGCGCCGGCGGACGCTTCGAAGGCCACTCCTCCGCCGATCCCTCCGCAAGCGGATGCGGATCCGTTTGCCACCCCGGAAGATCTGCCACGCGCGGCGAAGCCGCCGAAGAAGCCCACCGCCAAGGCCCCCGCCGACAGCGGCGATGAACCGAAGGCCGAGGCCGAGGACGATAACCCCTTTGGCGGTGCTGACGAAGAGAAGCCCAAGGGGAAGGATGCGAAGAAGGCGCCCGCCAAGAAGAGTCCGCCCAAGGACGCTGGCGGCGACGACAATCCGTTTGGCGGCGACGAGGAGCCGGCGCCAAAGGATAAGAAGACCCCGAAGAAGCCCGAGAAGGACGAATCGGAAGATCCGTTCAATTCGTAGTCCTGCTCATCGGCCGGGATCAGCCCAAGCTAGGGCTGCGGGTCGTTGCCAAGCCGGAAGGAAATGTGGCGGTGCCAGTGCTCGTCGTCCGTTTTGGGAAAATCCACTCGGACATGGGAACCACGGGTTTCTTCCCGTTGGATCGCCGCCTGAACCATCAGGCGGGCGACGCAAAGCATGTTCTGCAATTCCCAGCCGGAGGGATCTGTGAACTGGCGGGGTAACACGTAGCGTGACCAGCCATCAATGCTGGCCAGTGCTTCCTGGAGACCTTCGGTGTCGCGGCGGACGCCCATATTGCGCCACATCAAGCTCTGCAGCGAGTTGCGGATGTCGGCTAGTTTCAGCGGCTCGGTCAGGGTGTCACTGTGCGGGTTCTCCACCACGGAGGCGGTGAAGTCGTCGGGCTCTTGGGAGGCGGCTTGGCTGGCACACTCGCCAGCGTGGGCCCCATAGGCCAGGGCCTCGAGAAGGCTGTTCGACGCTAAGCGATTCGCGCCGTGCAAGCCACTGGCCGTCACCTCTCCCGCCGCCCAAAGTCCCGGCAGAGTGGTGCGCCCATCCTGATCGATCACGACGCCGCCCATCATGTAGTGCGCGCCCGGGCGAACGGGGATGCGGTCGCGCGCGATATCCAAATCGAATTCGGCGCAGACGGCAGCGATGCCGGGAAATCGGGCCAACACGCGGGCTGGATCGAGGTGGTTCAAATCCAGGTAGACGTTCGGATGGCGAGTCTTCTCCATTTGGCTGACAATGGCGAGACTCACAACATCGCGAGGGGCTAATTCACCGCGCGGATCATAGTCGGTCATGAAGCGTCGGCCGTAGCGGTCGACCAGCCAAGCGCCTTCGCCGCGGACCGCCTCGCTGATGAGGCTGCGGCTGCCGCCGGCGATGTACAGCACCGTGGGGTGGAACTGCATGAACTCCATGTCGCGCAATTCCGCTCCTGCGCGGTACGCGATGGCCATCCCGTCCCCAGTGGCGACCTCGGGGTTCGTGGTTTCGCGGTAGAGTTGTCCTGCACCGCCCGTGGCCAGGACCGTCTGCTTGGCCCAAACCATCGTCTTGCCATGCGGCGCGTTCCACACTAAGGCGCCCCGGCAGATGCCACCGAGGGTGAGCAGGTCGAGCGTGAAGGTGTCGGGCCAGATCTCGATGTTTTCGGCCCGGTTCACCGCGGCGATCATCGCCCGCATCATTTCCCGGCCGGTGGCATCGCCCATTGCGTGGACGATGCGGTCATGGCCGTGGCCGCCTTCACGGCCCAGGGCCAGTCGGTCACCGGCTTGGTCGAAATTCGCGCCGAGGGCGATCATTTCCTTAATCCGCTGGGGCGCTTCGCGGACGACGCGTTCGACGACCGTGGGATCACACAGTGAGCCTCCGGCGCGAATCGTGTCGGCAATGTGATCTTCGAAGCGATCGGCCGGATCGAGGACACCGGCGATGCCACCTTGGGCATAGGTGCTGTTTGACTCGTTTGCAGCTTGCTTCGCCACGACCACAACCGACAGTTTTGGATCCACCGCCAAGGCGGCCCGCAAGCCGGCCACGCCGCTGCCGATGACCAACACATCGGTGAAGAAGTGCGGCACGTGCTTCGGATGGAAGGGAACCAGATAGCGGGGAACAGACGGTTGCATGAGGATATTTGTTTTGATGTTCGACCGGCAATGCAACGAGCAGGCTCCGATTCTAGCGGAGAATCGAGATTCCGCTGGTCGCCCTCGTTGCACTACTGTTGCAAGGTCAAATGGCAGTAATGTGAGACGGGCGGTGATCTTTCAGTGTAGCACTTGCCCGGCGTGGCGACAACGAGAGGAGTCACGGGCAAGCTGCGGTGGCTTTTCCCGAAGCAGCGAGATCGCAGCACTCCTTTTGCCGCAGGCGGGGAGTGCCTATATTGAAGAGGGTTCCCATGGCCCGTAGATCAGAAATTCGTTGCGGTTCCTGCCATGCTTCGCGAGTCTATTCAATACGTAAAGAGCGGCGGCCAACTGTCGATGACGGAGATGGCCGACGTGATGGGCCAGATCATGGACGGCCGCGGCGCGGAAGAGGATGTTGCGGAACTCCTGGTCGCGCTGCACTTGCGGGGAGAAACGGTTACCGAAGTGGCCGGCGCTGCGGCTGCGATGCGACAGCGCATGACACGCATTGAAAGCAGCCATCCGGACTTGATCGATACCTGTGGAACGGGCGGAGACGGTGCGAAGACGTTCAATATCTCGACCGCTGCCGCGATTGTCACGGCGGCCGCTGGCGTGCCCGTGGCCAAGCACGGCAATCGAAGCATCACCAGTCGCAGTGGATCGGCGGACGTGCTGGCCGCGCTCGGCGTGAACATCGAGGCCGAGGTGGCTTGCGTCGAAGGCTGCCTGGCCGAGTTGAAGATTTGTTTTTGCTTTGCCCCGGTGCTGCACACCGCGATGAAGCACGTCGCGCCGATCCGCAAACGATTGGCGACGCCGACGATCTTCAACATACTCGGGCCGCTGGTGAATCCGGCCGGCGCACCGTTCCAGTTGTTGGGGGTCGGCCACAAGAGTCTTCAGCCGCTGTTGGCCGAAGCCTTGGGGCTGCTCGGCGTTCGCCGCGCTCTGGTTGTCCACGGCGAGGATGGGCTCGACGAGGTAACGCTCGCCGGGCGGACAGAAGTGCTGGAGGTGGCAGGCGACCGGCGGGCGAATTTCCAGTGGCAACCGAGCGACTTCGGCCTAGCGGAAGCCGGGCGGGAGGAGATGCTCGTTAGCGGCCCGGAGCAGAGCGCGGCATTGATTCGCGACATCCTTGCGGGCAGGAAGGGGCCGCCGCGCGACATCGTGGTTGCCAATGCGGCCGCCGCCATTTGGACTGCCGGGCACGCCGAAACGCTGCACCAGGCCGCAAACAAGGCGAGCGATGCCATCGAAAGTGGTGCGGCGAGAGGGTTGCTTGCTCGCTTGGGCAAACGAACGCATCAGCGGGCGTAGGTCGCGGCCGAGGTGTCGTGGGGATGGATAGCGGCTGCGTCTCGTGTTGCGACTCCACCGATGAGGGGTCCGCGTGGCAATTGGCGTTGCCAATTCGCCTTCCCTTCCGACGCCGCCTGTGTTAAACTATGCGATTCTCGTAAGTTCATGCTATCTTTGGAGCTTGACCCATGGCCAAACCCCACCGCGTCTGCAAGAAAGCCAACCACGGCAAACGGCCTGCCAATGCCAAGGGCCGCCGCGCCAAGCGCCGCACTGTCCGCACCTAGTTGATTGCCGTCGAAGGAACCCGTTCGTGGCCGGAAATTATCTGATTATTGATTTCTCCGAGTACGACCTCAATCATGTTGTGGCCGACACGGAGACTATCCGCCGTTACAATCCGCAGCGTTACGAGATGGAGCAGCTCACGGCGATTTGCTACGAAAACCCGGAGCGCGGCATCTGCATTGGGTACAAGGACCTGGGGCCCAACGAGTTTTGGGCCCGTGGCCACATGCCTGGCATGCCCTTGATGCCCGGGGTGATCATGTGCGAAGCGGCTGCCCAACTTTCCAGCTATTACAGCCATCGCTACAAGTTGATGGAGGGCTTGATCGGCTTTGGCGGACTCGATGAAGTCCGTTTCCGAGGCGTGGTCCGTCCGGGCGATCGCTTCGTGGTGGTGTGCCACCTGCTGAAACTTCGCAAGATGATCATGAGCTGCGAGTTCCAGTGTTTCGTTAACCAGGAACTGGTTTGCGAAGGCAAGCTGAAGGGTGTTTCTCTGCCCACCGACCAACTGTTGGTCGAACCGAACGCCGCCGCCCAGGATTAGTGGCGCGTTGCCGCCGCGGCAATTTCACTTGCGACCTGCGCGGCTTCGATTTGCCCGATCGTTGATTACGCGCCGGCGCAATCGCACGGTCTGTCGCGGCGTCCGATGTCGCCACGCTATTCTCGCAGCGAAGCGAACAACTCGTCGATCACGGCGCGGCGGACACCCAGGGGCAAGGTGGCGTCCATCAAGTCGCCGGTGGCGTTGTCGTCGTGCCCTAGTACGTGTCCCAGTTCATGCATCACTGCAGTCAGCAGGTCGACACGACGAGCGGCAGGACTATCGTCAGCCGCCACCGTCGTTTGCGAGTCGGCCGAGTAGGTGAACTCGCTATCGTCACTTGGCGTGGCGTCGACAAACCACCCGTAGCCGGCCGCGTCGCGATCGATGCGGATGGTGTTACCGCTGGTTTCGCCCAGGCGTCCCGGTTCAAGATCGGCCAGTTCCAGTCGCACGCTGGCAAGCAATCGCGAGGCGTCGGCGTCGATCCGTGCCGCCAAACGGCGAACGGCTTCAGCGGCCAGCGGCTCGAGTTCCTGTTCGGTGAGCGTACCTGGCGCCTCGCCGGGGATAGCGGCAGCGGCCACCGTGAGCGCGGCCGACAGGGTCAGCGGTTGGGAAGTCCGCGAGAGGGTGAAGCCGTTGTGGCCATCATACATGTAGCCGGCCAGATAGTAGGTCGCCGGCGCGACCCCGGTAGTGCTCCATGTGTAACTGCCCGCTCCATCGGCTGCGGTCAACTTGTCGATTTCGATCCACGTCTCATTGCCGTTCCAGGCCGTGTCCGTGTCGTAGCAGAGGCTGATCTTGGCGTTGGCCGGAGTGTTGGTGGCGGTCCAACGGACGGTCACACTTTCGCCAACCCTGTAGCTGGTTGGACTGGGGTTGTTGAGAGTAAAGGTTGGGCCGACAATCACCGGCTGAGAAAGGTGCGACACAGCGAACATCTTGGCGCCGTCGTAGAGATAGCCCGCCAAGTAGTAGCTTCCCGGCGCGACCCCGGCCGTATTCCAGACGTATGAGCCGGCGCCCTTGCTGGCGGTAATCTTGTCGACGGCAATCCACTTTTCGTTGCCGTTGAAGACGGTGTCCGAATCGTAGCAGAGACTGATCTTGCTGCCAGTGGGCACGCTGCCGGTGACATTCCATTGGATCGGCACGTTCTGGCCGACGGCCACGCTCTGCACGGCCGGGATCGTGAGCGCGAACGGGGAAGCCACGATGGTCGTGGTTTGACTGGAGCGGGCGAACGAGGCACGACCGCCGGACCAGAGATAGCCGGCGACGTAATACGTGCCCGGAGCAACGCTTGTCGTGTTCCAGGAGTAGGTGTTCGTACCGTTGACGGCCGACAGTTGATCAACTTCGATCCACTTCTCGTTGCCATTCCACGAGGTGTCGGGGTCGTAGCAGAGGCTGATTTTGCTGCCTGCGGCGACGTTCCCGGCCGTGCCCGCGATGGTAACATTTTGCCCGGCCGCATAGGTGCCTGCGGCGGCATTCGAGAGGCTGAAAGTGGCCCCGACCAGGGTCACCGGCTGGGTCAGGCGAGAGAAGGTGGCGTTGCCGCCCGAGTAGATATAGCCGCCGACGTAGTATTTGCCCGGGGCCGCACCGGCCGTGTTCCAAACGTAACTACCGCTGCCGTTGCTCGCCGCCACCTGGTCGACTTCGATCCATTTTTCATTGCCGTTCCAAGTGGTGTCGGAATCGTAGCAGAGGCTGACCTTGGCACCGGAGGATGTTTGACCAGCCGTCCAGGTGATCGGAACTGTCTGTCCGATGGAAAAAGTCCCGGTCGTGGGCGCCGTGAGCTTGAAGGTCGCCGGCGGAGGCGTCTGGACCGTGAGCACGGTGCCAATTCGCGAGAAGACGGGCACGCCGCCGGAGAACATGTAGCCGGCCAGGTAGTAGGACCCGGGACCAACGCCGGAGATGTTCCAGGTGTAGCTGTCGCTGCCGTTGGCGGCAGCGATTTGGTCCATGGTGAACCAGTGTTCGTTTCCATTGTTCCAGGTACGATCCGCATCGAGGCAGAGGTTGATGGTGCTGCCGGGCAGCGCTCCGGCGGCATTCCATCGGATGATCATGCTCTTGCCGATTTGGTAGGTGCCCGACGTCGGCGCCGTGATCGTGAAACTCTTCGGCGGAGCAACAAATTGGACGCTATTGTCGGTGCTCGTGGAGGCCACGTTTGCGTTGCCGGCGTCATCCGAGGCAGCCCCGGCCTTGACCGAGGCGGTGACGGTGCCATTGCCCGTCATGCCGGTAATAAAGACGTGGTAGGTCGAGTTGGCACCGGTGATTTTGGCCTTCAAGCTGCCCGGCGCCGTTCCGCCGATGAGGATATCGTCGGCCGTCAAGCCGGCGACCGGTTCGCTGAAGTTGACGAGGAAATCGATCGAAGAATCGCTGGTCGGATCGATCTGGTTAATGTACTGATTGATGGTGACCGTGGGAATCGTGCGGTCATAGGTGACGGTCCGGCTGCTGCCCGTGGAAACGGTGTTCAAGCTGCCGTCGGCATCGTGGACCCGATTGGCGGGGATCGACACGGTGACCGTTCCGTTCCCCATCATGCCGCTGATGGCGATGTCGTAGGTCGTACCGCTGCCGGTCACGGTGGCGACGAGCGCCCCGGGTGCGCTACCTCCGATCGTGACATCGTCGGCTGCGAAATCAACGACCGGCTCACTGAAAACGGCCGTGAAGTGGAGGACGGAGGCATTGCTGGTTGCCGACTGCCCTGCGGCGCGGCTGATGACGACGTCGGGCCGCGTCATGTCGTAGTAGATGGTGTTGTCGCTGCTGGTCGACGCCAAGTTAGCGTTCCCGGCGGCATCGTGGACCTTGCCGGCGGGAAGGCTCACGCTGACCGAGCCGTTGCTGGTCATTCCGCTGACCTTGACGTGGTAGGTCTTGCCGCTGCCGCTGACGACGGCCGTCAGATTACCCGTCGTGGTGCTGCTGATCACGACATCATCAGCAGTGAAGTCGGTGACCGTCTCACTGAAGCTCACCAGGAAGTCGAGGGGCACGGTGTTGCCGGGATCGGACTGCCCCGAGGCCTGCTCGACAGTGACAAGAAGAGGTTTGAGGTCATAGGTGACGGTGCGGTCGGTACCAGTCGAAGCTTTATTTTCGATGCCATCGGCGTTGTAGGCGACTCCGGCGGGGATGGCGACCGTGACCGTGCCGCTGGCGGTCATACCGCCGATGACGACGTCATAGGTGGTGCCACTGCCGGTCACATCCACCACCCGCGCACCCGGCGCCGTGCCGCTTAGGTTGACATCGGCTCCCGTGAATCCGGTCACCGGGACATTGAACACCACGGTGAAATGGATTTGGGATTGATTGGTTGGATCGGCTTGCGTGCTGGCCTGGTTGATCGTGACCGTCGGTTCCGGCAAGGCGTAGTTGACGCTGGCACTTACTGTTACCTCGTTGCCATTGCCCACGACATCGTGCACGCTCGAGTCGGTGATGGTTAAGGTGACCACGCCGCTATTGGTCATCCCGCTGACAAGGATCGTGTAGTTGTTGTTGCCGTTGTGCGTGATCGCTTTGATGCTTCCGCCGGACGTTCCGCCAACGATGACTTTTGCGGCCGTGAAGTCGGTCACCGGCTCGCTGAAGACGGCTTTGAAGGACAGTTCGGCATCGCTGGTGGGATCCGCCTGATTCACATCGTGCGTCAGCGCGACGGTGGGTCGGACGTTGTCGTGGGTGATCGTGTTGTCGGTGCTCGTCGAAGCCTTGCTGGCGCGATCATGAATGTCGGTCGCCGCCCCGTCGACGACGGTGGCAATCACCGTACCGTTCCTCAACCCGGCCAATGCCACGTTGTAGGTCGTGTTGTAGGTAATGCCGAGTTCGCCCAGCGGCGTGATCAACACGCTGGGAGTTCCGATTGCCGTGCCAGAGAAGACGAGATCGTCGGTGGTGAAGCCCGTGACGGGCGCACTGAAGACGACCGTGAAGTTCATCGACGTTCCATTGGTCGGGTCGGCTTGGCCGGCCGCCTGATTGATCGTGACGGTGGGCGCCATGTCGCCGATGCTGAAGGAACCGAGCGTGCCGGCCGCGACAAATTCGCCGAGAGCGTCATCGACCTGGCCGCCTTGCATGGCGATCGTGTAGGACCCGACGTCGGCCGATTGCCAGTACTCGTCGGGAGCGGTCACCCGGTACCTGGCGGTCAATGTCTTGCCCTCGTTGCTGGGCGTATAGTCGACGAGGGCGGCCAACTGACTGTAACCATTCGGTCCGGTCACGCGGATGTCATTGCCATCGATCGAACCAGCGTCAATCGCGACGGTGGATTGGCTGTACGCAATGGAGAAGGTGGCCGTATCGTCGGCAATGGTGATGGACGCGGCGTCGAGCGCCGCTACCGGAGCGGCATGGGAAGTGACGTTGATGTCGAAGGTGTTTGCCGACGCATCGCTAAACAGCACCCCGGCCGGAACCACCGCGTTGCCGATGAGCGTTTCCTCGTACTCGTAGACTTGCTTCACGGTGAAGCTGTACGTGCCGGTGGGGAGATCGGAGGTGTCGAGATAGAAATCGAGGCCGCTGGCATCCGCCACGAGAGCGTCAATTGGGTCGGTGATCCCGTCCATGTACAGCAGCGTTTCCAAGCCCTCGGTGAGGCCATCGACGTGCAGCGTAAACACATTGCCACGTTCGATGGAACCACCATCGCTAACGTTTGGCGAGCTAAGGAATCCGGGGGCCTGGGGGCGGATGAAGAGGGGCGTGATCTGGCTATCGAAGTAATTGTTTCCTGTATTGCTGTCCCGCCGAACGCCGACCACAAGCCCGTAGACGCCTACCAGGTCATTGCTCGGGGTGACCGTGACTACGCCGTTGTTCGGGCCATTGCCCGAGGCGGAGACCGCAATGTCCTCCAGGACCGCGCCCTCGGCCGGATCAGCGGCATACGCATCATAGGCAAGCGGCACCCCTGCGTCGCCCAAAACCGTGGGGACGACGATACTGACCGGCTGGTTCATCGTGGTGGTAAGCGCGGGAATCGGGTTGATGAACGCCGGGCGATCGTAGATCGAAGGGGTGAAGCTCGCCGTCTTGGCGGTGAGCGATGCTTGCTGCGACCCGTCACTGGCGGTGAGCGTCACCGAACTGCCGTTGCTGGCCGAGACGGTAATCGTCGAGGTGAGATTGGCCGTTGCCCCGTTGGCCGCCTTCAGCATCACGAGGCCGTACTGCGTGTTCTCGACAATCTCGCAGGAGACGATCTGCGGCGGATACAGGGGAGAGCTGATTTCACCATTGCCGTTATCTTCGACCTCGACATTCTCGATCGCCTTGCGCATGTCATCGCCGGCGACGAGCTTCCCAAAAATCGTGTACTGGTAGTCGAGGTGCGATTGCGCCAAGCTCGTGATGAAGATCTGGCTGTCATTGCTATCCGGCCCGCCGTTGGCCATGGCCAACAAACCCGACGAGGTGAACCGGAGGTCGGCGTGGAACTCGTCGTCCTGCACCGCGCCGTATTCGCCTTGGTCGCCGCTGCCGCCGTAACCATCGCCATAGTAAGAGCCTGTCTGGATCATGAAGTCCTTCATGATGCGATGGAAGAGCAGGCCACTATCTTCGTTACTGGCGTAGAAGCCGGAATTGACCAACTCGACGAAGTGGGCAATGTTTTTCGGGGCGTAGTCGTCCAGCAGGAGGAACTTCATTTCGCCGACTCGATTCTCTTCCCCTTCCGAGTCGTAGGTCCGCACCTGCATCTTCAGCATCAGGCTGGTTTCGAGCACGGTGGCGGTAATTGCCGAGTTCGAACTATGGGCGGTGAACGTGGTGGATGCCGTCGCTCCGGCGTCATAGAAGGGAACCAGGACGGGCGCTCCTATTCCAACGCTGGTGACCGCCAGCAGGCAGCGCTGTTCGAGCGGCTCGAAGCCGGCATGGAGGCTGCGGCGAATCGAGGAAGTCTTGGTGGACGAGAAAGCGTTACGTCGAGAACGGCCGGCGCGAAAGCTCTTCATTGCAGTTGTTCCGGTATGCAGTGTCACGAGGGCGTACGGTCGGTCGGACCTGTTCGCCATGGGTAGCCCATGGGTCGCCAGCATTAGCGCGCAAATAGAGCGGCGACTATCCCATGTCAGTTAGTTATGACGACAGTCGGCCGATTAGGCAAGCAAATTCCTTGCGCAGCCGTCAGGATTTGGCCGGCCCCTAAAGTTGGTTGCCTTGGGAGGGCCATTTTTGGCTGAAAACGGGGCTTCTTCCCCACGGCCGGATAGCAAATCAGCCTGCCAGTTGCGGCAGGCTGATGGTGCAACAATTGAACACGTTGTCGCGTTTTTGCATCACGACGACAGACGCTGATTGAGCGTCGCCATCACTCGGTCGGTGATCGCCTGAATCAAGGCCTCTTGATCCAGGCTGGCCGTCGCGCTGCAGGCGCCGTTGCTGCTGCCGTTGGCGGTGGTGGTCCCATTGCTGCTGAATGAGGGGGCCTGAAAGGCCTTTGGGGCAACGCCCGCCTCTTTCCAGCTCGCCCGGAAGGTGTCGTTGGCGCAGATGTCGCAATTCTTGGCCTCGCTTCGCGGATCGTTGAACCCCCACTTCTGCTTGAGATCCAACAGGGCCCGAGCTTCCGGTTCGCTGAAGTAGTTTACAGAGCCCAGACCTCGGGCCAGCATCAACATCCGGCAATAGGCGTCCAGAATTTCGGTCCACCAGTAGGCCTTTTCGACGGTCTCGCCGAAGCTCACCGTGCCATGGTTTGCCAGGATGATCACGTTCGATTTTTTGACGAACGGCAGGATCGTATCGGCGAAATTCTGGCTGCCGGGGATGTCATACTTGGCGATCGGGACATCGCCCAAGAAGATCTCGACTTCGGGCAACACGCACATCGGCACCGGCTCGCGGGCAATGCCGAAGGCCGTTGCGTGCGGCGGGTGGCAGTGCACGACCGACTTGATCTCGGGACGTTCCTTCATGATGGCGATGTGCAACAAGATCTCGCTGGTCCGCTTGCGGTGCCCGCTGAGTTGCTTGCCTTCCATGTCGACGATGCAGAGGTCATCGGGCTTGAGGAACCCTTTGCAAACGCCGGTCGGCGTGCAAACGATCTCTTTATCGCTGATGCGGAAGCTGATGTTGCCGTCGTTGGCCGCGGCGAAACCCTTCTTGTACAGCCGGTCGCCGATTTCACAGATTTCTTGTTTGACTTTGTGGACGTTCGCCATGTGCTATCCTCTGCTTCTCAATGTATTTGTTCGGCCGACGTGCCGGTCGCTCGAGCCTGTCGTGCTAGGAGGTCTGTTCTTCCGGAAGTTCATAATTCAAGGTGTCGAGAATCGCCGCGTTATAGGCGTCCACCGGCTTGGGATCCGGATGGAAGGGCATCGCCGCTTCACGGCCTTCACTGATTGCGATGCGGCTGCCGATGCCCGCGCCGAGTTGATCGTACACCGCGATTTCCTCGAGCCGGTCGTCCCAACGATCGGCCAAATTGTCCCAACTCAGCGGAGTGACCAGCTTGAATCGCGCGCCGATCATGCTGGGGTGGGCCCGGTTGAGCGTGACAGTGCCAATGACGTCGCCGATGCGCATGCAAGTTTCCTACGACAGCTTTTCACGGAACACGGGCGGGCAGGGACGGACCCCGCCACGACCGAACTCGGTAATCATTTGTTTCAACTGGAAAAACGAGCCGGCTTGTGGGCTGACCACGAGCAGATTGGCGCCGACCGAAGCCGCAGCCGCGGCGGTCGAAGGGGCATCCCAGGCGGTGATGGCGCGCACGCCCTGCAGGCGGTTCGCCAAGCACAGTCCGGCGGCCGCATGACGCGAAAGCAGCACACCGAGCGTATCTGGCTTGGCAACTTCCTGCCGAAGCTGCTCGGTGGCGGCCATCAGACAATCGGACGACATGGCTTCGACCACAAAACCTTCGCGCTGCAAGGCGGCGATGAGTTGGGCCGGGTCAAAACTCTTGCCGGTCGTCAGCAATGCCAGTCGTACGGTCGTCGACTGATTCTTGAGCTGGTCGGCGATCTGAAGGCTAATACCGCGGCGGAGCAATTCATCGCGCACGGCCGGAGTTACGATGGCATCGCGGCCGACGATCAATCGCCGGCTGCCATCGAGGCGGCCAAGCACTTCGGCCATGGTTACGACGCGGGACTTGACGACCAGGTCGCCATTGACGGGCGCGGACTTTTCCGGTGCTACGGGCTTGATTTCGCCTGTCGCCAGGGGCAGGGCAGGGGCCGGCGCGGCGGCAGGAGCCGGTCGCTCGCACCTGGCCGGTTTGGCCGATTGCGCAGCGACGATCTCCGCGAGCACCTCGCGAACCAGACGTTCAACATCCGCAGCAACAAAGTTCATTCGTCGCGTATCCCCAACACCGACCAGCGAACCGGCGAGGTGTTGCTCTTCAAAAGCTCACGAGTGCCAATGCCATCGCTGGTGATTACCACGGTCTCTCCGCGACCCGCCCCGATCGAATCGACGACCAAAATTGGGTCGCCTTCCGGGGTGCGGCCATCGGCTTGCAGGGCCTTGACCAACAACAACTTCCAGCCCTCCATCGAGGAGTGCTTGACGGTTGAGGTGGCGGAGCCGATCACTCGGGCGAGAAACATTCTTCAAACCTTCTGGTTCCCATCTGCGTGGGATCCGTCGCGATCTACTTGCCCAAAATTCTCAGGTTGTCGACCATCGTGCAGCGGCGTTCGCGGGTGAAGGTCATTGGGTTCGTGACGCCTTCGCCCGTCGGGCCGGCGATCGAATACGAGCCGTAGCCCTCGCCGCCATTGCCCAAGCCGGCCATGCAGGGGCCGTTCTTGACGAAAAGCGTCGTATCCAACGCCTTGCCCATCTTGGTCATGTTCTGGACGTCGTGCGAATGGATGATCGCGGTATGTCGGAAGCCGTGCTCGGCCTTCTGAGCCTTTTCGATGGCGTCGTCGATGTTGCGGCAGCGAACGAAGGGCAGGAAGGGCATCATCTGTTCGACTGGCACGAAGGGGTTGGACTCGTCGGTCTCGCCGAAGATCACCAGGGTTTCGGCCGGGATGTTTTTGCCGATGGCCGCCGCGAGCACCGCGGCGTCTTTACCGACAAAATCCTTGTTCGGCACGTCGTGCTTCGCCCGGCCTTCGCCGACGGAGGTGATGGCCACTCGGGTCAGGGCCTCGACTTCAGACGCGTTCAGCCGCACCGCGCCGGCGCGTTCCATGGCCGACATCATCTGGTCGAAAACGGCGTCGACGACGAAGACTTCCTTCTCGGCGATGCAGAGCAGGTTGTTGTCGTAGGCACAGCCGCGGATGATGCACTTGGCTGCACGATCGAGCTCGGCCGTTTCATCGACCACCACGGGCGGGTTGCCCGGCCCGGCGACGATTGCCCGCTTGGCCTGTTGCATGGCGGCCTTAGCCACGCCCGGGCCACCGGTAACACAGATCAAGTTGACGCCGCGGTGCTTGAACAGGGCGTCGGCCGTTTCCAGCGTGGGCTCGGTGATCAAGCAGATCAGATTGTCGATGCCCAGGTCGCGATAGATGGCTTCGTTGAAGCGCCGGACGCCCTCGGCGGCGATCCGCTTGCCGCTGGGATGCGGATTGATCACGAGGGTGTTGCCCGACGAGATCATGCAAATCGCGTTGCAGGCGATCGTCGGCAGCGAGTGGGTGACCGGGGTGACGGCGCAAATCACGCCAAACGGGGCGTGCTCGATGACCGCCAGACCATGGTCGCCGCTGAAGACTTCGCTCCGCATGAACTCGACGCCGGGAGTGTTGGCCGCGCCGATCAGCTTCTCGATTTTGTGTTCCAGGCGGCCGATCTTGGTTTCTTCGAGTTCCTTGGTGCCCAATTCCACCCGCTGATCGAGGCAGATCCGGCGGATGTGGCCGACGATCCGCTTGCGATCTTCCAAGGTGCGTCGCGAAAGCCGCTCGAACGCTTCGCGGGCGGCGGCCACGGCCTGATCAACATCGGTAAACAAACCGAAACGGCCTTGATGTCCGTTGGAGGACGGAGCGCCGTTGCCATTGTTTCCCAGTCGATTGAGCACTTGCTCGACGACGTTGCGGATCAGTACTTCATCAACATGCATGATAGTGTTGAGTGGTTAGTGGTGTGTGGCGAGGGGAGGGAGGAGCGGCAGAAGCGCCTTCCGCCTTCATCCTTTCGTGCTTGCGACCGTTACCCTTCCTGTACCGCCAGTCCTTCCTTGTCGTACACGCAGGTTTGGCCGACGTGCACGTGATCAATGATTCCAATAATGACCGTATCCACCGGAAGATTCTTAGTTTCCGGGGTGAGCCGGGCACTGGAGCCTTGGGTAATCAGCACCAATTCGCCTTCGCCCGCGCCGATCGTGTCGACGGCGACCATCGAGCGTCCGGTGGTCACGAGGCCGCCTTGAGTTTTCGGGTCGACCCGATACGGTTCGACCATCAACAGCTTGAAACCGACCATCGAGCCGACTTTTTCGGTGGCCACCAGCGATCCGGTAACTTTGGCGATCAACATGGCGTTTAGCCCTTCGACAACATTGCTGCCGCCTGGCGGGCGACAATCAGTTCTTCGTTTGTGGGGATGACCCAGATCTGAACACGGCTATCCGCCGCGCTGATTTTGGCTTCCCCCTGAGCCGCCGCATTGGCGGCCGAATCGAGCACGATGCCCAGTTCTTCCAAGTTGCGGCAGACGGCCTCACGGAATGCCGGGCGATTTTCGCCGATGCCACCCGTGAACACGATCACGTCCGCGCCACCGAGTTCCACGAGGTACGCGCCGAGGTAGTGGCGGACATTCGACGAATAGACGTCCAAGGCCAGCTTCGCCCGCGGGTTGCCTTTTTCGGCCGCCTCGCTGATATCGCGCAAGTCGCCGCCGGCGCCGCTGAGGCCCAACAAACCGCTCTGGTTGTTGAGGATTTGCAGTACCTCGTCCAGCGACTTCCCGGTTCGTTTCATGATCACCGGCAGGGCGAACACATCGAGATCGCCCACCCGGTTGTTCTGCGGCAGGCCGCTTTGCGGACTGAAGCCCATGCTCGTGGCTTGGCTCTTGCCGTCGCGAATCGCGCAGAGCGAGCTGGAACCACCGAGGTGACACGAGATGATCCGCAAGCCCGGCCCAAGCAGTTCGGCCGTGCGCTGGGCGATGTAACGATGGCTGGCGCCGTGGAAACCGTAGCGGCGGACCAAACCCTCTTCGGCCCACTCGTAGGGAATCGCGTAGTAGCGGTTCCCGGCGGGGATGGTCTGGTGAAAATCGGTCTCAAAAGCCGCCACCAGGGGAATCTGGGGCAGTTTTTCGGCCAACAACCGCATCGCCCGGATGTACGGCGGGTTATGGGCCGGAGCCACCTCGTTCATGTCCTCCATCGCCGCGAGCACCTGTGGAGTGACCCGTTGGACGCCGCTGATCGAGCCGGCATGGACGGCCTTGAAGCCGATCGCCGACACTTCCGCCGCGTCCTTCAAGCAGCCCGTTTGCGGATCGGTCAACTGGGCCAGGCACTGTCGGACCGCTTCGGCGTGATCGGGCACGCAAAGCGTCTTCTCTTGCTTTTGGCCGTTGATTTCGACCACGCAGCGACTCTCCGGTGAACCGATCCGTTCGATCCCGCCGCGAGCGAGCTGCACGTTTCCGACCATGTCATACAGCCGGTACTTGAAGCTCGTCGAACCGAGATTGGCAACGAGGATTTTCATCGTACTTCCGTTTACCGTGGTGAGTGATTCGTGGCGAGTGGTGGGTGGCGAGACGTCCGGGCTGTAGCCAGCTCGTCCCGCGCCCCTCGTCCCTACTTCTTAGCTCAGGTACGCGGCGATCACGCCTTCGGCCGGACGCGGGATGATGTGGCTGGCAACCAGCTCGCCGACTTGCGAAGCGGCATTGGCACCGGCTTCCACCGCGGCGCGGACGCTGCCGACATCGCCGCGAACGACGGTCGTGACGAGGCCGCCGCCGATCTGTACGCGCTTGACGATTCGCACGTTGGCCGCCTTGGCCATGGCATCGGTGGCTTCTACCAGAGAAATCAGGCCTTTGGTTTCGATCAATCCAATGGCGTCTTGCATTGCAGTTATCCCTTGTTTTCTAGTGTCTTCGTTAAAAGCTGAGGTCAATGGTCTTGGGGTTAGTCGGCGGCAACGGCCTTGCGCGAGACGGGCAGGACGATGTCGAGGTCTTCGTGCGGGCGCGGAATGACTTGCACGCTGACGATTTCACCGATCCGTCCGCCGGCGGCGGCGCCGGCGTCGGTGGCGGCCTTGACGGCGGCCACATCACCGGTGACGAATACGCTGACCAGACCGCTGCCGACCTTGTCCCAGCCGAGGAACTGGACGTTGGCAGCCTTCAGCATTGCGTCGGTGGCCTCGACCAGGACCACGAAGCCCTTGGTCTCAATCATGCCCAACGCTTCCATCGATTTTGCCATGGTACATCTTCTCCAGAAACGAGAAACTCGGGGGTAAAACTACGTCTTGATCAATTCCACGCTGCTGGCGTGGTCAATATCGCAGGCATTGCCTTCGTCGGTGTCGAGGTGGACTTCGAGCTTGATGTCCTTGCCCACTCGCACCAGAAGATCGTGAAATGTAATGTCACAACCCGACCGCACGCGAAGGCTCATGCGGTCTTTGTCTTTGACTCCGTAAAAGGCGGCGTCGGCGGGCCCCATGTGCACGTGGCGCTCGGCGCGGATCACACCTTGCTTTAGTTCGACGACTCCCTTGGGACCGACCAGCACACAGCCCGGGGTGCCGTCGATCTGGCCGCTCGCGCGGATGGGCAAATCGATGCCCAGCGAGATGCCGTCGGTGAAGGCCAGTTCCACCTGGCTTTCCGGCCGCGTCGGCCCAAGGATGCGGACGGTCGGGAGCATGCGGCGACGGGGGCCAACGACCATCACCGTCTCTTCGGCGGCGAAGAAGCCATCCTGGAAGAGGTCTTTGGCCACCGTCAGCTTGTGGCCGGGGCCAAACAGCGTTTCGACGTCGGCATCGGTCAAGTGGACATGACGCGCCGAGACGCTGACGACGAGGTTGGGCTTGCCCGGCGGGCCGCCCACCTGGGCCAGGACGATCTCGCGAACGATCTGCTCGATCACGCCACGATCAAGGGGCAAGCCGCGGGCGATGGATGGGGCTACAGTCGACATGTCTTTGTTTCGATTTTCCCTAAGTGATCGGTGGTTCGGCCGTTAGGCGCTAGTTTCCTGGGGTTGGCTGGCATAAGCGATCACGAGGTTCACTCCGGCGGCGGCGACTTTCGCGCGCCAAGGCTCGGTGATGCCCTCGTCGACGACCAGGTGGTGGACTTCCTGCAAGGGACAAAGGTGGGTCAGGCTGGGATGGCCAAACTTGGTGCTATCGGCCACCACGATCACCTCGGCCGCAGCCCGCATCATTGCCCGCTCGGTCTCGACCAACAGCAGGTCGTTATTGAAGAAGCCTTCGTCACAGACGCCGCCGACACTGAAAATCGTCTTGCGCACGCGGACCGAGGAGAGCATGGCGTCGGCATAGGGTCCCCGGGCCACGCCCGATCGGGGGCAGATGTTGCCGCCGATGAGCACAAGGTCGCTATGACTGTTGGAGGCGAAGAGATTGGCCACCGGCAAGGAGGTCGTGACCACGTGTAGCGGCCTTCCGACAAGTAGCCGCGCCAGTTCGTAGGTGGTGCTTCCGCCGTCGAGCAGGATGGTGTCGCCGTCGTCGATCAGGGCGGCGGCAGCGGCGGCGATGAGGCGTTTTTTTTCCCACTCGCCCGGCTGCTGCGCGTCAAAATGGGGCAGCTTTGGCGATTCGCCAGTATAGAGCACCCCGCCGTGAATCCGTTTGGCCACCCCTTGCTCCTCAAGTTGGTCGAGGTCGCGCCGTACCGTAGATTCCGAGACGGCCAACTCTTCCGCCAGCTCAGGCAGCGACGCAAATCGCTGTAAGCGAACGAGTTCGAGCAATCGGTTGCGGCGTTCTTCGGCGAGCACGTACGCACCAGGGGTAGGGATTTTCCAGGAATCTATCCTAGTATGTCATAATGCATGCCAGACCACAAGCAAAATCTATCAGGAATGCGCGTGATTATCGCAAGCAATCTGTCATAAAATGATTGTTTAGCGGCAGATTGTGCCACTTACGGGCGGGTGCGTCGGGTAGCTTCGGCGGCGATACGAACCGATCGTCCGGCACGGGCCGTACTTCCCCCATCGACCGGTGGAAGCGTTGGCCTTGAAAGCCAGACCGGAGATTGCGCTTATGGAAGACAGCAAAGCAAGGCAACGCGGATTTCACGTTGGGCGACAAAAAGAGGCTCGCCGCTGGCCGCCCTCGTTGCCTCACGAACCGGAACGTCTGTCAGGAAGACGGCGGAGTTGGATGTCTTTGAACTGGACAGTCATCGGCGGGCCGCTGTGGAGTTGCAGGCCCAGCAGGCCGGAGAGGGCCTGATGCTTTGACTCGTTGTCGACGACCTCGGCCGCCAGTCGGCCGTCGACCTTTAAGACGAGCCGTGGCCCGTCGCAGAGCAGGTCGTACTGGTGCCATTGCTCCAACTGGAACCAAGGCTTGCCGCCGGCGTCGGGCAGATCGGTCTGAGTGCTTTTGCCCTCGGTGTCAATGACGGCCTTCTTGCCGCGATAGGCCAGTGTGTGGCGGCCGTGTTCTTCATACAGCCGAACCAGCCACGGCGTGTTCCGATTGTTGTCCATCTGGTAACCGGCCATATCATGTCCCGGGAGCAAGCGGCTGCGGAATTGGAAACCGCCGTTTGTGCCCGGCGAACCGGTGATACGAAACTTCATCTTCAGTTGGAAATTGGCCATCGGCTCGTGCCACACCAGATACTGATTGACCGTGCACGGATGCTCCTGGGTGATCTTGGCGGTAATCGCACCGTCTTCGATGGACCAATAGCTCATGTCGGGCGACTCCCAACCCTTGAGCGTCTTGCCGTCGAAAAGGCTTTGGAATTCGCGGCCGGCATCCGCGCCGAAAAGCAGCGGACAAACACAAGTGGCAGCCACGACGATTCCGATCCATCGAGCGGTTTTCATGGTTCGATTTCCTGGTTTGCAGGAGAGTACGGGATAGTTGGTCGGTTCGTCCTCTGGAAGCTGCCCGGATACATCCGCTTGTTCTTCAAAGCGATGAACTCCGGCGGCTTGGAGCAGGATCCTTCGCTGACGTTCAGGATGACTTGCTCACCAGGGAGAAACCATTTCCGTTTCGCCTAATACGCGTTGGACGGGAACATTTTCCAGCCGCGGGCCTCACGGACCTTCACCGGGCCGCCATTCGAGAACAGCACGACGCCGAGACTGTCTGGCCGAGTCGGATAGACGTGGCGCATGGCGGCTTGACGATCGTTGGCAAACACCTCGACCACTGAATTATCGACGAATACTCGCAATTTGAGCGGTTCGCCGTCTTTCAGGGCGAACGGTCCGGCTTCGACTTTCTTGGTGCCTTCCCCGAGGCTGGCTTTGGTGGTGTCGATCTTCAGCTTCTTTTCAACGGCGTCGTAGAAGACGAGGGTCTGCTCAGCTCCGTCGGGCGAGGCGCACACCTTCACGCCGCATTGTTTCGCTTGTTGGGGGGCGATTTCCAGCAGCAATTCGTAGGCGTTGCCGTGCGTGTTTTCGAAGGGCAGAACCTTTTCGCCGTCGACGGTCAGATCGCTCCAGTTCTGCGGGGCGTAGCGGAGTTGTTCGAGTTCGGCGATCGGTTTCATTCGCAACCGATTGTCCTTGCCCAGGGTAATTTCGCGGGGCAACGCCATCTCGCCGGTCCAGCCGCTGGCGAGCTTGGTCTTCTGATCGCGATGCTCGATGATCCACGCCCACATGATCCGCCGCCCCTTTGCATCCGTGAAGGACTCCGGCGCGAAGTAGTCGGCGTCGATCCAACTAAGGTTTTCGTGAATTTCGGGGTGGAACTGTTCGTTCTTCCATTCTCCCACGTAGTACCGAGTGCCGAGGCGATGGCTGATGCACACCAATACGTCCTTGCCACCGAGTTTGAACATATCGGGGCAGGAGATGTCTTCGCGGAGGTCGATGCCGGGCAGGGTGTGGTGCAGCAGATCGCCGACGTACTGCCACGTATTCAGTTCCTTGGCCTTGAAGATGGCCGCCCGCTTGCCGCCGAAGATCGCGTAGTAGGTGTCGCCCTCGAGCCAGCCATGCGGGTCCCAGGAGGCATACGGCTTGTCGCTGCCTTTCGGCGGGCTGGGGATGATCGGGTTGCCGGGCAGTTTCTTCCATTTCTCCAGCAGTGGATCGTCGCTCGTGGCGATGCAGTTGCCAGCGCCGACGCCATGGTAGATCATCGTCGCTTCGCCTTGCTTGTTAAGGAAGCAATTGCCGCTGAAAATGCCTTTCTCGGGGCTGTCGGTCGTAGGAAAGAGCGCCGGCGGATGCTGACGCCAATGGACATTGTCGAGGCTCGAGACGTGACCGAAGAAAAACTTTCCTTGGTCCTGGTAGATATAGAAGAGGTGGTTCCGGCCTTGCCAGGCGATCGCGCCGTTGGGATCGAATGGCACGCCGATCCCTTCGGGAATCGCGAAGTGATACGTGGGCCGATACGGGTCGGCCAACAGATGGTTCCGGAAAGCGCGGACCGCTTCCACCTGCTCCATGAGCGGTTTGGCGGCCTTGTCTTCGCCGGAGACCGTGATCGGGGCAAGCAGTAGGAGGCAAAGCGAGAGGCCAAAGAGTCGCATGGTCAATCTCCAGTTGCGGAATTTTGTTGCCGAGCGAAGGGCTGCGAGACTTGTCCCTTTTTACAGCGATTCCCTGCCCAAAAACACCCCCATCAGCCGCCAACCCTCATCGAATTTGCGCGAGCCATACTCGGCGGTACGTTCGCTGTAGCGATCGGCGGTGTCAGGTGCGATGCCGACGCCGGCCATGGCGTAGGGCACCGGGCCGTGGCTATGAGTCTTCGTTCGCAGCGGCGTGGGATGATCGGGAGTGATCAGAATTCGGTACTCGCCGTGCTGCTTGAGCGCCTCGTGGAGCGGACCGACGATGTGCCGGTCGATCTCTTCGAGGGCTTTGACTTTGGCGGCCGCGTTGCCCTCGTGCGAGGCTTCATCGGTCGCTTCGATGTGCACGCACACTAGATCGAAATCCTTAATCGCTTCGATGGCGTAGCGGCCCTTGGCGGCGTAGTCGGTATCGAGGTAGCCGGTCGCGCCCGGCACGTTGATACGTTGCCAGCCGATGAGTTGGGCAAGGCCATGCAACAGGTCGACGGCGGAGATGATGGTGCCGCGCTTGCCATATTGATCCACAAAGGACGGCAGCCGCGGGGCGCTGCCCAGCCCCCAGAGCCAGACGTTCGTGGCGGGCGGCTTACCTTTGGCCCGTCGGGCGACATTCACCGGGTGCTCCGCAAAAACCTCCTCGCTGAGGCTCATCAACTCGGCCAGGAGGTCGCTGCCTGGCCCCCGAGGATAGTCATCGATAACCGGCTTGTCTGTCAGGTCATGCGGCGGGGTCGTGCGGGTGTCGAAAGAAAACGGCGCCGGCTTTCCCTGCGCCCGATAGATGAGCAAGTTGCGGTAGCTCACGCCGGGACTAAATTGGAGCCGCTCGTCGGCAAGTCGTTGTTGGAGCGCGGCAAGGAGTTGGCGGGCCTCGTCGGTTGAAATCTGCCCGGCGGTGTAGCTTTTCATCACCTGATTTTCGATGGTCACCAGGTTGCAGCGGATGGCCCATTCGCCCTCGGCGAGTTCAATGCCCTGGGCGGCGGCTTCCAACGGTGCGCGGCCGGTGTAGTGCTCCACGGGGTTGTAGCCCAAAACGCTGAGGCAGGCGACATCGGAGCCGGCGGGCAAGGCCGCGGGGGTGTTGATCGCGAGGCCCACGATGCCCGCTGCGGCGACGGCATCCATCGCCGGGACCCGCGCCGCCTGTAGGGGAGTCTTCCCGCCGAGCGCTGCTTGCGGCTCGTCTGCCGAACCGTCGGGAATGATTAGGGCGTATTTCAAGGGATTAGGGTTGGGACTAGGATTGGACTATGGTAGAGCGTGGGTTGCTTATTCGGGCAAATCTACCGTCATGGATCCTTGATCCGTCTGCCTTCATCCTACGGGCTTCGTCTAGTCTCTCACCCGCATGCGGACGCTGCCGGGGTGCACAGAGACAAGTTGATTGATCGCCTTCATGGCGTCGACCATGTTGCCTTCCACGGCGGTGTGGGTCATGATCACCAGGGGAACGACGTGGGAAATATCTTCCTGCGTCTCGTGCTGAATCACGGAGGCAATGGAAATGTTGTGTCGACCGAGGATGCCGGTAATGTCGGACATCACGCCGGGTCGATCCTCGACATTGAACCGCAAGTAGAAGCGTCCCGGCACCTTGGCCGGATCGCGAGTTCGCACCGGCGCATCCCCGCTGTCTGACCAGAGATTAAGCGTGTTGAAAGTGATGGCTGTTCGGCCCACGATCGTGTCCATCAGATCGCCAACGACGGCGGAGGCGGTGGGCATTTGCCCGGCGCCCAGGCCGTGGAAGAAAACGCGTCCGACGGCATCGCCGACGACCCGGACGGCATTGTAGGCTCCGCGGACTTCGGCCAAGGGAGTGCCCTGCCGAATGAGCGTTGGCGAGACGTGCAACTCCAGCCCCTCGGGAACCAGTTCGGCCACGGCAAGCAGCTTGATGCTATAGCCAAGTTCCTTGGCGTACCGCATGTCGGCCACGTCGACCACGTCGATACCAACGCGCGGTATCTCACGCCAATTAGCCCGTGCACCAAAGGCCAAGTGGGCGAGTATGGCCAGCTTCTGGGCGGCATCGCTGCCGTTGACGTCCATGCTCGGGTTGGCCTCGGCATAACCGCATTGCTGGGCTTCGGCCAAGGCGGAGGCGTAATCCGAGTCGTTCTCCTCCATCTGGGTGAGGATGAAGTTGCTTGTTCCGTTGAGGATGCCGTGAATCGACTCGATCTGATTGGCCCGAAGACATTCGCTGATCGAGGCGATGATGGGAATACCGCCGCCGACGGCCGCTTCAAAAGCAATCGAACGCCCGGCTTTGCGGGCGGCCTCGAACAGTTCCCGTCCATGTTCGGCCAACAGGGCCTTGTTGGCGGTGATGACGTTCTTGCCGGCCGCCAGGAGCTTCAAGACGATGGTTCGCGCCGGTTCGAGTCCGCCAACGAGTTCCAAAGCGGTGACGATCTCGGGATCGTTGAGGACTTTGTTGAGATCGTCCGTCAGGATGTCTTTTGGCAGGTTGACGTTTCGCGGCCGCTTCAGGTCGGTGTCGACGACGTAGGCCAACTGGATTTTCTTGCCGGTCGAGCGAGTAATGCGATCGCCGTGTTCGAGGAGCAAGCGGGCAACGCCGGAGCCGATGGTGCCGAACCCGATAATCGCAACTTTCGCAACGTCCATAGTCCTCTTTCCGCACTCTGTTCACTGAATCGCGGCCGGCAGGCCGTTAAGTGGGTATCGTAGGGGATTGGCCGGCGAGGCGTCAAGCACCGGGGGGGGAATCGCCGGTCCCTGCCGGTCTTGCAGAACATGGGCGAACTGCGATACTTGATACCGAAGTAGCCATTGTTTGCGTTTCGACGCCAACACGCTGCGCCGGGTTCAATCGTTGCGGCTCGAGCTCGAATGCGTCGAGAACGGCAGGCGTCGAGCATACTGGCCGGTATGTGCCGACACTCCCCCTTCGTGAAGTCATCCCAACAGCAAAGGACACACCTGTGGACGCTGCCGCCCTTGGTTTTTTCAAGACGATTTTGGAAACGCCCAGCCCCTCGGGCTACGAAAGCGACCTACAGGCCTTTGTTCGGGACTACGTCAAGGACTTTGCCGATGAGGTTCGCACGGATTTGCACGGGAATGTGATCGTCGTCAAAAATCCTGACTCACCATTGCGAGTGATGTTGGCCGGCCACTGCGACCAGATCGGCTTGATCGTTCAACACGTTGACGAAGAAGGCTTTATCTACATCCAGCCCATCGGCGGTTGGGATCCCCAGGTATTGATTGGTCAGCGAATGACCGTCTGGACCAAACAGGGACCGGTTTTTGGCGTTATTGCCCGCAAGCCGATCCATCTGCTAAGCGAGGAGGAACGCAAGCAGGTGCCGAAGATGAAGGATCTTTGGCTGGACATTGGCGCGGCCAATAAGGCCGAGGTCAACGAGATTGTCCGCATCGGCGACGCGGTGACCGTGGAACTCGGCTTCCACACCACCCGCAGCAACAATTTCGCCGTCTCACCGGCCATGGACGACAAGGCGGGCTGCTGGGTCGTGATCGAGGCTCTGCGGAGGGCCTGCGAAAGCAAGAAGTTAAAGGTCGGCCTTTATGCCGTCTCTACGGTTCAAGAGGAAACCGGTCTTCGTGGGGCGCGGACGAGCGCCTTTGGCATTGACCCGCAGGTGGGCATCGCCGTCGACGTCACGCATGCCACCGACTGCCCGACGATTGAAAAGAAGGAAGAAGGCGACGTTCGGCTTGGTAAAGGACCGGTGGTCTACCGTGGTCCGAATATGAATCACAAGGTCGTCGAGCGCTTGATCGAGGCGGCCGAATCAAACGGGATTGGCTATCAATTGGCGGCGGCCGGCAAGGCGACGGGCACGGACGCCAACGCGATCCAGATCAATCGCGCCGGGGTGGCGACCGGACTGATTAGCATTCCGAACCGCTACATGCACAGTCCGGTCGAGATGATTTCGTTGGACGACATTGATCGGGCGGCCGATCTGTTGGCCCGTTTTGCCGAGCAACTCGATACGCAAGCCGAGTTCACGCCGTAGGGGCATGCTGCTGCCGTGGCCGAAGAAATGACCCAACGCTGCCGACGAGGGATGGCATCGTGGGGGAACGGCAGCACGGAGAACGCGTGTGACTCACAGAAGTGGTGGGCAATGCCGGTCCTCATGGCGACTGGCAACACGACCAGCCAAGCCAAGATCGCCTAGGAGAACAGCGACCGCTGGTCCGGGCCGTGGGAATTGTCGACGGGGCTGAGACCCAGATGCTCGAAGGCAGCGGCCGTCATGCGTCGCCCTCGCGGCGTGCGGACGACCAACTCGCTCCGCAGAAGATAGGGCTCGACCTCGTCGATCAGCGTGTCGGGGGCCAGATTCATGGTGTGGGCGATGGCTTCGACGCCCACCGGTCCGCCGCCGAAGACCCGGGCCATGGTCTCGAGATACTTCCGGTCCTGGGGATCGAGACCGATCGGGTCGATGCCCTGCATGGTCAGCGCGTCGCGGGCGACCGACAGGCTGATTCGTCCGTCGGCGCGACTTAGGGCATAGTCGCGGACCCAGCGCAGCCGGTTGTTGGCCAGTCGCGGCGTGCCTCGGCTGCGACCGGCGATCTCCGTGGACGCCTGGTCATCGATCTCGACGCGAAGCTTCTTGGCATTACGTCGGACGATCTCGGCCAATTCCTCGAGGGTGTAGAAATCGAGGTGTTCGCGCATTTGGAAGCGATCGCGCAGCGGCGCCGAGAGCAGGCCGCTACGGGTGGTCGCGCCGATCAGCGTAAAGGGCCGCAGGGACATATTGATGGTTCGGGCGTTGACCCCTTCCCCGAGCGTCAAATCGATGCGGAAGTCTTCCATGGCCGGGTAGAGGAACTCCTCGACGGCCTTGGGCAGGCGATGGATTTCGTCGATGAACAAGACCGAGCGTTCCTCGGCATTGGTCAGATACGGAATGACGTCCTTGGGAGCGGCCAGGGCGGCCCCGCTGGCGATCTGGAAGCCGACGCCCAGGTCGCGGGGAATGCACATAGCGAAGGTGGTCTTGCCCAAGCCCGGCGGGCCGTCGAAGAGGATATGGCCGAGTGGCTCGCCCCGTTTGGAGGCGGCGTCGACGGCAATCTCGAGCCGGGCATACACTTCCCGCTGTCCGACCATGTCCTGCATGTGCTGCGGGCGCAGGTCGCGGTCCTTGTCGTCAAACTCGGCGGTCGATTGCAGGATCGGTTCGCGTACCATAACCAGAGCAGTATACCGGGATCGGTCGCGTCGGGCGAGGGCAGGAAAGGGCGGATCGAATCTAGGATTTGGGATTGCTGATTTAGGATGTGAGCCCCCGAACGCAAGCTCAGCCAGCCAAAATGTACCGGTACGGGGCCTCGGCGTCGCGTTCGATTTCCTCCCAGTTGGCCACCGCGAGTTCGTTCCGCTGCTGCAGGTATTCGACGCGGGAGCCGACGTCGGCGAAGGCCAAGACGGCACGAAAACCGCGGACCTCGGCGTAGGTCTGCGAAGCGATTTCGTGCAGCGTCAATGGCCGGTTGGCCTCCCGAATGACGCCGAGCAGCCGGGCCAGTTTTCGTTCATGGGTTGCACGAACGGTGCCAATGCGGTGATAGAAATTGTGGATCACTTGCTCGTGAGCAGGCAGAGCGGCCTCGATGCCGGGGATCGCCCGCAGCTTGTCCAGCGATTCGAGATAGTGGCCGAGTCCGGTATAGGCCGTGATGCTTTCTGGCCACTGATGCGGCAAGGTGTGAGCCAACAGATGATCGCCAGTCAGGATCAGGTTGCCGACGACGACGCACAGGTGGCCGGGCGAATGGCCCGGGGTATGCACAAACCGCAGCCCGTCGAACTGATCGCCATCTTCGATCGTGCCGCTGACCGATACGCCCAGCAATTTGCGCCCACGAGCCGGCGAATACTTGAGCAACTCGGTGCGGCGATCGACGGGGACGCCGGCCTGCTGCAAAAACCGCTTCAAGCCACGCGTGCCGATGGCCAGGTACTCGTCATAATGAGTAATGGCGCCTCGATCGAGCGGATGGACGAGCACCTCGGCGGGCATTCGGGCCAGCAAATCGGGAAGCCCGCCGGTGTGGTCGATATGGCCGTGGCTGACGATGATGCGGCCGATATCCTCGGCACGGACCGGTTCGCCAAACTCCTCGCGGACAGCGTCGATGCCGGCGAGGATTTGCGCGGCGGACTGGCCCAACCCGCTACCTGAATCGATAAGCGTCGGCCGCCCGGCGCCAAGGAGCAGGTGGACGCGCGCGGAGAGTGATTCGAAGACTTGGCAGGGGATGCGATAGATCCGCACCGCGTTATTTGAGACGAATCTGGTCACGGAGGGCAAGGGAGCCATGTGCCCTGGTTTACTCGACGGCGGGCGAATCCGCAAGGGCGAGGGGGCTCACCGTCCGGGTGGCTCGTCGGGATCGCCAATGGAACCGACGGCTAGTACCAGCAGGAGGCCGATTAGGTCCACGGCCCAAAGAATTCCGCCGGCCAAGGCGATCCGGTGAAGCACGCCGGCTCCGGCGGTGTCCCCCATTCCGGCCAGAAGAAACGCGACGCCGAAGATGACGCACAGCGTGATGGGCAGGAAAACGGCGGCGCCAATCAAGGCGAGTACGAGTCGGCGGGGGATCAGAGGGTGCTGCATAGTACGGTTCTGCCAGTTTCTCCAATTTTGCTGACCGGCAAGGTCATTGTCAACCCGCCGTAGCTATGCAGTAACATTACGATAGGTCGCGCGGTCATCCATGTCGGGTTGCCGGGAGGGACGCACCGTCGGCCGCTCAACGGTGATCACGCCACCATCCGTTCCTGGACCATTTGCCCGCCCCAACTTGACTCAACACCTGCCCGCAGCACAATGAACTACCGTTCTGCAACCCTCACTTGCGAGAGAAATGCCATGCAAGCTTCGTCAGCGAGGCGATTTTGTCTTGGCGTAGTCGTTTTTTTGCTGACTGCGGCCCTCAACGGCAGCGCGGGTCATGCCACGGAACTGGTGCTCAAGGATGGACGCGTGTTAAGGGGCAAGCAGGCCAAGGTTTCCAGCCTGGGCGAGCTGCCGGCCAACGCCTCCTCGGATAGCGCCGGCCTGCAACTGATCGTCGTGATCGATGACGACCTCCGCCGGATGTTCATTTCCGACCGGCAGATCCGGGAGGTGCGGGCGGAAGAGGGACGGCCAATTGACGAAAAGTTCGCCATCCGCCAACGGGTGCTGCGGAGCGGTTCGGCCGTCCGCACCGTGGGGCCGCCGGTCCGCATTCAGCCCTTCGACGAGTTCGGCCGGCGAATTTTTACGATGCTGACCGGGCGGGGCCCCGTGGATGTCGTGCAAGGCATCACCGAATTGACGCCGCACTGGGCCAAGGTCGAAGGGATCTCGCATATTTGGGACATGCGAGTCGCCACGAGTTCGATCCCGCGAGACGTGCTGCACAAAATCCTTTTGAAGCAGATCGATCCCAAGAAGCCCGAAGATTACAAGAAGATCGCCCGCTTTTATTTGCAGGCGGAGCGTTACGAAGAGGCGCGAGCGGTGCTCGACGCGCTGCTGCAGGCCTTGCCAGACAATGCCCAGTTGAAAGAGCAGTTGGAGCCCTCGCTGCGGGTGATTAAGCAGTTGGCCGCGCAACGGTTGACCAAGGAACTAAAACTGCGACACGACTGCGGACAGCATGAACTTGCCTGGGCGACGCTGAAGAAGTTTCCTTCGGAGGGCGTCGGCGGGGATGTGCTGCAAGGCGTGCGGGAGATGCTCGAGGATTACGAAAAACGTTTCGCCCGCGGCCAAACGATTGTCAAGCAGTTGCAGGCGCTCGCCAAACGTGTGCCGGACATGATTTCGCGAGAAAACCTCAAGCCCATCCTCGAAGAGATGGCCACCGAGATCAATCTGAACACGATGGATCGGATGGCGGCCTTTTTGCAGAGTGCCGACGACGCCCAGACGCCCGACAGCGAGAAGCTAGCGCTGGCCATCAGCGGTTGGTTGCTGGGGGCTGACGCGGCGACGAATGATCTGCCGACCGCCATTTCCGCCTATCGCGTTCGCCGGCTGATTCGCGAGTATCTGAGCCAATCGGTCGTGGTTGAACGGGAGCGGACGTTTGGTTACTTCCAACAGGAGCCGGCCGGCAAGTGCGAGATGGTGTCGGAAATCCTGGCCCACATGAAACCGGTCATTGATCCGCCGGAACCCGTGGCCGACAAGCCGGGCTACTATCAGCTTGAAGTGCCGGGCTTGGTGAAGGAGCATCCGATCACGTATTACGTGCAGTTGCCGCCGGAGTACGATCCCTATCGGCTCTACCCGACGATCGTCACGCTCAACGGGGCCGGCACCAACGCCCAGCAGCAGATCGATTGGTGGGCGGGCGACTGGAAAGAGGGCCGCCGCGTCGGCCAAGCGGCGCGCAATGGATACATCGTGATCGCGCCGGTGTGGACGGTCGACCATCAGAAGACGTATGGCTACTCGGCCCGTGAACATGCGGCTGTGCTCAACTCGCTTCGCGACGCTTGCCGGCGGTTCGCTATCGACACCGATCGCGTTTTCCTGTCTGGCCACTCGATGGGAGGCGATGCGGTGTGGGACATTGGCTTAGCGCATCCGGATCTTTGGGCGGGCGTGATTCCCATCGTTGCCCAGTCCGATCGCTACTGCAATCTCTATTGGGAGAACGCCCGCTACGTGCCGTTCTACCTGGTTGCCGGCGAGTTGGACGGGGCCAAACTGGTGCGCAATGCGCGCGACCTGGATCGCTACCTGCGCCGCGGTTTCAACACGACGGTGGTCGAATTTCGCGGTCGTGGGCATGAGGATTTCTACGATGACGTTCTCAGCATGTTCGAATGGATGAGCCACTTCCGCCGCAACTTCTATCCCCGCGAGTTCACCTGCCAGACCATGCGGACCTGGGACAATTTCTTCTGGTGGGTGGAACTGGAAGGGCTGCCGCCGCGGTCGATCGTCGACCCGACGAACTGGCCGCCCTCGGCCGGCGCCTTGCCCGTGCAGGTGAAGGCCGCGCTCACCAACAAGAACGGCATCACCGTTCGCACCGGGACCAGCCAGTTGACCGTCTGGCTCTCGCCAAAGATGGTCGATTTCAAGCAGCGGATGACGATCACGGTCAACGGCCGGCGCTTCAACGGCCCGGATCAGATGGTCCGGCCCGACTTGAAGGTGCTTCTGGAGGACGTTCGCACCCGCGGCGACCGCCTGCATCCGTTTTGGGCGAAGGTCAGCGGCGGAACCGGCCGGGGCAGGGCAGGGGAGTGAGGATTTAGGACTTAGGATTTGGAGTCGGCTGGATGACGTGTTGCCTTCCGCCGAGCCTAATTCTTCTCTCTTAGGTGGCGAAGCCTCTTTTCCACGGCATCGCGATCTTTAAGATAGACGCGCTCGCCGGTTCTCGTGTCCAGGAGGTACCATTCCCCGGTATCCATCTCGCCGAAGACGCTTGTACCGTCGATCGTCCAGTTTACCACTCCCTGGCGAATCGCGCCCATGTTGTTAGGCGCCTTGATCGCTGCCGTGGAACCGTGGAGATAAATTACTTTGTAACCGTTAGGTAACGATCGTCGATAGTCCACGTAAAAAGCAAGCAGAGCGACTGCAAGGACTGGGGAGACCAGAAGCGATAGGCATCCCACTTTTTTGTATCTGCATTTGATCGTGTCAGGATCGCATTTAACCAACTTGCCCGTCCACGGTGGATACGGGTGCTGGCTTGGAAGTATTCCTCGATCTTGTTTCGTTCACTTCGTTACTCCGTCACTGCATACCGAAAGGGCTCGTTGACTACCTCATAACCGGGGCGGAGGGCGATGTTCACCAAGAGCCCAATCGCGGCGGCGTGCACCAAGAGCCCGGAACCGCCGTGGCTGACCAGTGGCAGCGATAGTCCGGTGACCGGCAGCAGGCCGAGCGTCACGCCGGCGTGGATCAGCGATTCGACGGCAAACAAGCCGCCAATCCCCGCCGCCAGCAAGCGGCCGAACGGCTCGCGGGTCTCGGCGGCGATGAAGAACGCCTGCCCGACCAGAAGCCCGTAAAGGCTCAGCACGACGGCTATGCCGAAGAGGCCAAACCGCTCGCCGACCATGCAGAAGACGAAGTCGCTTTGGGCCTCCGGCAGTCGGTAGGCGGCCGGATCATCGCTGGGCTGACCCGCAAAGAAGCTTCCCCACGTGCCGCCAAGGGCACGAACCTGCTTGCCGCGGTACAACTGGTAGTCGTCGGCGGCCAAGGATTCGCCGGGGCCCGGTTGATCGAACAGGGCCGCCACCCGCGACTTCTGCTCGCGGCTCATCTGCGTCCACAGCAGGGGCAGCACCACCAGGCCAGCAAGAATCACGCACAGCAGGTCCTTGCGCCGGGCGCCTGCCGCGAAGAGCATGATGAAGAACACCGGCAGGAAGACCAGTGATGTGCCGAGGTCAGGCTCCCGGAAGATCAGCAGCATCGGCAACAGCGTGATTGCCAGCGGAGCGGCCAAGCCGCTAAGCCTTCGGTAGTTGTCGCGGTACATCAAGTATCGGGCCAGGGCGAGGATGAATGCCAACTTGGCGAGTTCCGACGGCTGGACGCCCACTGGCCCGAGGCGAATCCATCGGTGCGCGCCATTAATGGCCGGGAACCAAAAGACCATCGCCAGCAACGCGACGGCTGCGAAATAGACCGCGTAGCTGAAACGACAGACGGTGCGATAGGATGGAAGCGTAACCAGAATGGCCAGCCCGGCGGCTAGGATCGAGTAAGCCACTTGCTGTTGGAGGTAGCGGCTGCTGCCACGGAGTTCCTCGACGCGAGCAATAGCCAGCCAGCCGATGGCAAGTAGCGCGGCTGCGGCCAGCACGCCCGACCAAGGCACTCGGCGTATCCAAGCAGCGGGGGGGCTTGTCATCGTGGAGTTTTTCGCATCATGAATTGCGGAATTCGAGTGTCCGTCGGCCAGTGGGAAAGTGGCAGGCTACTGGGACGAGAGCGTACCTGTCAACGCGGACTTTCCCTGGCATAACCGGCACCCGCGGAATACACCCCCCCGACTTTCCAATCCCCGATATCCCGCAAAGCCCCCCAACCTACTTGATTTTCACATGTCGGCTGCTATGTTTGATACGTTGAAACGCCTTGGGGGAGTCAGTCTAGCCTTAAAGGAAGGGAGAACAGCACTATGCGTAACATCGGTTGGAAGGCTTTTGTAGTGAGTGCCGTGGTCGCTTTCGCCTTGCTGGCCACCGTGCCCCAAGCGAACGCTCACTGGTGGGGAACGTATACGCCGGAGCCCTGGGGCTGCTGTAATGGTTTCGGGTACGCCTCCTACGGCTACACGTCCGGCAGTTGGTATCTCGGCTGGCGGCCTGGCCCGGTTCGCCGGCTGCTGCTAGGCCACTGCCGTTGGTACTGGGCGGGCTGTTGCACGACCTGCTGGGACAATTGCTGTGGATTTATCGACCCCTGCTGCGATGGTTCGGTGACGCCTGCGATGCCCTTGACGCCAGCTCAACCGACCCCGGCCCCGGCTCGCACTCCGGCCCAACCGCCGGCGGTTCCGCAGCCGACCCCGGCCACTCCGCAGTCGGCCGAGCCGACCCCGCGTACCACGCAGGTTACCCCGCCGGAGACGAGTGGCGTGTTGACGGTTTGGGTGCCCTACAACGCCAAGGTGACCGTGAATGGGCACGAGACAAAGAGCACCGGCAGCCGTCGGCAGTTCATCTCCTATGGCCTGACGCCCGGATTCAGCTACAAATACGTGGTGCATGCCACGATCGTCCGGGACGGCCAGACCCAAGAGGACACGCGGACGATTGTCCTCAAGGCCGGCGACGTGACGGCTGTGGCCTTCGGGTTCAACGCCATGCCCACCGAGCAGGTTGCCTCGCGCTAACTGCCCGGCAATCCACGATTACGTTCGACGTGCCCCTGCGGGAGTCCCCGGCGGGGGCTTTTTCATGCGCGATCCACTCGATTTGCGGTTGAGGCATCGGAGGGATCGTGCGATACTAGACGGGTTTGAGGGGATTTGCCGGACGTTCCGGTCTTTTTTCAAACCCTGTAACGCAGGAGACGATTCCGTGTTCGATTGTGTTGCCGTTGTAGGCGCTACCGGTGCGGTTGGAACAATCATTCGAGAGTTGCTGGAAGCCCGAAAGTTTCCGTTCAAGAAGATGAAGTTCGTGGCTTCGAAACGCTCGGCCGGAACGAAACTCCCCTTTGCCGGTCAAGAGATTGTCGTCGAAGAACTCAAGGGCGAAGTGTTCGATGACGTGGATCTGGTGATCAGCAGCACGCCCGATGACACCGCGCGGGACTACATCCCGGACGCCGTCCGCCGCGGTTGCGTGGTGATCGACGAGAGCGGCTACTGGCGGATGGACCCGACCGTGCCGCTGGTGATCCCCGAAGTCAACCCGCAGGCGGTGCGCCACCACAAGGGCATCATCGCCAGCCCGAACTGTTCGACGACGCAAATGGTCCAGGCGCTCAAGCCGCTGCACGATGCGGGCCGGGTCCGCCGCGTCGTCGTGAGCACCTATCAGGCCGTCAGCGGCGCCGGATTGGCCGGCAGCCGGGACTTGCTCGGCGGCACGCAGGCGGCCCTCAGCGGCGGCGAGTACAAGCAAGAGTGCTTCGCCTATCCGATCGCCTTCAACTGTATCCCGCAGATCGGCTCGCCGAAGTGCCAGGGCTACACCTCGGAAGAAATGAAGATGGTGTACGAGACTCGCAAGATGCTCGAAGACGAGTCGATTCAGGTCTGCCCGACGTGCGTTCGCGTGCCGGTGAGCAATTGCCACAGCGAAAGCATCTTGGTCGAAACCGAGCGGAAGATCACCGGGGAGGAAGCGCGGAAGCTGTTTGCCGAAACGCCGGGCTTGGTGGTGATGGACGACCTCGACAAGAAGGTCTATCCGATGCCGATCAATGGCGACAAGCGCGACGAGACCTTCATCGGCCGGATTCGCGAGGACATTTCCTGCCCGAACGGTCTGGCCTTCTGGTGCGTCAGCGACAACCTTCGCAAGGGCGCGGCGACGAACGCCGTGCAGATTGCCGAACTGTTGATCCGCAACGGCAAGGCCTAGTGCGACCGGCACATTTGCCAAGCGCAAACGCGATCGACGTTGGGGCGGCACGGGCCGCCCCAATTCGTTTTCCTGCCAGGATAATTCGTTTTGGCAACCGAGACTAATTAAACTGGAAGTTCACGGGGTTTCCCCCATCGCAGGGCCTTCCGGGATCCATCGATGCGTACCATCAAACTTACCCTTTCCTACGACGGTTCGGCTTACTGGGGCTGGCAATCACAGCCTGACAAGCCGACGGTGCAGGAGACGGTGGAACTGGCCATCCAGAAGGTGACCGGGGAGACTCTGCGAGTCCTGGCCAGTGGGCGGACCGACACGGGGGTGCATGCCCTAGGGCAGGTTGCCTCGTTTCGGACCGCGTCGAACTTGTCCCCCGCAGTGTTTCTGCGCGCGATCAACGCCAATTTGCCTTTTGACATTGCTGTGCTCGATGCGACGGAAGTCGCGCATGACTTTCATCCGATTCGCGACGCCGTGCGGAAGCGTTACCGCTACATCATTCAAGACGGGCCGGTCCGTGATGTATTTATGCGGCGGTACGCGTGGCAATATAATTACGGCCGGTTGAACGCCGAAGCCATGCACTGCGCTGCTCAGTCGCTGCTGGGCACGCACGACTTCAGCAGTTTCGAAAGCAGCGGGGCCGAGCGCGTCAGCAGTGTGCGGACGATCAGCGATCTTTTTGTCCGACGGGTCGCAGTAGGTGACTTCTCCTCTATGTTCGGCGGCGCGAGAAATGATTCGACGCGTCAGGACAGGGCAGGGGAGGGGGGCCTCGTTATCCTCGAAGTCGAGTCGAATGGCTTTCTTTACAATATGGTGCGTGCGATCGTGGGCACCCTGGTCCAAGTCGGTCGCGGGAGCGAGCCCGAGAACTGGGTAGCCGACGTGCTACATGCTCAAGATCGATCGACGGCCGGTCCCACGGCGCCGCCGCAGGGGCTCTTTCTGGTCCGCGTCGACTACCGTCCCGAATCTCTCCTTTTAAGCCAACAAGAACGATGCGGATCGCCCACGTCATCACCCGAATGATCCTCGGCGGCGCGCAGGAGAACACCCTGCTGAGCTGCGAGGACTTGCTGCGCCAATACGGTGACGCGGTGTTGTTGATCACCGGGCCGGCGATCGGGCCGGAGGGGAGTCTGTTGGAGCGGGCCAGGGCAGGGGGGATACCGATCGAAATCATCCCAGCGCTACGACGCGCCATTCACCCTTGGCGCGACACCGCGAGCTATTGGCAACTCAAAGCGGCGCTGCGACGGTTTCAGCCTGAGGTCGTCCACACCCATAGCGCGAAAGGCGGCATGTTGGGCCGCGCGGCGGCTTGGTCGCTAGGCGTGCCGGCCGTTGTGCACACGGTCCACGGCGCGCCGTTTCACCTGTACCAGGGCAGGGGGGCGCGACAGTTCTTCCAGGCCTGCGAGCGTTGGGCGGCCAAGCGATGTCACGCGATGGTCAGCGTCGCCGACGCCATGACCGAGCTAATGGTCGAAGCCCACATCGCACCGCGTGAGAAGTTCACGACGGTCTACAGCGGCATGGAGGTGGAGCCGTTCCTGCAATCGGACCGGCACCGCGATCGCGTGCGCCAGCAGTTGGGCTACCGCCCCGAACATGTGGTGGTGGGAAAAATCGCCCGACTGTTTAAGCTCAAGGGGCACGACGACGTCATCCGGGCGGCGAAGAAGGTGGTTCAGGAAATGCCGAACGTCCGGTTTCTGTTCGTCGGCGATGGCGTTCTTCGCGACAGCCTACAGCAACAAGTCGCCGACGCGGGGCTTGCGTCTTTTTTCCAGTTCGCAGGCTTGGTCCCACCAAGCCAGATTCCCGAGATGCTGGCGGCGATGGATCTCGTCGTGCACGCCAGCCTTCGCGAGGGTTTGGCACGTGTTTTACCGCAGGCCTTGATTTCCGGCAAGCCGGTGGTGAGCTACGATGTCGACGGCGCTCGCGAGGTCGTGTTGCCGGGCAAAACCGGATGCCTTATTCAGCCGAGAAAAGTGGACGAACTGGCGGCGGCAATCTGCTGTCTCGCGGGTGATACAGCGATGCGCATTGGATACGGCGCAGAAGGGCGTCGGCGTTGTGCCGATGTTTTTCGGCATGAGAATATGACCGCCCGGCTACGGGAGATCTACGGCCAACTGTTGTTGCCTCAGGGCAGTCGCACCGATACACTGGGGGCGGTTTTGGGCGGCGCTGGGGAGCACCGCTAGAGCGAGGGTTCCTCGTGCCCGATTGTCGCTTGTCACAACGAGGTGGCCAAGGCGTGATGCCATTTTTTCCTTTTGTACCCTGATTGTTGATAGAACGGGATTTTTTTCGTGGCGAAATACGTCACCGGCTACCTCGGCCCTTACCGACTGCTGAATGTCGTTCACACTGGCCATGCCAGCGTGATCTGGCAGGCGTACGACGACGCGGCCGACCGGATCGTGGGCGTGAAAACGCTGTTGGACTTGGAGAAGTTGGACGGCGAGCAGGTACACTACTTGCATCGCGAGTACACGATCGGTTTGAAACTGAAACACGCCACTATTATTGAAATCTATCCCTGCCAGTGGGACCGACGGCAGCCGTACTTCGCCATGGAGTGGTTCTCGGCGCCCAACCTCAAGCAACGGTTGCTGCAGTCGGCTGAACGACTCGTTCCCTTGATGCCCAAGATCATCGACCAAGCCAGCACGGCGCTAAGCTATCTTCATCGCGCCGGTTGGGTCCATTGCGACGTGAAACCGGACAATTTCCTGATGACCGAGGACGGCCAGGTGAAGATGATCGACTTTGCCTTGGCCAAGCCGATCCGTCGGGGGCTGGCACGGTGGTTTGCCCGCAAAACGAAAGTGCAGGGGACCAAGAGCTACATTTCTCCGGAGCAGATCCGCGGGGGGGCCTTGGACGGCCGGGCCGATTTGTACAGCTTGGCCTGCACAATTCAGGAGTTGCTTTCGGGGAAGCCACCCTTCACGGGGGTGAACTCACAGGAATTGTTGACAAAACATTTGCGGGCGACGCCGCCCCCGCTGGAAGGACTTAACCCCAATATTACGAGTGAGTTTGGGCAACTTATCCGCAGGTGTTTGGCGAAGAATCCCGACGGACGCCCCGAAACGGTGGATGATTTTCTCCGGGAATTTCGTATGATGCGTCTCTTCAAAACCAACCCAAACAGCAATTTCTGCAAAAGACCCGCGAACGGAACCGACAAGAAACAGGATGGTAGGTCATAGTCCGTGATCCTGGCCCAGGGCAACCGAGCCGGGCCGAGCACGTTGATCAGCAAGCAAGACGCTTATTCGCAACGAACGGTTCTCGAATGTAGGCCCTCCAAGCCGGCCTCCGGCACTTAAGAGAGACGCATTATGGCAGGCAGTGATCATCGACTGTCCTTTGAGCGACCAATTTACGAACTGGAAGCCCGGTTGCAGGCCCTCGACGCCCGAGCCGACCGAACTCCCGAAGTTCGCGCTGAAATCCGTTCGTTGCAGCGTGGCGTCATCGAACTCCGCAAGAGCATCTACGCCAATTTGAAGCCTTGGGAAACCGTCGAGGTGGCTCGGCACCCCGACCGCCCGATGACGACCGACTACCTGGAATTGGTCTTCGACGAGTTCGTCGAGCTGCATGGCGACAAGTTCTTCGGTGACGATCGGGCGATCCGCGCAGGCTGGGCAAGGCTAGACGGTGCCAAGGTTATGGTCGTCGGCCATCAGAAAGGCAAAACACTCAAGGAACGAAACCTGTGCAACTACGGCTACGCTCATCCCGAAGGCTATCGCAAGGCGATGGCCAAGATGCGGCTGGCCGCCAAATTTCACATGCCCGTCATCTGTTTGATCGACACCGGCGGCGCCTATCCGGGCATCGGTGCGGAGGAACGCGGTCAGGCTCAGGTAATCGCCGAATCGATGTTCATGATGTCGCGACTGCCGACCCCGATCATTTGTGTGGTGATTGGTGAAGGCGGCTCAGGCGGCGCGTTGGGGATCGGTGTTGGCGATCGTGTCGCCATGCTGGAACACGCTTACTACTCGGTCATCAGTCCTGAGGGTTGTGCCGGCATTCTCTGGAAGAGCCACACCTTCAAGGAGCAGGCCGCCGAGGCCCTCAAGATGACTTCCAAGGATCTTTCGCGGCTGGGTCTTATTGATACGGTGATTCACGAGCCGATTGGCGGCGCTCACCGGGATCATCCATTGATGGCCAACCGCTTGAAGTCGTATCTCCGCAGCACCCTGCGGGAACTCGCCGGCAAGCCAACCGGTGACTTGCTTGAACAGCGTTATCAGAAGTTCCGTCGCATGGGCGTTTTCCTGGAGGGCGCCGCGGAAGAGCCGCAGGCGTTGCAGGAAGCGGCTTGCAGCTAAGCAAGACGCGGTCGCGCTCGTGGCAGATTTCGTCGCGTTCGCGAGCGCGCTCCCCGAGCTTTTCGCGATAGCCTCTGGCAGTTCGAGTGCCCAAAAAGGGATTGGTACGCTCCCAGGGCAGAGGCGTGTTTCAAGGCAGAAGCCTGGCTCGCGATGTTTTTGCCCCCTACCTCCAACGTCCGATAATGTTTGTTATGTTCGGTTGTGCGGGGTAAATTCCCCGGGAAAACAGCGAATCTTGAAGTTGTTCCGTCAGCCCTCGCCTCTCTTCGAGCAGGCGACGGACGCGGCTCGCCGAGCAGCGAACGGACCTGGAATTTACAGGCAGATTTGCTGCGTTGAGAGAAACGCGCAGCCCGGCCAACTCGCATTGAGGCGGTGGAGGCGTGCTGCTAACGTCAGACTGATTGCAGCAGGGGGCTCGGCGGAAAGTGGGGCGGCTTACTTCGAGGGCGTCTTGGGCTTGAAAAGATCCCGCAGCACTCCCCTGCTCTCCTTGGCAGGCGCAGGAGGCGTCGTCGTCGACTGCGGGGCCACCGGGGCAGCCTTGGACGCCGCGGGCGCTGGCGCCGGTGTCCCGGGCGTCGGCCGCGGCAATTCGCCCTGCTGGCCCGGCCGATCGGTCGGCGTCAACTCTTTGTCGAGGCGATCTATGTATTCGCCGAGCCAGGTTCGCACATCGTCGGGCAGAATCGGATTGGCTCGGCGTATGCCGCGGGCGATCAGGTCTCCCGATCGCGACTGCAGCACGGCCTCGCGGCTGGGTTCGGTCAGCGTCACGGCGAAGAATGTCAGGATGACGCAGTAAAGGACGCCTTTCGCTAGACCAAGGATCGCGCCCAGTTGGCGATCGAAATCCTTGAGTTGCACGCGATCGATAATGCCCGACACGAGGCGGAAGACGATCCAGATGGCGGCCGACGTAATCACATAGATAATCGCGATGGCCAGAAAACGGTTCCAGCGTTCGTCGCTGCCGAAATACGGGGCCAGGGCGGCGCTGCTATGGATGGCCACGGCCGCGCTGAGTATGACCGAAGCCAGCGCGGCGATCTGCCAGGCGGCGCCTTTCCAAATTCCCCACAAGGTGGTGCCGACGAGCACCACAATCATCGCAACGTCGTACTGGGTCATGTTGGCCAAAGTATAGCGGCAGAATCGATCGCGGCGAAGGGCAACACGGTGACGATTGGGGAAAGAGTAGGGGGGCAACAGCACATTACGGCCGTGTGAAGATAGGGTAAACGCATAAGCCGGGGGCGTCGCCTTGGCCTTGCCCTATTTCGTGGAATTGACTACAAGCCGCGATTATGCGCGGTGTGGCCCGCGCCGCGAGTGGGTCCGAATTCGATCTTCAATTTGCACGCGGTTCAAGCTTTCAATCGCTATGGCTGGTTTCAAGACTCACATCACCGTCAGCAGTGTCTTGGGCGTCGGGTACGGCGGCGCGGCGTACGCCTTGTACGGAGTGCCGTGGCCGACCTGCATTCTGGCCGGCGGGCTGTGTAGCGTCTCCGGCATGCTGCCCGACATCGACAGCGACTCGGGCACGCCGGTCCGCGAGAGCATGGCCTTCGCCGCCGCCGTGGTGCCGATGATGATGTTGCACCATTTCCAGCGGCTGCACATGTCGCACGAGATGATCATCCTTGCGGGGGCCGGTGTTTATCTGCTGGTCCGGTTCGGCGTGGCGGCATTGCTCAAACGCTACACCGTTCATCGCGGCATGTTTCATAGTATACCGGCGGCCGTCGTGATGGGCGAACTGGCCTACCTGCTAGCGTCGGGCGATGAGTGGACGCGACTCTACAAGGCCGGCGCGGTCGTGGTGGGCTACCTGTCGCACTTGGTGCTCGACGAGGTCTACAGTTTCCATTGGAGCCGCGGCCGGATCCGTATGAAGAGTTCGTTCGGCACGGCACTGAAGCTTTTCGGCCGCGACGGCTGGGCGAATGTATCGGCCTACGGAAAACTCTGTCTACTGACGGCCGTGATTTTGTTCCTGCCTCAGTCCGCGCCCACCGCCGGTGAGCGAATCAATCCGGATGCGATTCAGCAGACGGCGACGCGGCTGATCGATCAGATTTGGCGTCGCTAGCTGCCCCCCCTGCCCTGCCCTCTCACTTGCTTTCGACCAGCAGCGTCACCGGTCCGTCGTTGACCAGTTCTACTTCCATGTGCTGGCGGAAGCGGCCGGTGGCAGTCGGGATGCCATACTCCGCGACGCAGGCGACGAACTTCTCGTAGAGCATTTCTGCCTGTTCGGGCCGAGCGGCGGCGGTGAAATCAGGGCGTCGTCCACGGCGGCAATCGCCCAACAAGGTGAACTGGCTGACCACGAGCATCGCGCCGCCGACGTCGGCTAACGCCAGGTTCATTTTCTGCTGAGCATCTTCGAAGATCCGCAAGCCGGCGATTTTTTGGGCCAATTGCCGGGCGTCGGCTTCCGTGTCCTCGGCCGCCACGCCCAATAGCACCAGCATCCCCGGGCCAATGCTCCCGCAGACTTCTCCCGCTACGGTAACCGATGCTCGACGAACTCGCTGAATACAGGCGCGCATGAATCCGGGATTCGTGGTGTTGTTGCGTTACCAGCTTGAGGTTCAATAGGTTATAGGGGAAGTGCCGCGCCTGAGCAATCCGTCACTATTTGGGCTTTGGTTCGGCTGCCTTCCCGGCATAGAATGAGAGAGGACACTGCGGCTGGTGTTCGTTGGCATCCGATGCTTTGAGACGGGATCATGATTGTTGCGCCAAATGCCAAACCTTTGATCGCGGTAACGATGGGCGACCCGGCCGGGATTGGCCCGGAGATCATCGCCGGGGCTTGGCCGGAGACCGTCGTGCATGAATGGTGCCGTCCGTTTGTGGTCGGTCACCCCGAAGTCCTCCGCCGGGCGGTTCATCTCTGGCACCGTGGCGTCCAGGTCGTCGAAATCGAGGCGCCCGAGCAGGCCGAACCCTCGCCCGAGGTGATCCCCTGCATCGGTTGCTGCTCCTGTGACGTTTTGGACGTTGTGCCTGGCCGGTTGGATGCCCGGGCGGGCCAGGCCGCCTACGACTCGGTGCTGACGGCGATCAAGTTGGCGGTGGACGGGCGCGTCGCGGCGATCACCACGGCGCCGCTGCACAAAGAAGCCCTGCACCGCGCGGGGCACGACTATCCGGGCCACACCGAGCTGCTGGCGCACGTTTGCGGCGTGGAAGACTACGCAATGATGCTCTACCTCGGGCCGAACGAGGATCTTCTGCCGCCGGCCGGCTTGGCGGTCGTCCACGTGACGCTGCACACCGCGCTACGGAAGGTGTTTGAGCAGTTGACCGAAGAGGCGATCCTGGTGAAAGCGCGCTTGGCACACCAATTCATGCTTCGTTTGATGCGGCCCGGCGATTTCGAGGCGGCCGTCGGCCGGGGCTCACACCACCGCGGCGGTGCAAAGCAGAAGGCATCTGACCCCCTGCCCCGAATCGGCATTTGCTCGCTGAACCCGCATGGCGGCGAGGGCGGGCTGTTCGGCGATGAGGAGCAGATGATCATTCGCCCGGCCGTCGAACGTGGTCTGGCCGAAGGCATGCGGCTGGAAGGTCCGTTGCCGACCGACACCCTGATGGTTCGCGCCCGCGACGGGCGCTTCGATGCGGTCGTGGCCATGTATCACGACCAGGGGCACATTGCCTTGAAACTGCTCGGCATGCACCGCGCCGTGAACGTGACGCTCGGTTTGCCGATCATCCGCACCAGTGTGGCTCACGGCACGGCCTTCGACATCGCCTGGAAACGGCAAGCCGAAACCGGCAGCCTGATCGAGGCATTGCGGGTGGCCAGCCGGCTGGCGCTGGGGAGAGGGTGATTGCAGAGTGCAGATTGCAGAGTGCAGAATTGTGCCCTGCCCTGCCCTTTGTCAGCGAAGGTCAAATGTGCCTTTGATTTCCCAGGACGCAATCGGCGCTAACAAGCACTAATTCTTATCTTCTGTCTTCGCGGCCGGTGTCGGCTTCTTTATCGACAGCGGCTTGACCGTCAAAACGTCCTTGCCTAGCAATGGCGGAAACTTCGCGTGCGGCTCGGTTTGATACCAGTAGGCGACCGAGGCGATGTCGTCTTCCAGCGGCAAGTAGATGCGGCCCGGCTTCCAGCCCAAGGCTTGGACCGTGATTTTCAGGTCCTTCTGGAATCGAATCGGATCGGGGATGTGCCAGCGATACATGCCAAAACGCTGGCCGGGCTGGTAGCCAACATCAGGCGGCAGCACTTGAGCAAGGCCCATGAAGGGCGTTGTGTAGGTCCGGTAGCGGCCGTCGCCGAGATCAAAATTGTAAGAGCCGCCAAAATAGTCTTCGGTGCCTGTGCCGCAAATCGTGGGAAACTGCCGGTCGCCATCGAGGTAGAACTTGATCTCGCCTTCGCCCCACCAGCCGGGACTTCGCGTTTCCCAGGCCAAGTAGGTGCCGACATAGTGTCCGCGACCGCTGACACCGTCGAGGATCGTGAAAACCGTCTTGGCCGGCAACTTGGGCACCCGGCGGAACTGGGCGTGGAAGTAGGCGGCGTCGGCCGGCACCTCCGTAAGCGTATAATCGATCTGGTAGTAGAGGACCATCTCCTGATCGTCGAGATTCTCGAGGGTGACTTTCGCACTTTTGCGGAACGGCATGCTCCAAAAGCAATTGAACGCACTGCCAGGATTCACGCAGACTGCTTGAGAGCTAATCGGGCAGTACTTTCCCCAGCCGCAGGCAAAGAAGTCGCCGAGCGGTACTTCGATCGAAGGTTCCGTCTCGGCGTCCCAATAGAAACGCAGAACAAACAGCCGCGTCTTTTCCATAGAGCTTGACGTCATCCAGATGTGCTGGATCGCGCCGGATCCGGTGATGTCGGCGAGCGTGAACGTTGACTTGGCCGGAATACGGACCGATGGCGAGACCTTCCAGCCGAGGCCGAGTTCTTGGGCAGAGTGCTTGCCGGTGCCTTCGGTGGCGGCCCCTCCCCTGCCCTTCGCGCCGGTGAAGTTTTCCGGGCTGATGGACCGGGTCTGCGCGGTGGAGAGGCGGGAGAGATTGCCCAGGTTCGTATCGAGGCCGTTAAAGCCAGGGGACTCTTTGGGTGTCTCTGCGTGCGCGATCGCTACGAAAGGAATTACGACCACGAGTGCGTAAGCCATAAGTGAGGGGCGCATCGATTTGCCTCAGCGATTGATACCGACGTAGCCAAAGTTCACAGTTCGTCGGCAAACACGGCCGTTTCAGCCGGATTTGCCGGGCAATGTCCGTTCCGGTCCTTTTATAGCAGGGCGCTGGGCGGAAAGAAACGGCCCTGCCAAAGACGATCGCGTGACGCAACTGCTCGCGCGGTTCAAGACAGCCGAGCTGAGGCGAAGTGACGCGAAGTTCAACCGGCCGCCGAGTCGACACTTGCGCGACGGAGTCGGCCGCGAGCCCGGCTAAGGATCGGCCCGATGCTGTTTTCTGGCATGCCGACCATCAAGCTGATTTCGTGATAGCTCTTGCCTTCGAGATGGTAGAGGCGGACGACCTGGGCTTCGGTCCCCTGCAGACGTCCCAGCAGTCGTTGCACCTCCTCACGGTCGCCGAGGCGTTGCTCGGCCGCTGGATGGGGGTCGGCGATCGACTGGGGATCGTGGACGGTTGTCGACTCCGTCAATCGGGCCACCGACGAGCGACAGAGGAGCTCCTTGACGACGATCCGCCGGGCGACCACGGTTAAGTACGTCGCCAAGCTGCAATTGCCGCGGAAGTTCCGCAAGACGGCGAAATCATTGAGGATGATTGCCAGGAAGACTTCGGCACAAAGGTCATCGCGGTCAGAAGGGGACAGCCGCAGGCTCCGCGCCCGGGCAGTGTGGTTCACCACGTGAACAACCAGGCCCATGAAACGGTCGACGAAATCCTCCCAAGCGCGAGGCTTTCGCTGAAGGCAGCGCTCAAGCAGATTGCGGTCGATCTCGGAGAGTGCCACGCTGATTGGTTCCTGGACGGCGACGACAAGACGGGGAGTTGCCCTGACCCACCACTACCCGATTGTAATTCTGGTTGCCTGAAGATACAAGCGTGAGTTATGCGGGCGTACGGGGAATGGCAACCGGTTCCCTCCTCGATATTATTTGCAGCACCGCGAGAACTGGTGTCGCAAACCTTAGCGATGCCAGCGTTTGGGACGTGGAAGCAGGTCCGCCCGATCAGGCTGCCTAATCCCGCCCACCGACATCCCAGTACACGCTCTCCAGCCAAGTCCGCCAGCCTTCGTATTTTGGATTGCTGAGCTTCATTACCAGCATCGGATTGCGTTTCGGTCGCACGGGGGGATGCACGAGCTTCATGTGCGCCTCGTGCGGAGTTCGCCCCCCCTTCTTCACGTTGCATGCAAGGCACGCGCAAACGACGTTTTCCCAGGTCGTCTCGCCGCCGCGGCTACGAGGGAAGACGTGATCGATGCTCAGCAGGTGCGTAGGAAAATGTCGGCCGCAGTATTGGCAGATATGCCCGTCCCGTGCCAGGACATTTCTCCGGTTCAGATGGAGTTTCTGCTTCGGCAGGCGATCGTAACTCAACAGACGGATCACCCGCGGGACCTGAATCTCAAAGTTGACCGAGCGGACCCAATCGTCACAGGGCTGTTTTTCCATGGCCCGTAATTCGCTGAGTTCGCGCCAGGTATCAAAGGAATAATTGGCAAAGGAGCCGTCTTCGAGATGAATCACCTCGGCCAATTCCCGGCACAGCAAAGCGAATGCCCGGCGGACGTTGACGACGTGAACGGCCATGTAGAGCCGATTGAGCACCAGCACGCTGCAAGATAGGCCAGTGCTGGGGGGCGCGGAAGAAGTGGCAGCTTGAGCGACAGGGATTCCTCGTCTCGGGCCATGAGCCCGGGGACAGTGCGGCTCGGCTTTTGGAAGCCCATGCACGTGAAATCCCCCATTTCAAACCAGTTTGCTTATTGTATCCCGTTTCGCGCGTGCATGCCAGAGCGATCCATGAATTTTCACGAGGCCGGCTTGTCACGCCACTGGCTTAGGTATTAGGATGGCGAGTGTCCTTTGTGGAAGCCTTGATTCGCATGTCGGCATTCGCCGAGTTCCAACGGGAGCGGGATATGATTCATTACTCATGTGACCTGTGCAAACGCGAACTCGATCCACAAGATGATCTCCGCTACGTCGTAAAAATGGAGATTTTTGCCGCCTTCGATCCGTCATCCCTCGACAGCGAAGAGCAAGACCGCGATCATCTCGAAGAGATTCAGGACATCCTCGAACGGCTGGAAGATTCGTCGAGCGAAGAGATCGGCGACGATGTCTATCAGCAATTGCGATTCGATCTGTGTCCGGAGTGCCGTAAGAAATTTGTGAAGAATCCGTTAGGCCGCGAGACGGCCAAGGCGTTTGGTTTCAGCAGCAATTGATGGCCGCTTCTCGTCGCTGGCGTTTTTCGAAAATTCCTCGTCGCACGTTGCCGGCGGCGTTCTTGCTGGCGGCGGTTCTTGTTGGCCTGCAGAAGTTCTCCGAGCAGGCCGTCACGCCGCGGCCTGAGACAACCAAGCACCTTGATTCACACGTTGCTAAAGTTGTCGATGGCGACACGATCGTCATGGCAAAAGACAAAGAACGGGTTCGCTTGATCGGCGTCGATACACCGGAGAGTGTGAAGCCGAATTCGCCCGTGCAGCCCTGGGGCCCCGAGGCTTGTGCGTTCACCAAGGATTTTCTCTCTTCTGGGGAAGTACGGCTGGAATTTGACGGGCCGCGCCGCGACAAGTACGGCCGACTTCTGGCCTACGTCTGGGTCGGCGATCGCATGCTGAACGAGGAACTGTTGCGCGCCGGACTGGCCCGTGCCGAGTTGAAGTATCAGTATTCGGCGGCGATCAAAACACGGTTTCGGCAGGCCGAAAACGAGGCCAAGGCCGGGCGGCGGGGAATCTGGTCGACGCAAACCTCGCAAGCTGATCGGTGACGGGTCGCTTTGATGAGGCGGCGATTGCTCAGTGTGCCGTCAATCGCTGAACAGGGATGGCGCCACAATCCGTTACTGTGTTGATGATCAAGGCTTGCGGTGGCGATGATCGCTGATTAGAATAGGCTCGTTCGGTCTGGTGCTCGGCACTGGCGAACGAGTTGCCGCCGTGGTGACTTGTTGTGCCCAGCACTTCCCACCTTAGCACACGGCACAGCAAGCGGTTCTTTTTCTCCCTGCGACCTTGGTTGGGGACAGACTGCGCGCTGATGGCTTGTGCGACGCGTGCTAGCCCGAACACGGCACAAGGGAGAGGTGTTTCATGCGTTTGGGCTTGCCCCCGCGACCACGAGGGTCGCGCTGCGTTCGCGTTGTCTGCGTATTTCTGCTTGCCGGCCTGCTGCTGGCGACGGGGACCCCTTCTTCCTGCGTCTGGGCGGCTGGCAGCAGTCAACAACGCGAAACGGGCACGGGCCGGGTCCAAGCCTTCAAATCCCCGCACTTTCTGGTGCGCACGGACCTCTCCGCCGACGATGCCCGCGAGCAACTCAAGCAACTCGAGTCGATGCTCAAGCTCATCTCCAACTACTGGGGACGACCTCCAGCGGGCTTGATCGAATGTTTCGTCGTCCATGACCTCGCCAATTGGTCGCCGCAACAGCAGAAAGCGATGGAAGGGCCGGGCCTCGACAGCATCCGCAAGGGGCTGGGGGTCAGCATCGGGACGGGACGTTCCAACGGGAAACGAATGCTCTTCCAAGCCAAGGTCTACGGCGTTGCCCGTCAGGGCGTGGTCCTCCATGAGTCCGTCCACGCCTATTGCCAGCAGACCTTCGGCAACACCGGGCCACTGTGGTATGCGGAAGGGATGGCCGAGTTGGGCCATTACTGGGTGGAAGGCAACCGCGGCGTGAATGCCCCGCAAGTTGTGATCAATTACCTTCGCAACAATCCTCGTCGCAAGCTCGAAGCGATTGTCGTGAACAAGAAGACTCTCGGTGGTTCGGGCGAGGACTACGCGTGGTGGTGGTCGCTGTGTCATCTGCTGGAAAACAATCCCAATTACCGCGCTCAGTTCCGCGCCTTGGGTCGCGACATTCTTGCTGGCAAGGAAACCACCTTCCGCGACGTCTTTGGCAAACGCCTCCGCCAGATTGAGTTCGAGCTGGATTTCTTTCTCGATCACTTGGAACGCGACTACCGGGTGGATCTGTGCTGTTGGGACTGGAAACGCGATTTCAACGGAGAAGGAACATCGGCGGTGGTCCGCGCGAACCGTGGTTGGCAGCCTTCGGGCCTCCGCCTTCGGGCTGGTCGGGAATACCGATATTCGGCGAGTGGATTCTGGCGATTCGGCAAGGATGGCGAATCCCTCAGCGCCGACGGGGCCGCCGATGGTCAAGGAAGACTTGTCGGCGTTCTCCTAAAGGACTATAAGCTAGGAGAGGAATTTGAATTAGGGCGATCGGGAACCTTTCGAGCGCCGAGCGACGGGGACTTGTATCTCCGCTGCCGCGCGCCGTGGACGAAGATCGCCGACAACGCCGACCGAGTCCTTGTGAAGATTCGCGGCGACGGAATCGACCATAGCATCGCCCGACAGTGACCGAGCAACCGCCGATTGCCGAAAGTGCCCCCGGCCCCTGCACACAGATCAACGGGCGGCAGTACCTCTACTTCGTCGGCACCGGCTACCTGGGCTTGCAAGCGGATCCCGAGGTGATCCAGGCCGCCTGCGAGGCCACCAAGCAATACGGCATTCATAGCGCAACGACGCGGGCCGGCTTCGGTCACATTCCACCGACGCTTGAGGCCGAACGACGCTTGGCTGACTACTTCGGCATGCAGGACGCGTTCTTCTTCGCGTCTGGCTACGCCAGCAACGCGATTATCATGCGCGGTCTGAGCAGTCAGTTTGACGCGCTGTTTCTCGACGAGTTGTCACATTACAGCCTGATCGAGGCGGCCGAGCAGAGCCGGTTGCCGCTGTTCCGCTTTCGGCATCGTGACGCGCAAGCTTTGAGCGAGGTGTTGAAGCGGGAGCTGAGGGCCGGCCAACGGCCACTGGTGATGAGCGACGGCGTCTTCTCGGTCCGTGGCACCCTGGCTCCCGTGAGACCGTATTGCGAAGTGCTCGGCGAATACGTGGGAGGCGGCCTGTTGCTCGACGACGCGCACGGCGTGGCGGTGCTGGGTAACTTGGGACGCGGCACGTTTGACGACGCGGGTTTGTTTTCTCAGAGCGTCAACACGGCCGCTTCCTCGCCGAACGGTTGCCCGACCGACGGATGCCGGCTCTTTTTTACCGCGACCGCGAGCAAGGCCATCGGCGGGATTGGCGGGTTCATCAGCGGGGATCGCCCGTTTGTGAAGCTGCTGAAAGAATCCTCGCACTGGTACGACGGTGCGAGCGCTCCACCGGCCGCCGCTTCGGCCGCCACCGCCAAGGCGATTCAACTGATTCTCGGCAACCCCGGGTTGCGAACCCGGTTGTGGGCCAACGTGCGGCAGTTCAAGGATGGCCTCCGCGAGTCTGGCCTCGAGGTCGATTCCACCCCGGTGCCGATCATTTGCCTTGCACTGGACAAGGCGGCCCACATGCAATGGATTCAGCGGCAACTCATGCAACGGGGCATTGCCGTCGCATACACTCGCAGCTACGCCAGCGCCGGTCCGGAGGGTTGTCTGCGAATCGCTGTCTTCGCCAACCACACGGAGACCATGATCCAGCAACTCTTGGACGAGCTACGGCCGCTGCTCTAGCAGAGACGGTGATGTCGCCGTGGATGCGGTTACTCGACCGGTTGTCGAATGTCGTCAGCGCGGAAGGTTTCCGGGCGGGCGCGCAGCACTTCTTCGAGCCAGGCCTGGGAGTAGCCCGATTTGTGGACTCTCCCGTTTGCGTCGCGCAGATAACCGTCGTTGTACTTCGCAATCAAATGCTTTGCCAACGCTTGCCAGCGGGCCACCGTACGATTGGCATTGCTGACGCAGTAGTCTGTCAAATAGCGATGCATCAACCGTGGGTTCGATTTCGCCAGCTCCACGGCCGTCTTCTCCACGGCGGGCTGCAACGTAAAGACGCGTGACTCGACTTCCTTCTGAGCGACTTGAATCTCACGAATCATTAGCGAGTACTTCAAATTGGCATAGTTCGCCACGAAGTTGAAGACCCACACGGCCGAGTCCCAGGAGAAGTCCATCGAGCGGCAGTTGGTGAGGCAATCAGGCAAAGTCGTCGCGCCCAAGTAGAAGGGCAAGTAGCAGCAGGTGTAGCTGTCGTCGACGCCGTGCCAGACAATGCCGCCGACCGGATCAGGCAGCCAGCCGCGGGACTGCATAATCATCGAATAATAGCTGGTGCTCGTGGAGATTGGCCGTTCCCAGCAGTACGACTTGCCGGCGGCCTGCCATACCAGTGGGAAGGAACGGTTGGGCGACCCAAACGGCCCGGCATCGACCCCTTGGGTCATGTCGTATTCAGTCCCCTCGTAGTGATCGCGCATCAGCGCGAAGACGTCGGCCACCGATAACTTGGCGTCGGGAGCGATGGAGAGCGGGTAGGGATTCGCGCCGGGTTTCGAGCGATGGTAGTCGGGGGGAAGGTCCTGCGAGGGGGCCGCACGCCGCAGAATGCTCCAGACCCGCGTGTCGCTGGTCCGGCGCGTGACGTTGTTGCGAGGGCAGTAGACCTCGTGGAAGCAGAATGGCTGGCCCGCGTTGGGATCATACCATCCCTTGCTGATCGCCAGGCTTTCGATGTTCGCCGAATACAGGCAGTTGACCGGATCGTTGCGGGGAAACTCGCCGATCCGTGCTCCATTGGCATGGCAGGAGACATGTCCATCGGGAATTCGCACAGCGACCCAAGCGGCTCCTTGGCCGCCCGGGCCTGTCCCGACGATTTCCAACAACCAGATTTCCTGGGGGTCCGCAATGGAAATCGACTCGCCGGTATCGCCATAGCCATGCTCGGCGACGAGTTGGGTCATCACGTGGAGGGCTTCGCGTGCGGTTCTTGCCCGCTGCAGACCGAGCCGCATCAGCATCTCGTACCGCAGCTTGCCTTGGGGGTTGAGGAGCTCGGGACGGCCGCCGAAAGTACTCTCGGCGATTGCCAACTGGTGTTCATTCATCAAACCCACGGTGCGATAGGTGTGCGGCACCTGGGGAATCTTGCCTTTGGCGCCAAGGTCGATCATGGCGCCCGACGGATGGTCGGCGGCCGGCACGATCGTTAGCCCATCGCCGATCCCTGCTCCGTCGTTGTTGTAAGTGATGATCACCGAGCCATCAAAGGAGGCTCGGCGGGTGACCAGAATGTTGGTGCAAGCCGAGCCTGGTTCGGCGACCAAGCCAACCGCAACGAGTGCGGTGAGAAACAAGAAGGCGCGTGAAAGCGAAGCCGAGCAAGTCATTGTTGACACCCAGACAAAACCGGCGTGCAGCCACCGCCGAGAGCGGCTGCACGCCTAAGGACAATTGCCAAAAATCCCTGGAGGCCAGCGGCTTACAAAAGATCCTAGTTCTTCTTTTCGGACTCGGGGACCAGCCGCAGCCCGGGGTTGTCGCGGATGACCGCCCGCAGCCACGCCTCGGGATACCCGGCTTCGTAGAATTCGCCCTTATCGTTGCGGATGTAGCCATCGCGGTACTTCAAGAAGATGTGCTGGGCCAAGGCTTGCCAGCGCGCCACCGTCTGATCGGCATGGCTGTTGGAGTAGTCTGTCAGGTAGGCGAGGGCCAGATTCGGGTTGCTCTTGATCAATTCCATCGCCGTCTTTTCCACGGCCGGTTGGAGCGCCAGGAGGTTCGTCTCGATATCCTTCTGAGCGGCACGAACCACGGGCGAAATCGACGAGTAGCGGGCGTAGGTCAGATTCGAGACGATGTTGAACACCCACCACGCCGAATCCTGTGTCACCTGGTCGGTCGAACCAACATTGAGACACTTGGCCACCGACTGGGCGCCGCAATAGAACGGCAGGTAGCAGGTTGTCCAGGTGTCGTCGACGCCGTACCAAATCACGCCGCCGATCGGATCCGGCATCCAGGCGCGCGACTGGGTAACGTACGAGAAACCGACTTGCTGGGTGGAAAACGGCCGCTCCCAACCGTAGTCGACGCCATCGACCTTCCAGGTCAGGGGGCGCCAGCGATACGGCGAGCCGAACGGCCCGGCGGCCAAGCCCTTGGTCATGTCGAAGTCGGTCCCTTCGTAGTGATCGCGCAACAAAGCGAACACGTCGGCGACCGAAATCTTGGAGTCCGGCTCGATCGACAAGGGATACGGCTCCGAGCCGGGCTTGCCGCGATGCCAGTCGGACGAGAAATTCTTCGACGGAGCCACCCGACGATAAATGCTCCATACCCGCGTCTCACAGGCGCGACGCTGGGTCGGCGTCGCCGGGCAATAGGCCTCGAAGAAACGGAACGGCTTGCCCGCCTTCGGGTCGTACCAGCCCTTGCTAATGGCAAAGCTCTCGACGTTGTCCGAGAAGAGGCAGTTGTTGGGGTCATTGCGGGGAAATTCGGCGATTCGCGATTGGTTGGCATGAACGGCAATGTGACCATCGGGAATCCGGATCGCTACCCAGGCGCCACCCTTGCCACCCGGCCCGCTGCCGACGATTTCCCAAATCCAGGCCTCTTGCGGATCGGATATCGAAATCGACTCGCCGACGTCGCCGTAGCCGTGCTCTTCCACTAGCTTGATCATCGCCATCAGCGCTTCGCGGGCGGTACGGCCACGCTGCAAGCCGAGGTGCATCATATGACCATAACCCAGCTTGCCCTGCGGGTTCATTGCCTCCGGTCGACCGCCAAAGGTCGACTCACTGATCGCGACCTGGAACTCGTTCATCATTCCCATGGTGCGGTAGGTGTGAGGCACCTGCGGAATCTTCCCTTTCTCGCCACAGTCGACCATCTCTCCCGGCTTGTGGTCTTGGGCGGGGCAAACGCCGAGCCCGCTGTACACGGCCGGAGCGTCGCAACTGTAGGTGATCATCACCGAACCATCGACCGAAGCGCCGCGGGTCACCAGAATGCTCGAACAAGCGCTGGCCGCCGTGGCGGCAAGCACCAAGGCGCCGGCGACCATGCAGGGTACGAAGCGGTCAAGAAAACGGCGGAGGCACAAACGACGTAGCTGCATAACATCGCTCCCGGAATGAAGCTGCTCGGCGTGCTGCTGAGCGGGGGGTGAGGAATTTGCGGATTTCACCTACTAATAGCCAGCCCAGAGGCCACTGTCAAGCAAAACGGCCCGCTGGCGGGGGGCCGTCGACGCGAGCCGTGCGGTCCTAGCCCGCCCGGCCCAACGTCTCGCGCGCCGGCGGTTCCTCGGCTGCCCGAACGCTGTGGTTACCTTGGACAGGCATCGACAGCAGCGCCCGACCAATGGCCGTCAGCAGAGAGACCAAGAGCAGGCCTAAGTAGGTTGCTAGCGGAAAGAGGCTGGCGTAAATGCATGCGGCCATCCCTATCGCCGATAGCATAGCGGTGCCCAGGGGATCAGCGCCGCGGAAGGCCAGATAGCAGGCAAAGCCGAGCAAGCCCGTGCCGAGGACGACCCCGACGCCGAATACCATCGGAGCCAGTCGCACGGTCAGTTTGACCAGGAAGAGGAATATGCCGAAACACTCTTCCGCCAGCGCAACCCCTTCGTCGACCACGAGGTTTAACTCGTCGTAACGCAAAGCCACGAGCGCCATGTAGGCCAGCAGAATGAAGCCGGCGACGCCTGCTGCCAGACTGAAATAGTCGCTCGCCAGCAAAAATGTGGCAATGCCACCGAGCAACACGGCCAGGCTGGCCAAGACGCTTACGACAGCCAAGCACTGGGGAAGAAGGCTCGACGATAAGAATCCCGAAACGGTCCGATTGCGAAGCGGCAAGGCTTGGCAAAACCTGCTTGCAGCGTACTGCACTGCTGCCAGGACGAGGACCATGGCCAAACCGTGAAGGACACTGCTCACGGGACTCGCCTTGATCGCAGCGAGAACAGCCAACGTCATCTCCGCCGCCATGGCGACCAGCAGCAGGTACGCGCCTAGCCGTTGGCAGCCCCAGGCAATCGAGTCCAACCTCCGACCGTTGTAGAGCGGCCGCAAGCGATCGAGCACGATTTCCCAAGGGTGCCGCCAGGCGCTCTCACCGCTGGCCTTGGTCGTTTCGGCGGCAATCGCTGGAGCCGCGACCGGTTCTGGCGCTTGGCTAGCTTCAGTATCCGTCGCCTGTGGCGGGACAACCACCGGCGGCTTTTCTTCCTCTTCGAACAAGCCGCGGACGTTTCGGGCCAAGGACCAGTCGGTCATGCCCTCGCGCCAGACGAGGTGTTCCGGTCCCAACTCGCCAGTTGAGGCGAGGCGTTTCAATTCCACCGAGGAGACGGGTCCCATTTGAACGTTGTCGCGTGCGTAATACCATTCGACTCGGCTCATGTGGCACTCCTTCCTGGGCTTCAGCAAGTCTACGACATTATAACCGAGGTTTTCGCGCCGAGGCACACTGCCATCGGTTCCGTTACGACCGCTCCATCCGGCCGCCGCAGAAGCTGGCCAGTCGGCCCAACAACCGGCAGTAGACGAACCAACCCAGTGGTGCCGAGGAAGTGAGGGTGGCGAGCCCAGCCCAGGTGCCGACGAACCGACAGGACAACAGCGTTAACCCGGCCAAAACACTGGCCATCGAGAAACTGACCGCGTAGAAGCCGGCCCAGGCTGGCCCGCGGGTAAGCACGCTCCTCCAGACGGCAGGGGAAAACGGATCGGTCGGCGAGTCTGTCTCGAGCGTCGACAGGAGGAACAGGGGGAAGAGCACCGGCATGGTGATCGCGATGGCGAACGAGCGAGAAAGGCCCAGCCAATGCCAAAGCGGCGTCGCAATCAGCCCCGGCAGCATGGCCAGCACGGCGCTACAGGCGACAAACGCCCATTCGCCGAGTCCTTCCAGCGCCAACAAACGCGGCCAGCTATCGATGCAATCGCCGCCAAAGGATGTGTCGCGCAAGATCGTTAAGCCCCAGGCAGAAGCGGCCCAACTCCAGAGCAGCCCGGCCAGTCCGCCAAACGAAAGAGAGAACAGCAGGCCGTGCCAGAGCAGCACTCGGACCGACTTGTCTAGGGTCTGGCTGTCGGTAATTGAGCACCACCGCGCCAGTTCGATTCCGGCGACAATCACCGCCCCGCCGAGCAGGAGCGTCAGGAACGGCACGAGCGTGGGTAATCGAAACGGGAAAGAGAAGGTGCTGGAAAAATAGAGGTCGATGGGCGGCCAGCGTCGCACAGCTTCCAGAGAATCGAGGGAGGGACCGACCTCAGCCACCAGCTTCCGCCGCTGGTGCCCGCCCCCCTGCCCTGCTCCGCTTGAGGCGTTGCCGCGGTTGGGGCTAAACTCCAGACCGCAGAGGCGGCAAGTCAAAGGGCTGCCGACGGGTACCCGGCCAATTTCCACCCGTGCCGCACACTTCGGGCAGAAAGTGTAGGTGTCGGCAATCATCTCCACCGGTTTCGACACGGACTCACCTCGTCGGTTGCAGCCGTCAGCAAACCGTTCGCGCTATTGTCTCGCTTCGTCCTCGTCGGGCTGGTTCGGCTCGGCCGTACCGCCTGCGCAGAACCACGCCAACCGGCCCAGCAGTCGAAAATAGATCATCCAACCGAGCGCCGCCAAAGGACCGGCCACAAGACAGCCGCCGACCAAGTGAAATTGGCGCGCGACGATCGTGAAGACAGCAACCATCGCTGCTCCACCGAGGAGCGTCACGAGGTAGAACATAGCCCAGGCTCGCCAGGAGGCGACCACGCTCTGCCAGACCGCCAGGGAAAACGGATTGATTGGCGAATTGGTTTCGAGCATCGACAGCAGGATGATCGGGAAGAGCAATACCAAGCCCAAGCCGGATGCCATGGGTACGCTCAGTGGTCCGCCGAGCTTCGCGACGAGCGCTCCCAGTCCCGCGCTGATCAACACGCTTGCTATGAGGAAGAAGGCGTCGCCGAATCCTTCGCTTAATCCCGGCCAGCGCTCAACGTTGTCGTTGTCGTACGATGTGTCGCGCAAGATTGTCAGTGCAACGCTGGAGCCGAGAAGAAACCAGAGAATCAGCAACACGATTTGCCCGGATACGACCATGATAATCGTCCAAGCCATTCGCTCTTCGGTTTGCGGCCCTGGGCCAAACAGCGTGGACACCGGCAAACCGAGCGCCACGAGTGCCCAAAGTGACATCGAGACCGTGCAGACCAGCGACGACACTTGAAAGGGGAATGAAAAGGTTCGGCGGAAGTACAGCCAAGCTGGCGGCGCGCTTCGTGCCGCCTCTTGGGCCAACCGTTCGAGTTCTTCTTTCCGCGCGGCACGTTCCTCGGGCGAATCGCGCTTGGCCGCCGACTCGTCCTCGGAAACCGGCGCCGGCCGAGACGGCGGGAGTGGCCGGCTGGTCGGTTCTTCGCGCAAGGCGTAAATGTCGTCGCCGTCCCCCTGCCCCATCCCCAGACCACTCTCATCCGACATTGCGGACCCCCGTTAAGCTGAAAGATCTCGTCCTGCTTGGCACTTGCTTTCCGCAGCCTTAGGGGCGTTCCTTGCCCAAGGCGACCGAATAGGCTTCCCAGACTTGCCCGCCAAGTTTTTTCGTCAGTCGGGCGCAGAAGCGATGAACAATGTCGTCCAAGGCGTGCCAATCGAGCCCTTCAAAGCGGAAAGTCAACGCCGGTTCGCTCACCGAACTGCGGACCAGGGCCCAACCGCCGGGAATGTCGACGCGAACGCCGTCCACAAACCGCTGCGGAAAACCTTCCCACGCCGTTCGCACCCCATCGAGAATGGCCGAATGCTCCGACCACGGCACCGCGATCCTCAGATCGGGCGTCATGTAAAGGGGCGGACAGTCGCGCCGCATATCGGCCAAGCTATCCTTGGAGCGAGCGAGATGGGCGATCAAGCGACAAGCCGTGTACAGTCCATCGTCACAGCCCTCCAATACCCGGTGAAAGTAGTGGCCGTTGCTTTCCGCTCCGAACAAGGCATCGGTCTCTCGCATCCTCGCGCAAAGGAAGCCGTGTCCGCTCCGTTCCCGAATTGGCTGGGCGCCGAATTGTCCCGCCGCCTCGGAAATGCGGTCGGAAAACTTCATATCGTGAACAAACTGCTGCCCCTGCAACTCCTTGCCCAGGCACTGTAGCAGCACCCAAGTGGTTTCTTCCGGGCTGAGCACGACCCCTTCATTGTCGACCACAGCCAGGCGATCGCCGTCCCCGTCGAAGGCGATCCCCAGATGCGTCCGCTCCCGATAAACCGCCTCGGACAGTCCCTCCAGACGTTGGGCCCGCGCACAATCAGGCACTTCCTCGCAGTACCGCGGATCGGCCGTGTCGTGAATCGCCGAGAACAGGCACTGCGGAAAGATTGCCTGCAGGTAACGTCGAGCCCGACCGGCCCAGACGCCGCCGAGCGGATCGATCACCACATGCAACTGTGCGCCCAGCGAGTCGACAAACGTCTCCTGCATGCAGGCAACGTAATCGAAGGAAACGTCGAGCGAACGAGCCGTTGATGGGCGCCGCGCCAGGTCGTCGCCGGCGTCGCGCATCGCCGCGACTTCGCACGTCCTCGGCGGCCGATCTCCCAACATCCACTTCAAGCCGTTGCTGTCGGCCGAATGGTGGGAGCCGGTGACCACGGCACAGCCAGCGGCCTGCAAACGGCGCTTGGCGTAATAGACCATCGGCGTCGGCAAGATGCCGAGGTTCACCACATCCAACGCCGACCGACAAAGCCCCTCGCAGAGCGCGGCGAGAAACGCCGGGGTCGATGCGCGGATATCGCCGCCGATGACAAACTTGGCGCCCGGTGGCAATTGGCCTCCCAATTTGCTTCCCCAATGACGGTACAGATCGACGGTCAATTCCAGGGTGGCGCTGCCGCGGATGTCGCAGGGCTTGTAGATGCTCATGAGCGGGCTCTCGCTTGCCTCGGCCTTCCAATGGTCGCATGAATAAGAATAGTTTGCGTTTCACCGGCGAAAGCCGCTCATGCCGGGCCGGCAATGCCGCGGTTCGCCACTCCCAACGACTCCTGCCTTCCGCCTGTCCTGCTCATTCCTTGCGTGCCAAAGGAACGGTCTCGGGCACCAGGTCCACGATCACCAACTCAGGGCGACAAAGAAAACGCAATCGCGGGGCATGCCCCCGTTCCATCCCGATTCCCCGCGACACCAGCAACTTTGCCCCCGAGGGCAGTTCGTTGACCCCGACCGCGAATTGGCGGGACAAGCTGCAGTTGGTCACGATGGGACCGAGAAAGGGAAGCTGAATTTGGCCGCCGTGCGTGTGCCCAGCAACCAACAGGTCTGCCTGAATCTTTCCCAGAGCAAACGACGGCGAGTGCCCGAGCACAAGGTGAAACTGCTGCGGGTCGCCGGCAGGAAGTTTTAAGGTCGGGTCAAACGAATCGCCCAAGCCAAGGCAAGTTATCCGCAGATCGTCTAGAGAGAAGGACTTGCTGGAAGAGGTGATGTGGACACCGAGATTCGCAAACGCGGTGTACCAATAGGGCGAGTCCACATTTCCCTTCACGGCATAAATCCCGCGCGGGGCAGAAAAACCGATCTCCTGCAAGAGGTCGTTCAACTGCCGCCGCAAGGTCGCATGGCGTTCGACCGAGTCGATCTGGATGTAGTCGCCGGCCAGCAGGATCACGTCCGGCTTGGCTCGCATGACCTCGGCGAAGACTCGCCGCTCATAGTCTCCAATATGGTCCGTCTGCAAGTCGGCGACGATCGCCAGTCGAACGGGCTGGTGAAGTTTGTTGCTCTTGATGCGGTGCTGGCTGACTTCGAGCCAAGTCGGTTCGATCAGAAAGGCCTCGATCGCCACCAACACGATCAGCAACGTGCCGGAGGCGGCCATGGCGGCCAACCAGGGACGATGCCGCCGCCAAAGGATGGCCGTGGCCGCCAGCAGGACACCTCCGTGAAGCAACAATCCGTAGCTCCAGAGGCGAATGATCCCAAAGGGATGCCAGCTCCTTTCCGCCAGTACGATCCCGGTAATCAGGGCCACCAGCGCCGCGCAACACATGACGAACCACCAGGCAGAAAGCTGCCTACGGCGGCTCACATAGTGAATGGCGGCGGCGTCGACGGCCAGCATCAAACAGTTGTACAGTAGCGTCACGTGCTCATTTTATCGGTGAAAGGCCTGGGATCAAGGTCGGACTCCCGCCTATCCCCCTTGTAGGAAGCCGCCGGGCGACGGACAATTGCCTGAGGATTGATGGCAAAACGTCGTACGGGAAAGAATTATCATGGCAGGGATTCCAGTTTTGGCGGCCGAGGGGATTTGTATCGCAGAGGCATGGGAAAATGCCCTAGTGCGGCTGTACGAGGCCGGCTGCGACATCAAGACGCAGTACGACAAGCCAGACGACCCGCCGAGCAAGGATGCGACGATGATCGTCACCGTGCACGATCCCTCGGCCGAACCGATGATCCATCGCGACTTCCCCGGCGGTTTCGAGGAGTTGCAAGAATACGTCATGGAGGTCTGCGACGGGATCAAGGACCACTGTGTCCGCGATCCCAACGACCCCAACGACACTCGCTGGGAGTACACCTATCATCAGCGACTATTCAAGTACGAGGTTCCGACACTGACCTCGACCGATCAAATCGAACATCTTTGCCGTCAACTGGCCGACACCCCCTACACCCGCCGCGCCCAAGCGATTACCTGGAAGGTCTGGGAGGACAACAGCTGCTACGACCCCGCCTGCCTGCAGAGCATCTGGTGTCGGATCATCTTTGAAGGCGAGTGCCCGCTGTTGAACATGAACGTCCGCTTCCGCTCGAACGATGCCTACAAGGCGGCCTTCATGAACATGTTCGCCCTGGCCCAGCTCCAACGACGGATTGCTGCCCGCGTCGAAGAAATTTCGGGGCTGCCGGTCAAGCTGGGGCGATATTGCCACATAGCCGACAGCTTTCATATCTATGGCTCGAACTTGCCGGAGTTTCAGGCCCGATTTCTCGGTGCGATTCAGAAGCGGTCGTTTGCCCAGCGGACGATGCGTTATGAGGATGTGCGCGAGATGATGGAGGAGGCCGTTCCCGGCATTTTGGAGAAGGCCCGCCGGATGGCCCGCTGCTGATCGCCCTCTCGGCCGTCTCAGCAAACCTCCTATTCGTAGCCGGCTACGCTTTTTGAACGCAGACGAGATGGGCCGCCGTGGGGGTCTTTTCGACAGCCGCTGCTTCATAAAATTTTCTGTCCGCGTGGGAAGCCGCGGGCGAAGTTTTTCTATTGCAGTTGTTCGGCGTAGCAAGGATCGCAAGGCCGTGGCGCTTTGATTTGGCCCAGCGCCGCAGCGGCGTCGAACCGGTTAGGGCCGGATATGAGAGAGGGTGGGCAGATGTCAGCCTTACCAGTAAAGATTGGGAAGACCGCTTTGGTTGCCGGCGCGTTGCTGATGTGGATTGCCGCCGATAGCTTCGCACAACGCGGCGGCGGGGGTGGACGCGGGGGAGGCGGAGGTGGAGGAGGTGGTGCTCGCGGCGGAGGCGGCGGCGGTTGGAGTGGCGGCGGGGGCGGTGCACGGGTCGACGGTGGAGGCGTTACTCGGGGCGGCGGCGGAGGCGTCACTCGGGGTGGCGGGGATTTCCGTGGCGGTGCTACGGCACGCGGCGGCGACTTCCGTGGCGGTGCCGCCACACGTGGCGGCGGCGATTTCCGTGGCGGCCGCGATTTCCGTGGCGGCCGCGGTGGCGACTGGTCCGGCACCCGAAACGCTTATCGCGCCGACGCCGGCGCCTTGTCCGGACGGACTTGGTCCGGTCGTGGTGACGGAGACCGGTCCACTTGGAGTCGTGGTGATTGGAGTCGACGTGGCGATTGGGATCGCGGCCGGTACTACGGTCGCTACGGTGATTGGGACCGCCGACATGGTTGGTATGGAAACTACGGCTGGTATGGCCGCGGCTGGTGGCCGGGCTACTATGCCTCCTGGGCAATCCCCTGGCTCTATGGGTCGCGCTTTTATGGCGGCTGGCCCTCTTATGGCTATGGCTACGGCTATTCCCCGTACTATTACGGCGACACGTATGACTATGGCTACGGCTACAGCTACCCGTACTATGGCTACGACACCTCCGGGTACGACGCCTATGCCAGCACTCCGACCCAGACCACGGTGGCCTATGGCGCCGCGGATGACTCCGACTTCTTCAATGACGCCGTCGCTGCTTTCCAGCGGGGCGATTTCCAGGACGCGGCGCGTCTGGCGAGTCATGCGGCCATCGACAATCCGCAAAGCTCGGATGTCCATCTGTTGTTGACGCTCGCTCTGATGGCCGCCGGTGAGTACCGCGCTGCCGCCACGGAAGCTCATGCGGTGGTTGCCTCTGGGCAGATTCCCGATTGGCAGCGGGTGTTCAACTTCTACGGCGATGTGCAGCCGTTCACGCAGAACTTGAGGTCGTTGGAGCAGTTTGTCCGCAACAACCCCAAGGCCGGTGAAGGCCAGTTCTTGCTGGGCTTCATTTATCTCGTGACTGGCTATCCGCAAAACGCCCGAGAGCATATCCTCACGGCGTTACAGCAGATGCCGCGCGATCGTTTGGCGGCCCAGTTGCTGGTTCGTGCAGGCGGAACGGTTCCTGCCGACATCGCTCGACAGCAGGCCGAAATGGCCCGGCGAGCGCAGGTGCCCGGAGGTGATTCGGGAGGGATCGGCGGGCCGTCGCAGCAAGGAGTGGTTCCCCAAGGCCAAGGAGGAATTCCGCAGGGTCAACGAGGCGTTCCGCAAGGAATTCCTCAGGGGCAGCAAGGCGGGGTTCAAGGTCAGGGTGTGAACTCTGGTCAGGGCCAAGCCTCGGGTGCGCAGGGGAACATCCCCTCGCCACCGAGCGACTAAGCTGAGCGATAGCTTGGCATCGGTGTCTGAGTTTCGGCGGGGTTGGCGCGACCGGCCCCGCTTTTTTTGTGTAACCTACAATTGAGGATGGAGTTACGGTAACTTGACGACCCGCCCTGCTTTGTCGTAGCATGGTGGGTTATCAGAGGGCCCTACCCACTCAGCGGTGGCACTTCAGACGGTACAGGCAATGGATCTCGAGCGAATCGGCTTCATCGGCGCGGGGCAAATGGCGACTGCCTTGGCCGCTGGCTTCGTCAAAGCCGGGCTAATCACGGCTGATCGGCTGCTGGCCGCCGACGTCGACGAGCCCAGCCGACAGCGGTTTTTCCAGGCGACCGGGGCGAAAACGACCGCCGACAACGCGGCCGCGGTTCGTGACGCCCAGATCGTCATCCTGGCCGTCAAGCCACAGCAGATGGCCGCCGTTGCCGCCGGATTGCCGGGAAAGATTCCCGCCGATCGGCTGCTGATCTCGATTGCCGCTGGAATTCGACTGGCGACCCTGGCCGAGTGGTTTGGACAGGAGTTGCGCATTGTGCGGGTCATGCCGAACACGCCCTGCCTAGTTGGGCAAGGTGCCTGCGGCTACAGCCTTGGGGCCCACGCCACGGCCGACGACGGCGCTACGACGCAGCGGCTGCTCACGGCGCTCGGTGCGGCTTGGCAGGTCGACGAAAAATTGCTCGACGCCGTCACCGGATTGAGCGGGTCGGGTCCGGCGTTTGTCTACGTCCTGATCGAGGCGATGGCCGATGCTGGTGTGCAGGCCGGATTGCCGCGGAGCGTGGCCGCCGAGATGGCCGCTCGCACGGTCCGCGGCGCAGCAGAAATGGTCCTTGCCAGCGGTGAACATCCGGCCGTACTGAAAGACCGCGTGGCCAGCCCGGCGGGAACCACGATCGCGGGGTTGCACGCATTGGAGGCCGCCGGCGGAAGAGCCGCGTTGATGGCTGCTGTCGAGGCCGCCACTTTGCGGTCGAAGGAATTAGGAGCCAAGAACTAAGATGTCCCTGTTTTGCCTGGTTGACGACAAGCATATCCCCTTGTATCGAGTCCTTTGGATATCGGATTTGCCCCACTACTGTGGCTCGGAAGAATGTCAACACGAGGGCGAATACGAGATCCGGCTGGAGCAAGGCGAATCGGTTTGGGGGACCGGCGAAGAGCGCGACGCCATGCTCGCGGCGATTGAGACTTGGCAGCGGGGGCTCGCCGGCTAGAAGGCGGTTAGCAGCGGTGGGTAAACCACCACCAGAGAACGGAATGACGGGCGCGAACTCATGTCCATGTTCGAAGACAATCGGTATCGGTGGCGCGAAACCTACTTCGTGCTGTTCGATGCAGCCCGTCGCCCTTCGCTGAAGAGCGTCACTACCCGACTGATGTCGCTGAGCAAGCGATTCGAATTGACCAACTTGAATGCCGACGAGCGTGGGATGGTCGACTCGCTCACCTTGCTGGCGCCCGACGATTTTGCCGCCTTGGACATCTGTTATACCGAGGGCGGCGAAGTGCTCGAACAGGGCGAGGCGCTGGTCGAGGACTTGAAGAAGCTCGGTGCCGACAACCCGCCGCCGCGGCCCTGGGCACAGATTAAGAAGTACGACGGTCGCTTCGACGTGCTGCACTTCGAACAACTCGCCGAAGAAGACGAGGAAGACGAGGAGGAAGGCATGTTGGACCCGAGCGCCCTGTTGATGGTGCTGGAGGTGCTGGCCGAACTGACCGGCGGCGTAGCCATTGACCCACAAGCGGGAACTTTTTTGACGGAAGAGTAAACGACGACCATGATTGCGAAGGACATCAAGCGGGGCCACATCGTCAACTACAACGGGGCGCCGTGCATCATCGAGGCGATCAACGTGCAGAGCCCCTCGGCCCGCGGGGCCGCGACCTTTTACAAGTACCGCGCGCGGAACCTGATCACGAAGCAAAAAGTCGACATCGTCCTGCGCGGCGGCGAATCGCTGAATGAGGCCGACTTCCAGCGGCACCCCGTGAAGTTCATGTATGCCGATCCGGACGAGGTGCACCTGCTGGACGAAACCACATACGAACAATACTCGTTGCCGCGGGAAGACCTTGTCGAGGAGCTTCAGTATCTCACCGAAGATCTGGAGGGTATTCAGGCCTTGATCTACAACGATCAGTGCGTCGGCGTGCAATTGCCGCTGACGGTCGAATTGAAGGTTGTGCAATGTGACCCTGGCATCAAGGGCGCTTCGGCGACGGCCCGCACCAAGCCGGCCACCCTGGAAACGGGTCTGATCGTCCAGGTGCCGGAGTATCTCAGTCAGGGCGAGCGAATCAAGGTCGACACCCGAACCGGCGAGTACCTTTCCCGCGCTTAGCGGAGCCGATCAATCAACACCGGCGAGAAATCGGCCCATCCTCCAACCCGAATCCCCAACTCCTTCCCACCATGCCGCAGGCCATTGTCGATCCCGAAGAACTGAGACGTTTCGCGCAGAGTCTGAAGAAATTCAGTACCGACGTGCAAGAGCGGGTAAAATCGTTGAATGGGCAGATGGCGTCTCTCGAACGCTCTTGGCGCGACCAGGAACAAAAGAAGTTTGCCGAAGAGTTTTCCCAGCAGATCCAGACTCTCGGCCGCTTCATCGAGATTATCGATCAACATGTGCCGTATCTGGCCCGCAAGGCCGAGATCATCGAGGAGTACCTGCAGCACAGGTAGTCGATCATGAGCCAGCCCGCGCGGATCACATCGATCGATGTCCTTCCGTTGCTGGCGGCCGGGCTGCAAAAATTCCGGGCCGATGCCACCAGTGCCCTCGAGGACCTGGAGATGGAAGTCCGCCGGGCGCTCGAATGGATTCACCACGACCGCAAGGAATACTGGGCCCAGGAAGCGCGACGGGCCTACGAGGCGGTCACCCAGGCACAACTCCAACTGCAGCAGGCCCGCACTTCCCGGCGCGTCGGCGGTCAGGAACCTGCCTGCTACGACGAAAAAAAGGTTCTAGAAAAGGCCAAGCGGCGTTTCGAGATCGCCCAGGTGAAGATCCAACTCGTGCGTCGCTGGGGACACGCCATCGACAAGGCGGTCGACGAGTTTCGCCGTACCCGCTCGCAATTCGCGCTCTGGCTGGACAACGATTTGCCCCGGGCGGTGGCCGTTTTGGACAAGATGAGCGAGGCCCTGGTGAACTATATTTCCCTAGAGGCCCCGGCCGACCGCATTCCGACGCCGCCGCCCTCGGGTGGGGGTGGCAGCAAGGACCAAGATCCATGAGAGATTGGGATTTCAACACCGCGGCCGGGAAACTCGAAATGGGGCTGAAGACGCTCCGCGCGACGGCGGCCGCCATCGAGGAACGCTGGACCGACCAGGCCCATCGCCAGTTTCAACAAGAACATCTCGCTCAGATTGACCCCCAAGTGCGAAACATGCTCGACGCAATCAGTCGTCTCGGCGATGTGCTCGCCAATGCTGAGCGGCAGTGCAGCCCTGAGTGAAGGAAGCGTTCATGCAACCTGCCTCGCCCGACCAGCCGCGCCGGCTGTTGACCGAGTTGCACCGCTTGATCGTCGATCGGGCCGCCGCCGAAGATGAATTGAGTGTCGACACGCGGAGTCGCTCCGAGGCCACCGAGCGCGAGTATCAAGCCGTGCAAAATCGGCTGGCCGAGCGCTACCGCGCGCAGAAGACGGCCCTGGAACGAGAATATGCTTCGCTGAAAAACGGAGCGGAGCAGAAGGCTCTTGCCGAACAAGAGGCTTTGAAGAAGGAATACGAGGCGGAGCGAGCGCGGATCCAGATCCAGTTCACCGCCGACCAAGAAGCGGCCCAGCACGCGTTGCAGGATGCCCATTGGGAGGCGATGGAAGCCTCCGATGCCGCCCGGGGTGGCTTGAATCTGCCCTTGAAGGAACTGCTGGCGGGGCTCGAGCAGCGCTGGCAGCAGTTGGAGGAGATTCTCCAACAAGCCTCGGCTTTGATGCAGCGACGGGGCCACTGGGAAAGCGTTCCTCCGCCGACGGCGACTGCCGTAGTCCTGGAGAACCATCCCGGTCGACGATTCTGTCATGCCCTGGAACAGGCCCAAGGCCAGTACAAGATCCTTCACGGTCAGTTCCTCCCCAAGCTGTTTCTCGGCCTGCGGCCGTTGGCGATGTTCTTTGCCCTTTGGGCGGTCGCGGCCGTTGTCACCTTGTCGCTGATGGATTGGAAGGACTGGCGGTGGGCGCCACTCAGTTGCTTGGCCGCGGCGATGGTCGGGGGCGTGGTCGGGATCATCGTCTACAGCATCGCCAAGCGGCGCTCGATCGACGCCTTTCTTACCCTACGGCAGACGTTTCTGCAAACCGGCTTGGGACACGCGTCGATCTTGGAAACGGCCAAGGCGGAGTGCCAGAAACTCGACGCCACGATCCTCGCCCGGCACAAGGCCCAAACCCAGACGGCCGATCAAAACTACGCCGCCGCCATCACCCGAAGCGAGCAGCGACGGCGGAAGAGCCTGCAAGACCTCGAGGCCAGCGTTACATGCCGGTCGGAAGAACTCGCCGACTGGCAGCAACGGACCGTTCGGGAGGTTGAAGACAAGTACCCGCCCAAGCTCCGTCATCTGGAAGAACAGTTTGTTGCGGAATCGGAGCGGTTGCGTGCCGAGCACACCCGCCAGGTCGAAGAAAGCCAGCGGCGGCTGGAGAATCAATGGACCGCAATGGCCGGGCGTTGGCAACAGGGCTACGCCGACCTCGATGCTGAAGCCCGGCAATTGGTCGCGGCCGCGAAGGAACAGTTTCCCGACTGGAATTCGGACGACTGGAGCCGTTGGACTCCGGCCGTGGAAATGCCCTCGTCCATCGCGATTGCCAATAGCACTATCGATTTGGCGCAGATTGCCCGCGGGGTGCCGAACGATCCGCGTCTGCGGCCCCAGGACTCCGCGCTGACCCTGCCCCTCTTGCTGCCGTTTCCGCGACGGTCGTTGCTGCTGCTGAAGGCCAGCGGCGCCGGCCGCGCCCAGTCCATTGACTTGATGCAAAGCGCGATGTTGCGGATGCTGACCGCGCTGCCGCCTGGGAAGGTCCGCTTCACGATCATCGATCCTGTGGGGCTGGGCGACAATTTTTCCGCCTTCATGCACCTGGTCGATTTCGACGAGCAGTTGGTGTCGAGCCGCATCTGGACTGACGCCGCGCACATCGAGCAGCGACTGGCCGACTTGACCAAGCACATGGAGAACGTCATTCAGGTCTACCTGCGGCAGGAATTCCATTCGATCGAGGAGTACAACGCCTCGGCTGGCGAGATGGCCGAACCGTGCCGCGTACTGGTGATCGCCAACTTTCCGGCCAACTTCTCCGAGGCGGCAACGCAACGCCTCAAGAGCATCGTGGCCAGCGGCGCCCGCTGCGGCGTGTTCGTGATGATGAGCGTGGACGCCAACACTCCCCTGCCCCGGCACGTGCAGCTTGCCGATTTCGAGAGTGAAGCGCTCTCTTTGCGCTGGACCGACGAACGGTTTGTCTGGGATCATGCGGACGTCGGCGCCCTGCCCGTCCACTTCCCGGCGCCTCCTTCGGCCGATCGATTCAAAGACATCGTCCGCACGGTGGGCAGCGCCGCCAAGGATTCGGGCCGCGTTGAAGTTCCCTTCTCCTACATCATCCCCGAGCCGAGCCAGTGGTGGACTTCCGACAGTCGTGCAGGCATTGAAGTTCCCCTCGGTCGTGCTGGCGCGATGAAGTTGCAGAGTTTGGACCTGGGACGCGGCACTTCGCAGCACGTCTTGATCTCGGGCAAGACGGGTTCGGGTAAATCGACGTTGCTTCACGTCCTGATCACGAACCTGGCCCTAAGGTATAGCCCCAACGAGGTCGAACTGTACCTGGTCGACTTCAAGAAGGGCGTGGAATTCAAGGCCTACGCCCGCTCCAACCTGCCGCACGCCCGCGTGATTGCCATCGAGAGCGAGCGGGAGTTCGGCCTCAGCGTGCTGCAGCGGCTGGATGCGGAACTGCGGGATCGCGGCGATTTATTCCGTCGTCGCGGGCTGCAGGATTTGAAGAGCTATCGGAATGCCGAGCCCACGGCCCGCTTGCCGCGAATCTTGTTGATCATCGACGAGTTCCAGGAACTGTTCGTTGAGGACGACCGCATCGCCCAAGAGTCGGCGTTGCTGCTCGACCGACTGGTGCGGCAGGGCCGCGCTTTCGGCATCCATGTCTTGCTTGGCTCACAGACGCTGGGGGGCGCCTATACCTTGGCTCGCAGCACGATCGGCCAGATGGCCGTTCGCATCGCCCTGCAATGCAGCGAGGCCGATGCGCATCTGATCCTTAGCGAAGACAACACCGCGGCCCGGCTGCTCACCCGGCCTGGCGAAGCGATCTACAACGATGCCAACGGGCTTTACGAGGGCAACCATCCCTTCCAGATTGTCTGGCTGTCGGACAGCGATCGGGACAATTATCTGCACGAGATCGAAGACCTGACGCGGCAGCGACAGCTGCGGTCGCCGTTGCCCATCGTTTTTGAAGGCAACGTGTTGGCCGATCTAAAGGACAACCCGGTTTTGCAGGCGACCATCGATTCGGCGGACTGGCCCGCCCCCTCCTCGGCCACTCCTGCCTGGCTCGGCGCTGCGGTGGCCATCAAAGATCCCACAGCGGCCGTCTTTGCTCGACAAAACGGCAGCAATCTGCTGGTGGTTGGCCATCGTGAGGAGGCCGCCCTGGGCGTTCTGTCGGCCAGCCTCGTGAGCTTAATGGCCCAGCATCGGCCGGAGGATGCCAAGTTCATCGTTCTCGACGGGATGCGGGCCGATGCCCCGGACGTCGGCCTCTGGAAACGGTTGGCCGACACCGCAAGGCAACCGTTTTCGATCGCCGGAGTGCGCGACGTCACCGCGGCCATTGAGGAAGTCACGGCGGAACTGCTGTTGCGCGAGCAGGGGGGCCAAGAAAATGTCGCTCCCTTTTACCTGATCGTTTACAACCTTGCGCGCTTTCGCGAACTTCGCAAGGAAGATGACTTCGGCTTCTCGATGGGCAGCGACGACCAGTCGGTGAGCCCTGCCAAGCAGTTCAGCCGAATTCTCCGCGAGGGGCCACCGCACGGCATCCACACGCTGGTCTGGTGCGACACCTACAGCAATGTCGCTCGAATGCTCGATCGCCAGAGCCTGCAAGACTTCGAGATGCGCGTCCTGTTCCAGATGAACGCGAACGACTCGAGCAGCCTGATGGATTCGCCCGAGGCAACTCGATTGGGAGTGCACCGAGCGATTCTGTATGACGAAGGACAAGGAATTGCCGAGAAGTTCCGGCCCTATGGGTTGCCCTCGCGGGACTATCTGGCGTGGTTTGCCGAGCGGCTAGCGACGCGTGCCCCGACTCAGTGACGGCTTTCCGTCGGCCTAGGAGCCCGTCAAAAGGCTTTTCCATCGACCGTCCTGCCGTCTTTGCGATTGCCCAGGCAGCGATAGGTCTCTCCGTGAATGGTGTAGTTGATCCACTGCACTGAGCCGTCGCACATCGCCATGCCAAAGGCGTTGGCGTGGGCACTGCCGAACGACTTGCCATGTTCATAGCCGGGACGATCGCGAAACGGCAGGTGGGCGGCGATCGTCGTGGTCCAGCGAACCGTATCGTAATCGTAGCCGGTGGCCCAACCTTGGTCGTCACTATATTCCCCGCCACTGGTGTAATGGTCCGGATTACAGTAGCGTTCGCCAATCAGGAAGGTGTTGCTGGTGCCGTCGGTTATGTCCCGCAACCGGCACTTGCTTCGACGCCAGAACACGCCGGTGATATACTCGGCCGATCCAGAGGAGCATTCACCGCCGCAGATAGTTCGCCACTTTGCCTCGCTCAAGGTATCGGCTTGAGCAAGATTGTCGGGACCAAGACAGACACCATCGGCGCTCTTGCCGTTGAGTGGCGTGATCGGTTCTCCCGCGCTTGCCGCGTAGTCACTACGCGCAATCGTTGCAGGTGGATTCGATTGGTCCAAGTTGACGAAGTTCCAATACGAGTAGCCAGAATGGTAGGGATATCGAATTGCCAAGCGTCGCGAAGGGCAATGGAAGATCGGCAGAGGCGTTTGGGCGGTAAGCTGCCGGCCGGCGAGACTCGCGCCCAAGCCTGCGTCGCGGAGCGGCTTCTGTTCAATGTAGGGCAGGATGTTGAACATCCAGCCGCCGGGCTGTTTCTCGGCGAAACCGCGATCGGGGTCGCCGATCCAGCCCCACCCCCAACCGGCCGACGGCAGGTGCGTCTGCGACTGCTCATGTTGCAGGCAGCCAAGCGCCATCTGCTTCAAGTTGTTTTGACACTGAAGTCGACGTGCCGATTCACGCGCCGCCTGCACGGCCGGCAGAAGAAGGCCAATGAGAATGCCAATGATCGTGATCACCACGAGGAGTTCCACCAAGGTGAAACCACGTAGGGGCGGGCGGCTTGCCGATCGGCTCCGCCCGGCAGCCCCATCGGGATCTTCAGTTCGCAGATGCAGGGGCGGCCAAGGATGTCGGCCTATCCACCGGCCGCCCCCGCGTTCTGCATCTCTCCGGGGAGAACCGTGGAGAGTGCATCTGTGTATCCGTAAAACACGCACCATCGCGACGGCGGGCGACGCCCCAAGGTCTCGAATTGTAGTATCTCTCGTTGTCTGAAGCATTGTTCGATTACCATCTGGTGGCGAGCCCGAATCGCCGTTGCCGTCGGCTTCTTTGGGATCGTGGCTCCCCGATCCACTGCATTTTTGGCGGGGAAGACCGGCGTGGAGTAATCACCCCGAAAGTGAATGTGGAAAGGCCGATATTTTGGTTCGAGAATCGGCCAGACCACCGCGGCGGAGGGGACGAGAGGCCACAGGCGATGGCCCTACTGCCCCGCAATCGATATCCTCAGCGACTCAAATCGCTGGGTCGGGGGAGGCGCGTGCCGCCTAAGATGCGGCCTAAACGTCGTGACGCCACAAAGCAAGAAACGAAGGAGCCCTGGCGATAAAAACCGAGGCCGGTGACCGATTCGCCGGTGGTTCAGCCGCCTTTGTGAAACTCGACGGTTGCCAGTTTCAACGGCGCGCCGCAACGCGGGCAATAGACGAACGAGAACGACGTCTCATGCGAACACTCGGGGCAAATCTTCTTGCGGCGCATGATCCCCGAACCAGAACCCTTGCTCGAGTCGGGTGGCGATTCATGATGTGGCGGATCATCCGCAAGACTCATAATCGCCAGCACATCGTCGTCGGAAACCGTCGTCTCGCTCTGCGTTTGGATGGCACAGCGCGGACATCCTCCTCCCGCGTTCGAAGGATCTGGCTCGTACCAGTGCCCTCTGGGGCATTTCAATGCCATTGTCGCTCTCCCTTTGCGGAAGCGATAACGAAGCGAAAAGATCGTTGAGATAAGATGACTGACTAGTCACCTTCATAATAGCAGCTTTGAGGACCCCGTCAAGCAACCGTCCGTGGTAGGGCGTAGGCAGGTGACGCGTTGCCTGTTTAGCAGCCGAAGGCATGTCGGCCCAAACGGCCGCGTTACCGCGACGCAGCAAGCTGCTCGCCGGTGTCCCCGAATCAGTCGGGATCGTCCGTCGCGATGTGCTCGACCCGGCTGGTCGCTTGCCCTTCAGCAAATCGGGTGGTAATCACGTCTCCAGGGGCCAGTTCCGCGGCCGACCGAAGGATGTGGCCATCCACGCCCTTCTGGGTCAGACTGAAGCCACGCGACAGGACCGCCAACGGACTGAGCGATTCCAGGCGGCCGGCCAAGCGATCAACGTGGTGGCGGCCATGCCGAAGAAGGACGCAGATCGCGCGGCGTGATCGGGCATCAAGCTCATCCAGCCGGCGACTAAGGTCAAAAATCGGCTGGAACGGACGACGAAAAATCCGATGCCGGGCGATCGAATCCAAGCGTGTCCGGGCCCGCGCCGCCTTCGATCGCAAGCCGGTCACCAACCGCCTCTCAATCTGGCGCAACTGAAGGACCATCTCTTCGGCCGCCGGCACGGCCAATTCCGCCGCCTCGCTGGGCGTCAGCGCGCGGACGTCAGCCGCCAAGTCGGAGAGGGTCACGTCGATTTCATGTCCAATGGCGGAAATCACCGGCACCCGTGAAGCGGCGATCGCCCGAACCACGAGCTCCTCGTTAAAGGCCCAAAGATCCTCCATGCTGCCGCCGCCGCGCGTGACGACCAGGCAGTCGACCGGTGCGACTAGACGGTTCACTGCTGCGATGGCTGCCGCGATTTCGGCCGCCGCACCATCTCCCTGGACACGCACCGGAACGATCATGACCTCGGTGCCGCGCCAGCGCCGCGAGAGCACCTGCAAGAAGTCCCGAATGGCAGCTCCTGTCGGGCTCGTGACCACCGCCACGCGGCGAATGAACGCCGGTAGGGGGCGTTTTCGGGCCGGATCAAACAGCCCTTCGCGTCCCAGTTTCTCGCGCAACTGCCGCAGGGCAAGTTCCAAGGCCCCCATCCCCCGCGGCACAATGTCCTCGGCAATCAACTGGTAGCTGCCGCGTGGCGCGTAGAGATCCAAGTGCCCGCGACAAACCACTTCCAGCCCATCGTGCATGTCGAACCGGACTCGCATCGCCGCGCCGCGCCAGATCACGGCACGGATCTGCGCCCGCTCGTCCTTCAAGGTGAAATAGCAGTGGCCGGACTGCGGGCGGGAAAAGTTGGAAATCTCGCCGGCAACCCAAACCTCCGGAAAGGCCGCTTCCAGCAGATCCTTGATCTGGTTCGTCAGATCCCAGACCGACAGCGGTCGTTCGTGACTCGGATTGGCATCGAAAAGGGATCGCTGGGACATGAAGCGGAGGGTTCAGGGTTCGGGGTTCAGGCGAGGAGTCGGCCGTAGGGATTCGGTGGAAAGGCCTTCATGCAATGGGGCCCCGCGGCGTTCGAGCCGCGACTGTCCCGGCTTGCGCTTCCCACTTTCGGCCCAGGCCTCGGCCTCCAATGTAAGCCGGTTGAGCAACGCCTCAATGCATCGCCGATAATGCTCGATCCCCTCGCGATCCAGGTTCGGCGGCACCCAAATTTCGCTGCTGGGAATGGCCCGAGCCCGCGAACCGGGGCGTGGGATGGCGAATTGATCCCAGGCCCGCCGCACTCGCCAGGGCCGGTCGTAGCCATAGCCCATCACCACCAACGGCATGCCCAGTTTAGATGCCAGATAGATGCAGCCGGGTGCTAACTGACGGCGTGGTCCACGAGGGCCATCGGGAGTGATCGTCAGGTGCATGTCGCGGCTCTTAGCCAACAGTTGCCGCAACGCCGAGACCCCGCCGCGGTTGGTCGATCCACGCACAAATTCGAAGCCGAGATGGTTGGCGGCGTACGACAGGACTTCGGCATCGCGATGCCGGCTCAGCAGCATAGCCAGATTGCAGTGTCCGCGGAGGTAAAGCGGAAACAAGATGTACTCGTGCCAAAAGACGTAAATTTTTTGGCCTTGGCACTCCGCGAAGATCGGGTCGATTGTGGGGTCGTAATAGGCGACCTTGTAGTCCAGCGTGCCCATCCACTTGCGCACGGCGAGCGAGGCCAGCAATCCGCCGAGTTTGTGGAGCAAGGGGCTTTCGATCTTCATGGCAACCGACGTCTGCGTCTATGCATCGTCCCATTGGCCAGAGAACACCTCGACCGCCGGGCCCGTCAAATAGACATGATTATCGGCAGCCCATTCGAGTTCCAGGTCGCCGCCGGGAAGATGAATGAGCACTTTGCGATCGGTCCGTCCGGTCAGCGCGCCGGCCACACAAACTGCGCAAGCACCCGTGCCGCAAGCCAGCGTTTCGCCGGATCCCCGCTCCCAAACCCGCATTCGCATCTCGCAGCGGGAGAGGACTTGGACAAATTCCGCATTCACTCGTTTCGGAAACTGGGGTGCCGTTTCCACGGCGGGTCCGACGCCGAGCACCCACTGGTCGTTGACCTCGTCCACAAAGGTCACGCAATGAGGATTACCCATCGAAACGCAGGTCACGTTCAGATTTTGCCCGCCGACGCTCAACTCCACATTCGCCGCCGGGCTGCCGGGAAAGGCCGGATTGCCAGGCAAGCTCGTGGGAATCTTTGCCGGCTCGAGAATCGGTTCGCCCATGTTCACCCGGACGCGGCTCACGAGGTCCTGTGTCACTTCCAAATTGAGGGTGAGAACTCCGCGGCCGGTTTCAATCTTCAGCGTTCTGTTTCGGCAAATGCCATGGTCGTAGACGTACTTCGCCACGCAACGAACGCCATTGCCGCACATCTCGGCCTCAGAGCCGTCAGCATTGAACATCCTCATCCGGGCGTCGGCAAGCTGACTGGGGCAAATCAAGATCAACCCGTCAGCCCCGATACCGAAGTGTCGATCGGAAACTCGCTGGGCCAAGACCGCCGGGTCATTGGGCATCGGTTCGTCAAAGCAGTTGACGTACACGTAGTCGTTGCCGGCTCCGTGCATCTTAGTGAACTTGATCACGCTTACTCTCCAGCCTTGTTACCTGAGATATTCGCTTGGCCCCGCGCAATGCTTGTTCCCGATACCCGCGCCGGGCTTGCCCAATCTGCATTGGAGCGCGAGGCTCACCGTCGTCGGCAGCAACCAGCAACCGGTTTCAGCCGGTGAGGTCCAGAAGCTGTCCGGTTTGGCCGGACGGATCCTGGCTGCGGCGGTCGGTCCGCGGTTGCCGTTCTTGGGAAGGCAAGGGCATTTCCCAGGGTCGTCGACCATCCGCGCCGCGGTCATCGGTCTGATGGTCTTCCCCATCCGGCGCACCCACGCCGGCGGCGGCCTCGGCCTTATCGCCATAATACACGCGACGCTCCTCGGCGCCGACGGCGCGGCGGAGAGAGTTTGCGGTCGCCTCCTTCGTTTGGGTGGGGGAGACGCTAGCCGCCACGGAGAAGACTCCCAAGGTGTCGAGGCTCATCTGGCATTCTCCGTTTTTCGTGTCACTCGACCTACGGTCCATCGCGGAAAAGTTCGGTCGTTCTTTTCATCGCGTGGGGCGAGACCGTTCTGCGGTTTTTTCCCGCCGGCCCCGCCGATCCGTTGTTGCCGGAGTATTTTCGAGCGGCGGTGGGCGATTTATTTCCGTCTTTTGCTAAAGATTCGTCGGCTAGCGGCGATTCTGCAGTTCCTCGCGGATTTGCTGCAATGCCTGATTCACATATGGCAACGCTTCTTTGCGGGTCTCGGGGTTTTGCAGCGTGCCGTCGACGTGGATGAGCATCAATTGTTGGCTGGCACCGCTGAAAACTTGCTTAATCACGGGCACGGCGAGATCGCCGCGGCCCACCAGAGCGTGGAACGTAAGCCGAATCGACGACTGAAAATCCATCTCCCCCTTGCCACGCAGGCTGATCGCGTCACCGTGGAAGTCAATCCGATCGAAGTAAATGTGCTCGCCCTCGATGCGGTAATCAATCGTGGCGTCGCTAAACCCATTCTGATCCGGGGGGCGAATACTGACGAGTTTCAGCAGCGAGATCATCACCGGCAGTTCATACACGTCGCCCTGCGAAAGCCGAACGGTGCCGCGGCCGGAAAGGGAGTTGCGAGTGAAACCGTTGCCGCTTAAATCGGCCGTCGCGAGAATCTTTCCTTGCAGCCGCTGTTGGCCTGGTGCAAGATCTTTGGCGCAGCGGGCAAGATCGGCGTCGGTCAACGTCGCGTTGACACAGTAGCGCGGTTGCTGTCCGAAAGCGACCCAGCCGTCGCCGTAGAGGGTCCCGCCATAGAGACTCGCCGTCACCGGCCGCGGCATCCGCCCTGGTCCGGGGCCGGCGGCCGTCCGGTTGTCTTGGCGGTCGACCCATGCACCGAACAATAATCGTCCGTCATCGATCCAGATCGGGCCCATCACGCGCGTCAACTGAATATCCCGATGCGTGACTGAGTCCAAGGCCAGTTCACCGCGCGACCGCACATTGGCCCCGTCGAAGCCGCCCTGCAACGACAACTCGCCGCAGAGGTTGTTCAATCGCAGGCCATGGCAATCGATGTTGTTCTGATGCAGTCCCACGCGCACCTCCCATCGGGATCGCAGAGGATCGCCGAGGCGGCCGCTGTTTTCCAGGTCGACCGTGCCGGCAAGGTTCACCGACCCGGTGGCGTTCAATTCGGTGACCACTTTGCGGAGTCGCTCGGGCAGCGCCTGGATCAACTCGCGATCGGGTCGCAGGCGATCGATGGTCAGACCTTCCAGACGCACTTGCCAGCGACCATCGGGCTGGAAATCCCCCTGCACTTGAGAGGCAAACTTGACCGTTCCATGTTCGGCTTTCGCGTTCTGGACCGTCACCTGCCCATCACGGTAAAGGAGAACACCTTGAATCTTGTCGAGGCGGTAAGGGAAATGCACCGGCTCAAGCGAGGCGACGTCGCGATGCGGTTCTGCTCGGACCGTGACGTTGAACTTGTGTTGTTCGGGCAAATAGCGCACCTCGGCGGTCAAGTTGACCAAGCCTCGCGGCCGCAGATTGTGCCAAACCTGTTGCATGTGGGGACTGAGCGCGTTCCGAAGCTCTTCTTCCAGCGGTACGTCCCGCGCGGTGAAGTTCAACACCAACTCGTTGCCAGCAAAGCCGGGAGTCAGGTGTCCCTTGCAACTGACGCGGGCGGTGCCGTTGTTGCCCTCGATATGTCGCATCGTCCACGTGCCATCGAGCATCTCGAGGATGCCGCGAATGTTCGTGAGTTGATAGGGAAACTTCTGGTAACGAACCGAGCAGCGGTTCATGGACAAGACGACGTGCTGGTGCATCGCCTGCTCGGGCGCGTCGCGCCACATTCGCACATAGAATCCAAACCGACCGCGGGGATCGAGCGAAGTCACGACTTCCCGGGACTTCTCCGGCAGGGCAGATACCAGGGTCTCGTCGACGGGCACTTCATCGCCGCGGGCTTCAAACCACCCCGTCGGCGCCGAGAGCGGACGCGAGATCTCGGCGGTGATGTCTACCGGCTGACTGCCCGCCAAAGCGGTCATTTTTGCGGTCAACAAGTCGTCCTTGAGCACCACCGTCCCCTTGCCGTGTTCCAGTCGATAGGGAAACTTGAAGTGCGAGAAGGATACGTTGAGGCACCGCACCGAGACGTCCGGACGCCAGACCTGCCCGTCATACTGCAACTTGACATCGGCGTCGATTTGACCCGCGGGCAGGTACTTCCGCCACATTTCCTGCAACGGCGCGGGCAAGATCGCCAACAGCGAGCGATCGAGGTCCAATCGATGCACCTCGGCGACCAGCGAAAGGGGGGAGGTCGTATCGAAGCCGCCCCGACGACAAGACATTTGCAGCGAGGCCTGGCCGCAGCGCGCCGCTAAATTGTTGATCGTGAAGCCATCGTTGTCGACCTCCACGGTTGCTCGAATGTCGCTGAGAGATTGCGGCAGTCGCGGATCGCTGAGACGACCGCGAACCATGTTCGCCGTGACATGAAATTGAAGCGGCTTGGCGTTGGACGGTTCATACTTCACCTCGAAACTCAGATCGCCGTGCCCGTAGAGATCCCCGAGCGATGTCAGCCGACGGGCCGCCGGTTCCGGCAGGGAGTCGCGCCACTCGGGCGAGAATTCGACCGCTTGGGCTCGGCCGCGAAAGGCCGCGAATGGCGACTTCAGGTTCAGCAGGCCGTCGATTTCCAGGCGTCGCACGCCCTCGGCCGTCAAAACCCCGCGCAGGCGCCGCATGTGGGGGTTCCCGCCCGCGTCGGCCGATGGCACCGGCATCATCGTCCAGTTGATGTCACGCAGCACGGTAGACGCCGCGTCGGGCCGGGCAGCGTCGGCCATTTCGATGGTCCCTTCCTCAAGCACCACCTCGGGAGCATGGTCGCCGAAATTTGGAGGCGGAAGCAATTGAGCCGTGGTCCAACTCCCATCCGCCCGGCGCGTAGCTCGCAGCGTGGACCGGCGAATTGTCACCCGTCGGACCACCGGATCACCCTGAATCAGGTCCTTCCAGTCGGTGGGACATTCAAGGAAAGCTTCCTCGATATGCAGCAATTCGGCTCGAGGTCCTGTCGCGCGAGGGTCGACGATCGCCAGGCCGCTAACCTTGATCCCCTTTCCCTCGACGAGATGGGCGGAACGGGCCGTTACCTTGAAGTCTTTGTAGTGGCCGGCGATCTTCGCCACCACGCGGCAGCGGACCTCATCGTCCATCCGTTGATAGAGGCAATAGGCCGCCACGCCGCCGCCCACGGTGGCCAGCAGGATGGCCCATTTGAAGCCAAACCAGCAGAAGTTGATCGCTCGCGTAAGAATACGAGGAACCCTCCGTGGTTCGAGACTTGTCAGCAATCCAGACCTAAGTCAAGCGAGTGCGTCCGTTCGCGGGTTGTCAGCCGCGCACGAACGCGCAAATCGCCGATTCCACCTTCCCTGGATTTCGGCAGCGGCCAGCGCTAGCAATGCCAGCATCGCCGGTTCTCGGTAGCGAATCGAGCTTACGAAAACGACGTGCAACATGGTCAGGTAAACTGCCGGGAGCCAGCACAGTATGTACGGCCATCCAAGGCTGAACGTTCGCCAGGCCCCCATTATGGCAAAAATCAACAACGGGGTATACGTGAAAAGCACCGCCAACGCCAGTGGCCAGCGGGACAAGCTTGGCTCGTTGGGCCAGATGTTCCACATCCGCAAGAACTTGACGCCCGCCAGTCGCAGCGCCGCGCCGGGATGGGTCGTCGCCCAAGCCAACGATTCGACCCGCATCCGCCGGTCCAGACGCAGTTCCAGCGATTCCTGCGGTTGGTCGCCCTGAGCCGCTGCCCACTCTTTCTCCTCGGCGACGAATCGCGGCACGAAGTCCATATTGCTGGAACCATCCGCGATCGGGCTAAGACCGTCATAGAGGCTCGCGCCAACCTGAAGGGTCGTCGGCACGAAGTGCCCCGTGGCCAGATAATTGCGAATCCACCAGGGGCTCATCGTCAGGCTCAAACCGAGAAGTCCGCAGCCGCCGATGACCAAGTGACAAAGGACCTGTCGGTTCCGTTGGCGACGATCGAAGAGATTCGATAGCGCAGCCAATAGCATTCCAATCGCAAGGGCAAAGGGAGTGAAGAGCAGCCAACTTGGCCGCATCAGCGTTGCCACGCCCGCCGCGGCCCCCATAACCAGGCTCAGAATAACTCGTTTTGTGGGGGAACTCGATCGCCAAGCCAGTCCCCATAGCGCCAACTGCAACAGCATCCATGGTGTGAACGGGGCCTCGCTAAGGATCATCGCGCCCATCGCCACCGCGCCGGGGTAAATGGCGGCCAAGAGCGCCGCCAGTCGGGCGGCCTGTTCCTGGAACAGGAGTCGTGTGAGCCACCAGACGGCCAGCACGGCAAGGGTTCCCAGCAGGGCCGCTTCTGCCCGGGCGACGGCGACGGCCAGCGGGCCATCGCCGAACAGCCAGAGCACTGGGGCTAACAAAATCGGGTAACCCGGAGTGCGAAAAACCTGGAGCCGGTCTTCGCCGTAGGCGTACGGCTGCCCCTCGGCGATCGTGCGCGCCAGACTCCAGTATGTCTCGCTATCCCCCATGCCAAAGCGTTGCTGCAAGCGGGCTTCCCAGGCCCAGCCGGCGGCTAGGCGTAGCCCGAACGCCAACAGCAGCACCAAGGCCAGTTGTCGCCGCGGAGAAAACGTCATCGGTACCCACGAGACTTGAGGAATTGGGCTAAGTATGTTACTTTGACCGGACTTTGGGGGTCAAGGCAACTTTGTTGCGGCTAGCGAATATAGCCTTGCGCTGAGCGAAAGTCCCAAGCCTGCCGACTCGAACTTAATTTACATCAATCGCGCAGCTTGTATACTTTCTAATTCACATTCCTTATCAGGTAAGTCCAGGAGGGAAACGATGTCCGAATTACCGTCCTATCTGGCGGCAGCCAAGCCGGCGCCAACGGCTACCCGAGCGCCGTGGTACAAGAATATCGCGCCGACCTACCTCGGCGTAATGCTGTGGTTCGTGTTTTGGCAAGACCTCGTGAATGCCGGTGCCCATGGAAAGGCGGCCCCCGGCGGCGTCCTGGCCAATGGTTTTGTTTCCGCCTTTATTGGCTTGGCGCTTGCTGCGGCGCTCTGCCATTTCCTGTTCTATCTGGTGCCTGGCCTGTTGGGCATGAAGACCGGATTACCCCTTTACGTAGTTGGCACCTCCACGTACGGAGCAACCGGCGGCCTGTTCATGCCGGGGCTTCTGATGGGCTTGCTGCAATTCGGCTGGTTGGCGGTAAATGCCTTCTTTGTCGCCAAGATTCTGTGCATGTGCTTCGGGTGGAACTCCGACCCGGGCCTGGCACACGGCGCCATTGCCACCGTGTTTGCCCTGTCGGCCGCCATCATCGGCCTGAAAGGCATTCAATATGTTGCCAAGGTAGCGACGTACCTTCCGCTGATTCCCGTCATCGTGCTGTTGGTGTTGCTTGGCACGACGGTGACAGGCTTGGGAAGCTTCGATGTCAGTAAGCTCGGCGTCAACGAGACCAATGCCAAGGCGACTTGGAGCAACTGGCAGGTCATTGAACTGCTGTGCATCTATATCGTCGGCTTTTTCGCTACGGCGGGTGCTGCGGGCGTCGACATCGCCTCGAACAGTCGTAATACGGAAGACGTGCATATCGGCGGTCTGACCGGCATCCTGCTTCCCACTGTGCTGGCTGGCGAGGCGGCCATGCTGATCGTGGCTGGCGCCTACGGGGCGGGCATGGTCCAATCCGGCGGTAGTCTCAACCCCGTCGATTTGATGCCCAACATCCTAGGGTCGAAGTGGGCAAACATCGCCATGATCGCCCTGGCTATCTCCTCCTTGCCAGGCGCCTGTTTTTCATCTTTCATTGCCGCCAACAGTTTCAAGACCACGATGCCTAAGGTCAACCCGCTGCTCTCCGTGGGCATCGGCGCTTTGGTCTCGGTCTTGCTTGCGGTCACCGGCATTGCCGGTCAAGTCGCTTCGGTTTTCAGTGTCATCGGCGCCTCCTTCGGCCCGGTGTGCGGTGCGATGGCCGCCGACTACCTGCTGTCGGGGCGCAAGTGGTCGGGCCCACGGGCGGGCTTCAATCCGGCCGGCTGGATCTCCTGGATCGTTGGTTTCGCCATCGGCGCTTTCGACTTGGCGCTGAAGAACGATTTGGTCCACGCGAAATGGCCAGGTCTCTACGACTGGGCGAGCACAATTCACATCCCCGCCCCGCCGGTCTCGGCGTTTGTGGTCGGCTTCGTCCTCTACTTGGTGCTGTATACGATTGGCATGCGGACTCGCAAGCTGGCCATGCCAGGCGTGGCCGAGTAACTGCCTACGACACTCGTTTCTTCTGAAATCCCTATGGCCCGTCGGTCAACTGACCCGCGGGCCTTTTTCTATGCCAGCAACAGTCATCCACCTTGGAGGGCAAGGAGGCCCGCAAAAGTCGAGGGACATCCTTCGCAGATTTGTCCCGCCCGGCATACGTGGCGGTCTTCCCAAGACGGCACTTTCGACAGAGACGCCACGAGCCACACCGCCTGGGCCAAAGGGGGCCAAGAAATCGCAGGATCGCTGAAATCGCACGGCCCCGCTCCCCGATACTGATCCATGATGGTGGATCCTGCCGTGAAAACCGCGATGGCGTTTTGCGTCCTTCTGACCGGCGTGTGCGCCGCGGTGCTATTCCGTCGCGATCCGGCCGAGACAGCCAACGTCACTCCGGTGCCGCCCGATCGAGTGGTGGCAAGCATTACTAGGACTGCCCAACCGGAGACGCCGGCAAACCCGCCCAGCCCAACAGCGAGCGAGTTGGCGATCCGACCGAGCAGCGGAGGCCCGCGGCCGATTGCTCGGCCTTCGATTGTCACGCCCTCGCGACGCCTGGAGCCTCCGCCGTCGCTGTCGCCTCAATATCCCATCACCGCTTCGATGGCACGTCGCGACCATGCCGGCCCTGCGAGTGTGCCGGAAAATTTCGGCATGCAGAACGCTTCGAACACGCACCGCATTGTCGATGGCGACACCTTAACCAGTCTGGCCGAGCGCTACCTCGGTTCGGCTGCCCGGGCTAACGAAATCTTCGCCGCCAATCGCGACGTGTTAGACGATCCCGGACTGCTGCCGATTGGCGTGGAGTTACGACTCCCGCCCTGTGGCCCGGCGCCCCGGAACGCCCCGGCTGCCAAGGACGTCAAATCGCCGCTGGTGCCCCTCTTCTATGGTCGGTAGTCAACGATCGCCGCCACGAGACCGGGGAGCGTATATTGTCGAGCTTCTGCTGTCGGTGGGTAGCCTAGTTCTTGCAGCACCTTGCTAGTCACGGGGCTAATACTCGCGAGTCGCGCTCGCTGCAACGCACTACCGAACAGCCGCACCAGCGATCGGGCGATCATGGAACTGGTGACCGTGACCCAATCGATTGAGCCTTCGCTGAGTCGTGCATGGACCATCGAGTCCGCCCGATCGACGTCAGTACTAACGTAGACAACGACCTGCTCGACACGGCCGCCAGCAGCCGACAGTTGCTCGGCGAGCACCTCGCGGCCCCGACTCGCGCGGGCTAGCAGAAAATGCTTGCCTGCTGCTACCGGGGCAAGCGCCTCGGCCAGCGCCTCGGCGCGGAATTCCTTGGGAATGATCTCGGGGCGAAGGCCATGGCTCGCCAGTTCTTCGGCCGTGCCCGGTCCCATGGCTGCCAGCTTCGGCAACTTCGCCCGCCAATCGCCCATCGTCTTCTGCAATCGGTCCAACAGAACGCGAACGCCGTTGGCGCTGGAAAATACCAGCCAGTCATACTGCGGTAGGCGCGACAACGCGTTGTCGACGGTCTGCCAATCGTCGGGCGGCGCGAGCCGGATCGCCGGTTGGCAAAGAACCTCGGCCCCCAATGCCAGCAACGCGTCGGTCAACGGATCGGCCACGTGGGGCGCTGCCATGCTGGCGGCCAATTGTGGTCGCGTGACAAGGATTCGCACACCGGCCAGCGGAAGTCCTGACGCTTCGACGCTTTCACCTGCCGGCTTTGTCATCGCTCATTCCTCAGCTTTTTCCGCGGCGCTGTGTCGCCTTCAGCGACTTTGCTATACTACGCCCAAGGAGGGCTTTTTGCCATGGCCGACAAGACCATTTTCAAACGCATCATCGACCGCGAGATCCCCGCCAAGATCGTCTACGAGGACGAGCATTGTTTGGCCTTCGAGGATATCCATCCCGCAGCGCCGACCCATCTGGTCGTGATCCCGAAGAAAGAAATCGCCTCGGTTGATGATATTGACCCCGAGGACGAGCAGATTATCGGTCACTTGTTCGTAGCGATGCGGGCCATGGCTGCTCAGTTGGGCCTTGGCAACGGCTACCGGGTGGTGACCAACTGCGGTCGCGACGCCGGCCAGGAGGTGATGCACATCCACTTCCACCTCCTGGCGGGGCGACAACTTTCCTGGCCACCCGGCTAAACCACCCGCCCCATACTAGTCGGTTTAGCCTGTTGCGGGCCACCTGCTGCGGTGGTAGACTACTTCTTTTGGCCTTTCGGCTGGCGTGTCAGATTCCCTCGTGCGTTTCCCACCTCTAGCACACTCTCGGAACCATGAAGACGCAAACCCCCTCTCGACGCGATTTCCTGAAGAATTCTGTAGCTGCCGCAGCCATCGGCGCCGTCCCCTACTTCACCTGGACGCAACGTGCGTTCGCCAATGCGGACGCCAACGATCGCCCGCGCATGGGGTTGATCGGTCTCGGCGGCATGGGCACCGGTGACGGCATTGCCCACGCTCGCTTTGCCGATATCCTCGCGGTTTGTGACGTCGACACGCGCCACGCCGAGCGGGCGCAGAAAAGCGAGAAGATCGGCAAGGGCAAGGCCGACCTCTACACCGACTATCGCAAGGTGCTCGAGCGGAACGACATTGACGTGGTCGGCATCGATACCCCCGATCACTGGCACTCGAAAATCGCCATCGAAGCCCTCCAGGCAGGCAAGCATGTCTTCTGCCAGAAGCCGCTGACGCTGACGCTCGAAGAGAACCAACTGATTCGCCGGGCGTGTGACCGCTATAAGGACAAGTTGTTTTTCGTCGGGACCCAACAGCGAGCGCAGGCGGACCTGTTCCTCCGCGCGGTCAACATGGTGCAAAAGGGATTGTTGGGCGATATCAAGAAAATCACGGTCGGCATCAATGGCAGCGACGTCGGCGGACCGTTTGCCAAGTCCCAACCGCCCAAGGAACTCGATTGGAATGCCTGGCTCGGACAGGCCCCGGCCGTGGACTACATCGAACAGCGCTGCCACAACAATTTCCGCTGGTGGTACGAGTACTCGGGCGGAAAGTTCACCGATTGGGGCGCACATCACATCGACATCGCCCAATGGGCAATGAATTGCGATCAACGAGGCATTGGACCGGTCGAAATCGACGGCACCGACGCCAAACACCCGGTGCCATATAAGGACGGCTATCCGACCGTCGACGATTGCTTCAACACGGCCCACGATTTTGCGATCAAGTGCCGCTATCCCAACGGCGTCTTGATGGTCGTCACCAGCCGCGGCGAAAACGGCATCCTTTTCGAAGGCAGCAAGGGCCGCATGTTCGTCAATCGCGGCAAGATCACCGGCAAGCCGATCGAAGAGAAGTGGGACGAGGGCAAGTTGGGCCCCGAAGACCTGGCGAAACTCTACAAAGGCAAGCCCTTCGAATCCCACAAGCAGAACTTCTATCGCTGCCTGCGCGAGGGCGGGCTGCCGGTGTCCGACGTCTACAGCCACCTAATCACGATGAACACCTGCCACCTGGTGGCGATCGCCGCTCGGCTGAACCGAGTGATCCGTTGGGACGCCCAAGCCGAGCGGATCGATGGCGACGATCAGGCGGCCGCGTTCGCCAGCCGTCCCCGTCGCACCGGGTTCGATATCCCGGTGGTTTGATCTAGGTTTAAAGGCACACCGAGGCGCAGTGGGCACTGAGACAAGCTATCAGCGTCAGTACTGCAGATTCCGGCCACCGACGCCGTAACGTCGTGCGCGAAAAGATTTGCGGTCCCATTGGCGTTGTCAAATGAGAAGGCCTCGTAACGCCTTATACTTGGTGCTGCTCGCATTGACGGGAGCATGTGTGCCATCGATCGTCATCTACCCTGAATATACCCCGCCCATTGTCATCGCCAATATTCTGTTGCTCGGTGTGTGCGGATGGTACAGACGTTACGCAGCAGGTTCCGATGACGAGTTGTTGTTGCGGATCGAGGCGTTGTACAAAGGTTTTGTCAACGGTGCGGCCTTGGGCCTCGTTGTGGGTATTGTCACTTCCATCGCCCTGGGAAGATACATACCATGGTCTTTCACGATAGCTTGTGGCATGGCCGTCGGTATCCTTTTGGCCGTACTCTATCCCAAGGCTCTATCGAAAGCCCCAAGCTTTTAAATGCATAAAGAGAGCATAAGGGCTACGAGCCGGGTGCCACTGGCCTTGCCAGTGCCATGAATCAGAAGGCTTTGCTCACAATGCTCGCCGCTGCTCGCTCGGCGTCTATTCGCGGTTCCTTCTTGCCCTTTGTTCACCTCACAGAAAGCCGCACCAGCTTTTCCGGTGCTCCAATCAGGTCGGATCTCGGCCACGCCACCGGCTCCAATTGAGACGGTGACCAGGGTCGACAAAAGAGAGTCCTGTCTTCTTCCCCCAGCTCGGGGCGATCTTCAAAGCAACGGCTGCCGATTTCCGCCAATCGCCGCCTTTTTGTCTGGCTGTAGCGTCTTTATTGCCCAGGGCGCCTCGGGCCTCGGGATCGAGCAGCCGCCTTTGGAAGTTCTTGTTTTTTTCTTGTCCTGTTGCGCCAATAGATGCTTACTTAAAGGGTGGAAGCAATCGCTCGGAGATACGAGGAATGCCCGACAGCGAAGCCCGCACACATACTGCTGAGTTTGTGCGCTTGCTCGCTGCCCATGAGCATTGCTTGAGCCGGTTTGTTGTCGCCCTGGTGCCGAATTGGAGTGATGCTGAGGACATTATCCAGCAAACCAAACTGCGGCTCTGGGAACAGTACGATAACTACGACCGGAACAAAAGCTTTGGTGTCTGGGCGTGCGTGATCGCTCGCTATGAAGTCTTGGCCTATCGAACGCGGTCCGCTCGCTCCCGCGTTCAATTCAGTCAGCAATTCATTGAACGGGTGTCTGACGAATTGACGGTTCACGAAGCCAAGCCCGACGTGCGGCTGAGTCTCCTCGAGAGATGCGTGCGAAAGCTCAGTGAATGGCAACGGGACTTATTATGGCGATGCTGCCTTGGTGGCGACTCCACCGTGGCCGCTGCCTCGCAACTCGGTCGAACCGTCGAATCCACCCGGAAAGCCCTGCTGAGAATTCGGGTCAAGTTGTATCAATGCGTTGAACTCTC
>CALGFD010000005.1 GCA_937881075.1 uncultured Planctomycetales bacterium
GGTTACCCAATCCGGTTTTACCAGATCGGGGGCAACAGGCCTTCATCCCATCTACCTCTTTCACGGCGTTCGTTCGATCCCCGTTTGTCCGTGCCCCGCCCTTGTTGCATTACTAATCTGAAGTTCAATAGCCGCCGGTAGGGCAGCGATTGCTTTGGCCGACGTGCCGTCGGCCGCTAAACGGTCACAACGCCACCAGTAGCAACCGATGCTACTTCTCCGCTTCCGGTTTTTCTGGGGCGGATGGCTTCTTTGGGGCGTAGCGGCGGTTGAAGACCTCCGGGTCGTGCGGGTCGGCAGGTGCGCCTGCGGCAGGGGCTTCACGGTGCGATCCTTCGCTGTGTGCTCCTTCGTCGCGATTGGTGGCATTGTCTGGCCGATTGGGATGTTTTCGGGCTGCGCCCGGCAAGGGGTGCGCCCGCCGCGCTTCGGGAGTCAGCATGCGCGGGGTGTGCTCCGTTGGCGGGTCGCCAAAACCGTCGTTTGGCAGCGCGGGCAGTTCGGCGGCCGGCAGATCCTGGATCGGCTGCTGAGCAACGAGATTGACCCAATCGAACAGCCGTTTGTACTGCGCTGCCTGATGCTCGTTGAAAATAGCGTGGTCGACCGTGCCGTGTGCGGCGATGGGCGCTTTCAGCAGTCTGCTTTCGAGGGGGGTGGCGCGGTCGACGTATTGCAGGACCGAATGGAGGTTCCTCTGAGTGGAACGCTTGCTGGTGGCCCGGCCGATGTTTACCCGCATCAATTGCATCGGCACTTCGGGCGAACTGTGGCATCCGGATCCGAGGCAGTGGTTCATCAACAGCGGTTGCACGGCCTGGGTGAAGGCTTCGGCGGAACCGCGGGGCAAGCCACGCACCAACCGATCAAGATCCTCGTTCGAGGGTCCGGCGGTGGGTTTTTTGGGTTGCTGATCGGCGACCGGTGGATTGACAGCCATCTCCAAACGATGCTGAAAGACGCGGATCATCGGGTGTTTTGGGTCGGCCGCTGTGGCGTCGGCCAGCTCCGCAGCAGCGAAGCCGGTGAGTCCGTGCCGCAAGCACCATTGGGCCAATTCGAGATGCTGGTGGACGTTGCCGACCTGGATGGCCGCCCGTTTGCGCTGGTAGCCGTCGGCCAAGTTCTTGCAGAGTAGATCCACATCCTCTTCCTTGATGCGGATTTGGCCATTGGCCAAGGTAACAATGTAGGTCTTCTCAACGTGTGCCACTTGGCCTTGGAGCACTTCTCCATTGCGAAGCACGAGCAGGCTGGACTCTGCCGGATCGGCCGCCTGGGAAGGGTTTGCAATGCAGGCGGGGGCAGCGAGAGTCGCGATTAAGATGACCGCTTGGGCGACGGAACGTAGCATGGTGGGCGGGAGGATAGGCAGATTGCTGAGGCCAGTCAAGAGCGATTAATCGCCGCTCGCCCTGGCTTGTCGTGACCCATAAGACAGGGATAATGGACGGGCGCGGCAATTGCGGCGAAACAGTTCAACCTCAGCCAAGGCCTACCATGGAAGCGGTTCGACTCGGCCCGGTCGATTACTCGATCCTCATCGTTTACACCGTTTTCGTGCTTGGAGTGGGCATCGCGCTCAAGCGATTCACCAAGACGAGCAGTGATTTTTTCCTGTCCGGGCGCTCGATGCCGGCCTGGATCACGGGCTTGGCGTTTATCTCGGCGAACCTGGGGGCTCAGGAAGTCATCGGCATGGGGGCTTCTGGGGCAAAGTACGGCATGATGACCAGCCATTTTTATTGGCTGGGCGCGATTCCGGCGATGGTCTTCGTTGGCATTTTCATGATGCCCTATTACTACGGCTCGCGGGCGCGGTCGGTGCCCGAATATCTGAAACTGCGATTCGACGAGAAGACGCGGGGCTTTAACGCGATCTCGTTCGCGGTGATGACGGTGTTTTCCTCGGGCGTGTCGATGTACGCCTTGGCGAAGCTGATGGAGTTGTTGCTCGGCTGGAATTTTCACGCGAGCCTGGTGGCGTCGGCAATCATTGTGCTGGTCTACATTTTTATGGGCGGTCTGACCTCGGCGATTTACAACGAGGTCTTGCAGTTCTTTTTGATCGTGCTCGGCTTCCTGCCGCTAGTGATCCTGGGACTGATTGATGTTGGCGGCTGGGACGGACTGGTTTCGAAGCTGAACCAAGTGGCCGCGAACCACCAGCCGCCCTATCCGCCGGGAACTTGGACGGAGTCGTGGGCGCATACGGGGAGTGCGGCGGCCAATCCCATGGGCGTAGAGTGGTTCGGTTTGGTGATGGGCCTGGGCTTTGTCTTGTCGTTCGGCTACTGGTGCACCGATTTCTTGGTTGTGCAACGGGCGATGGCAGCCGATTCGATGTCGGCCGCCCGGCGAACGCCGTTGATCGCGGCGATTCCCAAGATGTTGTTTCCGGCGCTGGTGATTGTGCCGGGCATGATCGCGATGGTGGCGACGCCGCACCAGACTACGCCTCTCGGGCAGGAGGCGAAGGTCGCGGGCATTGCTGGTGTCGCGCCGGTACACGGAATCATTCCGCCGAAGATGAAGAAGGATGCTACCGGGGTGGAGAGGCCAGAACTGGACGCGAAAACGGGCAAGCCTGTGCCCGACTACGACCTGGCTACGCCGATGATGCTCATTCACTATTTCCCGACGGGTTTGCTGGGACTCGGGCTGACGGCGCTGATGGCTTCGTTCATGTCGGGCATGGCGGGGAATGTGACGGCTTTCAACACGGTCTGGACCTACGACATTTACCAGAGCTATATCGCGCCGAACAAGTCGGACAGCCATTATTTGTGGATGGGGCGGATGTCGACCCTGTTTGGCATCGCGATCAGCATCGGCGCGGCGTACGTCGCCACGCAATTCAACAATATTATGGACGTCCTCCAGTTGGTCTTTGGCTTTGTCAATGCGCCGCTGTTTGCCACGTTCATGCTTGGCATGTTCTGGCGACGGGCGACGGGCCATGGGGCGTTCGGGGGATTGCTTCTGGGCACGGTTGCGGCCGCCGTTCATCACGGATTGACCGTGCCGGTTGGCGCGGCGACGCTCATTAAGGGCGGATGGCTGGCCGGTTCGCATCCCGTGCACGTGTATCCCAGCGAAATGGCGCAGAACTTCTGGACGGCGATCTTTGCCTGGGTGACGTGCTTTGTGATGACGATTTTGATCTCCTTGCTTACGCGGCAGACGAAGACGGAGGATGATTTGCGGGGATTGGTCTATTCGTTGACGCCGCACGTGGCGAAGGACGAACATTTGCCTTGGTACGCTCAGCCGGGCACGTTGGCGATTGGCGTGTTGCTGGCCACGCTCGTGCTCAATATTATTTTCTGGTAATCCTTGGTACGACACGAAAAGGCTATGCATATCGACATTCGCATTCCAATCGGCTTGATGTTTGGCACGTTTGGCGGGATCTTGACCGGGTTCGGCCTCTTGTCCGATCCGGCCATTTATCAGCGGTCGTTGGGGTTCAACGTCAATTTAAGCTGGGGTCTCGCGTTGTTGGCATTCAGCGCTTTGATGCTCGGCATGGCTTATCGCGCCAGCCGGCGTAAATCCAGGGAAGGTGGTTGATGTCTGTCGATCGAGAGCATGTTGCGAAGCTTTTTTTTGCCCATTTCGGTGAGCTGCCGCGGTGGATTGTTCGGGCGCCGGGCCGGGTGAATCTGCTCGGGGAGCACACCGACTACAACGACGGTTTCGTGTTGCCGATGGCGATTGATCGGGCGATTTGGATTGCTTTGCGGCCGCGCGAGGACCGCATCGTCGCGGTGCATTCGATCGACTATGGCGATATGGCGAGTTTTGCCTTGGATAATCTGAGGTACCAAGAAAGCGGCTGGGTGGAGTATCTGAAGGGGACGGCCTGGAGCCTTGAGGAGGCCGGGCACAGGCTGCGCGGCTGGGAAGGTGTTTTGGTGGGCGATGTGCCGCGTGGGGCGGGCTTGTCGTCCTCGGCGGCCCTGGAAATGGTCACCGCCCGGGCGTTTGCTGCCCTCGAGGACTTTGCTTGGGATGCATCGGCGATGGCCAAGCTTGGGCAGCGTGCCGAGAATCAATGGGTCGGGGTGAATTGCGGGATCATGGACCAGTTGATCTCGGCGGCAGGTCACGCCGATCATGCGCTGCTGATCGACTGTCGCTCGCTGGCTGCCGAGTCGGTGCCGTTGCCGCCGGGAGTGGTCGTCACGATTCTCGATACCTCGACGCGTCGCGGGCTGGTTGATTCGGCCTACAATGAACGCCGCGCACAATGCGAGGCGGCGGCTCGGCATTTTGGCGTGAAGGCCTTGCGCGACGTTTCGGTTGAGCAGTTCGAGCGGGCGGCGGAAGGCTTGGAGGAGACGACCCGGCGTCGGGCGAAGCACGTGGTCAGCGAAAACGCTCGGACGCTCGAAGCGGCGGCAGCCATGCGGGCGGGAGACGCGGCGCAACTCGGGCTATTGATGAACCAGAGCCATGAGAGCCTGCGCGATCTGTATGAAGTGTCGAGCGACGCGTTGAACGCGATGGTCGAGTCGGCTCAGGCGCAGCCGGCCTGCTATGGGGCAAGGATGACCGGCGCCGGTTTTGGCGGCTGTGCGATGGCCCTGGTTAACGCCGAGTATGTCGAATCGTTTGTGCGTGAGACGGAACTTGCCTACAGTCGGCGAACCGGCCACACGCCGGCGGTGTACGTCTGTCACGCGACCAACGGGGCGGAAGTGGTGAGGGGCTAGGGATTTAGGATTTAGGGATGTAGGGGCTAGGCGATAGTGTCCTGTTCGAGGTCGGGTTCGGGCAGTGGGGTGGGGCGGATGGTGTCCAGCGGGCCGAGTCGGAGCAGGGCCGGCCAGATCGTCGCGACGGCGATCACGACCAGGATGGTGCCGACACCGCCCAAGACAACGGAAGCGACCGGGTTGAAGAGTGAGGCAACCAGTCCCGATTCGAGCCCGCCGATGTCGTTTGAGGCGACGATAAAGACATTGTTGACGGCTGACACCCGGCCGCGCATTTCGTCGGGCGTGAGCATCTGAACGAGGGTCTGGCGGACCACGACGCTGATGTTGTCCATCGCGCCGACGACGAACATCATCAACAGCGATAGCCAGTACCACTGCGAGACGCCGAAGACGATTGTGGCGGTGCCGAAGCCGGCGACTGCCCAGAGCAGGTTGACGCCAGGGCGTTTCATGGCAGGTCGGTGGGCGAGCCAGATGGCCATGCAAAGGGCGCCGATCGCGTCGGCGGCGCGAAGAAAGCCGAGTCCGCTTGCGCCGACGCCTAGGATTTGCTCGGCGTAGATTGGCAGAAGATAGACGGCCCCGCCAAGCAACACGGCGAACAAGTCGAGGGTGATGGTGGCCAGAATGAGTTGGGTGTTCCAGACGAACTTGACGCCGGCGACCAGCCGTTCCCAGGTCAGGGCCTCATTGGCGTGATTCTGCGCGCGGTAACGAACGAGATAGATGCCGAGCGTGGCCAGCACGCGGCAGGCTGCGGAAAGCGCGAACGCCAGGGCGAGGCCGTTGCTGGCTTCCATCAGGAAGCCGCCAACGACTGGCCCGGTTACCACGCCAATATAGAACATGGTGCTGTTCCAGGTCACGGCGTTCGTGAATTCCGAGGGGGGCACCAACTGTGGCAGCAGTGCCGAACGGGCGGGGCTGCCGAGGGCCTGGGCGACAGCCGTGAGGGCAAACAAGACGTAGATCCAATTGGGCGAGCCATGCTGCAAGGCGATGGTCAGCAGCAGGAGCGAAGACAAGGTGCTTAGTGCCAGCGAACAAACCAGCACTAGCCGACGGTTGAAGCGATCGGCGATGTGCCCTGCGCCGAGGGCGAGCAGAATGACCGGTAACGCTTGGACCAGCGCCAACATGGCCATTGCCAAGGCTGCGTGGCTCTTGTAGACCTTGGTCAGGTGATAGCTGGCCGAGGCCCATTCGACGTACTTGGCGAACATCACCAAGAACCAGCTCGAGGCATATCGCCGGTAGTCAGGGTAGCGCCAGGCAGCGTAGGGATCGGGTTGGAGGGCGATTTCGGACATCGATCGAGGCGGGAAGAGTGGCCGCGCGGCAAAAACATGGGGCAAATCAGCGCGGCCGACTCCAATATGGGCCATTGTGGCGCGCACCGCCGGGGGCTGCAAGGTCATTGTCACCCTCAGGGCAATAGCGTAGACTGGAAAAATGCCCTCCTTCAGGAGGTTGCTTCCTCCCTGAACCTGCAACGGCTTGATCGGCCGATCTCAACATGTCGCAAGTCATTCTCAAGCCGCGCAAGGCGCGCCCCTTCTACAGTCGCCACCCGTGGGTACTCGACTCGGCCATTGATCGTGTTGTCGGTGATCCGGCAGACGGCGACGTAGTGGATCTGCTTTGCGATAAAGAAAAGTTTATCGCTCGAGGCATCTACAATAGCCAGAGTCGCATTCAAGTTCGTCTCTACACGTGGAATACGGCGGAACAGTTGGATGATGCGTTCTGGCGTCGGCGACTGGAAACGGCGTTACGCTTTCGCGAGCAACTCGGCTACAACGACCCGCAGGAAGCCACGCGCCTCGTCTTCAGCGAAGGGGATGGGCTGAGCGGTCTGATTGTCGACCGTTTTGCCGACTATCTGGCGGTGCAAGTGACGGCAAAGGCGATCGCGGTGCGTTTGCCGCAGATCGCCGAAATGCTCGTGGAGATGACCGGCGCGAAAGGCGTGATGATCCGCACCGAGCGCGGGGTGACGCGTGCCGAAGGGCTGGAACTTCGTGATGGCTTGTACTGTGGCCAGATGCCCGAGGGGCCGCTGACGATCGTGGAAAACGGCCTGCAATACGAGGTCGACTTGGCCGAGGGGCAGAAGACGGGCTTTTACTGCGATCAGCGGGATAACCGGGTTGCTGCGGCCCGCTATTTCGGTGGTCGGCGGGTGCTGGACATGTTTTGCTACAGCGGCGGGTTCAGCATGGCGGCCGCGGCCATCGGCAAGGCCAGTGAAGTGTTGGGCGTGGATACCAGCCAGCGGGCGGTTGCTTTGGCCAGGGCCAACGCCGAGCGGAACGGTCTGCAGAATGTCCGCTTTCAACAAGGCGATGGTTTTCAGACGCTCCAGGGACTGATTGACAGCGGCGAGCGGTTCGGCGGGGTGGTGCTCGACCCGCCGAAGTTTGCGCGGAGCCGACGGGCGCTCGAAGAGGCATTGCGGGCGTATCATTGGTTGAACCGTTTGGGAGTGAGTTTGTTGGAGCCGGGGGGGATCCTAGTGACGTGCAGTTGCTCGGGCCATGTCAGCCGGGAGGATTTTTTGTATATGCTCGTAGGGGTTGCCCAGCAGACGGGGCGCGAGATTCAGATTCTCGAGCAGCGCGGGGCCTCGGCCGATCATCCGATCAGCGCGACATGTCTGGAGAGCGAATATTTGAAGTGTTTCATTTGTCGGGTGGTATAGAATAAATTGTCGTTTGAATAACCTCGCTTCTCCACCAGACGTTTCACTGCCATGTCCCTCGAACGACTGCGGCGGCGGGTTGCTTTTGAAGCGGCTCGGTTGATCTACGTGCGGGAAGAAACGCAGTTCAGTCGGGCGAAGATGCGAGCCGCGCGGCAGATTGCCGCCGGCGAGGTCAGGCCGCACGATTTGCCCGACAATGGAGAGATTCGCCGACACCTGCGATTGTTCGAGCGAGCGACGCCCGACGAGAAGTATCATTTGGTGCTTCCGGATGAAGGCGACGCTCCCCGCGGCGGGGCAGCCTCCTCGGCGGCAAACACGGCGGACCGTTTTCGCACGTATGAGTTGCTGCTTCGACCATTGGAAAGCATCACGCAGTCGCCGGAGAAGCATCCTGAAGGGGACGTGCTTTATCATAGCCTGCAGGTTTTCGAATTAGCACGACAGAAGGTTCCTTACGACGAAGAGTTTCTGCTGGCGGCCCTGCTGCACGATGTTGGCAAGGCGATTGACCGCCGCAATCATATCGAGGCCGCGCTGGAGGCGCTTGACGGGGCAATTAGCCCTCGCACGGCGTGGTTGATCGAGCACCACGTCGAGGCCTTGGCATTGCGCGAGGGATCGCTGGGCGTCCGCTCGCGCCGCCGCTTGGAGGCATCGGAGGATTTCGATGAGTTGATGCTGCTGGCCGACTGCGACTTGGGGGGGCGCGTCGTGGGCATGCGGGTGCCCGACATCGAAGAGGCGTTGGCCTATCTCGCAGAATTGGCCGAAGCTTGCGGGGATAGCGAAGCGGATTAGCCGGCCGCAATCGCGTTGTACTTTTAGCCCTTGAGCTTTGGAAGTCGTGGGCAGACTACGCCCGCTTGATCTTGCACTTCGGCAAGAGCTTTTGCAGGGTTTTGATACCTTCCTTGGTGATCTTGGTCTGCTCGATACTGATGGACTTGAGGTTTTTGAGGTCCTTCAGGTTCGGAAGGCTGGCGTCGGTGATCTTGGTGAGATTCAGATTCAGGGATTCCAAGCTGGTCATCTTGCCAATCTCAGCCAGACCGGCGTCGGTGATCTTCGTGTCGGTGAGGTTGAGGAACTTGAGGTCGGGGAGCGTGGCCAGGGATTGGAGTCCGGCGTCGGTGACGCGGGTGTGCCAGAGGTCGATCCACTGCAACTGCTTGAAGCCGGCGACGTGCTGCATCGCCTTGTCATTGGCCTGGGTTTCGCTGAGGTCGAGTTTCCGCAGTCCCTTGGCGCCGCTGATTTCGGCCAAGCCGTCGCCGGACATCGGTGTGTCCCGCACGGCCAGTTGTTTGAGCGAGGTGAGCCCCTTCATGTACTCGAAGCAGTCGTCGGTGACGTTGTAGCAGCGGAAAATGCTGAGGTCTTCAAGCTTCGTCAGCTTTTCCAGGACCTTCAGGCCGTCATCGCTAATTTGGGCGTCTTCGACGGAAAGCGACTTTAGTTCAGTCATTCCCTCGAGGCAGGCGAGGCCGGCGTCGGTCACCGCCGTATTGCGGAGTTTCAGGGCGCGCAGACCAGTCAGGCCGCGAATTTCTTCGAGACCGGTGTCGCTAACCTGCATGCAGCCGCGGAGGTCGAGCACCTTGAGGTTTTTCAGGTTCTTCAGATGGGCAAGTCCAGCGTCGCTGATGTTGTTATACAACAGCGACAAGACCTCCAAGTTTTTCAAGCCAGCGACATTGACCAGGCCGGCGTCCGTCATGTAGGTGCTCCGGCGGAGGTTCAGCGACTCTAATTGAGGCAGAGTTTTGAGCACCTCCAATCCGGTGTCGGTCACTTCGGTGTTTTCCAGGACCAGTTCGGTCAGCTTCGTGAAGGCCGATAAATGCTTCACGCCGGCATCGGTGATTTCGGCGCCCCAGAGAGCCAGTTCCTGCAAATCGGTGAGGGCGGTGAGCAGTTTTACATCGGCGTCGGTCGTTTGGCGTTCGAGGAGATTGACGCCGATGACTTTTTTCTGGGCGTTGTATTGGATTTTGCCGCCGAGGGCCTTGATGCGTTTGACGGCGGCGTCGGCGTCGGAGGCAAAGGACGGGCGCCCGAAGACTAGGGTAAGACCGACGATAAGGAGCAGAGCGGGGATGCGTCGCATAAGGGATTAGTCCTTTGATTGCCTGAAAGGAACGTTTTGGAAGCTTTGTACCAAGGTAGCGGATGAGAAGCTGCTCTGCAAATCGCCACCGACGGCTGGTTTGTCTCCACCTCCAGTGGAGATATGCCCCCTTGCCATCGGGCTACTAATGTGGGAGGCTATGCCGAGTGTGTTTGGATGCGTGGCCGGGCTGAGAGGCCTTTTTCTGGCGGTCCGGAATCGCTCTGCACTCGTACCCGTCTCTGATCAGGAGTCTATGGCATGTCCGATCGCGCCAATCGTCGTCGCTTTCTGCAAACGACCGCCGTTACCGGCATAGGATACTGGGTTGCCGGTGGGCTGCAGGCCAAGGAGTCGAACTCTCCGAATGAACGGATCGCGATGGCGGCGATCGGGCTTGGTGGCAAGGGTTCGAGTGACGCACAAGATGCCGGCAATGCGGGCGATATGGTGGCGATTTGCGACGTCGATGAAAACACGCTGAATCGAGCTGGCGAGAAACGTTTTCCGAAGGCGAAGCGGTACACCGATTTCCGCAGGCTGCTTGAGGAAGTGGGAAAGAGCATCGACGCGGTCACTGTCAGCACGCCCGACCACACCCATGCTCCAGCGGCTTTGATGGCGATGCGGATGGGCAAGCATTGCTTCTGCCAGAAGCCGCTGACGCACACGATCTACGAGGCCCGGCTGATGGCGGAGGTTGCCCGGGAGAAGAGCGTTGCCACGCAAATGGGCAACCAAGGAAGTGCCGACAACAGCCTGCGGAAAGCGGCGGCGATTGTCCAATCGGGGGCGTTGGGTCCGGTGAAGGAAGTGCACGTTTGGACGAATCGCCCGATCTGGCCTCAGGGGGGCGAGCGGCCGAAGGCGATTGCATGCCCGCCGCATGTGAAGTGGGATCTGTGGCTTGGCCCGGCGCCGGAACGACCGTATGCCAAGGGATATCATCCGGGCAGTTGGCGTGGATGGTGGGATTTTGGCACGGGTGCGCTGGGCGACATGGCCTGTCACACGGTAAACATGCCCTACATGGCGCTAAACCTCCGCGATCCGGTGGCGGTGCAGGCCGAGTGTTCGGGCCACAACAAGGACAGCTATCCGAAATGGTCGGTGATCCGCTTCGACTTCCCGGCATTGAGCGACCGACCGGCGGTGAAGTTCACCTGGTATGACGGCGGCAAGCGACCACCGAAGGAACTGATTGATGACAAGCCGATGCATATCTCGGGCTGTGTGGTGGTTGGCGAGAAGGGCAAGCTCTACGCTCCCGGTGACTACGCCGAGCGAGAAATTCACGTGTTGGGCGTCCAAGAGCCGGAGGTTCATTGGGTGGAATCGCCGGGCCACTTCGCGGAATGGGTCCGGGCGATCAAGGGTGGTGAGCCGGCCTTGTCGAACTTCGAGAACTACGCTGGCGGGCTGACCGAAACGATCCTGTTGGGCAATCTCGCGGTTTGGGTGGCAGCTTCTGGCAAGGGCGAACGCGTCGAGTGGGACGCGAAGAACATGCGATCGACGAATATCAGCGGCCTGGAGCCGATCATCAAGCCGAGCTACCGACAAGGCTACGTGCTTGACGACGGTTCGTCGCATTGTGTGCCCGTGCGACTGCGTCGACGGTCGCGAGCGCGGGTCTGAGTGTTGAGGCCTGCGCAGCGAATGACCGAGTGCGCGGCTCATGAAGCCCGGCAGACGCGGCTGAAACAGCCATGTTTGCCGACGAACCGTGAACATTGGTTCCGTCGGTATCAATAGGACCGCAAATAGCGGGCTTGGCCTCGGCGTGCTTGGTACGATTCACATAACCTGACCTGAGGGTTTGGCTTGCGAACTTTCTAGCTGTGTGGACGGCTCCCCACCGTGAGGGTACCAACGGTAGCGCTGCTTGCAAGGCGGTAGGGAACCCGATATTCTGACGGGTAGGTAAGAGCGGACATTTTTTTCGTTTTCGGCCTGTCTGCTGCCTGCCCTGGGCCTTTGGCCTGCGCACGCCCCCGATAATCACACCGCGGACCCCTTGAGGAGCTTGAATCTTATGTCGCACGAGACCAATCGTCGTCGTTTCTTGCAGACCACGGCCATGACGGGCGTGGGAGTTTGGGTTGCCGGACGGCTGAGTGCTGAGGAACCGAAGTCGGCCAATGGACGGATCGCCATGGCGGCCGTCGGGCTAGGGGGCAAGGGGTCGAGTGATTCACGCGACGCGGGCAATTTCGGCGACATGGTTGCCATTTGCGACATTGATGAAAACACGTTGAACAAGGCGGGTGAAAAGCGGTACCCGAAGGCCAAGCGTTACACCGATTTTCGCAAGATGCTCGAAGAGATGGGGGACAGCATCGATGCGGTGACCGTGAGTTCGCCGGACCACACGCACGCCCCGGCCGCCTTGATGGCGATGCGGATGGGCAAGCACTGCTTCTGTCAGAAGCCGCTGACGCACACGATTTATGAAGCCCGGTTGATGGCAGAGGTGGCCCGCGACAAGGGCGTTGCCACGCAGATGGGCAACCAGGGAACGGCATCCAACTCGCTGCGCAAGGCGGCGGCGATCGTCAAGTCGGGCGTGCTGGGGACGGTGCGCGAGGTCCACGTTTGGACGAATCGGCCGATTTGGCCGCAAGGTGGCGACCGGCCGAAGCCGGCCCAGTGTCCGCCGCACGTGAAGTGGGACTTGTGGCTTGGCCCGGCGGCGTATCGTCCCTATGCCAACGGTTACCATCCGTTTGCTTGGCGTGGCTATTGGGACTTTGGCACGGGGGCTTTGGGCGACATGGCTTGCCACACGGTCAACATGCCCTATATGGCCTTGAACCTTCGCGACCCGGTGGCGGTGCAGGCCGAGTGCTCGGGCCACAACAAGGAGAGCTATCCGAAGTGGTCGATCATTCACTTCGACTATCCGGAGTTGAACGGCCGCGCGGCGGTGAAGTTCACCTGGTATGACGGCGGCAAGCGGCCGAGCATGGAGTTGCTGGAAGGCAAGCAGATGTCGCCGAGCGGCTGCCTGGTGCGTGGCGACAAGGGCGGCCTCTACGCTCCTGGCGATTACGCGGACAAAGAATTGCACATGCTTGGCGGGGCGCAGATGCCCGAAGTCAAGTGGGAAGAGTCGCCGGGCCATTTCGAGGAATGGATTCGGGCGATTAAGGGTGGCCCCGAGGCGCGATCCAATTTCCCGGGCTACGCCGGCGGTCTGACGGAAACGATCCTGCTGGGCAATCTGGCCGTTTGGGCGGCCGCCTCAGGCAAGGGCGAGCGCGTCGAGTGGGACGCCAAGAACATGCGGTCGCCGAACGTTGCGGGGCTGGAGACGATCATCAAGCCGACCTATCGCGAAGGCTACACGCTGGACGAGACGAGCAGCGCGGCGGGCGGTTACGTGCCGTATGTGCCTGGTGGAATGCTGCGTCGCCGTCTGCGTCGTGTCCGCAGCTAATTGCGCGTAGAACTGGATGTTCATTTGTCTGCAGAAGCCCACGGGTTGCCGCCCGTGGGCTTTTTTGTCACTATCTGCCTGTCATGCCTGATGTTCCGCTCCATCCCGTTGATCTGTCGCCCGAGGAGCTTCTGGCTCAGTGCGAAATCACGTTTGTGCGGCGCTCTGGCCCCGGAGGGCAGCATCGCAACAAGGTGTCGACGGGCGTCGTCTTGATGCACAAGGCGACGGGCGTGACGGCCGAAGCCAATGAGCGGCGGAGCCAGGCGGCCAATCGCGAAGTGGCCCTGGATCGATTGCGGGTGCGACTGGCACTCGAGATTCGATCATGTCGAGTCGATGAAGCGATTCCGAGCGCGTTGTGGCGAATGCGGGCAGGCGGAGGACGCATTCTTGTTAGTCGCAAACACCAGGACTTTGCTCGCCTCCTGGCGGAAGCATTGGACGTCATTGCCGCGAACGATTTTGACCACAAGAAAGCGGCTGATAGGCTGGGCTGTTCGCCGTCGCAGCTTATTAAGCTATTTGCCAAGGAGCCCGAGTCGCTCCGGTGGTTGAACCATCACCGCGCGGAGCGAATGCTGCATCCACTGCGCTAGCGGGCATTTGTGGATTTGTTGCAATCTCGTCGCTGGCGGTTATATTAGGCGGAATGCGTGCCCTGGCTCTGCGGAGAGAGGGGGGCGTGCTTGACACGGCTTTTTAGAAGACGCGTTCGTAACCTGCGGTACTGGGAGAGCCTTCATGAGCATTCGAACTAGTGGGATTTCACGCCGTGGTTTTGTGAAGGGATTGGGACTGGCCGCGTTAGCGCCGACGATCGTGCCCAGCGCGGTATTCGGCAGTGACGCGAGCACGTCGCCGAACGAGCGAATTACGGTCGGCGTGATTGGCACGGGCAAAATGGCCTTCGCCTATCATATCCCGGCGTTGCTGAAGTTGAACGACGTTCAAGTTGTCGCGGTTTGCGACGTCGACACCCTACGGCGGCAGGAGGCGAAACGCCGCGTGGAAGAGGCGTACAGCAAAGACAATAAGGCGTACAAAGGCTGCCCAGACTACAATGATTTTCGCGATGTGCTTGCGCGGAAGGACATCGATGCCGTGCTGATCGCCACGCCCGATCACTGGCACGCGATCCCATTGATCGAAGCCTGCAAAGTCGGCAAAGATGTGTACTGCGAGAAGCCGCTGACGCTGACGCTTCGCGAGGCTCAAGTGTGCATTGATGCGGTGCGCAATCACAACCGGGTGTTTCAGACCGGCAGTCAGCAGCGGTCGAATGTGTTCGGCAAGTTCTGCGAGGCGGTGGAGTTCATCCGCAGTGGCCGGCTGGGCGAGATCAAGCAGGTGACGGTGGGCGTGGGTAAGCCGAGCCGCCCGTGCGACCTGCCTGAGGAAAGGATGGAGCCCGGCTTGGATTGGGATATGTGGCTTGGCTACGCGCCGAAGCGGGCCTACAACTCGATTCTCAGTCCCCGCGGCATTCACAAGCATTTTCCGGCGTGGCGCGACTATCGCGAGTATTCGGGCGGTTCGCACACCGATATGGGCGCCCACTACTACGACATTGTGCAGTGGGCCTTGGACATGGACAACAGCGGACCGGTTGATATTATCCCGCCGGAAAATACCCAATCGGGCAGCGGCTGCAAGTATGTCTACGCCAACGGCATCGAAGTCATTCACGGCGGGCCGGATGGCTGCGTTTTTACCGGCACGAAGGGGACGATGCACATCGCACGCGGCGTCTTGAAGAGCAATCCGGAAAGCATCATCACCGAGCCGTTGGGCGAGAAAGACGTTCACGTCGCTCGTTCGCCGGGCCATCATCGCAATTGGGTCGATTGCATTCGCTCGCGACAGCAGCCGGTGGCCAGCATCGAAGCCGGCGCTCGCACGGTCGCCATTCCGCTACTGGGCAATCTGGCCTATTGGAACGGTCGCCGCTTGAAGTGGGATCCGCAGAACTGGCAGTTCGTCGGCGACGACACGGCCAACACTTGGCTCGACTACGCACGTCGCGATGCGTGGCAGTTGCCGACGGTATAGCAGATACTTTTTCCCGCATGGGAGATGTTGCATGCAACCGAGTCGCTGGCTGATGGCGTTTCTTGTTGCGGTGTTGTTTGTGAGCCCGACTTCGGTCGCGTTCGCTTCAAAGGATGCGGCCGAGGTGTCGCTTGCGGGCGAGTGGCGATTTCGGTTGGATCCCGATGCTCGAGGGATTGCGGAAGAATGGTACGACCAGCAGTTGCCGGACGTGATTTCGTTGCCCGGCTCAACCGATCTGGCCGGCTACGGGGCGAAAGGGGCAAAGGCCGTCGCGACGCAGTTGAGTCGTTTGGTCGAATACGAGGGGCCTGCTTGGTACCAGCGAGAAATCGTCATTCCGCAAGGATCGGAGGGAAAGCGGCGGGTTTTGTTTCTCGAACGGTGCCATTGGGAAACACAGGTATGGGTCGATGGCAAGGCCGTGGGCAAGCAGAACAGTCTGAGCGTCCCGCACGAGTATGATCTGACCGATTTCCTGACGCCCGGTAAGCATCGCCTCACGATCCGTGTCGACAATCATTACAAGATCAACGTCGGCCGCAACGCACACAGCCTCACGGAACACACGCAGACCAACTGGAACGGCATCGTTGGGCGGATCGAACTTCGGACGACGGATCCCGTGTGGATCGAGGACGTGCAGGTCTTTCCGAATGTTGAGAAGCGAGCGGCTGAGGTTCGCGGGGTGATCGGCAACCGGACGGGCAGAGAGTATGAAGCCGGCATAATGCTAAAGGTTGCGGCCCTCGGCGACGATCATGCGAAGCCGATCAAGGTCGTGCAACGGGTTTCGGTCGGAAAGGAAAAGCAAACGTCGTTCGCCGTGGAGTTGTCGATGGGGGCCGACGTAAAACTCTGGGACGAGTTTTCGCCCAGCCGATATGAACTGGCCGTGGGGTTGGCAGCCGGGGATCAGGGCGAGAAACTGCAAAATGTGAAGAGCGTTACGTTCGGCATGCGGGAGTTTCGCGCCGACGGCAAGCAGTTCACGATCAACGGCCGGCCGGTTTTTCTGCGTGGGACGCTGGAGTGCTGCATCTTTCCGCAGACCGGCTACCCGGCGATGGATGTGGAGGCGTGGCTGCGGATTATTCGCATCGCCAAGTCGCACGGATTGAACCACATTCGCTTCCATTCGTGGTGCCCGCCCGAGGCGGCGTTTGAGGCTGCCGATCGCGAGGGCTTCATGCTTCACGTCGAGACACCCGTGTGGACCGTATTGGGCGAAGACCCAAAAGTCGATGCGTTTATCTATGCCGAGGGTGACCGCATCCGCCGCTATTATGGCAATCATCCATCCTTCTGCCTGTTGTGTGTGGGCAATGAACCGTCCGGCGACAAGCAGGTTGAGTTTCTGTCGAAGATCGTCATTTATTGGAAGCAAACCGATCCGCGGCGGCTGTATACGGGCTGTTCGGGCTGGCCGCGAGTCCCGGAGAACGACTACCAGTCCTCGGCGGCGCCGCGAATCTACGCCTGGGGCGATGGTCTGAAGTGCCGGGTGAATGCCGAATCGCTGTCGACCGACAATGACTACACCGACCAGGCTGGAAGGTTCCCGGTGCCCGTTGTTACCCATGAGATGGGCCAATGGTGTGTGTATCCCGACTACCGCGAGATTAAGAAGTACACCGGTGTCTTGCGGGCGAAGAACTTTGAGATATTCCGCGAATCGCTGGAAGAGCATCACATGCTCGACCAGGCGAACGATTTCCTGATCGCGTCGGGCAAGCTGCAAACGTTACTCTACAAGGAAGACATTGAAGCGGCCCTGCGGACTCCGAGCCTGGGCGGCTTTCAACTGCTCGATCTCCACGACTTTCCGGGGCAGGGGACGGCGTTGGTGGGCGTGTTAAATGCCTTTTGGGAGAGCAAGGGCTATGTGACGCCCGCGGAGTTTCGGCGGTTCTGCTGCGAGACGGTGCCGCTCGTGCGGATGAAGAAATTCACTTATACGAATGACGAGGCCCTGCAAGCGACCGTTGTTGTCGCCCACTATGGCTCCTCGCCGCTTCACGATGCGATCGTTACTTGGCGGCTGAGCGATGCCAATGGACGCGACGTTTCGACGGGTGAGTTCCCGGCCCGCGAATTGCCTTGGGGTGTGAGTCGGATTGGCGATCTTGTGATTCCATTGTCGCGCGTTGCTGCCGCCGCTCAATTGAAACTCGCCTTTGCTATCAAGGGCACAGAATATGCCAACGACTGGGGCGTTTGGGTGTATCCGGCGAAGGTTGATACAACTCCAGCGGCCGATGTTTTGGTGGTCGATCGTTTGAGCCCGCAAGCTGAGCAAGCCTTGGCCGGTGGCGGAAAAGTCTTGTTGCTGGCGCCGCCTGAAACGATCCGCAGCGATGTTCCGCCGGGGTTTTCGTCGATCTTTTGGAATACATCATGGACCGAGCGCCAGCCGCCGCACACGCTTGGAATTCTCTGCAGTCCGAAACATCCGGCGCTGGTTCGGTTTCCCACGGAGTTCCACAGCAACTGGCAGTGGTGGGACTTGGTGAGCAAGTCCCGGGCGATGGTGCTGGATGATTTTCCGCCCGCTTTCCGTCCGCTGGTGCAGGTGATCGACGATTGGAATACAAACCGGAAGTTAGGACTTGTTTGGGAGGCACAGGTGGCCGGCGGCAAGCTTCTGATGTGCAGCATCGATCTGCGGAGCAAACTTGACGAGCGGCCGGTGGCGCGGCAGATGTTGCACAGTCTATTAGAGTACATGCACAGCGAGGCCTTTGCCCCGCATTCAAGGATTGATTTGGGCCCCGCGCGAGGGCTATTGAAGTAGTCGTCCTAGCGATAATTCCCGCGGGAAATGGATTGACGATCGGTCGCATGTGGGAAGACACGTGGCTATACCGCCCATCTTCACCAAGTCTTCTTGACCCTTAAGACGATAGACGGCAGAATCGGCCGACGCGCTGGGTATAGGACATGCCGGCGTAACCCGTCTGCGAGGTTGTCATGGCACGGATGCCTGCTTTGCTACTGTCGATGTCGCTGATCCCGGCGGCTCTTGGGCTTTCCGGCTGCGCGTCGCCTTACCATGCCGATCAGGGCGCGCTGGCTGGGGGACTGCTTGGCGCTGGCACGGGTGCAGTGGTGGGCAGCGCCTTGGGCAGCACGGGCGCGGGGGCGCTCATTGGCGCTGGCGCAGGCACGTTGGCCGGCGCTGCGATCGGCCACAGCATGGACGAAGAAGAGGCGAAGAACCGGGCGCTCATTGCGCAGCAAATGGGACGGCAAATTGCCGCCCAGGCGGTGACGATCAATGACGTGATCGCGATGACTCAAGCTCGCGTGCACGAGGATTTGATCATCAATCATGTTCGCGCCCATGGCATGGCCGCGCCACTGCAAACGAACGACATTATCGGGCTGCAGCAGTCGGGGGTCAGTCCGCGGGTGATTGCCACGATGCAAGCCACGCCGATGCCTCAACCGCAGCCGCAGCCGGTGGTGGTGCAGCCGCCGCCTCCGGCGGTCGTTGTTGAGCCGTACCCGGTTTATTATGGCGTTCGGATCGGCCCCCATTGTCACCACCGTTGGTGATTGTCACACAACCGCGGCGGGTTCTACGCGTGACCGGCGGTCTCGTCGAGCCCTTGCCCCTGCCGGTCGTGCCCGCTACAAAGGGAGGATTCCGCTTTGTTGAAGAAGCCGCCGTATGGCGCGCTGTCATTGTGAGCGCAGCGAGGAATCTTGGTGACATTCGAGTGCCGGGCCAGATCCTTCGCTTCGCTCAGGATGACGATCAAGGCGTTTCCGACGAAGCCCAAGCTCGGTGGCGAAATCGTGGATTAAGGCACGGCTGTTGTGGGAATGAGTAGTGCGTTGCCATTGATCGAGGAGTTGTCCCCGGCGCTGCGCCCCGAAGACGCGTGGCTGCGGTTGGCTCGCCATCCACATTGCCTGTTTCTGGATAGCGCGATGTGGCACGAGCGGCTGGGGCGGTACTCGTTCCTGGCGGCTGATCCGTTTACATTTTTGCAGTTTCCTAGCGATGGAAGCGACGCGCTGTCGCACCTGGAACGAGCGATTCGAAATTATCAGAGTGAGCGGTTGTCGGAGTTGCCGCCCTTCCAAGGCGGAGCCGCCGGCCTTTTTGGCTATGAGTTGGGCGGCAGCCTGGAGCGATTGCCTCGGCCCAGTCACGACGAGTTTCAAGTGCCGGCGATGGCCGTTGGATTGTACGACGTGGTGGTAGCATTCGACCATGTTGCCGATCGCGCGTGGATCATCTCCCAGGGCTTTCCCGAGCAATTGCCCGACCGGCGGCGCGAGCGGGCCGCGCGACGGCTGGCCGAAGTCCGCGGGTGGCTTAAGGAATCAATGTGCGATGGGCCCGTGTCGACGGCCGCCCCGCCGCACCAGAAGCCCGCTTTGGCGGTCGACCAGTTTGCCCCGCAGTTCGAGGTGCCGGCGTTGGCGGGAGTGAGCAGCAATTTTTCGCGTTCGGCTTATTTGGCCGCCGTGCAGCGGGTGATTGACTACATTTATGCCGGCGACGTATTCCAGGTGAATCTTGCTCAGCGGCTGCTTTGCCGGGCGCACTGCGATTCGACCGCGCTCTATCGACAGTTGCGGCACTGCAATCCGGCGACGTTTGCCGGGTATTTCGATCTGGGCGACTCGCAAATCCTTAGCGCCTCGCCCGAGCGGTTCTTGAAGGTTGCCGACCGGTCGATTGAAACACGACCGATCAAGGGTACGCGTCCTCGCACGGGCGATCCAGCCATTGATTGTGTCGTCGAAGCCGAGTTGCTCCAGTGCGAAAAGGATCGTTCGGAAAACGTCATGATCGTCGATCTGTTGCGGAACGATCTTTCGCGGGTGTCGACGCCGGAGAGCGTGCGCGTTAGCCAGCTTTGTGGGATTGAAGCGTATGAGCACGTGTTACATCTGGTCTCAGCCGTCGAAAGTCGGCTCCGTGACGACTGTGGCCCGATCGATCTGTTGCGGGCGGCTTTTCCCGGCGGTTCGATCACGGGGGCTCCGAAGGTTCGCGCGATGGAGATTATCACGGAACTCGAGTCGACGGCGCGCGGCGCGTACTGCGGGTCGTTGGGCTACCTCGGGTTCGACGGCACGATGGACCTGAGCATCTTGATTCGCACAATCACGGCCTCCCGCGGCTGGTGGCAGTTTCCGGTCGGCGGCGGGATCGTGGCCCAGTCGTGCCCCGAGAACGAATACCAGGAGACTTGGCATAAGGCCGAAGGGATGTTGCGGGCCATCTTTCGCTGCCAGCGAGGTGGGCGATGATCTTGCTGATCGACAACTACGACAGCTTCGTGTACAACCTGGCCCGCCACTTTGAGCAACTGGGCCAGGAGACTCGGGTAGTCCGCAACACGGCGATTGATGCCGAAGGCGTGCGACGAATTCGGCCAGACGTGCTGGTGCTGTCGCCAGGGCCGTGCACGCCGAGCAAGGCGGGCTGCTCGCTGGAACTGGTTCGGCAGTTGCGCGACGCATTGCCGATATTAGGCATTTGCTTGGGGCACCAGACGATTGCCGAGGCCTTTGGCGGTCGCATTACGCGGGCGAATGAACCGATGCATGGCCGGGCGTCGGCGGTGCACCACGTGGGGCGGGGCGTCTTTGAAGGGCTGGCCAGTCCCTTGCAGGCCGGACGCTACCATTCGCTGGTTGTGGATCGTAAGCAACTGCCGGAGTGTCTTGAGATCATGGCGTGGGCGGAAGATGCGACGATCATGTCCTTGCAGCATCGCACGCTGCCGATCGTTGGGCTGCAATTTCACCCCGAGTCGATTCTGACTGATTGTGGTTACGCGTTGTTGAGGAACTTTCTGCGTTTGGCGGGGATAGCTTCGCTCGGCGGCCCGCCCTCACCCTAACCCTCTCCCAAAGGGAGAGGGGACGAAGCCGTCATTGTAAAGTCAGCACGTCTTTGTAGTGTTTCAGCAGTCCGGCGAGGGCGAGGTCGATGCTGAAGCGTGCTTCGATGCGCCGCCGGGCGTTCGTGGCAAGCGTCTGACGGAGCGGCGCATTGTCGAGCAGTGCACGCATGGCGGCGGCCAGGGCCGTGGGGTCACCGGCCGGCACGAGTCGCGCGGCGTTGGCGTCAGGCGGCAGAATTTCGGCGGTGCCGCCGACGTCGGTAGCAACGATTGGCACGCCCGAGGCGGCCGCCTCAAGCAGAACGCGGCCGAGCGGTTCTTGGCGGGCAGGATGCACCAAGAGGGTCAGTTCATGCAGCAAGGAGGGGACGTCGGTGCGGCGGCCAAGGAAGTGAATGCGTCCGGGCAACTGTTCGGTGGCGATCGTGTGTAAATGACGTTCGAACTCGACGGATTCGGCCTTATCGGAGTTGCGTTCTCCAACAATTAGATAGTGTGGCAGAGGACTTTTTAGGGTGCCCAAGGCCGCGGCGAAAAAAAGGGTGTCTTGCCCCTTGCGGAGGCCCACTTGGCCGATCGTGCCGATGATCGGTGCTTCGCGGGGGATGCCAAATTCGCGATGGAGATAGCCGGTGGCGGCGCGAGGGCAGAACTTGTTTAGGTCGATGCCGTTGTATAGAACGTGGGTCTTTTCGGCGGGCAGGCCTTGGGCCACGTGGTAGTTGCGAGTTGCATAAGATACGGCCAGCAATCGCGTATGGGCGTTGAGGTCTTCGATGGCCTGGCGGCTAAGGCCGATGATATCGCGAAGGTGCGATAGGCTGGGGATGCCCAACTCCCGCGCGATGGGACCTGACAGCCGCCCCATTGCCAAGCTGTTCGCGTGCAGCAGGTCAGGACGCCGGGCACGTAAAACCTCGGCGAGCTTCTCACGCAGCGCGGCTTGGCCAAGACGCGAGCCGTCCGATGCACGCGTATCGAACGGCAGGTGCGGGATTGAACACGCGGCCAGTGTCTCGGCGAGCGGGCCATGGGCGGGGGCCAGCACGGAGACGCGCCAACCGGCCGCCTGCACGCCGGCGAGCGTGGCGAGCATGGACTGTTCGCCGCCGTTGAGCGTCGGGTATTCGCAGAGAAGGAGGACTTGCGGCACTGTTGATCTGGTGACGAATTGTGGGGAGTGCGAGGGAGTCAAACCAATGGTTGATTTATGGCCCGGGCGCCCTCACCATGACCCTCTCCGAGGGGAGAGGGGCGTTGGTGCACTGCTGGGCAGCACCCGCCGCGGTCGTCAAAACCATCCATGCCAGCCATCCCGATCATCTTCGTCGTTACGACCGGGGTCGTCGAGAAACAACCACCTTAGGCCGAATATCCCCACCCAGATGATCAGGCCAAGGAAGAGAAAGCGTAACATGTTCCCCCCAATCTCCAGTCAGGTAGCCGAGCGATCTTATTGTCGCACAGCTTGACCAGTTTGCGAAGAAGGGGCCTCAGTACGGTGGAAACTCACAAACAATCGCCGACATTGCCACCCAAAACCAAGAGAACATCAATCGGGGTTTATCTCCGCGATGCGTTTTCAAACTGACCCACTACCGGACGATCCGCTCCGCTTCGCTGCGTTATTGTGGCAGCAGGCCGTACGTGACGAGCGTCGCCCGGAGTCTGGTTTCTTCGGCCGGAGTCAAGCGGGTCATTGGCAATCGCAGGTCGCCCGTATCGCGGCCGAGCATCTGCATGGCACCCTTGATGGGAATCGGATTCGTCGAAAGGCCGAGCATATCCCGGCAGAGCGGGAACAGCTTGTGGTGCAGGCAGCGGGCTTCGGTGAGGTTGCCGGCGTCGAACGCCTTGCACAAAGCGACCATATCCTTCGGCACAATGTTGCCGACGACGGAGACGACGCCGCGGGCGCCGATCGCCATCAAGGGCAGGGTGAGGCTGTCGTCGCCGCTGAGCACGGTCAAGTCGGTGGCGTTGATGATCTGCGAAGCCTGATCAAGCGACCCGGTGGCTTCCTTGACCATGGTGATGTTCTTCAGTTGGGCCATCCGGATGATCGTATCCGGCTCGATATTCTTGGCGGAGCGACCGGGGATGTTGTAGACGCAGATGGGGATATCGACGGCTTCGGCCAATGCCTTGAAGTGCTGGAAGAAGCCTTCTTGGGTCGGCTTATTGTAATAGGGGCCGACGACGAGGGCTGCGTCGGCGCCGGCCTGGGCGGCGAAGCGGGTGAGCTTAAGCGCTTCTTCGGTGCTGTTGGAGCCGGTGCCAGCCATCACCTTGATGCGGCCGGCGGCTGCTTCGACGACCGCGGAGATCACTTTCTGATGCTCGTCGTGGGAGAGCGTCGGGCACTCGCCGGTGGTTCCCACTGGGCAGACGCAGGTGGTGCCGGCATCGATCTGGAACTCGACTTGCTTTTGCAGGGCGTCGAAATCGACCTGGCCATTGCGAAAGGGGGTGATCAGGGCGACCGACAAGCCGGCAAAATCTTCACTGCGTGTTGCCATGGTTCTTCGACTCTGGTTCTTGCTAGTTGGTTATAAGATTCTTTCTGCCCTCACCCCTTGCCGCTCTGCTAATGGGCGAGGGACTCGCACCGTCATTGCGATGCGGGGGCGACGTGCCACGTGTTACGATACCAAGCGTTTCATTTCGCGGACGGCTTTTTCAAAGCCGACCATGATGGCTCGGGCGACGATGCTATGACCGATATTCAGTTCGTGCATGCCTTCGATGGCGGCGACGGGGAGCACGTTGCGGTAGGTCAAACCGTGGCCGGCGTGGAGCGTCATTCCGGCCTGACAGACCAGGCGGCCGACGTCGATTAGTTTTTGCAGTTGCTGCTGTTGGGCGGTGTTGCGACTGGCTTCCGCGTATTGGCCGGTGTGCAATTCGACGGCATCGACGCCGAGTCGGGCCGCCGCTTCGATCTGGCGGGGTTCGGGATCGAGGAACAAGCTTACGGAGACGCCGGCCTCGCGGAGGCGAGCTACGGCCACGGCCACGCGATCGGATTGGCCGACGACATCGAGGCCGCCTTCGGTGGTGACCTCCTCGCGGCGCTCGGGGACCAAGGTGGCCTGATCGGGACGGGCCTGGCAAGCGATGGCGATGATTTCCGGTTCGCAGGCCATCTCGAGGTTGAGTTTGACAGTGACGGTTTGCCGCAAGATGTGCAGGTCGCGATCGGAGATATGGCGGCGGTCTTCGCGGAGATGCAGGGTGATGCCGTCGGCGCCGCCCATCTCGGCCAGGGCGGCGGCCCAAACCGGATCGGGCTCGTAGGTTCGGCGAGCCTGGCGGACCGTGGCCACGTGATCAATGTTGACGCCGAGGTGAGGCATGGCGGGTCGTGAGTTTTTCGAGGTTGGCACGGAACCGGTGGGGCCCGCTGCCGCGAAGGGAAAGGGAAAAACGGAGTAAATCGCGATTATAACCCTGCGGCGATGGCTGGCAAGGAGAAACGGCGGGGAAAGCGGGGCGAGCGGTTATCGCCGCATTGATTCTTGGCGATTGGCGACGTTGGGCCGCTGGGTTTCGCCTTCGAAGACGGTCCAAATTGGCGTTTTCGCCTGAACTTTGGCGAAATACTCGGCCATCTGCTTGTCGGTCCGCTGTTTGACGATTCTTTCGCGGATGTCGGCCTGTGCCTCGAGGAAGCTTGGGGTCTTGGTGGCCTCGCGTTCGACGACGCGAAGGATGTGGAAGCCGGTGGGGCCTTCGATAATGGGACTGAGTTGTCCCAAGGGGAGGTGGAAAAGGGCGCGGTCCAGTTCTTGGCAGGCGAGCACACCCTGGTCGGTCCATTTGCGCTGGCCGCCATCGGCGGCGGTGAAGCCGTGGGAGCTGGATTTGGCGACGTGGGCAAACGGGACGCCGGAAAAGACCAGGTTGCCCATGCGAGCGATGTCATCGTAGGCCGAAGCCTTATCCGGGTATTTGGAAAACGTCACCATTAGCTCTTCCCAACGGGCGCGCGCCGGTTGGGTGAACTCCTTGAGGTGCCCATGATAATATTCCAGCATCTGGTCGTAGGTGATTTCTTCGTCTTTTTTCATCTGCTGGTGCATATATTGGCGGGCGACTTCCAATTCGAGAAAGGCCTTCTTTTCCCGCTCGAGCGAGGAGCCCAAGCTGCGATACCTTTCGTCGAGTTCGCGAGCCGAGGAGACGTCCTCGCGCTTCATCAGTTTTTCGAGGAGCACGTCGTCGAAGAGTGAGCTGATGTGGCGTTCGACCTGCGTCCAACCTTCGGCGGGAATGGCCCGCCTGGCGTCCAAGAAGATGACCTTGGATTGGATGGCGCCGGGCAGGAGGTCGCGGAGGAGCTTGAGGCGAAACAATTCGATCTCGTCGGGCGGAATTTTGTCTTTGTTGACCTCGATCAGATGGCTGATGCTGCCTTCAACCTTCAAGTCTTTCAGGTTTCGCTTGACGAGGTCGCTTTCGAGAATGACTTCGGAGCCGACGCGGGCCACGATCTGGCTGCCTTGGCAAGGTATCAGCGTGTCGGTGGCGGCCATGGCGTTTTGAGGCGGATCGACCACGCTCTGGGGCATTGCTCCCGGCCAAGCCGCAGGTCGCGAGGCAGGGGCCGGTTGCCGCGGGGGACCAGGCACGACCGGGCGGTTGAAGTCGTTTCGGCCAACGGAGGCCGGCGGCGCCATGGGAGCGGCGCCGTTTGTGGTACCGCCCCAATCCTGGCAGAAACCGGGCTTGGCAGCGGCCAGCGCAGCAGAGCCGACGGCAGTTAGGAGGAGCAGAAAGGTTCTTCTATTTCGCACGACTTCCGTGCCTCGCACGATGTGTGTTCCGCCGGCTCCGCCGGTGGCGAATTCCTGGAAGCTCGGCGCACTGGCAAAGCCAGTGGCACTCCAACGGACTGGCAAAGCCAGTGCGCTCGAAGTCGAGTGGCCTCAAGCGACGAGGCTTTCTCGTCGCGCGGATTATAGGAAGGGGCTATGTGTGCTGCAACAGCGCTTTGATTTCGCCGAAGACGGCTTCGGGATGCGAAACGCCGTATTCCAACGGCAGATAGGCGGTGCGGCTGTCGACCACGCGCAATCGCCCACCGTTTTGGCTGGCCAGTTTTTGAATGAGTGAGGGGGCGGTGTAGGAGAATACGGCGTATGGGGGTTCCAGGTGGATGGACTTGATCCGCCAACGATGGGCGGCGATGCGGACCTCGGCCAATTCGAGCAAATGCTCCACCGGAGGCGGCGGAGGGCCAAAACGGTCGAGAAACTCGGCCCGCAGGTCGTCGAGCTCGGCGCGCTCCTGGACGCGGGCGAGACGGCGGTACAAATCGATCTTCAACCGCATTTCCGGCACGTAGGATCGGGGGATATAGCCTCGGCCGGGCAGGTCGACATCGACGTCGACCGACGTTTTTGGCGCCAGTTGTCTCAATCGCCGGACGGCCTGCTCGAGCAGGTCGCAGTACATTTCGTAGCCCACGGTGGCGATATGGCCGCTTTGTTCGGTGCCAAGGATGTTGCCGGCGCCGCGGATTTCCAGGTCGCGCATGGCGATGGCGAAACCGGCGCCCATGTCGCTGAATTCCTCGATCGCCCGCAAACGCTTGGCGGCACTGGGCGAGAGGTTTTTGTTGGGATCGATGAGCAGGTAGCAATAGGCGCGGTGTCGGTAGCGGCCGACGCGGCCACGGAGTTGATGCAGGTCGGCCAATCCATAGCGGTCGGCCTCGTCGATGAACATTGTATTGGCGTTGGGGATATCGAGCCCGCTTTCGATGATGGTGGTGGCGAGGAGGATGTCGAAGCGGCGGTCGATGAAGCCGAGCATGACCTGCTCCAATTCGTCTTCGTGCATTTGGCCGTGGCCGATGGCGAGGCGGGCTTCGGGCACGATTTGCCGCAATCGGCGGGCGAGGATTTCGATGTCTTCCACGCGATTGTGCACGAAGAAGATCTGGCCGCCGCGGTTCAACTCGCGGAGCACGGCCGGGCGGATCAACTCGGGATCGAAGCGGGCAACGCGGGTTTCGACCGCCAAGCGGTCTTCGGGGGGCGTTTCGAGGTTGGAGATATCGCGGACTCCGAGCAAGCCCATGTGCAGGGTGCGCGGGATCGGCGTGGCGGTCATTGTCAGCACGTCGACGGTGGCCCGCAGTGCCTTCAAGCGTTCTTTGACCTCGACGCCAAAACGTTGCTCTTCGTCGATCACGACGAGGCCGAGGTTATGGAAACGGACATCGTGCTGGGCGAGACGATGGGTGCCGATCACCACGTCGATCGAACCCTCTTCGAGCCGGCGAATGATTTCATTTTGCTTGCCTCGGCTGGCGAAGCGCGAGAGCGAGGCGATCTCAAAGGGGAATTCGGCCATGCGGGCCGAAAAAGTGCGATAGTGCTGCTCGCAGAGCAACGTGGTCGGCACGAGCACGGCGGCCTGGTAGCCGGCATCGACGGCCTTGAACGCGGCGCGCATCGCGAGTTCGGTTTTTCCGTAACCGACGTCGCCGCAGAGGAGCCGATCCATCGGCCGGGAGAGGCTCATGTCGCGCTTGATGGCGTCGATGGTAGTCAACTGGTCGCGGGTTTCATGGTAGGGGAAGGAGGCGTCGAATTCGCGTTGCCACTCGGTATCGGCGGGAAAAGCGATGCCGGGGCGCGAGGCGCGAGATGCCTGCAATTCGAGCATGTCGGCGGCCATGTCGGTGACGGCGTCTTCGACGCGCTGTTTTTGCTTTCCCCAGAGGCGGCCGCCAAGCTTGGCCAGCGTGGGGCGACTTTTGGCGCCGCCGACGTACTTCTGCACCAGGCCGATGCGTGTGGCCGGCACGTACAGTTTGGTCCGCCCGGCAAACTCCAATTCGAGATGCTCTTCCTCCTGGCCGTTCTTTTCCAGCAGTTTCAGGCCACGATAGCGGGCGATGCCGTGGCCGATGTGGACGACAAGGTCGCCTTCGCGAAGTTCCAAGAAGCTGTCGATGACGCGCGTTAGCCGGCGGGGCGTGGGGCGGCGGAGGTCGCTGCGTCGAAAGAGTTCGCCGCTGCTTAGGAGCACCAATCGCTCGGGCACGAGCCGGAAGCCGGTTTGCAGCGAGCCGATGGGGAAATGCAGGCGATTTTCCTGGGATGCTTTGGTGGCGGCAAACAGTTCCTTGAGTCGCCGGACCTCGGCCTCGGTCTGGCAGATCAAGTAGATTTCCTGGCCGGCGCCGGCCTCATCCAACTGCTCCCGGACGCGATTGACGTCGCCGCTGAATCGTTCGACCGACTCGATCTTCAAGCGGCAGGTTGTCTCGAACGAGGCGGAAGCGATCGCCGACGCGGTCACCGATGGGAAGCGGTAGATCTGGCGAAGCACGTCGGAAACGTGATGGAAGGTCGGTTGCGCGGCGCGTTCGAGATACTGTCGCCCCTGCTGTTCGAGTTCGCCGGGTTCGATCAGGAGAAACCAGGTTTGCGGCGGCAGGTAGTCGGAGAGATATGCCTGTTGATGGGAGCGCGCCCCGAGGATAGTGACGTCGATTGAGGGGAGCGATTCGAGGCTCCGCTGCGAGGCGATTTCAAAGCGCCGGATCGACTCGATCTCGTCGCCAAAGAACTCGACGCGAACGGGCCCATCCCAGTCGGGCGCGAAGATGTCGACGATGCCGCCACGGACGGAAAACTCGCCGGGCAGGTCTACGGCCGCAGTGGGCACGAAGCCGTTTTCGGCCAGCCAGCCGGTCAATTCCTCGACGGGCATCGCCGCGCCGAGGCGGAGCGAACGCGTGGTCCGGTCGAGGATCTCTTGGCTGGGCACCGGCTGCAGCAGGCCTTGGATGCTGGCGACGACGAGCCGGGGCGGCTGCTGGCCGCCGCGAAGCTGTTTTAGCAGGTGTAGCCGCTCGCCAAAGGCTTCTTCGGATGGCGGTTGGGCGGTTTCGTCGGAGGTTGCGTTCCACGACTCACAGGCCGGGAAACGTTCGGCTCCGAGCGGGGAAAAGAGCCGCAGATCCTCGATCAACTCGTCGACTTGCTCGGTTAGCGGGCAGACGACGACGAGCGACTGGGAGGCGGCTTTGGCCAGGGCGGCGGCCAACGGCGCGCAGGACGATCCCCAGACTCCGTCGATGGTCGCCGCATGACCCTCTCGAAGACTCTCGACGACTTCGGCGAAGCCCTGTTGTCGCTCGAAACATCCGACCAACTGGCGGAGTTGGTCGGACGCGCTGCCAACCATTTCGGCTTGGGCCATCATTCAGGGGAATTGTAGCCCAAGGCCCGGCGCGAAGAAAGATAAATCGGGGCACGCTGTTTGATGGCGTCGGCGCGCGGCGCCGCAGCACGGCGGCGATGGCGGGATTTTCAGCGCTCGTTAGGAGCGGCGTCGGTCGCCGCGGCTGCCCCGGTTGTCGCGGCCGCCCCGTCTGCCGCGGCCGTAGGAGCCATTGGAACGCTTGGAGCGATTTTCCATGTTCTTGTCGATCACCAGTCCCACGGCCTCGTCCCAGGTGGGAATTCCGCGGAAGCCGATCTTCACCGAACGATCGTCGGCGTCGAGCGATTCTTCGTCGTCGATATCGGGCTCACCGTGGTCATCGTGTCGATCTTCCGGGTCGGCCTCGCGGGTTTCGCCACGTTCTGGCTCCTCGGCCCCCGTTTCCGCGCGGGTTTCTTCGCCGCGGCCACGACGGCGTCTGCCACGGCGCGAACGACGGCGTTTGGAAGGTCGCTCTTGTTCATCGCCGGGCTCGACACTCTCGGCCTCCGACTCGTCGACGGATGCTTGTTCGGCGATGGCCATCTCCATCGGCACTTCCTGGTCGATACCGAACTCGTCAGCCGCCACGGGTTCCTGGGTTTCGCTGGTGGAATCCTCGACCGTGTCGGACGTGCGTTCGCGCGACTCGGTGTCGCGGCCCGGTTTGCGGCGGCGACGGCGCTTGCGGCGTCTTTTTTCGGCGGGCTCGGCCGACGGGGCAGTGGCCGGGGGGGCCGATTCGCTCGCTTCGAGCAGATCGTACGGTTCCTCGAAATCGAACGACTCGTCGAAATAGTTGGGGGAGTCGGCGGCAATGTCTGGCGGCGGAGGCGGAAGTTCGGCGGTCGGCAGCGCCGGTTGCGAGGTGGCCGATTCGACCTGCGGTTCCGGCGAGGGAAGGGGCGGCACGGGAGGCAGCGGCGCCAAGCCAAGCTCGTTGGCGAGCAGGTCCCAGTTGGCGGACGGGGCCGAACGGGAGCGTTTTGTTTCCTTGGCAGGAGCCGGGGGTGGGGCGACCGGGGCCGGAGGCGGTTCCGGCTTTTTTTCTTCGGCCACTGGGCGGGCCCCCAGCAGTGATGCCAATGCGTCCCAATGACTCGGCGTATTCGGTTCGCTCATGTGATCCGTTGGTCCTGACAAAAACAGATTCTTCCTCGCACCACCCGCAAAGGTGGCGCTGCTTGTCGCCTTCGACCGGTCGCAAGCATGTTGCAAGCATTAAGTATAGGGCTCGCCCTGGTTTCTGAAAAGGTGAAGCGCGGTGAGGGCCGCCGCCGGAGCGGTGTGTAGTCGTAGTGATTCTTGGTAAATCAAAGTGACGACGCTTGCCGGTCGTGCTGGCTGCCTCGGTCCGGTGTGGCAAGGAACCGGCCATCCGGCGGAAATCCTTTCGGTGCTCGGACTTACCCGCCGAACAGAAGGGCCACTCGGAACGGGACATCAAATGGCATGATGATCGCATCGGCAGTTTGCTGAAACACCGCTACAATCAGTGAGAAAGCCGGTGGGAGATACGCCATGCGATGGAACGATGTGCGTCAGGCGAACCGTCGAATCCTGCGCGGTTTGCTAACAGGGTTCATCACGTTGATGGCGGCGGGGACGATTGCCGCGCCGTTGGACGATCTGAACAATCGGGCCGGGGGACGACGGCCAGGGCCGACTGTCCCGAGAGCTCCGAGCGAACGTTCCACGCGGGAATACCGGCCCACGACGCCTCCCGTGCGGCAGCGCGAGCGCGCCGCGGAACAGCCCGCCATGCGGGAGCGGTCGATGCCTTCTCAGCCGACGTTCCGCAATCAGACGCCGACGTCCCACCGAACGGGCCGTGAAGCGGTCGCGCCCGTTCCACGCTTTGGATCACCGTCGCATAGTGGAACGAGGAACATTGCCACGGCGACTGCGCCGCGAGCCAATGACGTCTCGAAGCAGCCGGCGGCGACGCCGCCTTCTCGCGTGGTGGAGCCGAGACAGAACGTTTCGCCGCAGCCTAGGCCTGCTTCGGTGGAGCGCCATGAGTCGCCGAGGCCGGCTCCCATTCAGCGGCGCGAGTCGCCGCCGCCAACGCCGTCGAAGGCGGCCAATGTAACGCCACAAGCTAGTCAGCCTGTCGCTCGGCCGAGAGATGTGAACCCAGGGCCGAGGGCGACCGCCGATCCGGGCTTTAGCAGAGGAAGGGAACGCGTCGGGACGCAGGACAGTGCGACGAGGGCTGTGCCGAAGACCGTCGCGCAACCGAAGGATGCGCCGACGGTTGACCGCCGTGATTCGCGGCCGGAGCGAAGTCCGCGGTTGGATGACGTCCGAAAGCGATTGGGCAATGGCGACAGATCGCGGGAGTCATCGGTGGTCCGTGGCAGCGAAAAAGCCGTTGAGGGAGCGAAGGCGGGCAACGACGTTCGGAGCAAGGAGGTCCGAAGGGAATCGGTTGTTGTGAAACCGGCGTTCCCGACGGCAAGTGTGGAGGCAGGTTCCAATCCGGCGGTACCGCGAAAACCGGTTGCGGCAACGGAAAAGGCGGAAGGTAAGCCAATGGTGGTGCCCGACGTGAAACCGGCAGGACGTGGCCTGCCCGAGCATGGCACGAAATCGGTGGAACGAAGTCGGGCGAAGCCGGCCGACCTGGGGCGAGGGCCGCATGAGCGAGAAAAATCGCCGAGTGGGTCCTCGACCGGTTCCACTTCGGCTGTGGCGAAGGAGGGCGCGAAGCGCGACGATCGGGTTGGGAAGGAGGATCGCAAGCGTGATGATCCGCTTTCGGCTGAGAAGGGGAAAGAGTCGCGCGATCGCGAGAAGTCGCAGCCGGGAGCCGGGGGTGGTCGTGGTGGCGTTGCCGACAAGGAGGGGCACAAGCGCGACGATCACAGGCCGGATATTAAGGCGAAGAAACCGGACGCCCCCAAGGTCCGCTTTGCCGACGATTGGAAAGCCGGAAGGCTGAACCATCTCACCGCGACAGAAACGGCGAAGAAGCTGCAGTTGGCCGAGCAATACCGGATGCGGCAGCAGGGGGACATTGCTCGGCGACTGGAGTTGGAGAAGCACCGTGAGCATCACAAGTTTCACCACGGTCCCGTGAGCCCGGTCTATCACCGTCACTGTTTCCAATACCGGTACTGGGGACCGTCGTTTTTTGTGGGCGTGTGTTGGTATCCGACATGGACTGCTTGGGTCAACTGGTCCTGGCACTATCAATGCCATCCGTATTGGGACCCGCGGCCGATTTGGTGTCGGCCGGTGATTTACGAGCCGTGGACGACCTGGGTGTATTGGGAAGTGCCGGTGTGGCGACCGCTGCCCGTTGTTGAGTGTGGCACGTGGGTGGATTTGAAGCCGGTGGTCCTGCCACCGGAGCAGCACGATTTGGAACTGCTGGCGGTCCGTTTTGTGGACCCTGGTCATCCGGAAGAGAAGACGGGACCGCGCTATCGAGTGTGGTTCCGCAACAACAGCAGTCGGCCCATCACGGACTCGTTTGTGGTGATGTTGATGGCTGGCAACGACGATCGGCCTGCCGAGGCCTTGCCGCGGGCCGGCGTTCGGGTGCGGTCGATCGAAACCAACGACGTGCAGAGCGTGGACATTCGTCTGCCGATGAGCGTCTACACGATGGGCCGCGACGAGAATGGCATGCCAAAGCCGTTCAGCGTGCTGCATGTGCTGGTGGATGCCAACCAGCAGATTCGCGAGACCAGCAAGGCCAACAACGGCGCGAAGCTTGCCCCGCAGAACATTTTGCCAGTGGATCCGGCTGCCTTTGAAATCGATCCAACGACGGGGCGTGCGGGCGGCGAAGTGCTGCTGGCGGGCGAGGGTTTTGGGCCGCAGCCGGGTCGCGTGCTGCTGCATGTTCAAGGCAAGGAGATCGACGCCGAGATTCTCGGTTGGTACGACCTGGGGGTGCGTTGGGCCGTGCCGAAACTCGGTCTGGCGGGCCCGGTCGAGGCCGACGTGATCGTGATCCGCGGCGACGGCGCGGCGGCGAATCCGTTGCGGATTACGTTGACGCCGTAGGACGGTCCCGGCGGTCTAACGCGGCTGCGTCTTGGGCTTGCGGACCTTAAGGTCGAACGGTTGCTCGGCGGTGTCGACCAGCAGGGGCGTCTTCTCGGGGTCGGCATATTCCCGCGGCACCACGGATGGCGGCAAGGGGCTACGACTGACCGTTGACAGCGTGACCTTGTGCTTGCCTTGGACCAGTCCATCATTGAAGGTGTGGCTGGTCACTTCGTGGAATTCGCCTGTCGCCGGGTCGAGCGTTGCGATGCCTGGGCGAGGAAAGGTGTTTGGCGTCAGGGGGGCAGTTTGCGGGATGAACGTGAGTTTTACACCTTCGTACTGGATCAATGACCCGTCGTCGTAGGTTACCTTTCCCGATACCGGTATGTAACTGAACGGGTCGCCCGAGCCGCAGCCAGCGAGGAGAACGACGAGGGACAGAAGAGCAAGCCAGCTAGCGTGAAGATCGGGCCAATCGGAGAGAACGGTCCCGCGACATGTGCGGCGAGGCGACCAACTAGTGCTGTTCATCGAAATGTTCCAGTAGCACGGACCGAAGTTGCAGAAGGGGAGACCAACTAATAGGCCTTTCCCGAAATGACCTGTCCATCAGCCGATAGCATCAGCCGATCCCACACGCCGGTATCGGGATACGAGCGATGGCCACAGTCGATAAAATCGCTGATCCAGATGACGCCTCCATCGCAAAGCGAGGCGTAGACGCCATTGGCGTGCATGCTGCGGGCTGTCTGCTGGGCGCTCGAAGTACTGTCCGAATAGCACGGCATACCCAATTTCTGTAGTGCCTGTTGCTGGCTTCCGAGCCCGCCTTTGAACGTGGCGAGGATGGCCCGGCAGCCGGTGACGTCGTCGGCGCGGACTTCGCTGACGTTGTTTGGTCCATAGTCGTCGGTACCGTAATTGCCGGTGCCACCGTAGCCATGTGCCCAGAGCGCGCTGGAGCCGCCCGGCATTGCCCAGGTGCCGCGAGGATCGAAAGACGTGATCCCGGCGCGGACTTCGGCGAGCATGACCGTGTTGCTCGCGCCGTCTTTCATTTCGGAGAACTTGATTGCGGTGTTGGCCCCCATCACGCCGCGGATAAAGGGGTCGCACCAAGCCCGTCCTGCGAACGCGGCGTCTATCGCGCTGCCATAGCGATCGAAGGACATGTAACCCAAGGCGGCGTTGGCCGCATAATTGCCACGGGCCCAGTTATCGCCCATTTGATCAGTGTAGCCTGGGCTGCTGCTGCCGTTGAAGGGTGTGCGATTGTAGGGATCGCTGGGGCAGCGCATGACGGTTAGCGGCGCCGAGCGGACGGCGAGATTTGCCGCGTCGCGCATGGGCAGTTCGGGGTGGAAGGAGTCGTAGAGGGGCTGCTGCTCCAAGAAGGGAAGGATGAGCACGGCCCAATTCTCGCGGAGGTTGCCGTTGTTGGCCGAGTTGATATTGCCGCCCGTCTCCGGATTCCAGTGGGAGCTTGGTGGGAAGATTCGATTGCGCGACTCGTAGCTTAAGACGGCGAGACTGAGTTGCTTGAGATTGTTCTGGCACTGGAGCCGCCGAGCGGCTTCACGGGCGGCCTGAACGGCTGGCAGCAACAGCGCAATCAGAATGCCAATGATCGTGATCACCACGAGGAGTTCGACGAGGGTGAAGCCATGTAGTGGCGGGCGGCAGTCGCGCAGGTTGGTATTTCTCATCTCAGTACCGTTTTGGTTCTTGGCCAATCTGTTCGCGCAAAGAGGTCGGCGAAGGCGAGGCCGCGTAACTCGGCCTGCGGACTCTCGCCTCCGCCTAGCTCACGAATTGTGTCCTTCGCCGGACTGGCAAATTGGGAAGAACTCCTCTGGTCGATAACGCGAGAGGATGGCGGCGGGAAACGAGTCCAGCCGCCATCCATCCCGACGCTTAACGGGTTCCTTTTTTACTTTCGTTTCCGCCATGCGTAGGCGAGCAAGCCCAAGGCTGAGACGCCGAGCAGGGCGAGGCTGCCCGGTTCGGGCACCGTCGTGCCGGTCACCGAGAACGACAAGTCCAGCCCTTGCGGATGCGAATTGTTGCCGCTCGTCCACTCGGCGGGGAAGCTACCGGTGTAGGTCTCGCTGATCCAGCCACCGTCGCCAAATACGTCGAGTTGCAGGTAGCGACCGTTCAAGGTGCTATCGGAAAGATTGATCGACGATGACCCCGACGCCACATAGGAGTCGCTCTCACCGTTGGCCGCCTTCAGCTTGAAGCTTCCCGAGCCCATTTCTTGCGTAATGTCGGCCTGGATGCCAAGCCAGTACGTGCCGCTGCTGACACTAATGTCGGACAAGGGGATGGTGTAGGAGTCATCTGCGCCGGACCACCCACTGGTGATATGCTGGGTCGAGACGGCAGTGCCCGGGGCGCCGGAATTGTCGCCGAATACCGTGACATAAAAACCGTTAAGGGTTTCCCCCCAGCCGCTGCCACCCCAGTGTCCCTGGACGACAACGCCCTGGATCTTTGAGGCGCCGGCCAAGGTGAAGTCGTCGGCGACCATCTTGCTCGCCGAATCGGCACGCAGGATGTCACACCCGTCCCAGGTAGCCCAGGGGGTGCCCGTCTGATCGACCAAGATGTCGGCGCTGGCCATTGCGTTGCCGCCCAGGACGATGGCCACGGCCACGAAAAGTTTTGCGATTCGCATGCTGTCGTTCCTTTAGAAGAAAGACGTTCTCCCGATGAAGATCTGATTGCAGGCTGGATGGGGTCGGGTCCCCATTCAACCTGTTCCCGACCCCGTGGCCAGGGAGGCTAGATGCCCACTCTCTGCGTGTTCCTCATGCTAAGACTGGCCATCCTGGCACCCGTTGTGCCGCGGCCTTGTTATTGGCCGCGAAAGCGTCGGTTCTCGCCCTGGCTGTTGATTGACACCGATGCCTGCTAATGATCGCTGTTTGGCAGCCAGCGGGGCGCGGAACAGTTCCTTAGATGCGCCGGAGTCAATAGGATGCGTTCACCTCCCTTCTGATGTTTTTGGTGGATTGCTGGTGCTTTCGTTGGGTTTCGGAGATTGCCATTGCCGCACGGCCGAGCCTTCCAACTCGATGCGGAGCATTATTTTGCTTTTGGCGTCTGGCGGATCGGCCAGTTCGAGATTGGTCACCTCCACTTCGAGTAGGTTGTTTCCCTCGACGAACCCGGAAGTCGCCAGGAAGGAGTGCCACGTCGAAAAGGGAGCGTTATGTGGGTGGTCGGGGACCGTCAGTTCGTGTCCATTCAAGCGAATTGCCTTGACGTGGTTGTCGGCCAGGAAACGGCCATGCAAGACGGCGGTGCGGGGCAAGAAGCCGCTGAGGTCGAACGATGTGCGGAAGGTGTAGACAGCCGAGCCTGGCAAATCGCCGCCGTTGACGTCGGGCGAGATCCACTGGGAACGCTTCCGCTCATTGGCGAGGTGTGCGATGCGGCGAATGTTGGCTGGGTCGCTCGGCAGGGTGAACATCGACGGCTGGATCACGTAGGTCGGACGGGGCTCGAAGCGGGGCTCATCGCTTCTTGCCACCAACTGCCAATGCGGGTCTTGGTCGCCGTCATTCAAGTTGACGCCAGTGTTGAACAGCACCAGCCGCGCGCGTCGGGGCAGGGCCCGGGGGAAGCGGTTTTTGAAGGATTCGTCGCGGACGACTACGACGGGCCTTGTGCTGCCCACCTCGACCCGCGCCGACTGATTGTCGCGCAGGGACACGGGCGAGCCGGCAGGGCGGTTGCCGAGGATGCGGACGACTTCGACCGTACCCCGGAAAACGTGGGTTTGGCTGTTGCCGGAGGGATCGACCTCCACGGCGAACTCGGTGCCGAGATCGGTGACCAGGGCTGTCGGAGTGCGAATGGCGAACAGCGGGGCAGGAGGCGCGACGGGGGCCGCAGAGTCACGGTCCGGGGTAGAACTGGTCTCCTTGCGGGCCTCCCCGCCGACGCCTTCCATGGTCTTGGAAACGTTCGCTGTGACTTTGCCGACGGCGAGATAACCTCCCTGGCGCGAGTCGATGCTATACGAGCATGGTCCCTCCAGGATCACTTTCGCGCCGGAATGGTAGGTTACTTCCAGCAGGCCTGCGGCCAATTCGATTTTTTCGCCGACGCTTAGGCTTGCGCCTTCAATGGCTTGGTTTCGGGGATTGGTCCAGCGGCAGTCGATCATGCCCGTAATTCGGCCGACGAACGTGAGCGGCGTTTCGGGGGGCAGTTTTTTGCCTGGTTTGGCGTGTTGGGCCAGGGGAGGCGCGGGGGCCTGCTGTGGTGCGCTAAAGTAATAGTTCCAGCCAAGCAACAGTCCGAGCGCGACGATCAGGGCGGAAGCGGCGTAAGAAAAGAGCGTTCCTCCCGGCGCCAGCCAAGCCGCCGGTTGCATCCCGTTGTGCTTCGTCGGGTCGATGACGATGAGCGGCAGCCCGGGCGGCGGCGGGGAATTGGAGGTGTTGGCTGGTGACGTTTGGTCGGACTGGTTTGCCGCATGCTGCCCTTCTTCCCAGTGCATCAGCCCGCACATCACGGTGAACTGTGCGTAGATCTGCCGGATTTCGGGATGCTCCCGGCCGAGTTGCTCCAAGTGCTGGATTTGTTGCTCGGTAGCGACGCCGTCGTGGATCGCCCACAGCAACTGGCCAACCTCGCGGCGGATATCATCTGGCAAAGTCACGGCTTGCGGTCCTCGCGCATACGGGCCGTAATGCAGTCGAACAATTTCTGATGGATGCGGTTGAGCGATTTATAGACGGCATCCACGCTGCGACCGACGCTGACTGCGACGCTCTTGGTCGTAGCCCCGTGTTCGTAGCGGCGGTCGACCAGTTCGCGTTCGCGTACGCTCAGGGAGTCCATGCAGTCGTGAAGGGTGGTCTGCAAGGAGTCGGCGTTCTCGACGGCGGCGCGCAACTCGATGGACGCCTCTTCCAGGAAGAGATCGCTGAAGGAGGGGAGTTTGCGGCGACGTTGTTGGCGGGCCTTGCAGGCTTCGAAGTAGGCCACGCTACAGGCCCAGGCGAAGAAGTTGCTGCCCGGTTGGAACTCGGCCCGCTTGCGCCAGAGAACGGCGTTGGTTTCCTGTAGGGCTTCTTCGGCCAAATCGCTCGAGGTCAACAGGCCGAACAAGTACAGGAACAGCCGCCGCTGGCAACCACTGATCAGTTGCACAATCTGCTCGTCGAGTTCGTCGCAACCAGGCGGCATGGCTAGTGATAAGACGAGGGAACTGGGCGAAGGGAGTTCTAACGGTATCTTAACGACCGGCTAGGGGGAGCGGAAATAATTCCTCCCTGTGTACTTACCCAGTAGAGCTGGGAATTTTGGAAGCGGCCGAGCAGAAATTCTGTCGGGGGGGGCAGCGGCAGCAGAGGAAGGCGAAACGCGGGGCGAAGAGCACCCGCTCATGGCCCTGAGCTTCGGGTAACGCGCGGGGCTACTCTTTTCGGTCGAGCAATTCCAGCGAATTGGCCAGTTCGCGATGGGCGTGGTACCACTGGACGGCCCGCTGCAACCCTTCTTCGATGTCGATGGTTGGACGCCAGTCGAGCAGTCGGGCGGCTTTGGAGACGTCGGCCTTGGTCGTCATGACGTCGGCGGGGTGGGCCGGTTTGTAGACGATTTGGGGCGTCTTGTCGAGCAGTTGCCCGATGTAGTCGATTACCTGGCGCAGCGAGACGGTACGATCGCCGCCGAGGTTGATGACCTCGAAACCCAGGGGGCGCAGGGCGGCCACGGTGCCGCGGGCGATGTCGTCGACAAAGGTGAAATCGCGGCTCTGTGTACCGTCGCCGAAGACGACGATCGATTCCCCTTCCGCGATGCGGCGGATGAAACGAAAGACGCTCATGTCTGGCCGGCCGGCCGGGCCATAGACGGTGAAATAGCGCGGGATCGAGACGTCGATTCCGTGCAGGTGATGGTAGGTGAAGGCCAAGGCCTCGGCGGCTTTTTTCGAGGCGGCATAGGGAGACAAGGGGCGGTTGGTATCGGCGTCTTCGCGATAGGGCACGGCGTTGTGTTTGCCGTACAGGCTGGACGTCGAGGCCAGCAAGAACTTTTGCACCCCGAAGCGGCGGCACATTTCAAGGAGATTGAGGGTGCCGTCGCAATTGGTCTGGAAATAGGCCCAAGGATCGGTCACGGAGGGACGGACTCCGGCCCGAGCGGCGAGGTTGATCACGGCGGCGAACGGGGGACGGCCGTTGCTGGCCGAGAATAGCGGTTCGAGCGCCGCGAGGTCGCGAATGTCGGTTTGTGAGAAGCGGAAGTTTGCGCGATCCTGCAGTTGTGCCAAACGCCACTGTTTTAGGCGGGGATCGTAGGCGTCGTTGAGATTGTCGATGCCCACGACTTCATGCCCATCGGCGAGCAAGAGGTCGGCAACCTTGGAGGCAATGAAGCCCGCACAGCCGGTCAACAGGTAGCGTTTTGGCATGTCAGTTTTCAGTTTTCAGTGGTCAGTGAGCCGACGTGCCGTCGGCTGCTAAACGTCCGTGGGAAGTTGGTCGGTTTTCAGTTTTTGGTGGTCGGTTCATCATTCATCACTCTGCATTCATCACTCTGCATTCTCTAGCCCCTAATCCCTTACTCCAGGGGCTCGAGGAGGAAGTCATCGATCTCGACCGAGGCGCCTTGTTGCAGGAAGTTGATGCTGACCAAGAGGCGGGTCTCGCCGCGACGTTTCAATACGAGCCCTTCCAGCCCGGCAAAGGCGCCTTGGCGGACGCGGACGCGGCGTCCGGGCCCCAGGCGACTCTCGACGGTCAACGGTGCGTTGGCGGCGATCAGTTGACGAAGTTGGCGCAGATCGAAGAGCAGTTGGCTTCCGTCTTCGACGTGAATCGTGCGGGCTACCCGGTTGGTGGTTAAACTCCGCAGCCGTTCCTCTTCGGCGGCGAAGAGGAATACATAGCTGGCGAACAGCGGGGCCAGCGAGATCCGTCGGCGGCCTCGGGCGACGGTCGTTTTCCGCACCAGCGGCAGATAAAACGGGACGCCGTACTTGGTCAGTTCCCGGGCCAGGGCCTTTTCTTGGCGTGGCTTGGTGTGCGCGGCCCACCAGCGTCGCCCGGGGACATCGCCTGGGGGCTGATCCAAGAGGTCGTCGGGGTATATGTTTGGCTCTTCGCCGAGGATCGGCATGATTGGAGTATGACCTGCAGTCCGGCTGTGCCGAGTATGCGGGCGGGCGGAAACGGGCAATTTAGCGTTTCCTCCCCCGGGCGGCTACCGCGGTTTCCTATAGCCTACGTTGAGGACGCGGAGGCGGAAAGCCACAGCGGCCTGGGGGAGGGAGTTTTCGGCGGCTGTTGGCTGCGGACGTCTTTCGCGACTTGAGGGCCAGGGATTCGCTTACTTTCGAGACCCTAGACATTCCCCCCGATCGCCGCGCCCCGATCCTCAAAGTCAACAGCTATCAGCCCTCTTACCGGCTTAGCGGGTTTTTCGCGATCGGGGGCGACCGGCCGGCCGATAAGAGAAGTGCCTTTCTGCCGGAACAAAAAAAGCGGGTGTTTCGCGGGCGAACGCGGGACGCGCAACGGGAACTGGCTGCCTTTACCCATTATGGTGGGTTTGGTGGACTGGGTAGGCCGTTCAAGTTGCATCGCTTGACAAATTTGCATGTTATGATCTAATAAGCTTCATTGAGCCGTTAGCGTTTAACGGCAGGAATCATTTTTTTTCGGCTTTTGGAACCAGAGGAGAAGGTGTATGCGCTCCAATCAAGGAGTTCGGAAAGGCTTCACACTTGTGGAGCTGCTGGTCGTTATTACGATCATCGGTATCCTCATTGCGTTGCTGCTGCCGGCCGTCCAAGCGGCCCGTGAAGCAGCCCGCCGCATGGCTTGCACGAATCAGTTGAAGCAGATCGGCTTGGCCCTGCACAATTACGCTCAGGGCAACAAGACGTTCCCGCCGGGAACGATTAGCGGCGGTGCGAATCCAAGCCAGGTATGGCAGGCCGCTGGCGGGACGATCTCGCCCAATGCTAGCCCGACTGCGGCTCCCAGTACTGCCAACTATCACGGCACCGGTTTCCTGCTCCGGATTCTGCCTTTCATGGAAGCCGAGAACCTGTCGAAGTTGTGGAATTACTCGACGAATGTCGCCGGTCAGACAGTCGCTGCCACCGGCCAACCTCAATTGCCGGCCCTCGATGTGAAGGGGCTTTACTGCCCGACTCGCCGTTCGCAAATCCGCGTCGGCCAGGACAACCTGTCGCTGTTGAACACCAATTGGTCCGGTGGCGGCACCGACTACGGCGGGTGCGCCGGTCGTTACCTGCTTTCTGACAGCACTTACCAACTCGGTGCATCAAGCTCGACGACGGCAAACATGGTGACCATCAACAACAGCAACACCTCGGCGAACATGATCGGTATTTTTGCCGACGCCAACTACTCGTGCCCGTTCGGCGCGATCCGTGACGGTACTTCGAACACGATCATGACTGGTGAATTGTCGCGCAACACGACCTCCACCTTCACGGCCGCCACCAATGGTAGCCCGCTGGACGGTTGGGCGGTTGGTGGCCCGGTCACGTTGTTCACCACCGGCGTTCCCAATAACGGCAAGCTGTTGTGCAACGGTTTTTGGATGTCGCCGGCGAGCGATCACGCCAACGGCGCCAACTTCGGCATGGCTGATGGTGCGGTGCGGTTCGTTTCGGACGGCATTGACGCCATGGTGTTTTCGTTGGCCGGATCGATGGCCGACGGCATTGCCGGCAAGGGCTTTACTGATTAACGAGCGGCATTTGGGCCAGCGCAGGCCTGCCGTGTGATTAATAGAATGAGGGTGGCGGTGGAAACACCGCCACCTTTTTTGTTGCGCGCATTCTTGAGACGCGTGCCGGCAGGCGGGAGCCCGATGAATCGGGCTGACAAGAGGCGGGATTTTTCGCTTGTTGCACGCGGCGTAAACGCCGGGCCTAGTACCGCGTCCAATTTACGTGCAGCGGGTGCCATGGCCACGCCTGTGTGGCCATGCGGTGGTTTCGGGCGAAACATGCCCGCGGCAAGCGTGGGCATGGCACCCAAGCCGCTGGACTTATCTGTGATGCGCTCTCTAGTACGCCTGCGGCGGCAAGCCCGATGAATCGGGCTTAGAATAGCGGAGCGGGACGTACCGAGCGGAGTGGGGAGGGGGGCGAGGGAGAGGCTCGGCGCGTTTGTCGCCTGATAGGAGCTCGAATAGAAACAGGGTTGGCGTTGTTTCAGGGGCTAACGGCCCCTGGCTATCCACCTGTCGCCGCTTGTGCGGCTCAAACCGCATGGCGACGGTGACAAACTGGCCCAATTCCCGGATGCTCTCAGGCAAGCGTGAGCATGGCGCCCAAGAACGCTACACTCATCCGTGAATTGCCCTGATTCTTGGCCCCTGGCCGCTCAGCGCGCCGGCTGGTCTACCAGGGCTTTTCCATCATGCCGACGATTTGCACGGCCAAGCGGTCGATCGCCTGTTGTTGGGCGGTGGCGATCGATTGGCCGACCTCGGGGACGAGATTGCCGGTGCCGGCGATGTCGACCAATTCGTCGGGCAAGGGGATCGTGGGGCAATCGCGCAGCATCTGGCCGCGACGATCGACCCAACTGACCTGCACCTGCATGTTGACTTGCACCTCGCGGGCGTCGCCGGTGAGCGTGGGCACGAGCACCTGCTTGTTTTCGGAAATCAGCCGGCCCGTCAGCACGCTGTCGGCCGTTGAATCGCTCACCACTTTGTAGGGCGTAACGGTCTCGATCCGTTTGACAACTGCCTCGGTGAGCCGCTCGCCCAGATTACGGCGGAAACTGTTCGACTGAAACATGGGCACGTAGACTGTGCGGATGTCTTGTGGGTAGAGCGACTGATTGCCAATCTGATAGGCAGCGCAGCCGGTCAGAGAGACCAGCAGAAGCAGCGGCAGATTGATCAAGAGGCGGAGTCGCACGGGTTTTTCAGTGGTCAGTTGTAGGTTGTCAGTTGCGCCGACGTGCCGTCGGCGGCTAAACGGGGCAACGGGTAGTGGTCAGTGGTCAGTGGTCAGTGGTCAGTGGTCAGTGGTCAGTGGTCAGTGGTCAGTTGCGCCGACGTGCCGTCGGCGGCTAAACGGGGCGACGGTTAGTGGTTAGTGGTCACGGTTAGGTTTTTGGCTCGAAGATGCCGGTTAGCCATTTGAGTTGACTGGGCGGCTCATCGGGTTCGTTGCGAATGGCCTCGAGCCGAGCCTGGGCCTCCTTGGCCTTTTGCGTGGTGGGGAACTCTTCAACGACGCTCTTATAGTAGATCCTGGCTGCGCCAAAGGCCTTGCGGCCTTCGTAGTAGCGGCCACGGGAGAAATCGCGATTGGCTCGTTCTTCGAGGATTTGGGCCCGGGCGAGCAGGACGCGTTCCTGTTCGTCGCCCAGTTTGTTGCCGAACTGCTTGAGGGTCTGGTCGGCGAAGCGTTGGGCATCCTTCAGCGGCTTTTCGTCGTAAAGCGTGCCTTGATAGACCCGCATCTTCGACTGTAGGCCGAGCAAGTGGGCGTTGCGCTGGTGTTCGCTGTTGGGGTACTCGCGGCAAAGCACGTCGTACTGGTAGGCGGCGTCTTCGAACTGCCCACTACGGAAATAGAGATTGGCGAGTGCCATCACGCTATCGTCGGCCAGCGGGCCGGTGGGATCATGGATCCGCACCCGTTCGTAGGCCTGGATGGCATAGCCTTTGGTGTCGAACAACGGCCGCGACTTGTCGGTGACGTTGGGGGTGGTGGGCCAGGTGGGCTTGGCGGTGTAGAGCTGTTCCCAATAGCGGCCCATGGCGAATTCGCGGGCGGAAACCGTGTCGAGATGGCGGGTATTGGTGTGTTTTTTGAGCAGCCCGCCGTAGGTGTCGTGGGCTTTGGGATACTGATCGGCGAAGAATTCGCTCTCGCCCTGCATGAACAGGGCCCGCTCTTCGAGGGGCGAGTCGGGCCAGCGGCTGGCGGCGGTGGCGAACTTTTTCGCCGCTTCGAGATAGTTCTTTTGCAGGAAGAGGGCCTCGCCTTCCTTCATGGCGGCCCGGGCGATCTTCTCGTCGGGGCCAAAGCCGGTGGCATTTTTCACGTTCTTATAGATATTTTCGGGGGCCAGATCGGCGAGTTCAAAGCTTTTCTTCTTCTCGTCTGGCTTGACCTTGATGTCGTTAATGCTGATGCTCTCGGCGGGCGGCCCGGGGAGTTCGCCGGGAATGGCCGGCGGCGGACCGGCGACCGTTTCTGGCGGGGCGGTCATCAATTCGAGTTCGCGCGGCCCCAGTGGCTCGGTCGACGGGCCGGGGATCATGGGCCCGGGCGTGGGCGTCGCGGGAAAGTTTGCGGAAGTCTGGATCACGCCGGGCGGTTGGGCTTCCGGCGACGGCGGGGATTGTTGACCGTTGGAGGGCAAAGCGTCTGGGGCGACGGACGGGGCATCGCTCTGGCGGCGTCCGCGCAGCGAGTTGAAGAGCCAGCCCTCGTATTCGTCGGCGCTCCCTTTGGCGCCGCTGGCGCTGCGTTGGCCACTTGACGGCGGAGTCAGCGCGCAGCCGCCGAAAAGGGCCAAGAGGCCGGCCAGCGTTACGACGAGTCGGGCTCGCTCACTCCGCATAAGGACTTCCTTGTCCGCCGCAGTGTCTTCGTTTTTGCCAGTTCGTGCGTTTGCGGCCGCGCTTGCGCCCCGCACTCTCGAACCTTACGTTCCCAATTGACCCAGAAAAGCGTGCAGTTTGGGCTTCTTGCCCAGCAAATGCGCGAAATAGTGGTTCAATACGGCTCGCAACTCTCCCAAGGTACGCGGATCCAATTCCAATCGTTGCCAAGCCGAGCGATCGGGGCTCGCTAGTTGCCCCATGGCCCGCATGGCTCCGGCACTAATCATGGCTACGTGTTTTTTTCCTGGCCGGCATTTGGGGCAAAGGACGCCGCCATCTAGTTGGCCAAACGCCACTCGCCCGGCTGCCGCTACCGGCACGCCACACTCCACACAAGCATCGAGCGACGGCATGCTTCCCAGCAGCCGGAGCGCCCCCAACTCGAAACGCATCAACCATCGCAGTACCGACTGACCTTCGGCCAGGGCCAGCAACGTCTGGTCGGCCAAATCGAACAACTGCGGATGGGGATCGTCCTCATCGGTCAGTTCTCCGAGCAGCTCGGCGACGTAGTATCCGGCGTATAGGCCGGCCAAACTCCGCGTGGCTAATCGAAACCGTCGCAGCAACTTGGCCTCGGTCAACAAGTCCAGAGCATCTGACGATTTGTGGAGGAAGACTATTCGACAAACGGCTAACAGGTCAAGAGCAGACTCGAAGGGGCTTTTGAGCCGACGAGCCCCCTTCGCTAGAGCGCTTATTTTGCCAAACTCACGGGTGAAAAGGGTCACCACCAGGCTTGTTTCGCTGAAATCGACGGTCCGGATCACAATGGCGGTGGCTTTTTCGGCAGACATAGCACCTGAGCGGCCAATGGGCGTCAGCCGCGAGACCTTGTCGAGTTATGAACCATATAGTGTTTTTCCATTTTGCGCATTTGTGCCCGTTTGCGTGGCGAGGTGTCGTCGTAGCCGACCAAGTGCAACGAGCCGTGGATGACGTACAGCAGCAATTCTTGTTCGGCCGTTTGCTTATACTGTTGGGCGTTGGCGCGGGCCGTGTCGGCGCTGACGATCACCTCGCCCTCGAGAGAGTCGGCCGACTGTTCGAGCACGAAACTGAGCACGTCGGTGGGGTCGGGGTCGCCGAGAAACTCGGCATGCAGTTGGCCGATGGCCGGGTCGTCGACCACGGCGACGCTGATGCTTCCGTTTTGGAAGCCGGCATCTTGCAGAATGGACTGCACCAAGCGGCGGATAGCCGCTCGATCGACGGGAAGGGATCGTTGACGATTGGCAATGGAGACGCGAATCACGGGTGTAGAGGGGGACTGCGGGAAGGGGTCGGGATTTTTGCCCTCGATGCGTACCCTACGCCGTGCGCTGTTCGGGGTACTTGATCCGTCCGTGGTAGATTGAGATGAGCGACATGACCATGCTCTTCTCGATGCGGCGCAGTTCACGGAGGGTCAGGCCGCTTTCGTCGAACTGTCCGCCGTGCAAGCGATGCTCGGCGATTTCGCGGACCAGGCTCTCGATGCGCGCCGGCGTGGGGTCGATCAACGTTCGGCTGGCACTTTCGACGGCGTCGGCGAGCATCAGGACGGCCGCCTCCTTGGTCTGCGGTTTTGGCCCGGGATAGCGGAAGGAGCTTTCGTCGACTTCGCTGCCGTTCGGGTCGGTCAACTGTTGTTCGGTGGCGCGGCTATAGAAGAATTCGACCCGGGTCGTGCCATGGTGCTGGGCAATCAGGTCGATGATTGGCTGGGGCAGGCGATGTTGCCGGGCGAGGTCAGCGCCATCCTTGATATGGGCGATGATCACCAGGGTGCTCATCGCCGGGGCCAGGGTTTCGTGGCGGTTCTCGTCGGCCGTCTGGTTTTCGACGAAATAGTCCGGTTTGAGCATTTTGCCGATGTCATGGAAGTAGGCACCCACACGGACCAGCAGTCCGCGTGCTCCGATGCTTTCGGCGGCGGCTTCGGCGATTGAGCCGACGGTAATCGAATGGTTGTAGGTGCTCGGCGCGCGGCGAACGAGTTCTTGTAGCAGGGGATGGGCGACGTCGCCGAGGTCCAGCAAGCTCAAGTCGGTCAACACGCCGAAGAGATTTTCGATAAACGGCAGCAAGCCGGTGGTGATGAACCCGGCGGCGACGGCCCAGGCTCCGTAGCGGAGCGAGTCGAGCAGCAACGCCAGATCGAGGGGCTGATCCTCGGTCAATTTCATAGCGGTGTTCAACAGCACGGCGACGGCGCCGGAAAAGAGCCCCACGTAGATGAGTTTGTTCCGGCTACGAATGCGACCGAGATTGAGGATTGCGGCGGCGGAAACGCCGAGCAGCAGGACGAACTCTTGCAGTCCATGGCCAATGGCGAGGACCACGATCAACGACACGATGCCGGTCAGCAGCAGGGCCAGTTCTTGCCGGTAGACGATGGCCATGGTCATGCCGAAGAGCAGGACCGGGGCCAACTCGCCGCGCCAGGGGTTGGCCAGGCCGGACCAGCGGGCCACGCCCACGGTGGCGGTCGCCAGCAAGAGGAGCACGATCAAGCGGGTGATGCTAACCAAGGGTCCGCGCTGGCGGAATCGCATGTGGATGCCACCCAGCACGATGCCGACGAAGATCAAGCCGGTCACGGCGAGGCCGCGTCCCAACAACTGTGATAAAGGGCGCAGATTCATCGCCGCGGCATACTCGCGTCGGAGCAGATCGATATGGGGATAATCGAGCGGCTCGCCGGCCTTCGCCAAGGTCTGGCCCACGGAGTACTCCTCGACGACTTCGGCGACCCGTTTGACAGCCGCATCCATGCTCTGCTTGGTGAGTTGTTCATCGACGGTGAGGGTGGGCTTAAGCTGAGGCAAGAGCCAAGCGAACAACGGATCGGCAACGGGCGCCAGGGTCGGATTTTTGCGGAGTGCTTCGCCGAGGGCCATATTGGGGCCAATGAGGACGTCGCTGACCAGGACGATCTGCTGCGATTCGGGATGGCCGGCCGGATAGACGACGATTTCCTGCTGATTGCCGGGGCCTTGTTTGTCGCTCAGCTTGGCGAGCAGACCGGTTTTCTCGAAGGGAGCGAACACTTCGGCGAGGGCCTTTTCCACGGCGTCGAGATTTTCCTGGGGAGTGAAAAAGGCGCGGAATTTCTGCCATTGTTCGTCGCGAGTCTTGACACTTTCTGGATTGCCGGTCTTGGCGACGGGGATTTGGAACTGCTGCAGGAGCTTGGCATCCAGCTTGTCGGCGGTCGGGGCGGCGGTGACTTCAATTAGGGTGTTGCGCAGCAGGGCGCGAAGCTGGACGAGCGGCTCGGCATCTTGCGCGTAAACGTAGCGGGTCTGGCTTCGTTCCCGTTCCTGGGCGGCTAAGGTGGCGACTTCATCGCGGCGGGTGAAGCTGTTCGAGGCGACAATGTCGCGTTGCGGGACGTAGCCGGTGCGATAGGAGAAGGGCGGTTCCCAGCCGCGAATGACGACGGTCATGACGATTGCCGCGAGCACTGCCAAGGCGATGCGGGCGAGGACGTCGCGATGGCGCAGGCCGGTCCACGCCCGCTCCCATTGGCTGGGGGGCAATTCGAGAGAGGCGACGCGCTCGAAACGCTTGCTCTTTCGGAAGCCGATCGGCATGGCAGTTTCGCGCTTCGTCAGCGACGTTTCCTCGGATGCTCTTCGTAGGCGTGCACGATCTTTTGCACGAGGGGATGGCGCACGATGTCGGCGCCGGTCAATTTCACGGAACCGATGCCCTCAATGTCGCGGAGGCGAGAGAGGGCATCGACCAGGCCGCTCTTGGTGCTTGGGGGCAGGTCGATTTGGGTCACATCGCCGGAGAGGACGATTTTGGAACTGGCCCCCATCCGCGTCAGGAACATCTTCATTTGCGAGACGGTGGTGTTTTGGGCCTCGTCGAGGATAATGAAGGCCTCGTTGAGGGTGCGGCCGCGCATGTAGGCCAGCGGGATGACCTCGATCAAGTCTTGCTCGGTGTAGCTCTTGATCAAGTCGTGGTCCATCATTTCGTGCAAGGCGTCGAGCAGAGGCCGCAGGTACGGGTTGATCTTGGCCTGTAGGTCGCCGGGAAGGAAGCCCAAGCTTTCACCGGCTTCGACGGCGGGTCGCACCAGGACGATTTTCCGGACCGCCTGCCGTTTGAGGGCAGCCACGGCCATGGCGACGGCCAGATAGGTCTTGCCCGTACCGGCGGGTCCGCTACAGAGCACGATGTCGTTTTGGCGGATGGCTTCGAGGTAGAGGGCCTGGCCTGGAGTTCGCGGGCGGATTTGTCGGCCGGCCCGGAAGACGTCGACCTGAGTGCCTTCGGGCACCGCCTGCCCATTGCGCACGCCGAGCAATACGCGGTTGACGTCGTCGGCCGAGACGGCGCCGGCGCGGGCGGCGCAAGCCTGTAGTTGTTCGAGGATCTCGGTGGCCTTGGCCACGGCGTGATCGGGCCCTTCGACGTGGATGTGGCCGTCGCGGACGGTGATGCCAACGCCGAGCGCATTACGGATGCGGCGAAGGTGCTGATCGTAGGCCCCGAATAGCGACAGCAGCGCGTTAGAATTGACGACCGATATGGTTGATTCCATCATCCCGATTTGTCGGTGCCCTGGCGTCTGGCTCTCGAAGAGCCTAATCATAGCAGACGCTGCGCCGCAACTTCACCCTCCGGGAGACTAAAAGCTGGGATACCGAGAGACAACTCAGATTCGCCTGCTCACCCTATCAGTAATATACTAGAAGTCTTTGAGGCTGGCGATGTAGGTGTGGCAGTGGGGGCAGATATGGGACTCGAGGGGTACCGACCGGTTGCAGCGGTCGCAACTCTTCTTCGGCTTGACCTGTTCGGAAAAGTCGGACAGCGAGGTGTCGGAAAAGGCCTGAATGCGCTGGGTATCCTGGTGCGGAGAGGGGGGGCCTTCCTTCAGGAGATGCAGGATGGCATCTTCCGACATGTCTGCTTTCTTGAGCTTCGGCACGGTTACGCGAGCTCGGCAAGCTGGGCAAAGACCGACAGTGCCGGCCAAGGACTCTTTGACTTTGAGCACGTGCCCGTTGGGACAGACGCATCGAATGGACATAACCGATTCCTCCTCCGCATTGCCCTGGCGGGTTTTTGCGTAGAAGTGACGCCCCTGCGCGCAATTACCAATCGAATCCCCTCCCGATAAAAAAGACACTTGCCCTTCACTGTCCGAGAGAATTCCAACGAGGAGACTCTCTTATCATAACCGGTTTAAACCGGAATGAACAGTTGGTTACTGTGGAAATCGGCTTGGATGAGTGGATTGGCTCAAGAATGGGACGGGGAATGCCGGCAAGCGAAGACAGTCATCTCTGCCGGACGGGGGTGGAAATAGCTCGGGTTAGGCAGTCTGGACTAAGGCGACGGCGGAATGGGCCCGATCACTCCATAGGCCCAGCAGAACCAGGCGACGGGGGCGGCCAGCAGCAGCGAATCGAGGATGTCCAGGACGCCGCCGAAACCGGGCATCCAGTTGCTGGAGTCTTTGCGGCCGACGTCACGTTTCAAGAGCGATTCGGCCAAATCGCCGATCATTCCGGCCCCTCCGACGAGAAGGCCGAAGGCGATCCATCCCCACCAGGGGCCGCGACCATAGCCGAACCGTGACTCCGCTATTGCCGGCACGAGAAATTGGAAGGCCAGCCAAGAGCCAAGGCAGGAGAAGACGAGGGCGCCGATGGCTCCTTCGATGGTCTTGCCAGGGCTTAGGACGGGGCACATTTTGTGGCGACCGAGGAGTCGGCCGGTGAAGTAGGCTCCCATGTCGCCCATCTTCACGGCAATTACCCACGTCGCCAGGGCCCCGACGCCCCACGTTATTCGCAGGCTCACGGCGAAGCTGAGCAACAGCCCGACGTACCCCAGGGCGAGAAGGCCTGCGGCAACATTGGCAAGACTCTTGCCGGGTTTTTCGTAGCGTCGCATTTCGGCGATGAAAACCAGAATCACGCCGGCGGCCAAGGCCCAATTCGGGCTCAGCATTTGTTCCAGATGATCGAACGGCCAAGACGATGATGGGACGCCGTTGGGCCGCCATAGCAGTTGCCGCGCTAGGACCAGCAACCAGTCGCCGCCGACGATGAGCCCATTGCCGACGTAGATCGGCCAAACCACGGGCTGCAGACCGGCGGCGCGGGCCAACGCCAGGACTTCGCCGGTGGCGAGAAGGCTTGCCAACAACGCCAGCGGCATCAGCCACAAGCCGGGCAGCGGCGCATAGAGCACGGTCGGCGCCGCCCAAGTATCGAGCCAACAGACGGCGATCAGCGCGGCGATTAGGACGGCTCCTAGAAGCAGTCGCCAACGAAGCATGGTGTGAAATCCTTGAGACTCGTCGAGCGTGGGCCGTGTCGAACGATCGATGTATTGATGGTCAGCCAAGTATGGCAGGGCAGGCTTGGGATTTTACCGCAGATCCGGCTGGTGGCCGTGGTTGCAGTGCCAATTTTCAAGGTCAACAGGCCATGGCGTGTGCGGTCTGGCGCGAACGACTACTAGCGATCGACCAAATCAACTCGGCCACGTGCTCGGCCGCACGGGGAGCAGCCATGTGGTGCATCGCTTCCGCCATGCGACCAAGGAGCGAGTCGTTGGCCAACAGGAAGCAGAGGATATCTGCCAGTTGATCGTCCAGGCTGCCCGAAGCCGACCGCTCGTCGATTGTAACGCAACCGCCTTGGGTGGCATAGAGCCGGGCGTTGGCCAACTGATGGCCGTCGGTCGCGTTGGGGAAGGGGATCAATACTGCGGGGACGCGCGCGACGGCCAGTTCGGCGAGGGTGCTGCCGCCGGCACGGCAGATGGCCAAGTCGGTGGCCGCTAAGGCGGCGGGCATGTTTTCGAGGAAGGGGACGACCTTTGCCGGCAGGCCAAATTTGCGGTACAGCGACTCGGCCAAGGGCAGGCCGGCATCGCCCGACTGGTGCAGAATCTGCCAATCGGCGAGTTGAGTACGAATCCGGTAAAGCGCGCGGGGCACACTTTCGTTTAACGACCGCGCGCCACCACTGCCGCCGAGCACGAGGATTTGTTTCAAGCGGTTTTCGGCGGAATTGTAGGTGGCAATACCCTTTTGCAGTGTGGCCGCTTCCTTTTTTGCGCGGTCCAGGGTTGCGGCGACCTCAGCCAAGCGGGATTGGAGGCGATTGGCGGTCAAAAAGCCGCGCCGCACGGGATTGCCGGTGCACCGAACGGGACAGGTGCAACGAAGGTGTGCCCACGTTTCGTGGAAGGACGTGCAAACCAACGAGGCGCGGCGAGCGAGCCAACGGGTCGCTTTGCCGGGAATCGCGTTTTGCTCCAGGAGGATAAGCGGCACACCGCGGCGAATCGCGGCGTGGGCCATGGGGACGCTGGCATAGCCACCGAGACCGACCACGGCGGCAACGGGTTGTTCCTGGAGAATACGGCTGGCGGCCAGGTAGCCTGCCAGGTTGTCGACCACAAAGGCGATGGCATCGCGGGCGCGGCGCGGGAGCGGCTGCACGGGGAGAGTCAGGTAGTCGAAGCCGGCGGCGCGAACGGCCTGCCGCTCCAAGGCCTTGCCGCCGCCGCAGAAGCTGATGTGCAGGCGGGGAATCGTGGCGATCAACTGTTCGGCCACGGCCAAGCCGGGAAACAGATGTCCGGCGGTCCCACCTCCGGCGAAGACGAGATGGATTGCCTCTTGATTCATGTCTGCTGCCCCGGCGAACTGGTGTTTTGTATACTTGGGACTACGTCTTCGGCTTGGCCAAGGTTCGGCAATGGCTGGGGCGCGGGCGTGCGGGCGGGGAGTCGGAGGGTGGCAACACCGATCAGTGCACAGAGCATTGCGGCGATCCAGAAGCGAACCACGATTTTGTTTTCGGGCCAGCCAAGCAGTTGGAAGTGGTGATGCAGCGGGGCGCAGAGGAAGATGCGTCGGCGTCGCCACTTGTAATAACCGACTTGGAGGATGACGCTGGCGGCTTCGACGACGAACACGCCGGCGATGATCAGGAGCAGCCATTCCTGGCGGGCGACAACCGCGAAGAAACCCAGCAGCGCGCCGAGCGGCAGGGCTCCGGTGTCGCCCAAGAAGACTTGGGCGGGGTGACAGTTGAACCAAAGGAACCCGAGCATGGCGCCGACGACGGCGGCGGCGCAGATCGCCATCTCGCCGGCGTGCGGGACGCGAGGCACACCGAGGTACAGCGCCCACTCGGCGTGTCCGGCCACGTAGAGCAGCAAGGCCATCGCGGCGGTGGCGACGATCAAGCAGCCGCCGGCAAGCCCGTCGAGGCCATCGGTGATATTGACGGCGTTGGAAGCGCCGACGATCACAACGGTGGCGATCGGCAGGAACCATAGCCCCAAGCTGCATTTACCAAACCACGGCAAATCGAGCAACAATCCATCGGGGATCGAGGCTTGTTGCCGGTAGAGCAGTCCGACCGCCAAGCCCGTCACCAGAAGTTGTCCGAGGACTTTTTGCTTGGCGGTAATGCCGTTAGTGGTGCCAAGAATTTTCACGAGATCATCGATCCCGCCGACGATGGCCATGCCGATTGCGAGGACCAGCGCCGGCGCCAAGTATGGATTTTGCGGGTCGACGAGGATGGTCGTGGCGGCAAGCACAGCCACCATCACAAACAGGCCGCCCATGGTGGGTGTTGCCTGCTTGTGGCGATGCATTTCGGCGATTTCTGGCGAATCGCTTTTGATGGGCTCACGAAATCGCTTTTGGAGCCAACGAATCCAACTTGGTCCGAGCAGCAAGGCGGCGAGGAAGCTGAGGGCCGCTGCCAGGGCGGCGCGTGGCGTGATTTTTGCCAAGGCCAGCGACGTCAGGGCGTCGGGCCAGAGGTTCGGCCAATGATGTAGCAGCCAGAGGAGCATGGAACAGAGAGGGCAACGTGTCGCGCTAGTGGCTGTCAGATGTTGTTTGGTGTTGAAATCGGTCCGCGAGTTTTGCGGCCCACGACGGCAAGCAGGAGGGGTCGCCGTTGGTATGCCAAAGAATCACTGAGCAGCCGGGACGGCGAGGTTGCGCCGCCCCGGCGCTCAGCATGAGACTCTGCCGCGAAGCACTCGTCGAAGCGGCCGACCCAGAAGCCGTCTTCGACGAGGTATTGCTCCATTACCCAAGGAGGGAAGGGTAAGCGTCAGGTTCCCGCAAACCCGAACGCATTGGGCAGAGTCCCGTCATAGGTTTCCGTTTGGCGGGCAGTTGGTTGCCGTGCCCGCACCAGCTTATGCTGCTTGTTGTCGTGGTCTCCTTTGCAGACCGTTCGTGATTTGTTCCATGCGCATCATGCGTGAGCCTTTGATCAACACCACGTCACCGGGCGCGATGTTTGCTTCGACGACCGGCGTCGCCTCGTTCGCGGAACGGCAGGCGATGGCGGCTTGTCGCGGCAGGCCGGCGTCGACGGCTCCACGGATCACTTCCCTGGCATACTCGCCACAGGCGATCAAGGTTGTCACACGAGCTTGTTCGACGGCCTGTTGGCCAACGGCGTAGTGCCGTTGGGCCGCATTGTCGCCAAGTTCGCCCATGTCGCCGCATACGGCAATACGGCGGCCCCTTGCGGGGAAATCGCCAAGCAACGTGAAGGCGGCCTGCATAGCCGTGGGGTTCGCGTTGTAGGCATCGTCGATCAGCCATGCGTCGCGTACCTGCTGAACATCACAACGCATCGGAATCGCGCGGAACTTGTACAGTTCCCCGGCGATCTCGTCCAGAGCAAATCCAAAAATTTGCGCGACGGAAATCGCGGCCAGCGCCGAGTCGAGATGATGTCGTCCCCAGACGGGCAAGCAGAACCGGCAACCGTCGATGGAGAACGACAATCGTCCCAACTCGGAGGCGGTATCATTGACCGAGAGATGGCAATGGGACGAGCCAAACCAATGGACTGGTGCTCGGCAGGTGGGCGAGAACTGGTGCAGGAGCGGATCGTCCACGAGGACGGCATGGCCATTCGCAGGCAGCCACCGCAGCAGTTCGGCTTTGGCCCGGGCGACGCCCTGTCGGTTGCCAAAGCCTGCCAAGTGGGCTTCGCCGATGCAGGTGATTACGCCGATATCCGGCCGGCACAAGTCGGCCAATTGATCGATCTCGCCAAACGCATTTGCGCCGAGTTCCAAAACGGCGAAATCGTCGGTCGGTTCGATCGCCGTCATGCTCAGCGGCAGGCCATAACGATTGTTGAAGTTGTGTGGGCTGGCGGTGCCGCGAAGTCGCGAGCCGAGCACGGTGCGGATCATTTCGCGGGTGGTCGTCTTGCCGGCGCTGCCGGTAACGGCGACGACCGAGCCGCGGCACTGTTGGCGGCGCCAGCGTGCCCAATGGAGCAAGGCTTGGTAGGTGTTGGCAACCCGGATAATCCATTTGTTGGCGGGCAGGACCACGTCTTTGGCGACGACCGCGCCGGTCGCGCCGCGTGCGAAGGCTTCGGCCAGGAAGGATTGGCCGTCATGGTTTGGTCCGCGGAGAGCCCAAAACACGTCCCCTGGCGAAATGTCGCGGCTATCGCTTACGACCCGGCCCAGCGGGCAGCGCGAGGCGTCTGCGATTGTCTGGCTTGCAGACAGTCGCCCGCCGAGCACGGTGAATAGATCGCCGACGGTAGCCATGAGGTATTAGTTTTCGAGTTTGGCGCGCTCTTTGAGCGCCAGTAGTTCGGCCCGCTCGTAGAGCCACTCGCGAGCGATTTTACGATCGTCGTGGGGCAGTCGCTGGCGGCCAATGATTTGGCAGGTTTCGTGCCCCTTTCCGGCGATCAAGACGCAATCGCCGGGGCGGGCCATCGACAAGGCGTGGTGAATGGCCTTGGTGCGATCGGGAATAACGCGGGCTATTTCCGCTTTGTCAAAGCCCTTGAGGATGTCGTTGAAGATCGCCGCCGGATTCTCACCGCGAGGGTTGTCGTTGGTGAGGATGGCGATGTCCGCGTCTTGATCGACGGCGCTGCCCATTAGCGCTCTTTTTTCCATGTCGCGCTCGCCGCCGGCTCCAAATACACAGATGACTCGTCCGCTGACGACCCGCTTCAAGGTCAGCAGAACCAGGCTGAGCGCGTCGGGGGTGTGGGCGTAATCGACGAACACGCCGAACGACTGGCCGCACTCAATACGTTCCAAGCGGCCGGGCACATGGCCGACCGACTCCAAGCCGCGGGCGATGGTGGTCAGTTCGATCCCGTAGGCCAAGCCAATTGCCGTCGCGTGCAGGCAGTTGTAGATATGGTGGAGGCCGATCATCTGGGTACGGACGGGCACGCTCTCGCTACCGGCGGTCAGCAAGAATGTCTGTTCGCTGACATATTGTTCCATCGGTACGGCCGAAATTTCCGCTTCCAGGTCTATGCCAACGGTCAGCACCGGGCAATTGAGACGCCGAAGGTAGCTGGCCGACCCGGGGTCGTCGGCATTCAAGACCACGAAGCCATCGTCGGCGAGGTGGTCGAACAGCTTGGCCTTGGTGCGGCGATATTCACTCAAGGTGCGATGGTAGTCCAGGTGATCGTGGGTGACGTTCGTCACGCAAGCGGCATCGAACTTCATCCCCGCAATGCGCGACTGATCCAAGGCATGACTCGAGACTTCCATAATGGCGTGGCTGCACTGGTTGCGAACCATGCGGGCCAAGAGCGGCGCGAGGCTTTCTGGCGGCGGAGTTGTGTGAGTCGCGTCTTCCACTACACGGCCGTCGAGATATCCGAGGGTTCCGAGGAGGCCGACGCGGTGTCCGGCGGCAGCGAGAATTCCAGCGACCAGACAACTGGTGGTCGTCTTGCCGTTGGTGCCGGTGATGCCGATCACCTTTAGGTGACGGCTTGGATTGCCGGCCAGGGCCTGGCAGATTTCGCCATAGGCTCGCCGCACGTCGGGGACAATGCAAACGGGGACGGGCGCTTCAATGGGCGCTTCGGCCAAGATTGCCGCGCAGCCGCGCGCAATGGCTTCATCGACAAAGGTGCGGCCGTCCTGGCGACTGCCGGCCCAGGCGGCAAAGACATCGCCGGCGCGTACTTGTCGCGAGTCGCAGCAGCAGCCCTGAAAGTGGACATCGTCAGCGCCGAGGAAGTCGGCGGTGGGCAGAAAGCGTCGCAGACTGATGACTTCGCTCAGATCGGAACAGACTTGCATGGCCGCGGCCTCCCTGCCTTGGAACATGTGCGGGAACGAAAGTCGCATTATTGTGGCTGGCGGATTGTCCGAAATCGGGCCGGGCTGTCAAGGCGAATCGGCCGAGCAGCGGCCGCCATGCCGGCGGCTAAACAATAGGGGGAAAACGGCCGGGCAACGCGTTTTCGTTATGGCGGCACCACGGTCGAGCGGCTAGAATCACGGCTTCAACCGGTCGTTTCGTCCCGCCAAGCTCCCGGGGGAGGAAAACAATGAGACGAGTGTTCTTGTGTCTGTCGCTACTTGCTATCGCTGCTGCCGCTGCTATCGCTGCTGCCGCCGAGAAGAAGGGCGGCAAGCTCTATGATGAGTTGTACCGGCCGCAGTTTCACTTCACTCCGGCGAAGAACTGGATGAACGACCCTAACGGTCTGGTGTTCTACAAAGGCGAGTACCACCTCTTCTTTCAGCATAATCCCAAGGACACGAAGTGGGGGAATATGACCTGGGGGCACGCGGTCAGTCCCGACATGTTTCACTGGACTCAGCTTGACCACGCCATCCACCCCGACAGGCTGGGCACGATCTGGTCAGGCTCGGCGGTGGTGGATTGGAACAACACGGCCGGCTTCCAGACGGGCGAGGAAAAGCCGATTATCTGCCTCTTCACGTATGGGGGCGACGTCACGCCCGGCATCAAGGCGTCGCAGGCCTTGGCCTATAGCAACGATCGGGGCCGGACGTTCGTCAAGTATGACAAGAATCCGGTGCTGCCGCATATCCTAGGTGTTAACCGCGATCCGAAGGTTTTCTGGCACGAGCCGACGAAGAAATGGGTGATGGCCTTGTTCCTGGACGGGAACACGTATGCCTTGTTTGGCTCCTCGGATTTGAAGCAGTGGTCGAGATTGTGCGACGTGTCAGTACCGGGAGGGGACGAGTGTCCCGACATGTTCCAGCTTCCGGTCGACAATGATCCGAAGAACAGCAAGTGGGTGTTTTGGGCGGCGAATAACACCTATCTCTTGGGCAGCTTCGACGGTTCAACGTTTATCAGGGAGGAAGGCCCGTTACGGCTTCATTTCGGCAAGAACCGTTATGCCGCCCAGACGTTCAGCGATGTCCCGGCCAGTGATGGCCGTCGTTTGCAGATCGCCTGGATGAGCGGTGCGGGCTTTCCAGGAATGCCGTTCAATCAACAAATGTCACTTCCGGTAACCCTCACGCTGCGCACTTTTCCGGAGGGCGTGCGGCTTTGCGCCGAACCGGCGAAGGAGGTGGAAGGCCTGCGAGAAAAGCGGCACGCCTGGAGTGACGTGCCTCTCAAGCCGGGGGAGAACCCATTGGCGGATGTTCGCGGAGACCTTTTCGACATCCGCTTGAACGTCGCCGTCGAGTCGGCGACCGAACTCGGTTTAACGATCCGCGGGTCGTCGCTGGTGTATAACGTCAAGGACGGTGAATTGTCCTGCCTGGGAAAGACGGCTGCGATTGAAGCATCGGGCGGAGTGTTGGAGTTGCGGGTTCTTGTGGACCGTACCTCGATCGAAATCTTCTCTGGCGACGGACGGGTGATGATGGCCTACTGTTTTCTGCCGTCGGAGAAGGACCGGTGTCTGTCGGTCTTTGCGAAGGGTGGCGAGGCGCGGCTACGTTCCCTGGAGGTTTGGGAACTGAAGTCGGCCAGTCGGAAATGAGGTTTTTTGGCGAGCGTTGCCCGGCTGGACAAACCGGCGGCGGTTGGCGAACATAAGTGGTATGCCGCACAGTGATTTCGATGTCGACCGTTTGGCCCGCTACCTTCACTTGACGCCTGCGCAAGTGACCAAGCTCGCCGAGCGCGGCAAACTTCCTGGTCGAAAGGTGGGGGGGCAGTGGCGTTTTGCGAAGCCGGACATTCATCACTGGCTGGAGCAGAAGATTGGCGCCTCGGACGAATTGGAGCTGATCGAGGTGGAGGCGGTGTTGCAGCGTTCGGCGGCTGAGGAGGATTTCGAAGAGATAAGCATTGCCGAGATGCTGCCGATCGAGGCGATTGCCGTGCCACTTTGCGCGCGGACGAGGAACTCGGTGATCGATTCGATGGTTGAGTTGGCGGCGCAGACCGGTTGGCTTTGGGACACCGGGCAGATGGCCGAGGCCGTGAAACTTCGCGAAAACCTGCATACGACGGCTTTGGAGAACGGCGTGGCCTTGTTGCACCCCCGTCGACCGATGGCGAAAATCCTCAGCCAGCCGTTTCTGGCCCTGGGCTGTACGGTGAGCGGGATTCCGTTTGGCAGCGGTGCGCCCTTGACCGATGTGTTTTTTTTGATTTGTTCGGTGGACGATCGGGGCCATCTCCGCGCACTCGCCCGACTGAGTCGAATCTTGACTTCGCCGGGCTTCCTCAATGCCCTGCATCAAGTGGCCGACGCTCGCGAAGCCCATCAGTTGATTGTGGAAACCGAGGCCAGTCTGCGCGAGGAGTGATCGGTCGGGGCGGTGTCCCCACGGCAGTCTACTCGCCATTCTTGTTCAGCCAATGATGCCGCCACTCTCGATCCTATTACTTGGCAACGTTGAGCGGGCCGAATTCGACGGCGTCGAGGAATCACTCGCTCGCTGCGGGGCGGTCACGGCGATCGAGACGTCTGAGGCGGCGGCTAGGGCGTTGACCGACGGGGAATTGCAGCCGGATTGGATTGTGGTAGCCCAGGCGTATCCCGGCGAGATATCGCGACAGATGCTGGAGACGTGCCGCAGGTGTGCCCCGCTGGCTCGAATCGTGGGCATCCTGGGAAGCTGGTGCGAGGGGGAGACGCGAACGGGACTACCTTGGCCGGCCACAGCGCGAAGCTATTGGCACCAATGGCCCGTTCGGGCGACTCGAGAGTTTGTCGCGGCGAAACAGGGGCGACCTTCGGCTTGGAGCCTGCCGGTCACGGCCTCTGACGAGGAGCGGGTCCTGGCCGAGGCGGAGCAAGGCAGTCCGTGCGAGGGGGGATTTGTGGTGATCCATTCCCAGTCCCGGGACATGGCGGATTGGTTGGCGGCGGCCCTTGCCCGGCACCGCTGCGCGTCGCTCTGGCAGTCCGGGAAGGAGCACGGCGGTGAAGTCCGCGGCCGTGTTCACGTGGCGGGCGCGACGGCGGTCATCTGTGACGCGAGCGATTTTGGTCCGGCGGAAGAGGCGGCGGTCCGGGAGTGCAGGCGGCGGTACCCCGGAGTTCCCGTGATGGTATTGGTGTCATTTCCCCGGCCCGAAGACTGGCGGCGGATTGGCGAAGCCGGCGGCGTGATGCTCTCGAAGCCGCTTTCGATCGGAGCACTGCTTGGGTGTATATGCAACACCCAAATGGGTTTCAGTAACTCTTTGGTGTGATTGCCGCAGTCGATCTTGACGAAAACCGAGCGGACTCCTAGGATTCATCGTGCGGACGGGCGCGTCCGTCCACTTGGAGAAAGACCGATGGCAAAACGAGCTGAAAACCAGGCCGCCAGCGAAGACCCCGCCAAGCGGGAAGCGATTCTCGATGCGGCCATCGCGACCTTTGCCCGGCTTGGCTTCCGGGGCACCGACGTGCAGTTGGTCGCCGATCGAGCCGGAGTTGGCAAAGGCACGGTGTATCGCTACTTCCACTGCAAAGAGGATCTCTTTTGGGCGACCACATACGAGGTACTGCTTCGCATGGAGCGCCAACTCTTCGCCGCGATGGAACGGGTCGCCAGTCCCCACGTCAAACTGCGGGCAGCGGCGTTGGCCTACTCCAGTTTCTTTACCGACAACCCTTCGTACTTCGAGTTGTTCCTACAAGATCTGGCGGAGTTCCGCGGCAGCGGGCCGGCGGCGCATCGCGAACACAACAACAAGATGGTGGAACGTTTCGGCGAGATTCTGCAACAGGGAATCGACTGTGGCGAGTTTCGGGCGGTCGACAAGCAGAAGACGACGCTGGCGTTCGGCAGCGTGTTGTTCGGGGCCAACGTGCTCGGCTGCCGACTGCAGCCGATGCCTGTCCCCGAGATGACCGAATACGCGGTTGACCTTCTCCTGCAGGGCATTGCGACCGAGACGTGCGGCAAGCCAGGGGTTTTTGCGAGTTGTTCGGCAAAGGTTGGTGAGACAGTCAGCAGATCGAACGGATGAGGAGCGTGCCGATGAGCGCAACAGTGCTGGAACGACGGATGGCGGATGCGCCGGAGAAGGGCGAGAAGCAGCCGGAAACGGCAGTGGAACGGCCTGTGGAAGCAGCGCCGGTGGCCGCCGCGTCTTATGGTTGGCGAGTGGCCGCGATCGTTGCCCTCGTGCTACTAGCGGCCGGAGGTTGGTACGCCTACGCACATTTGGAACTTACTCCCGGCGCACGAGTCGATTCCAGCACCTCGACGGCGAAGACGAGCGGTGGCAAAGCGAAGCTGGGTTTTACGACGGCCTCGGCGGCCGGTATGCACGCGGAGAAGAGGCCGCTTACATCGCTGGCGACGGTCGCAGTGGAAATGGTGCCGCGACGAGGAGTCTTGCACCTGACGGGCTCACTCACGGCCGATGAACGCTCGTCGGTAGCGTCGAACACGAGCGGGCTGGTCGCGGAAGTGCATGTCGATCGCGGCAGCCTTGTCCGCAAGGGCGATGTGCTCGTTCAAATTGATCCGACCGACGCCAAGAACAAGCTGGCCGAAGGGCAGGCGATGCTGGAGGAGCTGAAGGCCCGTCTGGGGTTGGATGGCGACGCCGAGAACTTCAATCCCGAGGAACAGCCGGAAGTGCGATTGGCCAAGGCTTCGGCCGAGTTGGCCGCTTCAAACTTGCGGCGGGCCGAGGAGATGTTCGTTAAGAAAGTAGTTTCGACGGAGGCGTTCGAGCAGGCCCGGACGGAGTACGAGGTGGCCAACCAACGTTACCGCCAAGCGCGTTTTCAGATTCACCAAGCGTATCAGGCCTGTCGCACGGCGGAGATTCGATTGGCGATGTTGAAGAAAGACGTGGAGGACACCTCGATTCGGGCGCCATTTGACGGGTGGGTGGCGGAAAAACTGGTGGCGGTCGGGGAGCAGATATCGTCGGGGATGCAGGCGACCAAGGTTGTGACCTTGGTGCGGATCGACCCCTTACGACTGTCTTTGCCGGTTCCGCAGCAGGACATCGGCCGGGTGCGTCCGGGACAACTGGTGAAGTTTCATGTTGATAGTTTTCCCGATCGGACGTTCGAGGCTAGGGTGCGTTTCATCGCTCCGGTGGTGACCAGCGACACGCGATCGATGGTGGTCGAGGCCGTGGTGCCGAACCAGGAACGGGTCTTGCGGCCAGGGTTGTTTGTGACCGCGGAGTTGGAACTTCGCGACGAGGACATGGCGGTGTTGGCTCCGGCTGAGGCGGTGCAGAAGAGGGGCGAAGTGGCGCGGGTCTTTGTTGTCCGCGACGGCGTCGCCCGGGAGCAGGTCGTGGCGTTGGGTGAAGAGGACAATGGCAAGGTAGAAATACGTTCGGGTTTAAGCGGCCGAGAAATTCTCGTGGCCAAGCCTGAATTGGTGGGGGATGGAGACGTGGTGCGCAAATGAATCAATTGGCGGCAATATGCGTAAAACGCCCTGTTTTCGCCACGGTGCTGATTCTGGTGCTCGTGGTGTTCGGTGTTTTTGGCTACTCGAAACTCGGATTGGACCGCTTCCCGAAGGTCGATTTTCCGATCATCACGGTGACTACCCGTATGCCGGGTTCGGCGCCGGAGGAGATCGAAACGCAAATCACCCAGAAGATTGAAGAGGCGGTCAATACGGTCAACGGCATCGAGGAGTTGCGGTCGGTATCGTCCGAAGGCATTTCGCAGGTTTTCATTCAATTTCTGCTAGAAAAAGACGTCGACGTGGCCGCGCAGGACGTCCGCGACAAGGTCAACCGGGCTTTGCCTGAGTTGCCCAAGGACATTGAGCAGCCGACGGTCGAGAAGTTGGACCCCGACGCCGCGCCGATCCTGACGATTGCGGTTTCGGCACCACCGCCGACGACGATTCGCGATATTACCGAGTACAGCGACAAGGTGTTGCGGCGGCAGTTGGAATCGGTGGCTGGGGTAGGGCAGGTGATGATCGTCGGCGGTCAAGCCCGGCAAATCAACGTCGTGCTTGACCCGTTGAAACTCCGTGCCCAACAGTTGACGGTGGCCGACGTGGCGAACGCGCTGGCCCGGCAGAATTTGCAGATGCCGAGCGGGTCGATGAAGGTCGGCGCGACGGAGTACACGCTGCGGACGATGGGGCGCGTGAACAACATTCGCGAAATGGAGGCCATCGCGGTCGCGAACCGCGATGGGCGGACCATCACGATCAGCGATTTGGGGCGGGTCGAGGATTCGACTGAGGAAGTCAAGAGCGCGTCGCTGTACAACGAAACCCCGGCCGTGTTGTTGAATATCCGCAAACAGTCGGGCACAAACACGGTGGAAGTGGCCGAATTGCTCAAAGAGCGCTTGGCCGAACTGAAAAAGACGCTTCCGAAAGATTATCTGACTCAGGTGGTGCGCGACCAGTCGGTGTTTATCGAGGCATCGGTCGATACGGTCAAGGAACACTTGATTATTGGCGGCGGCTTGGCGGCGGTGGTGGTGTTTTTCTTCCTGACCAACATTCGGGCCACGGTCATCGCGGCGCTCTCGATTCCGACGTCGATCGTCGCGGCCTTTGCCATCGTCCAGTATATGGGCTTCACCCTCAACAGCCTGACCCTGCTGGCCCTGACGCTGTCGGTGGGCATTGTCATCGACGACGCGATCGTGGTGATGGAGAATATTTTTCGGTACATCGAGGAGAAGAAGTACAGCCCTTACCAGGCGGCGTTGGCGGCCACTGGCGAAATTGGCCTGGCCGTGATGGCGATCACGCTTTCCTTGGTTGCCGTGTTTTTGCCCATCGCGATGATGGAAGGGATCGTTGGCCGGTTCTTGCAGTCATTCGGCATTACGATGTCGGCGACGATCCTGATTAGCATGCTGGTGAGCTTCACGCTCACACCGATGCTTGCCGCACGATGGTTCAAGGGAGTCGAAAGCCATGAGCCGGCCGGCGCCCTGGCCCAGGTGCACGGCAACGGAAACGGCAGCGGAAATGGCGAGGGAAGACGTCGGGCGGTTGAGAAGGGGCACGGAGGCGTCCAGGAACACGGCTCGAAGGGGCAGGCGTTCTACCGGGCGATCGAAAACGTCTATCTGGGCATGCTGCGATTCTCGCTGCGGCAGCGTTGGCTCGTGGTGCTGGCTGTGATCGGCTGCATGGCGACGCTGCCGATGCTCTTCAAGGTGCTGCCGAAAAACTTCATACCGGACGAAGACTCCTCGGAGTTTCAGGTCAATGTGCAGGCGCCCGAGGGGACGTCACTGGAAGCCACGCAAGTGATGATCGCACGAATTGCGCGCGACATCCGCCAGCTAAATGGCGTGGAATACACGATTTCGAGCGTGGCCGATACCGAGCAGCGCAATCCCTACCAAGGCACGGTCTACACGCGACTGGTGAAGATTGCCGAGCGCGAGTTCGGCCAGATGGAGTTGATGAACTTTGTGCGGGAAGAAATTCTGCCGAAGTACGCCAAGGACAGACTTCGCGTGAGCGTGAGCCCGGTGGCCACGTTTTCCGGCGGTGGCATGAGCACGGCGGACGTCCAGTACCTGATCGGCGGGCCGGATATTGACAAGCTGGAACAATACGCCCGGCGCGTGATGGAAGATTTGAAGAAAGTGCCGGGGGCGGTGGACGTGGATTCGTCGATTTCGTCGGGCAAGCCGCAATACGGCATCCAGCCGGATCGGCCGAAAGCGGCGGAACTTGGGGCCTCGGTCGCCGACATTACCAATACTCTCCGGCTTTTGGTGGCCGGCGACAAGGTTTCGGATTTCAATGAAAACGGCGAGCAGTATGAGGTTCACGTCCGGGCCGTCGCCGACGCGCGGAATCGCCTGGACGAACTGAAAATGGTCACGGTGCCGTCGCACAAGTATGGCACGGTGCCATTGGGCGATGTGGTGCGTTTTGAAAAGGGGACGGGCCCGGCTCAGATCAACCGCCTCAACCGCATGCGGCAGGTGACGATCTCGGCGAATATGACGCCCGGCACCTCGCAGCAGGCATTGCTGGACGCGCTCGACGCCTCGACGGCGCGACTGGAGATGGGGCCGGAGTATCGCACCGGCTTGCTTGGCAAGTCAAAGGAAATGAACAAGGCCTTTGCTGGGTTCCTGCAAGCCTTCATTCTGGCGTTTATCTTTGTCTACCTGTGCATTGCTGCTCAGTTTGAGTCATGGCTGCACCCGATCACGATTTTGCTGTCGCTGCCACTGACGTTGCCATTTGCCCTGGTGTCGCTGTTGATTTTCCAGCAATCGATCAACATCTTTTCGTTGCTGGGTATTCTTGTTTTGTTCGCGGTGGTCAAGAAGAACTCGATTCTGCAGATCGACCATACCAATCAATTGCGCGAAGCTGGCATGAATCGGTTCGACGCGATTGTGGCCGCCAACCGAGACCGTCTGCGACCGATTCTCATGACCACGGTGGCATTTGTGGCCGGCATGATTCCGACGCTGGTTTCCAACGGCGAGGGCGCGGCGGTGAACAAGGCGATCAGCGGCGTCATCGTGGGCGGTCAAACCCTGTCGTTGTTGTTGACGTTGATCGCCACCCCGGTGGCCTACTCGCTGTTTGACGACCTGGGCGCTTGGGCGGGAAGGCTATTTGGAAGGAAGCAGACACTTGCTCGATCACAGGCTGAGCGCGGCGGAGAGGGAGGTCTGACGACAACTCACACGGAGAGCGGCCACCGTGACACGATCGTGACGGAAGGGCGGCACGACACGGTCGTGGTTCGCCGCGAGGCGGTTTCGCGGCAGGAAAGCGAGTGGCAGCAGCGGTATTCTGGTGGTTAGCGGGACGAGTGCAGCGGCTTGGGGGCGATGAAACCGGGCTTCCGCGACCAACCTTCGGTCGGTGCCCGCACCTTGTTGCATTACTAATCTGAAGGGCAAATAGGCAGCGGGCGGCGAGTCAAAATGGGCAGGAGGTGAAGACGAGGCTGTCGCTGCTGGCGGCGGCGATTGCTCTGGACGCCACCGCGGGTTTTTGCGACACTCCCGCCCCGGTCCCAAGGCGGGACCTTTGCGAAGGTCGGTCGCGATCGTTTCTTTGCATCAAAAGAAGAGGGTTCCGAACATGATCAAAGGAATGGTTATTGATACTCCGGTGAAGAAGGTCGGGCGTTGTGTGGCAAAGGCTTCTGTTTGCCGGCCTTCCGTTCGTCGGTCTGCCGAGATTCCTTTTCTGAACCTCACGAAACTCGGTTGGACCATAGGTTTTGTGGCGGCGGTGATGCTGCTTCAGACGACTGTATGCAAGGCCTGGTCGCTGAATCCGTTTGCTGCGGAAGAGCCGAAGCCCCGGAAAGTGACGACGAGGACCGTGAAGAATGCGCCGGCGCCTTCGGCCTGGGACAAGATCACTGCGGGCACGAAGCAGTTCTTCGATAAGACGGGGGAGACGTTGGGGTTGAAGAAACCGGCACCTCGTCGACCGGGGGCGACGGCGATGGCGATTCCCCGCCAGCCCCAATTGGCCCCACGGAAGAAGCCGGAGCAGAAGTCCTGGTTCAGTTCTGTGTTCGGGCCGGAGGAGAAGAAAGACCCGAAGTCGGTGGATGAATGGATGGGAGCGACCAGCCAAATCAATCCGTGAGGGCATTTGAAACTACTCCTCCGAGGAATTAGGCCGATGAGCACGCTTGGATGCAGAAGCTGCTGGGTTCGCATCGCCGGTTCCTCGGCGATGATTGTGGCCCTTCTGGTCGCCTGTCCTTCATGCGCGGCTTTGAAGCTGCCTTTCGGCAAGAATGCGAAGGAAGAATCGCTGCGTAAACAGGTCGAAGCCGACTCGTTTCCTTCGGCAAAGCAGGCCGGGCTCTGAGGCGCGGCGTTGCCTTCTCCGGCGACTTATCTACTTGGCGCTTCGCGTGACATGGCAGCGGGCGTGGAGGCCGACGTGCCGTCGGCTGCTATTGGCAGTCAGCAAAGTAATGCAAAATTAACACTCACAGCGCCACAATTCGTAGCTGCACCCGACGGCGGAGAGAATTGACAGTCGACTGAGCGGCCATCATACTTGACGGCAACTTTGGAGGCGCCATGTCGCTCAATCCCTTGCGCAATCTTCCGTCGGTGCATGAACTGCTGGAAAGTCCGCGGCTGAAAGCCCTGATGGATCGGATCAGCCACAACTCGATTGTGGCCACCGGTCGGGCCGTGCTGAACGAGGTGCACCGCGAGTTGCAGACGGCTGCGGCCGACCGCAGTCTGCCGAGTGTGAGCGACTTGGCCGAGCGCATCGCCCGCAAGGTGACCGAGCGCCCGGCAGCGCCGTTGCGGAATGTGATCAACGCGACGGGGATGATTCTTCACCCCGAGCTTGGTCGCCCGCCCGTGGCCGAAGAAGCGATCGCCGAAATGGAGAGCATTCTGGCCAACTACTCGGCGTCGGATTCATGGTATGGGCAGAGTCCCGAGATGGCCGAGTCTGCTGAGGCCGAATCCTTGCTGCAGGCGCTTTCGGGCGCCGAGGCGGCGCTGGTAGTGAACAACAATGCGGCAGGCGTTTTTCTGGCATTGGCGGCAGTGGCGCAGGGCCGCGAAGTGCTCGTCTCGCGAGGCCAGTTGATCAACGCTGGGGGCGACTGCCCCATGTCAGAACTGATCGCTTCGAGCGGGGCGGTCTTGCGCGAGGTGGGGGCCACGAACAAAACCACCGTCGACGACTACGCGGCAGCCCTGGGCGAACGAACCGCGGCGTTGTTGGTGATTGAATTGAACGCGTCGTCGAGCGCGGCGGCTAGCAGTCCTTCGCTGGCCGAGTTGATTGAACTCGCCCGGCGTGCAAAGCTGCCATTGCTTTACAATCTGGGCCTCGGATCCCTCGTTGATCTGCGACCGTTTGGACTTGGGGGAGAGGTGAATGCCGTGGAGAGTGTAAAGGCCGGGGCCGACGCGATCTTTTTGAGCGGCGACAAGCTGTTGGGAGGACCGGCGTGTGGAATTGTGCTTGGCAGGCACGCGCTAGTCGAGCAGATGCAGCACCATCCGATCATGCGAACGCTGCGTGCGGGTCGCGCCGTTCGCGCAGGTCTAGCGGCGACCCTGCGGCTTTACGTCGACGCGGAGAGGGCTCGATTCCGGATTCCGGTGCTTGCGCTGTCGGGAACTTCGCCCGACAATCTGCGCAATCGGGCCGAACGCCTCGCACCGCAGATTGCTGCCTTAGCGGGGATCGAGTCCGCCGAGGCGACCGCCGACGTGGCCCAATGGTGCGAAGGCGTTAAGCGGCCATTGCCAACCTGGTGCATCGCCGTTCGACCCGCCACACGTACGGCGGAAGAGTTGGCTATGGTGCTTCGGTCGGGCTCACCCGCCGTGGTCGGCAAGCTCTGCGAGGGACGGGTCGTGCTCGATTTGCGGACGGTGTTTCCCCGGCAGGATGGCCAGATCGTCGAGGCTTTCGAGGGCGTCGAGCGTGGGGACGCCGAGGTGCGTAGCTAGACGATCGTGAGGCCGACCGGTCCGCTGCGATACCGCTCAGCGGCCGATTGCTGTCGCTTATATTGGTTGGCGCGATTGTAGTGGCGGCCGGACAAACGAATAAGCCCTACAATCGCTATGCGCTGCTGTCGACGGGGGTTCGGGGAGTTATAATTTCGTGGCGCACTGCGATATCCAGCGCCGTTACAGCCGTGGCACAACGAGGGATTCTCATGCATCGCTTGCCCGTTTGCTTCCTGACGCTCGTCATCGTCGTATCGGCGGTGTCTCGGCTGGCTAACGGTGCGGAGTCGGGCGTTACCGCCATGCTGCATTCCTGGGGACGGTTTGATCCGGGCTGTTGGAAGTTGGTGAGAGTCATTAGCGAGACCCTCGATGAACAGGGGCAGGTGGTGAGCACCTGCACGACCGACACCAAGACGACGCTGGTCGACATCGACAATGAGGGAGTTACGCTTGAGGTTTCTGCCCGGATGGAGGTTGCCGGCAAACGCTTCCAGGCGGACCCACAGACGATCAAGCAAGGCTTTCATGGTGAGGTGGCCGATCCACATCTGTCGATCAAACCGCCGGTGGATGGCGAGGTGGTGATTGGCGCCCGGAGCATTCCCTGCAAGGTGCAGCAACTGGAAGCGGAGGGGCCAAAGGGCAAGACGGTTATCAATGTCTATTATTCGAGCAGCGTTGCGCCGTACGTGCTGAAAAGGGAATGCATCACAACCGGCTCGGACGCAGCGACTCCTCCCAGTGAACTGACGATGGAGGTCATAGCCCTCGATATGCCCGTTCGATTAAACGATCAGATTCGTACGGGGGTTCATGTCAGGACCGTCCAGCGTAACGGCAAGGGAACGGTCACTACCTTGGCGATCGTGATTCCGGACGTGCCGGGCGGGGTCGTTCGCCACAGTTCGAAAGAGGTCGACAAGAACGGGCGGGTGATTCGACGCAGCACGCTCGAAGTGCTTGACTACTGCAATGACGTGGCGAACCTCTATGGCCGCAAGCGGGCGAACCGGCGGACAAAGTCCCCGCCGCATTAGTGCGTGTCGTAGCGACCAGTAGCGTTGCGATCGACGCTGCCAATCGTGCAATGGGCCAAGATTCTTTTCTTGGTTTGGAAAAAGGGTGAAGGTCGACGAACCGAGTGGCCGATAACCGAGCCGTGCGGATTTGCCCGGTACCGGGTCTCCAAGGGGGGAGAAATGGTTCTGGATCACAATCATGCCAGCATTGCTATCTTCTCCCCGTTCCCAGCGCGGAACCCTTGCGCTGGTGGTTTCGGCAATTGCCCTTAATCTTGGGCTGGTTCTGAATGAGCGAGAGGCCCTTGCTCAAACCGACTCGGCCGCCTTGGCTCCCTGGCAGGCCCCTCCCGGACAACGGGCATCGCGCCATATGACCAGCGCGGCCGAAGCCGCTGTCGGGCCCGAGGCAGGCTTCGAGGCGGCAACGCCGATGGCGCACGAAGGATGTACGAGCTGCAACGGGTCGTGTGGCGGCGACGAGGGCTGCGGCGACTGCGATTGGATGTGCGGCTCCTGCTCGCCAGGGGGACGGTTTTGGTTCCGCGGCGATTACTTGATGTGGTGGGGCAAATCGTCGACCCTGCCGCCGTTGATCACCACGAGCCCGACGGGCACCCCGCGTAACCAAGCGGCGGTCTTGCTCCAGCCGAATACGAGCATTCTCTTTGGAGGCGAGGATTTGGACGCCGGGCTGCGCTCTGGCGCGCGATTCACGCTCGGGATGTGGCTTGACGATTGCCAGGACATTGGCTTCGAGGCGGTCTACTTGTTCCTGGGCAACAAGGCGACCGAGTTTGACGCCACGAGCGACGAAAACGCAATCATGGGCCGGCCGTTCTATAACGTGCAGACGCCGGCGCAGGACGCGCTCTTGTTAGCTTATCCGAACCAGCAAACGGGTTCGATCCGTGTGCGCCAGACCAGCGAATTGGAGTCGCTGGAGATCCTGATGCGGCAGGCATTGGTTCGACAGTGCAATCGTCGGGTGGATTTGCTATATGGTTACCGCCATGGACGATTCAACGAGGACCTGAGCATTGACGGCACCACGGTCTATCAAACGCGAGTGGGAACCTTTCCGATCGGAACCTCGATTCAACTGATGGATCAGTTTGAGACCAAGAACGAGTTCAATGGGGCCGAGATCGGATTGGCGAGTCGCACCCAATATGGTCGGTGGTCGTTCGAGTTGCTGTCGAAACTTGCGTTGGGCAACAACCGGACGCGCGTCAATATCAATGGATCGAGTGTTCTGACCGTCCCGGACCAGGCTCCGGTCACATCGCCCGGCGGTCTGTTGGCGTTGCCGACGAACTTCCAGGACTATGAGAAGAGTCAGTTTGCCGTGATTCCCGAGTTGGGCATGAACGTCGGTTACGATTTGACCGAACGCCTGCGGCTAACCTGCGGCTACACGTTCCTGTACTTCAGCCAAGTGGCCCGTCCGAGCGACCAGATCGACCTGAACGTGAACACGTCTCAGGCTCTGGGTGGGGAACTCAGCGGCATTCCGGCGCCGGAGTTCCACTTCATCTCGACCGACTACTGGGCGCAGGGTCTGAACTTCGGCTTGGACTACCGCTATTGAGCTTAATCCGACAGCCAGTCGCTGTCGTCGCTCAAGGCGGAATCGACGGCGGACATGGCGGCGGCTGCCCGGTTGATCGCAACCTTGGCAATCACGACCTGGCTGCTCGTCACCCCGTCGTTGGCGACGATCCGGACACTGCGATCTTCGGTGTTGGGCGAACTGGCCGAATTGCTGTACTTGATGGTGCGGAGGACCTGTTGGTAAAAGCTGGGGGCGGCCACGCCTGACAGGGTCAAGACGCCATTGGCGTAGTTGGCCGTGAGCGGCGTGTTGGTGGTTACGGCCTCGAGTTTTTCGGCCGCCCCATCCTTCAAGTTGGTAATCGTGGCCGTCAGCCAGGCGAGCAAGGCGCTATCCTTGTCGGCGACCGTGGCGTCGGCGGCCGCGATCGTCACCGGCGAGCCACTGGAATAGTAGGCTGTACTGTTGCCGGTGCCGGCTTTGGTCTTGGCGAGGTCAAGGGTGGGCGCCGCGTCGAGCGACGAGACGAACTCTTCGGCCGAGGGCGCCGAGGCCAAGAGCATCCGGAAGGAGAACTTGGAGGCCTTCAACCCGCGCTCCCCGAAGTTGTACTCGGTGGCTTTTTCGCCGATTCCCAGGGCGACATCAAACTGGTCATTGCTGGCCGTTCCGCGGACCGAGCCGGCAATCTTGCCGAGGCTGTCCTTGCCATCGAGGTAGTTGCCCGGTTGGACTTCCTGAACCCGATAGGTACCAACGGCCAGGTTGTCAAAGCGGTAAGAGCCGTCCGCTCCGGTCAAGACTGGCGATTTGCCACTGACCTCGACCCAGGCGCCGGAACTGTTCTTCGTAAGCAGCTTGACGGCGACGCCCGGCAGGGCCAAATGGGACTGCTGGGCGCCGATGAGACGCAAGCCGTCGTTATCGGTATCCAGGTAGACGAAACCGCTGATACTGCCGGTCTGCAGCGTCAGCGTGGCCGTGTCGCTGACGGAACTGAAGGCCGTGGTGCCGCCGCGGGCGCTGGCGGACGAGACGTCGACCTTCGAGCCGCTGGTGCCGGTGCTCTTGTCCCAAGCGTAGTAGGTGATGCTGGGCGTGGCGCCGACGCCGGTCGGCGTGAAACGGAGCTTGGCTTCCTTGGGCAGCAGCAGGGCGGAAGCCGCGCCGACCGAGCCCATTGCCGTGAAGGTGGTGCCGTCCAACGAATATTCCCAGGTGCCGGTTCCGGCGGCCGCGACAATGGCGATTCCGCCGACGATCGTACCCTGGTCGATGTCGGTGATGGTGGTTGTCTTGGAGCCGTTATTGATGAATGTGCCCGATAAGGCGATGACGCTTGCCGAATTGAGCGAAGTCACGCCGAGGGACGGGTTGGCGGCGACGAGCACGGGAGCATCGTTGACGGCGGTGATGGTCAATGTGGCCGTGTCGCTGGCGGCGCTATACGACGTCGAGCCGCCGACGGCCGTTGCTTGCGAGATATCGACGCGATTACCTTGCTCGCCGGTGGTTTGATCCCAGGCGCGGTAGGTGATGGTGGGCGTCTCGGCATTCTTCCCGTCCGGTTCGTAACGCAGTTTGGCGGTGGACGGCAGCAGAAGCGCGGAAGATGGGCTCGGCGCCGTCAGAGTATAGTACGTGGTTCCGTTCAGCGAGTACTTCCAGGTGCCCTGGCCGCTGACGCCGATGATGGCAATACCGCCCACCGAGGCGCCGGTGTTGGGATCGGTGATTGTCGTGGTGCCGGTGCCGTTGTTGATGAAGGTTCCACTGAGGTTGATGACAATCGCGGTGTCCTCATTGGTGGTGCCCAGCGATGGCGAGGCGGGAGTGAGGACGGGGGCGTCATTGACGAGCACGGTCGCGGTTTCGACGGCCGAGCTCAAGGCGGTCACTCCGCCGACGGCAGCCGAGCCAGAGAGATCGACGTGATCGCCGCCGGTGCCGCTGGTGGTGTCCCATGCCCGGTAGCTCAAGGTGGCCGTTTCGCTGGTCGTGCCCGACGGGGTGTATCGAATGGAAGCTGTCTTTGGCAGCAACAAGACAGAGGAAGCGGAAATGGTCCCGAAGGCGACAAAACTGGTGCCGTCGAGCGAATACTCCCAGGTACCGTTGCCGGTAGCGCCGGTGATGGCAATGCCGCCGACCACGGCGTTCTGGTCAACGTCGGTAATGGCGGTGGTGCCGACGCCATTGTTGATGAAGCGACCGACCAATGGAATCGTCAAGGCGGCGGCAGGGGTTGTGCTGCCCAGCTTGGGACTGGCGGTGACCACCACCGGGGCGTCGTTCAGCGCGGTGACGGGGATAGTGGCGGTGTCGGTGGTCTGGCTGTAGGCGGTTGCGCCGCCGACCGCGGCCGCCGCGGCGAGACTTGCTCGGCCGCCAGCAGCGCCGCTCGTGGTATCCCACGCCCGGTATGTGAACGAGGCGTTTTCGCCGTTGGCTCCGTCGGGCAGGTAGCGGATCGAAGCCGTCTTGGGCAACAATAAGGCGGAGGTCGCGCTGATCGTACCCGCATTTTGGAAGGTCGTTCCGTCCAACGAATACTGCCAGGTGCCGCGGCCCGTGACTCCGATGATGGCAATGCCGCCGACGACGGCGTCGGTGTCTTCGTCGGTCACCGAGGTCGTGCCCGTGCCATTGTTGATGAGCGACAGGACGGTAATCGTCGTCGGAGTATCCTCATTTGTGCCCTGTAGCGTAGCATTCGCAGCTACCAGGACCGGCGCGATGTTGGCTTGAAGGACATTGATATGGAAGCTTCGCTCGACCGTATTGCCGGCGGTGTCGGTCGCCCGCACAATGACTTGAGTCTGTGTGGTGGTGGACGGCGTCCAGGTAATCAGGCCGGTTGCCGCGTCGATGGTCATGCCGGACGGATTTTGAGCAAGCTGGTAGGTGAGGGTGCCGCTCGCGTCGGTAGCCACGACCTGACATGTGTAGGTCTGATCGACGACGGCGGTCACCGGCGGTATGAAATTGAAGGTGGGCTGCGTTGTCTCGACGGTGATCGTGTAATTGCTCGATACCGGAGAGTCGAGGTCGGTCGTCGACTGGTAATTGCCGACGTCGACGGTCTTGTTTTTTAGTGTTTGCCGGGCGGTGATCACGTGAGCGCCGTCGGTCAATGTGAACGTGCCATTGGTAGTGATGACTACCGACGTGCCAGTGGCAATCGCACTACCGATCAGTGTACCATCGGAGAACAATTCGACGGTAGCGCCGGAAACGACGCCGCCCACCTGGAAGCTGAGCTTCGAGGAACTGGTATTGTTGAGTTTGGTGATCGTGTCGTTTTGGGCGCCCGTGTTCGAGGCGGTCGTCAAGGCAATGCTGCTAGGGGCGACCGGTTTGACGTAGACGGGGACGTACTGAGAGTCGACGCTGCTGCTGGAGCTTGATGGGCGCACGCTCACAAGGACGCTGTACACACCAGGCGTGCCGTTTGGCGTGATGGTGAGCAGACCGGTCGAACTATTGACCGTTACGGTGATGTTTGGATTGCTGGGCGAGACGGTGCCCGAGTAATAGATCGCATTTCCTTCGACGTCCGTGGCTGGAATGTAGTAGTTGATCGGCGAGTTGGCGTTTGTGGTCAGCGGCGGGATGGTGCCGAGAAACGGCTTGTTGTTCACATTATCGGCTTGCACCGTCACCGCAAATGTTCGGCTGGCCGTCTCGCCGGTGACACTGTCGCGAGCGGTCACGGTGACGTTGGCCGTCCCGCTGGTGCCGATCGGCGACGACAGCCGCAGCACGCCGTTCTGATTATCGGTAATCATCGTCGCGCTGGTGATAACCACGTTGTTGTTGGGCTTGCCGGTGCCGTCTGCGCTAGGCGGGTGGGGAACCTTGCTCACCTGCTCGACGATATCGTAGCCCTGCGTCACCATCCCGAAGATCGTGTAGCTGAAGTCTCCCGCGCGAAACTGGGGGTCATCCTCTAGAGGATTCACGGTGATGAAGAACTGGGAGCCGTTGGTGTCTCGGCCGCTGTTAGCCATGGCCAGCAGGCCGGGGCCGGTGAACTGCAAACTGGCGTTGAATTCGTCGTCGAACTTGAAGCCCGGCCCGCCCGATCCGGTGCCGAGGGGGTCGCCACCCTGGATCATGAAACCTTCGCCGACGCGGTGGAAAATCAGGCCGTCGTAATAATGGCTGTTCACCAGGCTCTGGATCTTGGCCACCGTTTTCGGGGCAAGGTCTTGGAACAACTGGATGATCACGTCGCCGTGAATGTTGTTGCCGTCGCTGTCGATCCGCAATTTCAGACTGGGATTGCTGGTCGACAGCGTCGTGCCGAGGGTCGAACTCGTGCCGGCGCTGGTTTTGATGGTGGAGTTGGCGACCGACACCGAGTAGGTGACAGCGTGCCCTTCCGTCTCGGTGACGTCGAGGGCCAAGTTGAGCGGCGAGCTGGTCAGCACGGTTTGGGCGGGGATGGTCGGCAGCGAAATCGAGAGCAACTGCCGCGTTTCCAGCGGCTCGAAGCATGCCCGGCGAAACGCCCGACTGGTATTTCTTGAAGACCGCTTTTTCCCTGTAGCCGTAGACCGCTTCCGGAAAGGAATGCCCATCATGGAGGTATGCTCTCTGTTCCCAGAATTGCCCGTTGAGCCTCTATGATACCCTCGGGGCGTCAAATTTGTCCAAGAAAATCTTGGCGGGGGATGCCCCTGGCGAGGTATTTTTCTCGGCCAGCCGCGGTCTTCCGCGGAGTGGTCAAAGCGAGAGCCGACTCAGAGCGTGGGGACGCGGACCAGCACGAAGTAGGCGACCAGGATCACGGCCATCACGTGCATCAGCCACTTCACGTCGCGTCCCTGCCCGGCAAGCAACTTTACGAGCGGATAGGCGATAAATCCGAGGGCCAAGCCGTCGGCGATCGAGAAGGTTAGGGGAATTCCGGCAATGATCAGGAACGTCGGTAGGCTTTCGGCGTAGTTGCTCCAGTCGATCTTGTTGACATTTTGCATCATCATCGTGCCGACGACGACCAGGGCCGGGGCGGTAATCGGCCGATAGCTGCCGACCATCTCGATCAAGGGACTGAAGAACAGGGCCAGCAGGAATAGGGTGGCGGCGACGACGGCCGTCAATCCGGTCCGGCCGCCCTGCTCCACGCCGGCGGCACTTTCGATGAAACTGGTCACGGTGCTAGTCCCGAGGGCGGCGCCGGCGACGGTACCGATGGCGTCGGACATCAGAGCTTGCTTGGCGCGGGGCAGCCGATTGTCGCGAATCAAACCGGCCTGTTCGGCGACGCCGATCAGTGTGCCCAAGGTGTCAAACAAAACCATGAAGAGGAAGATCAGGATGAACGGGGCCATCGGCCAGCAGAGCGGAGTGATCAGGTCCAGCTTGCCGAGGGTGGGCCAAACCGATGGCGGCGGCGCGACGACCTGTTCGGCCACCGCAAATTGCGTCATCATCATCGAATCCTTCACGGCCGACACGCCGAGCAGCGATTGACCGCAGTATGGGAGGCCCAGTTTGAGGGCCAACGCCAGCAGGGTGGTCACGAAGATGCCGAGAATGATCGAGCCGGGAATGCGGCGGGCGTGCAACGCGGCGGTCACCAGCAGGCCAAAGAAAAAGACGATCAGGTCGGGCGAGTGGAACTGCGGATTGAGTCGCCAGCCGGTGTTTGGATCCTTCAACAACAGCCGCGCGCTGTCCAACCCAATCAGCACGATGAACAGGCCGATGCCGATGGCGATGCCGTTGCGCATGCTCGGGCTGATGGCCTCCATCAGGCGCTCGCGGACGCCGAGCATCGACAACACGAGGAACAACACACCCGAATAGAAGACCACGCCGAGGCCAATCTGCCAGGGGCTGGTATTGGCTGCCAACGTGCTTTGAGACTGGATCAGGGCCGCGGCGGCTGGCAGCATTCCGAAGACGAAGAAGAAGTTTTCGCCCATCCCTGGGGCTTGGGCGATGGGGTATCGTCCATAGAGCCCCATGATGGCGGAGGCGAGGGCGGCCGAGATGCAGGTGGCGGCGGTCACGGCGCCGAAATCCATGCCGGTTTCCGTGCCGGACATGCGGCCCGACAATACCATGGGCTGGACGACGATGATGTAGGCCATCGTCAGAAAGGTGGTCAGCCCGGCCAGGAGTTCGGTGCGGACAGTGGTTCCGTTTTCCGACAATCGGAAGAATCGCTGCAACATGGCGCCACCTTGAGCCGGTTGGACAGTTCGCGGAAGCCCCGTGCGGTTGGCGGCCTCAGTATGCCGCTTTCTGAGAACGCAATCAAGCCGGCTGGGGGCTTACTCGCCTTGCTTGAGCGTTGCCGAAAGCTAGAATGCACGAGATGGATAATCGAAACCCCTCGAATATCGACCTGTCCCCTATTGACCTGTCCACGATCGATGTCCCGCCGGGAATTGTCCGGGCCGAGGTCGTCGAGGTTGCTCCAAGCGCGCCGTGGCAATGGCGCGAGGTGCGAGCGGTCCAGCCGCGCCATCGCTGGGGATTGGCGATCGGGCTATTCGTCGCCACTTGCTTGAGCACGACGTTCGTGGCAATGAGCGATGCGACAAGTTGGTGGAGCATGGTCGCCTCCGGCCTGCGATACTCGATTCCGGTGATGACGATCCTGCTCTGCCACGAGATGGGGCATTTCCTGCAAGCCAAGCGGTACGGGGTCTATGCCAGTCTGCCCTATTTCATCCCCTTTCCGCTTTCGCCGCTGGGCACTTTCGGCGCGGTGATCGCCATGGAGCCGCGGGTCGGCGGTCGGCGAGCGCTGTTCGACATCGGTATTAGCGGGCCGTTAGCGGGGCTGGTGCCGACGTTTTACTTTTTGATCGTCGGGTTGCAGCAGTCCCAATATGTTGCTGCCCCAGCAAGTGGCATCGGATATGGCCAGCCGCTGTTGGTACAGTACTTGGCAGCTTCAATGCTAGGTCCGCGGCCGGTTGGATCTGTCATTGACTTTTCTCCGATGGCCTTCGCCGGCTGGGTCGGTTTGCTGATCACTTCGCTCAACCTGATTCCGATCGGGCAACTCGACGGAGGGCACGTCCTCTACGCGCTTTTGCGTCGGCGGGCCCATCAGGTCGGTCGGTTGCTGCTGCTAGCGGCACTGATCCTTGTCGTCTTGAACTTCCATACCCTCGGCGGCTGGGTGCTGATGCTCTTTTTGCTGTTCTTGATGGGGCCGATTCACCCGCCGACTGCGGACGATGACGAGCCGCTTGGACTCTGGCGGACGATTCTCGGCTGGCTGACGCTGGCGTTCATTTTCATCGGCTTTACGCCCACGCCGATTGTCTTCCCGGATTGAGTTCGAGAAACAACAGGTATGCGCGGGGCGATTTAACCGTCTGTATGCCAGCGTGCGAACACCGCGACCAAGAAATCCTTGGCTTCTTTGGCGATACCCGGATTCTGGCTCTCCCGCGGGCCGGCGACGTTGAGCGTCACGGCGCGGATCGCTTTCAACCAATCAGCAACGGCGGATGGTTGCGGGTTTTCGAGGAGATTGACGATCAAGTGTGGCCGTTTGTGCTTGATGGCGAGTCTGCGGGTGAGTTCCGTGCCACCAGTGAGCGGTCCGCGGCAGAGCAAAAGCGTCGCGTCACTGTCGACCACGTTCCGCTCGGTGCGGACGGCGTACTCGGTCGACTCCGTTTCGCAAAGCTGGTAGTGCGCAGGAATTATTCCGTCTTCGGCCAATCGACCTCGGGGGCACCAACCGCCGTGCGTGATCCCTGTGGCCATGGCCGCATCGAGCGCCGCGCGATCGACGCCCGTCTGGCCGCCGGAAATGATTTTCATGGTGGATCGCCGGTCCGAGATCGCTGTAAAAAGCATCGGATCGGTTAACGGCGGAAGCCGCTGCTCGGCGGTTGGGCGATGACTTCGGCCTTGTCACCGTCGGGCAAGGTGAGTTGCAGGCCAGGCGTGAGGTAGTTGAAGTCCTTGCCCAGCACCTCGCGGTTGAGGTCGTAGATCTCGACCCATCGTGAGGCCTTGCCCAACTCGTAGCGAGCGATGTTGAACAAGGTATCCCCTTCGGCGACGGTGTAGGTGCGGCCGGAGCGGTACTGGGGGCGAGAACTGACCGTCATCGCGCGACTTTGCATCGTTTCGCGGCGACTGGCTTTGGGGCAAAGGTCGGGGTAGGCCTTCTCCAATTCGGCGATCGGCGGCGTAGCTACCAGTTGGCCCGGCTGCAGCCGCTCGTCGCCGGTGTTGGCCCGATTGTGCTGCATGAGGGCCTTGAAATAAGAGCCGCTGCCGTAAACCTTTTCGGAAATCGTCCAGTAACTGTCGTTCGGTTGGATCTCGTACTTGCCGTCGTCCCGACGCGGCGCGTTGGCAAACGAGGACGTCGCCGAAGACCGACGGGAGAAGTTGGATCCGTAGGAAGGGCTGCTTGAGTTGCTGCGATAATCACTGGAACTGCCGCGGTAATCGTTGGGGTCGTTGAGCGAGGAACTGCCGGTGGAGACGGTGCGCCCCTCGGCTCCGGCGTAGGAGGTGCCCGGCGAGCCAGAGTAGGGCTTTGCGCCGGCGTAGGACGGTCGCGAGGGAGGCGGTGGCAGAGCGGCTGCCCGGCCGCGGTTGGCATCGTCGCGAGATGACGGGATCGTCTCAGGGGGAACTGCGTAGTCGTTCGCGGCCTCGTTGTCGACCAAGTCATGGTGACTGCGGCGCGAGTCTCGGCTGCTTGCCATCGCACTCGTGCTGCTGGGCGCGGCTGGCGGGACGGACATTTCGGGGGCCAGCAAATGAGCGTCACTCGTCGACGACCTCAGCGGCTTGGCGGCGGGCGTCATCGCCGAGCCTTCCGTCGCATCGAGCCCATAGCGATCGTATCGGTTTTCGGCGGCCTTGGGCGGATCGGGCGGCAGCGGCGGCAGGTCCGACGAAGACGAACTCCGTGCTAGCGATTTAGACTGCGGCTTGTTGGCCGGCATCTTCCACTTGTCGAGATCGCTACCAATCGTTTTGGGCGGCTTGGTGGAGGCCGCTTTGGCGGGCACGATGGTCGGCGAACTGCTGCTGGAGGATTTCGACTTATAGCCTTGGAAGGGATCGCTTTTGGGAGCTGGCGTGGTCGAGGCAGCCTTGCTTGTGTCGGTAGCTGCGGCCACGGTATCCGGCGCACTGGATCCTCGGAACCGCAAGACAATCGTCGTTGCCAGGCCGGCCAAGAGGACAAGGATGACCAGCATGCCGATTTTGGCTTCCTTGCCGAGTCGGGACTTGGCGGGTGCCTTATCCTGCTTTTCTTCCGATTTAACGTCGTTGTTCTGTTTGGCGTCTTGACCCATGTTCTGGCCTCCTTGCCCGAACGGCCGGTAGTTGGCGCGAATAATGATTGTTTTCGATCAATCGTTCAAGGCCAGCCTTGAAACTTTTGCCCTAAATGCGCTCGGCGACCCGCAATTTGGCGCTTCGCGCGCGGGGATTTGTTGCCGTTTCAGCGTCGCTGGGCAGGACGGGCCGCCGCGTCAGGACGTTGAGCCGTGGGTCGCCGCGAAAGGCTTCCTTGACGCGTCGGTCTTCCAAGGAATGGAAACTGATGATAGCAAAGTGCCCGCCCGTGCGGATCCGATCGGGGATGCGTCTCAGGGCAATCTCGAGCGATTTCAATTCATCGTTGACGGCGATTCGCAGGGCTTGAAAAGTTCGCGTTGCCGGATCGATCCGATGCCCTCCGGGAACTCTCGGTACGCAGCGGCGGACGAGCTCGGCCAACTGGGCCGCCGTGCGAATGGGGTCCTTTCGCCGTTGTTCGACGATTGCCCGGGCGATCCGGGGGCTGAACCGCTCCTCCCCATAGGCCGAAATCAGTTGCTGCAGGTGTTCGGCGCTCAGTCGCTCGAGCAATCGCCAAGCCGGCTCGCCCGAGGTGGTATCGAAGCGGAGATCCAAGGGTCCTTCCGACGAAAAGCTGAAGCCGCGCTGGACGTCGGCCAGTTGATCGCTGGAGAGGCCGAGATCGAGGAGCACGCCGTCGACCTGGGCAATCTCCAACGCATCGAGCACTTCTGGCAGATCGCAGAAGTTGGCCTGAGCCAGCTTGATCGGTTGCCCGCGGAGTTTTTCCGCCGCCGCATCGATTGCCGCGGCATCGCGATCGAGCGATAGTACCAAGCCCTCTTTACCGACCAATTGCGCCAGAGCGCTGGTATGACCACCGCCGCCGAGAGTGCCATCCACGAGGATCGAGCCTGGCCGTGGAGCGAGCCATTGGACGGCTTCGTCCAGAAGAACGGGCACATGCACTGTTGCAGGATTGGACATCGTTGAGGCGAGTTGTTGCGGGCGCGTAGCTTCGTCGCTGCGAAGAGGAAACACTCGACCTCGGGCGCTTCCATGCGCCCGTGTGAGGTTGAGCGTTCGCGATCAACTGGCCGCCGAGGCGGAGTTGCGCGCCGTTCGCAACGGGAAGGCTTCCTTGGCTTCCCGTCCGTGAGGTCCGTTGCTTCACCTCGCACACAGCAAAGCTTTCCCGCCGCTCCGGTGGCCGTCAGAGCGACGGTGCGGGTCTCACGCGTAGCGATCAAACAGACAGACGAAACCTCCAAGACATCGTGATCGGTTAGGGATGCGGCAATCGTTTTTTGGGCCAAGTGTCTCGGCCGCCCAAGCGTCGGTTTGCCACCTTTATTGCTGCACGCATCAACGAAACGCGGCCTCCGCGATCTGATCGTAGTGCGACTGTTTTTCGTTCAAGTAGGCTTGCCATTGGGCGGCCGACCAAAGTTCCAAATGATCGTGCACTCCCAGCAGCATCACTTCTTTCTCCAAGCGCGCCAGGGCGGCGAGTTCGGGCGGGATGCGAACCCGACCTTGAGCGTCGGGTTCGACCCATTGGGCGCGGGCGTAAAACAAACGGTTGAAGGCGCGCACGTCCTCGCGGGTGGGCGACGCCTGGGCGAGTCTCTCGGCCAAGGCAGCGAAGGCGGGCTCCCCGTAGATTGCCAACGAGCCGTCGGTGCCGGGGGCCAAGTACACGCCCTTGCCCTGTTCGGGGATCAGCGCTTGGCGAAGCTTTTTGGGAATCGCCACGCGGAGCTTTTGATCGAGCGAACGGCCAAAAACCCCGGTTAGCAGCATGGTTTCACCACGATTCCCCACTTTGCCCCACAACGCCGATCAGAATAGCCACTTTTTGCCCTAGTGGCAAGCCGGTTTTTCCGCGGCAATTGTTTTGAAAGCGAATCAGTGGGGGGGAGGAGAGTCACTGTTTTGCCAGGTCTTCCCATAGCGCCTCGTACGACCGCACCGCGGCGGTAATATCGAAGTGAGCTTCTACCCGACGGCGATTTTCCACGCCGGTTTCCGCTGCGAGCGATTCGCTCGCGAGGAAGCGTTCCAGAGCCTTGCCGAGGGCTGCCGAATCGCCGTATGCGACGGTCTGGCCGGGGGCCAGCGGGCCGAGAAGTTCGCGGACGCCCTCCACGTCGGTCGCTACCACGGGTTTGGCGCTGGCCATGGCTTCCAAGACAACATTGGGCATCCCTTCCCAGCGGGAAGGAAGGACCAGCAGACGGCTAGCCGCCAGAAGTTCCGCCACATCGGGCCGCCAACCGGCGAAATGGACTTTTGGGCCCAGCCCGAGCTCGTCGGATTTCGCTGCTAGCTTCGCGCGAAGGGGTCCATCGCCGACCAGCAGGAGGTGGGCGGTTTCGGAGTTGGCAAGCCAGGACCGAGCCGATTCGAGCAGCCAGTCGAGCCCCTTTTGCGGTTCCAGTCTGCCAACAAAGGTTGCCACCGCAGAGCCCCGTGGGATGTGCAGCTCGGCCAAGTCGGCCGGCATCTTGGCCGGGTAGCGGGCCAGATCGATCCCGTTGGGGATCACCATTATTTTTTCGTCAGGCAAGTGAGCGTCGTTGGCCGAAAAATCGGCGACGGATTGGCTGACGCACACATAGCGATCGACCAGGTGCTGGGTGAGTCGATCGAGCCAGAGGTGCCACCGGGCGGCGCGCTCGGCCACGCGGATTCCGGAAACGATGTGTTTGACGCCGGCGCGGCGTCCCGCGATGCGTCCGAGGACATTGGCGTGAAACAAGAAAGTCGTGAGGATCTGGGGTTTTTGCAGGCGTAGCAGGTACTTCAGCCGTCGTAGCACCATCGGGAATTGCCAAGCGCTTTGCCCGCCGAGAAAATGGACAGGGACGCCTGCCTGGATGAGGCGTGGGAGGCAGGATTTATCCACTTGGGAGGGGTATGGCGACAGGCAATAGACTACCGGAGTGAACCGGCGACGCTCGGTCCGCACGGCGAGTTCGGTCAGGCAACGCTCCGCGCCCCCCGCGTCGAGGTCGGTGATGCACAGCGCAAGACGTATTGGTTGCATGGCGTTGGGGTGTGTGGGCGGTGCCCCTGCAAAGATTGGTCGGGGCGACTTATACTCATTCCTAGCAGTCAGGTAAAGTTGGGATCGTTTTCGGGGAAGATCAAGGACATGGCCAATCTGGCGGATTACGATTACGAGTTGCCGAAGGAACTGATCGCTCAGTCGCCGACGGCATCGCGGACGGACGCCCGGCTGTTGGTGGCGGATCGGGGGGGGCATTCCCTGGAGCATCGTCACATCCGGGATTTGCCAGACATTCTCCGCGGCGGAGATTGTCTGGTCATCAACGATACCCGCGTCGTTCCCGCCCGGTTGGTCGGCCGTCGCCGCGCTACGGGCGGGCATTGGGAAGGCCTGTTCCTGGAACGGAGCCCGGACGGTTTGTGGCGGGTGATGTGCAAAACTCGCGGCAAGCTGCAACCCGGAGACACGATCACGCTGATCAATGCGGCCGGCGACGAGGACGTGCACCTGGAACTGGGCGTGAAGGAAGCTGACGGGACCTGGATCGCTCGGCCCTTGGCTGCCGAGGATGCATTCGCCTTGCTGGATCGCGTTGGACGGGTGCCGCTGCCGCCTTACATTCGCAAAGGCGAGATGGAGCCGAGCGACCAGGAGCATTACCAGACGGTCTATGCCCAGGTGCCGGGGGCGGTCGCTGCACCGACGGCCGGGCTGCACTTCACCAGCAAGCTGTTGGATCGGTTGGCCAAGCAAGGGGTCGAAATATGCCGTTTGACGCTGCACGTGGGGCCAGGCACCTTTAAGCCGATTAGTGCTGAAAACCTGGCCGAGCACCAAATGCACAGCGAATGGGGCTCGCTCAAGCAGGAGTCGGTGGACCGAATTCAAGCGTGCCGGCAGGCGGGCGGTCGCGTGGTCGCGGTCGGCACTACCTCGGTGCGCGTCTTGGAGACGGCGTCGGCCAGTGGAGAATTGAAAGCTTTTGCCGGCTATACGGATTTGTTCATTCGGCCGCCGTACCAATTCCGCACAGTTGACGCGTTGCTGACGAATTTTCATTTGCCACGGACGACCCTCTTGGTGTTAGTGCGAACGTTCGGCGGCGATGCATTGATCCGCGCCGCCTATGAGGAGGCGATTCGTGAGCGTTACCGTTTTTACAGTTATGGCGATGCGATGCTGATCCTGTAGTGGAGATATTTTGAGCACGCCGGCTGTGTTCACATTCCCCCTTGACCTGTACGACATAACCTCTGCCAACCGAGCCCAAACCGCCTCTCTGGCGAATAGAAAAGGACTTCCACCGTGCCGCAAGACGAGATCGAACAAGTGCTAGTTGTGCCCACCGAGCTATTTCACCGTTTGGGCCATTTTCAAGGGTTTTGTTGCGAGGTTGATCGGTATGTCCGCGAGTTGCTGCGGCCGGAACACATGAGTTATCGGCCCCGCAACGAGGTCGAGAAGGATCCGGGCTACAAGCAGTTGATTCCGTACGTTATTTTTCGGCATACCGACGGCGCCGGCGTGCAGAACGTCTTTCAGTACACGCGCGGCAAGGGACAGGGCGAAGGGCGATTGCATAGCAAGCGAAGCGTTGGGATTGGGGGGCACATTTCTTCGATCGATGTCGGCAGCGACGGGAACGGGAAACCGTACGAAGAAGGGATGCGGCGCGAACTGGACGAAGAAGTGGCGATCGACACGCCCTACACGTCGCGATGTGTCGGCCTGATCAACGACGACCAGACCGAAGTGGGCACGGTGCACCTGGGCGTGGTCCACCTGTTTGATGTTGAACGGCCCGACGTTCACCCGCGCGAACCAGATATTATCGAGTGCGGTTTTCGTCCCGTCGCCACGATCCTCGCCGATATGAGCCAATTTGAGACTTGGTCGCAGATCTGCATGCAGGCCTTATTTGGCTGGGATTCCTGCGGCTGTTGCGGTGGTTAGAGAAACCGTCGGCGGGCGAAGCCTTTTTATCAGTCGACGGGGCCAACGGATAGGTTCTATATGCCGGCACGCGCCGAACGCTGGAAGCTCCGCACGCGAACGTTGTCGTTTGGCCCACGGCCGCTGTTGATGGGCATTGTCAACGTGACGCCGGATAGTTTTTCCGATGGCGGGCGGTTTGCCGATGCCGAGGCGGCCGTAGAGCATGGCCTGCGGTTGATCGCCGAGGGCGCCGACGTTCTGGACATCGGCGGTGAGAGCACCCGGCCCGGTTCGAAGCCGGTCAGCGCGCAGGAAGAGTTGCGGCGAGTGTTGCCGGTGCTCGGCGAACTTTGCCGAAGGTGTTCTGTGCCGATTTCGATCGATACGTCCAAAGCCATCGTCGCCAAGCATGCGTTGCACGCCGGCGCGGAAATCGTCAACGACGTGTCGGCGCTGACGGCCGATCGGGACATGCTTCCCTTGGTGGCCGAGGCCGGGTGCGGAGTGTGCCTGATGCACATGCGCGGGACGCCGCGGACGATGCAGGACGAGCCGGTTTATCAGGATGTTGTTGGCGAGGTGCTTGAGTATTTGCGGTCGCGGCGGGACGCGGCCGTGGCGGTCGGAGTGGCTGCCGAAGGGATTGCCGTCGATCCGGGCATTGGCTTCGGCAAGACGACCGATCACAACCTCGACCTGCTGGCCAATATTGAGCGATTTCACGAGCTTGGCTGTCCGGTGTTGGTGGGGCACTCACGAAAGCGTTTCTTGGTGGCTACGCTGAGCAAGCTGACAGCGCCGGCCTTTCTGGAACTTGCCGAGGTTGATCGAACCGCGGGTACGGTGGGCGTCGGGCTGGCGCTGGCCCGCCATGGCGTGCAAATCCTTCGCGTACATGATGTGGCGGCCGTTCGGCAGGCGTTGTTCCTGTTTCAGGCCAGCGGTGGAATGTCACGATAGGACCCCCTAACCGGCGTTGACTTGTGGGGTTAGGTCGGGGATACTTTTTCAAGTGCCGAGGGAACGACAGCGATTTTTGAATTATGAACGACTTGAAACAATACTGTTTGGACTTAGCCCAACGGGCGAAGCGAGCTGCGACGGCGTTGACCACCGTAACCGGGGCCCAGAAGAAACGATGGCTGTCTGCTTGTGCGCGGTTGTTGTGTGAGCGCGCGGCGACCATTGTCGAGGCCAACGCCCGCGATTTGGATGCCGCGCCGGGCTACGGGCTTTCGCCGGCGGCCATCGATCGGTTGCGACTGACGCCGGAGCGGATTCGCGACATTGCCAAGGCGTTGGACGAAGTGGCTGCGCTGCCGGAGCCGATTGGCCAGGTAATATCGAGTTCGATTCGCCCCAACGGTCTCGATGTGCAGAAGGTACGTGTGCCCTTGGGCGTAATCTTTTTCATCTATGAATCGCGGCCGAATGTGACGGCCGACGCGGCGGCACTGTGCGTGAAGGCTGGCAATGCCGTGATCCTTCGCGGCGGAAAAGAGGCGGTGCACTCGAATCAGGCGATCACCGAGGTGCTGGCCGAGGCAGCGCGTGAGGTGGGGCTGCCGGCCGACGCCGTGCAATTGGTCACCACGACCGATCGCGAAGCGGTAGGGCACCTGTTGAAGATGCCCGAGTACATCAGTCTTTGCATCCCGCGAGGCGGCGAGAGCCTGATCCGTCGCGTGAGCGAAGAGGCGAAGATGCCGGTCATCAAGCATTACGCCGGCAATTGCCACGTATATCTCGATGCATCGGCCGAGGCGGACATGGCGGAAAAGATTGTGCTCAACGCCAAATGCCAGCGGATGGGTGTGTGCAATGCAGCCGAATCGCTGGTGGTGCATCGGGCGGTGGCCGATTCGCTGCTGCCACGAATTGGCAAGGCGCTTGTCGATCGCGGCGTGGAGATTCGTGGTGACGTGGCGACGCAAAAGGTGTTGGCGGCAGCAAAACCGGCCGCCGACGAGGATTTTGCCGCCGAGTACTTGGGACCGATTATCTCCTGCAAAGTGGTTGAGTCTCTCGATGAGGCGATCGAGCACATCAATCGCTATAGCTCTCAGCATACCGAAGCAATTGTCACCCGCGACCTCGATGCCGCGCGGCAATTTGTGGCCCGAATCGACAGTTCAGCCGTGATGGTGAACGCCAGCACGCGGTTCAATGACGGCGGCGAGTTTGGGCTGGGGGCCGAAATCGGCATTAGCACGGATAAATTCCACGCCCGGGGACCGTGTGGCATTGAAGAGTTGACCAGTTACAAGTATGTCGTTTACGGCACGGGGCAGGTAAGGGGCTAGGGACTGTTGCCGCATTTTGGTTTTCGCGTTGAGTGTTCTCAGGGAAGGGATCGACCGATGGGCCGCGAAACAACACACGAGTCGTCGCCGCAGGCCACCATCGCTCCCCGCCACTTGCAGCGGCTACGGGTGATCCACCAGCGGTTCGCGAATGAACTGACGGGGCCCCTTTCGTCGCTGGTGCGGACGCCGGTTGACGTGCAATTGGCCGAGGTGAAGCCGCTTTCTTATGGCGAATTTCTGCAGAGCCTTGCCGCACCGTCATGCTTTCACTTGCTGCGATCGCAAGGGCTCGGCGACTGCTTGATGCTCGACATCGAGCCGCGAGTGCTGTTCCCCCTGTTGGATCGTTTGCTCGGTGGCGGGCAGACCGATGAGCCGCCTCCGCATCGCCCCTTGAGTGACGTTGAATTGTTGCTGGCCGGCCGGGTCGCTCGGGCCGTTCTCGAACAACTGTCGCTGGCATGGAGTGAGGTGTGCGATTTGCAGGTGGAGATCGTGCAGGCCGAGACGAATCCCCGGTTGATGCGGGCGCTGCCGACCGACGAGATGGTGGTTTCGATCGGCTGCCGAATCCAGTTGGAGCAAGCTCAGGGGATGCTGCGGTTGTGCCTTCCCTGCCGAGCGGTGGAGCGGATGGACGAGAATGTGCAGATGCCCGCCATGCGGGCGTCGTCGCCTTTAAGTGCTGATGACGCCGCCAAATGGAGCGCCCTTGGTCTTCAAGAATCATTAGCCGACGTGGAAGTCATTCTGGCCAAGACGTCAATCAGCGCCGGCGACCTGCAGAGTTTGCAGGTGGGCGACATCCTTGCAAGCGAGACGGACGCCGCCTCGGCCGCCGTTGTCCGCATCAACGGCCAAGACGTGTTTCACGGCAAGCCGGGAAAATGCCAGGGTCAGAAGGCTGTATGCCTTACGGGTAAAGCGGAATCGGGGCCGTCGGAGGCCGAGTCGTAGAAGGGGTGTTATCGCGGGCCGCGGCCGCCTGGCGGTCCCCAGGCCGGCAGGCCGAGTTCGGCGCGGCGTTTTGCCATGTCTTGGCGAAAGGCAGTCATCTGAGCGCGTTGCGAAGGGCTCACGTTGTCCATGCGCTGGTTGCGGCGGGCGGAACGCGATTCGGGGGTGCGGTTGCGCGGGGGGCGGGCCCCGGGTCCGCCGGCCTGTCCGGGACCGCTTGGCCCTGCCGGACCGATGCCCGGTCCACCGGGGTTTTGGCCGGGTCGGTTACCGTTTTGGCCCTGACCCTGGCCGGCCTGATTGCGACTTGTTTCCCATTCTTGGCGGCGTTTTTCCATCTCTTTGCGCCACTTTTCCTGCTCGGCTATCTGCTTGTCGAGATATTCTTTTCGCTTTTCGGCAGGGAGGGCGAAATATTCGGCGGCGCGGGACGCTTCGTGCTGTTCCATTCGCGCCGCCATATCCTCGCGCCATTGCTCGCGTAGTTGATCGCGCTGCTCGGGAGGCAATTTGTTCATTTCCTCGCGCAATTCCCGCATCTTTTCCCGATCGGGGCGTCCCTCACTGAACGCCTCCTTGCGCATCTGTTCGAGCTTCTGCACTTGCGACTCGGGCCAAAAGGCGTAGGTCAGGCCGGCCAACAGGAGAAGGATCGCGACGGTGATCGAGAGTTTCTTTTTGTTCATACCGGTGCCCTGTCCTAGCGGAGGAGGTCGTCGACATGGCCGTCCATGTAGAGCGTGTTGCGCTCGATGGCGACACCGCCGTAATGAACGCCGTCGAAGTCGTAGGATATCGAGATTTCCGAGGAGGGACGATTGTAGTTCTTCAAGAGCTGCTGCCGGGTCTTGTTGGCCGGATCGCGCGATGGCATGCCGGTTCGATAGTACTCGTAGCTAATGCCGAAGCGGGCGAAATATGATTGGCTGTTGGGGCTGTTGTCGGTATTGCGCGAAGAGGTGTCATTGGGACAATGGAACACGGCGGCATTCTTTTCAATGTACGGATTAAGCACCTCGCGGAGGCTGGGCTTGCTCGTAATCGATGGATCGGGCAATTGAGCCGCATCGGGGAATACGCCGGAGGTCCCTTGGGAGTCGACGTACATGGTCAGGGCGATGCCGATCTGGCGGAGGTTGTTGCCGCATTGCAACCTGCGGGCCGATTCGCGAGCGGCTTGGACGGCCGGCAGCAACAGCCCGATCAACAGGCCGATGACCGTGATCACGACCAACAGTTCGACGAGGGTGAAGGCTTTTTTTCGGGTCATTTCTGGCAAAACTGCCTTATTGACTGCGTACGGTTAGCGCGGTGGGCGGTGAAGGCCACGTAGCAGTAAACCCCGCGGGACGGAAAAGGTTTCGCGGTGGCTATATCGAGGGCGCGGTTTCGCCCTGCTGTCGGGGGGAGGTAAGTTCTCGGAACTTTTCGGATAGAGAGAGCAGAACGTCCGTGTTCGGTACGGCGAGTTGCCCGAACGAGAACGACGTTGTTCGCTTCCCAACTCTGTCAACCACTAGTTGCTGGCCAGTAGACGTCTCTTGTATGCCAACTCCTGTCAGTTCGGACCACGGCATTACTTCTCGTCCTTTTTGCAGCCCTTCTTTTCGGAGGTTGATGGCCCCGAAGGGCATTGGCTGTCCGTTTTGGAGCAGCCTGGCGGCCTCGGCCAGTCGATAAGGGTAGCTTTGCTCGCGAATTGACGCTGCGAGGCTCGCGAAGTCTCGGTAGGCCGCTTCGAGTTTCACCTTCCGTCCTGACTGCAGTTCTAGGTGTACTTCGTCCCGAACGAGGATGCCGTTCATTCGAAAACGGAATCGAAGGTAGCTTCGTATGTCCTCCCAAAGCACGGCATCGACGAGTTTATCAGTTTCCGCGGGCCCGCTGTACGTTGCGAAACCGTTTGCATGAATTGCCAATCTCCAGCTAAGTCGCCGAAATAGTATTACGATTGCCGCGATTAATCCCAAGGCTACGAGGGCTGTGATGGTCGCTAGTATGATCGCTCCCCGATCATGCCAGTGCATTGCGAGGAAGACGGAAACAACACTGGCGCCTGTGGCCAAGAGAATGGCGCAAACGAGGGCGAAGAGATGCATGCCTGAACCCGCCTGATACTCCGCCTCCAGGTCGCCAAGCTTCTCCCCGTTTTGCTTTGGGGTATCACCTAAGAGTTCGGCGTTCCGAGTCGTTGCGCGACGCTGCTTCCTTTTCGAAAACAAGACCACTATCCAAGCAGTCAGGCCGAGCAGAAAGACGATTCCCGGAAGCAGGCAACTATAAAAAACATGTTCCCTGCTTGGCAGGACAAGCCCTTCTTCAATGCACCAGACTCGAGGGCTCTTCATGTGCATATCGAAGAGCTTGTCGCCGTTCTGCCCGAGCCCGACGGGATTTGGCGAGCAAATCCCGGTAATCGTCGCTTTGCGGAAGAAAGGCTTTTTCCACTGATCGTCGTCCGTCACGCTGACTGTCTCGATGACCGCTTCGATCTTCAAGGGGCCCGCGGCTATTGGTTTTGGAAAGATCGGTACCCATGCTCGCGTTACATGCCCGTCCTTGGTTTCCGTAACATAACGTCTGCCAAAGGAGAAATCGGCAAGGCAGATGTGCTTGTTCTCACCAATCCCATCGCGCAGCAAATCAGCCAGTTTTAACTTGACCGGCTCGTTCAAAAGTACTTGACGTCGTTGGTGTTGCTGAAACCCAGCCAGCGTAAACACTCCGCCGAGAAACATTACCAAGAACGCCAGCAGCCCCCAGGGAACTGTCTTTGACATGGTGATCGAGCCCTGCTCCCTAAATTCTTCGTCAAGTCAATCGTCAATGGTCCTAAGTTCTCCCGCAGAGTTCACAGGCCGTATCCGTTACTTCCCTTTCGCCTCTAGCCGTTCGATCACTTCCCGGGCGGCGGTAAGCTGGTCCTGCAGGTCCTTGAGGCTGTCGCGCTCTTTCTGAACCACGTCGGCCGGTGCCCGCTCGACAAAGCTAGCGTTCGTAAGCTTCTTCTCCTTGGCGGCGATGAAGCCGATCAACTTCTCCGCCTCTTGCTTCTTCCGGGCGATCTCGGCCGGCACGTCGATTAGGTCGGCCAGGTCGACGAACACCTCGATGCCCGGCAGGGCGACGGTCGCGCTGAGGGCGGGTGGTGCCACTTGCGGACCAAAGCCTGTGGAATGGGCGTTGGCCATCGGTGCGAAGTACGGCTCCATTGGCTGCAGCAGTTCGGCGATCTTCTCATCGCAGCGGACCGAGAAGCTGAGGGGCGTTTTGGGGGTGACACCCTGCTTTGCCCGCATGTCGCGGACGGCCCGGAGCACTTCCTGGAAGCGGGCGAACTGGGCCTCGATCTCCGCGTCTTGTCGCTTGGCATCGAACTCGGGCCAGGGGGCGAGCATGATGCTTTCGGCGGCCGGCAGGACGTTGTCGATGCCGCGCTCCGGCGCAATCTCGTTGAATCGCTGCCACACGTCCTCGGTGAGGAAGGGAATCATCGGGTGCAGCAGTCGCAACAGCGTGTCGAGCGTGTGGGCGAGCACCCGCTGAGCCACGGCTCGTTGGGTCTCGTCCTGCAAGCGGCCCTTGACCATCTCGACATAGAAGCTGCAGAATTCGTCCCAGGCGAAGTCGTAGAGGACCCGGGCGGCGTCGGCAAAACGATATTCGGCGAGTGCTGCAGTGACTTGCTGTGTTACCGTTGCCAGCCGGCTCAAAATCCACGAGTCTTCGACGAACAATTCATCGTCGGCCACTGGGGCGGCATGGTAGCCTTCGAGATTGAGCATGGCAAATCGCGAGGCGTTCCACAGCTTGTTGCAGAAGTTGCGGGCAAGCTCGAAGCGGTCGCTCACCACAGCGCCGCGTGGCAGGGCCTTGTCTTCAAGCTTCTCGGCCCATTGGGTCGAGAAGAACTCGCCGCAGTGCTTGCATTTGACCCGCGGTTTAATGCGGTTTTCCTTGGTCTGTTCGATCAGCTTGTTGCAGTGCGGGCACTCGAATTCGACCGGCATCCGCACGTCTTGGGTTTCGGTGGTCAAATAAGCCAGCCCGAACCGCAGCGAATCGGCGCCGAACTTCTCAATCACGTCGAGCGGATCGACGCCATTGCCCTTCGACTTCGACATGCCTTCGCCGTAGCCGTCGAGAATCTTGGGGTGGATGAAGACGTCGTGGAAGGGCACCTCGCCGACGTTGTGCAGCCCGGTGAGCACCATTCGCGCGACCCAGAGCGTGATAATGTCGCGACTGGTAATCAGCACGTTAGTTGGATAGTAGTACTTCAACTCGTCGGTCTGCTCGGGCCAGCCGAGGGTCGAGTGCGGCCAGAGGGCCGAGCTGAACCAGGTGTCGAGGACGTCGGATTCGCGAACCAATTCGCAGCGAGGCACGGCGTCGGCCGCCAATTCGCCTTCCTCCAGGCAAATCAGCCATTGTCCGGTTTGTTCGTCGCGACTCCAAACGACGTCCGTACGACCGGCGAAGGCTTTTTGGAGGTCTTTTTCGCTGGCGGCGCTGCAGTACCAGATTGGAATCTGATGTCCCCACCAGAGTTGCCGGCCGATGGGCCAGTCGCGTTTTTCGCTGAGCCAGTCGAGGTAGCCCTTGGCGTAGCGCTCGGGCGTGATTTTCACGTGGCCATCGCTGACGGCGTCCATCGCCGACTGGGCTAGTTCGTCCATCTTGATGAACCACTGGTCGGTCAGCAGCGGTTCGATCGGCGTCTTGGAGCGGTCGCTGTGGGCGAGGTCGATTTCGCGATCCTCGATTTCGACCATCAGGCTGGCCGCTTCAAGGTCGGCAACCACCGCCTCGCGGGCCTTCTTCACCGTCAGGCCGCGGTATTTTTCGGGCACGTTTTCGTTGAGGGTGCCATCGGGATTGAGGATGTTGATCGCGCCGACTTCCTGGTGACGTTGCCAGACGTCGTAATCATTGGGGTCGTGGGCTGGGGTGATCTTCACGCAACCGGAGCCGAGTTCGGGCTTTGCCCAGACATCGGTGATGAGCGGGATTTTTCGGCCGGCCAGCGGCAGTTCGAGCATGCGGCCATCGCGGGCCATGTCGCGGAGTTTTTCCAGTTGCGGCAGCATGTCGGCCCGACGCGCATCGATCTTCTCGATTTGCGATTGGAGGTCGGGCTTTTCTTTGGCCGAGGCTTCGGCCAGGCGACGTTCGAGATCGAGCCGGGCTTGCTCCAGGGCGCCGGCCGGATCGGGATGCACGGCGACGGCCGTATCACCGAGCATTGTCTCGGGGCGGGTCGTGGCGATCGTCACATGCGTCGGCTCGCCCGGTTTGGGATCGATGACCGGGTAGCGGAAGTGCCAGAAATGGCCCTTGGTTGGCTCGTGGAACACCTCGTCGTCGCTGACGGCGGTTTGCAGGAAGGTGTCCCAATTGACCAGCCGTTTGCCGCGATAGATACGGCCTTCCTTGAAGAGCTGGAAAAACGTCTCGCGGACCGCGCGGGCACAGGTGGCGTCGAGCGTGAAACGAGTGCGTTGCCAATCGCAACTGCAGCCGAGTTGCTTCAACTGGCCGATGATGCGGGTTTCGTAGTCGTGTTTCCACTGCCAGATGCGATCGACGAGCCCTTGGCGGCCGAGTTCGTGGCGGCTGATCTTTTCCTCGGCCAGCAAGCGGCGTTCGACGATGGCCTGGGTGGCGATGCCGGCGTGGTCGGTGCCGGGGACCCAGAGGGTCTCAAAGCCTTGCATCCGCTTTTGGCGAATGAGAATGTCCTGCAGGGTGTTGTTCAGGGCGTGGCCCAAGTGCAACGCGCCGGTCACGTTCGGCGGCGGGATGACGATTGTGTAGGGCTTGCGGGCGGGGTTGGGTTCGCTGTGGAAGTAGCCGCGTTGCTCCCACACGGGATACCAACGCTGCTGGGCGGCCAGGTGATCATACTGTTTGGGAAGCTCGTTGAGGATCGAATCAGTGGACATGAGCGGTGAGCGGTGGGAGGGCAAGGTATCAAAAAAAGCGATAAGTCTCAGGCGTGAACGACTTTGCCGTGCTGGTGAATCCCAAGGTTTTACACAAAAGCACCAGCGGGGGCAACCGGCAACCGAGATGGGCCGGCCGTTGGAAGACGGTGCCAAGTCGATCGGCGGCGCGTGGCGCTTTCGGTCTTGATCGGCCGGCAAAGTGGCCGCGGTTTCTCCTTTTTGCCAGGCTGCGGCGAATCAGCGGCGGGATTGCGGCTTTTTTATCGCTTTTTCCACGTTTTCCGCCACCCCGAGCTCGATAAGTACTAATGCTTGGGGGAACCGAATATGAAAAGTCTCTCGTTCTTTGTCGTGGCCCTGTCGGTCGCGTTGTTCGCTGGATCGGGTGTCGCAAACGCGCAAAGCGATGAGGCGATCTTTGCCTTGGCAGGCGCCGAATTCCAACCGCGTTGGACCGCCAGCGCTGGCACGATTATTTTACACCGATCGAACGCTCGATCGGCATTATTGGCCGAAGACGGCACCACGCACGAAGAACTGGCCAACACGGCCGATTTCGATTTGGGATGGGCGGCCGGCTCGGATGTGCAAGTGAATCGCCACTTCGAGAACGGTTGGAGCTTCGGCGTGCGGTATTTCATGGTTGACGAGTGGAAAGCCACGAAAAGTCTTAGCGACCCTGGCAATATTCTTGTGCCGCTTGTGTCGACGGATCCCGACGATTACTTCGACACGGCCTCGGCGCTGTACGCTTCACGGCTGTACAGCACGGAACTCAATCTGGGCCGGCAGATTGGTGAGCGGCTACGGATTTTGGCCGGTTTTCGCTGGGTTGAATTGCACGAACGGATCGGCGCCGATGCCTGGAGCCCCACGCTCGAAGGAACCTTCGATTTCGACAATAGCAACCACTTGTACGGTTTCCAATTAGGCGCCGAGGGCAAACTGTTGCAGCGTGGCGCTTTGGAAGTCGACGGTTTCGTCAAGGCGGGAATCTACGGCAACGCCATTCGACTCAATGTGGCGGGCGAAGGAACGTATTTCGAGATGGACGAGACCGCCACCGCCAGCCGGACTTCATTTCTCGGCGAAATCGGGCTCACGGCAAAATACCGCCTCGGGCAGCATTGGTCGGTCTACGGCGGCTACGAGGTAATGTGGCTCGAGGGGGTGGTCCTAGCCGGCGACGCGGTCGCCGCACTCGACGCCGGTTCGTCCGATATGTTGCTGAATGGTACGGCCTTCTATCACGGAGCGGTAGCCGGCGTGGAATTCCGCTGGTAGAGGAGGGCGTCGGGAGTTTCGGGCCGGCCCTTCTCCTCGAACAACCCGCGCCCGCAATGCCCAATCAGGGTTGTCGAATGTGCCGTCCGAAAACCCAGGTAACGGCTGCGCGGCAACGCTGGGCTATCCTATCTATCCCCTTCGGGCTAGGTTCTGCCAGAGAGGTGGATATCGTCTTAGTCCGCTTCGCGGTGTTTTTCCATCACCACGCGGCGGCCGCCTTCCTGAAAATCGACATGGGACATAAAGGCTTTCATCAGCATTACGCCGCGTCCGGTGGGGCAACTGTGGTGGGCAGGCGTCGTCGGATCGGGCAAGGCATTGGGATCGAACCCGTCCCCCTCATCAACGATTTCAATGTGAATTTTTCGCGGTGAAAGCCGGCAGGAAAAGCGGACGTGTTTTCTGCTGTCCGACGCATTGCCGTGGATGATGGCGTTGGCCAAGGCCTCGTCGGTTGCCAAGTGAACGCCGAAGACATCGCGGCGTGGCCAGTGCATGGCCCTTAATCGATGGAGAATCTCCTCCAGCAACCGCCGACCCGCGACGACGTCGCTCGGAATCATCTCATCGCATTGCCAAGTCCACCGCTCTTCCGAGAAAGGCATGGGTGAGCGCTCTGGCTTTCGGACTCGCATGACGGTTCGGTTGGTTTTTCTGCCGACAAGTGCCCCTTACTACTTGAAACGCACTATTGAAAGGCGGCCAAGGCATCGGCATCGTCGGGACGAATATCGAACAGGCGATTGAGTTTCGTAATCGCAAACACCTCGTAGATTTCGGGGCGGATGTTGGAAAGCTTCAGTACGCCGCCGTGAGCCTTCATCTTTTTATCAAGGGTGATCAGTTTGCCGAGGGCCGCGCTGGAGAGAAAATCGACGGTGGCGAAGTCGAGCAGGAGCCGCCGGCGGCCATCGACCTCCACCAATTTGAACAACTCTTGACCCAACTCCTGGATGTTGATGTCTTCGACGATCTTGTTGTCGCGGAAGCGGACAATGGTGACTTCTCCGATCTCGGAGACATCCAGGTGCCGATAGCCATTCATTGCCACTCTCCTCGAAGGAATTCCGGTGCCGAACCACGACCGCAGACGTGGGCTGACTTGGCCAAGCTGCGGCGGATGCTGCTCTAATGTCGCCTGATTCTGGAAAAAAGGCGAGTCATGGCACCATGATATTCCCGCCGGTGGGGGTGGTCAAGGGCCAAGGTGTTCGCTTTGGGATTGCGGCGGGATGCGACGAGATGCCCGCGCGGCGGAGTGCAGAGGCCGACGTGCCGTCGGCCGCGAAACGTTCGCAATGTGCCGACGGCGACTAGCAAACGCCGCAGTTGGTTGGCCGTTTTTGCTCGCCGTCAGGCTGGCTATTGCCTGTCCGTATTTGCGGTGTCCGTCAGTCGACGGGCAACCGCTGCCCGTTGGTCGTCGTCGCGGTCACGGACGGTCTTCTTGGCCACTTGAGAGACGAGAGCGGTGAATTGTGAACGCACTTCCGGCTGCACATGGCCGAGTTGGGTGGTCAGTCGCTCGACAGTACGGCTATTGGTTTCAGCGGTTCTCGATAGACTGGCGAGAAAGGCGAGCGTCTGAACAAAATTGTTGTCGACCGTTTTGCCTACTAGTGGAGAAACGGTTTTGGTGAGGATGTCAGCGCCGACTGGTTCGACGCTGAGCAGTGCGTCGAGCCGGCTGGTCACATAATAGCGGTCGTTTGTTTCGCGAACGTAGCCCGTCTTCAGGATAAGGAGTCCGCGGCCTTTCACAGGGCGGGATAGAATCGGTCCTTCATACGTGCCTTCGCCATAGACGATATGCAGGTCATGGCTGCGGTAAAGAAATTGCACGGTGGCGGCGGCCCCAGCCGGCTCTTCGACGTGGAAACGATTCTCGCCGACCTGCTGCAACTGAAGTTTGCTCAGTTTGAGAACGTCCCAGATGTTGACGACGACGTCAGGATGACGTACTAGGAATAGATACATGTCCGGATCGCAGTCGATCACCCGAACGGGCATGCGGCGGAAGAGACTAATGTTGGTCAGGACGCTTGCCACTTTCTTCCGATCCTCGGTCGACATTTTTTCCAGCGGGATCGAGCGGATGGCATCGCGGCGGGCGGCATCACTGCTGGTGCCGTCGAGAGTGCTTATCCGCTTGGCCGAGACTGGCATTGGCGAAGCGGCCTGACTGACTTGCGCGAGAACCGCAGTGGCGGTGAGAGTGAAGGCAACCACAAGAGCGGTAAGCCGGCAGATGGGCGTCGCGAGCGTGATTGATTTGTGGCTGCGGCAGGCGGTCGCTTGATCGCTGGACGCGGCGGTAATGCTGGGCCGCCCCTTTGGTCGCTGGTGATGCACCGCCGATACGTTCAGATTCCCCATTTCGGTCCCCCCAAGGCCGGCTGGAAGATGACAGCGAGTCGATCTTCTCCCTTATTCGGATTTTGAGGGGCGTAGCGGTCAGTGAAAATGTATGGGCATGGCTTCTGGGTGTAGTAACGGATAGCGTCGGGCTGAGACGGTATTGGCGGCAATCCGCGATGTCGGCAGGAGTGGCAAGGGGTGGCGTTTGGGATGGCTGGGTAATCAAAATTGCCCATCTTGCTCAAGGGCACACCATGTAAAGCGGAGCTCACGTACTGCGGCCGGACTAAGGGTGTCGCCCCTTCGGGGCTCGGAGAAAAAACGGGGTTTGGGCTTGTTTCCAGGGGCTGACGCCCCTGGCTCTCCACCTGTCGCCGCTCGCGCGGCTGAACCAGAGTGATGCCGGCCGAACTGGCCCAATTCCCGGATGCTCTCACGCCAGGGTGGCCACGGCACCCAAGGAACGCCAGATTCTGGTCTAGCGCGGTGGCGATTCGTCGACGGGGCGGTGGGCGATGGGGTGTTTGAGTTGGTTTAGGCGTGCGCAAAGACAAAGCCCCTGGATTGCTGCACTTCCAGGGGCTTCGCGTTGATTTGTCGGGTTGTCGCCTCTAGACGGGCTTCACGTTTTCGGCGCGGGGGCCTTTCGGGCCGCGGCCTTCATCAAACTCGACTTTTTGCCCTTCGCGGAGTTCTTCGATGGTAATCCCGTCCAAGGCGGAGTGATGGAAGAATAGTTCTCCCTTGTCGCCTTGAATGAACCCAAAACCCTTGTCCATGATCAACTTCTTGATCGTACCCTGCGGCATGACTGCCACCTCCTCAAAAAAACTCGATCGAAAACCCGCTGGTCATGGTCAGCGTTGAAAATCTCCTTCCACAACGGAGGCCAGCCAACGACGCATGAGGGGAGCAAATCAACCGCAATTCTCGATAAGCCGTAAGAATAGACGCCGCTCGACGAAACGCAGTAGATCGACCTGGATCCTTGGAAGGAGCAAAGGACCAATCACCGCCACCCCAGTCACGGGCATTGTACCACGCCTTGAGGGGCCAGGAAAGTGGAAGGCGGTTTCTTTTTCGCCAAACCACGAATGGCGTTTAGACTTGTGAGTGACACGAACCGGCTGGACACGGTTGGCCGCGGGGACGAGGGGCTTACCGCCACAGCAATTCGGCTAAGCCGGCTGCCAGGGGCGCGAAGATCATCAGGGGGAACCAGGCGGCGAAGGCCGGGGTAAAGGGCCAGAAAGAGATGGAGCCCATTTGCTGGGAGGCAAACACGACGAGCATGAAGGCGACATTTAGTCCCATACACAACCCCATTGCAATAAACACGTTGCGGCTTTCGCGGCCGACCACCAGGGGCAGGCCGAGAAACAGCAGGGTGATGTCCAGGAGGGGCTGAACGATGCGGGCGTGAACGGTGGTACGGACATCGGCGCCGAAATCGGCGCTCGGATTCCGCAGACCGCGGATCAACTCGGCCGTGGAGGAGAGTTGTTTGAAGGTGGTGCCGCCGGCAAGCTGGTCGAAGGTCAAATCACTGACAAGGAAACACTGGTCGGGCTTGAGCCAATGTGGGTAATCGTGCGGCGTTAGCAGCACGGGACGGCCCTCGAGCAACAGCGATGCGCGACCGTCGAGATTCTTGGGTTCCTTCACGCCGTCGAACAGGTAACCCGATGGTCGGTCGCCCTCGGCCGGTCGATAATAGGCGCTCTCTGCCGAAAGCTTTTTACCGTATCCGCTCAATCGTAGCGGCAGACGGAAGTCGGGCAGCTCGATTCGTTTCTGTCGGGCGTAGGTGTTTTTGCCATCGAAGTACACCTCGGTGCGGAAGTCGTAGCGCTTTTCGAGCGACTGCGGCTGATCGCCCACGGGGTCTTGCGGGCGACGGGAAAGCTCTTCGCGGAAGCGCGGAATCAGCAACTCACGGTTGACGACTGACAGCAGGCTGATTACTGCGACCGCAAGGATGATCGGTACGAGCACGCGGAGGCGCGACACGCCGGCGGCCATCAGGGCGATCATCTCATTATGCCGTTGGATCCAGGCCACGGTGAACATGGCGGAGATCAGTGCCAGGAAGCCGCTGACGCGGTCGAAAAACCAAACGGCGCGAAAGCTGTAATATTGGGCCACAAATTGCAGGACCTCGCCGAACTTCTCTCCGCCGCGGACGAAGTTGTCCAAGTTTGTGGAAAGCTCGATCAGGACGTACAGCCCAAAGAGGCTGACGAAGCAGATCAAGAACGTCTGCAGGAACTTTCGCAGCAGGTAGCGATCAATGATGCCCATATTGGTAGCGACCTAGATCACCTGCCGAATCGCACGGGAGAGCGCGGCCACTCCGCGCCGTAAACCGTCGACGGACTGGCAACCGAAACTGAGCCGAAGGGTGTTATCCGATGGGAGACGTCTCTCGGCCGGATAGCAGTGGCGTCCGGGCACGTACAGAACGCCCTCGGCAATGGCACGATCGAACAATTGGCCGGATAAACCGGTGTCGATGCCTTCGGGCAATTGCAGCCAGAGATACAGGCCACCGGAGGGGCGCACCCACTTCACTCCGGAAAGATTGCCGAGGTATTCTTCGGCAGCGGCGAGAATGGCCTCGATTTTTCGGACGTATTCGGCGCGGAGCAATTGGACGTGGGTATCGAACAGCCCTTGCCGCATCACTTCGGCCATGAGCACCTGATTGAAATGGGGCGAGCCGAAGTCGAGGTTTCCTTTTTCGGCAAGCACCGGCTCGGCGAGGGCGTCGGGTAAGATTCCCCAGCCCACCCGGATGCCGGGCGAGAAGGACTTGGAGAAGGTGCCGGCGTAGATCACGGTGTCGCCCTCGCGGTCGAAAGACCGAAGGCTGGGGACATCGGGGGCGGTGTAGCGAAGTTCACGGTAGGCGGCATCTTCGATGATGTAAATTCGCTGTTTGATTGACCACCGCTTGGCGATTTCGACCAGCGCTGCCCGGCGCGGGGCGGGGAGGGTCAGGCCGCGAGGATTGTCGTAGTAGGACGTTACATAGATGGCTTTGACGCGATCCAATTCACCGGCTGCTTGAAGCCGTTTCAACTCCTCCTCGACAGCCTCGGGGACGATGCCTTCGTCGTCGGTATGGATTCCGATCGCGCGTGCGCCAAGATTCGCCAGTGCGCCGAGGTAGACGTAGTAGCTAGGGGCGGCGCAGAGGACGATGTCACCGGGATCGAGAAGCACGTCGGACAGGAGAAACAGCAGTTGGTTGCTTCCGGGCATCAGTACCGCATTCTCGAGACGCAGATTGATCTCGGCAGCCGAACGGCCGTCGGCCGCCAACATTCGCTCGACGACCGCCTCACGGAGCGGCAAGTAGCCGTGAGTAGCGCCATACTGGAGGGCGGCGCGGGCCAGGGCATCGTTGGAAAGCAGGCAGGCGAGGGCCTGGCGTGTGGGCTCGATGGGGAGCGTCTGGTGATCGACAAAGCCGACCGCCAGCGACACCAAGTCGGGGTGACCCAATTCGCGCGCCACAAGTTGGCTCACCAACGTTTCGCCGCCGGCCCACTGGGCGTGGCGGCTCAAGTGCTTTCGGTCGAACATGTTTTTGCTTACGGAAGGATGGAGGCCGGCGGTCAATTTTGGCAGCATAGGGTAGCTGCGACGGCCGAGTCAAGGTGAATCGCTCGGTCGGCCGGTTGAACCGCACCGCTGTTTGTGTTTATGATGCCACCATGAAAGAGTGGTATCGGCGACACGGGCATCGCCTGGGCAATTTGGGGCAAGCTGGCTGCAATCTCTTACTGCCGCCCGACTGCCTTTGCTGTCGCATGCGATCGCCAGAGGACGAGGCAGCCTCTTTCTGCGAAACGTGTCTCGACGCAATTGCCCCTGTTGTTTGGCACGGCTGCCAACGTTGTGGCCAGGTACTGCCTCAGGAGCGGCAGGCGCGTGCGCATTGCGCTGCCTGCCAACGGAGCAAACTGCATTTTGACCGGGTAGTGCCGCTCGGGGCCTATCGAAGCGCCTTGCGTGGGCTGATTCTGAGAATGAAAAGCCCGCGGCACGACGCCCTCTCGCTGTCGGTGGGCCGATTGTTGGCCGAGCGGCGACAGGCAGAACTGGAGGAGATTGCGGCCGACTTCATCCTGCCCATCCCGATGCATTGGTGGCGGCGGTGGACGAGGGGGAAGAACAATGCGGGGGTGCTGGCGGATTGTCTTGGGGCGAGCCTGGGCACGCAGGTCGAGCAAAGGATCTTGAGCCGCCGTCGGAATACCCCGCCTCAAGCGCGGCTGGCGCCGGCGCGTCGCTTTGATAATGTCCGCGGGGCCTTCGCGATTGGCCGCAGTGCAAGCCGAATTCGGGACGCGAAGATTCTCCTGGTCGACGACGTATTGACCACGGGAGCTACATGCAGCGAGGCGGCCAAGGTGCTTAAGGAAGCGGGGGCGGCGCTGGTCGCGGTGGCCGTCGTCGCCCGGGCCGAACCGCATCGGGCCTGAGGCCGGGGCGGTAAATCGGCTGGTTGCTGGGTGAGGCTGTGATCGCACTTGCTCCGCCGGGCAAAATGGCAACAATATGCATTCATGGAAAGAAACTTGGCGCCGCCGTCTGCCCGTCCCCCTCGCCCCTTCCGGCTCGCTGTCGTGCGCGGGCTGGCCGTGCTCGCTCCGCCGCTGTTGACGGTCTTGATCATTCTTTGGGCGATCAATACGACGAAGAGCTATTTCCTTGAGCCGGTGACGGCTTGGGCGAGAGAGGGAATTGTTTGGGCGATTTACGACGTCCGTTGGGAATTGCCCTTGGAGAAGCCGGGTGGTCGTACGGCAAAGGTCGGCGACAAGGTGTATCATGAACTCGACAACGGATCCTTTATTCCGGAGCACGTGTACGCTGTCGTGCATCGTCAGTCGGGGGAATTGGCGCCGAACACCGGGGAAGGGTACTTCCGTCGCTACGTCGAACTGACGTACCTACGCCCCTATTTGGCAATCCCGTTCTTCCTGGCGGTCTTTGTTCTCGTGCTCTACTTTCTCGGCAAGTTCATGGCTGCCGGAATCGGCCGGCTGGTGGGCAATCTGTTTGAACGCTTCATCGCTCGTCTACCAGGGGTGCGCGCCGTCTATTCGGGCGTCAAGCAGGTGACCGATTTTCTGTTCAGCCAGCGAGAATTGAAGGTGACGCGAGTCGTTGCCGTGCAGTACCCGCGACAGGGCGTCTGGTCGGTGGGCTTTGTGACCGGCGAGAGTCTGGACGCGATTCACGAAGTCGCCGGCGAACCGATGTTAACGGTGCTGATCCCGTATTCCCCCTTGCCGGTGACAGGCTGCACCATAACGGTCCGTCGGAGCGAGTGCATCGACCTGAACATGTCCTTTGATCAGGCATGCCAGTACATCATCAGTTGTGGCGTGGTGGTGCCGGCTGGACAAGCGCTTGGGCAACAGGCGGTGGGGGACCGGCTTTAGTCGTTTGCCGCCGGTTCTGCCGCTTAGAGACTCTCACCAACGAGCAATCAAAATGCTTCTTCGACTCGGCACTCGCGGCAGCGCGCTCGCTCGGTGGCAAGCCGAATGGGTCGCCGCACAATTGCGGCAACATGGGGTTGACGTGGAGTTGCTGCCGATTGTCACTTCGGGCGACCGCCGCCAGGAAGTGTTCGAAGCAGGCGAAGGGCAAGGCTTATTCACCAAGGAAATTCAATTGGCCTTGCTTGATGATCGCATTGACTTGGCGGTCCATAGCTTTAAGGACCTGCCGACAGCGACGGTCGCCGGACTGTCAGTCGCAGCCGTTCCGCCGCGTGCGACAACGAGCGACGTGCTCATTTGCCGTGGCGATGCTACTCTGGCAACTCTTTCGGCAGGGGCGGTAGTCGGAACCGGCAGCGTGCGGCGACGCGCGCAACTGCTTCACGTCCGCAGTGATTTGCAGATGAAAGACATTCGCGGCAATGTTGATTCTCGCCTTCGCAAACTCCGCGAGGGGCACTACGACGCAATTGTCCTCGCCGAGGCCGGCCTGCGGCGATTGGGGCTCGACCAGGAAATTAACGAGGTGCTACCTCCCGTCGTGATGTTGCCGGCAGCTGGGCAGGGTGCCTTGGCCCTCGAAATCCGCGCCGACGACGAAGCCACCCGGCGGTGCGTGACACTTCTCGACGATCCATCGTCCCATCGCGCGGTCCTGGCGGAGCGGGCGGCGCTGGCCGCGCTGCAGGGAGGTTGCACCGCTCCCGTGGCCGTACTGGCCATTATCGATCGCGGCCGTCTTCACCTGACTTGTCGAGTGATTAGTGAAGACGGCCGAGAAATGCTTGAAGAACGTGCCGACGACACGCTGGATCGCGCTGAGCGACTCGGACGCGATGTGGCCGGGAAGCTTCTCGAGCGTGGCGCAGACCGGCTCATTGCGGCGGCGCGGAACTCGCCAAGCTAGGCCAATTGCCTTCTGAATAAAACCGCGGAAAACCGAAAGCGTTGCCAGAGTGAAAACCACGCAATTGGTCGGCGGTCTACGTCCGCCGCCACTTTCGCTATTGTGTGGACCTCGTTAGAAGCCGTACTTGGCGACAAACTCGCAACGCACCGAATCGCCGGGCAACTGACCGATGTAATTGGTCTTCCAGGAACTGACCTCGACGCCGACCAAGAAGTTCTTGGTGAGGTCGTAGATCACGTTGCCGTAGTAGAACTGGTTGTAGCTCTTTTCGCCAACCGTGGCCAAATCGTTGTTATTCGGGTCGTCGAGCGAGTAGCCGACATGACTATGGAGGCACGGGGTCCAGTCGTACCACAGTTCGATCCATCCGCCCACATCGCGAATTTCCTCGCGGGTGGTGGGATCGATTCCTTGGCCGATGCCGCCGAGGAAGGCCGCCAGGTTTTCGCCCATGTAGCATTCTGCCTGGATGCCGAGCCGATGGGTGAGCGGCACGCGCACATCGAGGTTGCCGGACCAAGTGCGGCGACGTTGATCGGGGCCAATGATCGTGTCGGTGAATTCCGTCTCCCCGATATGGCCCGAGGCGCCGACGGTAATGGGCAGGCAATCCTTGCCGCGATGGCCGACGGTCCAGGCCACGCGTCCCTCGACGATCGGCCAATTGGGTGTTTCGCCACGAATAACAGTCGTGCCGTCGGGGAATACGGTTTGATTGATCGAGAGTTGCGTGGTCACCAATGAGGTGTCGGAGAATGCCAAATAGCGTTCCCCGCGGACTTGAGCACGGCGGTAGCCGATGTTGCCGGCGTCCCAGCCGACGGAGTACATCAGCATGCCAGGTAGCAGCGGCGAAACGACGTCCCAGGTTTGGCCGACCAGAAAGCGGAACTCCTCGTTTTTCACTTCCGCATAGGCGTGGCGAAGCATAAGAGTCGCCTTGTTCTCTGTGCTAAGCACGCTGTTTTGAAAGTCGACCTCCACTTTGCCGCCGCCCTGGGCACAGTTGAAGAAGGGTACTTGTGGTCCGAGCACGTCGAGGCCCAAGCGGGTGTTGCGGGCGTCGACGATGAACTCGCTCTCCGGACCGGTGCTGGCGGACTGCACGAACAGGGTATAGGAGCCGGGCGTTGTGCGTTCGGTGGCATAGACCGCATTGCCCCAGAGCCATCCGTAGGGGGTTATCGTGAAGTCGCCCTTTCTCCAGGCGTATTTTTTCATCTCGCCCCGCAATTCGTCCATCGTGAAGTATTCCGGCTGGGCGGCGGGCTGCGGAGGGGACGCGGGAGAGTCTGCCGGCGCCGTGCTCAACGGCGCTTCCACGCCGGGCAGCCGAACCGGATGCTCGCGGAGCCATTGGACTTCACCGCGAAGTGCCTCGGTCTCGGCCTGGAGCTGATTCAACCGGGCCGTCAATTCCTCAGCGGAAGCCGGTGGACCGATTACCGTTCCCTGGGCCTGGGCAGCGGCGGGCAGACATAAGACCAACGCCAGCAACAATAGCGGCCGGTTCGTCATCATCGCCATGTCCTTCAAGAGCAGAATAAGCCCCAAAGCCATTAAGTTGGGTATCGGCAGAAGATCAGTCATTCTTGATAGGGTACGCAAGGTGGGGGACTTTGCGGATCCGGTGACCTAGAGTTGACGGGAGGAGATAGGGGTTGCTATGGAAGGGTCTCGACGAATTGATCAGCAACTGCCGCTGCGGGGGGCATGGTACCGCGTCTCCGACGCCGTTTGCATTGCCGCCGCGCTAGCACTGATTCTGTTGGCCGCGTCGCCGGCCGCGTACGAGCCGTACCTACTTGCCGGAGCCGGGGCGATCATCGTCTACGGGTTCTTAGCCGAGTTGGGGGACTTGTACCGGAGTTGGCGGGGAGTCTCGCTGCACCGCGAAATCGTCGGCATCGTCGCCTGTTGGGCGATCACCGTCGTCGCTCTGTTGGTGCTCGGATTCGCGGTTGAGCACACGAGCCGGTACGCGCGGTCAACGATAGCGACTTGGCTGGCGCTAACGCCGGCAGTGATTGTCATTGGCCGCATTGTTGCTCGCGGACTCCAGCAGCTGTTGCGATCGTGGGGCTATGCCACGAAACGCTTTGCCATTGTCGGGGTCAACGAACTGGGCCTGCAACTGGCTCGGAATATTGAATCGGCCCCCGAGCTTGGGCTTCGCTTGGCGGGCTTTTTTGATGATCGTCCCGACGAGAGAAGCCCGGAGATTCCCGTCGATCTGGGACGGCGGCTGGGCAGCATTCAGGACCTTGTCGATCAGTGCCGCGGCGGTGCGATTGAGCGGGTCTACATTACCTTTCCGATGCGGGCAGAGGACCGGATTCGCAATGTCTTGCGTCAATTGAGCGATACGGCCGTGTCGGCCTACGTGGTGCCCGACTTTTTTGTGTTCCAGTTACTACATTCGCGGTGGACCGACATTCTTGGCCTGCCGGTGGTGAGCATTTTCGAGAATCCGTTGTACGGCATTGATGGGCTGGCCAAACGAGTCTGCGATTTGGTGCTTGGCAGCGCATTTCTGGCGGCGGCCGCGTTACCGATGACGGCAATTGCCGTGGCGATCAAACTCACCTCGCCTGGGCCGGTATTCTTCCGGCAGCGGCGATACGGGCTCGATGGGCGGGAGATACTCGTGTGGAAGTTCCGCACGATGAGCGTTTGTGAGGATGGAGCGAAGGCCGTTCAAGCCAAGCGTAATGATCCGCGGGTGACGCCCCTGGGAGCGTTTTTGCGGAAGACCTCGCTGGACGAGCTGCCGCAACTGTTCAACGTGCTCGGCGGCAGCATGTCGTTGGTTGGCCCGCGGCCCCATCCCAATGCGCTGAATGATGAGTTCCGGACGCGGATCGAGGGCTACATGCTGCGACACAAAGTGAAGCCGGGTATCACGGGGCTGGCCCAGGTCAACGGTTGGCGGGGCGAGACCGACACCCCGGAAAAGATGCTCAAACGAATCGAATGTGACCACCGCTACATTCGCGAATGGTCGCTGTGGTTGGACCTGATGATTCTCCTGAGAACGGTGTGGGTCGTGCTCTCGAGGAAGAATGCGTATTAGTGGTGAGTGGGCGGAGACTTTGATCCAAATCCAGACAAAATACGATGCTGCCTAGCGAATCTTCCTCGGTCGACACCTATCTGCAGCCGACGCTGCCGACGTTTGCGTTTCCCGCGGTATTGCCGCCCGTTGTTCCGGTGGCCGAAACCGCGGTCGCGACGGTTCCTGTGCTGCACCTTATCAATGGAGAACACTACGCGGGCGCGGAGCGGGTGCAGGATCTGTTAGCCCTGCGGTTGCCGGAGTTCGGCTATTCGGTTGGTTTCGCCTGCCTGAAGCTGGACGTGTTTGACGAGATGCGACAGTCGCACGATGCGCCTTTGTTCCGTGTACCGATGTGGAGCAAGTTCGATCTTCGGGCAGCGGCAAAGGTGGCCGCATTGGCGCGACAGGGGGACTATCGGATCATCCATAGCCATACTGCCCGGACCGCGATGATCGGCCGCTTGGCCTCGGCAATGACTGGAATTCCGCTGGTCTACCACGCTCATAGTCCGACCGGGCACAACTCGACGCGACGGGTCAGCGATTGGATCAGCGCGAAAGTGGAGCGTTGGAGCCTCGGCCGCGTGTCGCAGGTGATCGCCGTCTCGGAGGCGATGGCCGATTACATGGCCGGGCAGGGCGTTGATCGGCATCGGATCGCCGTCGTGCGAAATGGCGTGCCGGGGCCGTCGGAACTGCCGTGGCGGGCACGTCCGAATGGCACCTGGACCTTGGGCACAGTGGCTTTGTTCCGTCCCCGAAAGGGCGTCGAAGTGTTGTTGGAAGCCCTGGCCATCCTACGCCAACAAGGGCTGCCGGTGCGGTTGCGAGCGGTGGGCACCTTCGAATCGACGGCCTATGAGAGGGAAATTGCCGACCGGGTGCGGCGCCTGGGGCTGTCCGACTGCATTAGCTGGACCGGTTTCACTCGCGATGTGGCGGCCCAACTGGCCCAAATGGACTTGTTGGTGCTGCCGAGCCTGTTCGGCGAGGGATTGCCGATGGTGGTGCTCGAGGCGATGGCGGCTGGCGTGCCGGTGGTGGCCACCAGCGTGCCGGGAGTGCCCGAGGCCGTTCGCGATGGTAGGGAGGGGGTATTGGCCGCGCCGGGCGACGCCGCCGATCTCGCCCAGGCGATTGCGAAGCCGGTGGCGGAGTATTATGATTGGGGGAAGTTGCGCGAGGCGGCTTTTCGGCGTCATGCCGAGCTGTTTTCCGATCGCGCCATGGCGGCTGGCGTCGCCGAGGTCTACCGGGAAGTGCTTCGAGGCGGCTGAAATTGCCGCTGCCGCACGGTTTTCGCATCCCTTCGACTTCGCCTGCCGAAGAAAAGAGTGCGTGTCGCACTGCCTGTAGCGTGCCATCGCGGCCAGACAGTGTGAAACTCGCTCTAGAAGCCCCCGTCGCCCAAAGCATCCTTCCTGGCGTTGAAAGACCTCTTGATCATGCTCAAATCGTTGGATCGTAAGATCGCCCGGATCCTGGCCGATTCGTCCTGTCGTGATTTCATTCTGGCCGACGCCAAAGACGCGGACATGGCGTTTGGCCTGTCGTCGCCTGGACGCAGCCCCGAGCATCACTCGGGCGAGGCCCGCTTTCGGACGTTGGACGAGTACCGGCAACAGATGCGGGAGATCGTCGCGCAGGGCTTGGTTGACATCATGCTGATGAGCGCCAGTTCGAACGAGACGCTGGCGATCCGCGAGCGGCTGTTCGAGAACAGCCACATCACCCCGGCGGTGCGCGCGAACGACACCACGGACATTTGGCTGGCTCACGGTTCGGGCCGTTACGCTCAGCAGCCGTCGCAGCCGTTCCGCTCGGCGACGATCGATCACATTCAGTGCGGCAAGGCCGAGTGCTCGGCGGAAGAACGCCACTTGGGGGCGAACCTCGGGCTGTACTCGGTGACGTTCAACAACGACGTGAACCTCGACATCCGAACGCTCGAAGCCTACAAGGCGTTTCGCCTCGAGGCCGAGAAGAAGGGATTCCGCCACTTCCTGGAAGTGTTCGATCCGAACGCCTGCGAGCATCAGCCGTCGAATCTGCCGCGGTTCATCAACGATCATATTGCGCGAACGCTGGCGGGCGTTACCGAGCGCGGCCGACCCCTGTTCTTGAAGATCGTTTATCACGGACCGGCGGCGATGGAAGCCTTGGCCAAGTACGACAGCTCGCTGGTGGTCGGCATTCTCGGCGGCTCGGCCGGCACCACGTTCGACGCCTTCCACATGCTTTGGGAGGCGAAGAAGTATGGCGCCAGAGTCGCTCTGTACGGCCGCAAGATCAACAACGCCGAGCACCAGTTGTCGTTCATTCAATTTCTCCGCGCGGTGGCCGACGACGAACTCGCGCCGGAAGAGGCGGTGAAGGCTTATCACGGCGCATTGCAGAAATTGGGCATTCGTCCGCAGCGTGCGTTGGCCGACGACCTGCAGCAGACCGAAACCGCTTCGAGCTACAGCGGCACCAGCGGCGGCGTGGTGAAGTCGCGGGCGAAGGTGGGCAGCAACGGCGCGGCCACGCCCGACTTCAGCAAGATGACACCCGCCGAGAAGGTTCAATGGAACCTTGACCGCTGGAAGCGGATCGTGGGGTAGGGCTGAAGCAAGGCGTTGGCGATAGCCGGGAATTGACAGCCCCGGAGATCACGTGGCGCGGTGGCATCGACTCACGTCTCGTCCGGAGGCTGTTAGCCTCCGGCTATTTTCGTAATGAGGGGTTGAAGCTGTCGCAGCAGTACGTTGCCCTGTTCACGGCCCCCTTCTCGCGGGCGGCTGTTGGGTGTATCTTTTTTGTGTGCTGTAGGGTGGGGCTATGCCCACCGGCGCAGCCCGGTGGCATAGCGCCGGCGGGCGGTTCCTATCCTCCGCAATTACCTGCCTGATATGAATAGGCACCACGTTGGGGACGGTACAGGAGTCTCCGTGCCCTCGGTGCCTCTGTGGTGAGCCGTTCCGAATTTTGTTGTGCAGAAGGGTACTGAGAGTAAGAAACCATGTCCATTTTTCGACGAATCCTGGTAGCCTTTCGCGTTTTCTTCGTGACGTTGTTTAGCTCGATCGTGGCCCAGCGGGTTTACGATGTCCTGGAACGCCGCAAGGCCGAGAAGCGAGGGCTGCTGGCGCCGAGCGAGACGCCGATTGCCAAGGAGCCGGTGGCGGGCAAGGAGCCTAAGAAGGTTGCGGCCGCGAAACCGCCGGCTCGCAGCGAAGCGATCACGCTGTTGTCGGCATTGCAGCGTGAGGCGCGGTTCGTCGATTTTATTCAGGAGCCTTTGACGGGTTACAGCGACGCCCAGGTCGGCGCGGTTGCTCGCGACGTGCATCGCGACTGCGGCGCGGTCGTGGAACGGATGTTCGCCCTGCAAGCGGCCGTGGCCGACGAAGAAGGCAAGACCATGGAGGTGCCGGCCGGTTTTGACGCCGGTCGCTTCCGGCTGGTCGGCAACGTCGCGGGCGAGCCGCCTTTCCAGGGCAAGCTCGTCCATCCCGGCTGGGAAGCTACGAAGTGTGAAGTGCCGACCTGGTCGGGCACCGCCGCGTCGGCGCGGATCGTGGCCCCGGCCGAGATCGAGCTTTCCTAGTCGGTTGCGGTGCGGCCGGTGGTGACTTCCGTATAATTCAGGGTCCGCTGCTGCGAGACGAACAAAAAGATAAGAAGATGCCCTCGAAATATGTGATTGGAATTGATCTCGGTACGACCAATAGTGTGCTGGCGTTTGCGCCGCTGGACGCCGACGCACCCCGCGTCGAATTGTTGCCGATCCCGCAGTTGGTAGCCGCGGCGACCGCCGAGTCGCGGAGCATGCTGCCGAGCTTTTTGTATCTCGGCGCATCGCACGAGGCCAGCAGCGGAAGCTTGGACGTGCCTTGGGCATCGGGCCGCGATTTTGCCGTGGGCGAGTTTGCCCGGCGGCAGGCGTCGGAAACGCCGGATCGCACCGTGGCGGCGGCCAAGTCGTGGTTGTGTCACAGCCGAGTTGATCGGCGACAGCCGATTTTGCCATGGAATGCGCCGGCCGAAGTGCCCAAGATTTCGCCCGTCACGGCGGCGCAACGTTACATCGAGCATCTGGCTGCTGCTTGGCAGGCCGCGCATCCCGAGGCCCCGCTGGCCGAACAAATCGTCGTGCTGACGGTGCCGGCGTCGTTCGACGCGAGCGCGCGCGAGCTAACCCGGGAAGCCGCGCTGGCGGCCGGTCTGCCGCCCGACTTCGTTTTGTTGGAAGAACCGCAGGCGGCCGTTTATGCCTGGCTCGCCAAGGCCGGCGACCATTGGCGGAAGGCTTTGAAGGTCGGCGAGACGTTGCTGGTGTGTGACGTGGGCGGCGGCACGACCGATTTGACGCTCGTCGGCGCGGACGAGGAACATGGCGAGTTGATTCTGCGCCGGATCGCGGTGGGCAACCATCTTCTGGTCGGCGGCGACAACATGGACCTGGCCTTGGCCCATTACGTGGCCGGGCGGTTCGCCGAGAGGGGCGTGCAGCTTGACCCGTGGCAGTCGGTGGCGCTGTGGCATTCCTGTCGCGCGGCGAAAGAGACGCTGCTGAGTCCGGAGGGACCGGAGACACACGGCATTTCGGTCCTCGGGCGCGGCCGGAAGCTCATTGGTGGCACGATCACCGTTGATGTCGATCGCCGCAACGTGAGCGACTTGCTTATCGAGGGCTTCTTTCCGCATTGCCAGGCGTCGGATCGGCCCCAGCGGCAGCGGGCGTCCGGTTTTCGCGAGATTGGCTTGCCGTTTGAGCACGACACGGCGATTACGAGACACGTGGCGGCTTTTTTGGCCGCCCACGGCGATACGCCGGAGACGCCCGTACGGCCGACGCACGTCCTCTTCAACGGTGGCGTGTTCAAGGCCGAGGCCTTGCAGCAACGGCTGCTGGACGTGTTGGGCGAGTGGTTCGACGGTGGGCATGCGCCGCAATTGCTCGAAGGCGAGCACGATCTCGATCACGCGGTGGCGCGGGGAGCGGCCTATTATGGTTGGACAAAGCGGCACGGCGGCATGCGGATTCGCGGCGGCACGGCCCGGTCTTACTATGTGGGCATCGAGACGGCCGGTTTGGCAGTGCCCGGCGCGCCGCGACCGCTGCGGGCGCTGTGTGTGGCGCCGATTGGCATGGAAGAAGGCACCGAGGCGGAGGTGCCGTCGGACGAGATCGGCTTGGTGGTTGGCGAGCCGGCTCATTTTCGCTTCTTCAGTTCGTCGGTCCGCAAGGCCGACCGGCCGGGCGACTTGCTTCCCTCCGCGACTGCGGACGACTTGGAGGAAACCGACTCCTTAGAGGCCGAGCTTCCGGCGGACGAGTCTATTGACGAGGGTTATGTCCCGGTTCACTTCCAAACAAGGGTGACCGAACTAGGCATGCTGGAATTGTGGTGCGTCAGCGCCGCGAGCGATAAGCGGTGGAAGCTGGAGTTCAGTGTGCGAGAAGAAGGGTAGGGGGGAGTTATGCTTAACCTCATTGCTGCATTAAGGAAGAGTTGTTTGCAGGAGAACTGGTATGCCGCCTTGTATATGGCTCTCTCACTTCCCGATATTTGTGCAAAATTGCTGGAACCTGGCTCCAGCAACGCGGGACGCAGATATCAGGCTTGGTTCGACAAGTACTTAAAGCCCCACTACGCGGGCGGGGCCGACGGGCACCAATTCTTAACCTCTGCTGACTGCTGGGCGCTCAGATGCTCGCTATTGCATGAGGGTTCTAGCGAGATCAGTTCTCAGAGGTCACGAGACGTGTTGAGCCGAGTTATATTCACGACGCAAGCGATCCACCTGATGCATCTCAACGACGTTCTAGTCTTAAACGTAAGTGCTTTTTGTGAAGTAATGATAGCGGGAGTTGAGAGTTGGATGGAGGACTTTCGAAGTGATGAGGCCGTTCAGGATCGAATAAGAGGAATGGCAAGGGTTGAAACAGGTACTTTTCGCCCGATACCGGGCGTGCGTGTTGGCAGTCCCTATTGAATCGTAGCGAGGTCTGCCACAGCACTATATGACTGGCGGTGATCTTCTACATCACCGCGAAATAGTTTTCCACGGCGCGGTCGAACATCTCCGCCGTCATCTGGGGCGGGCAGTCGTGGTACTTGCAATAGTTGCGGATTTGCAGGAGCAGGTCGCGCGGTTGGCAGAAGCGCAAGGGACGATTGTTTCTCCTAAAATGCTGCTCGATGACGTAGTCCACAGCTTCCTGTTGGTAGCCGATGCCGAGCTGCTCGGCCATCACGCGGAAGAGGTCGCGAAATTCTTCCTCGGTTGGATCGATGACTTCGATTTTGTAGGGAATTCGCCTCAAGAACGCTTCGTCGACCAGTTGTTTGGGCTCAAGATTGGTGGAGAACACCACGAGTTGATCGAAGGGAACCTGAATCTTCTTGCCGTTGGGCATGCTGAGGAAGTCAACCCGCTTTTCCAGCGGCACGATCCAACGATTGAGCAATTCGTCGACCCGCATTCGCTGCCGGCCGAAGTCATCGATCACCAGCGTACCGCAATTGCTCTTCATCTGCAGCGGCGCCTCGCTGATGCCGGTGGTTGGATTGGTGCTGACGTCGAGTTGGGCCATGGTCAGTTCGCCGCCGGCGATGATCGTCGGTCGACGGATGCGGACCCAGCGCTTGTCGACCTTGCGGGCGTCGAGCAGGCCGCCATTGGATTCGAGCGGCACTTCCACGTGGTTCAAGGGATCGAAGAGACGGAGGATCGTGCCATCGACGCCGATGGCGCGGGGCACCCAGATATCGCGGCCAAAGGCGGCGGTGATTCGCTCGGCAATGCTGCTCTTGCCGTTGCCAGGCGGTCCGAACAGGAACAGCCCGCGGCCGGAGTTGATGGCCGGTCCGAGGCGATCGAGCATTTTGCGATTCAGCAGCAGCCCGTCGAAGGCGCGATGCAAATCTTCGACCGTCGGATGCTGGCCGGCCAGTGATTGGGCATGGACGCTGGCGATGTAATCGGGCAGCGAGACGGGAGCCGCGCCGAAGTAGGTGCAGTGTTGCGAGAAACGCCGCGCCCTTTCGCGTCCCAGATCGGTCATCTGATAGACGAAATCGTTCATCGGGGCGGAACCGCGGTGGACGAGCAACTGGCCGTTCTTCATCTCGCGGAGCAGTTCGTCGATCAGGATGAACGGGAGCTTCACTTGGTCGGCGATTTCGCGGCCAGCCGCGTCACCCCGAGCCAAGAGATACTTCAGCACCAACGCTTCGACCTCGGTCTCGGTCAAGCGAGCTGCCTGGAACGAATCGGGCTCGATGGGCATGAAGCAGGTTTGCTTCGGGGCGGTCTCCCCAGACGACGCCTCTTCGGCGGCCGCTGAATTCTGACCGGTAAGCTTGGCAATGCGATCGAGAACGGCGGCTAGAGAGTCGTTGGCGTCGGCCATGGCTAATTGAGCGTGCTGCGACGGATGGGTTTGGTCAGCTCAAATCTAGCTTTTCTTGGGGGTGAGTCAAAGTTGCCGATCGAGTCAAAGTGGGGGCATGGCCGTCTGGCGCAATTGTGCCGAAAAATCGGAGTGGTACGGCCCACTGGATCGTTTGGCGCAACGTCGCGATCCGTTAGCGCTCCGTGGGAATGGCAATTGTTTAGTGCCCGCCGGTTGTTGGGGCCGGGGTACGGTCGGCCGCTATTGATACTCAGGTAAATAACGTCGGGCGTTCTAAGCCAAAAAGCTCCTGTTTACCGGCCTCCCGTTAGTCAACCTCCCGACATTCCTTTGCTGAACCTCAATGAACCGTCATAACGTCGCAATTCGCTGCTTTACCGGCCGAGCGGCTCGCTTCCGAAGCGGGGAAGGGACCTTTATAATGGGGGTTTGCCGTTCGCGAATGTGCGCGGGAGCAGTGGGAGGAGAGCATCATCAAGGGGATTCAAATAGGCGCCGTGAGTTACCTCAACGCCCGGCCTCTCACGGCAGCACTTGAGGAACTGATGCCGGATGTCGAGCTGATCGTGGATTATCCCAGCCGGTTGGCCGAGCGCTTGTCTGCCGGTCAGCTTGACGTGGCGATGATCCCATCGATCGAGTACGCCCGAAATCCCGGGTATAAGATCATTTCCGATGCGTGTATCGCCTGCGACGGTCCGGTGCGGAGCGTCAAGCTGTTCGGGCGCGTACCGGTGGAAGACGTGCGAACCTTGGCGTTGGACGAGGGTTCACGCACGAGCGTTGCATTGACCCGGATCCTCTTGAAGGAACGTTTTGGACTGTTGCCGCAGTTGAAGCCCTTGCCGATGGGCCATGGCATTGAGGAGAGCGACGCCGACGCCGTCCTACTGATCGGCGATCGTGGGATGGTGCCTGTGACGGGCAGCTTCGACTTCGTCTGGGACTTGGGCGAGGAGTGGCACCGCTGGGCGGGACTTTCGTTTGTCTTTGCCATGTGGATTGCCCGACCGGGCGTGAGCACGCCGGCGCTGGCAGAGCTTTTGTCTGCGGCCCGTGATCGTGGTTTGACGTGTTTGCCAGCCATTGCCCGGCGCGAGGCCGAACAGGTAGGGTTGCCTGAAGAGGATTGCCTCTCCTATTTGCGCGATCACTTGGAATTCCGTCTGGGCGAGCGGCAACGACGCGGTTTAGAGCGATTCTATCAACTGGCGGCATGCCATGGCTTAGCCCCGGCAGGAGTGAAACTTGACTTCTACCACGGCTGATCGGTGGCTCCTGGAGAAAGCGGTTGCAGGCGAACGTCTTTCGGCGGCCGACGGGCTGTGCCTGCTGCAAAGCAACGATTTAGCGGCTCTCGGCGCGGCGGCCGATGCCGTCACGAGACGGCTTCATCCCGGCCCGGTTCGCACCTACAACGTCGATCGCAACATCAACTACACGAACATCTGCACCAGCGAGTGTCGGTTCTGCGCGTTTTCGCGAAAACCAGGGGAAAACGGCGGCTACGTGATCTCGCGCGAAGAACTGTATGCGAAGATCGATGAGACGCTCGCGCTGGGAGGCAACCAGATTCTGCTGCAAGGCGGAATGCATCCGGATTTAGATCTGGGCTGGTACGAGAGATTGTTGGCGGACATCCGTTCGCGCTATCCTCGCTTGAACATCCATGGCTTCAGTCCGCCGGAGATCGACCATATCGCCCGGCTTTCGAGCTTGCCTGCCGAGGAAGTGTTGCGGCGTTTGAGGGATGCCGGGTTGGGATCTCTGCCGGGCGGTGGGGCGGAGATTCTCGTCGATCGGGTGCGTCAAGAGGTTAGTCCCTGCAAGGCCTCGGCCGAGCGATGGCTGGAGATTTGCCGAGTGTGGCACGAGTTGGGTGGCCGGGGCTCGGCCACGATGATGTTCGGGCATGTCGAAACGCTGGCTGACCGGATCGAGCACCTGGAACGCTTGCGGCAGTTGCAGGACGAAACCGGCGGCTTCACCGCATTCATTTGTTGGACCTTTCAGCCGGGCAATACGGCGTTGACCGAGGTTGTGAAGGCCGGCGCTTTTGAATACCTCAAGACACTGGCTGTTAGCCGGCTGTTTCTCGACAACATCTCGAACCTGCAAGCGAGCTGGGTAACTCAGGGATTGGCCATCGGCCAGTTGGCCCTCTGCTTCGGCGCCAACGACTTCGGGAGCGTGATGATCGAAGAAAACGTGGTGGCTGCGGCCGGGACGAGCTTCCACGCTACGGAAAGGGAGATTCGCTCGGCGATTTCCCAAGCCGGCTTTGAACCGCGTCGGCGAAACGTTTTCTACGATTTGCTCGAAGACGGGCTGGAGCGAGCGTAATCTCTTCCGAGCCAACGTTGTTGGCGGATCAAAGCGACCGTTTTCAGAGATAATTTGCTGGAAGTCGCTCGGGTCGCAATTACAATCGAAGCTGGGCGAGTCAATTCTCCTTCTCGGCAGGAATCGCTTTCCGATATGATCCATGTCCACGAATTGGCGAAGCACTATTCGGACCTCCGACGCGGTCGATTCGTGGCACTCGGGGGGATCAGCTTTTCGGCGAGGCCGGGCGAAATCTACGGGCTGCTCGGTCCGAATGGCGCCGGCAAGACCACCGCTTTGCGGATTCTGAGTACTGTGCTGAAACCAACAGGCGGCACGGCGTTGATCAACAGTTGCGACGTCGTCAAACAGCCGGCCCTGGTGCGCCAGCAAATCGGCTTCATTTCGGCCAACACGGCGGTGTATGATCGCATGACGGGATGGGAAATGGTCGAGTATTTTGGGCGGTTGCACGGCATTGAACGTGAGGAACTGCGGTTCCGCATGGAATCGCTCTTTGAGCGATTGAAGATGAATGACGTCCGCGACGTCCTCGGCGCGAAGATGTCGACCGGCATGAAACAGAAAGTCTCGATTGCTCGGGCAATGATCCACGATCCGCCGGTGCTGATCTTTGATGAGGCGACGTCGGGGCTGGACGTTCTGGTTGCCCGAACCGTCTTGAACATCGTGGCGATGCTCCGCGATCAGGGTAAGTGCGTGGTGTTTTCGACACACATCATGCGGGAAGCCGAAAAGCTCTGCGACCGGGTGGCGGTTATGTATCGCGGCCAGTTTCTCACGGAAGGCACGCTGGACGAGCTGCGTGAGCGTCACGGCGAGCGAGACTTGGAGGAGTTGTTCTTTCAACTCGTTTCCCAGCGCGATGAATCGGCTTTACGGCTGGCGTCGTGACAGATACTCGGAGTTATTACTGCCCGATGAAGCTCTCGAACGTCCGCTTAATTCTTGTTCGCGAAGTGTGCGATCAGTTGCGAGATCGCCGGACGCTCTTTATGATCGCGGTGCTGCCGATCGTGCTCTACCCGTTGTTGGGGATGAGCATGCTTCAGGTCACCCAGTTCATGCAGGAGCGGCCCACTCGAGTGCTGGTGATTGGCGCCGAGCGATTGCCCGCCTCGCCCGTGCTTTTCCAAGACAAGCAGTTCGCGCACGACCTGTTTGCGGGTGGGAAGAGTGAGTTGTTGGAGACTTATTTTGCGCCGGATACGGGCACGCCCTCCCGCGACAACGGGCTGGCCTTGGTTCAGGCGGGCACCTTCGAAGCGGCCCTGTACTTCCCTCGCGATTTTGCCGCCCGGCTCGAAGCGTTTCGGAAAGCCATAGCCCTGAAACATCCTTCGGTCCAGCCGGGTGAGGAAGTGCGGCTGGAGGTCCCTAACCCGGAAATTATCTACAATGCGGCCGATGAAAAGTCCCAGGTTACCTTTGCGCGACTCTCGGAGGTGCTGCGACGGTGGTCGGATCGAATTGGCGAAGACAATCTGAAAGCGACCGGAGTGTCGGCAAGAGCCATGCGGCCGTTTTACGTAGGGGCCGCCGACGTGGCGGATGTGCAAAGCCGTAGCGGCGCCCTGTGGTCGAAGATTTTGCCGGTCCTGATGCTGCTCTGGGCTTTGACGGGTGCGTTCTATCCGGCGATCGACCTTTGCGCCGGCGAGAAGGAACGCGGCACCCTGGAAACCCTCTTAAGCAGCCCCGCCCAACGAAGTGAAATCGTGCTGGGCAAGCTGCTCACGGTGATGTTGTTTAGCATCCTTACGGCCGTGCTCAACCTTGTCAGCGTGGGCATTACCGGTTCGATGATTCTCGCGCGCATGTCCGACATGGGGATGCCGCCGCCGGTGGCGATCGTGGCGTTGGTGATTGCACTGGTTCCCATTGCGGCCTTATTTAGCGCGCTGTGTCTGGCCTTGGCTGCTTTTGCGAAAAGCACCCGCGAGGGACAGTACTACCTGATGCCGCTGCTGTTGGTGACGATGCCCTTGGTGATTCTGCCGATGTCGCCCGGCGTGGAGTTGAACCTGGGCAATAGCCTGATTCCCGTGACAGGCCTGGTGCTGCTGTTGCGAAATGTTCTGGAAGGCGATTATTGGCTGGCTGTCCGCTACCTGCCTGGCGTCGCGGTGGCGACGAGCTTGGCGTGCTTGATGGCCATTCGTTGGGCAGTGAACCAGTTCAATTCCGAATCTGTGTTGTTCCGGGAGAGCGAACGGCTCGATCTGGGGCTTTGGCTGCGCCACTTGTGGCGGGAGCGTCCCGCGACCCCCACGGCAGCGATGGCCGTTTGCTGTGGGGTGGCGATTCTCCTGTTGAACTTCTTCGCCAGCTTCTCGCTGCCGGCACCGGAGGGATTTGCCGGCTTTGTGCGAATGGCATTCGTCACCCAGGTGGCGGTAATCGCGGTGCCGGTGCTTCTGTTAACGATGTTTCTTACGGCCAGCCCTAGGCAGGCGCTCTCGTTGAATTGGCCGGCTTGGCGGACACTGCCCCTGGCGGCGTTGTTGGCGGTGGCCTTGCATCCGGCCGCGACGGAGTTGCAGTCGCTGGTGCGGTATCTTTACCCGGTGGGCGATAATGTGCTGCCGGCACTCGAACGATTGCAGGCGATGTTCCGCGAGGCCAACGTCTGGGCGCTGGTGTTCGTGATTGCACTGGTGCCGGCGATTTGCGAGGAACTGGCTTTCCGCGGTTTCCTGTTGTCAGGTTTTCGGCGACTCGGCAAGTGTCGCGGCATTCTCTACTCGGCTTTGTTTTTTGGCCTCACCCACGGCGTCTTGCAGCAATCGTTGATTGCATCGCTGCTGGGGGTGCTGTTGGGTTATCTGGCTGTGCAGGGCCGCAGCATTCTGCCGGGCGTGGTCTTCCACCTTTGCCATAACGCCCTGTTGGTGATCAACACGCGGATCACGTCGGCGATGCTGCCCGATTGGCCACAACTGCGGGCCTGGATTATCGCCTTGCCGGACGGCGGCTGCCTGTTCCCGCTGCCGGTGGTGGTGTCGGGGTTCCTGCTCGCGGCCCTGGTGCTGATCCGCTTCCAAAAGCTGGGGGATGACGGGCAACAGGCGAACCGGGTAATGGAAAGCGTTGTGCCGGGGCTGCCCGCTACTCTTTCGTCCCCGTGCTCCAGTCCCGGCGTTGGCGCGAGCTGAGGATTCCCATCGCCTTGCGATATTTGGTGACGGTTCGCCGAGCGACCGTGATCCCGTGGGCAGCCAATTGCTGCACGAGCTGGTCGTCGCTCAAGGGATGCTGCTTGTCTTCGTTGTCGACAATTTCCTGGAGCTTCAGGCGCACCGCGTCCCAGGCGACCTCTTCGCCGTCGGCGCTGACAGTCCCGCCGCAGAAAAACCGCTTCAATGGGAAGATGCCGCGAGGAGTTTGAATCCACTTATCGTCGACCGCCCGACTTACGGTGGTGACATGGACGCCCACCTTATCGGCGATTTGCTGCATCTTAAGCGGTTCAATCGCTTCCGGCCCCTTGTCGAGAAACTCCTTCTGGTGCTCAACGATTGCCCGAGACACCTTCAACAGAGTACTCCGCCGCTGCTCGATGGAATCGATCAGCCACTGCGCCGAATTGATTTTTCGCTTGATATACTCGCGGGTTTCGGCCGAGGTGTCGGCGCTCTGGAACAATTTGCGATAGTACGGGCTGATGAACAGGCTGGGGGTGTCGCCGTCTTCGAGGCGCACGTTGTACGTGCCCGCTTCGTCGACTTCGACAAACACATCGGGAGTGACCGGCGGCACGGCGACTTCATGGAAATCGGCGCCCGGTTTTGGGTTCAACTTCCGCAGTTCCCCCAAAACGTCCTGGATCAATTCGATCGAATAGCCGGTGCGCCGTGAAATGACCGGCAACCGGTTGTGCTCGATGTCTTCGAGGTGGTTGGAGATCAGCGTGTGCAGTTCTTCGTAGTGCAGCATGCCGGGCACAAGCTGCAACAGCAAGCACTCGCGCAGGTCGCGTGCACCGACACCGCGGGGGTCGAGTTTTTGCACTAGGGCCAAGGCCCGTTGGGCCAGAGCAAGCTGTTCGCGATTGGCATCAAGTCCGAGAAGGTCCTCGATGCGGCCGGGAAGGTAGCCATTGGTGTCGAGGCTGTAGATGATTTTGTCGGCCATCGCCCGCAGGTCGGCGTCCAAGTCGAACCAGCCGAGTTGATCGTGCAAATAGTCCTGCAGCGATTGCGGCCGGGCACACATGTTGGCCATGGCGTCGGCCTTGCGCTCGCCGGCCTCTTCAATTTCACCGCGGGACGAATGGGAGCGTTCTTCGAAGTGGTCGGGCCACTCCTCGTCCATCTTCATCAGCCGCTCGAAGTCATCTTCGTTCGAGTGGGCTTCGTCGATAACGAGTTCACGCTCTTCCTCGGTGGGACTGTCTGGCGACTGGCGATCTTCCGGGGCGACTTCTTCGGCGGCCGCCTCGGATTCTTCCTCGACCAACTCCAGCACTGGGTTTTCTTCCATCTCCTGCTCGATCCGCTCCTGCAGAGCAAGGATCGGCAACTGCAGAATCTCCATGGATTGGATCATCCGCGGTGCGAGCACCTGCTTCTGCACCATTCGCAGATCTTGGCCGAGGGATAAACGCATAGGCAGTGGTTGGTGGCTAGGGGTCGCTTGTGATTAGCACGGTCTTGGTTTTCGGACGCCCGCCGTTTGCTGCTGGCATTAGAATTGTTGCCTTCCGGTCAGGGCGTCGGCAAGTATCTCTTTATTCGCAAATTCCAAAACGCTTCCCGAGGTAATGCCGCGGGCCAGCCGCGTTAGGCGAATGGGCAAATCGCTGAGCAGATTGGAAATGTGGAGAGCGGTTCCGTCCCCTTCGACCGTCGGATTCGTCGCCATCACCAATTCCTTGAATTGTCCCGCTCGGACACGTCGGATCAAAGCGTCGATCGTCAGTTGTTCCGGGCTGATACCCTCCAATGGGGAGATTCGCCCAAGAAGGACATGGTAGAGTCCTCGATATACTCCCGCTTGTTCCAGGGCCATCAGGTCTCGCGGCTGTTCGACAATGCACAGCAGATCCTGTTGACGGCTGGGATCGCGGCAAACCGAGCACTCCTCGCCTTCCGCCAAATTATAGCACTTGCGACAGTATTGAACATTTTCTTTGACACTGCGAATGGCGTCGGCCAACGCCAGGGCCTCGTTGCGATGGACCCGCAGAATGTGATAGGCCAACCGCTCTGCCGACTTTTTGCCAATGCCCGGCAGTTTCGCGAACTCATTGACCAATTGGGTCACGGAATGTGTCAGTTCGGCCACGGCGGATGTTGCGGGGGCTAGGGGTGCGGTTGGGAATGGGTAAGTTGGCTATCCTTCACCTCCGGCCGCGCGACACTCAGTCAGATTGCGGCGGAGTGGAACTGTCGGTGCCGGTGAACTTGGAAAGGGCCTCATGGATGCCGCCGGGCAGGGGAATATCTCCGGTCAGATCGCGAAAGGCGTCGGCGTGCATCTGTTTTCCCTTATTTATCGCCTGATTGACCGCCGCGACGACAAGGTCTTCGATCAGTTCGGGGTCATTTTGGGTGAGAAGTTGTGGGTCGATTCGGCAGCGAAGCACCTCCATCAGCCCGTTGACTTCGATCTCGATCATTCCTCCGCCGGCGGTACCGCTGACGCGGCGTTTTTTCATCTCCTCGGTCATCTGGCCCATCTGGCCGCTGAGATTGTGGGCGTGTTTGAGCAAGGTGCCGATGTTTGCGAGTCCTTTGAACACTTTTTTCTGCTTTCTTATCGTTTTTCGGTTGGCTCGTCGACGCGGACCGGCTGAGCCCCGAAAAGCTCGGCCGCTTGACGAATCAAGGGATGTTTCGTGACTTCTGCCAGCCGCTGATGCGGCGACACAGCTCTTGCCGTCGGCTCCGGTACCGGGGGCCCGTCCTCGCTCAGTGCAAATTCCACGCGAATCGGCCGGCCGGCGACCTCGCGCAACGCTTTTTCGAAGCGAGTCACCTGTTCTGGCCGTTCACAAGTGGCCTTGAAGATGGAGTGCGCCGGCTTGAAACGGACGACCAGGCGGTTGGCACCGGCCAGGGCTACACTTTCGAACTGCCGGGCTTGGTCAACTACCATTCCGGTGAGCCGCTTGAGCGCTCGATTCCAGACGTCGGTCACATTTGACGGGGACAGATTGATCGCCGGTTCGTCATTACTCGGGGGCCGGGAACTGCTGACCGCGTCCTCCGGATTCTCGCTACCTACCGCTGGGCCAGTTGCCGCTACGGTCGTTTCAAACTTTTTTTTTAGACGGGCGGCGGCCGTGGCCGCTGTTGAGTCGGGCGGCGACGCCGACGCGGCCGGTGCATCGAGAAGGGTCACTCGGTCACCGGTTTGCAGTTGCGCGATCAGGTTTGAAAGGTCCTCGAGTTCCTCCAATTGGCTGATCCGCACCAACGCCAATTCCGCCAGGATTCGCCCTTGGGTGCTCAGCCGCATGCGTGCCAGGGTCTGATCGAGGATCTGCATCATCGCCAGCAAGGCGTTTAGCCCGATTTGCTTCGAGGCGGTTTCGACTTGCTCGGATCGAGACGGCGAGGTGTAGAGGAATGCATCACTTCCGCAGCCCACCGACGCTACGAGACAATCGCGGAGGCAGCCGAAAAGCTGTTCGATCAACTGGCTGGCGTCGACGCCGGCGATCATCGCTGCATCGAGATCGGCCAAGGCGCCGGCCGAGTCCCGCGAGACAATGTGCTCGAGGAGGGAGGCGAGTCGCTCATCGCCGGCGGTGCCCAGCATTCCGTGAACGTCAGCGACGGTGATTTTGCCCGGGGCAAACGCCAGCAACTGTTCGAGCAGCGACTGGCTATCGCGCATCGAACCGGCGGCGCGGCGAGCGAGCACTTCGAGGGCTTCGGGCTCGGCTTCGACGCCTTCGGCTGCGACGATCTGTTGCAGTCGCTGTTGGATGGACTGCGTCAGAATGCCGGCGAAATCGAACCGCTGACACCGCGAGAGGATGGTGATCGGGATCTTCGTCGGTTCGGTGGTGCAGAAGATAAACTTCACATGCTCGGGCGGCTCCTCGAGGGTCTTCAACAAGGCGTTGAAGGCCTCGCGCGTGAGCATGTGGACTTCGTCAATAATGTAAATTTTGAAGCGGGCACGGCTGGGGCGTACGCCGGCATTTTGCCGCAGCTGGCGAATCTCGTCGATGCCGCGATTGCTGGCGCCATCGATCTCCAGGACGTCGACGTCTTCGCCGATGCTGATGCTTTGGCAGATATCGCACTGGTTGCAGGGCGTCGACGTTGGCCCTTGCACGCAATTCAGTGCCTTGGCGAAGATGCGAGCGGCCGAGGTTTTGCCGACGCCGCGGGCCCCGGTGAACAGATAGGCGTGGCCCACCCGATGCGTGGCGATGGCGTTCGACAGGGCCTGGGCGACGTGTTCCTGGCCGATCAGTTCGACGAAGGTCTGGGGGCGATAGCGCCGGGCAACGACAACGTAATGCCGGGGGACGTCGGCGTCGCGGGCGGGAGTGTCGGCGTTAGCAGCGGCTGACGACATAAGGTTTGGAGTTCAGGGTCCAAAGCCTGTCAAATGTAATGGACCACGTCGGTCCCGAACCCTGAACCCTAAACACTCTTTCACGGCTTCGGATGAGAGGTCCCACGCACCTGGAGGTGACCACTTATGGCTGCTGACTTTCGTCCCTGACCAGGTTCGCAGGCCCCCATTGCGAGGACCCCTCATCTGAGGCCGTGAAACGCGGCCTGTACCTCTCTTTGTACGCGTTCGGGAGCGAATCGTCAAAGGGGGGCGCCGCGGATTGGCATTCGAGTTGCATTTCGGTGCGGCAAGGACGGAAATTTTCCTTAGTCGCAGCACAGAACCTTGATGCCGATCAGAATCAGGACGCCGCCGCCGGCGGCCTCGGCCAATTGCTGCCAGCGTGAGCCAATCCGCCCGCCGAAGGTGATCCCCAGGGTCGACAGCGAGGCCGTCACGACGCCAATGACCGCACTAGGGAACCAAACCGAAACCCCTAGAAGGGCCATGCTAAGGCCGACCGCCAAGGCGTCCAAACTCGTGGCGACCGAAAGTGCCACGAGCGACCAGCCCCTGGTAGGATCCCGGTCGCTGCGATGCGCTTCGTGGCTGCGCGCCTCCCACAACATCTTCCCGCCGACGAACGTCAGCAGGGCAAAGGCCACCCAGTGGTCGTAGCTGCTGATGTAGCCGGCCAATTGTCGCCCGAGCAGCCAGCCGATCACGGGCATCAGGAACTGGAACAGCCCGAAGTGAAACCCGATGCGGAAGACGTGGCGTGCGGTGATCCTGTTCAACGTCAGTCCGACGGCGATTGACACGGCGAAGGCGTCCATGGCCAGGCCGACGGCGATTCCCAACATGCTCAGCCAGTTCAGTTCCATCCTTCCCATCCTATTGGCTGAGCCGGGGGACCGCAACCGCCCGGGCTTGTCAGGGCGTAGTCACGGATTGGGGCTGTGCCCGCATTGCACGTTTCCGCTTGGTTGGCGATGATGGGGCGATGCAAGACAGTTCCAAGAATGTCGCTCGTCGCCTGGGCTGGATGGCCCAACAGCTGCCCGGGGCCGTAGCCGTGGTGGAGACGCTCCGCCACAACCGCCAGGGGAAGCGGATGTACCGCCAAGTGACGTTCCGCGAACTTGAGGCGGACAGCAACCGCATCGCCCAGGGGCTGCAGCAGTTGGGCGCGAAGCCGGGTACGAGGCTGGCCCTGTTGGTTCGCCCGGGCATCGATTTTGTCTCGTTGGTGTTCGCCCTGTTCAAGGCGGGAACCGTTCCCATTCTGATCGACCCGGGCATGGGGCGGCAAAACCTGATTGGCTGCTTGGCCGAGGCCGAGCCAGAGGGGTTTGTCGCGATTCCGATGGTCCACGCCGTACGGGCGATGCTGCGGCGGAAGTTTCCCAAGGCGCGGCTGAACGTGACCGTCGGCCGGCGATGGTTCTGGGGCGGTACGACGCTGGCCGAGTTGCGCAAGGCGGCATCGGGAGCCAATTCTGACGATTCGAAGAGCGCGGCCGAACGATGGCAGCCGGTGGCCTCGGCGGCCGATGACCCGGCGGCCATTATCTTTACCACCGGCAGCACCGGCGTACCGAAGGGGGTACTCTATTCGCACGGCAATTTTGACGCCCAGGTGGAACAAATTCGCGATTTCTACGGGATCCAGCCGGGCGAGATCGACATGCCCTGTTTCCCGCTGTTTGGGCTGTTCAACTGTGCGATGGGGGTGACCGCCGTGATCCCCGACATGGACCCGTCGCGGCCGGCACAGGTCGATCCCCGCAACATCCTCGAAGCCGCGCGGGACTGGAACGTGACCCAAGCCTTTGGATCGCCGGCAATTTGGAATCGCGTCGGCCGCTACTGCGAACTGAATCGCTTGCGGATCCCGACGATTCGGCGGGTGTTGTCGGCGGGCGCGCCGATTCCGGCGGCGGTCTTGCGGCGGACCAAAGCGTGTATTCATGAGGAGGGCGAGGTTCACACTCCCTACGGCGCCACCGAGTCGCTGCCGGTGGCCTCCAACTCGGCCAGCGAGGTGTTGGGCGAGACGGTCGAGCAGACCCGCCAAGGCGGCGGAGTCTGCGTGGGCCGTCGCTTTCCGGAGATCTGCTGGAAAGTGATTCGCATCGACGAGGGGCCGATCGCGTCGATTGACCAAATTGAAGAGCTGCCGCGGGGAGCGATCGGCGAATTGATCGTCACGGGTCCCCAGGTGACGAGACAATACGTGACCCGCAAGGAAGCCAATGCCCTGGCGAAGATTGTCGATGGCGAGAAGATTTGGCACCGCATCGGCGACGCTGGCTATCTGGACGAGCGAGACCGCTTCTGGTTTTGTGGGCGGGTCGCCCATCGCGTGCTGACGCCCACCGGGCCGATGTATCCCGTCTGCTGCGAGGCGATTTTCAATCTGCATCCGAATGTGCGGCGGACGGCGCTGGTCGGAGTCGGCGCGGTCGGGCAGCAATGGCCGGTGATGATCGTCGAGCCGCACGAGGGGCTAATGCCCGGCAGCAGCCTGCAGCGCGAGTCGTTCGTCGGCGATCTGCGGCAGATGGGAGCGGGCAATCCAGTGACGGCCGGGATTGAGACTTTTCTCTTTCACCCGAATTTTCCCGTCGATATCCGCCACAACGCGAAGATCTTTCGGGAGAAGCTGGCGGTCTGGGCGGCCGAGCAGTTGGGGAAGGCCGGCTAGTTGAGGCATTGTTATGATTCCGAGGGCAAGGGGTTTGCCCGTGCTGCCGGACGGGCTTACGCTGTTGCTCGTCGGGCGGGAGTGCCGGATTTGGGCGGTTGGCGGGCGAGTTTTTCGGCCGCCCTTGGCCCCTTCCGGAAAATAGCGTTTCAGGTCAATGATATTGGCTTTTGTGTCAATGATCTTTGAGACATCGGTGAGGATCGCTTACGGGGGATGCCGCCACAACTCGGCACTGCTGGACAAGCCAGCAGTGGCACCCGCGCGGTAAGTTGGCCGTGGAATGAAAGGTGTGATCTTGGAAACTGCAAATCTTTCTGAATCTGTACGACTCTTCCTTGAATCATGCCCCAGGAATTTCGAGTTCCCGATGGGCAAGAACGTCGCAATTCCGACGGAGTCAGAGAAGAGGTTGTTTGGGACATTGAAGATAGCAATAGGTAATGCCTATGCTGAGGTGAATGATGTTCGGGCATCACTGGACTTCTGGCAGAGTTATATGATCGTTATCTTTGCTGTGCGAATGGCGGTTCTTGCGGCAAGAACACGATCGCCAGAGTGCCTGAAAACGGCGATGGTTGCAGCTATAATGGGCGGCGACCAACTGGATAGCCGGGATATGTTGGGTGCATTCGGGATCATCGAAGATTGCGCAAAACGACTTGGGTTGGTCTTTCGAGAAGAGTGTGATAGCCTCTCTCGCCTTTTTGCTGGCCGTCCAATTGAAACGGTCGCCGCTGATTTCTTTGCGCGGCCTTCGGATTTGCAGTCGGTTGAGAGTGTTGGGTACACCGCTGCCCTTTGCGAGGATGGCCTTTGTTACAAGCACCGAGAGCTATGACGATAACAGAAAATGACGCACGGGAAATCGCCAAGTGCGTTGCCACGGCAAATGATTGGCCTTGGCTTGAACCTGTGCATATAGCCAAGAAGCGAAGGTGGTATTGCTTCGTGTCATGGATGGTCCATTCCAATGCGGACAATCGGGGTTGCAGTGTACGAGTTGAAATTGACAATATGTCTGGCAAGGTAGTAAATGCTATGTTTTGTCCACGGTGACCAAATGAGGCACGGTACACCAATGTTCGGAAGTCGCGGAGAAGTGCTTCTATGGCTCAGTTACATTGTCGCCACCTTAGTTGGCGTAGCGACGGTCTTGTTGCTTCGAGCATTTAGCAGCATGCCGCCGCTCGGTGCCTTTGCCGTTGCCATTGTGGCAGCCTTTATTGGATGGGTAGTATTTGGCCTGATCCTTACGAAGACGGGACTCTAGGGAGAGCTATAACGATTACAGGCAATGGGGAGAGAAAGGTATCAGGAACCAAAGGAAGCCAAAAGGGGTCAGAACTATTATTCATTGACCATGGCCTTTCGCGGGCGATCGCGCGGGTGCCACTGCTGGCTTGTCCAGCAGTGCTGGTTGCGGTGCCTCGACGTCCTTCACTGAGACAAGATTGCCTTTGGGATCAAACGTAAATACCTGATTCATGATCTTGGTGTCTTTGTCCCAGATTTTGGCCCGGTACTTGTAGCGGATCGACGCGTTGCCGTCGGCGGCCTTCGTGACCTCGCCCCATTCGATGGTTTCGCGCGAGGTGAGGTCGCGGAAGTTCTTGCTGAAGAAGTCCTCGACCAGGTCCTTCATTCCCGCCTGGGTGTTGACGTCGGCAGGCTTTGCCACCTTCTTCTGCGGGAACCCCGTGATATTCTCTACATCAAGGATGTTGCCCTTGGCGTCGAATGTGAACACCCTGTTCACTATGTAGACGTCCTTATCCCAGACCGTGGCATAGAACTTATACCGAATCTTGCGGTTCCCGTTGGCATCCTTCTCCACGTCGCCCCACTCGATCGTCTTTCGGGCGGTGATGTCTCTCCCGCTGTGCATCATGGCCCACTCGACCCGGCCCATCAGATCGGCCTTCTCGACGCTGATCCCCAGCGGTTCGCCCGGAGCGATCGTCGCGAAGTGTTTTGCCGCCCGTTGTTCGACGGCCGGCTGCGGTGCCTGCTTTTGAACTTCCAGCGGCTTCTGATTAGCTTCCGGAGGCTTTTGCCCGAAGGCGGCCGCCATCGGCATGCCTGCGATCGCGCCAAGGATTATTAGGCGGCGAAAGCTCCATCGCGGGCTCCAGGAACGATTCTTCAGCATCTCTATTCTCCTTGCCAGAGAGAGTGAAAGACTTGACAGCTAGTCAACTATGCTGATCACCGCGTTTGAAGCAAGCGGCAGATGTCCCCGCTTCATAACGCCCGATCCGCCAGCATAAATCAATACGCCTTTTGTCCTGTGTGTCAGATAGCTCAAGCCCTCGTCCGTAATACTAGTATTCCGGATGTCAAGAAAGCATATGTTGCTGCAGCCAGCAAGGTACTCCAGGGCTTTATTTGTTATCGGATTGCTGGATAAATCTAGAATCTCGATTGTTGTAATATTTTGAAGCGCCCCAACATCGTTGTCCTTGATCCCGCAGTCCGCCAGCCTTAGCGACTGAAGCTTCGGTAGTTTGTTTAAGCTAGCAAGCCCCTTGCCGGAGATATGGGAGCGGCTCAGATCGAGCGTATCGAGATCGGGAAGGCTGGCCATACGTGCAATACCGTTGTCGGTAACGCCGCACTGATCGAGCTTCACTCGCCGCAAGGTACGGGCGCGAGAAAGTGAATCCACCCCATCATCGCCCACGTTCACGGAGTCAAGCAAAAGCCAATGAAGGGATGGCAGATGAGCGATTTCATCCCAGAGGCAACTTGGCGCCGTTATTCTATTCATGGTAATGACTTCGAGAGATCGCAACTGCCGAAAATTGCTGGCGAGGCTTGTCGGTATAAGGAGATCGTCGAAGTCCATTCGAATCACACGTAATGTGTTCTTTTTTCCGGCAACATCAATCGCTTTTCTTGCCATTACAATCGAGAGTGGCTGGCCAGATGCCAGGAATGAAGAAAAGCCAGATGCTTGTGTACCCTCATGGACGGTTGCTCCCTGCGCCCTCAATGAGGCAATTTGCTGCCTCTCGGCAATGTATAGATATGTTTTTGGCAGTAGCCAAGCGATCACGCCCAACAGTGCGACGCCCAGCAACAAGAAACCGATCTTAGTTGTGGTGATCTTCATAGGTCCGTTCCGTTTGTTCAGGGGGCAACTTCTGCCAACCGAACAATGTGAACTGCCGCGCATGCCGTCATTTCTACTCGCGGGGATGCGGCAAAGTCAACCCGCCCACCTGGCACGGGCATTCGGCAGCACGCGGGCGGAGCCGGTGGCAGACTGCCAAGCACTGGCAAAGGCCAGTGGCACACACTATCTCGATCCCGTTCCCCAGTGCCATCCCGCTACGTTACATCGGGATAGCTGGAGACTGCTAATGCTTGTTAGAATGGATAAGCGAACAGGGTAAATTATTCGACAGCGGAAAGTCGTCAATGGGTTACCAAGTCTACATTACACAGGCTGATGATTGGGCATCGAACGAAGGGTATTTTATCGAGCCCTCTGAGTGGATAAACTTGATTGAACGCGATGAGTCATTGCGCCTCGCGGAAGACAACGGACCCTATTTCGCTCTCTGGGAAGGCGATCCTAACGAGCCGGATGCTTGGCTCGATTTGGTGGATGGGAACATCACCACAAAGAATCCCAGCGAGTCAATGCTTCGCAAGATGTTGGAGATTGCCGATCTTCTAGATGCAAGAGTCCAAGGCGACGATGGCGAGGTCTACGATGGCACGGCAACTACGCTTCAGACGCGAAATCCCTCCCGTTGGAGTAGGTTTTCCTTTCTGTCCTTCATCCTTTCCCTAGTCTCGCTCACAATGCTCTTCGTTGTGATCCCATTAGACTCATTTATCCGGAAAGACTATCCGGTCGGTGCTCCAATGCCAGTCATGTGGGCGGCCACACTGGCCGCTCCAAGCATAATCGGTATCCTAAGTTGGCTGACCAGCTCAGTATTCGCCATCTCGGCATTCCTGCTTCGTCAACCATCGCTGCCCTATGCCGCGGCTGCCCTCGCTATCAATGTTACCAGTGGGACTTGTCTTGTAGCGATGAAATAAGAAGCAAAAAACTGCAGACGATTAATCGCGGTATTCCCGTTACCGGTCGAGCCCGCGCACCAGCGCCTCAAAACACTCGCCGCGGTGGCGGAAGTTGCGGAATTGATCGGTGCTGGCGCAGGCGGGCGAAAGCAGGATCGCATCGCCGGGGCGAGAGCGCTGCCAGCACCAAGCCAAGGCATTTTCGAGCGTCTCGGCCGCAATGCAAGGGAACGGAGGCGAAGCGGTCGCCGCGCCGGCTCGCAATTCCTCGCCGGCACTGCCGAAGAAGGCCGCGCCCTTAGTGCGGGCGACGACTTCAACGAGCATCGGCTGAAAGTCAAAGCCTTTTGACTTGCCGCCGGCTAATAACCAGACGGGACGGTCGATTGCCCGAAGAGCCGCGATGGTCGATTCGGGCGTCGTGGCGGTCGAATCGTTATAGAAAAGTCGATCGTCAATTGTGGCCACGAGCTCCAGTCGCTGCGGCAAGGCCGTGAAGTCTGTGAGACCACGGCGGCAATCGTCCCAGGTGCAACCGGCGGCGATGGCGGCTGCGGCGGCGCAGGCGGCGTTGATGCGATTGTGCTCGCCGGGGACGCGAAGCGGCGGCAGGTCGGCCAGCGCAGGCAGGGAAACTTGTCGTCCACGTGCGACGGTTGTCCATTGTCGGACTTCCGCGTCGAACGTGTTGAGCACGGCGTAATCGTTCGGCTGTTGTTCGGCAATCAATCGCTGCTTAGTGCGAACATACTCACCATAGTCGGCGTGCCAATCGAGATGGTTCGGCGAGCAGCCGGTAACGACGGCGACGTGCGGCATCCGCACTGCCGGCGAAAAATGCCAGAGCTGAAAGCTGCTGATCTCCAGAACGACGGCTGCGTCGGGTGTGATCGCGGGAAGTTGCGGCAGTAGGCTGCCGCCGATGTTTCCGCCCAGGAACGTCGGCTTGCCGGCCGCCTGAAGGATCGCGGCGATCATCGCGGCCGTGGTCGACTTGCCATTGGAGCCCGTGACGCCGACGACCGGGGCGGGGCAATGTTCGAGAAATAGCTCTAGTTCGGTGCACAGCCTGGCGCCGCTTCGTTGGGCAATGGCCAGCCACTCGCTCGACGGTTTGACGGCCGGGTTGACGACGATCAGGTCGGCGTGGCGGAAGTCGTCCTGGTGGTGGCCAGCGAAGCGACAGGCTGCGATCGGGACATCGCGCAGCTCGGCCATCGATTCGGCCATGGATTCTTCAGCAGCCGCGTCGGTAATTGTGACTCGGGCGCCTTGTTGGGCAAGCCATCGCGCGACCGCCACACCGCCGCCGAAGTGGCCGAGGCCCATGATCGTCGCTCGTTGCTGAAAGTAGGTCATGCCTCTAGTAGATCGAACGCGGTGCCCAGCGACAAGGGCGGCATATTCCACGGTTGCGTGGTTGCGGGGTGGTGGCAGCGGCTTTGGCCGACGTACCGTCGGCCGCTAAACGGTCGCATCTACCTGGGCATGATGGCGGCGACTTTGGCCGACGTGCCATCGGCCGCTAAACGGTCGCATCTACCTGGGCATGATGGCGGCGACTTTGGCCGACGTACCGTCGGCAGCTAAACGGTCGCTTCTACCTGGGCATGACGGCGGCGGCTTTGGCCGACGTGCCATCGGCCACGTCCTGACAGCACAATTCGATGCTGCATCCCTTTGCCGCGCCCCTTTGTGGACGGTTCTTCGAAGAAGTGCTAGAATGCCAGTTTCGGCGTTGGTCGGAATAGTCGACCGGGAAGCGTAACAAGGCAAACGAGCAGGCGTGATGTCCACCGGCGGCCAGATAGCCCTTCGCGGCGTTCGCGTTCACAACCTCAAGTCGGTGGATCTCGACATCCCGCGGCAGAAACTGATCGTGTTCTGCGGGCTGAGCGGCAGCGGGAAGACGAGTTTGGCGCTCGACACTCTCTACGCCGAAGGGCAACGCCGCTACATCGAGAGCTTCTCCGCCTATACCCGGCAATTTCTGGAACGACTGGAAAAGCCCGACGCCGAACGGATTGATGGCTTGCCGCCGGCCATCGCTGTGACGGGCAAGAACACCAGCCACTCGAGCCGCTCGACGGTCGGCACCGCTACCGAGACGAACGATTATCTGCGGCTGTTATTTGCGAAGATCGCCCACGTGTTCTGCGTGTCTTGTGGCAAAGAAGTTCGTTGTGACACGCCGCAGAACACGGCCGAAACACTGGCGACCTTGCCGGCCGGCGTCCGCTATTTGGTGACCTTTCCCGGCGAACTGGCCGAGGGGGGCGATGTGGCTCAATTGCTGGCCGGGTTGCGCGAGGATGGCTTTGTCCGCGTGCTCGTCGAGGGGCAGCTGATGAACCTCGATGAGGTGCCCGTGGCCAAGCTCCAAGAAGCGATGCGGGCCCAGATGGCCGAGCATCCAGGCCGGGCCGAGGACGGCGCGGCCATTGCCGAGGATGTCGAGACAGCAGTCGAGGAGACGGAATCCGCCGAGGAGGACGACAACGCGGAGGAGAGTTTGTCGGGGGCGAAAAAGCGGGCAAAACGCAATGCCGACGGAGAGGCGACTCACGAAGACGACGAGCCGACGCTGGCGTTTGCCACTGAGCAGTTGTGGGCCGCCGACCAACTGATCCCGGCCAAGCGGCCTGGGCCGCTTCTCTATGTGGTTGTCGATCGGTTGGTGGCTGGCAGCATGGCCGACACCCGCCTGCGCGACTCGTTGGAAACGGCATTCGCGAAGGGACGCGGTCGATGCTATGTGTTTGTTGAGGAAAGGGACAGCCGCTCGTCGCCGCCGTCGACGGCCGCTTTGGCTGTGTCTTCTGGTCCCGCGCTCGCTGATTCCTGGCGTCGGATGGGCTTTAGCACGCAATTGGCTTGCGAAGATTGCGGTATTGAGTATCCGATGCCGGAGCCTCGGTTGTATAGCTTTAACAGCCCACTCGGCGCTTGTCCGATTTGTGAAGGGTTTGGCAATGTGATCGGCATTGACATGGAACTGGTGGTGCCTGATCCGAGCAAATCGTTGCGAGAAGGGGCGATTGCGCCGTGGAATACGCCGGCTTATGCCCATGAGTTGAAGGAGCTGCTGGCACTGGCCCGCGATTACGATATTTCAGCGGACGTGCCTTTCCGAGAATTGGACGAGCGGCAGCGAAATCTGATTGTCCATGGGGTGCCGGAGCGGAAGTTCGGCGGCCTGGAGGGTTTTTTTGCCTGGCTCGAGCGGCGCAAGTACAAGATGCACATTCGCGTCTTTCTCAGTCGCTGGCGGAGTTTCCGCGTGTGTCCGGCGTGCAACGGCACGCGTTTGCGCCCGGAGGCACTGGCAGCCCGCGTCGGCGGCATAAACCTGGGCGAGCTTTCGTCGATGAAGGTCCGGGAGGCGAATGCGTTCTTTCGGAAGCTTGAATTGCCCGAGCACGAAAAGGCGATCGGCCGGATGATGCTGGAACAAGTCCAGTCGCGTCTCGGTTTTTTGGAGGCGGTCGGGCTGGGCTACTTGACGCTCGACCGAACCCTGCGGACGCTGAGCGGCGGCGAAGTGCGGCGGGTGGCCTTGACGTCGGCCCTCGGGTCGAGTCTGGTCAACATGCTCTATGTCCTCGACGAGCCGTCGATTGGGCTGCATCCTCGCGACATTGCCCGGTTGTTGGGCGCGATCCGGCAGCTCCGCGACCGGGGCAATACGGTGGCTGTGGTCGAGCATGAGGAAGCGATCATTCGCGCCGCCGATCATATCGTCGAGATCGGTCCTGGCGCCGGCGAGCGCGGCGGGCGCGTGGTGTTCGAGGGGACGCCCAAGGAGCTAGAGGATTCGCCGGACAGCCTCACCGGCGACTACCTGGCCGGGCGGCGCGGCTTTGGCAACGGTGGTAAACGCCGCAGCCCGAACCATGGCTGGATTCGCCTGGCGGGCGCCCGCGGCAACAACCTGAAGAATCTCACGGTCGAGTTTCCCTTGGGAGTCTTGTGCCTGGTGACGGGCGTGAGCGGTTCGGGCAAGAGCACGTTGGTGCAAGACACGCTCTATCCGGCACTGTGCCGCCGACTGCGGAAGGATGCGCCGAAACCGTATCCCTACGACGACGTCTTCGGCGACGGCCAGTTGGACGACGTGATTATGGTCGACCAGAGCCCGATCGGGCGTTCGCCGCGTTCGAATCCGGTGACGTACTTGAAGGCGTTTGACGAGATCCGCAACGTCTTTGCCGATACGGTCGAGGCACGCACGCGCGGTTACAGTGCGGGGCATTTCAGTTTTAACGTCGACGGCGGTCGGTGCAGCGCCTGTGAGGGCGACGGTTATATCCAGATTGACATGCAGTTCTTGGCTGACGTCTACATGCGTTGTGCGCAATGCAACGGCCGCCGCTACCGGGACGAAATTCTCGACATCTGCTATCGCGGCCGCAACATTGCCGACGTGCTCGACATGACGGTCCGCGAGGCGTTTACGTTTTTCCGCGGGCAACCGAAGGTGCAGGCCCGGCTGAAAAGGCTGATCGACGTGGGGCTCGATTACGTGCGCCTCGGGCAGCCGGCCAACACGCTCTCCGGCGGCGAGGCGCAGCGGTTGAAACTGGCGGGCTACATGAGTGGCGCGAAGCGCGGCCGCTGCCTGTTCATTCTCGACGAGCCGACCACCGGATTGCACTTCTCGGACGTGGTTCAACTGCTAGACTGCTTCGAGGCCCTGTTGGCGGTCGGGCATTCCTTGCTCGTGGTCGAGCACAATCTGCAGATTATGAAGGCGGCTGACTATATCATTGACCTTGGGCCCGGCGCGGCCGATGAAGGCGGCCAGATCGTTGCCAAGGGGACGCCGGAGATGATCGCGCGGGCGCAAAATTCGGTTACCGCCGGATTCCTCTCCAAGGTGCTGAAGGCGGAGAGCAAGGCGGAGCGACTTGACGGCCGAGGGGAGGCGTAGCCGATGGACGAGCAACTCCCGACAGCGTCCGCTCTCGCCCGCTATGCCCGGCAAATGCGGTTCGCACCCTTGGGCGAGCCGGGGCAGCGGCAACTCATGCAGTCGCGGGTGTTGCTTTGCGGCTGCGGCGCGTTGGGTAGCACGATCGCCAATCTTCTGGTTCGTGCCGGCGTCGGCGCCCTTCGGATCGTCGATCGCGATGTGGTCGAACTCAGCAACTTGCCTCGTCAGGTTTTGTTTGATGAGGCCGACGTCGAGGCGGGATCGCCCAAGGCGGTGGCGGCCGCCGAAAAGCTTTGCCGCATCAATTCCCAAGTCGCCATCGAGCCGGTGGTGGCCGACATCGTGCCGGCGAATGTGGAAGAGTTTTGCGGAGGCGTCGACGTCATCCTCGACGGCACCGACAATTTTGAGACGCGGTTTTTGATCAACGACGTGGCGGTTAAGCGATGCTTGCCGTGGGTGTATGGTGGATGCGTGGGGGCCGAGGGGCAGGTGATGGCGATTCTGCCAGGGGAAACGGGCTGCCTGCGATGCTTGATGCCCGATTGCCCTCCACCGGGCAGTACGCCGACCTGTGATACGGCGGGAATTGTTGGCCCGATTGTCGGCGTGATTGCTTCCTTGCAAGCGGCTGAAGCGATCAAAATCCTTAGCGGGAATCGGCAGGCCGTGTCGCGGAAATTGACCGTTATCGACCTCTGGTCCAACACGCTGCGGCAGATCGACGTGGGCCGGCTGCGTGAACAGACGGACTGCCCGACCTGCCGACAGGGGCAGTATTCCTGGCTCGCAGGACGATCGAGTTCGCAGTCTGCCATTCTCTGTGGACGCAACGCGGTCCAACTCAGTCACCCCGGCCAATCGATCGCGCTCGCGGAGTTGGCGGCCAGACTTGTCGGCGTGGGGAGCGTCGTGCAGACGTCGTTCCTCGTGCGTTTGAAGGTCGATCATTACGAAATCACGGTATTTCCGGACGCTCGGGCGATCGTCGCAGGGACCAATGACGTGGCCACTGCCCGGGCTGTTTATGCCCGCTACGTTGGCAGTTGATTCGGGCCGCTGGGGCAGTTCAGGGAGGTGGTGCGGGTGGAGGAGTGCTGCGAAGGTTGGGTTGACCGACGTCAGGCACGCTGGGCACGCCAAATAGGGGCGACGACTTCTGGCCGACTATCAAAAGACTTGTGCAGTAAGGACTTGCATTACAGGTCCCGGCCCAATTGCTCTTGGTCGCTTTGGCGAAGCCCACTAGAATACTCGCCTGCCCGTCGCGTTCCTTTTGGGCGCTAAGGTCCCATTCAAGTGCCGGCATGGAAGCCGAGCGTGGGGGAGAACATCGCATCTCGTCGGGAAGGACATGATGCCTACGGAACGGATGCCGCAAGAGAGCCTTTCTTGGATGTCGCGCCCCTTGATGGGGCTGACGGCTACGGCGATCCGTTTTCCCAAGCTGACGTTGGCGCTTGCTCTGCTGGGCGTGATCGTTTCGTCTTGGTTGACGACGACCCAGCTTGGCTTTCGCACCAATCGCGCCGAGTTGCTCAGCCCGAAGAGCGACTATCACCGTCGCTGGCTGGAGTATACCAAGGAGTTTGGGGACAAAGAGGATGTAGTCATCGTCGTCGAGGGGAGCAACCTCGACCAAGTTAGCGCGGCACTTGACGATCTATGCCGGAACATTCGGCAGCGAAAAGATCTGTTCGGGGCTGTGATGCATCACACCGACGCCCCGAAACTCCGCGCCAAGGGGCTCTATCAACTCCAACTCGACGACCTAAGGCAGATTGATGCCTTTTTGAATCAATTTGGCGGCGTGCTGCGGGGCGATTGGTCACAATTGAGCCTCGGAGCGATGGGACGCCAGATGAACGCGGCAGCGTCAGGCGGTTCGGAGCGTGGCCGTCAGCAGGTACTTGAGGCGATGCGCGCCGAACTGCCGCGATTGGTCGCCAGCCTAACGGCGGCGCTTGGCCAAGAGGGCGGCTACAAGTCGCCTTGGCCAGAGACGTCCTTTGCCGCAGGCAACACTGAGCCGATGTCGCAACGGCTCGTGACCGACGACGGAAGACTTGGCTTCATTTTGCTCCGTCTGCTCGAGGAAGACAGGCAGAGTTTTGCGCAGAACAAGGAGGCGATTACCGTTCTACGTCGCTATGCCGCCGAGGCGCAACGTCGTTTCCCGGGGACGAAAGTGGGCCTGACCGGCCTGCCGATCATCGAGTACGACGAGATGCGGTCGAGCGAGAAGTCGATGTCGCTGGCGACGACGCTGTCATTTGTCGGCGTGCTGGCAGTGATGGTCATCGCGTTCGGCCGGCTGCGGCATTCGTTGATGGCCATGATTGCTCTCTTGATGGCCATGGTTTGGGCATGTGGTTGCGTTTCGGTGACGGTCGGGCACGTGAACATTCTGACCATCGCTTTCGGATCGGTGTTGCTCGGGCTGGGGATCGATTATGGCATCTACTATGTTGCCCGCTATCTCCAACTGCGGGAAACGACGGAGTCGACGAGCGAGGCTTTGATCGCCACGGCTGGCAGCGCGGGTCCGGGGATATTGACTGGGGCGTTGACGGCCGCGATTGCCTTTTTTGCGGCCGGATTGACCGATTTTCCGGGCGTGGCTCAACTGGGCGTGATCGCCGGAGGTGGCGTGCTGCTCTGTTGGGTGGCCGAAGCCGTGGTGCTGCCGGCAATGATCCGATTGTTTGATCGCGATGGTCACACGGACATATTGCCCACCCCCTTGAACATGCGGTTCTGGATGAAGCCGCTGTTCGCGTTCCCGCGGCTGACGCTGGTGGCCGCGATTGGCGTCACCGGCGTGACCATTTTAGGAATGGGGCATTTGCGCTATGACTACAATCTCTTGAACCTGCAACCGGAAGGATTGGAGAGCGTAGAACTGGAGCACAAGCTGTTCAACTTGACGAACCGCAGCGCCTGGTTTGCGGTGTCGTTGGCCAAGACTGCGGAAGAAGTCGAAGTGCGGAAGGCGGCGTTTATGAAGCTGCCGAGCATCGAGCGGGTGGTGGAGGTGGCGTCGCGATTGCCGCGGGACGCGGCACAGAAGCGCCCCCTGATCGAAGCGATTCATCAGCGGCTTGCCCAGTTGCCCGAGCACGTGCCGACGATTCCAGTCACGCCCGCGGCAGAACTGCAGCAGATGCTGGCCGGCGCACCGATGCTGTTGGGCGGGCAGGCGGAAACGGCGGCGGGCGGGCTGCAGGCGCTCGGCGAGATGCTCCGCCAGATGCCCCCGGAGGAGTCTCAGCGGCGGATTTCGTCCTACCAGCAGGCGCTGGCAAGGGACCTTCACGCGCGGCTGAGGACTTTGCAGAGCGTGTCGAATCCCGAACCGCCCACGACGGCGGACCTTCCGAGCGGCGTTGCCGAGCGGTTTATTGGTCGCAGCGGTACGTACGCCCTACAGGTCTTTAGCAAGGCGAACGTGTGGGAAGTGGGACCGATGGGCCAATTCGTCGCCGATATTCGCAGTGTCGATCCGGAGGCGACCGGCAATCCGATGCAGGTCTACGAGGCCTCAAGGCAAATGAAGCGGAGTTTTGAACTGGCAGCGATCTACGCCCTGTGCATGGTCGTGCCGATTGTGCTGTTGGACTTCCGGCGGCTGAACCATACCCTGCTGGCCGCGCTGCCGGTGGCCGTCGGACTGCTGCAAACCCTGGGGCTGATGGGCTTGTTGGGCATCCCCTTGAACCAGGCCAACATGATCGTGCTGCCGCTGACACTGGGCATCGGCATGGAAAGCGGCATCAATCTCATCCATGACATGCGGCGACAACGAGGCGGCTACAGCGGAGCGGGCAACGCGGTGATTGTCGGGGTAGTCGTCAACTCGTTGACTACGATGGTCGGCTTCGGCGCGCTGATGGTCGCTAACCACCGCGGACTGCAGAGCCTCGGACGCGTGTTGACCCTTTCGATGGGCTGCTGCCTGTTCTGTTCCTTGCTGTTGCCCAATCTCCTCAAGATCGGCCGCTTCTACTCTGCTGAGGGAGACAACGAAGCGTATGATGACGAGGACTGGGAAGACGACGAGGAATTGGACGACGACGGGTACGAGGACGATGGCTCGTTGGATGAGCATCAGGAACCGGCCATACGGATTGGCGATGAGAGCGACCGGGAGGACGATCGTCCGCTGTCCTACGCCGCCTGACGGCTTGGGCAAGCGTGTGCCGCATTTGCCAGGGGCGCAGCGTGGTGTTGGAACGTCCAAGAGCGCTACAAGGGTGAAACGCGCTTCATCAGAAGACTGTTCTGGCCAACCAGCGCAGCAGGAGCGCGCCGCCGACGATGACCACGGGCGTAAGGATAAAGACCAACAGCGGCACGAGGAGCCCCGGGCGATCCTTGCGCACCGCGATCTGCATTTCGAGCGAGGACGATTGGTCATCTTCGGTCCAAGGCAAGCGCACAACCGGAGGTGGGGCCGGTGCCGTTGCCGCCGCGCCTTCCAACGGGGGTAACGGAACCGCTGGCAGCCGCCCGGCGTCGGGCAGAATGAAGGGATTCAAGCGGTCCTGGACTTCGTGAGCGGTGGCAATGCGGCGCGTTGGTTCCTTGGCCATCAACGCGGCCAGGGTCTCGACGAACGGAGCGCTTAGTTGGGGATTGATCCGCCTGGGATCCACGGGGCGCTGTTCGCAGTGGGCGCGGACTTTTTCCCGGGTGGTGCCGCCGGGAAAGGGGACTCGACCGGTGACGGCGTAGTACAGCGTGCAGCCGAGGGAGTAGATGTCCCAAGCCGGCGTAGGATGCCAGGGGTCGCGGATCTGATCGGGGGACAGGTAGTCGGCGGTTCCGACGATTTTTCCGTAGCGTGGGTCGCTTTCCGCGGCACAATCCAGCGGGCTGGCAAGGCCGAGGTCGGAGAGTTTGGCCTGGCCGTGGGGCGTGACCAGGACGTTTCCCGGTTTGACGTCACGGTGAACGATGCCCTTGTGATGGGCGTACTCGAGACCTTCGGCGACCTGTCGGACGATGGCCGCGGCCAGGGACATGCCGAGGGGACCGCGCTGGCGGACCAGTTTTCGCAGATCCATGCCGGGGATGTATTCGGTGACGAGGTAGTGGACATTGCCCTCGCTACCGGCGTCCAACGCGCGGACGAGGCGGATGTGGTGCAGGCTGGCCAGGGCGCGGATTTCACGCTGGAAGTTGGCCACGGCCTGGGGCGTGGATTTTTCCCGGGGAAGGACCTTTACGGCCACGACTTGGCCGCTGTCTTGGTGGCGGGCTTTGAAGATTTGCCCCATTCCGCCCTGGCCGATGGAATCGATGATGTCGTAGGGCCCCAGCGAGAACTTGGTACGGCCGTCGAGCAACTGCTGGGCCTGCCAAGGATTGAGCACTCCCATCTCAATCAGCCGTTCGGCCAGGCGGCGCTCCCCTGGGGCGGACGTGGAAGGGTCGGCGTTTTGAGCGGCGCGGCCCAGGCTGTGCCGGGCTTCCGCAAGCTGGCTGGCCGAGGCCAGTCCGCTGGCCAGCGCGCATTGTTCAAATTGCGTCGGATCGGTCGGAGTCACCGAAGGTCACCCGCTCTCGTGAATCTATTTCAGCGACTGCTCAATCTCGCCGCGAAGAAAGTTTCCAAACGCTTCCTTGTCGTCGACGAGTTCCCAAACCCGCTGCTGGTGATTCTTAACGACCCGCTTGTGGCCGGGGCGAAAATCGGCAATGACAATGGCCGTGGTGAGCACCTTATAATCGTCGACCAGGCGACGGTTCTCTGGCAAGGTGTAGTTCACCTCCTTCCAGACAATCTGGCCGTTCTTCAGTTGCGCGGCAAAGGCTTGTTCGAGGACCTCGCGACTGTACTGCTCAATCTTCTTGCACTTGTCGCACTTGGCTTCCTCGTAGAAGTAGTAGACAACCAGGGCCGGTGGCTCATCGCGGGCGGGCTCGCTCGGACGAATTAGGGCGTTCAGCCCGATGGCGACTGCCGTGGCGGCGACAAAGGCGATGAAGGCAGTGACTGCCAGTTTCTTGGTTTTCACAGCGAGGCTCCGTTATTTCCGCGATATGGCCGACCGACTTTCCATCTTAACCGGAGCCTCCCGCCCCTGACAATCTTGCCCCCCACAGTCCCAAGGATCCTAGCTTGGTTCCCCGGCGGGAAAGTCCTGTTGGACGATGTTGATAAACTCTTCCGGCGTGGCGGCGCGAGCCACGCGGCTGCGAAAGGCGCGGGCGCCGCGGTACCCTTGGCCGTAACAGCAGGCGTAGCAGCGCATCAAGACCGTGCCCTTGGCAGGGCCGAACCGGTCGACAACCAGTTGGAAGTGGTTCAACAAGTGTTGGCGCTGTTCGGCAAGCGTGGGTTCGGGCGGGACGGGTTCGCCGCGCAGCAAGGCGGCCACTTGGCTAAAGAGCCAGGGACGACTGAGCCCGGCGCGGCCGATCATGATGCCGTCCACGTCGTAGCGGCGGAGCGCGGTGACGGCGTGCTCGGCGGTCTTGAGGTCGCCATTGCCAATCAGCGGGATCCGGCGCAGATGGGGCTTGATGCGGGAGATTTCCGTCCAATTGGCGGAGCCCCGGTACATGTCCTCGGCGGTCCGCCCATGCACGGTCAGCGCTGCCCCGCCGGCGTCTTCCACGGCTTGAGCCACGTCGATGGCATTGATTGTATCGCGGGTGCAGCCGAGGCGGATTTTTGCGGTCACGGGAACCGGATCACAGACTGCCCGGACGCTTGCCACAATTTGGCCCACGCGATTGGGATAGCGCAGGAGGTAGGAGCCGCTTTTGGCCTTCTGGGAGACATCGCGCACGGGGCAGCCGAAGTTGATGTCGACGACGGTGACGTGGAATTCGTGGGCCAGGCGGCGGCCCACGGCTGCCATCGTGGCCGGGTCGTTGTCCCAGATCTGCACGGCCAACGGACGCGGTTCGTCCTTCACGCCCCACAGCCGATCGGGGAATTCGCCGCTGCGGGCGTCAATATGAAGAAACCCGCGGGCGCTAATCATTTCGGTCGCCGGCAAGCCGACCCCGCCAAAGCGCCGAATCATCTGGCGGTAGGCGTAATTGGTGAAGCCGGCCATGGGTGCTTGCAGCACCGGCGGATCGATCGCCAGGGGACCGATGCGAAGAGGTTGGCTCATCCTGTCACGCTACCCGTCACAACCGCAGGCCGCCACGCAGACGTCCCGCATGCCGCGCATGGGATGCGGTATCAGGCAGAGAAACTTCAGCGTTCCGGTCCCGGTGTTGCGAAACTGGTGCAACTGGTTCGGCGGGACATATACGGCCGCGCCCGCGCTGATCGGGTGCTCGCGGTTGCCTTCAAGCACCACACCTTGTCCTTCCAGGACGAACACCTCGTGCTCGTAGGCGTGGGAGTGTTTGGGCGTGTTGCCGCCGGAGGCGATTTCGAAGTGCCGCATGGAAAAGCTTGGGGCGGCATCGTCTGGCCCGATCAAACATCGCATTCGGCAACCAACCGCGCCGTCGGCATCGACCGTCGCCGCTTCGACCTGTTCGTATCGGACTACTTTCATTCGGCATCGCTCCATTGGATCGGTGACGCAATTGCGTCGAGGAAGAGACGTCCGCCAGACCCTCGTTTGAACTTTCCCAAGTATACCACAACCGCGCATGAAAAAACCCCGAGGTAACGACTCCCAGCGCCGTATCAGCCTCCCACAAGGAAGCCTAACTGCCGTCGACCTCGAGGTTATGCCGCGGCGCCGCGCGAACGCTTAGCCGCAACATGCCCCTTCTATAACACGGTGCCGGTTTTTGTCAAGAACATCCGAGACTCGTTAGCGAGAAAAGTTGCTATTCAGCGGGGTGGCAACGTTCCATCTCGCACGCGCGGAAAAGTCTTTGATATTGGAGCAGCATCGACGCCAGCAGGAACGTTCTGTTGCCCGCCCCTCTTAGTCGAGGATTGATCGATGGCGGCGAGTCACGGATTGGCGAACTCGTTGAGCGCCAAGTCTTTGACGCGTTTTAGGTCGAGTTTGCCGGTGCCCAACACGGGAATTGCCGGCACGCGGCGAAAACTGTCGGGCGAGGGGATCCACAACGGTGGTAAACCACGTGCGGCCAGGGTGCGGCAGATTTCCTCCGGCTTTTGAAACAGGTCGGTGTAGAGGACCACCAATCGCTCACCTTTCTTCGCATCGGGGACCGCGGTAACGACCACTTTGAGGTCGTCTTCGTCGAGATTGAGGGCCTGGCCAATGGCTTCCTCGATCCGGATGTGCGGGACCATTTCGCCGGCCAACTTGGAAAAGCGGCTGATGCGGCCGGTGATCTTGATGAAACCGTCGTCGTCAATCACGGCCACGTCCCCGGTCACGTACCAGGGGCCGCGCATCACTTCTTCGGTCAAATCTGGGCGGCCGTAGTAGCCCTGCATGACGTTTGGCCCGGTGATCAGCAGCATCCCCGATTTGTTGGCGCCCAAATCCTCGCCGGTCTCCAAATCCACGACCTTGGCGCGAATTCCGGGCAGGGGGCGACCGACCGTGCCTTCTTTGACACGCTCATGGTCCTTGCTCAAGGCCCGACTTGGTGGAATATTGGCCGACACGACCGGAGACAACTCGGTGGTCCCGTAGCCTTCGACCGGTCGTACGCCGAAGCGGCGCTCAAATGCTTCGGCCACTTCGGCGGATAGTTTCTCGGCTCCGGTGACCACCACGTCCAGCCGGGCGAAGTCTTCCGGTTCACAGCGTCGCAAGTAGGCCCGCACGAAGGTCGGCGTGCTGATCATGATCGTTGCCCCCTGCTCACGGCACAGTTTGCCGACTTCGCGAGCCTCGAGCGGGCTGTAGTGGTAGACGCCCTTCGGCAGCAGCGTGAGGACGGTCCACATGGTCGTGGTGTACCCGAACGAATGGAAGATGGGCAGGATGCCGAGCAGCACATCGTCTTGCGACAAGCGGATGATTTGGTTCACGGCCTCGACGTTGGAACCGACGTTGCGATGGCTGAGCATCACGCCCTTGGGCTGGCCCGTCGATCCCGAGGTGAAGATAATCGTGAGAAGATCGTCCGGCGCGATTTTCGTGAGGCCCAACCGTCGCTCGAGGCTGGCGATAGGCGTCAGCCAGGCATCGGCGGCGGCAACAATCTTGTCGGTCAGGCGAACCTTGTCTTTGAAGTCTTCGAGATAGACTAACTCGGCTTCCAGGCGCAGATCGAACCGTTGCATGAGCCGACGACTGGTCAAGACGTGGCGAATGCCGCACTGTCGGAGGCAGTCATTGAGCACCTCGGAGCTGAGCGTGTAGTTGAGATTGACGCCGACGCGACGGTCGATGGCCAACGCCGCATTGGCGACCACGCAGGCGGTCGATGGCGGCAACAGCAATCCCACGTGCTGTTCGTCAGCGGCCAGGACATGCCGTCGCAGCAGCCGGCGGAAGATCAAGGTCCGCATCAGCAGCCCCGCGCCTGTCAACTCGGTACCCATCGAGTCGGCGAGCTTTGGTCTTCGCATGGTTTGGCGGCACATGCGGAGGAACTTTCGCGGCAAAACCAATTCGTGGATGCTAACGTCGGACATGGAGTTGTTTATTTGGTAGTCAGCAAAGTGATGCAACGGTCGCGTCACGATTCCACCGGGAAACCGGGCTCCCGCGACCCACCTTCGGTCGATGCCCGGGCCCTTTGTTGCATTCCTTATCTGAAGGTCAATAGCGGTTGTGGGAGAAGTCGTTTTGAAGCTTTTCGACGGCGCGTCGGACCTCCTCGACGTCGGCTGGCTCGGCGATTGGCGGCCCGAACTCAATGGTGACGGGGTAGCGCCAGTGACGGGGCCATTTCCAGAAGAACTTGCCGCCCTCGTAGCTGAAAATGCTACCCCACAGTCCGCCGAGGTGGGCCGGCACGACCGGCGTTCCCGTTCCTTTTAGTATCGTAAGAAAGCCGGGGCGAAATTCCTCCATTTTGCCGCTTCGGGTGATCCCGCCCTCAGGAAAGATACACACCAGTTCGCCCTGTTGTAAGGCCTCGCGGGCGGTGCGGATCGATTCCACCATCGATTTTCGGGTGACGCCGAGGGGGATGATCCGGCCGAGCCGACCGAACCAGCCGAGCCAGCGGTTTTCGAAATACTGGGCGTAGGCGATCATCCGCGGGTGGCGGGGGCAGGCCAGCCCGAGCAGGATTCCGTCGGCCCAACTGACGTGGTTCGCCACGATCAGGGCGCCGCCCGGCGGGACATTTTCTAGCCCCTTGATCCGCACCCGGTAGAGCGAAGCGACCAACATGCGTGTGAACAGGTGGGCGGTGTGGAACGGTAGCTTGCGGATGATGAAGTACGTCACCGGCAGCGTGACCAGCCCGCCGACGAGAAAAATGGCCGGTGGTGACAACAACAGCGGCCCGGAGAGGAGCCAGTACCACCCCGAGGCTAGCAACATCCCCGCAAAGCAGACGAAGTTGTAGGCGGCCATGATCGAGCCGCGCGAGGTGGCCGGACTCCGTTCTTGCAGAAACGACTGCAGCGGGATTTCGAAGAGGCCGGCAGTAATGCCCATTGCCGCCAACAACACGGCGGTGGTGAAGTAACTGCCACCGAGGGTATGGTCTTGATTGCCGGCCGGCACGAGGGCCAGGAAGATGCAGGCCAAGGCGATGCCGACGCCACCGAAGGGGACTAGGCCCAGTTCAACTTTGCCGCGTGAAATCCAGCCGGCCAACAGGGCGCCAATCCCGATGCCAAGCGTCAGCACGCCCAGCAGCGGGCCGACATTCTGCTGTGTGGTATGCAAGTGCTTGGTTGCGAATTGATCGATATTTGATTGGGAGAGTGCCCCGAGTGTCCAGAAATAGGCACTGCCCAGGCAAACGAGAAACAGCGAACGGTGCGACCAGAGCGTGCGAAGATCGCGGACTGTCTGTTCGGCCGGATTCGAGGGGAATCGGCGACGAGGAGCCGCGGCTCGAAGACGGCCGATAAAGAAACTGGTGACGAGGCCACAGATCGCCACGGCAAACAGGGCGACCGCCAGCATCCAGGTCTGTCGTTGCGGCACTCCGCTGGCGGGCTTCGTCTGGTCATAGAGCCAGTTGCCGGCGGCGGTGCCGACGATAATGCCGGCCATCGAGACCATGTTGATCAGGCCGTTGGCACTCGAAATCCGGTCGGAACGGACCAGCTCGGGGATCGCGCCGAACTTCGAGGTGATAAAGACCATCGCCTGGCCGCCGAGGATGAAAAGGGTCAGGAACATCAACGGCACGTTGCCCAGCGCGATGGCGAAGATGCCGAGCCCAAGCACGGCCAGTTCGGCCACCTTGGCGACGATCATGACGCGCCGTTTGCTAAAACGATCGGCGAAGTAGCCGGCCGTCGAAGCGAAGACCAGGAAGGGGAGCGTGAAGCAGGCCAGCCCGAGCGAGAGGATCAGGCTTTCCGGGGTCATCGACCGTTGCACGAATGCCGGCATTTTGTCCCACGAGTCGACCAGCAATTCCTTGCCAATCGGCACGATAATCCAGCGGAACATGTTGTCGTTCAACGACACGAAGAACTGGGTGGCCACCAGGGCCAAGAAGCCTAGCGAGAGGACCCCGCCGCGGCCGTTTTCGTGTTGTTGATCGGATAGCTCGTTCATCAATCTTTTTTCCCTAATCAGACAAGCGAGAAAGCGGCCAATATGTAACGCGGACCAGGAATTCTGGGCCGGTCGCGGCAGCGAACGTCAAAACTTCCACATCAACATCAACGCGTAGTCCAAGTCGTTCGGTCGGGCGCCGTTCGGTATGCTATTGTAGCGCTCCAACACGCCGACCCGCAGGCTCAGGTTCCGCTCCATGTCCAACAACAGGTCCCAAGCGGCCTGGGTGCGAATGCGGTAATTTTGGAAATCACCGATATCGGGGGCATATTCCACGACGCCGACGATGCGTTGACGCTTGCTGATCTGGTGCTCCAATTGCAGACCGAAAACGGCCTCGGGGACGTATTGGCCATCTTCGGGGCCGCCATACTCGTGGGAAAAACCGGCGCCCAGGCGGGTGATGAACGTGGTGTTCTCGTTCTTGAGCCAACGGTAGCCGACGCCTGCGTCCGAGGTGTCGCGTACGTCGAACGGCTGGAACTTGTCGTATTCGACCGTCTCGTGCACGAACAGCGACCAGCGGGAGTCTTTGAGCAACCGTTCCCCGCGGCCGTCGAAGTAGAGCCGATCGGTCGTCGCGAGGGTGGCGGCTGTTTGATACTTGTAGTCGATGTTGGCCGTAAGGACGCTGGTATCGGTTTTGCGGCTGGCGGCGCAGCCGAAGCGGAAGTTCATCGTCTCGCTATTGCCTTCGGAGCCATCGAGACCGAGTGTAAAGCTGCCTTCCCAAATCTTGGGAGGCGGTGTGGGAGGGGCCACTTGCAACCCGTCGGTCAACACGCCAGAAAGCGACATCGGCGCGTTGAACAGCGGCGGCTTTTCGTTGCCTGAGGGCAGGGGAAACGTTTCGGTCGGGGGCAAAGTCAGCGCGGCCGGTTGGTAGGGGGCGGTGGCGGGGCCAGCGATCCAAGCGGAAGCCGGCGGCGGTGAATTGCCGGCAACGTCTGGCAGTCGCCAAACCTCGGGGGCGTAGAGCCGCTCCGGTTCTGGAATGCTGCTATCTTGGGGAGATTCGGACAGGGACGGGTCAGTAGCTGGGGACGGGTCGGTCGCCGTGGGCAACGTCGCGTCCGGTGGCGTGGACATCGAGCCGAGCGGATTCGCGACGGTATTGCCCGGTTCGGTGGCCGTCAATGCGGGGCCGGACTGCGCCGAGAGCCCGTCGGGGTATTGCAGGTAGGCGCAGAGTGTCCCCGTCATGACGCTCAGCACTCCCAGCCATAAACGTTGTTTGAGCACCCGCCTACCTCGGCGCGCAGGATGTCCCGAAAAATCTGGCAAACGGTATCAAAAAACGGGGGGCAGAACAAGAGCGGGGGATTGCCCGATAGAGGGGTGTTGCCCTCGATGGCGAAAAGCCAGGCGGAATGGGCAAGACGCGGCAGTGCGAAAAACCGTTAGACGCTTGCCAACTCGTCGACGCAGGCGGCTACAGTCTCTTGCAGCCGCTCCGGCATGAATGGCTTGGCGATGAAATCTTGCGCGCCAGCCCGAATCGCTTCGGAGATGAGCCGGGTTTGATTCAAAGCGCTAATGACCACAACCTTTGCCTGCGGATCGAGGGCGAGGATGCTGCGGAGGACGTCGACTCCTTCGCTGTTCGGCATGATGATGTCGAGCGTGACAACTTCCGGGCGGTACTGGGCGTACTTGGCGATCGCTTCTTCTCCGGTTGCCGCCTGGGCCACCACTTCCCAGCCGTCCGCGGCGAGGGTGTCGCCCACCATCCGTCTCATCAGGGCTGAATCGTCGGCAATTAGAACGCGTCGGCTCATAACGATTACCTCGCTGGGGAATCCTCTCTCGAATATAGGTTGCCGGCGTGTCGGTTGCGTCCCGTTGGTCAATTTTCCCGTCGGCGGCGAGCGATCCTGTCGACGATCGGCCGTTTGTCCGTTGCATTCGGAACAACTGACGCAATCGCGCCCAGTCGGCTGGTATATCCGGCAACTGGAAGGCGTGAATCAAGGCCATGGAAAGAGCTATTCGATACTTAGAGGGAGACGCGACGGAGGTCGGTGATGATGGATATTACTCGCAACCAGTATTTCTTCGCCGGTCTATTGTGCCTGTTTCTCGGGCTGCAATTCCGGATGGTTGAGACGGTCGAGTTGACCCCCGAGTTCACCCAATTCTTGGCGGAACGAACCGGGCACCCGTTGGCCTCGGTGAGCGCCGCTACCCAGACGATTACCCAGTCGGACCAACCGCCGGTCAAGAAGTCGGTCAAACCGCCGGATTGGCTCGGCTGGTCGTTGGTCTCGATCGGCAGCGTGCTCGTGCTGCACAGCTTCGGGATGAAGAAACCGGGCTGACGGGGCGCCGTGCGCCCCGGTTTGCTACACCATTGCGTCGGCGAACTCGCGTTTGAGGGACTCGAAGGCGGTGGGGCCCTTCTCCCCGTCGACGACCACATTGATCCGCACCTCACTGGTGCTGATCAAGTCGGCGTTGATGCCGGTTGTGGCCAGCGATTGGAACATCCGGGCGGCGACCCCGGTGTGGCTCTTCATGCCGACGCCGAAGACCGAGAGCTTGGCCACCTTGGCGCAGTGTGTAGGCTTCTGGCACTCGAGCAGATCGGATTGGTCGTTGGCCACGGCCAGCGTCTTCGTGAGGTACTCTTGCGGCACGGTCAGGGAGATGTTTGCCCGATTCTTGCGGCCGATGCTTTGCACGATCATATCGACGAGGATGCCGGCTTCGGCCATTTCGTCGAAGATTTGAGCGGCCAGACCGGGAATGTCGGGTAGACCGACGTAGGTGACGCGGGCCTGGCTGTCGTCGAGGTCGATGCCTTCGATAATCAGTTTTTCCATCCGCTGCAGCCGGGCCAACAGTTTGGCTTCGTCCCATTCGCCGCGGGCGGTCTCGCCTTGGCTGCCGCCGTCGGTGGGTGGCACGTGCAGGGCGAAGGACTCGTGCACTGCCCGCAATGCCTCGACGGCAAACTCGCGGGCGACGATCACCGAGATTTTGATTTCGCTGGTGGTGATCATCTGGATGTTGATGCCTTTTTCGGCGAGGGCGCGGAACATGGCGCCGGCCACGCCCGGCTGAGTGGCCATGCCGAGGCCGACCACGGAGATTTTCGAGACATTGTCATCGTAATCGTAGCCCTCGGCGCCGATCTCCTTGACGGCCTCGTCGACGGCCCGCAGGGTGCTGGGCAGATCGTCGCGTTGAACGGTGAAGGAGATATCGGCCAAGCTGTCGGCGGCTTCGTTCTGGACGATCATGTCCATGGCAATATTGCGAGCGGAGACGCGTGAGAAGATGCCCAAGGCCGCCCCCGGTCGGTCGGGCACGCCGAGCACGGTAACGCGGGCCTCGTTCTTGACCAAGGCCGTGCCGCAGACGGTGGCGCCGCGGACCTCGGGTTCGCTGACGATCATCGTCCCGGGGTTATCGCTAAAACTGCTGCGGACGTGCACGGGGACCTGGAACTTTTTGGCGAACTCGATGGAGCGGTTGTGCATTACCCCCGCCCCGGCGGTGGCCAGTTCGAGCATTTCATCGTAGCTAATTTGCTTGACTTGGCGGGCCTCGGGGACCAGCCGCGGATCGCTGGTGTAGACGCCGTCGACGTCGGTGTAGATCTCGCAGGTATCGGCCCGGAGGGCAGCGGCCAGGGCCACGGCGGTCGTATCGCTGCCGCCGCGGCCGAGGGTGGTGATGTTGTCGTCGTCGTCGATTCCCTGGAAGCCGGCGGCAATGACGATATTGCCGTCGTCCAAGGCCTTGCGAAGCCGTTCGGTGCAGATCGTGCGGATCCGGGCCTTGGTGTGGATGCTGTCGGTGATGATGCCGATCTGGGCCCCGGTGAGGCTGATGGCCTTGTGGCCCAGCGAATGGATGGCCATCGCCATCAAGGCCACGCTCACCTGCTCGCCGGTGGAAAGGAGCATGTCCATTTCGCGGGCCGGCGGCTCGTCGGTGATTTCCTTGGCAAGATCGACTAGCCGATCGGTATTTTTGCCCATCGCGCTTACGACCATGACGACCTGGTGGCCTTCGAGTTGGGCTCGAATGGCCTTGCGGGCCGCGGCGAGGATCTTCTTGCTGTCGGCAACGCTGGTGCCGCCAAACTTCTGGACGATGATGGGCATGGCAATCGAAAGGTCAGGGGTGAACGTAGGGACCCAGGGGACCCTGAGGGAAAAAAGACTTCGCCTGCGCGAATCGGCCTACATTACGCCATTTAGGCGAGAATTTCAAGCGATCGTTACCCACCGTCGCGGGTGGTCGGTGCCGGAATCCTCGCCGTCTCTGGATTAGCGCCGCGGGAAACCGGATTATAATCGGAAGGTAGCAGGCACCGTTGGCAGAACCTGCGTCGCCGCCTTGGCAGGGAGAGTCACGCGTGGATTATCGTCACGTCGAGCAACTGTTTGACATGATCGCCGAGTACTACCACAACAAGCCACCTCCCGAGGAGGAGGAAGGCGCCGGCGAATGGGTTCGCGTGCGCGACGGCCTGCAGGGCGCCGAGCATTGCATTCGGGTGCTGACGCCGGAGGAGTTCGACGAATGGCACCGCTGCGTGGAAGTGCCGGTCCAGGTGGAGTTTGGCCGGACGCCGGTGGCCTTCTGCAACTATGAGGGTCGGTGGTGGGTCATCTACAGCAACACCGACGAGAGCGAAGTCATCGAACACTTCGAAAAGTGCTTTGAGGGGCCGTACGACCCGGATCACGATGGACGTGGCCCTTGGGGAGAGATCAGCCGATTCTTTGGCATCACGATTTACATGTCGCGGCGGGAGTCCGACCGGCCCCATTTTCATGCCTTGTACAATGGCGAGCGGAGCGAGTTCGGTATTGCGCCGTTTGTGCAGCGCGGCGGCAATTTGCCGTCACGGGCCGTGACGATGATCGAAGAATGGGCGGTGCTTCACCAGGACGACCTGTTGGAGGCCTGGAAGGACCGCGCGGCCGGTCGCGAGCCGCGAAAGATCGAACCGCTGCAGTAGCGGTTTATTCCCGCACGCCAAACCGCTGCCAGCTTTTCGGCGGCGGCGCCGTGAATTCCAGTCGGTCGCCCGTGGTCGGATGCGAAACGACGAGCCGTCGCGCGTGCAGGGCGATCCCGACCGGAAACGCCGCGCGGCTGCCGTATTTTCGATCGCCGACGATCGGATAACCAGCATGCGAGAGCTGGAGGCGAATCTGGTGCTTGCGGCCGGTCTCCAAGGCGACCTCGACCAGCGCATAGCCGTCCAACAACCGCAGCCGCTGGTAGGCTAGACGGGCTTCCTTGGCGCCGGCGATCGTGGGGCCGACAACGTGCATTCGTCGGTGTCGCTCGTCCTGGCCGAGCCAGTTCGTGAGCGTGGCGGCCGGCGGTTCCAAGGCGCCTTCGACGATCGCCCAGTAGGTCTTCTCGACGGTGTGGGCGCGAAACTGCTCGGTGAGCCGGGCGGCCGCCTTGGAGGTTCGCGCCAAGAGGACGACTCCGGTGACGGGCGCGTCCAAGCGGCTCATCACGCCCAAGTACACGTTGCCCGGCTTCTGGTACCGCTGCTTGATATAGTCCTTGGCGTGGGTCAAGAGTGTGGGCTGCCCGCCGGGGGTTCCCATCGTGGCTAGCATGGCCGGCTTCGAGAGCACCAGCAGGTGGTTGTCTTCGTACAAGACGTGTAGCGAGGGGGGATTCATGGGCGGGGGCGGTTCGCGTACACTGCTGGGGATCAAGGAAAGACCCTTTCAATGTAGCAAATGGTCGGCACGCCGACGAGTCGCCATGGCCAAGCAACTTCCGAGAATCATCCTCGCCAGCCGTTCACCGCGTCGACGGGAGTTACTGGCCGCGGCCGGCTACGAGTTCGACGTGTTGGCGCCGTCCGAATCGGCTGAATGCGGCGTGTGCAGCGGCGAATCGCCTCCGGAATTGGTCGCTCGGCTAGCATATCAGAAGGCGGCCGATGTGATTCCACGCGTTTCCGAAGGGCTGATCCTCGGTTGCGACACCGTGGCCGAATGCGGTGGGCAGATTCTTGGCAAGCCGGAGCACGAAGATGACGCCAGGGCGATGCTTCGCCTGTTGAACGGCCGTGAGCATCGCGTGCTGAGCGGCCTTTGCCTCTGGCCCGTTCCCGGTGGTGAGCCGATGGTCCGTGTCGACGTGACGCGGCTCGTTATGGACCCGTTGAGTGAGACCCAATTGGGGACGTACCTGGCCAGCGGCCAGTGGGAAGGCAAGGCGGGTGCGTTTGGCTATCAAGACGGGCTGGACTGGGTGCATGTGATCGAAGGGAGCGAGTCGAATGTGGTCGGTCTGCCCATGGAATTGTTGGCAACGATGCTGGACGAATTGGGAAGGTAGGGATTCCGGTTGGGTGGTTGCGCCGGCGGGGGCAGTGCGGACTTCCCTGGACAGGCTGGCGAACCTACTTCCTTCCCCGACCTCTGGCCGATAAAATTTGTAGAGATACTTTTCCACCTCGTCTCAGAAGTGCGGTTTTCGGCCAGACGGCGAAACCGCAGTGACTTTTCGGCAGCGAAAACTGCAAAGGAGCTGAAAATGTGCTTGCTCCGCAGCCAGGTCGACATGGGGTTCACGGCTGAGCTTTTCCCCGAGGGAACTCACATGTGTCTGATCTATGACGACGATCGGGAACGGCAAGAGGTAATCAGTCAATTCCTGGCCTCGGGAATCAGCTGTGGTGAGCAGGTTGCCTATTTGGCCGATACCACCACGAAGGAGGACGTCGACGATTGGTTGCGCGGCTCGGGGGTGAACGTCGTCGACGGTCAACGGCCGGACGAATTCGAGGTTTTTAGGGCGGTGGACGTGTATTGTCCCTCGGGGCGATTTGATCCGCGAGAGATGGTGGGCCGATTAGGGAGCTTTTACGATCGCGCGATCGCCGCGGCGTACCCTGGGGCTCGTGTTAGTGGGGAGATGAGCTGGGCCTTGCGCGGCATTCCGGGATCGGATCGGCTGATGGAGTACGAGGCGCTTATCAATACCATCAGTCGGTCGCAGCCAATTACCCCTATCTGTCAGTATGACAGCCGGCGTTTCGACGGGGCGACGATTTTCAAGGTTCTCAAGGTTCATCCCCTGATGATCGTGCGCGGGAGGATCGTGCAGAATCCGTACTATCTGACTCCGGAGGAGTTCTTTGCCGAACAAGGAATGGCTGTCGATTTCAACTAGCTGCGTAACCGATGCCGACCCAGGGTAATGAGCACAGCGAGTGTGTCACGCATCGGGCGTTCGCCGACGCCCGCGTGCTGGGCCAGATTCTGGCGGCGCAGAACCTGGTCTTTGCCTTGCCTGATGCGGCTCGCGTTGGGCAGTTTTACGCCGAAATTCTCGCGTCCCTGCCGGGGATATCGGCTGGGCGGGTGTGCCTCGGGGAGAACTTCGCCGTTGCTGGAACGTTGCAGTTGCCGGAATGTGCCCAGTGCGCGGTTTTGCAAAAGGCGGTGAAGAAGAGCGGCGGGGTATCCTTCCTCAGCAGCCGTTTTGCCTGCGCGGGGAGGGCGCCTGACACGCGTGTTGTGACGGTGCGCACGAAAGAACGAGTGTATGGAGTCTTTGTCTGTGCCGTTCAGGATCCAGCGGCCTTCGCCCCGTACGAACCCTTTGTGCATAATCTCGCCGACTACGTGGCATTTGCTTTGGAGAATCGCCTTCAGGAAGGACTTCTGTGCGAGGCTCGCGACGAGCTCGAACTCCGGGTGCAGCAGCGCACCGAAGAACTGCGAATCGCCAACGACAACCTAAACAACGACATTGCCCGGCGGAAACGCGTCGAGGCCGAGCTTGCCCGGGCGAACCATTCCCTGCGAATTCTCAGTTACTGCAATCAGGCGATTCTCCACGACTACGAAGAGGCCACCTTGCTCGACGAGGTGTGTCAAGGCTTGGTCGATATTGCCGGGTATCGCCTGGCCTGGATTGGATGGGGCGAGCAGGACGGGGCAAAGACCGTGCGACCGGTGACCCACGCCGGCGACGAAGCAGGGTATCTCCGCTTAAGCGACGTTACCTGGTCCGAGACGGAGGCCAACGCGCATCCCACCGCCACTGCGATCCGAACGGGCGCTGTGTGCTGCATAGGAGATATTTCCCGCCATGCCACCACGGCAACCTGGCGAGAGCAGTCGCTGCAATGCGGGTGCTACAGCGTCGTAGCGCTGCCACTTTCCTTCGAAGGCAAGGTGTTTGGATGTCTCACTGCTTTTGCCGGCGAGCCGAACGTCTTCGATGAGCGAGAGTTGGCGATTTTGAAGGAATTGGCCGGCGATCTCTCGCTCGGCATTGCGATCCGACGGTCGCGAGAAGCACAACGACAAGCGGAGGAACGCATCCAGCGGCTGGCCGCAATCGTGGAGTCGTCCGATGATGCGATCATCGGCAAGAACCTGGATGAGCAGATCACCAGTTGGAACAAGGGGGCCGAAAAGACCTACGGTTACACGGCGGCCGAGATGGAAGGCAAGCCGATCTCGATCATTGTGCCTCCGGAGAAGCAAGCGGAATTGGCCGAGATCATGGCCCGTCTGAAACGGGGGGAACGCGTCGAGGCCCTGGAGTCGGAGCGGATTCGGAAGGACGGTCAGAAGATTGATGTTTCGCTCACGATCTCTCCGATCCTCGACGCGAGCGGACAGGTTGTCGGCGCCTCGACGATTGCTCGCAACATTACCGGTCGGAGGCGGCTGGAGGAGGCCCTCCGGCAGTCAGAAGCGAAGTACCGGATTGTTGCCGACCAGACTTATGACTTCGAATTTTGGCTCAATCCCGCCGGCGAGTGGGTGTATGTCTCGCCTTCCTGCGAACGCCTTACGGGGCGCACCCCCGACGAGTTCCTGAAGGATCCCGGGCTGTGGAGAAGGATAGTGCATCCAGACGATCTGACTATCTTCGACCAGCACATTGAGATGACCGAGAGGCATGGCGCAACAAGCGAGGTGGAATGGCGAATTATTCATACTGATGGAGGGATACGATGGGTAGGCCATGTCTGTCGGCCGATCTTCTCGGAACAGGGGGAGTACCTCGGTATTCGCGGCTCCAATCGCGACATTACCGATCGCAAGGCGGCCGAACAGAGCATCGCGCTGCTAAGTTTCGCGCTCGACAACGTTCACGAAGCGGCCATTTTGATTGGCGAAGAAGGACGCCTTTACTACGTGAACGAGGAGGCCTGTCAGTCCCTTGGATACACGCGAGAGGAATTGCTGGGAATGGTCGTTGCCGACGTCGATCCAGACTTTCCCCTGGAACGTTGGCCGAGTCACTGGCAAGACCTCAAGAGCCATGGTTCGATTCTCTTCGAGGGACGCCTCCGAAAGAAGAATGGAGCGACCTTTCCGGTGGAGATCAGCGCCAACTATTTTGTCTACGATGGACGCGGCTACAACCTGGCCTTGATTCGTGATATTTCGGAGCGCAAGCGGACGGAGGAGTCGCTACGTCATCGCACCGAAGAACTAGAACGCTTTGAACGTCTGGTGATCGGTCGCGAGTTGAGGATGCGTGAACTAAAGGGCCGGATCGCGGCTTTGGAAGAAGCGAGCGAGCAGCGCGAAGGACAATGACCAATGGATGTGTCCCTGGAATTGCGCAAATTCGTCGTGCCGGAATTTGTCTTTGGTGCGGGAGCACTGCGAAAGGTGGGCCGCTACGCTCGTAACTTGCTGGCGAAGCAGGCGATGGTGGTCACGGACAACGGTTTGGTTCAGGCGGGTTGGGTGGAAAGAGTTGTCGATGCGCTGGAAAGCGAAGGGATCGCCTCGGCGGTCTTTTCGGACGTTACGCCCAACCCCAAGGACTACGAGGTTGCGGCTGGCGTTCGGTTTTACCGGGAACAAGATTGTGATGTGATCGTGGCGGTGGGGGGCGGCAGCCCGATGGACTGTGCCAAGGCGATCGGGATTGCCCACGCGAACGACAGGAACATTCTTGACTTCGGCGGGATCGACGAAGTGCCGGAGCCGGGCCCGCCGTTGATTTGCGTCCCGACAACTGCTGGGTCTTCGGCCGACGTCTCTCAGTTTGCGATCATTACCGATACTTCGCGGAAGGTGAAGGTTGCGATTATCAGTAAGACGGTGGTGCCCGACGTGTCCTTGATCGATCCGGAAACGACGGTCACGATGCCGGCCGAGATTACTGCCGGGTCGGGGCTTGATGCGTTGGTCCACGCGATCGAGGCCTACGTTTCCAATGCCAGTTCCCCGGTGACCGACCTGAACGCGGTGGCGGCGATTCCCCTGTTGGTCGAGAATCTTGTTCCGGCCATCGAAAACCCTGGTGACGTCGCCCTCCGCGGAAAGATGATGATGGGGAGCTTGCTGGCGGGAATGGCCTTTTCCAACGCTGGATTGGGGCTCTGCCATGCGATGGCGCACAGCCTCGGGGGGCTACGAGATTTGCCGCATGGGCTGTGCAACGCGCTCTTGTCGGAAGCCACCGTCCGCTTCAATTATTCGTCGGCGCCGAAGCGGTACGATCGCATCGCATTGGCCATGGGAATTGGACGGGCGGAGGGCAATGGGTGCGACGCGCTGGTGGAAGCCCTGATCGGGCTGCGGGAGAGGGCTGGTATTCGCAGCGACCTGTCCACGCTGGGCGTCACTGCCGACGACGTTAGCCGATGCGCGCGCTATGCCTGGGATGACCCTTGTTTGGCCACCAATCCCCGCGAAGTCCGTCGGGAAGAAATCGAGAAGCTATATGAAACGGCCCTCCGACTCGGATAATGCGAAGCGGGCGTTGCGGGACAAGCTGATTGGGCTGGGGGAACGGTCCATCCGCAAGAGCTACTATCCGCTGCTGCACAAACAACTCGACGAGCTCGAAAAGAATCGCTCGTACCTGGAACAGAAGTCGGCGGCCTTGCTCAACATGTTGGAAGACTTGGAGGAGGCTCGCCAAGAATTGGCGGCCAGCCAAGCCCAGTATCGGACTCTGGTGGAGAACATCAATGACGTGATCTTCAGCGTCGACCTCGACGGCACGGTCACCTATGTCAGCCCGACCATTGAGGAGATCAGCGGGCGAACCCCGGAGCAAATGGTTGGCCGGCATTTTCAGGAGACCGTCCATCCGGACGATCGGGCCGCGCTGGCCGATCGCTTTCAAGAAGACCTGGCGGGACGGTCGAAGCCCTTTGAATTTCGTTTTCTCGATCGTGAGGGCGGGTTCCGCTACCTGCGGGTGTCCGGCCGGCCCGTGCTCCAAGAGGGACGAGTGGCGGGAATTACCGGGGTGCTCAGCGATGTGACCGAGCGCAAGCGGGCCGAACAACTGCGGGCCGAAGCCGAGGCCAAGTACCGCTGCCTCGTGGAAGAGTCGTTGGTGGGCGTGTACCTGATTCAGGACGGGCGATTCGTCTATACGAATGACTGCATGGCTCGTATTTTTGGCTATCGACAGGAGGAGCTTGTGGGCCGCCCGATTGTGGAGTCGGTGGCCCCCGAGGACCGGTCCTTGGTGACCCGCAACATCGCGAAACGGGAGACGGGGGAAACGCAGAGCGCCCATTACACGTTTCGCGGCCTGCGCAAGGACGGGAAGATTATCGATGTTGAAGTCCTCGGCCGGCGGATCGACTACAACGGCCGGCCGGCAGTGATCGGATCGCTGCTTGACATCACCGAGCGGAAGCGGGCGGAAAACACGATTCGCGCCCTGAACGAGACTCTGGAAAGCCGCTTGCTAGCGTTGACTCAGCCGGTGGGGGACGTTTCCGATATCCGGCTAAGCGACCTGATCAATGTCGAGGAACTCCAGAAGATACAGGACGCGTTTGCGACCGCCACCGGCGTGGCGTCTATCATTACCGACACCCAGGGAAGGCCCATCACGCGGCCGAGCAATTTCTGCCATCTGTGCGAGCACATCATCCGCCGCACGAAAAAAGGCCTGATCAATTGCTATTGTTCGGACGCCGCGTTGGGACGACTCCATCCGGCCGGACCCGTGGTGCAACGTTGTCTCAGTGGGCAACTTTGGGATGCGGGCACGAGCATCTGCGTCGGCGATCGGCACATTGCCAACTGGTTGATTGGACAGGTTCTGCAGGAGCCGGTCGACGAAGAGGCGATGATGGCCTATGGACGCGAGATAGGCGCTGATGAAGAGGAATTCCGGCAAGCGCTGGCAAAAGTTCCCCGGATGCCGCTGGAGCAGTTTCACAAAGTCGCCGAAGCGCTCTACTTGATTGCCAACCAACTCTCCAATCTGGCGATCCAGAACGTGCAGCAAGCGCGGTTTATCACCGAGCGGAAGCGGGCGGAAGAATCCCTACGGCAGGCGAAGACGGCCGCCGAGGAAGCCAACCGGGCGAAGAGCCGATTTCTGGCCAATATCAGTCACGAACTGCGTACGCCAATGAACGCGGTGTTGGGAATGATCGACCTCGCCCTCCCCAGGGAAGCCGATCCGGTCATTCGCGAATGCCTGCAGACGGCCAAGGGATCGGCGTCCCTGTTGTTAACCTTGTTGAGCGATCTGCTCGATGCGGCGCGGATTGAGGCCGGCCGTCTGACGTTGGAGGCGGCGCCGTTTCACTTGCGGCGGCTTCTCAGCGAAACGACACAAGCGCTAACGCCGCGTGCGCAAGCCAAGGGAATCGTGCTGACCTGTCGTGTTGGCGAGGACGTGCCGGAGATGCTGTTGGGAGATCAAGTGCGATTGCGGCAAGTATTGTTCAACCTGCTGGGCAACGCTTTGAAGTTCACCGAGCGGGGCGAGGTCGAAGTGGACGTCCGTTTGGAGAGTCTGGATGGCAAATCGGCCGCTCTGGCCTTTGCCGTTCGCGACACCGGGATCGGCATCCCGGCTGCCGAATTGGCCTCGATCTTCGAGCCCTTCTCGCAAGCCGAAGCCTCTCGACGCGGCCAGTACGGCGGCGCCGGGCTGGGGCTGGCCATCTCCGCAAGCCTGGTCGGCTTGATGGGCGGCAACATTCGCGTGGAAAGCGAGCCGGGCAAAGGGAGCCTGTTTTCCTTCACCGTTCGCTTGCCGATCACCGCGGAGCAAGTTTCCGAGGGCGAGACGTCCGGGCAAGGGGCGATTTCAAGGAAACTGAGGCTTCTGGTGGCCGAGGACAATCCGGCCAACCAGAAGTTCGTCGAATACATCTTGCGGGACCGCGGCCACGTTGTGGATTTTGCGGGCGACGGTCAGGAGGCCCTCGAACGCGTCAGGCACGCGGCGTACGACGTCGTGTTGATGGACATCCAGATGCCGGTCATGGATGGCCTGGAAGCCACGAAGGCAATTCGGGCCGAGGAGAGCGTGAAGCTGCGTTTGCCGATTATCGCGGTGACGGCTTACGCGAGCGACGAGGACCGGGCACGCTGCTTGGCCACCGGCATGGACGAATATCTGTCGAAGCCCATTGATGGGCGGAAGTTGATCGAGGTGATCGAGCGCTTGGCGGCCGGCGCTGCCCAGGAATCGCACGGACTTGGGGCAGACGGCCGAGCGAATTCGATTCGGATTGGCTAACCGTGGGGAAAGAAAAACCGCTCGCTGGGACCGTTGCCCGACGAGCGGTTTACCTGCAATCGTTAAGGTCAGGGCGCGACTACTTGGCGACCATGTCCTTGAGGTTGCGCAGGGCGCGAACCTTGACTTTGTTGTAGGCCGGCTTGGCCGGGACATCGCGCAATTCGCCGGTGAACGGGTTGCGGACGTTCTTCTGGGCGGGGCGAGCCGGGACCTTCTTCTTTTCGATCTTCAGCAGGCCGGGCAGGGTGAACACGCCGGCGCCGCGGTTGCTGAGGCTCTTGCGAACTTCCTCGGTCAACGCTTCCAGCACGGCGCTGACTTGCTTCTTGGTCAGGTCGGTGGCGTTGGCCACGTTCTGCAAAATCTCGGTCTTGGTGGGAGCTTTTTTGGCTACTTTGGCCATCGTCGAATACCCTCCATGCGAGGTCTCAAAGGTGAAAACGGTTTTCGTCCGTCAATGCGGACGTGATGATTTAAGTCTCAGCGAGGAAAAAAGCAACCCGAAAAACCGCAAAAACACGGGGAATTTGCCGCTTTTCTGGAAAAAGTGGCGAATTTTCGCGGTATTCTGCCCGTTTCGGTCCGGGCTGGCGGAAAAGCGGGCCCTGCGGCCAGACAATCGGCCCGGATTATGCAGAGTTGTGGCCGCATTGCTATTCCGCGAGATTCGTGAAGGAACGGCCGGAAAAACCAGCCCGATCATTCCCCTGCCAAGGCCTCAGCGAAACTTGCCAGTCCATGTCGAATTACCTAATATACTTGATTCGAAAGGCGGGCAGCGGACCCTCGCCGGTGGTGTGGAGCGCGAACTTTCTGCCGTTTCGCATCGTCCATATTGTATGCGGCGCCGCTCGGCTGGGAATCAGAGACTGCAGGATGGGACGAAATCCGCAAGGATGGAGGTTGTGGACATCGGCGTTATGCCTGGGGGCGGTCGCGTCGTTGGCCCTCGCCGTCGACGTCCATGCCCAGCAGCTCCGCCGCATGCCCGGGGGGCGAGTGCTTCAGGTCAAGCCGACGGAGTCGGCCAATGAAGACAATGCCGAGAACGTCTTTGTCCCGGCCGATCGTGAAACGCTAAGAAAACTGTCCGACGCCAAGAGCCTGCTGGCCGAAGGCCGATTCGGCGAAGCCGTTCGCAATCTGGGGGCGCTTCTTGATGGGGCCGAAGACTATTTCTTTCAGCCCGACAAGCAGTCGCCGATGCACCGCAGCTTGAAGGCCGAGTCGCAGCGGCTGATCGGTGGGTTGCCGCGCGAGGGGCGCGAGCTGTACGAACTGCAATACGGGGCTCGCGCCCGGCAACTGCTGGACGAGGCCTTGAAAGCCGCCGATGCGACTCGCATGGCCGAGGTTTCGCGGCGCTTCTTTCATACCAAGGCCGGACGGCAGGCAACGTTCCTGCTGGGCATGGACCACTTCAGTCATGGCCGCGCCCTGGCCAGCGCGCTCCTGTTGCAGCGCCTTTGCGAGGGCGGTTCGGTGGAGGAGTTCGAGCCGACCCTCTCGCTGACGCTGGCCACGGCTTGGCTGCAAACCAACATGCCGAAGAAGGCGAGCGAAGCACTGCAATCGCTTCGTCAACGATCGCCCGACGTGCACCTCGAGATCGGCGGTCGCCAAGTCGCCTTCTGGTCCCAGGGCGCCGAGCCGGTGCGATGGTTGGTGGATTTGATTGGGCAACCGACCGCCGAGGGACCGAGCGAAACCGACGAATGGCTGATGTTTCGCGGCGATCCGGCTCGAAACACGTCGGTCGCCGGCGGCGCTCCGCTGATGAACCTTCGCTGGCACGTCTCGGCGAGCGAGGACCCGACGACCGAGACGGCGTTGGAGCAACAGCAGAAGGAGTATGCCGAGCAAGGAATCGTCAAGCTGCCCGCGCTGCATCCGTTGGCGGTGGGCGACGTCCTCTTGATGCGGACGCTGGTCAATCTCTTGGCCGTGGATCTTAAGACCGGCAAGCGATTGTGGGAGGTCCCCGTGGACGATCCGGTGGACGTCAATCCAAGCGACCCCGAGGTCCAGCAGTCCTCGCGGGTGGTCATTGCCGCGCAGCGGGCGTGGGGCGACCTCACTTTCGGCACTTTAAGCAGCGATGGCCGCTACGTATTCTCCATCGAGGATCTCAAGACCGAGGCCAGCAGCTACACGTTTCGCAACTTCGGCGGTCGTCGCATCGTCCTCAATCCGGCTCTCAATATGAGCGGCGACCAGAACGGGATGACCAATCGTCTGGCCGCCCACGACATTCGCACGGGCAAGTTGAAGTGGCATCTCGGCGGGCCGGCGGGGCAGCATGCCCTGCGGTTGGCCGAGACTTTTTTTCTCGGGCCGCCCTTGCCACTGCTTGGTCACCTCTACGTGCTTGGCGAAACCAAGAATGAGATACGGTTGATGGCCTTGGACGCGGCGACGGGCGATCTCATTTGGTCGCAACAGTTGGCGCTGGCCGAGCAAAGCGTTGCCCAAGATTCGCTGCGGCGGTGCGCGGGAGTCTCCCCTTCCTATTCCGAAGGAATGTTGATCTGCCCGACGGGAAACGGCGCTATCGTGGCGGTGGAATTGGCAACACGTTCCTTGCTTTGGGGCTATTGCTACAGTCAGGACCGCGGGCTTCGACGCGCAAACGGTTTCAGCTCGGCGGGCATCCATGACAACGAACCGCGCTGGGGAGACGGCAGTGTTACGATCGCCGAGGGACGCGTGCTGATCACACCGATCGAGTCGGAGTGGCTGTATTGTCTCAGCTTGACCGATGGCAGCCTGCTCTGGAAGGTCCCCCGGGCGGATGCCTGCTATCTTGCCTGCGTTGACGGCAATCGGGTGGTGCTCGCGGGCAAGCGGAACGTTCGCGCGTTGAACATGGCTGACGGCAAACCGGCGTGGGGTGGTCGCCCGGTGGCCTTGCCGGCGAATGCCGGTCCGAGTGGCCGCGGGTTTGTCAGCGACGGCCGTTATTACTTGCCGCTGACGACGGCCGAAGTTGCCGAGATCGACTTGGCCAATGGCCGCATGATCGGCACGGCCAAATCGCGAGTCGGCAACGTTCCGGGCAATCTCATCTGCCACGGCGGCTTGATCGTTTCTCAAGTTGCCCATGGAGTCGACACCTATTTTCAGATAGACGTGGTTCGGAAGTCGGTTGAGCAGCGTTTGGCGGCCAATCCCAACGACGCCGAAGCCCTCTCGCTGCGCGGCGAGGTGCTGCTCGATGCGGGGCAGCGGGCGGAGGCTATTGCCGCCTTTCGCCGCGCTTACGCCACGGTCCCCGAGCAGCGCACCCGAGAACTGCTCCGCGAAGCGTTGCTCGAAGGGTTGAAGTCCGATTTTGCCGCGTATCGCGGCCAGTTGGCCGAGGTGGAGGGACTGGTTGACGATCCGGCGCAGAAGGCCGCCCTGCTGCGGGTAATGATCGACGGCCTGCGACGCAGCGGCGACCTTTGGACGGCCTTTGAGACAACCGAAAAACTGATTGATTTGGAGGCGGGGACGCCGCCGTACGACCAGGTCGACAAGAACGTCAGCGTGCGGCGCGACCGCTGGGTGCAAGGGCGGTTGTTGGATTTGCGACGCGCCGCCGACGGCGAATTGGCCGAACGGATGGATCGCGCCGTGGAGCGTCGTGTCGAACTCGCCCGAAAAGCAAAAGGGATCGACGCGTTGCGACAGAGCCTCGGCTATTTCGGCAGCTTGGCGGTTTCTGCTGCAGTCCGTGAAGAGCTTGTTACGCGAATGAGAAGTGAGGGGAAGCTTCTGGAGGCGGAGTTGTGGACGAAAGATCCGCCGAAGGCAACCGCGGCTGTGGACGACAAGCCGTGGCCGACCGGCAAGGTGGAGGCGACCGTCGTTGCCACCCGAACCACCCGCCCCAATGCCTACGGCCGCTCCGCGGTGGAGTTTCGCGGGCCGACGGCGCCTTTCTTCCGCGATCTGTCGCTTCAGTTTGACAACAGCCGGCGGACGCTGGTCGCCTACGACGGTTGGGGGCAGGAACGCTGGCAGTTATCGCTGAGCGAAGGGGCCCAGCACGAGAATTTCTATAGCGCCGGCGCGCCGCGGGCCGAGGTCGAGGGGCATCTGCTGCTGTTGTTTCAAGGGACCAAATTGGTCGCCGTGGATACGACGGCCGCCAGCGGCAAAGCCGGCCCACGAGTCGTGTGGAGTCAGGACGTGGCCAATTCGAAAGCCGGGTCGGTGCGTGTTCTGGGTGTGGGCGCACCGCGGGTGTTGCCGGCGCTGCCTTGGCGTGTCCAGGCCCAACTCGGCGTCATGGGGCAGCAGTTGGCGGCCGTCACGCGCCGGTATGTCTGCTTCCAACGGTTCCACAATCTGGTGGCGGTGGATCCGGCCAACGGCGAAACGTTGTGGATGCGGCAGGATCTGCCGCCCAACTGCATGTTGTTCGGTGACGAGCAATTCCTGGTGGTTCTGCCGCCCGATCGCGACGAAGCGATGCTGCTGCGGGCGGTCGACGGCGAGTTGTTGGGCACGCGCAGGATTCCGCGGATTGCCCGTCGCCCCGTGCGGACGGAAAACAATTCGCTGTTCTTCAGTCGGCTGGACGATTCTTGCCTGAGTTCAATCGGCCACAAGTTGCTGTTGTGGTGGCCGGAAGGAAATCGCCGCACCCTGACGCTAATTGATCCGTTGGAACAGCGCGACGCGTGGAACGAGTCGCGTAGCTTTGCGGGCAAAGCCCGGGCCTGCGTGCTCGGGAACGAAGCGGTCGGCGTGCTGGAGCCGGACGGACGTTTCGTGCTGATCGGGTTGCACGACGGGCGGACGATTGCCGACGTGCAACTGCAGCCCGAGCCCAACTTGCAGGAGATATTCCTGCTCTCTTCGCAGGGGCAGTATTTCCTGGTGACGCGCCGCTCGCCGCTTGTGGCCCGCACCATCCGACAGCAGCCGATTCCCGGCTGCTCGGTGGAGCAGATCGAGCAGGGCCGAGTGTACGCCTTGGATGCCAACGGAAAATTGCAGTGGCCGGCGCCCGTGGAACTGAAAGATCAGGGGCTTCTGCTCAATCAACCCTCGCGGTTGCCGGTGCTGACGTTCATCAATCAGTCGTACGTGCAGAAGCCCAACGGCGAAGGCCGCTCGAGCGTCTCGCTACTGTGCGTGGACAAACGTAGTGGGCGTACCCTGTATGGCGGGACCTTCGGCAATCCGACGAGCCTGTTCCAAGTCACCGGGGCTGAGAAGACGAACACCGTCAACTTAATTATGCAGCAGAAAACGGTCACTCTGAAGTTCACGCAGGAACCGATTTCGGCGGCGGCAACGGCCGGTGAGCGTCCGAGTGCCAAGCCAGTGGAGAAAAAGCCGTCGCTTTGGGAATCGCTGCAGAAGGCGCTGCGTGGCACGAGCCAGACGGAAAAGGAAGACGAGGAAGAGCCGTAGCGAGTCGGTGGTCGGTCGCGAGTTGGCCGTTGTCCGTTAATCAGTAGTCAGTGGGGTTGTCGGAGAGCCATGGGCCGTTTTTTAAGCCTGATCGTGATGGTGAGTCTGGCGACGCTGCCGTCGACGGTGGGGGTGTCGGCGACTACGGACGCCGATATCGATCGCGCGGTCGGTCGCGGCCTCGAATGGCTGGCGGCCCATCAGTCGCGGCTGGGCCACTGGTCGGCCTCGGGCGAACACTACCCCACGGCGATGACGGCCCTGGCCGGCATGGCGATGCTTGGCGAGGGTTCGACCACGATGCAGGGCAGGTACGCCCCGAATCTCCGCAAGGCCGTCGATTATCTGGTCAGCCGCAGCCGGCCGAATGGTTTGATCGGCGACCCGCTCCGCGACGATCGCTACACCTACGGGCACGGCTTTGCGATGCTGTTTCTCTCCCAGGTGCTTGGTGAGGAAGAGGACGCCGAACGCCGGGAGCAGTTGGTCGACGTCTTGAGCCGGGCAGTGCAGTTCACCGGCCGGGCACAGACCGATGGCGGCGGCTGGGGCTACGTCAGCGCCAAAGACGGGGGCGGCTTCGACGAGGGCTCGACCACCATCACCCAGGTCCAGGGGCTGCGGGGGTGCCGCAATGCCGGTATTCCGGTTCCTAAGGAAATTGTCGATAAAGCCGTGCAGTACATCAAGAAATGCACCGGCCCCGACGGCGGCGTGCGGTACAATTTGGCAGGCAGTGGCGGCGGGGGACGTCCGCCCATTACGGCCGCCGCCGTGGCCTGCCTGTTCAACGCCGGCGAGTACGATAGCGACTATGTGCCAAAGCTGTTGGACTATTGCCGCAAGAACCTCGACAACATTTCCAACCAGGGCTTCGGCCACTGGCATTATGCGCATTATTACTACGCCCAAGTAATGTACCGAGAAGGGGGCAAGAGCTGGGACAACTACCGCAAGAAGGTCTTTCCCCGGCTCGTCTCCGAAGCCAGCCCCGACGGTTCCTGGAGCCAGGGCTATGTTGGCACGGTGTTCACCACGGCGGTGAACCTGACCATCCTGCAACTCCCCAAGGGCGCGTTGCCGATTTACCAGCGTTGAGGACAACAGGCCACCCACCGCGGACGCGTCGCAGAACCGTCCGGCGACGGTGGCTTTGTGTATAAAGAACAAGGACCCATCCATGAGCGATCAGGAACTCCCTCTCGACAGCAGTGCGGCGATCGAAAAACTCGGCCGTGCCCGCCAAAAGATCGTCGACCAGCTTGGCCAAGTCATCGTCGGCCAGTGCGAGGTTATCGAGGAGTTGTTGATATCGCTGTTCAGCCGGGGGCATTGCCTCCTGGAAGGCGTGCCCGGCCTGGCAAAGACGTTGATGATCAGCACCTTGAGCCGTACGTTGAACCTCAGCTTCAGTCGCATCCAGTTCACGCCCGACTTGATGCCGGCCGACATCACCGGCACCGAGGTGATCGAAGAAAACCGCACCACCGGCAGCCGTGACTTCCGGTTTCTCGAAGGCCCGCTGTTCAGCAACGTCATTCTTGCCGACGAGATCAACCGAACTCCGCCGAAGACGCAGGCCGCCCTGCTGGAAGCGATGCAGGAGCGCCAGGTAACCGTGGGTCGCGTACGGCACAAACTGTCGGACCCGTTCTTCGTGCTGGCCACGCAGAATCCCATCGAGCAAGAGGGCACCTACCCGCTGCCCGAGGCCCAGCAAGACCGATTCATGTTCAAGGTGTTCGTCCGCTACCCGAGCTTCGACGAAGAGTTTGAGGTGGTCCGGCGAACGACCTCCATGGCGGTGGACACGATCGAGCCGGTTTTGACGGCTGCCGAAATCCTCGAATTGCAGCGGCTGGTGCGCCAGGTGCCGGTGTCCGATCACGTGATTCGCTATGCCCTGGCGCTGGTGCGGCAGACCCGCGTTCGCGAGCCGGGCGTGCCGGACTTTGTTCGCGACCAGGTTGCCTGGGGCGCGGGACCGCGGGCGGTGCAGTTCCTGGTTCTCGGCGCCAAGGCCCGGGCCTTGTTACAGGGGCGCACGCACGTGACCTGCGACGACGTTCTGGCGCTGGCCAAGCCCGTGTTGCGACACCGGCTGGTATTGAGCTTCACCGCGGAGAGCGAAGGCATCACCGCCGATGATGTGGTCGAACGGATTGTCGCCATTACTCCCGCCCGCGAAGACGAACTGACCCGCGATGCAAGATTCCAAGAGATTTTTGCTTCCTGAAGCGCTGAAGCGGATCACGCGGCTTGATCTCCGCGCCCGACACGTCGTTGAGGGATTTCTCTCCGGCCTGCATCGCAGTCCGTACTTTGGCCAGTCGATCGAGTTTCGACAGCATCGCCAGTACACCAACGGCGACGACTTCCGCTATGTCGACTGGAAGGTGTGGGCGAAGCAGGATCGCCTCTACGTCAAGCAGTTCGAGGAAGACACGAATTTGCGTTGCACGTTGTTGTGTGACGTGTCGGGCAGCATGCGCTACGGCCGGGGGCACATGAATAAGTACGAGTACGGCTGTACGATCGCGGTCAGCCTGGCGTACTTGTTGCTGCGACAACAGGACGCGGTCGGCTGCGTGGCCTTCGATAGCGCGGCGCGGGTGACCGTGCCGTTGCGGACCAAGCGGAACCACCTCGATTCGATTATCCAGGCCCTCGACGTCAGTCGGCCGGAGCAGAAGACGGACCTTTACCAAGTGCTGCGCCACACGGCCGAGTCGTACCCCCGTCGCGGCCTGATGGTGGTGGTGTCGGACCTGCTCAGCGAGCGGGAAGGACTATTCCGCGGGTTGCGGCTGCTGCGGAGCCGGGGCCACGATGTGATGGTATTTCACGTGCTCGATGACGATGAACTCGACTTTCCCTTTGATGGGCCGACGCGATTCGAGGGTTTGGAGTTGCCGGACCAGTTGCGGTGCAACCCTCGGGCACTTCGCGAGGGCTATCTGGCCGCGCTCGACGAATACCTGGAAGAGGTCCGCCGGGGGTGCTCGCGACATAGCGTCGATTACGCCCTGCTGCGCACGAGCCAGCCTTTGGACGCCGCCCTGGCCGCCTACTTGAGCAATCGACTGGGGATGCACCATAAGAACAGGGGCTAGGGATGAGGGGGACGAGGGGCTAGGGGCTAGAGAATGATGAAAGATGAAGTCGAAACGAACCACCGTAGACTAAAGAGTGACTGACAGTCTGGCAGCCGACACCTCGGCTTCACTGAACACTGAACACTGAACGTGCCTTCTTTCCTCCACCCATCGCTGTTTTGGATCCTTGGCCTGCCGGCCCTCGGTGTGGTCGTGATCCCCGTGTTGATCCACCTGATCAACATGATGCGGCATCGTCGGGTGGAATGGGCGGCAATGGAGTTCTTGCTGGTCAGCCAGAAGAAACACCGCACCTGGATCCTGCTGAAGCAACTGCTCTTGTTGTTGCTTCGCATGGTGGCCGTGGCGGCCGTGGTTCTGATGGTGGCACAGCCGAGACTCAGCAGCCAACTGGGCGATTTGTTGGGCGGCACGCGAACACATTACGTGGTCCTCTTGGACGACAGCTTCTCGATGTCCGACCGATGGGGCGACACCGATGCCTTCAGCGAGGCCAAGAAAGTCATCGGTCGCATTGGCAGCAATGCCGCCCGGCAGGATCGGCTGCAGTCGTTTACCCTGTTGCGGTTTTCTCACGCCGGTCAGTCGGGCCGCGCCACAGAGGCCGATCTGCTTAAGGAGCCGGTGACGAGCGAATTCGCCGAAAAGCTCGAACAACTCTTGGCGAAGATGAAGGTGACCGAGACCGCCGTTGGGCCCGAGCCGTCGCTCCAAGCGATCACCCAATTGCTGGACGAAGCGGCAGGGGAGCAGCGGATGATCTACCTGATTTCCGACTTTCGCACCCGTCAATGGAACGATCCGGCCGATCTCCGCAAGCGGCTTACCGAGCTTGGCGAGGCGGGCGCGGAAGTCCACCTTGTCAATTGCGTCGATCGGACGCGATCCAATCTGGCAATCGTCTCGCTCACCCCGGCCGAGGGCATTCGCGCCGCCGGCGTGCCCTGGTTTATGGAGGTGGCCGTCCAGAACTTCGGCGTCGCTCCGGTGCGCAACATTCCCGTGACGCTGGGGGAGGACGGCCACGGCCGGCCGGCGGTGACCATCAGCGAGATCGGCCCCGGCAAGGTCGCCAAGGAGCGATTCCTGGTCCGCTTTCCCAGCGCCGGCTCACATCGGATCACCGCCCGACTGGAGAGTGACGCGGTCGACGCCGACAACTATCGTTATTGTGCGGTGGACCTGCCGGCTGACGTGCCGGCGTTGCTGGTCGACGGAGACTCTCGCGGCCGGGACACGAAATATCTCGGTATTGCCTTGTCGCCAGGCGGTCCGGTGAAGACGGGCGTCCGTCCGCAGGCCGAGACGATTCGCTACTTGACGCTTAAGCCGCTGGCCGGGTTTCAATCAGTGAATTTGGCCAACTTCGATCGGTTGGACGCTTCGGGCATCGAGGCCTTGGAGAAATACGTGGCTGCCGGGGGCGGAGTGGCCTTTTTCCTTGGGCCCCGCACCGATCCGGCGTTCATGAATCGGGCCTTGTATCGCGACGGGAAGGGCATTTTTCCGGTGCCGCTTGCCCGGGAGATGGAGTTGCCAATCAATCGTCTGGAACCGGAGCCGGACGTGCAAGTCGACGAGCACTTCATCTTTCGCGTGTTCACGGCCAAGCGAAACACGTTCTTGCAGACGGTGGCGGTGCAAAAATACTTGGCGGTGCCAGAGGGGTGGCGCCCGGCGAACGATTCCGGTTTGCGCGTCCTTGCCCATCTCCGCAACGGCGCGCCTTTGGTGGTTGAAAAGAGCTTTGGCAGGGGCAAGGTGATAGCCTTCTTGACCACCGCCGCTCCGACATGGAACAACTGGGCCCGTAATCCCAGTTTCGTGGTGATCATGCAGGACTTGCAGGCGTATTTGGCCCAGCGATCGGATGGCGATGCCTTGCGGCTGGTTGGCTCGCCGCTGGACCTGCAATGGGATCCGGCCGAGTATCAGCCCCAGGTGCGGCTGACACCGCCGGCCGAATCCGGCGCGCTGCCGACGGCGATCAATGCTACCCTTGCCGATGGGCAGTTGACGGCTGTCTTCCCCGATACCGACGCCAGCGGCTTCTATGACGTCCAGTTGACTCGCTTGAACGGATCGGCGAAGACGCGCGGCTACGCCGTGAATGTGAACGTCGTCGAAGGGGATCTCACCGCGCTCAACGGCCAACAATTGGCCTCTCGCCTGCAGGGGGTGAAATACCGCTACGATCAGGCGGCTAGTTTCGAGTCGATTCTAAGCGAGACGACTAGCTCCAACCTTGGCGAATTGATCCTCTATGGTTTGCTGCTGTTGCTCGTCGTTGAACAGATCCTCGCCTGGTCGGCCAGCTACCACATCAGTTCGCGGGGCCGTCGCCTCGAAGGAGCGCCGGCATGACCTGGTCGACTCCCTTGTTAGCCGCTGAGGTGATCCGCACCCGATTCGAGTGGGGGCGGATTCAGTCGAATAGCGATTGGATTCTGCCGGTCGCCGTGTGTTTGGCCATCCTCTTGTTTGTCCGTTACCTCTACCGCCGCGACGCGGTCGAATTGCGGCCGGTCTGGGGCTGGTTGCTGACTGGGCTGCGAACCTTGACCATCTTGGCGCTGTTGGTGTTCTATCTGCAGCCCCACTGGCGTTCGGAACGCGAGGAGGTCCGCAACTCGCGGGCGGTGTTGTTGGTCGATACGAGCCTCAGCATGAACTTGGCCGACGAACCGGGTTCGGATCCTGGCTCGCGTCAATCGAGCCGAGATCAGCAAATCGCCGCGGCGCTAAGAGAGTCGGACTTTGTGGGAAAACTGCGAAAGACGCACGATGTATCGGTTTATACCTTCGGCGAGGAACTGAAACGCGAGCACGTGGTCACATTGCCCAAGGAATCGCCTCAACAGGACGGTCCCGCGCAAGGATCGGCGGTAGCGGCATCGCCCGGCGAACCTCAGAAGAAAGACGTCGCTCACGATTGGGCGAAACTGCTGACGCCGGCCGGGGCGGAAACGCGCCTGGGGCAAGCTCTTCGTCAATTGGTTCAGGAGGAGCGGGGAACGCCGGTTTCTGGCGTGATCGTTTTCAGCGATGGCGGTCAGAACGCGGGAATCTCGGCGGACTCGGCCGTGGAACTGGCGCAGGAGGCCAAGATTCCCATTTTCACAGTGGGCGTCGGTTCGGATCGCCTGCCGGTCAACGTCGTCGTTTCCGACTTCGTGGCGCCGGTCCGGGCCTATCCCGGCGACCGTTACGCGGCCACCGGTTATCTGCAGGCCCAAGGGTTTGCCGGCAAAACGGTCACCGTGGAGGTCTTGTCGCGAGCGGCCAGCAATGGGGCGGAAAAGGCCGGTCAAGCGGGCGGGGCCGTCGTTGCCAGCCGACAAGTCACTCTCGGCGGCGATGGCGAAGTGCTGCCGGTGAAGTTTGATCTCGTGCCGGACAGTGTTGGACGCAAGACATTGACTTTTCGTGTCCAGTCGCCGCAGGGCGATCGTAACCCCTCGGACAACGCCCGAGAGGCCGACATCGAGATCGTCGAACGCAAGAATCACGTGTTGCTGATCGCCGATGGGCCGATGCGCGACTACCAGTTCCTTCGCAACCTCCTGTACCGCGATCGTTACACGACGGTCGACGTCTTGCTGCAGTCCGGCAAGCCAGGAATGTCGCAAGAATCGAAGAAGCTCCTGTCCAATTTCCCCACCACGCGCGAGGAGATGTACGACTATGACTGTGTGGTCGCCTTCGATCCCAACTGGCAGAACCTGACCGCTAGTCAGGTGGAATTGCTGGAGAAGTGGGTCAGCGAGCAGGGGGGCGGGCTGATCGTGGTGGCTGGACCGGTGAACGCGAGTCGCGGTACCGGCGGTTGGGTCCAGAATCGGTCGATGGCCGCCATACGGAACCTCTATCCGGTGGAATTTCCAAGTCGGTTGGCGGCTCTCGACAATAGCATGTACGGTGGGCGCGAGCCTGCATCTTTGAACTTCACGCGCGAGGGCCTCGACGCCGATTTCCTCTGGCTGGCAGATACGGCAACCGCCAGCCAAGCGGCGTGGGCGAGTTTCCCTGGCGTGTACAGCTACTGTCCGGTGCGCGGCGCGAAACCGGGCGCCACGGTGTACGCCCGCTTCGCCGATCCCCAGGCGTCGCTACCCAGTGAGCAGCCGCCGTACTTGGTCGGCCAGTTCTACGGGGCGGGCAGTGTCTTCTACCTGGGCAGCGGCGAACTGTGGCGCTTGCGGGCGATCAACGAGGGTTACTTCGAGCAACTCTACACGAAGTTGATTCGACATGTCTCGCAAGGACGGCTGCTTCGCGGGTCCAACCGGGGTGTGCTGCTGGTGGGCCAAGATCGCTACTTGCTCGGTAACACGGTCGAAGTGCGCGCGCAGTTGACGAACTTGCGTTTGGAGCCGCTGCTGCTGCCCTCGGTCAACCTGCAAGTCACGTCGCCGGAGGGGGCCTCGCAGACAGTCGCGTTGAAGCCTGATCCGAGTCGGGCGGGGGCCTATCTCGGGCAATTCCCGGCCTTGCAGGAAGGGACCTATCGCCTCGACTTGGCTGTGCCGGAGAGCCAAAACGAACGGCTCAGCCGCCGCATTCAGGTGAAGGCCCCCGACCTGGAACGGGAAAACCCGCGGCGCAACGATGCCTTGCTGAGCACCATCGCTAAGCAGACGGGGGGAAAATACTACGTCGGTGTTCAGGCCGCGACCGCGACGACCGGGCCGAACTCCTTGGTGGACCAACTGATGGATCGAACCAGCGTGGTCATTCAGCCCGTTGCCCCCAACCCCCAGCGGGAGGAGTTGTGGCTGAAGGTGCTGATGGTGGTCCTGTGCGGATTGCTCTGCCTGGAGTGGCTGATTCGTCGGCTCATGAAACTAGCGTAAAATGATGGGGGGCCGCGGCTGCGTAGATTGTATATGCACATGACCTTGGGAAAGACTGACCCGCCAGGGCTGGCGCCGGCGGTGGAAACGCTGCTGGCCCGGCTTCGCCGCCGCATCCGGCAGTACCTCTGGCTGCAGGGTTGCGCTGCGGTCGTGATCTGGCTGGGCGTCGCCTTTTGGGTCACGCTGGCCGCCGACTGGTTCTTCGAACCGTCGCCGACCGTCCGCGGCGTGATGCTTTCGACGGCTGTGGCCGTATTGCTGGTCGTCGTGCTGCGGTGGATTGTCCGCCGCGCGTTCGTTCCGATCAGCCGCAGCAACGCGGCTACGGTTTTGGAGCGGCGGTTTCCCGAACTCAACGACGGCCTGCTCACCGCCGTGCTGCTGAGCGGTCGCACCTTGGACGACGCGGAAGTGAGTGCGGAAATGCTCGACCTCACCCGTCGTGAGGCGGCCGAGCGGATCGGCATCGTCGACCTGCAGAAGGTGTTCAATTGGCGACCGCTCTGGCTGCACGGTATGGCGGCCGTCTTGCTGGCCCTCAGCGTGGTGTTTTTCGCCAGCCTGTTCCCCGACGCCTTCGGCGTGTGGGCGCGGCGAAACCTGGCCCTCTCCGACGAACTTTGGCCACGGCGCACCCGGTTGGAGATGGTCGGTTTCGACCGTGGCGTTCGCAAAGTCGCCCGCGGCGCCGACTTGGAGGTGGTTGCCCGCGCCGATGCGCGAATGCCACATATTCCCGATGTCGTCGAGGTTCGTTATCAGACGGCTGGTGGAGGCCGCGGACGGGCGACGATGGATCGACGCGGCATCACCCGGAGCGCCGACGACCGCTTCCAGGAATACGTCTACACCTTTCGCAGTGTCTTGGCGGACGTGAAGTTCGATATTGTCGGCGGGGACGATCGGGTCGGCAATCTGCAGATTCAGGCGGTTGACAGCCCGACGATATCGCGCATGACCCTTCACTGCGAATTGCCGTCGTATATTGGTCGGCGCCAACCGCCACTGCCGGTGACCGGCGTGATGCAAGTGCCCCAGGGCAGCCGGGTCACGGTCGAGGCGGCCGATGCCAACAAGGAACTGGTGCGTGTCGAAGTGAACACACTGCTCGACGACCGGCCACTGCCGGCGGTCGTGTTGTCGAACAAGAATTTGGCCGACGACCGGCGTGGTTTTTCCTACCAACTGCCGCCTGTGCTTAAGGACACCACGCTGCTGTTTGCGCTTACGGATGCCGACGGGCTGAAGGGGCGCGAACCCGTGCGATTGGTCCTGGTGCCCACGCCGGATCAATCACCGCAGATGGCCGTGGCGCTGGATGGCATCGGAACCGCGGTAACCGCCCAAGCGCGGGTACCGGTGGCCGGCGCCATCAGCGACGACTATGGGATCGACCGCGTCTGGTTTGAACAGGCCATCGACCAGCACCAGCCGAACAAGCAGCCGATTGCCGAACTGAAGGACGGGCCGATGACCTTCACGGTCAAGGACGCGGCTTTGGAGCTGGCTCCGTGGAAGTTGAAGGTCGGGCAGAAGGTATCGATTTGCGTGGGAGCCGCTGACCGGTGCGATTTGGGACGAGGCCCGAACGTGGCCAGCAGTGAGCACTGGGTGCTGGACGTGGTCAGCCCGGAACAATTGCGGGCGATGCTCGAGGCCCGCGAGCTTGTCCTGCGGCAGCGCTTCGAACGGATGATTCAAGAAGTGACGGAAACGCGGGACGTGCTGGCGCGAATGCCATTTGCTGCCGGCAATTTAGCCGCAGCGACAGAGGTCGTCGCGCCGTCCATAGGAACGAACGAAGCGGCCCAAAAGAAGGGGGCCGACGCCAAGAAATCGGCCGCTGCTGAGCCGGGTGACCCGTCGACCGATGCCGCCAGTCGCGAGCATACCCTGCGGTACCTGGGCGTCGAAAGTTCGCTGACCAACTCGCGCAAGGGCGCCCAGGAAGTCCTCGGCGTGGCCGAGTCGTTTGACGACATTCGCAAGCAACTGGTGAACAACCGGATTGACACCGTGGAGTTGAACAACCGTCTGCAGCACGGCATTGCCGAGCCGCTTCGCCAGGCTGCCAACACCCTGTTCGTCGAGTGGACCAAGCGGCTGGAACTGTTACAGGCGGCGATTGACGACGGCCAAAACGGGCCAAAACGTCGCGATCGAGCGCGGCAACAGGCGGACGAGATTGTGCTGACGATGCGGCGGGTACTGGACCGCATGATGGAAATGGAGGACTTCAATGCGGTGATCGAGATGTTGCGAAACATCGTCGACGCCCAGAAGAAAGTCCACCAGGAGACGCAACAACGGCACAAAGAGAAGCTGCGCGAATTGCTAAGCGACGGCAATAAAACGGCCAAGCCTGGGGCGGCCGAAAAACTCGTCCAGGAAGAGCGCGCCGTCGCCGACAAGTTCAAGCATTTTGAGAATCTTTTGCTGCGGATGGCCGAACTCAGCGCCCTGGGGGAACCCCAGCGGGCGGCCCTGTTGAAGAAGGCGGTCGCCCAAAGCAAGGAGGAACTGCTCGCCGTTCGGCTCGAACGCGTGGTGGAAATGTTGGGCAAAGGCCAGTTGTCGCAAGCGATGGAGAACCAGACGGAACTGGAGCGGCATTTGCAGTCGTTACTCGACCTGTTGATGAGTGAAAATCGCGAGAAGCGCCTCCGCGACGAGAAGGCGCGGATTCGCGAGTACCTGAAACGCCTGAGCGGCCTGATCAAACAGCAAAAGGACATTCAGAGTCGGGCGGGCAATGCGGCCGATCCGCAGCGGCTGGCTGGGGAACAGCAGAGGCTTGGCCAGAAGACCGGCGAGTTGGCCCAAGACATTCGCCGCAACGAAGAGCCGGAAGCGAAAGACAAGCCGGACGACGGCAAGGGAGAAGACGGCAAGCGAAAAGACGAGAGCAAGGAGACGCCGGGAAGCCAGGGTGACCAGAAAGATCAACCGGGAAAGGGCCAAAAAGGCGGCAAACCGCAGAACCAAAAGGACGGCAAGCCGGGCGACCAGAGAGACGGCGGGCAAGACCAGGGCGCAGAGCAGCAACCGCCACCACCGGAACAAAATCCGGCTCGGAAACGCATCGAGACCGCCCAACAGCGAATGAAGGAAGCCGAGAGTAAACTGAAGGAGGCCCAGCGCGAAGGGGCGACGGAGAAACAGGAGCAGGCGATTCGTGAGTTGGAAAAGGCCAAGGCCGCGCTGGAAGAAATCCTCCGCCAACTCCGCGAGGAAGAAGTCGAACGCGTCCTGGCGATGCTCGAAGCACGGTTCCGCAAGATGCTTCAGATGCAGGAAGCTGTTTACGAAGCCACGTTGCGGTTGGATCGTGTGCCGGAGGGCGAACGGACGCACAACCATGAAATCGAGGCCAGTCGCTTGAGCGGGAAACAGTCGCAAATCGTCGTGGAAGTCGAGAAAGCGTCGTTGTTGCTCCGCGAGGACGGCACGGCGGTGGCCTTTCCGGAGGCGATCGACCAGATGCGCGACGATATGAATCAGATTGTCACTCGGCTGGCCCAAGGAAAGGTCAACAAGGTCACCCAAGGCATCGAAGAAGACGTCCTGGCCGCCTTGAAGGAGATGATCGAGTCGCTGCAGAAGGCACAAAAGGACCGCGACAAGGCCGGCAAGCAAGGGCCGGCGGGACAGGGGGGCGGGGACAGCGGCGAACCGCCCTTGGTCGATTCGCTTTCGGAGCTGAAGATGATTCGGGCGCTGCAAATGCGGGTGAACAATCGCACGGAGCGGTACTCGAAGATGATCGAGGGAGAGCAGGCCGAGAACGCTGAACTGGTCGACGCGCTAAAACGGTTGGCCGACCGCGAGAAAAAGATCCATCGCGTGACCCGCGACCTGCAGATGGGAAAGAACCAATGACGACAAGAGACGTTCTTCGTCTGGCGATGATTCCGATCGCGCTGCTGCCGGCAGTTGCGGGTCAAACCGTCATTGCCGCGGAGTCGGGCGGTCTGCCGCAGCCGCTGGGAAACCACGCCCCCTGGCAGCCGGTCGCTGGAGAGACGGCGAAGGCCCAGGCGTTGGCTTGGCTGAGTGCGATGAAGGCCGACCCGGCAGCTTGGGCGAAGGCCGAGGCCATATGGGCCGACCTGCCATCGCCGACGAGCGAAGACGACTTATTGGCCCGCTTATCGCACACTTTCGCCGTGGCCGATCCACGAGCGTCGAAACTCGTGGCGATGTGCTCGCGTCCGCGAAGCCAATTTGCCGTTGCGAAGGAGGCTTGGTTGCGAGATCCGGCTACGCCCCCTTTGCTTGGCAAGAATTTGCGGCTGTACTACGCGCGCTGGCTGGTTCAGGAGTCGCTTTTCGATGAGGCCCAGGAGCAACTCGAAGGGCTTTCGGCGGGCGAGGTGGTTGCTCCGGCGGCCCTGCTGTTCTGCCAGAGCGTGGTACATCACGCGTTCTTGAACAAGGAGTCCGGCCTCAAGTCGATCGGCGAGCTCCTGCGCGGGGCCGCGGCGAGTCCGCGACGTTACGTGGCCATCGCCCGACTGATGCAAGACGATTTGAACGATCTCGAGGATGACACGCTCGATCACATTGCCCGCCGGATGGACGATATCCGCAGGCGATTGGAACTGGGCCGCGCCGGAAAGAAGGTCCGCGAGGTGGAAGACGGCGTCATCAAATCGTTGGACAAGCTGATCAAGAAATTGGAGGATCAGCAACAGCAGCAACAATCGGCCGGCGCGCAGAACATGCGGCCAAGCAATCCGGCCCAGGAAAGCCGAATTGCCGAAGGCAAGGGCCCCGGCGAGGTCACCAAGCGAAACATCGGCTCGGAGAGCGGTTGGGGCGATCTTCCACCGAAAGAGCGCGAAGAGGCCATGCAGCAAGTGGGCCGTGATTTTCCCTCGCACTATCGGGACGCCATCGAGCAGTACTTTCGTCGACTGGCCGCGGAAGACGGTGAGAATCGAGATGGCTAGCAGGGTAGGAAAAAAAGGATCGTTGGTTTAACATGAATCCGATAGTCGCGATTCTTCTGATCGGAGCCATGCCGCCGTTTCAGGCGCAGACGCTTGACGGCCGCAGCGTGGCCGGCACGTTGACGGCGCTCAGTGCCGAGCGGGCCACGATCGCCACGAATAAAGGGCCAGTCGAGTTGCCGGTCGAGAAGCTGCTTTTCTTGACCGCGAAGCGGCCGCCAAGGGATGGCGGCATTGCGATAACCATTGAACTGTCTGATGGATCGGTCGTCCGGGCGAAGCAGTACACGATGACCACCAAAGAAGCGCGCATCACGTTGGGCAATGGCGCGATCGTCGTGGCGCCGGCCGACGCCATCCGGATGGTGCGATTGCAGCAAGGCCGGGCGGCTGCCTCTGCCGAATGGGACAGATTGACGGCGACGAAGGTAGACAGTGACATGCTGATTGTGCTCAGCGGAGATGCCGTCGACTACCACAAGGGCGTACTGGGCGAGGTGACCGATGAGGTGGTGCACTTCAGCCTGGAGGGAGAATCGCTGCCGGTCAAACGTGCCAAGCTTCTGGGATTCGTTCGCCACCAAGCGAAAGAAATGGAAACATCGGCAGCCGTCTGCCGCATTAGCGACGCTTCGGGATCGAAGTGGGCGGCGAGGACGGTCCGTTTGGGCAAAGAATTGCAGTGGACAACGCCGGCGGGGTTAACCGTTAGCGCGCCCCTGGAGGCGATTGCCGAAATCGATTTTTCCAAAGGCAAGTTGGCGTATCTAAGCGACTTGAAGCCGGAGAGAGTCGCATGGACTCCCTACTTCGGTGGCAGGCAAGTTCCGCCAGCCTTGCAGGATTTTTATGGGCCGCGATTCGATCGTGGTTTCCAGACGGCGGATCTGCGGTTGGCCGGTCACGAATATTCGAAGGGGCTAGCGCTGCATAGCCGCACGGAGTTGGTCTATCGGCTGCCGGAGCGCTACGCCCGGCTAAAGGCCACGGCGGGCATTGACGATGCCGCGCGGCCGCGAGGAAAGGTGCGGCTGGTGATTCGAGGGGACGATCGGGTGCTGTTCGACGCGACGCTATCTGGAACGGAGCCGGCACGCGAGTTGGATATCGACCTGACGGACGTCCGCCGGGTGACCATTTTGGCCGACTTCGGTGCGACGCCGCCGGTGGACGATTTGCTGTTGCTCTGTGAGGCGAGGGTGCTGAAATGAGACGCGTTTGTCCTGCTTTGTTGGCTATCTTCGCCCTGGTTGCGTGTCGCGAGCTTTCGGCAGCGCCGGAGAAGGCGGTGCTGGAGGCTGAGACGCAGCGGATAGCGGCGATGGACAAGGCGAAGAACAGCGTGGTTGCCGTCTTCATGCCCAACGGGCAGGGCGGCGGCTCGGGCGTCGTCGTTTCGCCTGACGGATACGTGGTGACGAATTATCACGTCGCCCATCCCTGCGGCAAAGCGATGCTGTGCGGCATGGCCGACGGCAACGTGTACAATGCCGTTTTGGTGGGGCTGGATCCGGTGGGCGACGTGGCTTTGATCAAGATGTTTGGCCGCGAGGACTTTCCAACCGCCGAACTGGCCGATAGCGATCAGGTTCGTGTCGGCGACTGGGCGTTCGCGATGGGCAACCCGTTCCTGCTGGCTGCCGACATGACGCCGACGGTGACCTGCGGGATCATATCGGGCGTTCACCGCTACCAATTTCCGGCCGGTACGCTTCTGGAATACACGGATTGCCTCCAGACGGACGCGGCGATTAATCCGGGCAATTCCGGGGGACCGCTGTTTGACGGGCAAGGCCGTCTGATTGGTATCAACGGGCGTTGCTCGTTCGAGAAGCGCGGCCGGGTAAGCGTGGGCGTCGGTTATGCGATTTCGATCAATCAGGTGAAGCATTTCCTTGGCGTGTTGCGGGCCGGGCAAATTGTCGACCACGCGACGCTTGGCGCACAAGTGGCCAGCGATGCCGATGGGCGGGCAGTTGTACAGAATATCCTCGAGACGTCCGACGCTTTTCGCCGTGGATTGCGCATGGATGACGAAATCATCAGTTTCGGCGGCCGCCCCATCACGAGCGCGAACGGATTCAAGAACGTGTTAGGGATCTATCCCAAAGGGTGGCGGGTGCCGTTGAGTTTCCAACGCGACGGGAAGCGGTACGATGTCTTGGTGCGTCTGGCCGGCGTGCATGGCGAGGAAGAGTTGATTCAAAAGGCGAGCGGAAAGCCGCAATTGCCGGTGCCCAAGCCTGAGGACAGTCCCAAGGAAGGTGACGCTAAGGGCAAGAAGGCGCCCCAACCCCGGAAGTTGCCGGAAGGGAAGCCTTCTGCGGGTGAATCGGGGGGTGAGGCGGCCGTGCCCGAGATCGTGCAGAAGAACTTTCGCGAGAAACGCGGTTTTGCCAACTACCACTTCAATGTGCTCGAGCAAGAGCGGGTGTGGAATGCCTGGCAGGGTCGGACAGACCTGGGAGCGATTCGCGGCACGTGGACTCTTGCCGGGCCCTTGGAGGGGAACGGCAGCTTTCGCTTTGTGGTTGACGACAAATCGGCGGTGTTGAAGTTGCCCAGCCGAGAGGATCGTTGGGAAGCGGGCGAGGAACTTGGCTCCTCGTTATTGCCGCGGGGAAGCGGCGGCCTGCTACCAGCTCTTTACTTATGGCGGCGGTTGGCAACCGAGGGACTGGCCGGATTCGGAGCGGTTCACTACTTCGGCACGGCGCCGCTGGTGGGCCACGCCGGGCTGGTGGATGTGCTGGTGGGGTCTTACAAAGGGGTCGATTGCCGATACTATTTCGATCCCGAGGCGGGCCGTCTGCTGGCCTTGGAGTTTTTTCACGACGACGAGTCGGATCCCTGCGAAGTATATTTCAGCGAGTACCATCAGTCGGGCAATCACTGGGTACCCGGCCGGATGGAAGTTCGATTTGGCAACGAGCCGTTTGCCGTATTCAAATTGCAGGAATTTCGAGTGGAACGTTAAATTGACCGACGCGTGACACGGAACTGCCAACAGCAAGAGGGAACCTTGAACAGGGTGAGAGGCTACGACGAGCATGGCGATCGGGCCGGTCGGCAAACGCGATCGGCTTGGTGGCTTGCTCTGGTTCTTGTCGTATCGACGAGCGCCACGACGGCCGCCGCTTCGCCGGCGCGGATGGCGCTGGTCGACACCGTGGACGCGGTGCAGCCGAAGATTGTGAAGATCTACGGGGCGGGCGGCTACCGCGGCATGGAAAGCTATCAGAGTGGGATGCTGATCTCGCCCGAGGGGCACATCCTCACGGCGTACAGCTACGTACTCGACACGGAGTTTATCACCGTCGTGCTGTCGGATGGTCGCCGCTATGAAGCAAAACTGCTGGGGGCCGACCCGCGGCTCGAGGTGGCGGTGCTGAAGATCGAGGCCCGGGGCCTTCATGCCTTCGACCTTCAGCAAGTGATGAAGGCCGAGGCGGGGACGGGTGTTTTGGCCTTCAGCAATCTGTTTGGCGTGGCGGCGGGAAACGAGTATGCAAGCGTGCAGCGGGGAACGATCTCGGTGATTGCCCGACTCGATGCGCGGCGTGGCGCGTTTGATACGCCGTATCACGGCCCGGTTTACGTGCTCGACGTGACGACGAACAATCCCGGCGCGGCGGGCGGCGCGCTGGTGAGTCGGCGAGGCGATTTGCTCGGCATGTTGGGCAAGGAACTCCGCAACGCGCAGAACAACACCTGGTTGAATTACGCCATTCCGATTGCCGAGTTGCAGGGGGCCATCGACGAAATCAAGGCAGGCAAGCTTTCGTCGCGACGTGACATGCAGGCGAAGAAGCCGCAGCGGCCGCTCGATCTGGCGGCGCTGGGCGTTGTCTTGGTGCCGGACATCCTGGCACGCACCCCGCCGTACGTGGACTCGGTGCGCGCCGGTTCGCCGGCCGAAAAAGCCGGCCTTCGTCCTGACGACCTGATCGTGTTCTGTGGCGACCATCTGGTGCAGTCCTGCAAGGCGTTGCTCGCGGAACTAGAGTACATCGACTACGAAGACTCCGTGAGGCTGACGATTCAGCGAGGGCTGGACCTGCAGGAGTTGGAATTGCGGCCGAACCACCGCGGGGCACCCGAGAAATAGGATCATGATGGCGGCAACAGACCGGACCCGACGATACGTGAAGCCGGCCCTGGCCGTCGTGCGCGTTGCCGCGTGCTTGGCACTTGGGCTAGTGCTTGCGCCCAGTCGAGGAACGGCCATTGAAATGCAGAATGCAAGCTTGGAGCAGCAGGCGTTTCAGGCTGCCGCCAAGAAAGTTGCCGCGAGCGTCGTTCGGATTGACACGATTGGTGGCCTGGAGCAGGTCGACGGGATGCTCGTCGGCAGCGGGGCGACAACGGGCTTGATAGTTGATCCCGACGGTTGGATTATCTCCAGCGCGTTCAACTTCATCAACAAGCCAACCTCGATTCTGGTACGGTTGCCCGATGGGGGACGAAAGTCGGCGAAGGTCGTAGCGACGGATCACGCCCGCAAACTGGTGTTGCTGAAGGTGGAAGCGGAAAGGCCGCTGCCGGTATGCGAGACAGCGTCGCAGGCGGCGATGCGCGTTGGGCAGTGGACCATTGCCCTCGGCCGAACGTTCGACAGCGACCGTCCGAACCTCGCCGTGGGCATTCTCAGCGCGGTGGACCGGGTGTGGGGCAAGGCCCTGCAAACCGACGCGGCAGTCTCGCCCAACAACTACGGCGGGCCGCTGGTCGACGTCCACGGCCGCGTGATGGGCGTACTCGTCCCACTGTCACCCAACTCGACCGAAGAAATTGGCGGCGTCGAGTGGTACGACTCCGGCATCGGCTTCGCCATTCCAATGGAGCACGTTCAAAAGATATTGCCGCGATTGAAGAAGGGGGAAGACCTTTACCCAGGAATCGCGGGCATTAGCCTGAAGACATCCAATCCGATCACTGGGGAGCCGGTGGTGGGCGCCTGCCATCCGAAAAGCTCGGCGGCAGCCGAGGGGCTCCGGGCGGGGGACCGAATTCTCGAAGTCGACGGTCGGGCGATCCGTCGGGCCGCTGATTTCAAGATCGAACTGGGGCGTCACTACGCCGGTGACAGTGTCCAGATTGCCTTGCTGCGCGGCAAGGAGAGAATGGAACGCCGCATTACTTTGACCGACAAGTTGGTGCCCTACCAGCACGGATTTCTGGGAGTCCTGCCCGAGCGGACGACCGGTGGCAAAGGTATCAAAGTTCGTTTTGTCTATCCCCACAGTCCGGCGGCGAAGGCCGGGATCAGGATCGGTGATCAGTTGGAGTCGCTGGACAAGCAGGTGATTACTGGTCGACTGGGCTGGATTACAAAGATTGGCGGCTTGGAACCGGGGAGCAAGGTGACTATTGGCATCCAGCGAGACGGCAAGCCGCAGGAAGTAACCGTGACTTTGGCGGCACTGCCCGATGGATTGCCTCCTGGCGAAGTGCCGGAACAACGCGCGGAGCCCAAGCAAGGCAAGCCGGGGGCCAATGTTGGTCCAGTGGCGATGAAGCTTCCCGAGTATCCCAACGAGGTGTGGGCGTACGTTCCAGAGAACTATAGCGAGGAGATTCCTTGCGGCGTGGTCGTCTTCCTGCACAAACCGGGCAGCTACGACTGGAAGGAACTGTTGGCGAGCTGGAAACCGTTGTGCGACCGCTACCGTCTCATTCTCGTCGCTCCGAAGTCGGGGAATCAGGGGTATTGGACGCCAGACGAGGCGGAGTTAGTGGATCGCTTGTTGGTGGAAGTGGATTCTGCCTACAATGTGGACCCGGCCCGGGTTGTGGTCCACGGTTTTGAAACCGGAGGAACACTAGCCTCGCTGGCCGCATTTCGCAATCGCGAGGTGGTCCGAGGCCTCGCCGTCGTGGAAGGCCCGCTGATGGGCACAATTCCGGAAAATGACCCATTGCACCGGCTGAGCATCTATCTGGCGTGGAGCAAGAAGTCGCCGGCAAGTCGGGCGTTGGCCCGCGCCGAGAAGACGATTGAGCAAGCGAAGATACCGCTGACCGTGAAGGATCTGGGCGAGACGCCGCGACACCTCGGGCGCGATGAGCTGGCGGAGCTGGCCCGTTGGATCGACGCGCTCGATCGGATATGATAGTCGGGTGAGCATAAGGGCGAGGAGGCTCGCCATTCCCGCTCGATCCCAAGGCCCCTCTGATGCAGCGCCGCATACTCGCCCTATTGGCCGCCGTCTCGTTGCTCGTGGCGTTGCTGTTGGCATTGTTTTGGCCCACTGCGGACACCGCCCTGGCTTTTGCCTGGCGGGGCGGCGCCATTCTGGCCGCTGCCTGGCTGGCCTACGACGATGTCCAGCGGATCCCCAATTGGTTGTTGCTGACTTTGCCGGTATTGCTGATCGTAGTGGTCCGCTGGCCCAGGCACCTGTGGATCGTCGCGCCGGTGTTGTTGCTTCTGGCGGTGGTTGGGCGACTGCTACGCGGTCCTGGCACGCGCTGACGCCGTAGTTGGGCAGCCGTTCCTGACTGCAGAGTTGGAAGCGAATTTCTGGTTCCTGGGACGTCCGTGCGCCAAGTTGCCGCCTTCGCAGCTTGAAACTGTAGTGATTATACGGGCTGTGTGGAAACGCAGTCTGCGGCCCGTTGCCGGCGATGGCGGTTAACACTTCTCTAACTTGACTAGCGAATAGGCACATCCCGAGTGTTATAGCTAGGATGCCCGATTTGTTGGATGCTCCGGGCTTCCCGCGCGTAATGGAAACACGGGGCGGCGCGATTGTTACGAGGCACCGAAGGACTGTATCGCAACCTATTGAGGGGGAACGAAGATGCACGGAGGAACTGGTAAACGGCTGGCTTGGACGCTGGCCATCGTTGCGGCTTGGGGGGCGAACAGCGCTGCCCGAGCGCAGGAACCATCGACGCCACCGCTTAACAATGGTCCCGAGTACTATGCGGCGGCCCAAGACGCGGCCGTAGCGCCGCCGGTCCAAGGGCAATTTGTGTCGGAGTATGCCCCCCAGCCGGGCGCTGACTTGGCCAAGCGCGTCACCGAATTGGAGGCGGCGCTGAAGAAAATGGACGACAAAGCCAAGGCCGACAAGGAAAAGGCTGCTAGCAAGCCATCGGTCACGGTCTTTGGGCGTTTGTACGTCGACACGGTAGCGTTCGGCCAAAACGCGCAGAGCCGTGCGGTGTACGGCGATGCCAAAAACTCGACCTACTTCCGTTCCGCCCGTATCGGCGCTCAGGGAGATATGTTTGAGGTCATGTCCTACAAGTGGGAGATGGATTTCGCCTCGCGAGACCCGCAGGATCTCTCGCTGATCGCGTTTCGCGACGTGTACATTCAGGCGAACGATCTTCCTCTGTTGGGACATGCACGAGTTGGCCACTTCAAGGAGCCTCTGAGCTTGGAGGAGTTGACCAGCTCACGTTTCACCACGTTCATGGAACGGTCTTTGTCTAATACATTTATTCCGGCGTTCGATACGGGCGTCATGGCCTTCGATTACAGCGAGAATGAGCGGGTCACTTGGCAGATTGGTGCTTTTGCTGCCGGTCAAGATACGCCCCCCTATGTCACCGAAGACTCGACTCTGTCTGGCGATGGCACTGCGGGCTGCGTTCGCACTACTTGGACACCCTGGTACGATGAAGCTTCGGCCGGGCGCGGTCTTCTTCACTTAGGCCTGGGCTACCGCTACAACGATCTATATTCGACGACCCAACGGGTGCGTGCTCGCCCCGAAGTGGCGGTTGGGCCGTATGTTGTTGACACTCGCATTGGCGGCGTGGACACGTTGACCGGTGTCGAAAGCGTCCAAAACGTCGTTCCGGAAATCGCGTTTCTGTACGGACCGTTCTCGGTGCAGGCCGAGTATATGGCCGCTCAGTATACCCGTACGGCCGGTCTCACCAACCCCATGTTCCGCGGCGGCTATGTTTTTGCCAGTTACTTCCTGACCGGCGAAAACCGTGGATACGATCGCAAAATGGGTCGGTTTGATCGGGTGAAGCCGTTCACCAACTTCTTCCGCGTCCGCACCACAGACGGTTGCGTGGAAACTGGTCGAGGCGCCTGGGAAGTGGCCTATCGCTACTCCTGGATTGATCTGGACGAAGGCGGAATTCTCGGCGGCATTGCTGCCGACCATACCGTCGGCCTGAACTGGTATCTGAACCCTTACACCCGCATGATGCTGAACTACGTGCACTCGGACGACAGTCCGCAAAACAACGGCCCGAACACGTACATCGATGCCATCATGATGCGTGCCCAGGTCGATTTCTAACAGCAGCGTAGGCCGGAAGGCCGTTTATTGATGCTCAGGTAAATAACGTCGGGCGTTCTAAGCCAAAAAGCTCCTGTTTACCGGCCTCCCGTTCGTCGGCCTCCCGACATGCCTTTGCTGAACCACAATAGAGACATACGAAGGAGAATCTTAGATGAAGAAGATATTACTATCCCTGGCAATCTGCCTGGCAACGACAAGCGCTGCTCTTGCAGCCGACGCTTGTGCCAAGCCGGAAGGATGTGCCACGACAGAGACTTGCGGCTCGCCGAACTGCTGTGCCCACTGCGGCCACCGTGGTTGCTGCGAGAAGTACTGCAAGATCGTGTGTGAAATGAAGGAAGTGAAGAAGTACGTGTTTGAAGTCAAATGCAGCGAGTTTTGCCCGGTCAATCCCTGCTGCGGCCGCGACGGCTGTTGTTGCGACCAAAGCAGCGGACAAGGCGTTGCTGGCGACACGTGCTGCCATTCCTGCAAGGCGTGCGATGCTTGTGCGGGCGAGCAGGCGAAGGCCGATCGCATGAAGACGCCGACCTGTGGCAAGAACCGAGTTAAGAAGACGCTCGTGAAGAAAGAAGTCACCTGCAAGGTGCCGGTCTACAAGTGCGTGGTTACGTATGCGTGTGCGAGCTGCGGCGCCGGTGTCCCGTCGGGATCGGCGACTCCGGCTCCGGCCGCTGCCCCCGCCAAGCCGGTTGCCCCACCGCCTCCCGCTCCGATGCCGAAGACGACTCAGGATGCGCCGTTGCCGCCCTCGCTGACGGCCTCGCGCGACATTTAGGTCCGTCCCCCAACGACCGTCTGAGGCGCTTAAGCCCGCGATGCCCTTCGCGGGCTTATTTTTTTTGGGGGCGCATCTGGGAGCTGCCACGGATCACTTCACGGGCACGGGGTGGTCCTGGCGGGCCTCCAGGAAGCCGTTCTTAACGAATTTGGTGAGCACGTCCGCGTGTGCCTGAATTAGCTTCACTGTGTACGGATCGTCGGACGTCTCCACCACCCGCACGCCCTTTTCGGTGTTGGTGATTTCCAGCTTGATCTTGTTCGCATTCGCGAAAAGAGCGGCGAACAGCGGGTCGCGGAGATGGATCGGCATGCCGTTTGTCAGTCGCCGATGCATGGCAGCGACGTGGTCGCGAATTGCTGATGCAACGGCGGGATCATTGGACTCGGTGACGGCCTCAATCCCATCCGGTCGCTGGGTGACGCTGCGCTGAATTTGATCGTGGGCGGCGAGCAGATTGTGGAAAACCTCGCGGTCAGCTTGGAAGCTAGCGTCCGGTCCGCGGCCGCCTCGCCATGGTCCGGGGCCACCCCAGGGCGCTTCGCCGCGGCCCCATCGCGGTCCCCGGCCGCCCCATTGCGGTCCGACACCACCCCATTGCGGTCCGACACCACGGCCGCGAGGCATCGGCGCTGGTGGAGCGGCAAGTTGTTCTTGCGAATCATCCACGGCCTGGTCAATCACGGGCGGGATTGATGGTCGATTGCGACCGCCGTCTGGACCTGCCCAAACGGGACGGAGGGTTGCGTCCCTGAGAGTAAACTCCTTCTTGCCGAAAGCAATCCTTTGGGCGACATAGTGCTGGGCCGGCATCTTCGCGGTGCGAAACGCCTTCAGCGACAGAGGTTGGCCAACGGTGAGCTGCTGGACGGTGCTGGCCACAATCGCCGTGGGCCCGAGGTGAACATTGTAAACAGCACCTGACTCGTCGCGAACGATAAGATGCGTTCCGAGGAGAGAGGGGCCAGTGGTCTTCTCGCACGGTTCCGTCTTGATTTCCACCAGGGTGCCCGACAAAGTCGTCAGCGTCGGCTTGACGCTTTGCTGGCCGATGCCAGTTGGGTCGCCCATGCCGCGCTGGGCCAATGCTTGGCCGGGGGCCATAAGCCAGACGAATACAAGGGTCAGAGACAATAGCGTGATAGGTTTCATGGCACGTTCTCCTGCTTACTTTGCGAACATCACGCTCCACCTTTGGCCGGCGTCGTTGCCGAGGCATCGGTCTTCGAGCGGTTGCCGCAACGGTGACCTCGTTGATACAGGTTGGCAAGGAGTGTGCCGTCCCCGAAAATCCGAACATCAGTAGGAAAAGCCCGCGGGACTATGCTCCATGGGGATTTGTGTCGGAAAAAATGTGGAATTAGTGGGCAAGAATTGCGCGCCGCCAGCTTGGGCTCCCGTGAAGATCTTGCGCCTTGGATGGCGATTCTCGACAGGCCTCGTGGACCTGAAAGCAGCCGCCCCGTCCGTTGACCTGCCGCCGGTAGTTCGTGTCATGACGTGACCATTGGCTCGGTGGTGCGCAAAAATTGCGCACCGTGTTTTGCATGAGGAAAAGGAGTTGACCGCAAAACGCCCGCGGACTATCGTGACATCGGCGGAGGAGAATATTTGATAGAATCGCCTGGTCGTTGAACGGAGTGCGGTAGAAGATTCTAAATCTGCTTCACCTCAACGAGACATGAACTGGCAAAGGTACTCAGCGATCGTGGTGATCGTGATTGCACCAATCGCTTTGGCGATCTGGCAATGGGATGAATATGGCCACGAGCGGGACCTGACCAGAGAAGCGGTTTCCAGTTCTGCGGAATCCATCATGAACGCCCTGGTGGGCGGTATTCGATCGCATCGCCGGTTAGGGCACTTTTTCGTGCAGAACGTCCAAGGCGTGCTCGAGGGACTGGCCGAATCGCATCAGGTGGTGGCCGTTGCCTTGCAAAGCGAGGATGGTAAGAAATCGTTGTCTGCCGGCAAGGAGGAACTGATTGCCGCGGATCTGCCGTTCCAATCCGGTGGTCGCTGGGTTGGTTCTGGCTTCTGTCTGGTGCGAGTCTTTGCACTGCCGGAGTCGGATGGACCGGGACACGATGGTTTCGGGGGTGGCCGCGGGCCCGGTTGGTGGCGACAGCAGGAGGAACGCGAGTCAGGGCAGTCAATGTTTGCGGCAGGCGAAAGAGTTGCTGCGGTATTGTTGATTGATCGAGAGCCGGCCGATGAGGCGAGTCGCCGAGCGGCTTTGCTTCGCGGTTCGATCGTGGCGGCCGGCACTCTTGTGATTGTTTGTGTCGCTGTGGCGTGGCGAGCCACGGTTCGATTAACCCAATTGCGCGAACGGGAGCGGTCGCTTGAACTCGAGGCCCGGCACTATCGCGACCTGAGTCAGGCGGCGGCTGGTTTGGCGCACGAAATTCGCAATCCACTTGGCTTGATTCGCGGCTGGACGCAGCGATTTGCCCAGGCTGGCAGCGGTCCGCAGCAGGCTGAAGCCGTGATCGAGGAGTGTGATCGGATTACTGCCCGCATCAATCAATTCCTCGCCTTTGCCCGTACGACCGAGCCCAAGGTCGAATCATTCGATCCGGCCGAAGTCCATCAAGAGCTGGCGGAGCTTCTCGCTCCGGATACCACGGCGAAACGAGTCGAGTTTGTGCTTGGGCCTTCCGTAGGCAAGATCTTGGCTGATCGAGAAATGTACCGTCAGGCACTGTTCAATTTTCTGAATAATGCCATTCAAGCGAGTCCGGAGGGTGGGACGGTAGAGGTGATTGTCCGGCGGCCACGAGCGGACCAGTTCCGCGTGGAAGTGTCGGATCGCGGCAAGGGAGTCGAGCCGGAGAACGTCGAGCGTCTCTTCACTCCGTACTTTACGACGCGTGCCTGTGGAACCGGGCTGGGATTGGCGATCACGCGGCGAATCGCTGCGGTTCACGGCTGGACGGTCGGCTACCATCCGCGCGGTGGAGGCGGCTCCGTTTTCTGGGTGGATGGAATCGATGGTTGAAAGTCTCCAAACGATCCTGGTCGTTGACGATGAAGCCGATCAGCGCCGCTTATTGCGCGGGTTTTTGGAGTCGTTCGGATTGCGCGTGTGTGAGGCGGTTTCTGCCGAGGAAGCCCTGGAGTTGATCCATGGTCAAGCGATGGATATGGTCCTTCTCGACGTGCGATTGCCTGGGATGAGCGGCATTAATGCGCTGGCCGAAATTCGCCGGACGAAGCCACATTTGCCCGTGCTGCTCATCACCGCTTATGCCGACTTGCGTCAAGCGGTCAGTGCCATGAAGAGTGGCGCTGACGATTACCTTGCCAAGCCGATCGACCTCGACGAACTGGAAATGGCAGTATTCGATGGACTGGGCAAGAGTTCGCCGCAAGTTTCAGCGACCGCGGGCCTGCAGCTTCCGGATTGGCTTGTCTGCGAGAGCGCGGCAATGAGGCGAGTGGTCGAGACGGCTGCGGTGGTCGCTCCCTCGGATGCCCCGGTGCTCATTTCTGGGGAGAGTGGGAGCGGCAAGGAGGTCATCGCTCGTGTGATCCATGCTTGGAGCAACCGGGCGACGGGCGCGCTGGTCGCCGCCAATTGTGCCGGCTTGCCCGAGTCGCTTATTGAAAGTGAGTTGTTTGGCCACACCAAAGGTGCATTCACGGGAGCCTCGCACGCGCGGGAGGGGTATTTTCGGGCGGCGGACGGAGGTACCCTGTTTCTCGACGAAATTGGCGAGTTGCCTCTTCACGTGCAACCGAAGTTGCTCCGCGCTCTCGAGGCCCGGCAGATTACGCCGGTCGGCAGCGACTCGCCGGTTGTTGTTGACGCGCGTGTGATTGCGGCCACGAACCGCGACTTGGGCAAAGAGGTGCAGGAGGGACGTTTTCGTGACGATCTCTATTACCGCATCAATGTAATCGAGCTTGTGGTGCCGCCTCTTTCTGCACGGCAAGATGATATCCTCCCGCTCGCCCGCCGGTTTGCCATCGAGTTTGCGGGCGCCCTGGTCCGACTGTCGCCCCAAGCCGTCGAGTCGCTGCTCGCCTATGGATGGCCGGGTAACGTTCGGGAACTTCGCAACGCCATCCAGCGTGCGTGCCTGTTGTGCCGTGGTGACGTCATTTTGCCCGAGCACTTGCCGCCGCGTCTGGCGGCACTGGCAAGTCGAGAGCCCGCGCCCGTTACCGGTCGCCTGTCGCAGGTGGAGCGGGCGGCCATCGTTGCTACCTTGGAGGAGTGCAACAACAATCGCACGCAAACGGCCAAAAAACTGGGGATTAGCCGTCGGGCCTTGATCTATAAACTGCGGGCAATGGACGAGGAACGCCAAAGAGAGACGTAAGCTTCGGGACGGGTGACAAGAATCAAGAAAGGATTGAAAGATGCAAGTGAAGATGATGGTTGTTGCGTTGGTCGTGTTTCTTAGCCCCGTGATTGTTTTCGCGGAAACTGCCGCGGAATCGTTCGCGCGAGGAGAGTCGCTCCTGGCGAAGGGCGACTTTGCCGCGGCAATGAACTCGTTTGCGGCCGCGGCACAAGCTGATCAGTCGAATCAGGAGTATCGTCAGCACTTTGCGCTTGTCCGGCGCATTATCAATTTGCGCTCCCGATTGGCGGACGAAAAGAACATGCAGCGTTGGGAATACATCGCAAAAGCGCTTCGGGCGTTCTACGCAAGTGAGCTGATTTATCCTGAGATGCTGAAGCTCGACCAGCAAATGCACCAGCGTTTGGCCACAGCAGATACGGCCGCCGCATTGGCCGAAACGCAGTTGTCAATGAACCTGGAAAAGGAGGCCATTGCAACACTCACTGGATTGGAGGCGAACAAGTCGACACCGTTTACGCAGGCTTTGTTGGGCATAGCCATGCTTCGCAGTGGCAAAACCGAGGAGGCAAAGGAAATCGCCGCGAAGGTGAAGATTGCGGACGATGCCAACCCCCAGTTGCAATACGTGGCAGCGAGATTGTGCGCCGGCACCGGGGACACTACGCAGGCTCTGCGGCTCTTGAAGAAGTCTTTTGAAAACACGGCGCCGAGTCTGCTCGACGGATTCAAGGCGCATGCGCGGAGTTGCTCGGAATTTTCGGCGATTGCCTCCGGCAGCGAGTTCGCGGCGGTTATGGGAACGAACTCCCTGGTTCCCGAATCACGGTGCAGCGGCGGAAGGAGTTGCGCGGGTTGCCCGATGCGGGGAACTTGTCCGAAGAGTCAGGGCGGCAAGTAGCCCTGGCGAAGTCCTTGCGGGATCACAACCATGAGCACGCGGCGAGCGATGCAACTAGGTTTTCTGCTACTGACGGTCGTCAGCGTCTTCATGCTGCGTCTTAACGCGGAGAGTTGGTGTCCGTTCGGCGGCATTGAGGCGTTCTACACCTATTTGTGCGAGGGAAACCTGGTTTGCTCCCTGGGCGTATCGAACTTCTATGTCCTCGCGGCTCTGCTGGCCAGCGTGTTCCTAGTTCGCCGCGCATTTTGCGGGTACCTCTGTCCGATCGGCGCGCTTTCCGAATGGCTGTATGGGGCGGGGCAAAGGCTTGGGGTGCCGAATCTGCAGATTTCGAGGGGCGTAGACCGCCTGCTGTCGGTGTCGAAGTATTTGGTGCTTGCTGCAATCTTGAGCGTGACTTGGCAGGCTGGGGAGTTGTTGTTCCGTGGCTACTGCCCCGCCTACGTCCTGCTGGGACGGCATGGCGAGGATATCACGATTTGGGCCTACGTTGTGGTTGGGCTCATTGTGGTTTTCTCGCTGTTCATCTCGATGCCGTTCTGCCGTTGGTTCTGCCCGCTGGCTGCGGCAATCAATCCCCTTTCGCGGTTTGGACTGGGCAGGATCAGAAGAAACAGCGTCTCGTGCTCTTCGTGCAAACGATGCAATCGGGTTTGTCCGATGGAAATTCCGGTCGCCCATCTAAGCGAAGTCAAGGCCGCCCGATGTATATCCTGTTTAAAATGCGTGGATGCGTGCGGCGGTGAGAAGTCACTCGCATTCGGGCCGCCGATCTGGTTCGGTGGAACATGGCGCGGTTCGATCGTGGCTGTGGTTCTCTTCGCCTGCATGTGCGGCGCTGCGGTTGCGGCCTACGTTGCCCCCTTCCCGTCGTTTATTAAGAGTCGCGGCGATTTACCGAAGCAAATTGCCTCGCTGGAGCTGCGGTTGAGTGGCCTGACCTGCCGCGGCCGGGCGAATCTGTTGGTGGGGTTTCTCGAACGGGATGACATTTATGCGATTCTTGGCAAGGAGACCGGGCGACCGGGTTACTACCGAATTGAGGCGTGGCCAAACGCCCAATGGGCGCGGGTTCGGATCAGCTACGATCCGGAAGCCGCCGACTCGGCTGCGATCAAACTCGCCATTTCCGAGCCCTATTTCGACTTGGCTACGAATCGTTGGTGGCTCTCACCGTTTGTGATTCAAGGAGAGCGATTCACGCCGCCTGATGTTAGGGCGGGGCCAAGCCCTTGATTGAAAGAGTGTTCACGCGATTGGCGTTTCGTAGGTCAATCACGCGAATCGCATGATTGTTGGTGTCGGCGATGACTAACTTGCCATCGGCGGCCGCAATTCCGCCGGGCTCGTTAAAGGTGGGCGGCTCGTCGGTCATGCCGACCAATTTGCTGCCCACGAGCGTCCTCGTTTGGCCGCTGACCGGGTCAATGACCTTGATTTTGTGATTATAGGTGTCGGCCACATACAATCGGCCTTCGTACCAGGCAACGCCGAGGGGGTGCTGCAAGCGAACCTCGTTACCACGGCCATCGACATCTCCGAAGGCAAACAATCTGGCAGCGGGCAGATGAGCAGTCCCCACCACGGTTTGCATATCCCCCTTGGCGTCGAGCCGGAGTGCGCGGATGGAACTTCCTTCACTGTCTGCCACGTAGAGGCGAGTGCCGTCCGAAGTCAGGCCGCTCGGTTGGGCCATGGCGGCGAAGCCTGGTTGATAAAGGCGGCGGGGTTTAATCGGCCCGTCGACGATGTCCTCGATTCCAGTTCCGGCGTAAACGCTGATGGCTGAGCCGTCGAGCCGCATCGACCAGAGTTGGTGGAGCCCGGCCATGGCGATAAACAAGGTGTCCTTGTGGATCAAGACGTCCCAAGGGCTGCTAAGCGCGGTCGCTAGCGGGCGTCGGCTGGTGAATGGCAATGCCTCGCGGTTCTGGCGGCCGTTCCCGGCAATCGTTGATACGCGTTGTGCGGCAAGATCGATCTTGCGAATCGAGTGATTCCACGTGTCGGCCACGTAGAGGTTATCGCCTAGAAGTGCCAAGCCTTGGGGCGAGTCGAACTGGGCGTTTGCATAATCGCCGTCGGCCCGGCCCGCTGTTCCGCTGCCGATCGTGGCCAGCAGCTTTCCGTCGAACTGCGTGACGATAATCCGATGGTGCCCACTGTCGGCGATGAAAAGTCGCTGACCAGCTTGGTCGGCCAAGATCTTGCCGGGGAACCGCAGGACGGTTGCAGTTTGTTCACTCGATTTGGCCAAGGCGAGGGGCGTATTGTCGAGCAAGCGAGCGACGCGGTAGTACGGGGCTGCCCTGCGGAGCACCGCGTCAATCTGTTCATAGGTTGCCTCACCACTGTGTCCCCAAACCGCGTAGCCTTCGGGATCGATTAGGACCAAGCTAGGCCAGGCCTGAATACCGAAGCTGTTCCAGATGGCGAATTGTGAATCGTTCACAACCGGGTGTTCCACTCCGTAGCGGCGGGAGGCCTCGCGAATACTGCGGGTCACTTTTTCTCCGGCAAATTTTCCCGAATGGACGCCAATGACGACCAGTTCGTTCTGCCAGGTTTTTTCTAGCCTTTTTAGCTCGGGGATTTGATGCATGCAGTTGATGCAGCCGAGCGTCCAGAAGTCGAGCAATACGAAGCGGTTACGCAATTCTCGGAGATCCAATGGCCGGCTATTGATCCACTCGACGTTCTGCGGAAACGGTCGAACCGGCAGACGTTGGACGAAAGGGGGCCGGGGGGCTGGTGATGCCGCGGCGGGCGGCGTGGGCGGCGCGAGCAGCGTGACTTGCGCCAAAATTCCCCAGGCCACTATCGGTCTGTAAACCTTTCTCATTCTTGGCGTTGCCCTCCAATTCTGCATGCTTTGGCGCCTTTGGTCAGCCGCAACTTCTCTTGGTATATTCTCGACGGCTGCGGTTGCGAGGTCAAACGCTTGTTCTGTAGAATCACACTACAGGGCATCGCACTTTTCTTTAGGACATCGAAGGGCAGGATGATGGTAGAAGGTCGAGGCAGCGTCGCCGCGAAACGGTGGATTTCCCCCGGGCACTTTTCAGCCCATGACGGGCGGACGTTTCATGACATCTCTCCCGACGGCATCATCGTGGCCGAGATTGATAGCGAACGGATTGTGCATGCGAATGCTGCGGCTTGCAGCATCACCGGATACAGTCACGACGAATTGGTTGGCCGCAGTTTGCGGGAAATGCATCCGCAAGATGAAATCGAGCAGTTGCAGGCCCTGTTTCGCTCGATGAGTCGTCGGGAGGTGAAGAGGAAAGAGAGTCTTCCCGTCTTGCGAAAGGACGGAAGTCTTCTGATTGTCGACTTGGCCGCAACTCACATTCTCTTCAATGGCAAGGCCTGTCTGGCCGGATTCTTTCGTGATGTGACGGCGCAGAAGCAATCGTTTGCACGGTTGCAGGCCAGCGAACAGCGTTACCGTCTGATCGCGGAAAACGTTGTGGATGTGATTTGGGCAGTGAAATTTCCTGCCTGGAAGGCAAGGCCTGGCGAGGGGCAGGCACCGTCCGAAACGCTATTGGACACGATCATCAAGCAGTGGCGGTTCTCCTATGTCAGTCCGGCGGTGGAACGCGTGTTTGGCTACTCGCCCAAAGAAGCTGAGGACTTGCGGATCGGGGATTTTGTCCCCGGCCAGTCGATTGCCAAACTGAAGGAGGCGCTCGGAAAAAGTCTCTTTCAGGACCTCGAGGCCGCGCCCGTTTCCGGCGACATTGTGGAAATGGAATTGTTGGCCAAAGATGGGGCGACGCGGTGGTGCGAGATCGTGAGCACCTATCTCCGCGATGCGGAGGGGAATCCGACAACCTTGTTGGGAATTACACGCGACGTGTCGGCTCGCAGGCGCGCAGAAAGGGCTTTGCACGATTCCGAGGAACGCCTCCGTCAACTATTCGATAATCTGCCCGATTTTGTCGTCAAAATCGATCGGCAGGGAGCGATCTGGTTTGCCAATCGCGGATTGCCGGACGAGGAACGAGAAAGGCTGCTGGGTCGGTCTTGGCACGATCTCGTGACGCCGAGACACCAAGCGGGGTGCCGCGAAGCGGTCGAAAGGACTTTCACGAGCCGCCAGACACAGACACTGACCTTCCAGGACATATTCGGGCGCTGGTGGTCGAGCCGGCTGGTGCCGCTGACTGACGAGGACCGGCAGCAACTGCTGGTGATTAGCGCCGACATCACTCAGGAACGGTCGGCCAATCAGGCGGTGCGCAAGGAGCGGCAGTTGCTGCGGCATTTGCTCGAGTTGCACGAGCGGGAAAGACAATTGGTTGCCTATGAACTCCACGATGGTTTCGCGCAGCAGCTGACCGGCGCGTTGTTTCGTTTGCAGGCGTTTCGCGAGATGTATGGCAGGGATCCGAAGGAGGCGTGGCATAGCTTCGATTCCGCCGCCGTGCTGCTGCGTCAGGCGATCGACGAAGCACGCCGACTGATTAGTGGGCTGCGTCCGCCGATTCTCGACGAATTGGGCATTGTGGAAGCGATCCAGTATTTGATTTATGAGCAGCGAAAAAACGCCGGTCCGGAAGTCGAGTTCGAACATAATCTCGGGGATCAGCGACTGGCTCCGGCCCTGGAGAACACCATTTTTCGCGTGGTTCAGGAATTGCTCCGCAACGCCTTCCAACACAGCGGCAGTGCATTGATCTATGTGTCCCTGGTGAAGCGAAACCAGGCGATTGGCCTTGAGGTGCGAGACTGGGGGACCGGGTTCGAGCCGTCGCTGACTAGCGATCAACATGTCGGTCTACGGGGCGTGCGCGAGCGAATTCGGCTTCTCGGCGGACACGTTGTGATCGAGTCTGCCCAAGGACAGGGAACTCGCGTTGCCATTGATATACCGAGCGATAGCCTTGAGGAGGCATCCGAAGCAAGCGACGACGATCACGTGTAAAGGGTTAAGAATGGATCGCGCCGGTGTGGTTTTCGACATGGATGGCGTGCTGGTCGACACGTACCAGGCTCACTTTCGCAGTTGGCAGCAAGTTGCCGCGGAACGAGAGCTGCCGTTTTCGGAGGAAGCGTTCCGAAAGACGTTTGGCAAGACAAGCCGGGAGATCATCGCTGAGCTATGGGGCAAGGATCGGTTCGATGACACAGAAATCGAGGAAATGGACCGCCGCAAGGAGGCCGCTTTTCGACGGCTGATCGAAAATGACTTTCCGGCAATGCCGGGAGTTATGGATTTGCTTGATGATTTGCGAGCGGCGGGGGTGCGACTTGCGGTAGGCTCCTCTGGCCCGCCGGATAACGTTGATTTTGTTGTAGATCGGCTGCAGGCGCGGGGGCTTTTCGACGCGATCGTCACGGGGAAAGATGTGAGGCGTGGCAAGCCGGACCCACAAGTGTTCTTGATGGCGGCCGATCGGTTGGGGATCGAGCCGTCGCGGTGCGTGGTTGTAGAAGACGCGCCGGTAGGCATTGCCGCCGCTCGGGCGGGAGGCATGGCGAGTATCGGAATGGTGAGCACGGGCCGGAGCCGCGAGGATCTTCAACAAGCCGATGCAATCGTACAATCGCTTGCGGAAATCACGCCGGAGATGGTGCGAGACTTAATTCAACGGCCGTCGCACGCCGGCTAGGAAGGCGTGTCTTCCGGAAAACGTCGCTCGGCGTTAGAATCGTGCCCCGTCTGCCGCCGTCTTTTCGGCGGCTTGTCGGATGGCGGCAGTTCAGGCAAACGCACCCACACGAGGCGGCGCGAGTCTCGCCTGCCGCCGGTGTGGCGGGAGCCCTTGCCGGTGGCGTGTGCAATCGCGATCAAACAGCCTCGGTTTTTGGAGTCGAGCGACGCTGTACGATCGTGAAAGGCGATCTAAATTGCGAGCTCCGCCTTGGTGGCCGAGAAGGCTTCCATGGCGAACTGGAGATCTTCGGTGGTGTGAGCGGCCGAAATTTGCACCCGCACCCGGGCCTTGTCCTTTGGCACCACTGGGTACGAGAAGCCGACCACATACACGCCCCGGCAGAGCATCGACTCGGCCATCTTGGCTGCCAACACGGCGTCGCCGAGCATGATCGGGCAGATGGGGTGCACGCCGGGGGTGATCTGGAAGCCACGCTTCGTCATGCCGTCGCGAAACAGCTTGGTGTTGGCTTCCAGGCGGTCACGCAGCTCGGTCGAAGCGCTGAGCAGATCAATCGTCTTCATCGAGGCGGCCACGATCGGCGGCGCGAGGGTATTCGAGAACAGGTAGGGGCGGCTCCGCTGCCGAAGCAGATCGATGATTTCCTTGCGGCCGCTGGTGTAGCCGCCGCTGGCTCCGCCGAGGGCTTTACCGAGCGTGCCTGTGAGGATGTCGACGCGTTCCATCACGCCGTGATGTTCGGGCGTACCGCGGCCGTGCTTGCCCATGAAGCCCACGGCATGCGAATCGTCGACCATGACCAGCGCGTCATACTTGTCGGCTAGGTCGCAGACGCCGGGCAGGTTGGCGATAATGCCGTCCATCGAGAAGACGCCATCGGTGGCGATCACGCGGAAACGGGCGTTGGCAGCCTGTTTTAGTTGCTCCTCGAGATCGGCCATGTTGTTGTTCTTATAGCGATATCGTTGGGCTTTGCAGAGGCGGACGCCGTCGATGATGCTGGCGTGGTTCAGTTCGTCCGAGATGATGGCGTCTTCGGGTCCGAAGATGGTTTCGAACAGGCCGCCGTTGGCATCGAAGCAGGAGGAGTAGAGGATCGTATCGTCGGTGGCGAGGAACTGGCTGAGTTTCTGTTCCAGTTCTTTGTGAATTTGCTGCGTGCCACAGATGAAGCGGACGCTGGCCATGCCGTAGCCCCACTGGTCGAGCGCTTCGCGGGCGGCGGCGACGACCTCAGGATGGTTGGCCAGGCCCAGGTAGTTATTGGCGCACATGTTTAGCACCGGCTGCTGGCTGAGCACGCCTACCCGGGCCTTTTGGGGGCTGGTGATCACGCGCTCGCTCTTGAACAGGCCCGCGTCGCGAATCTGTTGAAGCTGGTCGGCCAAGTAGCCCTTCATCGCACCAAACATGATCTTGTCCTTATGTAGGCGGCGGTCGCAGCGAAAGTGAGGTCGGCGACAGCCAGACTAATTTTCTTTCCACGTCAGAACGACTTTGCCGGAGTTGCCCGAGCGCATCGCATCGAAGCCTTTTTGGAACTCCGTGAAATGGAAGCGATGGGTGATGATGGGCATGATGTTCAAACCGCTTTGGATCATCACGGTCATCATGTACCAAGTCTCGTACATTTCGCGGCCGTAGATGCCCTTGATGGTGAGCATGTTGAAGACCACGGTGCTCCAGTCAATGGCCATCTCCGCGGTCGGGATGCCGAGCATCGCGATCTTACCGCCATGGGCCATGTTGCAGATCATGTCGCGAAACGCACTGGCATTGCCCGACATTTCCAGGCCGACGTCGAAGCCTTCCTTCATGCCGAGCCGCTTCTGGACGTCGGCGATGGACTCGACGCGGACGTCGAGGGCCACGGTTGGTTGCATCTTCTTGGCCAATTCCAGACGGAAGGGGTTGACGTCGGTGATCACGACATGCCGGGCGCCAGCGTGTCGCACCACAGCGGCTGCCATGATGCCGATCGGTCCGGCGCCGGCGATCAACACGTCTTCTCCCAACACGGGGAAGGAGAGGGCGGTGTGGACGGCGTTGCCGAGCGGGTCGAAGATCGCGGCCACGTCGTGGGGCACGGCCGGATCGAGGTGCCAGACATTGGTCATGGGCAAGGAAAGATACTCGGCGAACGCGCCCTGGCGGTTGACGCCGACGCCGACCGTTTCCTTGCAGAGGTGACGACGACCGGCCAGACAGTTTCGGCAACGGCCGCAGACGACATGGCCTTCGCCGCTGACGATTTCGCCGATGTGGAAGTCTTTGACGTTGCTGCCAACGTCGACCACCCGGCCGACGAACTCGTGACCGACGACCAGCGGCACGGGAATAGTACGTTGGGCCCAGGCGTCCCAGTTGTAGATGTGTACGTCGGTGCCGCAGATGCCTGTTTTCAGGACCTCAATCAGGACGTCGTTGATGCCCACCTCGGGTAGCGGTACGTCTTCGAGCCATAGGCCCTCACGGGCCTCCTTTTTGACCAGCGCTTTCATCGTCTGCATGATGTTCCGTGGTTGTAAAGACGGTCGCCAAGGACCGTCGGGAAAGGCCGCGGGTTGCCCCTCAGCAGGGGAGCAAGTCGCAAAGCTTTGATAGGTAGCCGAATGTGGCTTAGGATGCAAGCCCCCTGGGCAAAATCGGGGGACTTTGTCGGAAGCCAAGGGGGTGCAATAGCAGGGCCAGTCTGTTGCGGCGGGCAGAACGCGCTGCCCAGTGGTGGGCCGGGCAGTGGGCAGGGCGTTCTCGAATTAACTCGGAAGGGCGGGTGATTTATTTTCCAGCGAAGAGGTTTGCTAGGCTGCTACCGCCCGTAGCTGGTCGATAGCCCGCTCGGCTTCGGTGCGTACGCGCGGGTCCTGGTCTTCGAGTAGGACGGTGATTGCCGGGATGGCGGCGATTGCCCGCTGCCCCTGCAAGCGGAGGGCCCCGGTCGCGTTGCGGCGGACGATGGGGTCAGCGTCACCGAGTTTTTCCATCAGTTTTAGAATCAGTAGGTCGGGTCTCGTAGTTGCGTACACGTTGGCGTCCTGGGTCACGGGGAATGCAACGTTCAATCCTTCGGCTATTATCGACTGCGCCCCGGGCCCATCTTTGATTGGTCGCGGCTATTCCCGCAGCGAACTTGCGGGGGAAATTGCCGACAGGGCAGTCCGGGAAGACTCTGCCTATGTGAAAAAGGCCCACCGATGAGGGCAGGCCCGGATATCGACGAGTCTCCGCATCGTTGACGTTCTACCGTCGGGGCGGGGGCGCCAACATTTGCACTCCCTGGCTGGGCGGCATCCGCATGGCATCGTAGGCCGCTGGGCCAGGCGATGTGGGGCCATTCGGTCCGACCGGTCCCGGCATCACCGCCGGTGGCGGTTCGGTCGCACCGTTCTCGGCGTAATAGAGGTTTGTGGCCTCGCGAATCAGGCGTGTATTGAGGGCCCGGCAACGTGCTTCGGCGCGGAAGACGTGGTTGCCTGGCGTCTCGGCCTTCGCATAGATCTTGAACACCACCTCGGCACCGGGGGCCAGCGAGTCGATGGGCTGGAAAGTGACCTGGCCTTCGCCGAAACGGTTCGGTGCGCCGGTGGCATTCACCGGCTCGATGCCTTGCGAGAAGTAGCCGATCACTTCGATGCCTTGGGCTTCCTTGGTGCCGCGATTGCGGACACGGACTTCGTATACGCCTTGTTCGCCGATGGGCACTGGAGCGGCCGGATCCTTGACCTCGAGGCGAATGTTGGCGACGGCCTCGACGCGCACGATCGCTTCGGCCGAGGTGAAGAGATCGTCTTCGGCGCTGGCGCCGACGTGGAGACGGTTCACGCCAGCGGCCGTCATGCTGCATTTTAGTGTGAAGCTAAGGTCTGTTTGCGGATCGAGGTTTTCGACGGTCCACTCCACCTTGCTGCCATTGGCATCAACGCGCGCGCCCTCGATGCCGGAGAGATATTTCGCTCCCATCGGCAACGAGAGAACGAAGTTGCTGTTTCTGACCGCGGCCGTTCCCGTGTTCCGGACGTGCACCGTGGCGGTGGTGACGGTGCCAACGAACTGGACTTTGGGGGCTTCGCAATCGAGTTTCAACGCGCCTCGGCGGACGTTCACTTTTTCGGTCAGTTCGGCCATGGCGACGCCATTCGCGCGGGCATCGGCTTGAATCGTCAAGGCTCCGGGCTGTCGCGGGACGAGTTCGACGTCGAGGACTTTCTCTCCGCCTGCGGCCAACAGGCCTACCTTGTGCGCGGCGGGCAGGTTCTCGCCGGCGCCGATGGGCGTGAGCGTGAGGACGACGTTCTCGGCGTTGCCGTTGCCCGTGTTGGACAAACGCAGCCGATAGGTTTGCTTCTTGCCATAGAGCACATCCTTGGGGCCTTCGAGTTGCAGCATGAGGCGCGGCTCTTGCACTTCGATCATCGCTTGAGAACTCGTGGGCTTGCTTTCCCAGCGGACGGCCAAGTCGAAAGGCCGACTTTGCCGGGGGACGATGCGAACCGTCAGCCGTTCACGTCCCTTGGCGCCGACGGTGCCGATCCGCCAGAGCAGCCCTTTGGCTCCCTGTTCGGCGGCGGCCGGCTGAACGTTGCCAAGGCTGGCATCGGCGGCAACGATTTGCGCCCAATCGGGCACGGAGACAAAGACCGATAGCTCTTCGGCGGCGACTTCGCCGGAATTGATCATGGTGACTTCATAGCGGGCTTCGCGGCCGACAGAAATCGTTCGTGGGCCGATCGTCTCGACGTTCAAGACGGGACTCTTACGGACGAAAAGGACGTCCGGCGCATTGGGACGCGTGATCGCGGTTGAAGCGTTGGCGACCGAGGGCGCATTGCTTGCAGGGGTGTCCGGCGAAGTCGTTACGGCCGCTTTCGGCTCAGATTGGGGACGTTGTGCGGTCAAGGGCTGAAGGGCCGGAGATGGGTTCGCCGCTTTTGGCTCTCGCAGAGGTGACTTGACTGCTTCCTGACGCTCTGGCTGCAGTAGCGGTTCACGCTTCTCACTGGACTGATCGGAAAAGACCGAGTGGCGAAAACCGGACAAGCGTTCGTGCAGCGGCCGGAGCACCGGACGCGGAGTACTGGAAGGCTCGGGCAATTCTTCGGCGGCCTCGCGTGCCGGCTGGGACGGCTGGCGCTCTGCCACCGGTTGGCTCTCGTTCGACTCGGTAACCGCCGGCTCCGAGGGCAATTCCATCACCGGCTGCTCGTCTGGCAATTCAAGGCTTCGGCGGGCCGGCACGGTTGGCTGTCGTCGCTCGGGTGTCGCTTGGAATTCGTCTTCGTCGAGGAGCGAGCGATCGACGACTGGGCGCCGATTGGGACGCGATGGGGCGGCCTCGCGACGCACACTCTCCGGCATGGTGTCGTCTGGCCGGTAGTCTGACATTCGGCGTGCCGCCGGCACTGTATAGCCAGGGTTGCGGGCGCCACTGCCTAGAATGCTGCCGGCGCGTGACGAGCGCTGCGAATGCTCGTCGCCTTCTTGTCGTGTGTTGAAGGGCTTGCGGGCGTAGTTGGTATCCGCGTTGCCGTCCGCGGCTGGCGATTGGGGCTGCGGTTTGGGCTTTTTAGCCGGTAAGAGGCCGCCGAAAATCGTCCGGCCGGCATCGTCAATGCGATCGAAGAGCGACTTGTCCTTGGTCGATTCACTTTGTGCGGGTGCCGTGCTTGCCAGAGCGAGGAATCCAATGGCTAAGATGGCGGCGACGGCGCTTCGTGTCAGCATGACTGTGCCCAGTGCAAGTAGACGGCAGACTCTATCACAACTCCATCAACTAATATCGGTCGGGGCAGTTATCACGGTTTAATCAACTTTTCGGGTTCGATAGAAAGGGCTGGATGGGGTGGATGGGATGGCGTCAGGCGAAGCCGGAAGGACGATTTTGGCAGTTTTGAGTACTATTTCAGATGCGTCGGTCCGGTCAGACCGGACGCCCACAGAAGTCGCTGAGGATGCGGACCCGCTGCACCAGGTACGAGACCAAGCCGCCTAACAGTACCAACGCGGTGGCAAAGATGACGTGGCGATCAAAGCCGGCGTACATGCCTTGGTGCAGTTCCGGACGCCAGTAGTAGAAGTCGACGACCATCACTCCGTATGACAGCAGTGATAGCACGGTGATAAACCAGACGAAGCGGACCCGGAACCAAAGGCCAGAGGCGACGATGATCAAGGGGTAGCCGACGATCAGCGAACTGGCGGCCCCATAGCCGAACATAAGGACCGTCAGGAGGGCGATGGAATCGAGCGTGCCCCAGACGAAGCGGGCGGGGACGGACCAGCGACGGCTGGCCAGCAATTGCTGGCAGAGGATGGATGCGATTGCCCAGAGCGCGACGACCAGCGACACGGGGCCATGGAAGTGACTGTCGACGGCGCCGACCTGGTAATTGGCCGTTTCGATGGCGTAGAACACGGCCAGCGCGCCGAGCCGCGAGGCCAAGGCCGGTTGGCGGCGGGTCCACCCCCAAAATCGCTGAACGATCGAGGGAGGACGAACCTCCAGGGCCTCACCACGGGCAAAGCGATCGAGATCATCGGCCAATGCCGCCGCGGAAGAATACCGCTGCTGCGGATCCTTGGCCAAGCACTTCAGGCAGATCAGCTCCAAACCGCGCGGCACATGCGGATCTACTTGCCGCGGCATTGCCGGGTCCCCGGCCAGCACTTCCATCAACGTATCCAGCGGTGTTTCTGCCCGGAACGGCGGCACGCCCGTGAGAAGTTCGTAGAGAATCGCGCCCAGACTGTAGACGTCGGTAGCCGGCGTGATTTCTGCGCGCCGACCGGAGGCCTGCTCAGGGGCCATGTAGCTTGGGGTTCCGGCAATCACGCCGGTGGCCGTCAGATCGCGTTCGCTGGCAAAGACCTTGGCCAGCCCAAAGTCGGTCACGTAGGGCCGGCTTTCCAAATCGAGGAGAATGTTCGAGGGCTTCAAGTCGCGATGCACCACGCCCTGTTGGTGTAGGTGTTCGACCGCTCGGGCTACTGCCGCCAAGAGACGGACCGTTTCGGGGAACGGAAGTGGTCCACGGCCGATCCGTTCGGCGAGGCTTTCTCCTTCGATGAGCTCCATCGTGAAGAAATCCTGGCCGTGGTGCTGACCGACGTCATGGATCGACACGATGTTTGAATGGCGCAGCCGCGCGGCGGCGCGGGCCTCGGCCTGAAATCTCCGCACGAGATCGGGTGCGGCCAGATTGCCGGACAGGATCATTTTGAGTGCTACCGAGCGGTCGAGGCCCTTTTGCCGGGCCTCGTAGACGACGCCCATCCCGCCTCGACCGATCTCGCGGATCAATTCATAGGGACCAAAATCGCGCGGCAGTTCAGCGAACGAAGGGTTGGCGTCCGAAGCACCGTCGTTGTGCCGCGGGGATTTGCCCGGCGACGCCAGCTTCTCTAAGGCCTCAAGACAGTTGAGAGCCGAAGCCAGTTCGGGATGTTGGTGGAGCAGCGCGGCGCGGTCCGGCTTCTCGCCGGCTTGAAGCTGGGCCAGGTAGCAGTCAAGGATTTCGAGTTCTGCTTCATCCCGGGGCGTTTCAGCCGACATCAAGGGCCTCCAGCGACTCTTGGAGCTTGCGAATCGCCCGCATCCAGAGCATCTGCACGGCCGGCCGGGTGCGGCCCATCCGCTCGGCCACTTCGTTGAAAGAGAGTCGTTGCAGATTCCGCAACAGAATGACTTCCTGATGATCGGGCGACAATTCGCTGAGCGCGGCGGTCACCCGCAATTCCGTGTCGAGCTGCAAGAACTCCTGGCTGGGCGTCGGCTGATCGGCGGCCGGTTCTGCGGCGCCGGGCGCTTGGCTGTCGGCCGGATCACGAAAGGAGACTTCGCGGCCGACGGCCCGTTTGGCGGTGCCACGGTAGTGTCGCACGAAGTCGGCCGCATTATGGGAGAGGATGCGACGCAGCCAGGCGAGCCATTCCTGTTCGGTGCGGCCGTCGAAGCGGTCGAAGTCGCGGAAGGCTTCCAGCATCGTCTCCTGCACCAGGTCCGAAGCGTCGACCTTGCGGCGCAACCAGGTCTCGATTTGGGATCGAGCGACGAAGTTGAGATACGAGCGGCAGAGGGCAAACAGGCGATCACGACATTCCGCGTCGCCCTGCTGCGCGGCTTCGATCAGGTTCGAGTAGCGTGTCGAGTTGGATTTGCCCATGGTTGAAGATGTTGGGTGTGGTGTCGAAGCCTTGCCGAGCGCACTCTCACTGGCCAGCCTGCCGCTCTCCGTTACCCGCGCCCAACAGATCAATATTCTTTTTCGCTAGGGGCGCCAAGGGGCTGCCGGGGCATTCTTTCAGCAGGGAGTGCAAGGTGGCCACGGCTCGATCCTTTCGCCCTCGCCGCATTTCGCTATCGGCGGCGATGAGCAGCAATTGGTCGAGGTAGGGGGATTCGGGATTGGCGGTTTGCAGTCGCTCGGCCTGAGCGATCGCCTGGGCATATTTGCCTCGGCCAGCCCAGTAGCGGGCCAACAACAAATTCAGGTAACCCTCCAATTTCGCGACGGGCGTCTCCTGCTGCCAGGCCTCGAGTTCCTCCCGTGCCCGGGCGAAATCCTTTTGTTTGAGGAATTCTTCGGTCGACCGGGCGTGGGCGCCTTGCCGGGCCGCCCGCTCGGCGAATCGTTCGGAATGGGCCAGCGTTTCGGCTTTATGATACGCGTTTCGGGCCTCGACGCGATCGCCCTTCATCGCGTAGTAATCTCCCTGAACCCGGGCCAAAGCGATGGCAAGTTTACGCGACGAGCCCTTGTCCCGTCGTTTTGCCGCCGCATCCAGCAAGGGCTTGGCCTTGCCTGGATCCAACAGGTCATTCAAAGCGATGTCAGCGGCCATTAGCTGGCACTCGGCCTTTGCTTCGGCCGACTCAATCCGTTGGGCCGCCGCGTGCCAGATGGCAAAGGCCTTCTCCGAATCGCCGAGGCGAATTCGGGCCATGGGGCCGATCAGTTGCGCCAGCGGCAACAACTCTTGGCTGTCCGTGGCGGCCGATCCTTCGCCAAAGGCGGCACTGCCCGCGGCCACCGCCTTTTCCAGATATCGCACCGCTTCGGCATTCAGGTCCGAAGAGGTATTGGGTCGCTGGGGCCCTTTGCGTTTGGCGTCGGGGCGGCGATTTGGATCTTCGGCTACCTGGCGGGCTCGATGCTCCAGGTCTTCGGCGCGATTGTCGACGGCCAGCGAGCGCGCTTCGTAGGCCAGGGTCAATTGACGCAAAGACGCCGCGTCGAGAGTCTGGACGTTGTAGGTCTCAAGGATCTTCATGTACTCGCCAAAGGCATGGGGACGCTCTTGGGCGGCTAGGCGAGGACGATCCACAGATATTCGATTCGTGATTTCCGTCGTCTTGCCACCGCGGCGGATTGACAGCGTCACTCTGTAAAGCCCGGGACGCAGATAGATGTGATCGGCGTTCGCCAAGTTGCTGGTCTGGCCGTCGCCAAAGTCCCACTGGATTTTGGCACCTGGCATCGTCAGCGCCTTTGGGGAGAGATCGCGGAACAACACGCCGATAAGCGGTACATCGTTGTCGGGCAGGGGCACGTCGCCGGCGATGCGGACGGTGAAGTCGGGGACGAGCTTGCTGGTACGAAAAACGAGGTCGTTTGCGGCCAAGTGGCCGGCCACGTGTGCTTTGAATGCCTCGGGCGAGATCAATTGCGGCTGTTCCGGCTTGTCGCTGGCCGGATTAATTTCCCAGGCGGCGACCATGATAGCGTGCGGACCGGCCGCGGCATGGTAGTACTCGAAGCGGTGTTCTCCGGCCGAGAGTTCCACGTCGTGCCGGGTGCCTCGCCAAGCTCGGTGCGTCGGGCCATGGTGGCCCGGTGCGGCGGCCACGACTCGACCGTCAATCAGCAGAAAACTGCAATCTTGGCTGGAGGTGAAAAAACCGTAGGTGCCGGGCTTGGTGATCTGCAAGGAGCCTCGATAGCGACTCAGGAACGGCTCGCGTTTCAAGCTGAAGGGATTGTCACTGTGGAAGACGCCGTCGACATAGTCGGCACCGATCGGAGTTGCGGATTCGAACGCGTCGCGTACCGACTCGAAGCGGCCGAAGTTGCAGGACCGGAATTGCCGCGTTTCCAGCAACAGGCCACCTTCACGGGTCCACGCCGGCCGGGGCTCGCGTGGAGGCTCGCCGCCATAGAAGATGTCATAATCGGTCTGGTTCTTCAGCGTTTGAAATGCCAGCCGGCAGAAATCCCCTGGGCCGAGTTGGAGGATTCGCAGCGGCACTTGCTGTCGGTTCGATGCGACGACAATGAGATTGCCGCCGTCTGGCCGAATCTCGCCGTGGTGCAAGAACTCAACGACGACGATCGAATAGTTGCGGCCCGCCGGCATCGTCACGGACCGCATCGCGTTGAATTCCGTGCCAGCGAGGCGAAACGATTGGGCCAGCGCCGCCGGGGGCGATAGCTGCCAGAGGGCGGCAAGGAGCAACGTGATGGCAGACGGCTTGAGCATGAGTGGTGAGCGGCGGGGGAGCGACGCGCAACGTTGATTGACGGCCCTCTATCCACTAATGTATAGGGATGCGGTCGCGGATGGAAGGATTTGACGAGGAACCCAGATGCCGGCGCCTACCCCCCAGATCAGTCCCGAAGATGCCGTTCGTCGCGTTGCCCAGGTCCGGGAAGCGTTGGTGGGCGAAGTCCACAAGGTGATCATCGGCCAGGACGAGATGATCGAGCAGATGCTGATCTGCCTTTTCGCCCGGGGGCATTGCCTGACGATCGGCGTGCCGGGGTTGGCCAAGACGTTGACCGTATCGACGTTGGCCCAGGCTCTGCACCTGAAGTTTTTGCGGATCCAGTTCACGCCCGACCTGATGCCGAGCGACATCACGGGCACGGAAATCATCGATCAGGACCCGGCCACGGGGACGAGAAGTTTTCGTTTTGTTCGGGGACCAGTCTTTTCCAACATACTGTTGGCCGACGAAATCAACCGCACGCCGCCGAAGACTCAGGCCGCCCTGCTGCAGGCGATGCAGGAGCAGGAGATTACGGTGGCGGGAAATACCTACCGGCTCGACCCGCCGTTCTTTGTGATGGCCACGCAGAACCCGATCGAGCAGGAAGGGACCTATCCGTTGCCCGAGGCCCAGTTGGATCGCTTCATGCTATCGATCAATATTGGCTATCCGACTCGGGATGAGGAGCGTCAGATTGTGATGGCCACGACGCAGACGGCGCGGGCGGAGGTTCGGCCGGTGCTGCAGGGGCAAGATATTCTCTGGATTCAGCAGCTTGTTCGCCAGGTGCCGGCCGCCCCGCATATGGTCGACTACGCGGTGGATCTCGCCCGGGCGACGCGGCCGAAAGAGTCGGGCAGTCCGGAGTTCGTCAAGAACTGGTTGGCGTGGGGCGCCGGGCCACGCGCGGCGCAGTACATGATCCTCGGCGCCAAGGCGCGGGCTATTCTGCATGGCCGCTATGCTGTCTGCTCCGAGGATGTTCGGGCAATGGCCTATCCGGTGCTGCGGCACCGCTTGTTCACCAATTTCAATGCCGACGCCGAAGGCGTTGACGTCGATCAGGTGATCGCAAGGCTATTGGAGACGATAAAAGAGCCGAGCTACGGTGAGCCGGTGCTAGCGAGGCCGAGTCGAAGCGACCGAAAAACTCCACCAGCGCCTCCGGCAGGTCCGCCGCCACTGGCGGGGAAGTAGGAGCAGGGGAGCAGGGGAATTTAGTTTGGCGGGAAGTTCGGCGGCGCTTGTGGGGTGGGTACGGTCGCGGACGGGCTTAGGTGAACGGTAGTACCAGCCTCCAGGGCGGAAACTCGCCGCTCTAGGCTGTCGAGCCGAACCTTGGTGTCGGGTATCTCTCGATTGAAGAGGCTCAGGCTGAGGCAGCCGGGAACACCGCAAAAGAGGATAGTTGTCCCAACCAGACAAGCCAGTTGGTGTGCGAATTTCATGCACGGTTCTCCTGCCCTTAATGGTAGATGCTGCCGCGACCGACGCCCACGGTCTCAAAGCGGCGTAGCTATAACAGACGGAGATTCAGCTGGTCAATAGCAGGTGGTGAAGGGGAGTACGCCCGCTTTCGACTAGTGGCGTTGAGAACCGCAACTTCGGTTTCTTCCCTGATTCGTCTTGATCCCCCAGGGCTTGTCTGCCTGTTGCCGGAAAATCGCCGGTTGTCTATACTTTCGTCGTTGGGCAGCGGGCCAGGGCAAGTTGGACAGAGGTGACGAGGCGTGGAGCGCCGGTTGGGCGTTTCCTCGGCCCGATCGCGGCCGGCAAACGGCAAGCGCAGGCTGGCGGTTTGCGACCAGAGGCGGTTAGCGGCGACCTCGATTGCACGAGGGTCTTGGAAGATGGCTTTTTCCCGCTCATGGATGTTGTGTGGACTGACGTTGATTGCCTGCGGCAGCCTGTTGCTCTATCAAGAGGGGTGCCGACCGAACGCGCCCCGGGTGGCGAACGCTGCCGAGCCTGCTGAGGGTGGTGGTGCACCTAAGGTAGATGCCGCAGCGGCCGCTAGGGAGGTGGCGGAAAAGAACGCCCTGGTAAAGGCCGGTGGGTGGAAGAGTCTCTTCGATGGCAAGACACTCACCGGCTGGAAGGCGCCCGAGTTTGGCGGCCAAGGCAAAGTCTATGTCAAGGACGGTGCGATCGTCATGGAGATGGGCAGCAGCATGACGGGGGTGACGTGGACGGGCCCGCTGATTCGCGACAACTACGAATTGGAGTTGGAGGGGATTCGCCACGACGGCTCCGATTTCTTCTGCACCACGACTTTTCCTGTGGGAGACGACTCCTGTTCGTTTGTAGTCGGCGGCTGGGGAGGCATGCTCGTGGGGCTGTCGAACGTGGATTTCGAAGATGCCTCGAACAACTTGACGATGAAGACCATCGCCTTCAAGGAAAATCAGTGGTACAAGGTGCGGATTCGCGTCAGCGAGGGGGCGATCGAGACCTGGATTGACGATCAGCAGGTCGTCAATCAGCCGCGCGACGGTCACAAATTCAGTGTTCGTTTCGAGGTGGATTTATGTCGCCCGCTGGGCGTCAGCACTTGGTGCACGAAAGGCGCGGTACGGAACATTCGCATACGGCCGCTGAAGCCGGAAGAGATTCAGGCGGCCCGGGAGAAAGCGAAAGCGGCGGCTGCGGCAGAATAGTTTTGAATTGTGGATCGTGGATTGTCGATCTGGAGGCGCTTGCTCGAACCCTGGCCCCCATCTCTCACCTTCTAATCCCTAAGCCGTAGCTCATGGATCAACACCTTGATGTTTTGGCGATCGGTGCCCACCCGGACGATATTGAAATCGCCTGTGGGGGGACATTGGCGAAGTTGGCCGATCAGGGTTACCGAGTGGGGATCGTCGATTTGACGGATGGCGAGCCGACGCCTGGTTCGGCGGGGCCTGCAGAGCGGTTGGCGGAAGCCCGGCTAGCGGCCGACGCATTGGGTGTTAGTCAACGCGTAACGCTTTCGTTCACCAATCGCCGGCTTTTCGATTCGTTCGAGGCAAGGATCGCCTTGGCGCGGGAAATTCGCCAGTACCAGCCGAAACTGGTGATCGGTTTGGGCGGGCGGACGCCGATGGCCTCGCCGGATCATTACCAGGCGTCACTAATCATCGAGGCGGCCGTCTTCTACGCGAAGCTGACGAAGTGGGACGAGCATTTCGGCGGGTTGCCGCCCTACATCGTGCCGCGGCATCTGGAATGTTCGCTGGCATTTCATTCTCTTGCGCCGACCGATCCTCACGCGATCGTCGTCGACATTGCGGATACGCTGGAAAAGAAGCTTAAGGCGATCGGCTTCTATGCGAGCCAGTTTCCGCCGGCCAAAGCGCATCATCTCGATAGTTTTCGGGCGTTCGCCATTCAGCAGGGGATGGCGGCCGGGTTCGCCGCGGGCGAAGTGCTGATCAGTCCCATCGCCTGGGGCACGCGAGACCTTATGGGGCTGCTGTTTGGCCCGGCGGTAACGTAATAGCTGCGACTTTGCCGTTATCTTGTCGCCCGATATTTCCGCAACTCTTCCAAGGTGGCCTGGATATCGGCCGGCAACGGGGCTTCAATTTCAAGCGTCTCGCCCGTGAAGGGATGCTGAAACCGCAAGTGACGGGCATGCAACGCCTGGCGGTCGAGCAGCACAAACTCGTCGCTGGAATGGCGGCGAATTTCGCCCCGGGTGATCGCGCTGCGGTGACCGTATTGCCGGTCGCATAGGACGGGGCAGCCGATGTGGTGGAGATGAACCCGGATCTGGTGTGTGCGGCCCGTCTTGGGTTGCAATTTGACCGCTGCGAACCCCTGGAAGCGCTCGGCAACTTCGTAAAACGTCTGAGCCGGTCGGCTTTCTACGTCGTCGTGGCGGATGGCCATTTTCTCGCGGACGCGTGGGTGGAAACCGATCGGGCAATCAATCAGATCACGATCCAGCGTCGGACAGCCGGAAGTCAGCGCGAAGTATTCCTTCTCGATCGAGCGACCGGCGAACTGTTTGGCGAGTTTGTGGTGGGCCAGATCGGTGCGAGCGACGAGGATTACGCCGCTGGTGTCGCGGTCGAGGCGGTGGACAATTCCTGGTCGGTTCAGCCCGCCGGCGACGCTTAGGGTGGGGCCGAAATGGAATTGCAGCGCGCTGGCCAGGGTGCCGGACCAGTGTCCGCGAGCGGGATGGACGACCATGCCCGGCGGTTTGTCGATGACGACGAGGTGTTCATCCTCGTAGAGGACGCGGAGGGGAATGTTTTCCGGGCGGGGCGTTTCGCGGGGGATTTCGGGCAGGACAATCAACACCCGTTGGCCGGCCTTCAAGCGATAGGCCGGTTTGCCGCCGCGGTTGTCCACTTTGACGCCGCCTGCAGAGATGATGCGACGAAGGTGGACGCGGCTGTAGTCGGGGAAATGCGCGGCCAGAAAGGCATCCAGCCGATGCCCCACCTCGCTGGGCTCTACAAGCAGTTCGACCGGTTCAGAGGATAACGACATGAGCGGTCCGATACGCCAGGCGATCTCTGGTCACGGCGCAACGCCAATCGTTTTGCATCCCCATCCGAGAGAATGTCGCTTTAGTTGGCTTGCTTGTTGGGATCGACTTTTTCGGCCGCCTTTGCCGGAGCGGCATTTTTCTCCGCCGAAGCCGCCGGCTTGGTCTCGGAAGGCTGTTTTTCGGCCGGTTTGTCCGCGGCCTCGTTCTTGGTCGGCGCTACCGGGCTCTCTTCGGGGATGTTGGCCTTGTCGAACCCGGGGACGGCGCCGGGCAATCCACCTTCGGTTGAAAAGACGGGCTTTTCCCACTTGGCGAAGTCGTCGTACATCCGCTTGGTTTCCGGGCTGTTCAAATCGGCCAAGCGTCGCTTCGACTCACCGGCGAAGGTGCCATTGGGCCACGTCTGGAGGATTTCCTCGTAGAGGTGTTTGGCTTGATTAATCGAGTCAGCTTCAGCGGTCGACTCCTTAGCGCGGGCGAGACCGAAGGTTGCCCGCTCGAGAAGCCATGGGGTTCGGCTTTGCTCGCGAACCAGTCGATAGAGTTCGATCGCCTTGTTGAGGTCCTGGCGTGCGGTCGCCTTGTTGTTGAAGAGCTGATTGCAGGCCGAGGCCAATCGCAAATCTCCGGCGACGACAGCGGCCACATCGGCGGCGTTGCTGCCCGGGTACTTTTCAACTACGTCGCTCAAGGCGGAAGCATTGGCAGAGTTGAGACCAGTGCTCAACTCTTCCCAAGCCTGGGCCGCGGTCGCACTCGTCGAGCGGGTGTAATAGACGTAGACTAGGGCGACCACCAGAACGGCAGTGATTCCCAACAAGACGTGATTTTGGAAGGGCGCCAAGGCCTTGCCGGTCTCTACCAGCCAGTCGGCCAACGCGTTGTGTTGCAGCTCGTGCCGGCGTTCGCTCTTCATCGCCTGGAGTTCCTATCTGTATGTAAAGACTGAACTTTCCTAAACATCGCAGTATACGTGGGTGTGGAGAATCGCGTCAAGGTCGGGCGGGAAGGCCTGAGTGTGGGGTGGCTGGTGGCGGCTGGGGCACTTTGCGGTGGTCGGGTAGTCGATTTTGTGTTGGTCAATCGGTATCTATGTTTTGTATTTTCGCTAGTTGCCCTGGCGTTGCGTAAATCTCTGTGGAACCATTTTGCGAGGATCGCTAAACTAGGCGAGCCTCTGCTTCTTCAGTTTTTGTCCGGCTCCCACATGCCAGAGGGTCGCATGGCCACATCATCGTTCCGGTTTCTGCATGCCGGTGATTTTCATTTGGAGCGACCGCTGATGGGGGTAGCGGAGGTGCCGGATCACCTTCGCGAGTTATTCCTAGAAGCCCCCTATTCCGCAGCGCGAGCCGTCTTCGATGCGGCTCTTTCGGAAGACGTGCGGTTTCTGGTGCTTACGGGTGGTGTCCTCGTTCCGGCCAGCACGGGCCCGCGCGGTCCGGTGTTTCTCGCTGAGCAGTTTGCCCGTCTGGCCGAGCGTGATATCGCGATTTTTTGGGCCGGATCGCCGATCGACCCGCCGGAGGTGTGGCCGCCGGCAGTCAAACTCCCGTCGAATGTCCATTTCTTTTCCTGTGGCAGAGTGGATGGGAAAGTCATTCAAGGACCGATCGGGCCGCTTGCGCGAGTGTCGGGCACCAGTTGCGACGAGCGACGGATGTGGCGACCGCTGGATTTCGTCCCGGACGCCAGCGGCTTGTACACGGTGGCCGTCGCGCATGGGCAAGCGGAGGTTGGCTCGCTGTTGGCCCGCGGCATTCACTATTGGGCGTTGGGGGGGCAGCACGACCGGAGCACGCCCGAGGGCGAGCGGCATCTGGCGCATTATTGTGGGACCACGCAGGGCCGTCTGCCAGCGGAAGCCGGTATTCACGGCTGCACTCTGGTGCAAGTCAACGAACAAAACCAGACACGCACAAGTCTGATCCCGACGGATGTTGTTCGTTGGTTTACCGAGCGGCTGGTGGTGGATGAAACGAGCACACGCGACGACGTCGACAAGCGAATGCGGCAGCGAATGCAGGAGCTAGTCGAGGCGATGCCTACGCAGACGCTGTTGATTTCATGGATCGTCTCGGGGAGCGGGCCGTTGATTGACGCATTGCGGCGCGGGCCGGTTGCCCATGAACTTTTGCAGGCGATTCGCGGCGATTTCGGCTTCCGATCGCCGGCGGCTTGGTCTGTCGAGATTGAGGTTGAACTGGGCGAGACCTTTGCTGCGGACTGGTACGAGCAAGAGACAATTCGCGGCGATTATCTGCGGACGATCCGGCAATTGCAGATGAACCCCGACGAGCCGTTGGACTTGGAGCCGTACCTGTCGGAAGGCCATCGGGCGGGGACGGTGGCGTCGATGGTGGGTTTTGTGAATGACGCAGCTCGTGATCGCGTGCTGCGCGAGGCTGCCGCGCTTGGCGTTGATCTGCTCAGTGGCGACGAGGAGGTCCAGGCATGAGAATCACCAAGCTGGATATCGAGGGTTTTGGGGTCTGGAGCGGTTTGCGGGTGGAGCGGCTGTCGGAGACGATCAACGTTTTTTATGGGCCCAACGAAGCCGGCAAGACGACGCTGCTGCAATTCATTCGCTCCATGCTCTACGGTTTTTCGCCGCAGCGGCAGCGGTATCTACCTCCGGTGCACGGCGGCCGGCCGGGCGGGGTGCTGGATGTGGTCGGCGCGCATGGGCGATTCCAAATCAGTCGTTACGAATCGACGGAGGACGACGGTGACGGCGAGCAATTGACGCTCACCGCCCCGGATGGCACGCGCCAAGGCGAGCACTTCATCAAGGTGTTGCTGTCGAACGTTGACGAGGCCGTGTTCAACAACGTGTTCGCCGTGGGCCTGAGTGAAATTCAGGAACTGAACACGCTCAGCGACACGGAGGCGGCGGAACTTCTCTATAGCATCACGGCCGGGTTGGATCGGGTGTCGTTGGTGGAGGTGTTGCGGGAGTTGCAGGCATCGCGGAACCGGATTCTGGATGTCGATGGGGGGCCGTGTCAAATCGCCCAATTCCTTGGCGAGCGGGAGAAGCTGCGGGCGGAAATTGAGGAGCTGTCGACGGTCAACAGCCGCTTCAGTCAGCTTGCTGCGCAACGCGAGCAGTTGGCTCGCGAGATTGCCCAATTGGAGGAGGACGAAACGGCGCTGGAGCGATCGAGCCGGATCATCGACCTAGCCGCGGCATTGCGCGAGCGGTGGACGCAGCGGGCGGCCTTGGACGAACAGTTAGCGGCGATGGGGTCGGCGAAGGTGGTGCCGGAGCGAGCCGTGGAGCGATTGGACGCGATCCATGCGCGGCTTTTGGCCCAGCAGCAGCGAATCAGCCGGCTGGCGCATCGGCGTACAGAATTGAAGAAGGAGTTTGCCGGTTTACGAGTGAACGAGTCGTTGTGGCGGCAGGCTGCCCGCATTGAAGCTTTTCGGGAGCAGGCGCCGTGGATTACGCAACTCCAAGGGCAGATTGGCGAGTTGGAAAAGGAGACGGCGGGTCTTGAATCCGAGTTGGCCACGGCGAGCGAACGCTCGGGAATCGAGGGGCGAGTTCTGGAGCAGCTTTCCGCGAAGAGGCTGGCGACGCTTCGAGAGCCTGGCAAGAGACTCGGCGAGAGTCGCCAGCGGGCCCGGGAGAGCGAGCAGGGAGCGCTTGAGGCGCGGCGAGTCGCGGAGTCGCTTGCGCAGCAGATGGACGACGCGTTGAAGGCCCGCGGCCAGCCCGACCTGGCGACGGCGATGGACCGGGCAGGCAATCTGGTTTCGCAGATTCGCCGACGAATGCAGATTGACGAGCGGCTCGACCAATTGGTCCGCCACCAAGCGGAGTTGGAGGAGCGTTGCCGGCGGTTGACCGATCGCCAGATGTTGCCGATGGGCGTGCTGGCAGGGTTAGGAAGCGCGTTTGTGCTGGGAGTCGTCTTGATTCTTGCCGGCCTGTTCCTGCCGACGACGGTCACTGGGTCGATCGGCTGGGCGCTTGCCTTCCTTGGTCTGGCGGGCACAGGAGGAGCGGCTTTGGCGAAGGTGATGCTCGAGCGCTCGAACAGCCAGCAACTCGAAGCGTGTCAGAAGCAACTGACGGTGCTGCAGTCGCAGATTGAGCAGACGAAAGAGGATCGGGATACGCTCGATGGCCAGTTGCCGCGGGGCGGGTCGCTGGCGAGCCGGCTGCAAACGGCCGAAGGCGAGTTGGCGGCGTTGGAGGACTTGGCCCCGGTGGATGCGAAACGTCGAACGGCGGCGCAAGAGGCCGAGGCGGCGGCGCGCGAGGCCAGTCAGGCCGGACAGGAGTACAAACAGGCCCGTCGGCAGTGGCGCGACGCGCTCACGACCGTCGGTCTGCCCGAGGGGCTTTCGCCGAAGCAAGTCGGCGAAGTCGCACGGACGATTGACCGTGTCGCGGATACCGGACGGCGGCTTGCCCAACGGAAGGGCGAATTGGAGCAGCGGCGACGAGAACTGGAATCGCTTGGGGCGCGGCTGGGGCAATTGGCGGCCGAGGCGGAAGTCGCCTTGAAGTCGACGGGCATGTTGGAGCAGTTGCGAGAGCTGGTTGAATGCACCGAGAAACAGGCGGCTGCGGTTGCCCGACGTGACGCGATTCGACGCGATGCCAGCCGTCTGCGGGCTCTGCGGGCCAAGCGCGAAGAGACCGTCAGCCGTTTGAAGCACCGCCGCCGCAAACTTCTGTTGGAGGCTGGCGTCAAGGACGAGCAGGAACTCCGGCAGCGGGCGGAGGAACGCGCGCGGGTGGATTCTCTGCGTGGGCAGCGTGAGGCTCTGCATCGCGACATTCAAACGGCCCTGGCTTCCCAGTGTTCGGAAGAAGCGATTCGCCAGGAACTGGAACGCGAGCAGTCGGTCACGCTGGAAATACGGCGTGCCCAATTGGAGCAGCGGCTGGCAACGATTCACGAACAGTTGCGGACGATGCTGGAGAAGCGCGGGCGGCTAAGCGAGCAGATCGATGCGATTCTGGCTGACCGGCGTCTGGCGGAGAGGCAACTCGATTTGACCGTGCTTAACAAGCGGTTGGAGGACGCCCTCCGACGGTGGCAGGTGTTGGCGACGACGTGCTCGATTCTCGACACCATTCGCGATACCTACGAACGCCATCGTCAGCCGGAGACGTTGCAGGAGGCGTCGACCTATTTGGAGCGTTTGACGCGGGGGCGTTACACGCGGGTTTGGACACCCTTGGGCGAACACGCGCTGCGGGTGGATGATGCGGAGGGACATGCGTTGCCGGTGGAAGTGCTCAGCCGAGGGACGCGTGAGCAGCTTTTCTTGAGCTTGCGGCTGGCGTTGGCCAGTTCCTATGCGAGGCGTGGCTCACCGTTGCCACTCATCCTCGACGACGTGTTGGTGAATTTTGACGCCGGGCGGGCGAGGGCGGCGGCCGAGGTTTTGCGGGACTTCGCCGCGGCCGGTCACCAGATGCTGGTGTTTACTTGCCACGAGCACATCGAAACGCTCTTCCGATCGCTTCGGGCTCCCGTCAGCCAATTGCCCAGCAACGGCGATGGCCGGCGAGCGGTGATTCGCTTTGAGCTGCCGGCGGATGAGAGCCCGGGCAAAGAGAAACCACGCAGTAAGGAGAAGGAACCGCGGCCGGCGAAGCGACGGACGGCTGCCAAGGCGAAAAAGGTAGCCGCAGAGGCTGAAATTGCTTTTGAGCCATCGTCGGAAGAGCCGGAGGAGCTTGTGCCGATTAAGGTGGCCAAGCCGGCGAAGCGCAAGTCACGGGGGAAGAAGGTTCGAGCGGCGGAAGCTGCCTTCGACGTCGATTTTTTTGATCCTCAGGACGCCGAGGCGGACGAGGAAGAGGATTTTGAGGCGTTGATGAACGAAGAGCCCGAGGAAGACGACGAAGTCGAGGACGAGAGCGAACTAGAGGACGTCGCCGGCGAAGAAGGCGAAGAAGACGACGAAGTTGGTGATGAAGAAGTCGAGGATTTCGGCGAGCAGGAAGAAGAGGAGTCGCTCTGGGATGAGCCGGATGACGAGTCGATCGACGAACTGGACGACGATGTGGCGCTGAAGTGAGCTTACGACGTTCGGGCAGTTGGATTTTACGTGGGAAGGGAGATTGAGCGTTGCGTCGTGCACTCGGCATAGCGTTGTCGGAAGCCCCAGGCGACCCAGCCGAGGAAGACGTTGGCCCCTAGCGAGGCGAACAGTCCCAGCAAGGTGACGGTCAACGGCATCCAGGGGCGGTCGCCGTGCTCGCCCGGTGCAGTGCGAGTGGGGACGTTAGTGGACGGATCGCTGCGGCCCTTCGGCTCTTCAAAAATGGCGGGCTGTCCGAGTTTGGGTTTTTCACCGCTGGAACTCGGTTGGAGCATGGTCTCGGTATGCGATGCCATGGGACTGGGCGGAGGCAACAGCATTGCGTCGGTCATTTTCTTCGCCACGGGATCGGGCGACAGGGGCGACGGCATGCTGGGGCTGGCGGGAGGGGATTTTATTGAGGCTTTGGTTTCGGAGGCGGAGGGTTTCAGGGGTATTTTGCCCGCGGGCGGTGGCTCTTTCTTGAGTGGACCGGTACCGAAGATGACCCGGTACGATCGAACATCGCCGGCAGCGGGCGGGATATCGCTGCCCAACGGTTCCCCGCGCCGCATCGCTTCGAGGTCCTGCGGACCAAGTTGGATGATATATTCCATTCCTCCGTCGGGCATTCGTTGCCATCCGGCGTCGATGCCGAGGGTGGCGACGGCAACGCATATGATCATTGGGTACATAGATTTCTCCCGGCGATTGACCGCCCATGATTATCGCTGGCGGCTGGAAGACCTGCAAGCATGTTACCTTGCCTCGGCGGACCGGCACGTGTATGTTGGCAAGCTATTGAAGCTTTGCGGCGCTAGTCGCCCAAGAGAATCGCCATGGATCCCCCCCCTCGCAATCGCCCGCGGCGCTGGCTGGTGCTGACGCTCAAGATTGCGTTGGCATTGTTGCTGGTGTGGTACATTCGCGGGACGATCGTCGAAGCCTGGCAAGGGTTGGGAGAGCATCGCTGGCAATTGCACTTCGGTTGGCTGGTATTGGCCGGGGTGTGTTACGTCGTGGCGGCATTGCTGTGCGGTTTGTTCTGGCACCGAATCCTGCGTCAATTCGACCAGCAAGTGGAATTGCTCCCTGCGTTGCGGGCTTACTTCATCGGACATTTGGGAAAGTATGTGCCGGGCAAGGCGATGGTGGTGATTCTGAGGGCGGGTTTGATTCGCGGCCCGGGCGTTGAGCCGTCGCTGGCGGTGGTGAGCGTCTTTTTGGAAACTTTGACGATGATGTCGGTCGGGGCACTGATGGCGGCCGGTGTGGTGGTCGTTTGGTTTCCGATGCAGCCGCTGCTTTTTTGGTCGGCGATGGGGATGTTGCTGGTGGCTGGCTTGCCGACACTGCCGCCCGTGATGCGGAGGCTGGCCCGCCTAGCGTTTTTTGGTCGGGTGGGACCGGTGGTCGTTTCAAAACTACAGCGAGTGGGCTACCGCACGGCTCTTTTGGGTTGGTTACTCAATACCCTCGGGTGGGCTATACTTGGAGTGAGCCTTTGGGCGGTGATGCGCTCGCTGGGGGCTGAGACGTCGGTCGGTGATTGGATGCGACTGACAGGGGCGGTAGCCTTGGCGACGGTGGCCGGATTCGTGTCGTTTTTGCCTGGCGGCGCAGTGGTTCGCGAGGCCGTGCTTGCTGAGATGTTGGCGCCTGGGGTTGGCAGCGCGCTTGCCCTGGTTAGTGCGATCTTGCTGCGGCTGGTGTGGTTGGGGGCGGAGTTGGCGATTTCGAGTATTCTGATGATGGTGCCGAGGGCCAAACGCGAGTCGCCGCGGTAATATTTTTTGGTTGCCTTTGGTAAGACGAGTCTTCGGGGCAAAGTGCCTCTGGTGAACTTCCCATGCTCTCCGTTGTCATTCCAGTGCTGAACGAAGCCGACAGCCTGCCGGTGTTGCATCGCGAGTTAAGCGAGGTGGCCGAGGCGCACGGCTACGACTTGGAGATTGTGCTGGTGGACGACGGATCGAAGGACGGATCCTGGGAATGTATCCGACAGATTGCCTGTGCCGATCCCCGGGTGCAGGGCATTCGGTTTCGCCGCAACTTTGGCAAGGCGGCGGCATTGAGCGCCGGCTTCGAGCAGGCTGGCGGCGAGTTGGTGATGACGCTGGATGCCGACCTGCAAGATGACCCGCGAGAGATTCCGCATTTTCTGGCCGAGATCGCCAAGGATCTGGACGTCGTCAGCGGTTGGAAGAAGGTGCGGCACGATCCGTGGCACAAGGTGCTGCCGTCGCGGGTGTTCAATTGGATGGTCAGCCGGTTAACGGGCGTGTGGTTGCACGACCACAACTGCGGGATGAAGTGTTACCGTCGCGAGGTGCTTCAGGAGGTGCGTTTGTACGGCGAGTTGCACCGCTTTGTGCCGGTGCTGGCGGCCGCCCGGGGTTTTCGCGTGGGCGAACTGGTAATCCAGCACCGCCGGCGGGAATTCGGCCGGTCGAAATATGGCATGAGCCGCTTCATCAAGGGTTTTCTGGATCTATTGACGGTGAAGTTTCTGACCGGTTTTGGCCAGCGCCCGCAGCATTTGCTTGGCGCGATTGGGCTCGGCGCCTTTTCGCTCGGAGCGTTAGGGATGATCGTGCTGGCGGCGGCCTGGCTGATTACCCGGTCCGTACCGGGAATGACGCCGATCCATCTTCACGAGCGCCCGGCTGTGTTGTATTCCGTCGGTCTGCTGCTGATGGGCGGACAACTCATGTCGATTGGCTTTTTGGCCGAACTATTTATTGCCTACCACACCCCCGACCGTCGTGGTTACTCGATTTTGGAACGTACGGCTCCTCCCCGCCCATGAACTCGCCCCAAGTCGAATCTTCCGCTGAGCTTCGTCGTCTCGTGTATTTGCTGTTGATCGTGGTCAGCGCCGGCAGCATGCTGGGGCGAATTCTGTCCCTGGACTCGGTCGACAAGTTTGCGATGGAGGACTACCGACTGAAGAAAGTAGCGGCCAGTTTGGAGGCGAAGCGGGCGAGTTTGAAGGCCGAGGGAGTCTCGGACGCGGCGATCGCGAGCCAGTTGGGCGAACTGGAGGCGAAGTGGACGGCGCAGGCCAAATTGCGACGGCCGTTCCTTAGTGCCAACGACCGCAGCCGTTGGTGCACGGTTCGCGCCCTGGTTGAGGACGATATGCGAGTGGCCGGTGCGCCTTATGCGATTGATAAGGTTGTTCAGCAGGCGAATTGGGACACCATCGACATGGTCAAGTGCCAAGGGCACTTCTATTCGAGCAAGCCACCGCTGCTGCCGACGGTGATGGCCGGCGTCTATTGGCCGATCCATAAGCTCACGGGCGCGACCCTCGGCACGCATCCTTACGAAATCGGCCGCTTCCTGCTGGTGGTGTTTAACCTAGTGCCGCTGGTGGTCTATTTTCTGTTATTAGCCGCGCTGATCGAGCGGTTTGGCACGACGGATTGGGGCCGGATCTTTGTGATGGCGGCCGCCACGTGGGGCACTTTTTTGACCACCTTTGCTGTGACCATCAATAACCATATTCTGGCGGCCGTCTTCGCCGTGGCAGCGGTGTACGCCACGGCTCGCATCTGGTTTGACGGCGAACGGCGCTGGCGGTTCTATTTTCTGGCCGGACTGTGCGGCGGGCTGATGACGGTCAACGAGTTCACGGCCTTGTCGCTGCTGGCCCTGCTTGGCGCCGCGCTAACTTGGAAGAGTGCGGGGCGGGCGGTGATTGGCGCGGGCACCGGGGTGCTGCTGGTAGCGGTTTTCTTCTTCGCCACGAACTGGATTGCTTTCCACAGCCTCAAACCGGCCTACTTGCACCGTAGCGGCAACGACAATTGGTACGATTACAGTTACGAGCGGAATGGGCGGACCGTGGATAGCTATTGGCGGAAGCCGCAAGGCATCGATCGTGGCGAGCCTTGCTGGGCGACGTACGCCACGCATGTGCTGATCGGCCACCACGGGTTGTTTTCGCTGACGCCGATCTGGCTGCTGAGCGCTTTCGGGATGGGGATGTGGCTGCGTCGCGGGGTTGACAAACGGCTCCGCTGGGCGGCGGCGGGCGTGGCGGCGGTATCCTTAGCTTGCTTGGTCTTTTACCTCGGTCAACCGCCGATCAATCGGAACTACGGCGGCACCACCAGCGGATTGAGATGGCTCTTTTGGCTGGCTCCGCTCTGGTTGGTCACCATGCTGCCGGCGCTGGACGGTTGCGCAGCGCGGCGCGGGCTGCGGGGCTTGGCACTGACCTTGCTTGGGATCTCGGTCGTCTCGGTCACCTATCCGACTTGGAATCCGTGGACTCATCCGTGGCTGATGAACTTCTGGAATTACTTGAACGGCGGAGCGTAGCGTGACGGGAGCGGTTGCGGAAACGAATCTCAACGATTCTGTCGTGGAGCATATGCGGACCGAGTTGGCGCGGCTTCACGTGGATCACACGGTCGGTGAGGCATTGGAAGCGTTGCGTCGCTCACCCCCGCCGGCACGGATCGTCTATTTTTACGTGGTCGACGACGAGGAGCGTTTGAAAGGCGTAATTCCTTCCCGTTCTCTGTTGCTGAGTCCGCCCGCGGCGAGGATCGCCGACATCATGTTGAAGGAAGTCGTGGCGATTCCGAGCGGCGCGACGGTTCTTGACGCCTGCGAGTTTTTCGTGCTGCACCGTTTCCTGGCGTTTCCGGTGATTGACGCGCAGCGGCGGTTGGTCGGCGCGATCGATGTGGAGCTGTATACCGACGAGTTGCGCGACCTGGGAGGGGGGCCCAACGACGACCTCTTTCAACTGGTCGGTGTCCACTTGACGACGGCCCGGCAGTCGAACCCAGTGTTGGCCTTTCGCACGCGTTTTCCCTGGTTGATGTGCAATATAGCCGGTGGCATCGCGGCGGCATTGCTGAGTGGTGTTTTCGAGGAGGAGTTGCGAAACGCGGTGGCCTTGGCCCTGTTTATCCCGGTGGTCTTGGCCATTTCCGAGAGTGTGAGCATCCAATCGATCAGCATCACGCTGGAAATGTTACACGGCAAGCCGCCGACCTGGCGTTCGATTGGGCAGAAGCTTTATCGCGAGTTTCTGATCGGGGCCATGTTGGGGATCGCCAGTGGTATGGTGGTCGCATTGGCGGCGTTGGCATGGTTGGGACAATTGATCGTGGCCCTCTGTATCTTGAACGGCATCGTGGCTGGGGTTGCTGTGGCGGCCGTGCTGGGCGCGGTGATGCCGAACGTACTCCGCCGCTTGCGTCTCGACCCCCAGGTGGCTGCGGGGCCGATGGTCTTGGCGGCCAGCGACTTGATTACCTTGTTGAGCTATTTCACCGTGGCGCGTTGGTTGCTCGGCTAATGAGGGATGCTGGGCCGATTTCGGACCACTGGTAGCCGTCGCGGCTGGTGGCCAAGTGCAGACCGTCATTGCCGTCGGGCTCGCGAAAGAAGCTGCAGAGATAGGCGGGGCGACCGCCCTTCCCGCTGCCGGCCTTTCCTGTCGACGGCTCGCCGGCCGCGATCGCGCTGCACAGCAAGGAGGTGAGTACAGGCAGGCATAAGGCCCGATGATATCGCATCTTCCCTCCGGTCAAAGGACGCCGGAAGCTCATCTATCCATTCTTTGTTGCATGAAGGATGACAATGAGCCAAGGCAAGGTTAGCGCCGCAGCGATGAGATAGACCAGCAACAGGAGTGCGGTTGTCAACAGCCCGGGGGGCTGCACGTGCAGTCGCTCCCACACGCGAAATACGACCGCAGCCGTTGCGCGTGGAGCTTGCACCGCTGGCATCGTGACGCCTACATGGCGGAGAATGTTACGTAATAGGGAGACAGGGATCGGACCCTCGAGTGACGTGCCGGGCGGCAGTTCCCGTCCCTGTTTGACGCGGGTGGCGATCGTGCTCGTTTTGAAGTGGGAGGCGAGGCCCAGCAGAATCGCCATTCCGAGGAATAGCATGAGTGCCGATCCGCCGCGAGAGATGCCATAAGCTATGAGTGCGAGGGCGGCAACGAGTTGGAAGACAACCTCCAAGTAGCGGTTTCGCGAGAATAGGAGTTGATTCAGCAAGCGTCCGCCGTCGAGCGGATAGATGGGCAGCAGATTGAAGGCGTTGAGGAAGCCGAAGAGCAGCGCTGCGCGCACCAGTTCGAGGCGCATTTCATGGTCGAATCCCGGGTGCCGCGCCAACAGCAGCAGTCCGGCAGCGACGATCAGTCCCGGCACGGGGCCAAGCAGGGTAACGATTGCTTCCTGATAGCCTTTGGCACGGCAGTTCTGGCCGGAGACGGCGGCGCCGAAGAATGGGATGAAGAACATGCGAACATTCCGGTAGCCGAAAAGTTTCATCCCGAGGTAGTGCCCCAGTTCGTGGAAAAACACCGCACCGACGAGAAGGACAATAAAGGCGACGGGACTGTCGCGCATCCCGAGGGCGACGAACAGCATCGCCGATATCACCAGCAGAGCGATCGTCTTGGCCCAATTGCCGCGGGGATTCCGCAATTGTTCCAATTCATTCAAGACTTGTTGCTCGAAGGCATTGATCGGTGCTTCGCTGGCAATCCCATCACCAGTGACGATGAGGGATTCCATGAACTGAACGCCGTCATCCAAGCCCTGACTTGCCATGTTTGGCTCCTGCCCAGTATGTCGGTGACCTTGCTCCCGCTCGGAGGGATCGCGTTACTTGTCCGGCTCCACGTGAATCGCCACGCGGCCGACGCCGGGCACATTGGCTCGAAGGTACTCCTCCAGCCGCACCGTCAGATCGTGGGCCTCGGTGATAGCGGTCGAAGCATTCAAGCCGCAGTGGAAGGAGACGGCCAACTCATCGTTGACGGACTGCACACGGATGTCGTGGGCATTGACCGGCGACGGATAGTCTCGGAGGAACTTTTCGATGACCTGTTGAATTTGGGCGGTGCCGGTCCGTTGCCCGTGCACGGTGGCGGCCGACTCGCCGACGGGTTCGATATGAGTGACGATTCGTGTGACGCCGGAGACATTTTTCCGCAGTTCGCGTTCGAATTCGCTTGCCTGGCGATGGGCTTCGTCCAGCAGCAGCGATTCATTTACTTCGAGGTGCAATTCCAGCCAGCGCTGGTCGTCTTCCTGATAGATGCGTACGGCGTGAGCGCCGAGGCCGTGTCGTGCCGCCAGCAGACGGACCGAGGTGGTGAGATCCTCCTCGGCGGGAACGGCAGGCTCGACATGGACGACGACGTCGCTGTTGGGCACGGCGTTTCGCACCGCATCCTCGACCTGTTGAGTGATGTCGTGGGCCCGTTCCAGGGCGGCAGCACGCCCGACGGCGATCGTCACGTCGGCAAAGATTTCCGGGCCGCTGCGACGCATGCGGACGCGGCTTACCTGTTCGACGCCGCTGACCATTTGGGCGGCCCGGGTGACTGTTTCCTGCAAACCGGAGGGGACACTATCGAGTAGGTCATCGACCGATTTCTTACCGAGTTTCAGGCTCACCCAGATGACGATGCCGGCGACGCCGAGCGCGGCTACGGCGTCGGCCTGGACGAGCCAGGGCAAGTGGAGCAGTTCCCCGGCCAGTACGCCGCACAATCCCAGCAGGACCACGGCGGAGGACCAGATATCCGTGGAAAAGTGGAGGGCGTCGGCCTCCAGGGCCTGGCTGGAGTATTTTTCCGCGGCCCGCTTCAATGCCCGGGCGCGGGAGTAGTCAACCACGATCGAAAGGATGACGACTGCGAAGGCCCAAACGTTGATGTCGAGTTCGAAGGGTTTGCTGAAGAAGAGTCGCTCGGCGGCTTCGGTGATGATCCAAATGCAGGTGACCAACAGGAGCAATGTTTGGAACAGGGCCGAGAGGTTTTCGACTTTTCCGTGGCCGTAAGGATGTTCGGGATCGGCCGGACGACTCGAAACGCGGACCGCCCAGAGGGTCAGGGCAGTGGCCACGAGGTCGAGGGCCGAGTGGGCCGCTTCGGAGAGGATGCCCAAGCTGCCGGTCCAGAGGCCGACGCCGAGTTTGGTAGCGGTCAGCAGAACGGCGGCCAGCAGGGACGCTAGGGCGACCCTTCGCTTGTCGCGATTGGCCTGGAGCAGCGCAAGTTCGAGAGGGCTGTCGCTCATGCTTTCGGTGCCGGCGCTTGTCGGGAATCCCATCTTTCCTCGGCCGCGCTGCGGCGGGAGTAATGTGGGACCAATTTCCACAAGTCATCGCGGCGGCCCTCTCGATGGTAGCGGTCGGCGAGTTGGCCGACGAGGGCGGCCCTCGGCGTCCACAACTGCTGGTCGAGAACGCGGACATGCGTGGGCAGACGACTTGCCCATTTGCTCAAACCGGGCCCGGCGACGACGGCGCCGGCTGGCAAGCTGGCTATCCACTCCTCGGCGGCCAGGAGGAGTGGGGTTGTAGTGGTTTTGAGCCAGCGATCGGGCTGACGGGTGAACGATTGGACGACGAGGTCGCCTCGTTGGGCATCCATTACGGCCGTGAGTTGGGACACATCCTCGGGGGCAGCGGCCGCGATGGCCTCCAAGGTGTTGATGCCCAGTGTGGTGGCACCGACGGAATAAGCGAATACCTTGGCAAAGGTCACGCCGACGCGCAGGCCGGTGAATGAGCCGGGCCCGATCGAGACGGCCACCAAGCTGACGTCTGCCGGCTGCCAGGCGGCGCGAGCCAGCAAGGCCTGGACGGCCGGCGCGAGCGACTGCGCGCTTCGCTGCGACTCGTCTAACGCCATTTCCAACAAGGGGTTAGCGCCGTCGAGGGCGGCGACGCTACCGATCCGGTCGGTGGTTTCTAGGGCAAGGATGCGCATGGGATCGCTCTCAGGCCTAGCATGGCGGATTGGCAAGGCTTCCACAAGGGGCATCTCGACTTGACCGTGCCAACATGCAACAATAGACTGAGGCTTGCATATTGGTGCCCACCCTACCGGCGTTTGGCGGTTTTGTTGCCGTTTGCAGCGTGAATGGATTGAGGCCTAGCGGCGGGAGGCCGGAGATCAGGCCGAAGCCGTTGCTGCAGTCCTCGAGCAAACCGCGGTATTTTCGGCGACCGCCCTGTTGAAAGTCGACAAGCGTGAAACGAGCCCTCATCAGCGACATTCACAGCAATCTTGAGGCCCTCGAGGCCGTGCTGGCCGACATTCGAGACCAGGGGGTCAGTGAGATATATTGTCTCGGCGACCTTGTCGGTTACGGGCCAAACCCCCGCGAGGTGATCGACGAAGTGATGAAGTGCCAGGCGTGTTTGCTGGGCAATCACGACCAGGGTGCGTTGTTCGATCCCGAAGGCTTTAATTCGGGGGCCGAACGGGCGATCTTTTGGACCCGCAGTCAATTGGAGAACGGGCCTGGGGCGTCTGTCGCCCGGCAGCAGCGGTGGGACTTTTTGGGGGAACTGCCGCGATCGCGCACGGACGGCAATTGCCTCTTCGTCCACGGCTCGGCCCGCAATCCTCTGAACGAGTATGTGTTTCCCGAGGACATTTATAACAAGCGCAAGCTGGAAAAGATCTTCGCCTTGGTGGGGCAATTTGCTTTCCAGGGGCACACGCATGTCCCCGGTGTGTTTACGGAAAACTTTAACTTCTTTAGCCCCGAGGAACTCAACAACGAGTATCGCCTGAGCCAGGAAAAGGCGATGATCAACGTCGGTTCGGTCGGGCAACCCCGCGATGGAAACCCGCGCGCCTGCTACGTCGTGCTGGAAGACGACGTCGTTCGCTTTCGCCGCGTCGAGTATCCGTTCGAGAAGACCATCGCGAAAATCTACGAGATTCCCGAGCTCGACAATTTCCTCGGCGACCGACTTCGCGACGGACGCTAGTCCGATCTGAGCGGCGCAACAAGGGTTTCATTTTCATGGATCGACGTTTCTTATTGTTCCTCGTCGCAGCATGGCTGACGATTGTCGGCTACGGGTGGTTGGTGCAGTTTACGCAGCCGCCAAAGCCAAGGCCGGTCGCGGCCAAGCAGGCCGAGGCGCCAAAGCCAGATGCAAAGGACGCCGCCAAGCCGGCCGACGATGCGACGAAGGACGAGGCGACGAAGAAGGTAGAGCCTTTGGGCAATGAGAAGACCGTTGCCGAGAAGCAGGCGGATACAAAGTCGGCGAAGCCGGCCGTCGAGCAGCAGATCAAGGCGGTGGCTGAACCGGAAGCGCCGGAGCAGTGGGTCACGTTGGGGTCGGCCGACGAAACCAGCCCGTACCGGATGCTCGTAACGCTGACCAACAAAGGGGCGGCGATCGCGCGGGTGGAATTGAGCAGCGGCCTTTACCGCGACGTCGATGACCGCAGCGGGTACCTTGGCCACATGATCATCAGCGGGGACGGGACGGCGCCAGGGGGCTGCCGGGTACAGATCGTCGGGCCGGGAACGCCGGCCGCGGAAGCGGGAATGAAGAACGGCGACGTGATCCAATCGATCAACGGCAAGCCGGTCAGCGATACCGCGTCGCTTAATAAGCTGCTGGCACGAACGAAGCCAGGCCAAACGATTCAGATTCTCGTGCAACGCGACGGGAAAGACTTGCCGCTTGCCGCCAAACTCCGCCGCCGGCCGTTGGAGGTGATTCGGCCTGAGGATGGCGACCCGCTGTCGATGCTGCTTACATTGAATCAGGTGGATCAGGCCAGGCTGGCGGTCCAATCGGCGCGCGACTTGGCGATCTATCGGCTGTATGTGGATCTGAAATTAAGCGACAAGGAAGTTGCCTCGCTTGATGGGAGCGACGTGGAATTGGACAAGGATAAGGGCCGGGTGCGACTGCCTGCCGAGGCGGGACAGGAGCGCTCCTGGGCCGATTTGTCGGCTGAGGCGCGGAATGCGCTGGCCGACTGGAAGACGCGGCGCGAAGGCAAGTCGGGGCCGCTGTTTGTGTCGTTGGACGCCGACTCGGTCGAAAGCCGCCTGAGCGCGCAGCAAGTGAGGGGCATCATTACCCGAGTGCGTGCCGAATCCGAGCGGCAACTGCCTGTGGGATTAACGGCCGAACTGGAAGGAGTCAATCTCCGTCACGGCACCTGGAAGATTGTTGAGCAGAAGGCCGATCGGGTTGTGTTCCGGCGGACGCTGCCGCAATGGGGGCTAGAGGTCACGAAGTTTTACCGCCTGGTGCAAGTGCCGCAAGAGGCCGTCAAAAATGCGGCCTATCCGGCCTACCACTTGGTGTTCGATGTCGAAGTGAAGAACGTCGGAGGAAAGACGCACGCGGTTGCCTACCGTTTGGACGGTCCGAACGGGTTGCCCACCGAGGGCGCGTGGTATTCTTCGCGGGTGACGCGTTCGGGCGGTTCGGGGCTCCGCGATTTCGTGATTTCGTTGAATAACAACACGCCGGGCATGGTGGGGGCGATGACCTTGGCCACGGACGCCGCGCTGCCACCTTGGCAGGATCAGGGCTTGAGCTATGTGGGCGTCGACGCCCAATATTTTTCTGCCGTCCTGATGCCGCAGCGGCAGGATCCCAATGAGGTCTGGTTTGACCAGTTGCTGCCGATCCGCGTCGGCAAGGTCCACCCGGAACACCACAACCTGACCAACACCTCGTGCCGGCTGATTAGCAAGACGGTTGATTTGAAAGCCGGCGGCACCCTGGCGCACCGCTTTCACTTGTTTGCCGGCCCGAAGAAGCAAGCCCTGCTCGACAATCCCGAGTATCGATTGGGCGAGTTGATCTATTTTGGCTGGCCGATTTTCGCCATTTTTGCCGTGCCGCTTACTTGGTTCCTGCACGTGTTTTACGCGGTGGTGTGGAACTATGGGCTGGCGATCATCATGCTGACGGTCCTGGTGCGCGGGCTGATGTTCCCGCTGAGCATCAAGCAGGCGTTGGGTGCGCAGAAGATGCAACTGCTTCAGCCCGAGATGAAGAAGCTCCAGGAAAAGCACAAGAACGACCGCCAGGCGATGGCCAAGGCCCAGCAGGAACTGTTCCGCAAGCACAATTACAATCCGCTGGCCGGCTGTCTGCCGATCTTCATTCAGTTGCCGGTCTTCATGGGGTTGTATCGTTCGCTGATGGTGGCGATTGAATTGCGCGACGCGCCGTTGATTTCGCATGCCGTTCGCTGGTGCTCGAACCTGGCGGCACCGGACATGCTGTGGAACTGGAGCCCGTTCATGCCGGCGTTCGTCAATAGCGGCGTGGGTATTTTTGGCTTGGGGCCCTATTTCAATGTGCTGCCGCTGTTGACCATCGTCTTGTTCCTCTGGCAGCAGAAGAAAATGACGCCGCCGCCGGCTGACGAACAGGCGGCGATGCAGCAGAAGATCATGCAGGCGATGATGGTCTTCATGGGCTTGCTGTTCTTTAAGGTACCCAGCGGTTTGTGCATCTACTTCGTCGCCTCGAGCCTCTGGGGCTTGGGTGAGCGGCGCTTCCTGCCGAAGATGCCGACGGTGGCTCCCGCCGGTCCGGAGACCCGCGCCGAGGCCAAGGCCCGGGCACGGCAGCCGACGAAAGGGAAGAAGTGATTTTGGATTGAGGATTGTGGGATGTCTGCGGGAGAGAGTCTGACCGCAGCAGTTCGACCAAGCTACGAGGCAAAATCCGCAATCCCAAATGTTCTCTCTGGACGACACGATCGTGGCGATTGCTTCGGCCCCGGGGGGAGCAGCGCGAGGCATCGTGCGGTTAAGCGGTCCCGGGGCGATTGATTGCCTGGATGGATTGCTGAGCATTCGCGGGCAATCCGATGCGGCCCTGAAGCAGAAGGCAGCAACAAGCGTTGTTGCCGGTGAGCTGCGGCTGACTGGTCTGGCATCGAGTCTTCCCTGCGAGTTCTATCTTTGGCCAGCCCGTCATGGGGCGGCGCGAAGCTACACGGGGCAGGCCGTCGTAGAAATCCATACGCTGGGGTCGCCGCCGCTGTTGGAACTGATCCAGCGGACCCTGTGCCAGCGTGGGGCTCGACTGGCCGAACCCGGTGAGTTCACGATGCGGGCCTTTCTGGCCGGGCGGATCGATCTGACCCAAGCCGAAGCGGTACTGGGAGTGATCGATGCCGTGGACCGCGAGGATCTTACGGTCGCGCTGGGCCAGTTGGCCGGTGGTTTGGGCCGCCCGCTGCATCAACTTCGCGACGCGCTGATCAATCTGCTGGCCCACGTCGAGGCCGGTTTCGATTTCGCCGACGAGCAGTTGCCGTTCATTACGGCTCAGGAGTTGGTGCGGCAGCTTACGGAGATTCAGACGCAGATTGAGATGATTTGCCAACAGATGGTCGCGCGAGACGAACGGAGCCACATTGTCACGGCTGTGCTGGTTGGGCGACCGAACACGGGCAAGAGTAGCCTCTTCAACGCGTTGAGTGCCGACCGGGCGGCGATTATTTCGGATCGGCCCGGGACCACGCGTGATTACCTGACCACGGAACTCGAATTGAGCGGGATGAAAATCCGGCTGGTTGATACAGCAGGTTTTGGAGAGGAGATTGGCGGCCAGGGTGCATCGAGGGAAATCGACAGAGCTTCCCAAGCCATCACTGTGGAACAGCGTCGTGCGGCCGAGGTGGTGGTCGTTTGCCTCGATTGCTCGCGAAGCATGGATCCTTGGGAGCGAGCGTTTCTCCAAGAGATGGCTGCCCGCAGGCCGGTCGTGGTGGGCACGAAGTGCGACCAACCGACCAAGTTGGATTTTTTCGAGGGCGTCGTGCGAACGAGCGCGTTGACCGGCGAGGGGCTGGAAGCTCTCAAGGCGGAGTTGCGGGCAAGGTGTCTGGCAAACGCCAAGCAGGGGGCTATCGTGGCCGGTACGGCAACACGGTGCCGGGAATCGATTCGACTGGCCGGGCAGTCGGTGGCGAGGGCCCGGGATTTGGCCCTTGCTGGGCAAGAGGAGTTGGTGGCCGCTGAACTCCGCGTGGCACTGGATGAATTGGGCAAGGTCGTCGGAGCGGTTTACACTGACGACGTGTTGGACTGTATTTTCAGCCGCTTCTGCGTGGGGAAATGAAACCACGAAGGGCGCGGCGAGAAGGCTGGAGCCACGACGGTGCACGAGGAAGCGAGAAGGATCCACGAGGACGGCAGGGCACGGGCGGTTAGTGCATGGTGCACGGACCTGTAGCGTCCCCGGCGGCGTGTTTCTGCGGTTCCGAAAGCGCAACGGCCGCCACAAAGAAGTGAAATGCGATCTAATTCTCACTGATTGTTGCCAATCTTCTTGAAACGGAGAATTGGTTCTTCACAAGTCTTCGTGCGATTCACGTTCTTTATGGATCAGGACTCGCCGCGCATGGCCGCGGGGATGTAGACGCAGTCGGGATCGGTTTGCAGTGGGTCGCCGGTCAGTGCGTAGGCCCGGGCGCGGCTCCCGCCACAGACTTGGCGGAACTCGCAGACACCGCAGCGGCCGTGAAAACCGTTGGGGTCGCGGAGCGCGAGAAACGTCGGGTGGTTTTGGTAGACGTCAACTACGGAGTCCTGGGGAAAGTGGCCGCATTTGAGCGGCAAGAAGCCAGCGGGGTAGATTTCGCCGGTGTGATTGACGAACATGATGCCGCGGCCGTCGCCGATGCCGAGCGGGGCCCGATGGGAGGCATTCGGGGCGCCGTGCGGCCGGGTGAATCGGCCCGCTAGTGGATCGCCGCCGCGTTGCAGCACATAGCGGCGATAATGCGGGGCCTCGGTCGTCTTCACGGCATAGGGTTGGTGCTGGGCGTGATGCCACAATCGCTCGAACACCTGCTCATATTGTTCGGGTGCAATCCGTTGTTCCTCCACGCCGCGCCCGACGGGCACGAGGAAGAAGACCGACCACATGGCGATGCCTTGCGTTGCCAGCAACTCGGCGATGGCGTCGACTTGATGCAGGTTGCGCTGTGTGATGGTGGTATTGACCTGCACCGCCATTTGTAGCCGGCGGGCGTTGGCGAGCATTTCCATGGTGCGGGCATAGCTGCCTTCCCAGCCACGGAAGGCATCGTGGGTCGGGGCGTCCGCGCCATCGAGGCTGATGCCCAGGCTTTCGATGCCTGCATCGCGGACTTGCTGAAATGCCTCGGCCGTGGCCAACGGAGTGGCCGAGGGTGTCAAGGCTATTTGCAGACCGATGCCGACTCCGTAGCGAATCAGTTCGAGCAGATCGCCTCGCTTCAACGGATCGCCGCCGGTGAAAACAACGGTCGGCCGTCGCGGGAACGTGGCAATCTGGTCGAGCAGCGATTTGGCTTGATCGGTCGACAGTTCGCCGGCGTGTGGTTCGGCTTGGGCAGACGCGCGGCAATGTTTGCAGACGAGATCACAGGCCAAGGTGACCTCGTAGTAGAACATCAACGGGTTGACGGCGAAGTCGCGCGGCGAATAATTGGCGTGGCTCATACGTCCATCTGTACCACGTTTGACGGCTGCCGCCAAGGTGTGGGAGAAAGGCTGGACTTTCCAGAAGACATGCGAAAACTGCTGCAGCGGCTGCCGCGAGCGCAGCAGGTCGGCTTCTACTTGCTCGCCGGCGGGCGACCGTGGTTATTCGCAGGCGGTTCGTTCGACGCGGCGAGTTGTTTGACAACGATGTCGTCGAACTCAACCTTTCCCGGCTTGAGATAGGTGTAGAGCATGATGCGTGCCCACTGCGGCTTGTACTTGCCGTGGCGCGGGGTGAATGTTTCCGTGTGTGTGTTCCATTGGCCATCGGGGCCTTTAAGGTTCTGTTGGCTGCGATATACCTCGCGACGAGCGCCTGACTCGGAGATGTGGGCGTAGCCCTTGATGAACACTTTCACGTGTGGCCCGTCGGAGCGCCAGCGGCATTGGAACTGGTAGGTCACTCCATCTTCCAGCGGAAAGAAGTCGCTGTAGTACATTAGGCCTTCGTTTTCGGCGGTGGCGCGGTCGAGTGTGAAGCGGATTAGGCGGTTTTTGGCGTTCCCCTGTTCGGCCGTCCACTGCACCATATTGCCGAGCGGTTCGCGTTGCTGGCCGGCCGTCTGGTCCCAGCCGGTTGGCACTCCGGCGGCGCCTTGTTCAAAATCGCCAGACACGAGGTTGGCGCTAGGGGGCTCTTGGGCAATGGCCTTCGTCTTCGGGAGATGACCGGGCGGCGGGCTTAGCGCGGCGAGCAGTTGCCGGACGTGGAGGTGAGGGATGTCGCTCACGGCCTTGGTGCGAGCGGAGGTGTCGTAGAGCTTCTTCGGTGGGCTGTGTGAAAAGTCGTAACACTTGATCGTTAGATCGTAGATGTCGCGGTCGGCGCCTGGTGCTCGTTCGACGGAGCCCCAGATGGCAATTTGACCGTCGAAGCCCTGGCGGACAGCGTGCTCGACGGTCTTTAGCTCGGTGAGCGGGGTGGGGCGGAAATGGTGGGCGCTGCAATAGTCGCGAACGTCGAGCATCGATTCGGGGATGAGGAAATGCTTTTCGCGCGACAACGCCTTCCAAATTGCCTCGCCCAGTTTCTTTCCATAGCGGCCGTCGTCGAAGGTCGATTGGAAATCGAATGGAACGACGAATTTCTGTGGGAGAGAAGGGGGCGAGGCGGCGACGGGCGGCACCATGGCGATGGCGGAGAGAATCGCGACGGCAAAGCGAAAAAGTAAGACGAGCGCGGGCAGCCGGGGTCGGGGCGGGCGACGAGCGGTCAGGGCTGAAGCCGCTTGCATTTCGCCCATTTGACTTGTCGGCCAGAGTCGCTGCATCAGTTCTTGAAACTCATTGTCGAGGCGATGGAGGTGGAGTGGGAGTCTTGCCAGCGGAGGAAGGCTGCTCGCCGGAAAGGCGGCCGAAATAGTCGCGATTGGCGGCTTCCCAGCCGGGCGGCGAGGGATCCTGCATCGCGCCAAGAATCTTCTTCTGGACGTCCGAGGGGACATTGGGCGTGGCATCCTTACGGACCTCGAACTCGCCCTGCAGGTACTGTTTGACGTTGCGAAGGCCATCGACGAGCAGGCGGCGTTGCCGAAGGGCATTTTGGTAGCGGCCGGCCTTGATATCGCGTTCGACTTGGGCCATGGCCTCGATCATTCGCTGCAGATCCGTGCGGTGGTAGTTGGCCACCTGCATGCGGAGGTCGATTGCCTCGGCCTTGTTGCGCAGGGCCGCTTGACGGCCAGCCAGCCGCTGAGCATCGCGGGGGCCGGATTTGCGAGGCACCGGCCCTTCGAGGCCTTCCCCACCTTGCCCGCTCTCTTTTCCGCCGCCGGTTGCGCCGCCGGCGGGTTGCTGGCTGCGATCGCGGATTCGGCCTTCGACGTTGGGGTCGGGCGTGAGCCGGCTGGGAGTCTTTCGGCCGCCTTTGCCGACGGCTTCGTCGTCGACCATCTCGCCGCTGGCTTTACCTTGGCGTCCTTCGCCGGCGCGGCCGCCAATCTCGCTGGAGTTCGGCAGGCGGTTGCCGGTGACGCCCTTGGCGCTCATGTTGGAAATCGGACCGTCCATAGCGTCCCAGCCGCCGCCCTTGTCGAGCGAGTCGGCGGCGCTGCTGGAAGCATCTTCCATTTCGTCAAAGAGGGCTTCTTCCTCCTCGAGCAACTCGCCGACCATGTCCTCGAGTTCGGCCGGAAGCTCGGCCATCGGCGCCTCTTTGTCCTGGTCGGTCAGCGATTCTTCCTGGCTCCAGCGCTCGCGGTCGGGCGTGTCGGGGAGCCATTTTTCCAAGTTTGTCTTGAGTTCTTCCGCCCGCTCGTAGGCCAATTGCTCCAGCGGCACGGCGATGTCGAGCGACTTCTGCTGCAGGGCATCCTTGGCCATCTTCAACTCGACTTGAATCTCGATCAACTCTTTGGCGGTCGAGGGGTTGGCGAAATCCTGTTCGGGCAACTTGCTCAAATCGGACTGGAGCTCGTTCATGAACTGTGACAAGTCGTCTTCGGCGACCGCCAACTGCTTGAGCAGTTCTTGCTGCTGCTTGGAGAAATCTTCGACCGGCGTCTTGGCGAGGTTCTCGCTGGCCTCGATCACCTTCTTCTGTTGGGCGAGGAACTTGTCGAGCTTGTCGCGAAGCGCTTCGAGTTTCTGCTTCAGGTCATCGGGCAGGTCGCCGCCCGGTCGCGTCTTCATCTGGGCCAGGGCTGCTGCTTCGGCGCGGCGCGCGGCGTTGAGGAGTTGCTGTAGCGAGGCGATAATTTGGTCTTGCGTGGCGCATAGTGCGTCGCCGGACTGCTTTGAATCGTGTTCGGAGGTGGCGTTGATCGCCCGGCGGCACTGCTGGATGGCCTGATCCATTTCGCCGAGAAAGAGGGCGGAAAGGGCCTGTTTGATCCGCCGCTGCTGTTGGTCGTCGGAGGTTGTGATCTGTTTCAAGAGGTCGCCGGTGGCGTTTTGGATATCGCCCTGTTGGGTTGCTACTGGGACGAGTGCATCGGCCCGATCGGCAAGTGATTCCTTTTGCATGGCGGTCGCGGCCGAGGCGCGGGCGGCGAGTTGCTTCATTAACAGGGCGGCGATCGCGGCGCGGAGGTCTTGCCATTGTTTGAGACGGTCGGCGGCCGAAACCTCTTCGGAGACGATTCGGATTGCCAGCCAGTCAGTGGCGGTTTCCTGGGGACCGAGGTTGACGCCCCAATCGTTCACGGCGCGATTGTCCCAAGCCACTGCCCTGAGAAGGACCGTCTGGCCGGGTTTCAGGGAGCGTGAGGCGAGACGCAACTGGTGTTTGCGAAGAACGTTTGTCGGCGCATTGTCCAGGTTAAGCCATTTTTCGAGAACAATCGTACGGCCATTCTTTGCCGGCGAATTGTTATCCCTGTTGGCCAAGCCATTCTCGGCCGATTCGGACGTCTCGATGCGCATTTCCAGTTGCAGGCGGCCAATGCCATAGTCGTCGATGGCGCGAAGAACGATTGGCACTTCTTGTGTGGGAGCGACGGCGAGCGGTCGATTGGGCTTCAACAGTTCGACCTGTGGTGGCCGGTCAGGCGCAATGGTGATTCGATTTGCTCGCGGGTTTGGCTCTGCCCGAGATTGTTCGTCGAACAGCAGGAGGGAGTAGGAGCCGTCTTTCAACATCGGCAGCGACGCGACCAGCAATCGGCCGTCCTGTTCCAGCCGCGCTGGATAACGCTCGAGGCCGCTTTCGATTGCCGCTTGGGAGACGGGGCCGGAAAGACGCACTTCAAGTTCGGCGACGGAGTACTGCGGCGCTTCGAGGTCGAGGGTATTCAGAGCGGCCGTCTTCTCCGGTTGACGCGTGTAGGCCGGGTAGTGGTAGGTGACGCGGGCCGATTCAACCCGCGGTCGCTCACGCAGTTCGACGCGAAACCAGGGGGTTTGCGAGTCGCCAATCTCCAGACGATAGCGAAAGGCCTGCTGAACGGCCGGGATGGCGGCGGTGAAACGCTGGCGATTGGCGTCGGCGGCCATCGTCCTTCGTGTTTCGGGGTGGCCGTCGGGGGCAATGATCATCTCCGCCGGCAGCGGGTTTCGATGGTTGTTCTTGACCTCGGCGACGACATCTAGTCCTTCTCCGGAGGCGACGCTCGTGCTTCCCGGAGTGACCTTGACGATCTCGATGGAGCCGAGCGAGGGAATGAACCGCCAGGGAGCCAGTAATCGCAGGGTGGCCGAGGACCAGTTGGGAATTTGCTGTGAGCAGAACCCGGCGACGGCGAAGAGGATCGCCAGCAGCACCAGCGACTCGGCCAGATCGCGAGGCGTCTGAAGGCATATGGCCAAGCGTCCCCATCGAGACTGGCGAGCGGAAGCTTTCTCAAACGGCAACGGGGCTATTTGGGCGGCCGCTTGATGCACGGCGGCGGCGTGGAAAGGGGCCTCGAAGTTCACGTGCTCGGCGAGTTGCACGACGTTGATCAGGTGGCTGCCGACCTCGGGGCAATCGAGTTCGACGCGGCGGGCCGCGGCTTCCATGCTTCGCAGGCCGCGCAGCATTCGCCAGCCCACGTGGAAAGCCATCCAGGCCGAGGCCAGGGCCCAGAGGGAAAACAGTGCGAGCAGCCAAGGTTGAGACAGCCGCGCGACGGCGTCGATGGCAGCGAAGGCGAGAAACAGCGTCAGGGAACCGCAGCCGGCCAGCACGGTGGTGCTGAGCAATGAAAACAGCCACCACTTCTGCCGGACGGCCTCGAGTCGTTCGATCACAGTTTCGGCCGTTGGTGACATGCGGGCTGAGGGGCTTAGTGGGTGACGGCGAAGACCAGCACGTTCGCGCCGAGGCGGAGGGCCGATTCCTCCTTGAGTCCGTAGCTGTAGGGATGGGGGAACTGCTCCCAGCCGTTGCCGAGATCGAAGCGACTGTAGATCACCGACAACCGCCCGTCCAAGGTAATGCCTTCTAACTCGGGGGCTTCGAGGGGACCGAAGTCTTCCCGCGCGCGAGGCGTGTATTCGACTCGTTTGATGTCGTGCAGGCAGTGATAGAGGGTGTGATCGAGTGACAGGCGCTCGAGTCGTTGTTGCGGTAGCACCTTGGCCAATTCCCGGCGGATTGCCGTATCGAAGGCCAGACGCCCGCAGCAGGCGTCGGCGAGGAGAAGTCCGCCGGCCTTGAGATATCGGCTCAGGGCCGCCCGCTCGTCTTCCGTCCAAACGAAGTCGCGATGGCCGGTGAGATAGAGCAGGGGGTAGCCCAACGCTTTGGGGTCGGAGAGGCGGACATTTTCCCGTTTGAATTTGACTTCCAGCGTGGAATTGTCGCGAGCGTATTTTAGCAGGTTGTGCACCGCCGAGGGGTCGGGATCCCAGTCGCCTTCGTGAATCAGTTGGGCGAACACGAAATCATCGCGGCTAGGGGCGGTCGCTTCGTGATACACCTTGGTGGAGCTGAGGAAGCGGCCGAGTTGGAAACTGCCGAGGATGTAGGTGATCAGATTGGCGCCCAATTGGCGGGCTTGATCGATTACCACGCGGAGGCCGCGAGGGTGTTCGTGACCATCCCAGCCGCAGGTCATGTCGCGGGGCGAAAAAAAGACGCCCGTTCGGCAGCCGAAGTCGATGCCTTCGAGGCAGGGCGGTTCGGTGAAGGTCGCGCCATTGCCGCGTTTGTAGGTCAGGTTGCCCAGTTTGTAGTAAGAGGCGTAGACCGGTTCCTCGGGCAGGATTTTGTGCAACGGCCGCGTGGGAAAGATTGCCTCCATCTCGCGGCGGAACGCGTCGGCGAAATCGTTCCAGCCACAGCAGGCATCGCCGATGATCGTGCCGCCATCCATCACGTAGCGGGCGAGCTTGGGGCGAATGTCGTCGTCCAGGGCGAACTTGTTGTGCCCGGCCAGCAGCAAGGCGGGCAACTCGCGGGGGTCGAAGGAGAAGTGGGCGAAGTCGGTCTCGACGGCGCGATAATGGATGCGCAGTTTGTCGGAGGTCCAGGAGAGCAGGGTTATGACATCGGCCGGGTCGGTCATCCAGTCGCGATACTGCACCCGCTTGCCGTCCTTGGTAGTCCAGCGCGTTTCGCCCAACGCCATTTTGCCGATCAGGGCCGGCGGGCTAGGGGGGCGTTTCTTTTCACTTCGCCGCAAGGGCGTCACCGGCAGCGGCAGCGGCGGAAAGGATTCGCCGCCGGTTTGGTGTTGGGGTCGGGCAGGCGGCGGCGGGCCGCAATCCACCGGACCGGAGTCATCGTCGGCGATGGCGGCCGGCAGCCAGGGGCCAGCGGACAGGGCAGTCGATGCGCTGGCGAAGAGCCCAAGTTGCTCGAGAAATGCGCGGCGGGAAGGGGATTGGGAGGCTCGGCTCGACTCGGACACGCGCGGCTCCTTGGGAAGAACGCGCTTTCAATCGTAGGCGACTTTGATTTTACCACGGCGGGGGGGAGAGTCAACGTGATAACAAGAATTGGCTGCCGTCGTGGATTGCGGCGCCGTGCCGGGGCGCGAGCGGTGGCACGTTGGCAAGGGACCACGTCGGCACCGTACCGGCGGCAAGAAAGCTGACGTTAGTTCGTTGACGTATAGGAGGCGTAGCCGCTCTCGCATGAGGCACACCGTTTGGCGCGTCCCTGGCAATAACGACTCTCTCACTCCATAATGCAGCCAAGGAGGACGTGACGGTGAAGCGAACTCGAGCAGCACCGATCTGGAAGGCGGCGAAGGCGGCTATCGTCGTGGCGGGCATGTTGGTGGGGTGGTCGGCACAAGCCGGCGAGGACCCGCCGGCAGTGAATCCGTTTGGCCGACAGACGGAGGGACGCGGAGAGGGTGTGCCGGGAGCGATCGAACTTTCCGATGGTTCCGTACGTCGCGGCCGGATTTCGCTTACCCGCGACAAGCGGTTGCAGGTCTATGACGAATCGGCGCAACGGCAGCGGGAGGTGCCGTTAGACCTCGTGCGGCAGATCGATTGCGTGGTAAGACGTGAGTGGTTGGAGAAGGAGTGGCGGTTCAAGGAGACTACCTCCGACGAAAAAGTCTATACGGGACGGACCTATCCTGTCCGGGAGGCGGCCTACAAGATTACGCTGAAGGATGGTCGAACGGTCTCCGGCACGATGTCGCGGATCTTGTATCTGGCGCCGGAGCCGGAAAGTCCCGGCGATCGAGTCAACCAAAGCAGCGAGCCTGAGCGATATCTCTTGCAGAAGCGGAGCAAGGGGCAGCCGGGCCAAGACTTGAAGGCGCTGGTGTATGTGAAGCAAGTGCGGTTGGAATGACGAATGACGAATCCAGTTTCGAAATCCACAGATCCTAGTTTCTAGCCTCATGCAGTTCACGTTGGCCGATGGCTACAGTTTGACGACGCTATTGCTCGTGGTGGCAGGGGCGCTGCTTCTTATCGGGCTGCTTTACCGTCGGGTGTTTGGCCAGCTAACGAGCTGGCAGCGGTGGATCCTCTTGAGTCTGCGCGCGATAGCGATCCTGCTGGTCGTGATCCTGCTGTTTCGGCCAGTGCTGAGCTATCGGAGTACGCCGGGCAAGCCGACGCTTCTCTTCCTGTTGGACAAGTCCCGGTCGATGGGCATCGCCGACGACGAAAGCGGGCGGAGCCGATTTCAGCAGGCTTGCGACAAGCTGCGGCAGTGGAACGACAAACTGCGTGGCGAGTTTCGACTGACGACCGTCGCCTTTGCCGACAAGGCGGAGGTGTTGCCGGAGGCTGAGACACTGGCGAAACTGGCAGCGGACGGGGAGGCGACAGCGCTCGGCAAGGCATTGGCAACTGTCCGACACGTCGCACCGGTGGATGTCGCCGCGGTCGTGGTTCTATCGGATGGGATCCACAACATGGGCGGGAATCCGGTGGACGAAGCGCGGAACACAGGCGTGAGAATTCATGCCGTGGGAGTCGGCGCCAGTTTGCGCAGCAACCGGTCCTATCGCGACGCTCAGGTCACCGGCATCAGTTGTCCCGACCGGATGCTGTTGGGCAACACGGCGCGTGTGAGTGGTTCGATCGAGGCGATCGGATTGGCGGGACGTGTTTTGCCCATCGTCTTGGAGGAGGACGGCCGCAAGGTTGCCGAAACCGAGTTGACGCTGGACGATGTCGAGGGGGGGCAGGCGGTGGGTTTTGATTTTCGACCGAGCAGCAAGGGGAAGCATCTCTACACGGTTCGCGTGCCAGGGGTCGCCGGCGAGCGGATTGTGGAGAACAATCAGCGTTCTGCGGTTGCGCTGGTGAACGAGGCCAGTATTCGGGTGTTGTACGTGGAAGGGACGTTAAGGACCGAATATGGGGCGATGGTCGACCGGTTTCTGGCGCGCGATCCGGATGTTGAGTTTTGCGCCTTGGTACAAACCCGGCCGAACGTCTTCCTGCAACGGACGAATATGCGTGGCCTGCGATTGTCGGCGCTGCCCAACGATCAGCAGACGTTTGATCGTTTTGACGTTTTCCTGCTTGGCGACATTGATCACACGTACCTCAAGCTGTCGCAGCAGGAAATGTTGTTGAGACGGGTCCGCGACGGCGCGGGGCTGATCATGCTTGGCGGCTATCACAGCCTGGGCCCCGGCGGCTACACGAAGACACTAATCGGCGATGCCTTGCCGGTGGACTTGGGCGGAGACAGGCTCGGCCAGTACTTGGAGAGATTTCTGCCGATGCTCACCCCGGAGGGCGCGCGGCATCCGATCTTCGCAAACATTGCCGATTTCTTCCCGACGCGATTAGGCGGACCGAAACAACCGGGACTACCGCCGCTCGACGGCTGCACAGCGGTTGGTGCAGCGCGGCCGGGGGCGACCGTATTGGCCGCGCTGAGCAAGGAGCCGGGGGCGATGCCAGTGCTCGCAGTGCAGACATGGGGCAAGGGGCGTACGGCCGTCTTTACCGCCGACACAACCCGGAAATGGCAGCAGGGACCCGAGGCCATGGATCGTGAATCACCGTTCGCGCGATTTTGGGGACAGATGGTTCGTTGGCTGGCGGGGCGGCGGGACGTGGAGGCGGAGGTGGGGATCGAGATTCAGACCGACAAGGCCAGCTACCTGCCCGGCGAGACGATGACGGTTAACGCCGTGGTACGGACAGCGAAGGGGCAGGGGGCCAACCATGCGATCGTTCATCTGGCGGTGCGTGGACCGGGCGGAAACCAGGCGAGGATTCCAATGTCGTTGGTCACCGGACCGAGCGGGCATTACAAGGCCGAGGTGCCGCAACTTGTTGCCGGCCACTACGAGTTGATGGTCGAGGCAAAGATCGGAGGGTTGGCATTGTCGAGCGAGAAGCTGATACTCTCAATCGGACGCGCCAATCTCGAGTTTGAGCGGCTCGATTTGGATGACAAGACCTTGGCGGCGATCGCCGCGGCCAGCGGGGGACGTTATGTGCCGCTTTCCACGGCCGATCCGTTGATTGAGGATTTGGAGCGTGGCCAGCAGAGAAGGGCGGTTGTGGTCGATCAGCCGCTGTATTGGCCACTGGGGTTCTGGATGGCTTTTGTGGTGGTTCTTTCCCTGGAGTGGTTGTTGCGGCGAAAATTCCACCTGCGGTGAGTGGTCGAGGTCGCTCAAATTTGAAGCAGCATACTGCGGCGCAGTGTCGCAGAATCGCACCAACCGTAGCGAAAGGAACAACCGGCAAGAAAGGCGATGGAAGGACTCCCTCCATTGCCGGTCGGCTGACATGCATAGGGAAATTGTTGCTCGTAAGCGCTTGCAGAATAAGCGTTTGGCGTGGTGGCCGTCCCAGCCGCCCGGGGCCCTTGGGAGGAGGTCACTCGACAAGTGGGGAGTGCAACCGGCGAGGATTATCCCGTGGCACCCGCTTTGCGTTTTAGGAACCCGCAAACTGGGGATTCTTTTTTGATTGGCAAAACCCATTCCCGGCAGTTAGAATGGTGTAGTTAAGTCTGTGGATTAGCGGAGATAGGCAATTTCTGCGCGCTGGGGGGGTGTTCGGAACACCGGCCGCCCAGTCGCGATCGAATTAGTCGGAGAGGTTCTACCATGTCGAAGCGCAGTGTCGTCCGAGGGATCGTTTTGCCGTTGGCCTTGTTGGCCGCGGCGGGTTGGGGCGGCCATTTCGCCGAGGCCGCTGACGCGACGGCAATTACCGCTCACCTCGACGGGTTCACGAGCCCAGACGGCGTGAATTACTTCGCCGTGAGCCTCAAGCCGACGGCCGTCGCCGCGCCAGTAACCCCGCACGACATTGTTGTGCTTTTCAATACTTCGGCGGGTCAGACGGGCGAGTATCGCTCGAAGGCGCTCGAAGCCTTGAAAAGTTTCCTAGCCGCGTTGGGCAGGGAGGACCGCGTGCGGTTGGTGGCAGTGGATTTGAATGCGGCAGCGTTGACGAACACTTTTGTTAGCCCGAATGGCAAGGAGATGGGGGAGGCGTTGGCGGCCCTTGATGCCCGCGTGCCATTGGGGGCGAGCGATATGGCGAAGGGCATTGCGGCGATCGTCGGCAGTTACACGGGGGAGTCGAAGAACGCCCGGGCTGCGATCTACATCGGCGACGGTCGTAGCGCCGCGCACCTGCTGATGCCCGACGAGTTTGAAAAACTGGCTACCCAGTTGGCCGACGCGCGGATTCCGGTGAGCAGCTATGTGATTGGCGTGCGTACCGATCCGCAATTACTCGGTGCGTTGGCGGCGCAAACCGGCGGGACCTTGGAGTTTGCCAGTGACACATTGGCAGCCGCGGAAGCCGGCAAACGCCTGGCAGCCGCGGCCGATGCCCCGGTTTTGTGGCCGTCGAAGGTCACTTGGTCGGCAGAAGTTGCCGAAGTGCTGCCGAAGCGATTGCCGCCGCTGCGGGGAGACCGCGAGACGGTGGTGCTGGGCACGATGAAGACCAAGCAGGCGGGGAACGTTGAAGTTGCCCTGGACGGACCGGCCGGCGCTGATAAGGTGTCGGTCGCCTTGCCGACGCTTGTTTCCGATGACACGAACAGCTACTTGGCCACGCTGGTGCAGCAGGCGCGAGCCGATGGCGGGGTGACCTTGCCGTTGGTGGGCACAGCCAGCCTGGCGGAAGCACGCCAAGCGACGACGACCGGAGTGCGAACCCTCAGCCAGTTGGCCCGGCAAGCTCTGGCGGCGGGCAACGCCGAAAACGCACAACAGATTGTCAACGAGGCCTTGCGTCGCGATCCGAACGATAGCGAGGCGCTGGTGCTGAAGAGTGCGATTGCCAAGCGGAATCAGAACAACGGCCAAGCGGCGGCGAACACTCCGCCGGCGCTGCCTCCGGCGGCGGCCACTCCGCCGGCGTTGCCTCCGGCGGCGGCCCCAGCGGCAGGTGGCACCAACGATTTGAATCTGGTTGGCCCGGGCGAACCGCCTCCTGGCACGATGGTCGAGGAGTTTGAGCATAATCAGCGCGTTCAGGCGCAGATCATTCAGGCGGAGGTGCAGACCACCGTCAGTCGGGCTCGCTCGCTGATGAGCACGGATCCTGACTTGGCGATCCAGGAACTGCAGTTGCTCCAGGAGCGGGTGCGCCGCGCGACAGCGTTGAATCCGGATGTGCGCAGCCAGTATTTGGTGACGATTGAGGCGGCGTTGCGAGAAGCGTCGCGGCGGAAGGTGGAGTTCGAGTTTGCCCGGCAGCAGCGACAAGAGAACGTTGCCGCCGCCCGGGAGCGGATGTTGGCCGCGCAGAATCTGATTCGCAACCAGGAAAAAGTCCGTCAGTTGATGGACCGCTTCAACTCCTTGATGAACGAAGGCCGTTATCGCCTGGCCGAGGAAGCCGCGGCGGCGGAGGCCGTGAAGGTGGCCCCGGGCAATCCCGTTCCAGAGCAAGCGGCCCTGTTCGGGCGGACCAAGGGGTACTACGAGGCGGCGATGGCGTTGCGTTTGGAACGGCAGAAGGGGGTTGTCGACACATTGCACGAGGTCGAGAAGTCGCACGTGCCGATGCCGGACGAGCCGCCGATCGTGTATCCGAACGCCGAGGTCTGGCAGCAGTTGACGGCCCGCCGCAAGCAGCGCTACAGTTCGATGGATTTATCGTCGAAGGGGAGCGCCGAGAAGAAGATTGAAGACGCGTTGAAGTCGCCGACGCAGATCGAGTTCACCGAGGCGGCCTTGTCGGACGTGATCGACTATCTCAAGGATCTGCACAAGATCGAGATTCAAATTGACTCAAAGGCCTTGAGCGAAGTGGGCATTGAGCCGAGCGCTCCGGTGACTCGCAATTTGAAGGGAATTAGTCTGCGATCGGCGTTGCGGCTGATGTTGCGCGATTTGGGGCTGACTTACCTGATCAAGAATGAGGTGTTGCTGATCACCACGCCGGAAGAGGCGGACAACCAACTCACGACCAAGGTTTACCCGGTGGCCGATCTGGTGTTGCCGATTCCACCCCCCGGCTCGATGGGCGGCATGGGTGGCATGGGTATGGGAGGTGGCATGGGCGGCATGGGTATGGGTGGCATGGGCGGCGGCATGGGCGGCATGGGTATGGGCGGTATGGGTGGCGGCATGGGCGGTATGGGCATGGGCATGGGCGGCGGCATGTTCAACCTGCCCCGCGACTTGTTGCCCAAGGTTCCGCAGGGTGGCTTCCAGGCCTTTGCTGTGAAAGACGACCTCGACAAGCCGGCGGCTGAGCAGGGCCAAGCGCCGGCCAATGTGGCATTGCCGCAATCGGTCGACCATCGACCGGCCAAGATCGAAGTCGAAGTCGGCAAAGACGCCAAGCCGGAAGCCGTCTGGGAGGAGTACTTTTCGAAGAACGAGCCGCAACCGACGGCGGTGCGCGACGCGGTTCGCTCGCTGGTCAAGCAACAGAAGTTCGATCACGTCATTGCGTTGATCAACAGCGCCTTGCGGCACCACCAAGGGCAGCCCTGGATGTACGAGGGGCTGGCGCTGGCGTTGGATGCCGCCGGACGTCCCAAGGCGGAGATCGAGCGAGCGGTGATGTCGGCAGTCGATTTTGTCGACAACTCGGCCGACTTGATGTACGTCGGCGCGTACTTGTCGCGGATCGGGCTGCACGAGCGGGCCTTGCAGATCTACCGTCAGGCAGCGGCTCTTGATCCGATCCGACCGGAGCCTTACATGCTGGGTTTGCAGGCTGCCCGGGCGGCAAATGACATCGACGGTCTGAAATGGGCCAGTGTGGGCATTCTCAGTCAAGCCTGGCCCCAGCAGGAGGCCAGCGTGTGGCAGGCCGGGCTCGGGATTTCGAAAGAGGTGCTCGACAAGCTCCGCACGGAGAAGCGGATCAAGGAGGCCGACGCCTTCTTGGCCCAGTTGGACGAGGCCGTTCGCCGCGATTGCGTGGCGGTGGTGACGTGGACTGGGGATGCCGACGTGGACGTGATGGTCGAGGAACCGAGCGGCACCGTGTGTTCGCTGCGAAATCCGCGAACCACGGGCGGCGGCGTACTGCTGGGAGACGACATTCGCCAGGCGGGACGAGATAGCTTTGGCGGTCGGAGCGCTGCCTACGTCTGTCCGAAGGGATTTGACGGGACCTACCGACTGCTTGTGCGGCGGGTGTGGGGCAACGTCACCGCTGGCAAGGTGAATGTCGAGGTGATCACGCACTGCAACACGGCCGACGCGGTGGATGTACGCAAGAAGATCGCCTTGGACAAGGACGAAGCCCTGGTGGTCTTCGACTTGAAAGGCGGCCGCCGCACCGAGCCGCTTCGCGAGCAGCAAGTGGCCAACGCGGTGGGGGGACAGATGGTGCTGAATCGGCAGATTCTCGCCCAGCAATTGGCAACGACGACCGATCCGGCGGCTTTGGCGGCGATGGCCAACGCGCGCAGCGGTGGCAGTTCCAGCGGCAGCAACAACGGCGCGTACCCGTACTTCGGAGGCGGCGCGGTGGGTTATCAGCCGGTGATCACAGTGCTGCCGCAAGGCGCCAACTTCAGCGTTACGGCGGTGGTTTCGGCCGACCGGCGTTATGTCCGCATCACGAGCGCGCCATTCTTCTCGGGCATCTCCCAGGTCAATACGTTTAACATGACCACGGGCGCCAGCCAGTCGCAGACGGGCGGCACGGGCAACCAGGGATACAGCGGTGCCTTCGGCGGGACCGGCAACAGCGGCGCAGGTAGCGGCGTGTTCTAATCGTCGGTGACCAATTTGCTACCGCTGTGCGGTGCGCAGTACGCCTGGAAAGGCGTCGATATCGAGCGGTTCGAGCAGCCCTGCTTTCCAGCGTTCGATGGCGATCGCGCCCATGACGGCGTTGTCGGTGCACAGTTTCAGCGGCGCGATATGCAATTGGACGCGTTGGCGAGTTGCTTCTTCTTCGAAGCGCTGACGCAGCCGGGTATTGGCGGCGACACCGCCGCCGACGCAGAGCGTTTGCATGCCGGTTTGGCGGAGGGCGGCGAAGGCTTTGCCGACCAGACAATCGACGACGGCTTCCTGGAAGCTGGCGGCCAAATCGGCTACCTGTTGCGGCGCGAGTTGCACCGTGGACGGATCGGGGCGTCCGGGTCCGGCAATCGCGTAGCGCACGGCCGTCTTGAGGCCGCTGAAGCTGAAATCGAGGCGGTCTTCACGGAGGAAAGCTCGCGGGAAGGCAAAGGCCTTGGGATTGCCGCCGGCGGCTGCCTTTTGAATTGAGGGGCCGCCCGGGTAGCTCAGGCCGAGCATGGCGGCCACTTTGTCGAAAGCTTCGCCGGCCGCGTCGTCAATTGTGCCGCCGAGGAATTGGAAGTCGAGTGGATTGGCGCAACGGTAGAGGCTGCTATGGCCACCGCTAATAATCAGGCCCACGCAAGGGAAGACATCGCGACCGGCGGCGAGGCGGCACGCATAAACGTGTGCCTGGAGGTGGTTTATCGTGATTAACGGGATTCCGCGGCCGACACAGAGAGCCTTGGCGGCTACCAGTCCGACGAGTAGCGAACCGGCTAGTCCCGGAGTGTTGGCAACGGCCACGGCATCGATCTGCGCGAGGCTCAGATTGGAGCGGCGGAGGGCTTCGTCGATCACCGGCAGGATCTGCTCGAGGTGGGCGCGGGAAGCGATTTCCGGCACCACGCCGCCGAAGCGGCGGTGAAGCTCGTCCTGGGAGGCCACGACGGAACCGAGCACCTCCAACTGATCATTGATGACCGCCGCGGCAGTCTCGTCACAGGTTGTTTCAAGCGTCAGGATATTCACTTCTTCGTGCCACTTCCGTTGATGATCGAGTGAGGCGTTCGTGAATCAGATTGGCAATTACCGGGGCGTCCGATGGCCGCGCCACCCTCGGCTGACTATTTCTTGTCTTCGAGGGACTTGCATAAAACCGCGGAAAACCGAAATCGTTGCCAGAGTGAAAACCACGCAATTGGTCGGCGGTCTGCGTCCGCCGCCACTTTCGCTATTGTGTGGACCTATTTAACAGGTGCGCGATAGCCTTCTGCAGTTGGCGGTCGGTGGTTTCTTCTCGGTTCGCGTGTGTCGGATCGGACGGGGTGCTTGCCGGTTGCAGAATATCGCGTTGCCGGCGGTCGTGCATCAGTGCGATCATCTCCTTGTTGCTCAGCCGCAGCTCGAAGCCGGGGTCCGGGACAACTCCCCAGACATCGTTATCTTTGGCATCGGGGAATCGATGGATATTCTGGCCGTTGGGCCGGCGGTAGGCCGACGTGGTCAGCTTCAATGCGCTGCGGCCCTCTTCCATGGGCACGACGCTTTGGACGCTGCCTTTGCCCCAGGATCGTTCGCCGAGGATTGTCGCCCGTTTGTGATCCTGGAGGCAGGCGGCGACGATCTCGCTGGCGCTGGCGCTAAATCGGTTGACGAGCACGACCATGGGGAAGCCGGTGTACGTGTTTTGTTGGTGGGCGTCCCAGGCCCGCTCGACACTGTTGCGGCCTGTAACGCTGACGATACGGCCTTCGAGGACGAAGAGGTCGCTGACCTCGATAGCGGCGTTGAGCAGCCCGCCCGGATTGAACCGTAGGTCGAGGATGAGGGCCTGCATCTTGTCGGCTGTCAGCCGCTGCAGAACCTGGCGGAGCTCGGATGCTGTGTCGCGGCTGAAGGCGACGAGTCGGACATAGGCGACCTTATGATTTGGTTCTACCCAGAAGTCCCACGTTCCGTCGGCAAGCCGTCGCTCGCCGAGGACGGTGTTGATGTGAATTTTTTCGCGTTTGAGCGTGTACTTTTCTTTAGTTTCTTTGCCGGGGTGGGTGATGAGGAGCGTGACGGAACTGCCCTCAGCTCCCTTTAACTTGGCGATTGCCTCATCGAGGCCCATGCCGGACGTGCTGGTGCCGTCGATTTCGAGAATTCGGTCGCCGGCCAGGATGCCAGCCTTATGGGCGGGCGTGCCGTGGATTGGGCTGAGGACTTTCAGTTGGCCTTCTTCCGTGGTCACTTGTATGCCGATCCCGCCGAACTCGCTTTGGATCGTGGTACGAAATCGAGCCAATTCTTCGGGGCCGACATAAGCGGAATGGGGATCGAGTTTCTGCAATACGCCGCGAATCGCGGCTTCGATCAACTCGCGCCGATCCACCTTGTTGACATAGTTTCGCTCCACTTCATCGATCGCTTCGGCCAAGGTCCGGTAGAGCTGGTAATCCTTATCTTGAACCAGCGGCTGGGCTGTGATTTGGATGGTTGGCTGGGCGGCGGGTTGGGCCGGTTTCGCGTCCTGATCCGCGCGCGCGGACGGCACGACGGCGAGCATGAGGACGGCGAGAGAAACGTAGCGGCGCAGGCAATTCATGAGGAACGATCGCTCCAAAGTCGGCAAAGGCAATCGCTGAAGTATAAGAGGCGCAGCGGCTTTGAGCAAGGCAGATGCGAACCGGCGGATTGCGGTCGATAGCGGCGGCTAGCAGCACGCCTTGTTCTTGGCCGCTTGCCAGGTCCAGTTGCGAATTTCGGGCATGTCTTCGCCGTGGGTGGCGATGTACTGCTTGTGCTCGATCAGCTTGTCACGCATGGCCTGCTTGATGTAAGCGGTACGAGCGCCGATGCCGGGAACCCGGTCGAGGACGTCGTTGACCAAATGGAAGCGGTCGAGGTCGTTGAGTACGACCATGTCGAAGGGGGTGGTCGTGGTGCCTTCCTCCTTGTAACCGCGGACGTGCAGATTCTTGTGGTTGGTTCGCCGGTAGGTGAGCCGGTGAATTAGCCAGGGATAGCCGTGGAAGGCGAAAATAATCGGTTTGTCGCAAGTGAACAGCGCGTCGAAGTCGGCGTCCGTGAGGCCGTGTGGATGTTCTTTCGGCGGCTGCAGTTTCATCAAATCGAGCACATTGACGACCCGCACCTTTAGCTCGGGCAGGTGGGTGCGCAAGAGGTCGACCGCGGCGATCGTTTCCAGGGTGGGAACATCGCCACAGCAAGCCATGACGACGTCAGGCTCGCTTCCTTGGTCGTTGCTGGCCCAGGTCCAAATGCCGATGCCCGCCGTGCAATGTTTGACTGCTTCGTCCATGTTGAGCCACTGGAACTCCAATTGCTTGCCGGCAACGATCACGTTAACGTAGTTGCGGCTCCGCAGGCAGTGGTCGGTGACGCTTAACAGCGTGTTGGCATCCGGTGGCAAGTAGACGCGAATCACCGCGGCCTTCTTGTTAACCACGTGGTCGATGAAACCAGGATCCTGGTGGCTAAAGCCGTTGTGATCCTGGCGCCAGACGTGCGAGGTCAACAGGTAATTGAGCGAGGCGATCGGCCGCCGCCAGGGGAGATGGCGGATTGTTTTCAACCACTTGGCATGCTGATTGAACATCGCGTCGACGATGTGGATAAACGCTTCGTAGCAGGAAAAGAAGCCATGGCGGCCGGTCAATAGGTAGCCTTCGAGCCAGCCTTGGCACTGGTGCTCGCTGAGCATTTCCATCACGCGACCTTCGGCACTGACATGGTCGTCGTCGGGCAGGATTTGGGCGGTCGACACGCGGTCGGTCACGTCCATCACCGCCGTCCAACGGTTGGAGGTGGTTTCGTCTGGGCTGAAGATCCGAAAGTTTCGCTGATCCGCGTTCAACTTGAGGATATCGCGAATGAATTCGCCTTGTACCCGCGTAGCCTCGGCCTTGACACTGCCCGGTGACGGGACGGCCACCGCGTAGTCGTGGAAATCGGGAAGCCGAAGCTCCTTGAGCAGCAGTCCGCCGTTGGCGTGTGGATTGGCGCTCATCCGGCGAGTGCCGCGGGGAGCGAGGTCGGCGATTTCCGAACGGAGCCGTCCTGCTTCGTCAAACAGTTCCTCGGGGCAATAGCTCTTCATCCACTGTTCGAGCAATTGGATGTGCTCGGGGCGGTCCATGTCGCCCATTGGAACCTGGTGGGAACGGAAGGTGCCCTCGATCTGCTTGCCATCGACCATTTTGGGGCCGGTCCAACCTTTGGGCGTCCGGAGCACGATCATGGGCCATGCGCGGCGCCCGGGAAAACCCTTGGTCCGCGCTTCGACTTGGATGTCCTTGATCTCGGCGATCACGTCGTCGAGGGTGGCCGCCATCTTTTGATGCATTACCTCCGGGTCGTCTCCCTCGACGAAATGCGGGCGATAGCCGTGGCCGCGGAAGAAGTCCTCGAGTTCCTCGTGGCTTATCCGAGCAAGGACTGTTGGTCCGGCAATTTTGTAGCCGTTGAGGTGTAGGATTGGCAGCACGGCGCCGTCGTGCAGGGGGTTTAAGAATTTGTTCGAGTGCCAACTGGTCGCGAGGGGGCCGGTCTCGGCCTCGCCATCGCCAATCACGCAGGCCACGAGCAAGTCGGGGTTATCGAAGGCCGCGCCGTAGGCGTGCGAAAGCGCGTAGCCGAGTTCGCCCCCCTCGTGCATCGAGCCGGGAGTTTCGGGGGCAGCGTGGCTGGGGATGCCGCCGGGAAAGGAGAACTGCTTGAACAGTTTTCGCATTCCCTGCTCGTCCTGCGACACATTGGGATATATCTCGCTATAGGTTCCTTCCAAGTAGGTGTTGGCGATGACGCCGGGCGCGCCGTGGCCTGGGCCGGCGATGTAAATCGCATTGAGGTCGAATTGCTTAATGGCCCGATTGAGATGGACATAGATGAAATTGAGCCCGGGGGTAGAGCCCCAATGCCCCAGCAGCCGCGGCTTGATGTCGGCGCGGGTGAGCGGGCGGCGCAAGAGGGGATTGTCGTAGAGGTAGATTTGGCCGACGGATAGATAGTTGGCCGCCCGCCAGTAAGCGTCCATTCTCCGCAACAAATCGGGATTGAGTACTTGTTTCACGGAAACCCCTCCTAGTAGGTGTGCTCGGCATTCTAAGCTTCGGGCGGCGGGGGGGCAAGGCGGACGGAAATCTCAATGAGAGACGCGCCTCGTGCTGCACGCGAGCCGATTCACTGGCCTTTCGGGCGGCTCCCGTGTTTAGCGGTGAGTGAGCGGTGGACTGGGTCATTCGCTGCGCTAGTGGCATTCGACCCGGCCGGGGCGAAAGTGTTGGCTTTTGAGCGGGCGCAACTCGGCTTTTGCCTTTTCCAACTCAGCTTGAAAGCGTGCGTCGGCCAGTAGGGCTTGGGCCACCGCTTGGCCAAGCACTCGGCCAGCAGTACAGTCGCTTGGGTAATGGGCACCGACGACCACTCGGTTCCAGCCGATTTCTCGGGCGCGTTCGGCGGCGACCTGTTTGTATTCGGGAACCATCGCGGCGAGCACGGCCGCCACGACGGTGGCCTCGACGGCGTGGCCGCTGGGATAACAGGACTCGGTGAGACCTGGGAGAACCGGCTTTATCTTCGGCTCGACGTATTGCGGTCGGCGCCGTCCGAACTGTTGTTTTGCCAGATCACAGCCGCGTTTGCCCTCGCGACTTGCCTTTCTCAGCAGTTTCATCGTTTGAGGCAAGTTGTCCTCGTTGAACCAGGGGCCGAAAAGGTCCTTAAAGGCGGGCACTACCGATTCTGCCTGGGCGCCGGCGCGGGCAACCTCGGCCGGCGTTCGCGTTTCCTGGAGTCGCAACAGGCAATCGAGTTCGGTGCGGGTTTCCGAACAGGTCTCACCGGGCGGCTCGGGCAGCAATTTGGCGGGGTTGACTGCGCCCTCTTTCAAAAAATAGCCGGTGTCGGCCCGGGCGGCAGTCGCCACTACCAGGCAGATGAGCATGAAGAATCGCAAGAGCCTTGGCATGGTCTACTGCTCCATAATACGGACCATTGAAGGTCAGTTTGATGCAAAGATTGTTCCGTCGCGATCGATTCATAGCGCCGACGGCACAGCGATTGCTTGGAGACCTAAGTGTCGGGCGGCCTAAACGAGTGGAGACTTTAGTGACCAAGGGATGACGGTTCTCGAAAGGAAGGGATCATGGCCAAGTACGGCCCAAAGGCTGGGAAAGAGGTGAAAGAGGCGATGCACGAGTTCAAGGAGGGGGAGCTTCGCAGCGGGGGGAAGAAGAAAGTGACCAACCCGAAGCAGGCGGTGGCGATTGGCCTGTCGAAAGCGCGGAAGAAAGGGGCCAAAGTCCCACCGAAGAAGAGCAAGGGCGGCAAGAGATAGTGCGGCGGGTGGAGCGCCGCCGGTGAGAAAGTGAGGCGATGTGCCCCGAACATCGACGACCCCTGCCTGGCAGGTTGCCCTCGTAATCCTGAGCGGCGCCGTGATCGCCATTGTGACCGTGGCGGTCATGTACTGGGCCCAGGCGATCTTCATACCGCTTACGATGGCCACATTTCTGGCGTTTCTTTTGACGCCTTTGGTTCGCTTGTTGGAGCGGGCGCGACTGGGCCGCGTGCTTTCGGTGCTGATCGTTGTGCTCGCCGTCCTCTGTTTTCTGGGTAGCATTATCTGGGTGGTTGGGGCGCAAGCGCGGGCGGTCGTCAACTCAGCCCCGGAGTATACGGAGAACATTAAGGGGAAGATTCGTTCGCTGCGTGGGGCCGTGTCGTCCTTGCAGTCCCCGCGGTTGGAACAGATGCTGCGGGAAATCACCGGGGAACTGCAGGTCGCTGACGAGGGAGGAGGGTCGGCTACGGAAAATCCGCCGGAGGTTGTGGTTCGACCGGAAGCGCCGGCTTGGTTAGCAAGTCTTCCGGCCCTGCTGGGGCGACTGGCCGAGGCGGTCGCCGAGTTGGCGATGGCGTTCGTGTTGCTGATTTTCATGCTTTTGAAGCGCGAAGATCTGCGTAATCGGCTGATTGGATTATTTGGTCCGCGACGGATCACGGTCATGACCAAGGCGATTGATGAGGCCGGCCAGCGCATCAGTCGGTATTTGCTGATGCAGTTGATTGTGAACGCGATTTTTGGCCTGATCGTGGCGGTCGGTCTGCTGATTATTGGAATGCCGTACGCGCTCTTGTGGGGATTCCTGGGATTCATGCTCCGCTATATCCCGTACCTTGGCCCATGGGTCGCGGCACTGGCGCCAATCCTATTGAGTCTGGCCGTGTTCGAAGGATGGACTCAGCCTTTTATGGTGATCGGTCTGTTTCTAGTGGCGGAACTGACCATCAATAACGTTTTTGAGCCGCATCTGTACGGGCGGAGCATTGGCGTGTCTGAGGTCGCCTTGCTGGTCGCCGCCGCGTTCTGGACGTTCTTGTGGGGGCCAATCGGTCTGATTCTTTCCAGTCCACTGACGGTCTGCCTGGTGGTCGTGGCCAAGTACGTCCCGCAACTGCAATTCATGGACGTTCTGCTAGGCGACCAGCCAGGGTTGCCCGGCGACGTGGCATACTACCAGCGACTGCTGGCACGCGATCAGGACGAGGCCGCCGGGCTAGTGCTGACGCACGTCGAGTCCACGTCGATCGATCAGGTTTACGATGATTTGTTGATCCCTGCCTTGAACTACGCGAAGCGCGATCGGGCGAATGACGAATTGACCGACGCCGACGTGCGATTTGTGCTGGATGCCACCGAGGAGACGCTGGAGGATTTGGGGGAGCGGCAGGCGATGGAGGAGTCGACCGAACAGGCCGTTGAGAAAGAGGAGTTGGCGGCGGAAAAGGCGAGAGTCAAAGTGCTTGCCTGTCCGGCCCGCGATCAAGCCGATCGCCTGGCGCTGATGATGTTGCAGCAATTGCTGGATCGGACGAAGTGGGAGATTTCTTTGGCAGGTGTCGAGACGCTCGCCTCGGAGCTTGTCGAACGCGTGGTGACGGAGGAGTTCCACTTGGTGTGCATTTCGGCCTTGCCACCGGGCGGTTTGGCGCACACTCGCTACCTCTGCAAACGATTGAAGTCGGGCCGCCCCGAAGTGCAGATTATAGTGGGGCGTTGGGGCCTCAAAGGCAACTCGGAGGGCAACGAGCAACAGCTCCAGGCTGCGGGCGCGGACCTGATGGCGACGACGTTGCTGGAGTCGCGGAGTCAACTGATGGCCCTTCTTCCGCTCTTTGCCTCGAAAGCGGTGAACGAGGCGGTGGCAAGCCCAGTGTTGCGATAAATACGCTCACGAGTGCTGGCACATTGACCGCTCATCCATCTGGTCGGGCGGTTTCCTCTGATGGCGTCGTTGGTGCCAGAGACGCTAAGTAATTGTCCTATCAATGCTTCCGTCTTTGGCACGGGGCGATCGGGGGGGCAGCCTAGAAGCTTGTAACCGAATTTCGGCTCGGTGCATCAGTAGAAGTAGCTGTTATACAGCCCGACGATTCACCAGGTAAAAAAATCCACCCATTCAAGGTGCAACAAGTATGACGATCGAACGAGGACTTCGCCTGATTGCGGGAACGGTCGTTTTGGCGAGCCTGTCGTTGGCCTGGTTACACAGCCCCTATTGGCTCGGCTTGACCGGCTTCGTGGGCTTGAACCTGTTTCAGTCCGCCTTTACGAACTGGTGTCCGATGGTTTGGCTGCTAGGTCGCGCAGGCTTGCAGCCGTGCGTAGCCGCTTCGAAATAAGCGGGGAACACTCGATTGTCTCGACGAGAATGCTCGCAGGACGCAGCGAGATTCAAGGAGGAGAAAACACGATGAAGGCGAAAATTGTGTGTCTGCTGAACGCTCCTGCGGCTGTGGCAGCGATCCTTATATTGGCAACGCTGACCGGATGCGTCTCGTCGGGAAGCAGGGGGCTGTTCGATTGGTGGCAAAAACCGCTGCCGGCTACTGCGGCAACCGCATCCAATCGCGGTCCGGCGACGGCGGTCGCCGAAGCGCCAATCGCTCGCCAAGAACCTGTGGCGGCTTCGGACTCAAGCTGGCAAGTTCCGGCGGCCATGGCGGTGGAGAATCCGCCCGACGACGCAATTGTCCTTTCTGACGCGCGGATTGAGCCCTTGCCGCAGGTGACACCTCCGGCGCCGTCGACCGAGGCGGTGGCGGCAACGACGGTGCACGAACCGTCGCCGTCGGAGGCCGCGGAACTGCCGATCCAACTTGTCAGCGACCGGTCGTCTAGTTCGTCGCGGCCAAGAGTCCAGGGAGCTGTCGCGAGCACTGTGAAGCGAGTCGACACTCCTCGCCCTCGCCCACGGGTTCTGCACGTCACGGCGTTGACCTTTGACGATCAGGTGCTGCGGTCGGAGGCTCCGGTGCTGGTCGATTTTTACGCGACGTGGTGTGGTCCCTGTAAGGCCTTGTCGCCGACGCTCGACCAATTGGCGGCCGAGAATCCCCGCGCCAAGGTGGTGAAGGTCAATATTGACGCTAATCCCGAATTGGCCAGCCGCTATGGGGTCCGATCGATTCCGCATCTGTTTGTGTTCAAGGACGGCCAGGTCGTGTCGCAGGAGAAGGGGGTTGTCAGCAAGTCGCGGTTGAAGGCCATGCTCGCCTTGTAGCAGACGAAGTCGACAGGGGAGAGTTCTGAACCGGATCAGCGTACAATTGATGTCTGTCTTTGTTCGCCGCCACTTTCGTTATTGTGTGGACCGATTTAGCCGGTAAAATGCTGACGGCACTATTTGGGTCCATAACGAACGACACTGCCATGAAATGTGAAGAGCTGCTTGCCGCCTTGAACCAGTACGTCGACGGCGAACTGGATCCGGGGATTTGCGATACCTTCCAGACGCATTTGAGCGACTGCAATCCTTGCCAGATTGTGGTCGACAATATTCGCCAGACGGTCCGGTTGTTCAAGGATGAAGAGCCGTTCGAGTTGCCACCGACGCTGCACTATCGCTTGGCGCGTTTGCTGCGCGAGCAGTGGAAGGGGAAGGTTGACGCCGATGGAACGCTGGTGGAACAAGCCAAGGCGGGCGATTTCGCTGCCATGGAGACGCTGTTGACCAAGTATGAGCGGCAGGTATTCAACCTGGCGCGGCGGATCGTCGATCAGCATCAGGATGCCGAGGAGGTTTGCCAGCAGACGTTTGTCAGCGTGATTGAGCATCTCGGCGAGTTTCGCGAGGAGTCACAGTTTCGCACCTGGCTGCTGCGGATCGCCACGAATCATGCCTTGGCTCTGCTTCGGAAGCGGGCCGTCCGGTCGGGCCCCTCGCTGGACGAATACCAAGCCGAGGATACGTATGAGGGAATTCCGCGGCCCGAGTATATCGCCGTCTGGCGGGAAACTCCGGAAGATATTGCCTCGCGACGCGAGATTCGGCAACAAGTCGAAGAGGCGCTGGCGAAGGTGAACGAGAAGCATCGCGTGGTGTTCGTGCTGCGCGACATCGAAGGGCTTTCCACCAGAGAAACGGCGGAAGTTCTCGGGATCAGTCAGGAAGCGGTCAAAGTGCGATTGCTGCGGGCGCGGCTCATGCTGCGGGAACGGCTGACCCGGCTGTTTGGCGACGAGGCGACTCGCGTGGCTCCGCATGATCACTCGTCGGTGCATGCCTAGCACCCTTTTGGGGCTGTTCTCGCGCCGGGTGATTCGTCTTGGCCGATTTCCGGCAAGAATGTAACCTTGGTATCGCTGTTCTCGTCCACCCATAGGGCGGCCGATGGCCGTCATCCCCCGGATATCGCGAGCCGAGGTACTTATGACAAATGTGAAAAGCGTTTTGCAGCAGGTAGCACAGTGGTTATTTCAGTCGGCGGTCGTTCTGGCGTTTGCCGTGGGTGTCGTGGTGGCAATGCTCTGGCTGGCGGGCTGGTTCTCACCGAAGGTGCCGGTTGATCGGTCGCCCAAGGCCACCGATGTCGCAATCGAGGGTGTGCCAACGCCGGTGCGTTTGGTCCGGCGGCCCTTGACCGAGTCGGCCGTGGGGACGATCCGGGCAGTGCATGAGACGGCGATCGGATCGCGACTCCTCGCCCGCGTGATCGAGATCAATCTGAAGGCCGGCCAACAGGTCAAGGAGGGGGACGTGCTGGTCCGGCTGGAAGCGACGGAACTGAAAGCCAAACTGTTGCAGGCCAAGGCGGCGCTCAATGCGGCCGAGGCGATGAAAGCCCAGGCTGTGTTGGACGAAAAGCGGTATCGCGGGCTGATCGCCTCGCATGCCGTCAGCCAGCAGGAATACGACAAGTCGGTGACGGCCGTGCGATCGGCCGAGGCGGACTTGCTGCGAGCCCAGGAGGCGGTCAACGAAGTGCAGGCAATGCTCGATTGGGCAACCGTGCGGTCGCCGATCGACGGCACGGTGATCGACAAACGGGTGGAAGCGGGCGACATGGTTACGCCGGGCCAACTACTTGTCACTTTGTTCGATCCGACGCGCATGCAGCTTGTCGCCAGCGTCCGCGAGGCACTCACCCAGAAGCTACGCCCTGGGCAGAGCATTGAGGTTCGCTTGGATGGTCTGCAGAAGCAGTGCCTGGGCACGGTGAGCGAGATTGTGCCCGAGGCCCAGTCGGCCAGCCGGGCTTTTCAAGTCAAGGTCACCGGGCCGTGTCCGAAGGGGATCTATTCCGGCATGTTCGGCCGGATCTTAATACCCGTCGCGGAAGAGCAGATTCTAGTCATTCCCCGCTCGGCCGTCCGCCGCGTCGGTCAATTGGAATTGGTTGACGTCGTGCACGACGGTAAGCCGGTGCAGCGGGCCATTCGCACGGGACGCAGTTTTGACGAGGTGGCTGCGGCAGATGGCATGGTCCTCGAGCAACAGGTGGAGGTTCTCTCCGGCTTGCGGCAAGGCGAAGTGGTGTTGACGCCAGGGGATACTCGCCCGGAAAGGAGGCCGCAAAATTGCCCCACGGACGAGGCGAAGGCCGCAGCAGCAGGAGATGCAGCATGAGCGCACACAACAGCGGCGATCCGATCGCCACGGAGCATGGCTTCACCAATCGAATCGTCAAGATCTTCCTCGAATCGAATCTTTCGCTGATTCTGATTCTCCTGGCCACCGTGGTTGGTCTGGCGGCGCTGGGGCTGACGCCGCGCGAGGAAGATCCGCAGATCGTCGTGCCGCTGGCGGACGTCTATGTGAATTTCCCCGGCAAGTCGGCGGCCGAAGTCGAGCAGTTGGTGAGCACGCCGCTGGAGAAGATTCTCTATCAGATCGATGGCGTCGAATACGTCTATTCGATGAGCCGTGAAAACCAGGCGATCATTACTGTTCGATACTATGTGGGCGAAGATCGCGAGCGAAGCCTGGTCAAGCTGCAGAAGAAGCTCAACGAAAATGTCGACATTATTCCGCCGGGGGTGGCCGGCTGGGTCGTTAAGCCGGTGGAGATTGACGACGTTCCCATCGTAACCCTGACGCTTTCGAGCACCACGGCGGATGGGAGCACGATTCGGCGGGTTGCCGAGGAACTCACGCAACGATTGGCGGGGATCGCCGATGTTTCGCGGGCGTACGTGGTGGGCGGGCAGCCGCGGGTGGTGCAGGTGCTGATGGATCCGGAGCGGATGGCGGCCCATCATGTATCACCTTTGGAGATTCGCCGCGCGATCCAGGCCGCCAATGTTCGCCAGACGGTTGGCGACGTGCGTGCGCAGGATAAATTGTTCCGTATCGAAGCGGGGCAGCCGTTTGAAAACGCCCGGCAACTTCGCGATCTGGTCGTTGGCGTGTTCGACAACCGGCCGGTGTTCTTAAAGGACGTGGCGCGCGTCGAGGACGGGCCGGATGAAGTGTCGAGCTATGTTCGGCACGGCTGGGGGCCGGCGCGGGGCTTCACCCACCACGAGTTCTTCCCGGGAACCGTGCTGGGGAAGGCGGAGAATCGAAGTCAAGCTGCGGAAACGGCCGATGCACACGGGCGAGAAGACGCCGAGGAGGCGGTGACGATCGCGATTGCCAAGAAGAAGGGGACGAACGCGGTTTGGGTTGCCAATGCGGTTTTGAAGCAGGCGGAAGAACTGCGCCAGACGATTGTGCCAGGCGACATGGAGTTGGTCGTTACCCGGAACTACGGTCTAACGGCCAACGAGAAGGTCAACGAGTTGGTCGAAGGTCTGGCGGTGGCGATTTTGATCGTCGTGGCCCTGTTGACGCTCGGCCTTGGTTGGCGCGAGGCCTTGATCGTGGCGGTGGCGGTGCCGGTGGTGTTTGGTCTGACGCTGGCCGTGAACCTGATGCTCGGCTACACGATCAATCGGGTGACGCTGTTTGCCTTGATCCTTTCGCTGGGTTTGCTGGTCGACGACCCGATTGTCGACGTGGAAAACATCGTCCGCCACTTCGCCCTGCGGAAGAAGGCGACCCGGAGAATCGTGCTCGAGGCGGTGGCGGAAATTCGGCCGCCGTTGATCACGGCCACGCTGGCTGTAATTGTGAGCTTCCTGCCGATGTTCTTTATTACGGGCATGATGGGGCCGTACATGCGGCCGATGGCGCTCAATGTGCCGGTGACGATGCTGATGTCGATGGTTGTCGCGTTCACGATCACGCCTTGGCTGGCGTACCACGTATTGCGACGGAAGTATGGGACGCCGGATGCTGCCGCTCACGCCCATCACGACTCGGACGACTTGGAAGCGGTGAAGCAATCGCGGCTCTATAAGCTGTTCTACCCGTTGATGGCGCCGTTGCTGCACTCCCGCGTCGTTGCCTGGTCGTTTTTACTGGTCATGGTGCTGTTGACGTTCGGAGCGATGGGGCTGGCGGCGATGCGTAGCGTGCCGCTGAAGATGCTCCCCTTCGACAATAAGAATGAGCTGCTGTTGGTGCTCGATTTCGACAAGGGAACGACGTTGGAGCGGTCCGACGCAGCCGTTCGGGAGTTTGAGAGCTACCTGGCGCGGGTGCCCGAGGTGTCGGATTACACGAGCTATGTCGGCGTGGCCTCGCCGATGGACTTCAACGGGCTGGTGCGACATTACTATCTGCGGCAAGGGGACGACGTGGCCCAGATTCAGATCAATCTGGCGGGCAAGAAGAATCGTCTGCAGCAGAGCCACGCCATTGGGCTGCGAATGCGAAACGATCTTCAGACGATTGCCGATCGCCACCAGGTGCGCATGAAACTGGTCGAGACGCCGCCCGGCCCGCCGGTGATCGCCAGCATTGTAGCTGAGGTGTATGGTCAGCCGGACCATCGCTATGACGACTTGCTGTTGGCCGCCGATACAGTTCGTGCCCGATTGGCCGTCGAGCCGGGGGTCGTCGACGTCGATCATGTTCGTGAGGCCCGCCAGGAAAAGCAGGTTTTCATCGCTGACAAGGAAAAAGCCGAGCTGAACGGGATCAGCAGCGAACAAATTGTGGCGACGCTCCGCTCGCTGCTGCAAAGCGACACGATCGGTATCCTCCGCAATGAGACCGAGCGGAATCCGCTGCGGATTGAACTCCGCGTGCCGATCGATCGACGGACCAGCGCTGCCGACCTATCGCGGGTCTATGTCAAGGGAACGACTGGCCATTTGGTGCCGCTGGCCGAGTTGGGCACGTGGCAGAAGGCCGAGGTCGACCAGATGATCTACCACAAGAACTTGCAGCGGGTGGCTTACGTCTTTGCCGAAACGGCCGGCCGGCCGCCGGCGGACGTGGTGGTCGATATCTTGGCCGACCGAACCAAGACGCCGATTGCGAGCGATGGCTACGAGCAGGTCGGCAACGGCTGGATCGGCACCAATCCGCCGCGCAGCGTTGACAGTCGAAGTTTCTTCTCGAACGGCAGCGCGATCGGCTGGGGCGTGCCCGAGGGCTATCGCGTCGATTTCGCCGGCGAGGGCGAATGGGAGATCACGCTCGACGTGTTCCGCGACCTGGGCCTGGCTTTCGGCGCGGCGATGATCGCCATCTACGTGCTGTTGGTCGCCCAGATGGGCTCGTTCACGGTGCCGATCATCGTGATGCTGGCGATTCCGCTGACGATCCTGGGCGTGATGCCCGGCTTTTGGCTGTTGAATGTGATTAACGCCCAGCAGGTCGGCGGTTTTCTCGATCCGGTGTACTTTACGGCCACCGGCATGATTGGCATGATCGCCCTGGCGGGCATCGTTACCCGCGACTCGATTATTCTGGTCGACTTCATTCACCTGTCGCTCGCCCGGGGGCGATCGCTGTTCGACGCGATCATGGAAAGCCGGGTGGTGCGGTTGCGGCCGATTCTGTTGACCGCCGCTGCCGCGATGCTGGGGGCTGTGCCAATCATCATCGACCCGATTTTCTCCGGGCTGGCCTGGTCGCTGATCTTCGGGCTGTTCGCTTCGACGGTGTTCACGCTGTTCGTGATCCCGGTGGTCTATTGGCTGTTGTATGCGAACAAGCCGGGGCATGGCCTGCCGACGTCGACGATGGAGGAGGAAGAGAAGGGAGGGTGAGTAGTTGCCTTCACGACCTATTCTCAATATCACTGCTGGACGAGCCAGCAGTGGCAGCCGCGTGGGGAGAGGGCGGCGTTAAGTGGAGTGTTCAGTGTGCACTGGCTGACAAGCAGCCAGTGGCACCCCGCGTGCGAGCACGAACCCTACGGAACTAACGGGTTAGGTCACACGACTATCACTCCGCGGGGGCCACCTTCAATGGTGAATGATTCAAAGCTATCGCTGGAGTCAAATATTCGCAATACTTCACCGTTGTCGAAATAGAGAGCGAAACTGGCTGCGTTCTCCGAGACAGCGTTGACGGTGTTTTGGCCCACGAGCGAAGCAAGAGAAGCCGCCATTTCCGGCACCCTCTGAGAGCATGGGATGGTTTCGAATCCGGACTTCTGCCACATCGGCCTGACGGGGCGGTCATCTGCTTGGATTGAGATCGAGATGCCATCCGAAAATCGCAACTGAACATCAAAACTGCCTATGCAGAGCTGGTCGAGTCGCTTTCCAATAAGGAAAGACCAATCCATTTGTATGGGAACACCATACATTAGACGACCTCATGAAGTCGGCGGAAACGGTACATGGGTACCGGCCCGGCACCCCGTCCGCCGTGTTGCTTGGTTAATCGCTGCCCACAATCCTTCATATTATAAATATACCCAGGAGGAATTTCAGGCACTTCGTAGTTGTCCGCACCCCGTTGTTCATTGCGGCGTGGAGGATGGTGTGAGCGAGCACACAGCCCACTACTAGCCAAATCTTGTCGCGACCCGGCCCTCACCCTAGTCCTCTCCCAAAGGGAGAGGGGACTTCTTTTCGGGTGCGCTTCTTGGTGTCTACGGCTGTTTGCCGGCGGTCCAGAGCGTGGCGCGGCGGAGGAGGTCGGCGACGCCGGGCATCTCGATAGCGCGGACATCATGGCCCAGCGGCGTGTGGAAGACGCGGCCCTTGCCATATTGGAACGCAAAAGCCATTGGGTAGTCCTTGCCGGTCACTTTTGAGCGGGCCGTGGCCAGCACGTCGATGGGCCGATCGCCCTTCAGGCAGATGTAGAGTTCGTCGTAGGCGTCGAAATCCTTCATGCCGCGCGTGATCGGATGATTTTTATCGGTGATCTCGACGGTGTATGGCCCGTGGGGATCGTGTGGCGGGCTGATCTTGCGATCCCAGACGCGGCCGGCCAAGTCGGCGAACTCGGGCCAATCTTCGAACGCGCCGCAGGCGAAGTGGAGCAGCACCAGGCCCTTGCCGGACTTCACCGCATTGACCAGGTTCTCGTGGACCTTTTGCGGCTGGGCCACGGGCTTGTAGTTCTTGAAATGGATGCAAATCACGTCGTAGTTCTGCACGGCTGGCGACGCGAGAAAGTCGGGGTCTTCGACCAGCCGGACGTCGAACCGCTTGTCTTGTTCGAGCACCTTGCGAAAGGCGGGGCCGGTCTCTTTCCAACGATGCCCACCCCAGTCGACGCCGGTGACAACCAGCACGCGGATGGGCTCCGGTTTCTTGGCGGCGTCGGCCTTCTTGGATTCGGTGGCGGAAGGAAGGCAGGTGGCCAAGGTAACGAGGCAGGCGGCAAGGGTGGACATGGGTGTTGAACGGCGTGGCTTAAGGTTTATTGTCTGGTTGGTATTCGCTGGGTGCTGGTAGTCGCCGAGGCGCGTAGCCAATAGAATGAGGAGCTTATTGATATTCAGGTAAATAACGTCGGGCGTTCTAAGCCAAAAGGCTTTTGTTTACCGGCCTCCCGTTAGTCGGCCTCCCGACATTCCTTTGCTGAACCTCAATAGCTCATTGGAACTATACCCATCGATAAAGTCAAGTATTTGCGCGGGACGGACATGGATGCGGAAGTTATCGCGATCGGCGATGAGATCACCAGCGGCCAGACGCTCGATACGAACTCGCAGTGGCTTAGTCAGCGGCTGGAGGAGTTGGGCATTCGCGTCTTGTATCACACGACGGCGGGCGACGAGTTGTTGCCGAATGTGGACGTGTTTCGGCATGCGATTGAACGCGCTGACGTGGTGATCGCGACGGGCGGGCTGGGGCCGACGGCGGACGATCTGACGCGGGAAGCGTTGGCTCAGGCGACGGGGCGTCCGCTGCAACTTGATCCCGTTGCGCTCGAATATATTCGCACGTTGTTCGCCCGTCGCCATCGGCCGATGCCGAGGCAAAACGAGCTGCAGGCGATGTTTCCCGAGGGGAGCCGCGTGGTCTACAATCCGCATGGGACTGCGCCGGGGATCGATTTGGAGGTGCCGCGGGCAGGCAAAGGCTCTTGCCGGGTGATTTGTCTGCCGGGTGTGCCGGCCGAGATGGTCGAGATGTGGAACGATTCGGTGGCGGCGACGATCAAGAGTCTTTGTGGACCTGGCCGTGTCATTCGGCGACGCAGCATTCGCTGTTTTGGCGCCGGCGAGAGCCAGATCGAGTCGATGTTGCCGGACTTGATTCGCAGGGGTCGCCAGCCGACCGTCGGCATCACTGCCAGCAAGGCGACAATTACGTTGCGGATCATGGCCGAGGGGCAGACGGATGCCGAATGCGAGGCGGCAATCGGGCCGGTGGTCGAAACGATCAAAGAAGCGTTGGGCAATATCGTTTACGGCGAAGAAACGGACGAATTGCAGGACGTGGTAGTGCGGTTGCTGCGCCGGCAGAAGAAGACGTTAGTGACGTGCGAGTGCGCGACGGGCGGATTGCTGGCGGAGTGGTTGGCGAGCGTGCCGGACGCCGGCGGCACGTATCTCGGCGGCGCGGTGTTGACGCGGATGGAGGAAACGGTCGAAGAGGTTGCCGTGCGACATCGCCGCACGTATCGCGCTGATGTCGCGTTGGCGGTAGGACCGGTTGTTCCTGCTAGTCAGGGATTGCCCAGCGATGCACGGGGCAATTTGCCTTCGGTTGTGGTCGCGATGGCGACCGGCGCGGGCGTTGAGCAGAAGATCATTCCGTTGGGCATTCATCCGGCCCTGGAGAAGATTTATGCGGCGAAGCAGGCACTTAATTGTCTGCGGCTGGCATTACTCGAGATAACCGGTGGTTAGAATTGCGAGATCATCTGATCGTATTCGCTGTGATGGCCGATCCAGAACCAAACCGCTTGATCGCGGCGTAGCACAGCCAAGGCTCGCCAATGGATGCCAATGCGAACAGAGTAGATCGGTTCCCGAGAGTGAATTCGCTTGAACTGTAGCGACGGATGCTCCGGGTTGGTTCGCCAAATGCGAAAGGCTCGCTTGGCCTGTTCTTGAACCGCGGCAGGCAAGCGGGCCAGCGACATTCGGAATCGTTCCGTCGTTCGCGAATTCATAGCGATTCGTCGAGATCCCGTGTGTGGCCCTGCGCCTCCTCTTCCAATGCCTCGGCTGCAAGTTTCGCGAGGACATCCTGGGATCCCGCAAAAGACTGCTGCCATCGATCCTCAGCGGCAATTTCCTCCAAGACGATGGCTGCTAAAGCATCCTGACGCTCGGGCGGTAAGGACGCGGCTTGCTCAAACGCTTTTTGAAGTGCCGATGTCATGGTTTTCCTCGTTCTCCAAGACCACCTCTATTCTACCACTGGGACGAGCAGACGCAATTTCCGCCTTTGCCGAGCGTAGGAGGGATTGTTCTGAGTTCCGTTGACAATCGGCATTACCATGACTACTAAGAATCAGTGCTCTCCATTGCCGCTACTCCACACCAAGGCACTCTTTCCGCTATTGGAGAAGCCAGAAACCGATCACAAGAAGGCACAATAGAACCCCAAGCACAATCCACCAAGCTGGCCGAGAGGGAGGGCTGTCTTCTTCGGAGATGTAGTGGCCACAGTGCGGGCAACGTTCGGAATCGTCGTAGATCTCGCGGCCGCACTCGGGGCAGGGATAGGTTTGCTCGTCGTCGGCGTACTCCTCAAGGTCTTCCTCGTCCTCGATGTCGTCGTCCCAGCGATTGTCGTCCCAGCGGTCGGGCATGCTCGCATCCTCACCAAGCCGGCTGTGATCTTGCTGCGGAATCTGTTCCTCTTTCTGAGCAGACGCGGCGGCCGATGGAAAAGTTACAGGATGAACTTGCTCAGATCCTCGTCGCGGGTGAGTTCATCGAGGCGTTGCTTCACGTAGGCGGCGTTGATGGCCACGCGGCCGGCGCCCATGTCGGGGGCCTCGAAGCTCAATTCTTCGAGCAGTCGCTCCATGATGGTATAGAGCCGACGGGCGCCGATGTTCTGCGTAGTTTGGTTGACCTGGAAGGCGAACTCGGCCAGTGCTTCGACGGCATCTTTTTCAAAGACCAGGGTGACGCCTTCGGTTTCCAGGAGGGCCTCGTACTGCTTGGTCAGGGCGCCCTTGGGTTCGGTGAGGATGCGGACGAAATCTTGCTTGTCCAAACCTTCGAGTTCGACGCGGATGGGGAAGCGGCCCTGCAACTCGGGCATCAAGTCGCTTGGTTTGGCGCGGTGGAACGCGCCGGCGGCGATGAACAGGATGTGGTCGGTTTTGACGTAGCCGTATCGAGTTTGGACGGTGGTGCCTTCGACGATTGGCAGCAGATCGCGCTGGACGCCTTGGCGGGAAACGTCGGCGCCGTGAGCCTGTTCGCTGGCCACGACCTTGTCAATCTCGTCGACGAAGATGATGCCGACGTTCTCGGCCAGTTCGATGGCGGCGGCGTTGACCTTCTCTTGGTTGATGAGGGCGTCGCACTCCTGCTCAAAAATGACCTGCCGGGCTTGGGCGACGGTCATTTCCCGCCGTGACGAGTGTTTGGGCAGAATCTTCTCGAACATGCCCTGGAGGTCGATGTCCATCTGTTCCATGCCGACGCCGGTCAGCATCATGGGCATGGCGCGTTGTTCGACGGTCAGTTCGACGCGGCGCTGTTCCATCTCGCCGGAGGCCAGCATCGCCCGCATTTTTTCCCGAGTTCGCTCGTAGCGCTCGGGGGAATCGGGGCTGCCGTGCATGGCGTCGAAGGCCGGCGGCGGCGGAGCGAGCAGATCGAGCAAGCGGTCGTCGACGCGTCGACGGGCTTCGGCCTCAACCGTATCGCGTTCCTGCTCGCGGACGATGCCAATGGCGTTTTCGACCAGTTCACGAATCATGCTTTCGACGTCGCGTCCGTAGTAGCCGACTTCGGTGTACTTGGTCGCTTCGACCTTGATGAACGGGGCGCCGGTGAGCTTGGCCAAGCGGCGGGCGATTTCGGTCTTGCCGACGCCGGTGGGTCCGATCATCATGATGTTTTTCGGGGCCACTTCCTGCCGCATATCGCCCTGGAGTTGTTGTCGACGCCAGCGATTGCGGATGGCGATGGCCACGGCTCGCTTGGCGGCGTCCTGGCCAACGATATGACGGTCCAACTCGGCGACAATTTGCCGAGGCGTTAGCTCTCGCACGGGATTTCCTCCACGACGATATTCGTATTGGTGTAGACGTCGATTTCGGCGGCGATGGTCAGCGCTTTGCGGACGATCTCGGCAGCCGACAAAGCGCTATGGGCGAGCAGGGCCCGGGCGGCCGCGACGGCGTAGTTGCCGCCGGAGCCGATGCCCAGTACGCCATCGCTGGGCTGGACGACGTCGCCGTTGCCGGTGATCAGGAGCGTGTGCTTGGCGTCGACGACGGCCATCATCGCCTCGAGGCGGCGAAGGATGCGGTCGGTTCGCCATTCTTTGGCCAATTCGGTGGCCGCCCGCGGCACGTTCGACGGATAGTCCTTCAACTTGGCCTCGAATCGTTCGAGCAGGGCGAAAGCGTCGGCCGTGGCGCCGGCGAAACCGGTGAGCACGCGGCCGTCCATCAGCCGGCGGAGCTTGTTCACGTCGGCTTTCATGATCGTGTTGGCGACGGTTACTTGTCCGTCCCCGCCCATGGCGACGACCCCTTGGCGGCGGACGGTGAGGATGGTCGTGGAGTGGGATTTCATTGAGGAATGCCTCGGGGCGCTTGCACGGTTCGTCAATTTTGACACGCGGCGCTAGATTATATCAGTTTGGCCAACCGAGTAGAAGCAGGCCGACGGGGCTCGCGCCATCGCCGCCGTGCCGGCGGGGGCTAAACGCGGCCGTCCAAGCGCGGCGGTCCACGAACTGCTGCCGTAGCGACGCCTAAACAACTGGCATTACCGAACGGGGGTATGTTGATTGTTTTGGTACGAGCCGCGATCCCCACCTGCGCCCGACTCATTGACGGCCTTGCGATGGATCGGCTATGCTGCTGCGATGAGCGAGAACAATACCATTCCCCGTAGCCCGGTAATGATGTCGCGCGATGATACGGCAGTGTTGGTCATCGACATGCAGGAAAAACTTCTGCCGTCGATTCACGATTCTCAGCGCGTGACGTGGAACGTTCGGCGACTGATCGACGGGGCCCGGCTGCTTGGTCTGCCCGTGGTTGGCACCGAGCAGTATCCCAAGGGGCTGGGGCCGACCGTGCCGGAGTTGGCCGAGCGGCTTGGCCCGATGCCATCGAAATTGTGTTTCAGCTCCTGCGGTTGTCCCGAGCTTTTTGAGGACCTGAGGGGGAGGAATTACCGCAAGATCTTGGTCTGCGGGATCGAAACACACGTCTGCGTGGCACAGACGGTGTTCGATTTGCTGGCCGACGGCTGGCAGGTCTACTTGGCAGTGGATGCGATCGGCTCGCGATATCTTACCGATCATGTGACGGCCGTGCAGCGCATGGACTCGGCTGGTGCGACGGTGACCACGACGGAAGCGGCGCTGTTTGAATGGTGCGAAACGGCGAATGCGACCGAGTTCAAGCAGATCAGCCAACTGGTGCGGGAAGTGGCGCCCTGCCAGTTGTGAAACTGGGTCGCTCTAAAACTCGAGTCGCCTGAAGGCGCGCAAACCGATCCCGAGCGGCAGCCACGTGGCCAGAATGCCGAGCAGGACGCTGCCAAGGATGCCGCCGGCCAGCCAGGCCAAGATCCACCCCTCGATATTGGCATCTACGTAGAGGCCACGACTTGTGGTGGCATACTCGGCGACGAGGTAGAAGTGCATCGGCAAGGCCGTGAAAAGGACGACGACCAGGATGTAGAGCGTGCTGATCACGAGGGTCAGCGTGCCACCAAAACCGGCGGCAATTCGCGAGGGTGACTCGTCGCGAAGGCTCGGCAGCCAGGCACCGAATCCCACGGCGATGCCGGAGAGGCCGAGACACAGCATCAGGCAGGTGAGCTGGTGCGAGATTAGGACGATCGGCCAGGCGTTGAGCATCAAGTCGCTTACCAGCACCAGCGAGCTGCAGGGGATAATCGAGCCGACCAGGGCAAAGGCAAATTTGCCCCATACGATCATCTCGCGCCGCACGCCCAGTAGGCCAAGGCACCAGAACCGGCGACCCTCGAGGCTGAGCAGCGGGAAGATGAAGCGGGTGGTGAACGTGGATAGCAAGAGACCGACCACGGCCAAGTTGAGAAAGCTGACCATGTTCACCCAGGCGATGGAGGACATGTCATAGCTGAATCGCCGGATGTTGAGGAAGTACAGCACCAACAGGCCGAGAAAGATCAGGAACTGTGACCACTGCAATGGATCGCGGCGAAAGAGTCGCAAATCCTTGATCATCATGAGCCGCATGGGTGCCGGAAAAACCTTTAGCAAAGCGGATAGCAGCCGATCCCCGCGGGCAGCATGTGCCTGTTTTCGACGCAGGGATTTGTCGTAGAGCGAGCTGTAGGCCCGGCGGTAAATTCTTCCGGCCGTCCAGAGGGCAACCTGTCGGAAGAACAGGGCGTTGGAAAGCATTAGGGCGAGAAACTGCAGGGTTTCCGACCACAGTCCGGCGGCGGCGTCGAGAATCGCCATGCTCAACCACCAGTGCGGCAGCAGCCGCTGATCCGAGACCTGCAGGCGTTCGAGAATCTCCTGAAACCATCCCGGCGTCAGCAAGTCGTTCCGTGGTCCGGCGAACACTTCCCAGATAATCCACAGGATGCCGCACAGGACGAGGATCACGCTGGTGATCAGCACGGCCAGACGATTGTCGGGGATGCGGTGGACGATCCACAGGGTGATCGTTGCACCGACGGCAACGGCAATGTAGACAAAGGCCAGCAGCAGTGGCACAAGCAGGAAGTAAAACGGCCACGGGGCGGCGCTGACGTACCCGTAGGCCAGAAGCATCGGGCTACCGAGTAGGCCGAATCCCCAGCCGCTGAGGATAATCGCCTCGTGGAACTTGTGGAGGAATATCCGCTCGGCGCGGGCAGGCGTCGTCAAGAGGAAGGGGATCTCGCGGGCACGAAATAGCGAACTGTATAGGATGATGCCCGCCGAAAAAACGAGCATCACCAGCAGTGCCGCAAAGAAGGCCACGAACATCACGCTCACCGTTCGCGCGTGCATCTCCGAGTTGGTGATGGTGGCCTGGAGAAAGCGAAATCCGTCGGTGAACATCCAGAACATCCCGCCCCAAAGCATGGCCGTGAGGAGGATTACGAGCGAGAAGCGGAATCGGGCTTGGACGAGCATCTGCCGCAGGAGCGACACGAGAATCCGACGGCGCATCCGGCGAAAGGCTCGAGCTTCGAGCTCGGGCGACAAGAAGTCTTTGTTTGCGAGATTCCTTTCGGCAGTCGCCATGGCCGCCAGCCCCAGCCTTTCTCAGTCCTTTTGCGGTACGCCTGCTTGCCGCGTCGCTGCGGGGCCGCGGATGTCGTTTGTTTTCCGGCCGTTGCTGGCGGAGGTGAGCTCGAGAAAGAGTGGCTCGAGCGAGGCGTGATGCGAGGCCAGTTCCCCCTGCAATTCACTGACCGTGCCGAGGAAGGGGAGGTGCCCATGGTCCATGATACCAATCCGATCGGCAATTTCTTCGGCGATGGCGAGGGTATGGGTTGACATGAAAATGGTCGTGCCTTGGGCGGCCAGCGATCGCAGCCGGTCTTTAACCGCCCGGGTACTACGTGGGTCGAGGCCGATCATTGGCTCATCGATGACCAAGACGGCCGGTTGATGGAGCAGGGCTGAGGCAAAGATCAATCGTTGCCGCATGCCGTGGGAGTAGGTTTCGGTGAGGTCATCGAGGAATGCATCGAGTTCGAAGTAGTCGCATTCGGCGGCGATTCGTTCTCTCATTGTGGCGTCCGACATGCCGTGCATTTCGGCCACAAACTCGAGAAATTCGCGACCGGAAAGCTTGTCGTAGAGGAATGGTTCCTCGGGCACGTAGCCCATCATTTGCGTAGCGGCGCGGACATCGGCGACGACATCATGTCCGCAAACGGCGACCGAACCGGCGGTCGGTCGAAGGAGTCCGGTCAACATTTTGATGGTCGTGGTTTTGCCTGCGCCGTTGGGGCCCAGCAGTGCGAAGAGTTGCCCGGCCGGGATGGTGAGGGAAAGCTGATCCACGGCGATCTTGTGTGCGTAGCGGCGCGTCGCTGCCTTGAACTCGATCATCGTCCGCTTCCCCCCGGGATCAGGTTCAGGTTCCACCAATGTTCGCCGGCGCTTTCTACTTGGGCTTCCGCTTCCTTGTCGGTCATGCGAACGAAGGAAAGCTCGAGGTCGAAGAAGACCGCTTGTTGTTGCAGCACGAGGCCGTCAGAACGCACCCAGAGACGTCCCTTGGGCGCTTGCAGGGCGCTGATGCCCGACTCGCTTCGGTAGACGACCAGCAAGGCGGTCTCCATCTTGCCGTTCCAAAACAGGGGTTCTTCTCCTTCGACGGTCGCCCGGATAACTTCGAGGGGCTGTTTGGAGGGCAGGGGGGAATAGATCGGCACGGTCCAGGTTTGCCCGGCTTTCAAGCCGGGCAAGTGCGTCTGCGGAGTGAGGGCATCGCTTAGCAAGGCATTGGCTGGCAGCGGCGCGTAATAGGCGGGCAAGTTGACATCGCCGGCCCGCACAAGCAATTGCACCTGTTTCCCCTCGACCGTCCCGTGCACGTTTACCAACTCGGTTCCGGGGCCGAGCGCCACAGCGGAATCAAAACGCTCCAAACGACCGAACGGGCTGATCACCAGCACACTTCGCGCGTCCATCGTGGGGCTATCGGGCAACTTCACAAAGAGCCGGGCGAGGGGCTCGATCCAGCCAGTCATCAGTTTTCCCAGCGGCAGATGGTCGAAGTGGACGCGGCCGTAAATTTCCGTGAGCCCGGTCGGCTGCCGTTCCACGTCGGTTAAGGCCCAGCCGATGGAGCGGCCATCGGCAGAGATTTTCCAGCCGGTCGGCGGTGCGTCGTCTTCGGCCTCGATTATCTTGCTGTAGCTTGGCGGTTCGCCGAGAAGCATCGGCGGCAAGACTTTTTCCGTCACTAGCCAGCTCATCGTGACGAGCCAGGCGACCACGACGGTGATGTTGAACCAGCGGCTGTGCATAGCAGTGTGGGCGGATCAGGAAATTGCCGCAATTGTACCACAAGCGGCTGCCGTGGAATATTCCCCTGCCTGCCCAGCCTTCCCCCTCCAGCGAAGACATTTTGAGAAAATCGACATTGCACCGCTGCGGACTTGTGCAGATGATTAGGGGGAGTCTGTTGGTGTTCGGGTGGATTCGATCGGGCGGGTTTGGTCGCAAGCTCCTGCTGACGATCGGCCTCTCCGATGGAGACTCAGCAGATGGAAATGTTGTTCCCATCGCCTTTGCTCGGCTTATTGGTACACCGCCCGACGGTGGCGGAGGAAGTGTGTTGAGGAGACCAGGTCCGTGTTTCGATATCCGCTAACAGCCATAGTCGTTCTGGGAATATTCACGTTTGTGGTGGCGCAGGGTTGCAGCCGCAATGATTCGACCCGCACGGCGATCAGCGGCACCGGCGGCCAGGCAGGCGAGGCAGCAGCGGGCAAACCGGCTTCTGATCCGAAACATCCGGTCGTCCAGATCGATACTTCGCTCGGCACAATTGTGGTTCAGCTCGACGCGGTGAAAGCCCCGATCAGCGTGGACAATTTTCTCAATTACGTGAGTGGGGGGCATTATGATCAGACGATTTTCCATCAAGTCTATAAGGGGCAAGGGATTGTCGGCGGCGGTTACAACACGAAATTCGTCGAAAAACCGTCGCGCACCGCGATTCGCAACGAGGCCACGAACGGGCGGAAGAATCTTCGCGGCACAATCGCGATGGTCCGCCAACCGTCAACGATTGACAGTAGTACCTGTCAATTCTTCATCAATGTGGCCGACAATCCGAGCCTTGACTACAGGGACAACACGCCGGAAGGCTACGGATACTGTGTCTTTGGCGAGGTGATTGAAGGCATGGACGTCGTCGACAAGATCAACAACGTCCCGGTCCACGACGTTGGCGATTTTGAACGCACGCCAACCGAGCCGGTGTTGGTCCAATCGATTCGCCGGGTGCGTTAGCGTTGAGACGCTTTGGACTGCGTTGTTCTTGCCCGGGCGTAGGCGGCCTGTAGTTGGTCGAGCAGTCTTTCCGCGGTGTAGATGCGTCCGGTGGGTGAATTGAAGTCTGGTGAATTGGGGATCTCCGAGAGTTGCTTCCCCAAATTCTTGCCCCCGTTAGTTTCGGTCATGTATTGCACGAGTCTCTCGCCGCCAGGACCGCGAATCAAATCTCGGATGGTTTGTTCGCCCCGGGGAAGCTGGCTGAGGCGGTCGAGCCGGTCAAACGCGTTGGGATAGCGGGCGATGCGACGCATGAACGCTTTGCCTTGGGGCGTTGCCAACTGGGCGGCTAAAAACTCGCTGCGTCCGACCATTTGCGAAGCAATCTTGCCGGCGTCGGCAGCGGGGAGTCCGGACTTCTGGAGTTTATTGAGCAGGGGGAGAGCGTCCTCGCGGGTGACAAAATCGCCGGGTCGGTAGTCGGGTTTTTGACGGAAATAGGCGAGTACCTGCTGTCGCGTGGGGGCGAAATCGTCTTTTGCCGGGACAGGCGGTTTAGCCCAGATTAGCTCGACCGGCCCAGCGAGCGACAAGACGCACACCGAAGCCGTCAGAAGCCGCAGCAAGAGTCGATCCATTTCCGCCTCACGCGATCGTGGTGTTCTATCCGAACTATACCTTTTATCGGTAGCGGGGCGATATCGGTGCTTTTCTGGCTTTCGCAGAGGTCCTGGATTGCCAAGTATGAGGCCGTCAGCCTCGTTACAATTGACACAGGCCCCAAGCTTGCGATAATTTGGCCGACGCCGCACGGAGGGTGGTGCGCACACAGGAGGTCCGCGATGCCAAGTCCGATCTATTTCGTTCAGGAATGCCCAACCTGTGGCCGGCGGCTGCAAATTCGTGTGGAATATCTTGGCAAGCGTTTGGTCTGTCAGCACTGCCAAGGGAATCTGATTGCTGCCGACGCGACGAACCCCAGCACTAGCGTCGATGGGCGTGAGGACCTGATTCGTCGCGCTAACGAGTTGTTGGGCTCGGTTTCAAAGATGCCCTCGACCGTCGATGCGGAACGCCGGGCGCGTTAGAATGGGCGTTGCCCAGGCGGCAGTTGTGAACTGCGCTCGAAATCCAGTTTTGTCGAGCCCATGCCTCTTGCCTGCGCGGTGTCGGAAGGGACGTCCGGCGATCGTTTCTTGCGGATTGATTGTTATTGCCCTCAATCGCGTTGGAGGACTGGCGTGATGGCTGCGAAGACGCCCGCTGTTTGGACAATTGTCGCCCGTGTTTTGGCGAACCTTCTGTTTGCCGGTCTCGCCCTTTGTCGTCCGGCCTTGGGTGGCGACGATCTGCTCGTCCTCAGCCCTCACGTGGCGGTCTACCGCGGTGTGACGAACGTCGGCATCATTCATGATGGGGAGAAGGCTGTCCTGATCGATTGCGGCGACGGGAGGGTATCACAGGTTTTGGAAAGGCTGGGGATTGCGAAAGTCGAGGCCGTGTATTTCACGCACTACCATCGCGACACGTCCTGCGGCGGCACCGGGTTTGCTTCCAAAGACGCGAAAGTGTTGGTGCCGGCGACGGAACGACACTTGTTTGATGGCGTCGACTCGTATTGGAGGGACGCGAAGAATCGCTGGCACCTATACAAGCTCCGCCCTGGTCACCTGGTGCTGGCGGAGCCGCTGAAGGTCGACGGCGAATTGACCGAGGGGAGGACGGTGGAATGGGGACCGGCACGGATCACCGCGCTTGCCACCCCCGGGCATACCGACGGCTCCATGAGTCTCCTCATCGAAGCCGATGGACGCCGCTTTGTCTTCTGCGGGGATATGTTGTATGACAGCGGCAAGCTTTGGAACGTTTGGAGCTTGCAGCGAGGCGGAAAGAACTCGGACTACCACGGCTACCTTGGGGCGCGGCAGCAATTGCAGCAGAGTTTCCAGCGAATCAAGAATTCTCGCCCCGATCGGTTAGTGCCCTCGCACGGACAGATTATGACCGAGCCGCTGGAGGCGATGGATCTGGCGACTCGTCGTCTTGAAAATTTGTACAACTGCTACGTCGAAATCGCAGCCCTGCGTTACTACATGCCGGAGGTGTTCAAGGCGTATGCGAACAAGCCGAGGCAAATGCCGTTGCGGCCCGGCAAAGAGGTTCCCTCGTGCCTGCGGCACATTGGCACAACCTGGATGCTGCTCAGCAAGGACAAGAGCGCCTTCGTGATGGACGCCGGCACGGAGAAAGCCGTCGCGAAGGTTCAGGCGATGTTGAAGGCTGGCGAAATCACCAGCGTTGATGGATTGTGGATCACGCATTACCACGACGATCATGTGGACGGGATTCCGACATTCCAGAAAATGTTCCCGCGGTGTCCTTGCATCGCAGTTCGTGCCGTGGCCGAAGTAATCCGCAATCCGATGGGATGGCGACTGCCGTGCATCTCGCCCGCGGTTGCCCGAGTGGATCGTGCGTCCAACGACGGCGAGTCCTGGCCGTGGCGCGAGTATCGGTTGACGGCGTACCATTTCCCTGGTCAAACGCTCTATCACGGCGGGCTGTTCGTCGAAGGCGAAGGCGTGCGGATGCTGTTTGTGGGGGACTCGTTCACGCCCGGCGGTATTGACGACTACTGCATGCAGAATCGCAACTGGCTGGGACCGAATGTTGGCTTTGATGGCTGTATCCAACTGATTGAAAAGTTGCGGCCGACGCACATCTTCAATTGCCACGTGGGTGTTGCCTTTGATTTCGGCGAGGAAGACTGCCGCTTTATGCGGGCCAATCTGGTCGAGCGAGAGCGGCTGATTCGGGAAATAGTGCCCTGGGATCACGCGAACTACGCCACCGATGAATCGTGGATCCGCTGCTATCCCTACGAACAGAAGGCCAAGCCGGGCGAAGCGGTCGCCGTGGAAGTGGTGGTCACCAATCATTCGTCACAAGCAAGGGCGGCGTCGTGTCGCGCCGTGCTGCCTGCGGCTTGGAGCAAAGCGGCCGCCGGGGCGACGTGGGCGACATGGATTGGACCTGATTCGGCTAGGGCTGAGATACCCGGGAAAAGTGAGGGACGGATCCGTCTGAACTTGTCGGTGCCGCTGACCGCCACGCCGGGGCGCTACGTGATTCCCGTCGACGTGCAGTACGGCGATTGGCGATTGCCGCAGATCGCCGAGGCGATCGTCGAGCTATAGGTCTTCCATCAAGCCCGAACACGCAGGCGTTCCAGGTCTTGGAAGAACTGCGGATAAGTCTTTCCCGTGCAACCGGGATCGCGGATCACGATCCCCGGCACGACAAGCCCGACTAGCGCCAGGCTCATGGCCATGCGGTGGTCGTGATAAGTGTCGATGTCGGCGCCGTGCAGCGGTTGTGGGTGGACGGTGAGACCGTCAGCGGCTTCCTCCACTTTGGCGCCGATCTTGCGCAGCTCATTGGCAAGCGCCTGGATGCGGTCCGTTTCTTTGTGGCGAATGTGCCCCACGTTGCGCACGCGGGTCGGACCGTGGGCAAAGACGGCCACCGCGCCGAGGGTTTGCACGGTATCGCTGATGGCGTTCATATCGACGTCGATTCCACGCAACGGCCGACCGCGAACCGTGATTTGCTCGTCCTGGTAGCGTACCTCGCAGCCCATCTGTTCGAGGCAATCGCAGAAGGCGACGTCACCTTGCAGGCTCTGCTTCGACAGGCCTTCGACTGTTACTTCGCCGCCGGTAATCGCTGCGGCTGCGAAGAAGTAGCTAGCGGCCGAGGCGTCTGGCTCTACCGAATAGTCGTGGCCGCGATAATGCTGTGGCGCGGCGATTACGAAACTCTGTTCGTTGGGGCATGTCACGTGAACGCCGAACGATTTCATTACGGTGAGCGTCATGTCGACATAAGGACGCGACACGAGCTCGCCTTCAACTCGCAGTCGCACCTCGCGTTGTGCGTAAGGAGCGGCCAGCAGAAGGCCGCTGAGGAACTGGCTGGAAATGTCTCCCGCCACCGTGGCCTCACCGCCTGGCATTCCGCGACCTTGGAGCAGCACGGGCGGGCAGCCGTTGGCGCTTGCCGAGTGAGCGTTTGCCCCGAGCTGATTCAGGGCGTCGAGCAGGTCTTGAATGGGACGTTCGCGCATGCGGGGCACGCCGTCGATTTGGTATTTGCCTGATGCCGCGGCCAATGCCGCCGTCAGAAAACGGGCGGTGGTACCACTGTTGGCGACGTACAAATCGGCGGATGCTGCGGGAAATCGTCCGCCGCAACCTTGGACTCGGATCGTGGCGGACTGGGAGTCCTGTTTGACGATGACGCCCAGTTGCTGCAGTGCAGCGACCATGACTTGCGTGTCTTCACTATCGAGCGCGCTGATTAGTTGCGACTCACCGTCGGCCAGGGCGGCGCAGAGTAACGCGCGATTGGTGATGCTTTTCGATCCGGGGGGGCGAATCGAGCCTTGGATCGTGCCCCCGGGAAGGATTTCCATCGTTTTGACCACGGTACGGCTTACCTCGAAACGTGCGTTACTTAGCGAACCAGGGAAGCAGGGCGTCGGCCACGATTTCGTGCCCGTTGCGATTGGGATGGTTGACCTGAGACATCAAGTCTTCCAACTTGCCACCCTTGACAACGTAGGTTTGAAAGAGCGCGAGGCTGTCGACCAAACCGACATGATGTTCGGCGGCCAGGTGGCGAATCTGAGCGGCATGTTGATTCAAAGGGTCGCTGGGATCGGCTGATTTTGAGCGGAGATGCCCGGTGGGCGTCAGCAGGATTACTTTCGCCTTGGCGGCTTTTGCTTGTTTGATCATACCGGTCCAAGCTAGCCGGGCTCGTTCGAGACCGATGCGGCGATCGTTCAGCCCGTAGTCAATGGTGACGACGTCGGGGCGGAGGGGCAAAACGTCTTGGGCGAATCGCTTGGCCCCCGCCTCCGAATCTTCGCCGCCAATGGCCGTCACGACAACGTTGACGACCGCGTAGGGGTAGGCGGCCTTGATTCTTTGATGGAGCAAGTGGGGGTAGGCGTTGAACGTGTCGACGATCGGCGTTGCGAAGTAGCCGGATGGCACGCTATGGCCGTGGCAGACTATTTGTACCGTTCGATTAGCCGGCCATTCTTTTGTGAGCAATTCTCGCACGCCGTCGAGATACGTTTTGCGATCGGCCGGGCTGCTCGACGACGACTCGTCGGCCACTGACTGGCTGAAAACGACAAGGGTAGTCAACAAGGCAAAAGCGATGCACCCCGTCTTGGGTCGCATGGAAGTGTCCCTCACGAGCAAGTTGATGATACCGACTATCATAATCGTTTCGCACGCGGGCTAACAGGCTTGGCAGAGGGCGAGTGATGGGGTTTCACGCGGAGCGTGAGGCCTACGACAGCGGGCTTCGCTCCGCGAACGAACTCTGCCGATGCATTGATTTCCCAGCGAAACTCGGTTTAATGATACATCATGGCCGACGCACTTTCCTATGACTTCATCGCGCCGCAGCAGATCGTCTTCGGGTGGGGACGGCGCCGCGAGGTGGGCCGACTGGCCAAGCAATTGGGCGGGCGCGCTTTTCTCGTTTCCGGACTCCCGGCAGCAGTGTCCGATGCGGTGCTGGACGAGATTGCGGGCTGGCTGCGGCAAGCTTCGGTCGAACCGGTGGTGTTGGCAACGCTGCTTCACGAGCCCGAGGTGGCCGACGTCGACCGGATTGCGGCCGAGGCTCGGGCGAGGGGAATTGGTGAGGGGGACCTGCTGGTCGGCATCGGCGGTGGCGCGGCCATGGATTTGGCCAAGGCCACGGCGGCAATGGCTGTGAATCGCGAGAGCGTTACGGTGAAGGACTGTCTGGAGAATGTGGGCCGCGACTTGAAACTCATGGTATCGCCGCTGCCGATCATGGCGATGCCGACGACGGCCGGCACGGGGGCGGAGGCCACGCGAAACGCGGTCATCTCCTGTTACGATCCGCCCTTCAAGAAGAGTCTGCGCGATAACGGCCTGATGCCGCGGGTGGCGTTGGTCGATCCCGAATTGACCGTGACCACGCCGGCCGAGACGACGGCCGCCAGCGGCATGGACGCGATTACGCAGTTGATTGAGAGTTACGTGTCGAAGAAAACGCAGCCGATTCCGCGGGCCTTGGCCGTGCAAGGACTGCGGATGGCGGTGCCTGCCATGGCAGAGGCGGTGGAGCGGCCGGAACATCGCCCGGCGCGCGAGGCCATGTCCCATGCGGCGTTGTTGTCGGGGATGGCGCTGGCCAACTCCGGGTTGGGCATGGCGCACGGCGTGGCCGCCGCACTCGGCACGCATTGTCGGATACCGCACGGTGTTGCCTGCGCCGTGATGTTGCCTGTTGCCATCCGCAACAATCTGGCTGTTTGCCGCGACGCATTCGCGAGACTAGGCCACCTGGTGTTCGGGCTGCCGACCAAAGACCAAGAGGCCGCGGCGGAGGCGTTTGCTGAAAAGATTGAGCAACTCTGCGACCGGGTGAAGCTGCCAAGGAAGCTGTCGGAGGTGGGGGTGCGCCGCGAACAAATCGCGGATCTTGTGCGCGACTCGCGCGGTTCGAGCATGAGCGGCAATCCAAGACGATTGAGTGACGACGAATTGGCCGAGATCCTGGAACGATTGCTATGATTCTCTCTGCCGGCCTGACGCCCTCCTGGCAGCAAGTGATGGTCTTTCCGGCTTTTCGCTGGGGCGAGGTGAATCGCGCCGCGGAGGTGCGTTGGCTGGCCCAGGGCAAAGTGTTGAACGCCGGGATTGCCGCCCATTGCTTGGGCGGGCCGAGCCTGACGCTGGCCACCGTCGGCGGCCCTCCGGCGGTCGAGATCGATCGCGAATTCGCCGACCTCGGTGTTCCGAGACGTTGGGTGCAGACCAAGGTTTCGACGCGAGTTTGCACAACGATCTTGGATCGGGCGACCGGTGTGATGACCGAACTTGTCGAGAATGGCAAACCACTTACGGATACGGAACTCGATCAGTTTCGTTCGGCGTTTGCTGAGGAGTCAGCTCGGGCGGCGGTTGTGGTGATAGCGGGCTCTTTACCGACCGGCGTTTCGGCAGCTTACTATCGGGAGTTGGTCGCGTGGACGAAGTGCCCTGTGGTCCTCGATTTCCGTGGCGACGGGCTGCTGGAGACGCTGGACTTGAAGCCGTTGGTGGTGAAGCCCAATCGCGAGGAACTTGGGCACACGGTGGGCCGCGAGTTACGCGAGGATCGCGATCTGTTTGCGGCCATGCGGGAGTTGAATCGTGCCGGCGCGCAGTGGGTGGTGGTTACGCAAGGCCCGGGGCCAGTGTGGGTGAGCCATGCCTCGGGGCTGTTTCGGCTGCTGCCGGCGCCGATTGAACAGGTGGTGAATCCGATCGGAAGCGGGGATGCCCTGGCGGCCGGCATCGCCTGGGCGGTGCGCGACGGACGTGCGGTGCTTGACGCGGTCAAGTGGGGCATGGCGGCCGCGGCCGAGAACGTGCAAAGCCTGGAGACATGCCGGCTCGATCCAGGGCGGGTCGGGCAACTGGCGAAAAAAGTCGAAGTGGAGCAAATTGAGGGGCATTCCTGAGGATCATCCTTTTGAGGTGAAACATGAAGATGAGTGGCCTTCGTGCGAAGATGACAGTGCCGGCTTTGTTGTTGCTGGCCATGGCGACGTTGACCGTGGCCAAAGAACCGCAGCGGCGATCGGCAACGGTGCCGGGACCGCGGCCTTCGGTGTGGTGGATGCCGCGCCACTTGGGCATGAACGACCGCATCAAGTTGGGCGATGTTGATCTGCTGTTCATCGGCGATTCGATCACCGAGGGATGGTCGGGGGCCGGCATGGGTGTGTGGCACAAGTATTACAGCCGCCGCAATGCGGTGAACCTGGGCATCGGCGGTGATGAGACGTCGCACGTCTTGTGGCGGCTGGACAACGGCAACATCGACGGTGTCTCGCCGAAATTGGCGGTATTGATGATTGGCACGAACAACGCCGGTCTCTCGAAACTCCCGGCTGAAGAGACGGCGGAAGGCATCAAGTTGATCGTCGAGAAATTGCGGAAGAAGTTGCCGAAGACAAAAATCCTGTTGTTGGCCATCTTCCCACGTGGCGTTGACAAGCAGGATGAACTTCGGCAACTGAACGATAAGACCAATGCGCTGATTGCCCCGTTGGCCGATCATGAAACGGTGTTTTACATGGATCTTGGCTCGAAGTTTGTGGAGCCAGACGGCAAAGTGAACAAGGATCTCATGCCTGACTTGCTGCACTTGTCGAACACCGGCTATGAAATTTGGGCCGCGACGATCGAGCCGACCGTTGCGCGGTTGATGGGCGAGAAATAGCGTCTCCTCTTGGGACGCGGAGTTAGCGAAAAGGCACGGAACGCCGCAGGGGAACGCGGGTGAACACCAGATAGGCTAACAAAGAAGCCACGAAAGCCGCACCAACTTTCGGGATGATAGCTCTCGCAAAGGCGAGAAGACGCAAAGGACATTGACTCCGATGTCGTTCTCTTTGAGCCTTGGCGCCTTTGCGGGAGGCAAGGGTTGTGTAGATGCTGATTTTCAAAGGCAGCGGGGACTGTGATATCGGTGTTTGAGGATAGTTCCCGCCGACGCATTCGTTAACAGAAGTCGCGCGATTGCGATGTGAGTTGCTGGAGCGCAGGCGACAGGTCTTCCATGGCCGTCGTGAGGACATGGATGACTGGTCCTTGGCGTTGCAGACGCCCGCGCGCGACCATCAAGGTGGCCATGAATGCCGCATCCCGATAGCGATTCCAGACCGCTTGGCGAATGATCAGGTTGGCAGTACTTGTTTCGTCTTCCAAGGTGACGAACGTGATCCCCTTGGCTGTGCTTGGCCGCTGCCGAACGAGGACGATGCCGGCGACCGCAACCGGGCTGCCGTCGGGCATGGTTTTCAGGGCCTCGGCGGGCACGATGCCGTGAGCCGTCAATTCGTGTCGCAAAAACGTCAGCGGGTGGCTGCCTAATGAAAGGCCGACGGTGCGGTAATCGGCCAGCACTTCTTCGGCGGCCGTCATGCGGGGCAGCCGAGTGGTATGAGCAGCGCCACGCTCTGTCACCGTGTCGCTGCTTAAGCTTGCTTCGGCAGAGTTGTTTGCGAACAAGGGGAGCGGATTCTGATCTTGGCCCAACGAGTGCCAGAGGGCTCCGCGGCGGTCGGCGGCGAGTGATCGCAGGGCGCCGGCTTTGGCTAATCGGCTCAGCATCGCGCGGCTCAAGCCTGCCCGCTGAGCAAGATCCTCAAACGTGCGAAAGGGCGAGTTGCCGCGTGCGGCGACAATCTGTTCGGCCTGAGCGATGGGCATGCCAAGGATCCTGTTGAGGCCCAGCCGCAGGGCCCAGTGTGCGCCGTCGTGTTCGGGGTTGTCGTATTCGGGGTTGTCACTCGCGGAGGCGTGGCGTGGTTCCAGCGTGCAGGCATAATCGCTGAAGTTTACGTCGAGCGGCCGCACTTCCACGCCGTGCTCGCGGGCGTTCCGCACCAGTTGAGCCGGGGCGTAGAAGCCCATCGGCTGGCTATTCAACAGCGCCGCGGTGAACGCAGCTGGGTAATGATGCTTTAGCCACGCCGAAACATAGACGAGCAAGGCAAAGCTGGCGGCATGCGATTCTGGAAAGCCGTAATCGCCGAAACCGCTAATTTGTCCGAAGACGGCCTGGGCATATTCTTCGGAAAAGCCATTGGCGCGCATGCCGCCGATCAAACGGCGTCGAAATTGTTCGATGACGCCCGGCCGTCGCCACGCGCCCATGGCCCGGCGGAGTTGGTCGGCTTCTCCCGGCGTGAAACCGGCGGCGACGACGGCCAATCGCATGGCCTGCTCCTGGAACAGGGGGACGCCGAGCGTTTTGGTGAGAACCGAGCGGATCAGGTCATTGGGGTAGGTCACGGACTCTTCGCCGGCGCGGCGCCGCAGATACGGATGCACCATGTCGCCTTGGATTGGCCCGGGGCGAACGATGGCCACTTCAATGACGAGGTCGTAGAACGTTCGCGGCTGTAGACGCGGCAACATACTCATCTGAGCGCGACTTTCGATCTGAAACACACCCATCGTATCGGCGCGGCGGATCATCTCGTACACGCCGTCGTCTTCTGGCGGGATGTTGGCCAGTGTCAAACGCCGGTCGTGGTGTTTTTCAACGAAGTCAAACGCCCGATGGATGGCGCTCAACATGCCGAGCGCCAAGCAATCGACCTTCAAAATTCCGAGTTCGTCGAGGTCGTCTTTATTCCATTCGATCACGGTGCGGCCGGGCATGGCGGCGTTTTCGATCGGCACCAGTTCGCACAGTGGTCCGCGGGTAATGACCATTCCCCCAGTGTGCTGCGAGAGATGTCGCGGAAATCCGACCAACTCCCCCGCGTATTGCAGCAATTGCTGGCCGACGGTGGACTGTGGATCGATGCCTGCTTCGCGACATCGGCGGGCCAAATCGGGTTCTTCGTGGAAATGTTCGAGACGTTTTGCTAAGGCGTCGAGTTGCGCGACGGGTATGCCCAAGGCCTTGCCCACGTCGCGCACGGCGGAGCGTGGCCGATAGGTAATAGTCTCAGCCGTAATGCCCGATCGCTCGCGGCCGTACTTTTCGTAAATGTACTGCAGCACCTCTTCGCGGCGCTGGTGTTCGAAATCGACGTCGATGTCCGGCGCCTCGTTGCGCTCGCGGCTGACGAACCGCTCGAAGAGCACATCCATCCGTTCCGGATCGACGGAAGTGATGCCGAGACAATAGCAGACCACGGAGTTGGCGGCCGAGCCGCGACCCTGGCACAAAATCCCTCGTCCCCGCGCAAATCGCACCAGGTCCCAGACCGTCAAAAAGTAGGCCTCGTACTGCAGATCGGCGATTAGGGCCAGTTCATGACCGATGAGCCCGCGGACCTTGTCCGGCACGCCTCGTGGATAGCGCTGCGAGGCACCCTGCCAGGTCAATTGGGCTAAATACTCACCGGTGGTCATGCCCGGCGGAGCCAATTCTTCGGGATACTCGTAGCGCAACTCGTCCAGAGAAAAGTGGCAGCGATCGGCAATCTCCACCGTTCGTCGCAAAGCATCGGGCACGGCGGCAAAAGCGGTCGCAATTTCCTCCGGCGACTTCATGTGACGTTGGGCATTGGCAAACAGGTGCGGGGCTGCTTGGGCGACTGTGCAGCCGAGCCGGATCGCCGTCAACACGTCGTGCAGACCTGCCCGCCGCTCGTCGTGGTAGTGCACGTTGCCAGCGGCAACCAAGGGAAGTCGCGTTCGGCGAGAAAGGTCCCGCAGTCGTTCGAGTTCCCGCGCGTCGTTGGGGCCGCGAAAAAGCTCCGCCAGCAGGTAACAGCGGTCACCAAAGAGGTCGCGATAATCGAGGAGCTTGGAGAGGGGCGAGTAAATGGCCGGTCGCAAGGGCACCCGTTTTGGGCCCGCTCCCAGAACAACGGATGCTTGCTCCCGGCTTTCTAGCACGCCAGCCAACAAGCCCTCGGCATGTTCAGCAACATCGGTGAAGCTCAGATGGCATTCTCCCTTTGGTGCCCGCAGGCGTCCGCGGGTGATCAATCGAGCCAGACGCCCATAGGAACGTCGATCGGTGGCCCAAAGGACCACCGGCGGAGTATCCGCGGGGGTGATCTCGGCTCCGACGATCAGGCGCAGTCCGAGGTCTTTTGCCGCGCCATGGGCGCGGACAATGCCGGCTAGGCTGTTGCGATCGGTCACCGCCAGGGCTGCGTAGTGCGACGCTTTGGCCTGCTCAACCAGTTCCGCGGGGTGCGAGGCGCCTTCGAGAAAGGAGAAGTTCGACTTGGCATGGAGTTCGGCATACATAGTGTACTAATGAATACTATCGCTTGGGACGTCGGCAGACAAGATCAGCGACCGCAGAAGGCAGATAAGTCGTTAGCCGGACGGGCCGTGCTTGGGGGACATGGGGCATTCTGAGCAATGACGCCGACAAAAACGGCTGTAAGGAGCAGTGGTCGGGGAACCGCCCGGCCGCGAATAGCTTCCGCTACTGACGGCGTTGACAAGCGGCATGGGAGTCGTATACTAGGTCGTTTCGCTTTCCGCCGAGGGAGCGACGGACAGGTAGCTCAGGTAGTAGAGCAGCGGACTGAAAATCCGCGTGTCGTGAGTGCGACTCTCACCCTGTCCACTGCAGGGCAGCAATGCAAGTTCTTCAAAGAAAAGGGCTTCGGTCGATCAGTCGGCCGAAGTCCTTCGTCTTTTCAAGCCCTATTTGGGTTGGTGTTACCTGAAGTGTTACTTTTCGGCGCGTCCTCACTCTCCGTCCCCCAAGACGCCCACAGCTGATCGGCCACTTCGGCCGAGTCCAAGTCGACGTAGTAGGCCATCGTCGTCTGGATGCTGGCGTGCCGCATCAACCTGCGGAGCACGGCCGGCATCACCCGCTGAGCCCAGCGAGTCCCGAATGCCCGACGTAGGTCATGCGCCGACGCGAACTTGCCGTCAGCCTTGTTGACCACCACGCCGGCCTTCCTGCCGATCTTCGCCACGACCTCGCCCATCCGGTGCGCCGCCAGACGGCGACCAGTTCGCTGGTCGAGGAGGTTGAATACTGGGCCAGTTCGAGCATCGGAGGGGGGCTGTGCCAGCAGCTCCACGAAGTCGGGCGTCGCTGGCAGCACCTCGTCACGGCGAGCCTTCTGGGCTTCGGCGTAGATGCGAAATACGGGTCGTCGCCCTCTGAGATCTGCCTGAAAAGCTGCCTCGTCGTCCCACGACAGGCGGTACGATTCTTCCAGCCTCAAACCTGACAGCCAAAGCCCCTTCAGATAACGGGTCCAGTCGGCGGCATCGAGCGGCCGCAGCTTCGGCACTGCCTCGAGCATCCTTTCGAACTCCTCGGCGGTAATGGCCCTGCCACGCATCAAGATCTGCCCTTTTTTACCACGGGGGGGTGTACGTCGGGGATCTTTGGAAGCATCCCCATGGAGACGGTCCAGCTCAACGCCGCCCGAATGTGTCGCAGATGGCGGGAGAGGGTGGTACACCTCATCTCCTCTTCGCGTAGCTTCGCTTGGAACTGGCTCAGTACGGTCGAGGTCAGCTTCTCCAAGCGGTCAGGATTGATCACCCGTTCAATCTGGTTAAGAGCGCTTGCGGCTGATCGCCGGGTTGCCGCCGCCAAGCTTGAAAGCTTTTCAGCCTCGTAGCGTTCCCTGAAGTCGGGCCACGATATTCGTTGAGGCGGTTGGTAGAGTCCTGCCTGGAGTTGTTGCTCCCATTTAGCGGCGATCCGCTCGGCCTCGCGGCGCACCACGGTGCCGGTCGAGCGGGCCTTGTGCTTGCCCGTGATCGGATCCGTGTACCGCATCATGAAGAACTTGCGGTCCGGGTACTTGACCACGCTGACTTTGATCTCTTGGTTATGCATGATGGAGGATTGTCGTTAGGGTGATTGTTTCGCCAGGAAACGGGCGATTTCACGGCCGCTGAGGTAGCTGCGCTTCCCGCAGACCATGACCTTCAGGCCCCGCCGTTTGGCCTCTCGGAAGGCAGAATCGCTCCATCCCAGGCGTGCCTTGGCCTCTTCGAGGCGGTAGATCTCTGAGAGCGAAATTACCCCGGATACGGGCCTCCCGGGCTCTCTTTCAGAACCAGTCTTCAAATTGACATGAAAGGATGAAAAGGTTACGGCTCCGCTTCTTTGGTGATTCAAGTCAAGGAAGACGGAGCCGCAACAATGAACGGGACGGATTATCCCAGCGACCTTAGCGACGGGCAATGGCAAATCATCCACAAACTGCTGCCGCCGAGACACCGGCAAGGCCGACCGCCGGTGGACCGTCGAGCGGTCGTCAACGCCATTCTGTACGTCAACCGCACCGGCTGCCAGTGGCGAGCCTTGCCCCACGACTTTCCCAAATGGAAAACCGTCTACACCGTGTTCTGGCGGTGGCGAAAGGCTGGCCTGTGGCTTGGCTCATAGTCCAAGCCTTCATCGTCTCCTCGAAGACACGCTTTCGCCAAGCCGGGTTGAGTAAGATACGCTGTCCGATTGCGTCCAGAATCATGCGTTCTCCCCGGTCCCGGCGAAGTTGCGTTGCGCAGGAACACGTTCCCATGTGATAGCCGGGGCAGAACAGGTACTTACCGTAGGCACCGCCGACGTGGAACTTGCGCCCGCACTGGCCGCATTGCACTGTTCCCGCCAGAAGGTGATGGGGGTAACGTTGGCTGGTGCTGGCGTGTGACCCGTTGAGCTTGCCCTTTTCCGCGCGACGGTGAGCACAAGCATTCTTATTACTCCTGAGAAGTCGCTGGGCCTCCTCGAACGTGTTGTTGTCGATCAACCGCAGGTGCTCAAATTGGCGGAGCCATTTCTGGCACTCCTCGGGATCGCGCGGATTTTGGCGAATGTCGCCGTTCAAAGGATTGCGTACGTTCTTCATTACTCCCCAAGCCCACTCGCCGATGTATTTTCGATTGGACAGGAGCCTAGGCAAGTACTGATGTTGCCAGGACTTGGTGGAAGCCCGGTGGTCCTTCGGCGCTTGCATCCGATTCAACTCCCGCGTAATCCACCGCAAGGTCTGCCGCTCGTGAATGAACCAGTGGAAAACACGTGCTACCCAGGCGACCGTTTCGGCATCGATGACGTACATCATCCGCGGATTGGCCTTGCGACTCCGGCGCCCGTTTTCGCTCCCGGGAATGGGCGCGGACGAATAGCCAAAGCAGTAATCACCGACAGACCACCCGGCAAGCAGCGCCCCCTCTTGGCCGCGGAACACGTTCGCGGCCAAGTCTTTTAGGTACTGCTCGTGGACAATGCTCATCACGTGCGCGATCACCTCCCACGCCGTGTCGTTAGAATCGATGCCCTCCGTGCAACTAATTACCCGCACCCCGTGGTTGTAGACCAAGTCCTTTAGCAGTGGCAGCGTGATGACGGATTCCCGGGATAGCCGACTCAAGGAATGGAAGTACAACACCTTGATCCGCCCGGCCTTGGCGGCGTCCAGCATCGCGTTGAGACCCGCGCGGTTTCGCTTGGTGCCGGATATCGCCTGGTCCGCGAACTCTAGTTCTGGCGATATCTTGTGCCCATTGATCTCAGCTTTCTCACGGCATTTCCGCTGCTGGTCGGAAATGCTTTCGTCGCGCTGGCCATCGGAGCTAAAGCGCGCGTAGCTTGCGATCCCGTCACAGCCAGACGGATCCCTGGCACTGCCAACGGCCGATCGCTCACGTCCCCGACTGGTCCGGCCTTGCGCGAGGACCGGCAAGGAGTTTTCCGGTTGAGGGTGGCCGATTTGGGCTGCCCGCAGCAGGACACCCATTAGCGCCGCCAAGCAAGCTACCCCCCATGATCGAATTGCAGCGAAGAGTCCTCGCACCTGGACACCTAGGATGGCTGGTTATACGACATTTCAAGGTAACGCGATGTCGAATTGCATTGGTTGCCATAATTATTTCTCCTCTACCAGGCGATCTGAGGCTGGGCCGGGCACCGCTCGATGCCCTGACTTGCCCGCCTAGTAGGCGCTGGAAATCCGGACGAGAGTTTCAGGTCGATGGAGTTGGCCGACCGGGCTGAGAAGAATTGCCGACAGCAGCGGTATCTGGCTTAGTAGAGGACTTGCTGCAGCGCTCGCGTTGTTGGCTTTTCCAGTGCTGAGCTAGGGCCGCACCGAGAACACGAGCAAAGGCGATTTGTTCTTGGTCCAAAGCCTGGTTGTCGGCAGTTCCGGCCACCGGTCGATGATGATTAGCTGAATCGTCGGAATGCATGTGTGACTCCTTATGTTGAGCGAGAACAGGGGATGTGGGCCTGCCGAGCAGCAGGCAACACTCGCCGTCGGGAAATGCGGCAACAGCGTGTTGCGGCAGCCGATGGGAAGACGCTTGGGAAGTGAGAAGCGGGAAAGTTGCGGGTCGCAACGTTTCGTGGCGGGTCCTCAAGAGGAGTAGCGCACTCTACAAGTTGCCCGGCTTCCGCATGGAAGAATCTGGCCCGCGTGGCGACACATGCGATATATGGTGCCCCGGGTGTTACCCGAACTGTTACCGAAAGCGCGCATCGAGCACAAATTCAGATTGCAGTCCGACTTCATGAAATACGGGAAAAACGGCTAATCGCAGGGCAACGGAAGGGCAACGGGCAACTTCGCGCGGACTGGAAATCCGCGTGTCGTGAGTGCGACTCTCACCCTGTCCACTGCAGGGCAGCACGCAAGTTCTTCAAAGAAAAGGGCTTCGGTCGATCAGTCGGCCGAAGCCCTTATTGTTTTCAAGCCCTATTTGGGTTGGTGTTTTTGACGGGCGAAACGACGAGCGGCTCCCGTACCAAGGGGTTTCCGCTATGAGAAGAGGGTATGTTCTACAAGACGTTCGAAGGGATTGAAATGGCCCGAGGAGCGGGGAAAACTGACAGCCATCAAGCGACGAAGCCTTGAACAAAGGCAGTGCTGAAACTTCGGCAACTTAATGGAGCAGACTTGTTTTAATGGCGTGAAGTGGCCTATACCTCACGTTACACATCGCTTATACCGTCCGGTGACGAACGCCAAATGCCCATGAACCGAGCACGCTTAGCCATCGCCATTGTTGGGATTCTGTTGCCGTATCTGGTCCGCATTTTCGGCGGTATAGCGTGGTTCAATCAGTTCGCAGACGGTGGCCTGTTCGCTCTTCTCTTTTTTGGTGCCTTCAATGCGATTGCCTGGGGCAGCCTGATTGCCATTAGCTATTGGTATCGCCGTCCCGTCTCGCTGCTGTTGCCTAGTGCTTTGGGATTTGGCTTTCTCGCCTGGGCCTATTACTCGCTCGATTTGGCGGCCGATGCGCAAGCCGCCATTGCGCTAGGCTTCATTCCTATCTACGCGCTGCTGCCAATTTTCGTCGGAGCCGTGTTGGGCTATGTACTTGATCTCTGTTTGAGATGATATTGGGCATATCGGAAATGACAGAATTGCCTATCGCTCGAAACCAAGGATCGCTGCGATGAAGAAGTTGTGGATGCTGGTGCTAATTCTTGCCGGGGCGGTTGCCGCGGGGGTGGATCACGCGGGGCAGGGGACTCCAAATGCCGTGGCGGCCACGCCGCAGCGAGGCAAGACACTTGCCGGGCCGCTTACTGTGCAGTCGGACGACGGCTGGCTGCATCTGGCCAAACGCGGTGGGTTGCAGTGGAACTTCGATTACGTCGAGGGATGCCATCGGAGCACGACGCCGGCTATGCAAATTGCTGCCGACAAGTCGCCGCTAGTGCTGAGTTTGCCGGCCGAACAGAGCGGAATGCGAGTCAATCTCTGGCCGTCGGCAATGGCGATTCCCGATCTACCCCATACGCATATCAAACCAACCTTTTCAGTCTTTGGCGATGTGCTGATTGGCGACATCATCGCCATCGAACGCAATCCGATGACGTACTTCATGCGGGCCGAGACGGGATTGCCGGCGACCGCCGTGACGCAGTTCTTTTCCGCGCGGGCGATGAACAACGACGTGGATGGCGGGGCGGGAATCGTGATGTCACCCGACCAGCCGGGGCCGGTCAACAGCGGCTATCTGCGGCTGATCGCCTATGGGCAGGGGACGGGCCCGATTGCGAACTCGATCGGCTTGGCCACCCGCTCTGGGCCCAATGTGTGCGAGGATCGGCTGTTCATTGCGGGCAGCAGTGGGCATGTGGGGGTGGGGACGACCGCGCCCGCCCGGTCGCTGCATGTGAAGGACGTCGTGCGATTGGAGCCGCGCGACGCGCCGCCCGACAACCCGGCCGAAGGCGATATGTATATGGACCGCCGCTTGCACAAGCTGCGCGTGTACGACGGCAGCCAATGGCAGAATTGCTGGTGAGGGGCGAGGGGCGAGGGGCGAGTGAGCCGACGTGCCGTCGGCTGCTAAACGGTCGCAAGCCAGTTATCAGTTATCAGTTATCAGTTATCAGTTATCAGTTATCAGTGGTCAGTGGTCAGTGGTCAGTGGTCAGGCCGCTGCGGCTGGCCATGTCCTTGATTTCGTCGGTCAGGCTGGGATCGAGTTCGATTGCCTTCTGAAAATCTTTTTTTGCGTGGTTGCTCTTGCCCAGGGCAGCGTTGGTCGCGCCACGCAAGGCATAGACTGAGGCGAACCCGGATCGTAGCTCGATTGCCTTGGTAAGATCGGCACAGGCGCCTCCAACTTCGTTGACCTTTTGGGGTGACCTGCCCGCGCAGAGTTTTGAATAAGCGGCACAAGACTAGCAGCATAGCGGGAATGAAGCGGACTGCGGCGCGTCACTCCCAGGTCGCGAGAGGCCACGGGCTTTTCACGCGAGAGTGGAGTCTGGCTCGATGCACACCGTCAGTACTGTCTTCACCTCGGCAACGAGCAACGAGGCGGCAAAGGAAGAGTCAAAGATATGTTCCTCCCCTTAGTGCTTTGTGTAACGCTCACGTCGGCGAGTGATGCAGCGGGGATGCGATGGATCCCCGCGGGCGAGTTCACCATGGGGACCGACGACCCTACCTCAATGTCGAACGAGCGACCGGCGCACCGAGTGAGGATTGATGGATTCTGGATCGACGAACACGACGTCACGAACGTCGAATTCCGCAAGTTCGTTGAGGCAAGCGGGTACGTCAGTACGGCCGAGAGACCGGTGAATTGGGAGGAACTAAGAAAACAGGTTCCGCCGGGCACCCCCAAACCGCCGGAGGAGATGCTCAGGCCGGGCTCCCTCGTGTTCACGCCGCCGGATCATCCCGTTGATGATCTGCGCGACATGTCCCAATGGTGGACCTGGACGCCGGGCGCAAGCTGGAAGCATCCAGAGGGACCGAAGAGCAACCTTGATGGCAAGGACGCTCATCCAGTGGTGCAGGTGTCCTGGGACGACGCCGTGGCGTATGCGAAATGGGCGGGAAAGCGACTGCCGACTGAGGCTGAGTGGGAATACGCGGCGCGCGGTGGGGCAACTTCCAACACACGCTACTACTGGGGCGACGCGTTCAAGCGCAATGGCAAGTTCATGGCCAATACGTTCACCGGCGACTTTCCGCACCGGAACACCGCTGAGGACGGCTACACCGGGACCTCGCCGGTTAAATCTTTCCCGCCCAACGGCTACGGGCTTTACGACATGGCCGGCAACGTCTGGAACTGGACGGCGGACCAATATCGCGAGCGTCTGCATGCGCGTCCTGATCCGTTTCGCCGCGTCATCAAGGGCGGATCATTTCTGTGTAATCCGAAGTATTGCGAGAGCTATCGACCGACGGCCCGTCGCGGGACCCCTTATGACACAGGAGCGGCTCACATTGGCTTCCGCTGCGTCAAAGACGCCGTGCCGGCGCCCGAACCGTGAAATTCATATTGAGAGGAGAGATCCATGAGACATCTTCACTTGCTCGTCTTACCGGCGATCTTGTTGACCGCTGTAGCGCCTCTGCTGGCACAGGAGAAGAAGCCCAACATCCTGGTTATCTGGGGTGACGACGTCGGCCTCTGGAATATCAGTTACAACAACCGTGGCATGATGGGCTACCGCACGCCCAACATCGACCGGCTGGCGGACGAAGGCATTTCGTTCACCGACTACTACGGCCAGCAGAGTTGCACCGCAGGACGTGCGGCGTTCATTGGCGGCACCGTCCCCGTCCGCACCGGCATGACCAAGGTTGGCCTGCCGGGCGCCAAGGAGGGCTGGCAGAAAGCCGACATCACCATCGCCGCCGTGCTCAAGGAGCGGGGCTACGCGACCGGGCAGTTCGGCAAGAACCACTTTGGCGATCGCGACGAGCATTTGCCGACGAACCATGGGTTCGACGAGTTCTTCGGGAATCTTTATCATCTCAACGCCGAGGAAGAGCCCGAGCACCGCGACTACCCCGGCGACATGAAGCTGCCCAACGGCAAGACTTTCCGTGAGCAGTATGGGCCTCGCGGGGTGCTGAAGTCCAAGGCGAACCTCGATGGCACGCAGACGATCGAAAACACTGGTCCGCTCACCAAGAAACGGATGGAGACCATCGACGACGAGACGGTCGCCGCCGCCAAGGACTTCATCCAGCGACAGAACAGGGCGGGCAAGCCGTTCTTTTGTTGGTGGAACGGCACCCGCATGCATTTCCGCACTCACGTGAAGAAGGAACACATCGGCATCAGCGGCAAGAGCGGGGACGAGTACCACGACGGCATGGTCGAGCACGACATGCACGTTGGCCAGTTGCTCAAGTTGTTGGATGAGTTGGGGATTGCGGAGAATACAATTGTCTATTACTCGACCGACAACGGCCCACACTTCAACACTTGGCCCGATGCCGGCTACACGCCGTTTCGCAAGGAGAAGAACTCTAACTGGGAAGGGGCCTACCGCGTGCCCGCGTTCATTCGCTGGCCCGGCAAGCTCCCCGCGGGCAAGACCCTCAACGGCATCGTCGCCCACGAAGACTGGATGCCCACCTTCGCCGCCATTGCTGGCAAGACCGACCTGAAGCAGGACATGCTCGACGGCTACAAGGCCATCGGTCGAACCTACAAGCAGTATCTTGACGGGTATGACATGACGGAGTACCTGTCCAAGGCTGGCAGCTTCAAAACCATCGACGATGACATCCAGGCCTCGCCGCGCAAGGAGTTCTTCTACGTCAACGACGATGGGGCAGTCGTCGCGATCCGGCTGGGGCAGTGGAAGGGCGTTTTTCTCGAGAACCGTGCTGACGCGTTCCAGATTTGGCGCGAGCCATTCACCGAGTTGCGCGTGCCGCTCTTATTCAACCTGCGGCGTGACCCGTTTGAGAAGGCCCAGATCGACGCCAACGTTTACCACGACTGGTTCCTCAACCACGCCTTCGTGCTTGTGCCGATGCAGCAGTTGGCGGGGAAGTTCTACCAGACCCTGCGGGACTATCCTCCCAGCCAGACACCGGGTTCGTTCAATCTCGAGAAGGTTCAGAAGCAGATCGAAAACGCCGCGAGCGGCAAGTAGACATATTTGCGACAACCCGGTGGCGGTAGCGGCGACGGGCTGTCGGTCCTTATATCAAGGAAGTGCCCATAGTGCGCAAGCCGACCATTCTTGCCTGCCTTTGTCTTATCTTCTGTTTCACGAGGACGGCCCATGCCCAGGCGTTGCCTTCTTGGAACGATACGCCCTCCCGGGCGGCGATTATGTCGTTCGCTGAGAAGGTCGGCAAGGAAGGTTCGCCCGATTTCGTGAAGCCCGAGGACCGCATTGCCGTGTTTGACAACGACGGCACGCTCTGGGCAGAACGGCCGGTGTACTTTCAATTCGCCTTCGCCAGGGACCGCGTCAAGGCGATGGCGTCGAAGCACCCGGAGTGGAAGGGCCAGGAACCATTCAAAGCGATCCTGGCCGGTAACCTAAATGCGCTGCTTGACATCGGAGAAAAAGGACTCCTGGCAATGATGGCCGCGACACATGCAGGAATGACCTGCGAGGAGTTCGATCGCATCGTGCGGCAGTGGTTCAAGACGGCTCGCCACCCGCGGTTTGACCGACCATACAACGAACTGGTTTATCAGCCGATGCTTGAACTGCTTGCGTACCTGCGTGCCAACGGGTTTAGGACGTTCATTGTCTCTGGCGGGGGTGTCGAGTTCATGCGGGCATTCGCGACCGACGCCTATGGCATCCCGCCCGATCAGATCCTCGGTAGCATGGGAAAGCTCAAGTACGAGTTCCGCAACAACCATCCGGTGCTCGTCAAGCTGCCGGAAGTTTTGTTCGTTGACGACAAGGTGGGAAAACCGGAAGGCATCGAGCACTTTATCGGCCGTCGGCCCATTCTCGCCTTCGGCAATTCGGACGGTGACCTCGAGATGCTCCAATGGACGGCGGCGGGCAATGGGCGGCGATTCATGGGGATCGTCCATCATGACGATGCCGCGCGCGAGTGGGCCTACGACCGTAAGTCCCCAATCGGCATACTGGATAAGGCGCGGGACGAGGCCAGAGCAAAAGGCTGGACCGTTGTCAGCATGAAGGTGGATTGGAAGGTCGTTTTTCCCCGGAAGCCCTCAACCGACGTGCCAGAGCGCATAAAACGGCAAAGCCACGGCCCCTACGACGGAAGTCATGCTTCCGAGGAGGATCGCGATGAACAGGGACGGCCCGAAAAATGAAAAGTTGCGATTCATCATTTTTCACCGCAGTGTGACGTGAATGGGCGGCTGATGTGCCTTCGGTTGGCGACGGGAAACGGCAAGTCTTAACCGCAATGCGCGGATTCGCCCGCCCCTGTAACCATACGTTAAAACGAGGTAGCTGTCGGGAGCGGTCATACCGTCCTAGCGGGGCGTCACGACGGCGGCAGTTCGCATACGGGAATTCTCCTAGCTTTCCCTGTTGGTACAGCGGCATCTTTTGATCCTAATTGGCCTGTCATTCTTGACGAAAACGGCCGGGGGCTGGAGAATGGCCAGTTCCTGTACGTTTTTTCCGGGGGAATGCGGGTGAAATCGTTGTGGAACATCGCTGGGCAAGCGGCCGCGCTGCGGTTCCTGCCGGCCAACTTTCGGCCGATGGCCTTCGTGATGCTCGGCATTACCGCCGGGCTGGGACTGTTTGTGTTCCACATCTCCCGGGCGGCATCCTACCTGAGCGATGCCCCGGAAACGTGCATGAATTGTCACGTGATGAGCACCCAGTATGTCACTTGGCAGCACAGCAGCCACGCGCGGGTGGCGACGTGCAACGATTGCCACGTGCCGCACACCTCGGCGGCGGCGAAGTACGCCTTCAAGGCGAAAGACGGGCTGTGGCACGCCACGGTGTTTACGATGCGATGGGAGCCGCAGGTGATTCGGCTCTCGAAGGGGGCGATTCCCGTCGTAGAAGAGAACTGCCGACGTTGTCACGCGGACGTGGTGGCCGATGTGGCGACGGGCGTGCACAAGCCGGGCGACCTACGGTGCTGGGACTGTCATCGCGAGGTGCCGCACGGTTCGGTACGAAGTCTTTCGGCGACGCCCGAGGCCTTCCGACCACGATTGCCGGCTGTTAGCGATCCTCTGCAGAGACCGAAGTTGGGGGATCGGCCGCTGCCGGCGCCGATTCAAGAAGAAAAGCATTGATTTCCGGGGAGTCACGCGCATGAAGACGGTATGGCGAGGTTGGGCCTTTCTGATGGGGGCAATGGCGGCGACCTTTATTCTTGGGTTGCTGGCGGCGTCGATCTTCCAGCGTCGTGAGGAAGCCCGGCAGCGGCCGCCGTTGCAGAAAATTGGCGAATGGGAGGTCGACAGCAGCAAGTGGGGCGCGAATTATCCGCGGGAGTACGAATCGGCGAAGAAGATGGCCGATTCGACGACGCGAACGAAATATGGCGGGGCGTTTCCACGCGATTACCTGGCCGAAACGCCGGCCAATGTGGTCTTGTTTGCGGGCTATGGATTCGCCAAGGACTATCAGCAGGCGCGGGGGCACGTGTATTCGATCGAGGACGTCAACCACACGAAGCGGACCAACGACCAGACGCCGGCGACGTGCTGGACGTGCAAGAGCCCCGATGTGCCGCGGCTGATGGCGAAAATGGGGCCGGAGAAGTTCTATGCCACGAAGTTCGCCGATTTGAAGACGGAGATTACGCATCCGATCGGATGTCTGGATTGTCATGAGCCGAACACGATGAAGCTGCGGGTGACGCGGCCCGCATTGCGCGAGGCGTTGGAGCGGCAGGGGCGGAAACTTGATGACATTTCGCACCAGGAAATGCGGACTCTGGTCTGTGCCCAGTGCCATGTCGAGTACTACTTCAAAGGCAAAGGCAACTATTTGACGTTTCCTTGGGACAAGGGGACCACGCCGGAGAAGATGGAGGAGTATTACGACGAGGCCCAGTTTGCCGACTGGACCCATGCGATCAGCAAGACCAAGATGGTGAAGATGCAGCACCCGGACTACGAGGTGTACAAGACGGGCGTGCATGCGTATCGTAACATCGCCTGCGCCGATTGCCACATGCCCTATCGCACTGAGGGGGGCGTGAAGTTCACGGATCATCATGTGCAAAGCCCGTTGTTGAACATTGCCAATTCGTGCGCCGTGTGCCACCGCTGGGGCGAGGAGGAGATTCGCCGGCGGGTGGAAGGCATTCAGGACAAGGTTCGTGAAGGACGAACACTGGCCGAAACGACATTGGCCCAGGCGCATTTTGATATCGCGGCGGCGATGCAGGCCGGCGCGAAGGATGAGGAACTGGCCGGCGTGCGCAAGATGGTCCGCGGTGCCCAGTTGCGATGGGACTATGTGGCGGCGAACAACGGCATGGGTTTCCACGCGCCGCAGGAATGTCAGCGGATTCTGTCGGCGGCCATCGATCTGGCCGGACGGGCGCGGGTGGAGTGTGCCAGGGTTTTGGCTGGCCACGGCGTGACCAAGCCGGTTGCCTACCCGGATTTCAGTACCAAGGAAAAGGCCCAGGAACTGAACAAGCAGTTCGTCGAGGGGAAGCCGCCGCGGCTGATCTGATTGGTTAGGCGGCGTTGATCGACAATCCCGCTGGCGTCCAACGATAAATAGCGGTCCCCATTAAGGGGAAGTAAGCCGGGTTTTGGTCGTCTTTTCTGCCCCCTTCCGGGGACGATCGACCGTAAGTCGTTTCGGGGCGACGATTTTGTTGTGGCGGCGGTGAGCGACGGATTGGATCGGCCGCCAAAATTTCGCCGTTCGGATATATACCCAAGGAGGACTTGCGCGCGGCGTTCGGCCGCGCCCGTCGGAGTTCTGTTGTTGGGCTCATCGAGAAGCGAGCCTCAGCTTGGTGAGAGGTTGTGATGGCCCGATTGAGGCAACGAAGCGAGCGTTCGTCCCCGGCGGAAGGGAATATGAGCTGCCGCCCGCCCCGACATGGTTTCACGCTGGTCGAACTGCTGGTGGTGATCACCATCATTGGCGTTCTGGTGGGGCTACTGTTGCCGGCCGTGCAAGCGGCACGTGAGGCGGCAAGACGTCTTCAGTGTCAGCACCATCTCAAGCAGATGGCCCTCGCCTGCATGGAGCACGAACAGTCGCAGACTTTCCTGCCTAGTGCCGGCTGGGGTTGGGGGTGGACGGGCGACCCGGATCAAGGCTTTCGAGAGAAGCAGCCGGGCGGTTGGTTGTTCAACCTTCTTCCCTTCTTGGAGCAGGACGTTTTGCGGAACGCGGGTCTGGGTCAGAATGACAACGGGCGGAAACTGACAGCGCAAACGCCCCTACCGGTGTTTCATTGCCCGTCGCGTCGTCCGGCAATTCCGTATCCCTACAACCATACGGCTTACAAATATGTGAACGTGTCCGGCGAGCTGCCGTTTGTCGGGCGAAGCGACTACGCGGCCAGCGCGGGAGAATGCCTTGTGCCGCAAGATACTGGATCCCCTGCGGACAACGTCTGCTTTGGGCCGGGAAGCCTTGCGCAAGGCTTGTACTCATCCGAGAAGCAGTGGCGGCAGATAGCCAGCGTGGGGCAACGCTGCGATGCCGGTTCGGAGGAGTACGTCCTGGGCGTGTTTTGGCGGCGAAGCAAATGCAGGCTGCGTGATATCACGGACGGCACCAGTAACACCTTTATGATCGGCGAGAAATACCACAATCCCGACAATTACGCGACCGGGGGAGCTGGCGATGACGATCAGGGTTGGACCACCGGCTACGACTACGACACGGTTCGGTGGACTTTTAACCGGGCCGAACGGATGCCGCGTCCGGATACGCCCGGTTACACAAACCAGTATATCTTTGGAAGCGTTCACAACAGCGTCTTCGGCATGGCCCTGTGTGACGGATCCGTCCAGTGGATCCGCTACAATATTGACGGCGAGACGTATCGCTGCCTGGGCAATCGCAAGGACGGCAAGACGCTGATCGGCAAAATCTTCTGACGGCGGATTGGTTGGTTCCAAGCCGTGCGGGGCAGGAATGGGCTGTTGGAAGGGTGCAAGGTGGGCGGCCCGCGGACCTGTCGCGAAAGCGCCCGGCCCCAATCCCTCGCCTTGGTTTTCTACAAAACCCTCGCCAGTTTATTGGCCCGGTTAGCTCGGTCGACGTGCCGTCGGCGGCTATTGATACTCAGGTAAATAACGTCGGGCGTTCTAAGCCAAAAAGCTCCTGTTTACCGGCCTCCCGTTAGTCGGCCTCCCGACATTCCTTTGCTGAACCTCAATAAGCGAGGTGTGATCAGGACCGCTATTGCGTACTGGTTCTTCAGCACCCACCCCACGCGGTGGATTACAAGGACTGTGATGGGCGGGTACAATGGGGGCTGGGGAAAGCCCCAGTAACTCGTTTTATTCCTATCTGCATGGGTCTCGCATATGCAGCTTCGCGGGAGAGTGCCGAGTGGCCGGCTGGGGTTTACACTGGTCGAACTGTTGGTGGTGATCACGATCATTGGGATTCTGGTCGCGCTGCTGTTGCCGGCCGTCCAAGCTGCTCGGGAAGCGGCCCGCCGCCTGCAATGTTCGAACAACATGAAGCAGTTTGGCTTGGCGGCCATGGGGCACGAGCAAGCGCAGAAGTTCTTTCCCTCCGACGGCTGGGGATGCTCGTGGACGGGCGATCCGGATATGGGGTTTGGAGCCAAGCAGCCGGGCGGTTGGATTTATAGCCTCTTGCCGTACATCGAGGGGCTTAATCTTCACGACATTGGCCGAGGGATGCCGTTTGCCAATAAGAAGGCCGCTCTGGCGCAGATGCGGGCGGTCCCTGTTCCTGCCTTCTACTGTCCAAGTCGTCGCAGGGCCATTGGCTATCCGGCGAGCGAGGCTTCGCATAATGCCGACAATCCAAGTTTGCTATGCAAGACGGACTACGCCTGCAACTGTGGCTCCGGCGATCGGGTGCTCGGGGGCGGGCCGAGCTTAGGTTGTTTGACTACTTGGCCAAGCTGCAGTGGCTGGAACGATCCGCAGTTTCAGCAGACGGGGATTTGCGGCGAACGGAGTCAGATTCGCGCACCGGATATCATCGACGGCTTGAGCCGAACTATGTTGGCCGGCGAGAAGTACATGAATCCGAAGGATTACACGACCGGCAACACGGATGGGGACAACAACAGCGCGTACGAGGGCCACGACTGGGACATCTCTCGATATGTGCCCACAGTGAGGTCCGATGGAAGCCTGGATAATGTCAATGAGCGGACGCCGCGAATGGACGGGATGGAGCCCTCCAGTGGGCATCTCGGGAGCAACGGCGGCTACATGAATTTTGGCAGCGCTCATTCCATTGGTTTTCATATCGTGCTCTGCGACGGCTCGGTCCAGACGCTCAGCTATACGACTGATCTGAAGGTGTTGAGCTATCTTGGCAATCGCAAGGATAAACAGACGCCGAAGTTGCCGTTCTGACTTGGATTGCATCCTGCGCCGCTCTGGGTGGGGAGTTCTTATCGTGGTACCATCTTCCCGAACTCCAGAAGGGGAGCCGAAGCGGTGTCCGGTTTGTGGGCACGCGGTGCGGATCGATCCGTCGCGGCCGCCGGGGGACGCGCCTTGTCCGCACTGTGGTCATCTGTTGTGGTTCGGCAAGCGGGAGCAGCGCTGGGAGCAAGACAAGCTCACTCCACGGCAGCGAGACGCCGGCGGGACGGTCGACGCGAAGCAGCCGGCATCGGACGAAGGGGAACTCGCCGAGCAGGAGGTGCGGCTGAGGCGGGGCGACTTCACGCTGGATGATTTTAGGCGGATGCTCGGCCCGACGAAGAAGCTTGGGCCGATCCGCAAGATTCTCAGTATGGTTCCGGGCATGGGAGTCCTGAATACAAGCCTGGATCTGGGTGCCGCAAAGGACATTCGGCGGCTGGAGGGAATCATTGACGCGATGACGGCCGAGGAACGCAAGCACCCGCGGGTGATCGACGACACGCGTTGCCAGCGGATCGCCGAGGGGGCGGGCGTCGAGCCATACGAGGTGCGGGAGTTGGTGACGCAGTTTGCGGGGATGGCGGCAGTGATGCAAAAGATGGCCGGCATGGGGCTGCGGGAGCGGATGCGGTTTATCCAAACACTGCCGAGCGAATTTTGGCGGCGGCGGGGCGGCTATTGATGCTCAGGTAAATAACGTCGGGCGTTCTAAGCCAAAAGCTCCTGTTTACCGGCCTCCCGACATTCCTTTGCTGAACCTCAATAATGCCCGGGTAGGGTCCGGTTGGCGGCGAGCCCGGTGGCGAGGCATGCGATCATTGAGGATTCGGGGCCAAAATTGCCGTTTTTTGCCCGGTATTGCTCGATTTTTGCGACCGACTACAATAGCGGTTTGCCTTGACCCCCAAGTTCCCACCGTGGCGGCACTGGCCGCGGGCGAGACCGCCGGTCGGTTCGCCTGTTTTCATGCATTGCCACTTGCTGTTTTTCCGCGGTGCCTTTTGAAACCGGAGGAGATGCGCCAAATGATCGTCGGAGTGCCGAAAGAAATCAAACGTGATGAATACCGCGTCAGCTTGCTGCCCGTCGGCGTGGAGGAGTTGACTCGCGCGGGACACAAGGTCGTGGTGGAAGCGGGTGCGGGCGTGGGCTCGGGTCTGTCCGACCAGGACTACGCTTCGCAGGGCGCCGAGTTGGTCGCCACGGCGAAGGAAGTCTTTGATCGCGCGGACATGATTATCAAGGTCAAAGAGCCGCAGCCGAGCGAAGTCGCCATGCTCCGCAAGGGCCAGGTGATGTTCACCTATTTCCATCTGGCTGCCGATCGCGAGTTGACCGAAGGGCTGGTTAAGAGCGGTTCGATCTCGGTGGCCTATGAGACGCTGAGCGATGGCAACGGCCGGTTGCCGTTGTTGACGCCGATGAGCGAAGTGGCGGGCCGGATGAGCATTCAGGAAGGCGCCAAGTATCTTGAGCGTCCGCAACAAGGCCGCGGTATTTTGTTGGCCGGCGTGCCGGGTGTGGAGCCGGCGAACATCACGATTCTCGGTGGCGGCGTGGTCGGTGCGAATGCGGCCCGGATTGCCGCCGGCTTCCGCGCGAACATCGCGCTGTTGGACGTGAATATGGACCGCCTGCGTTACCTCGACGACATCATGCCGCAGAACGTGACGGTGTTGTTCAGCGACCGTCACACGATTCGCGAGCAGTTGCGGCGGGCGGATCTGGTCGTCGGCGCGGTGTTGGTGCCGGGCGCCAAGGCCCCGCGGCTGGTCGAGCGCGAAGACCTGAAGCTAATGAAGCCGGGCAGCGTGATCATCGACGTGGCGGTCGACCAGGGTGGTTGCGTGGAGACTACCCGGCCGACGACCCACAGCGATCCGACCTACGTGGTCGACGATGTGTTGCACTACTGCGTGGCCAACATGCCGGGCGCGGTGGGCCGCACGAGCACCTTCGCCTTGTGCAACGTGACCCTGCCGTATGCGTTGCAGATCGCCAACCAAGGCATCTGCAAAGCCGCCCAGCAATCGCGTCCGATCGCCACGGCGATCAATATTTACGAAGGCGAAGTGACCAACCGTCCGGTCGCCGAGACGTTTGACTTGCCGTACTCGCCGCGGTTCGAAAAGTAGTTCATCGCTGGATAACTGTAAAAGGCATCACCGAGGCACGGAGAACACGGAGAACGATGCATGCGGGATGATAAATGATGAATGGGGAAGCGGTGCTTCGTCATTCGACATTTTGATTTCAACATTCGCGATTCTGGCCACTAGCCACCGTGTTGTTCTCCGTGTCTCTGTGGTGCGCGTTTTTGTCCTTAAGTCGAGGGTTTGCGACAGGAGAGTGGCATGGCACAGGCTGGTTCACCGCTGGTTGGCATTGTGATGGGCAGCGACAGCGATTGGCCGAAGATCAAGGCGACGGCAGCGGCTTTGGACGAGTTCGGCATTGGCTACGAGGTGCGGGTGATGAGCGCGCACCGGACGCCCGACGTGGTGCACGACTATGCCACGTCGGCGATTGGCCGGGGGCTGAAGGTGATGATTGCTGCGGCCGGCGGCGCTGCCCACCTCGCGGGCGTGGTCGCTTCGCACACGACGCTGCCGGTGATCGGCATTCCCGTGGCTACGGAGCTTTCCGGCGGGCTCGACTCGCTGTTGTCGGTCGTGCAGATGCCCGGCGACGTGCCGGTGGCCGCGGTGGCGGTCGGCGGCGGCGGACCGCGGAACGCCGGTTTGCTGGCTGTGCAGATCCTTGCACTCAGCGACGCCACGTTGCAGGAGAAGCTGGTAAGCTTCAAGCGCAAGCTGGCCGAGAAGGTCGTGGCGAAGGACGCGGCATTGCAGAAGACGTTGCGGGGCGAGTAACGCCTTGAATCCACGAAGGGCACGAAGGACGCGAAATCGGAGAGCCACGGCCGGCGGTTGTTAACCGCCGGCTATTTTTTTGAGCACAGTGTACTCGGTGAATGAGCGAAATATGAAGGACGTGCAAACGCTGCATTGGGTGGGTGACATTGAAGGCCACTTGCGGATGATCGACCAAACGCGGCTGCCCGTGGAGTTCGTCGAGATCGACTGCCGTGCCGTGGATACGGTGTGGGAGGCGATCAAATCGCTGCGCGTCCGCGGGGCCCCCGCGATTGGCATTGCCGCAGCGTACGGCGTGTGCGTCGGCGTTCAGACGGGGCTGAATTGCGACGAGCCGTCGTTTTTTGCCCGTCTGGGGGAGGTGACCGATTATCTGGCCAGCAGCCGGCCGACGGCCGTGAACCTGTTTTGGGCGTTGGATCGCATGAATCGGGCGGCGGAACGTTTTCGCGGCAAGTCACCGCGGGAGATTGCCGCGGGACTGTTGGCCGAAGCCTGGGCCATCCATGAGGAAGACCGGCAGATGTGCCGGGCGATCGGTCGGCATGGCGCGGCGCTGCTCGACGATGGGCAGGGTGTGCTTACGCATTGCAACGCGGGCGGGCTGGCCACGGCCGACTACGGCACCGCGCTGGCCGTTTTTTTTGCCGCTGCCGAGGCGGGCAAAAAACTCCACGTCTACGCCGACGAGACGCGGCCGTTGCTGCAAGGGGCCAGATTGACCGCCTGGGAACTGCAGCAGCGGGGAATTGAGGTGACGTTGATCTGCGATTCGATGGCCGCCCAGGTGATGCGCGAAGGGCGGGTGACGGCGGTGGTTGTCGGCGCCGATCGAATCGCGGCCAACGGCGACACGGCCAACAAGATTGGCACGTACGGGGTGGCCACGCTCGCGGCCGCTCACGGGATACCGTTTTATGTGGCCGCGCCCAGCAGCACGTTCGATCTGTCAATCGCTAGTGGGGCGGAGATTCCGATTGAACAGCGGGATGCCCGGGAGATTACGCACGGCTTTGGTCGGCAGACGGCGCCGGAGGGGGTGAAGGTGTATAACCCGGCGTTCGACGTGACGCCGGCCGATCGGATCACAGCCATCATCTGTGAGCGAGGCGTGATCGGGCCGGTCAACCGGGCGACGATTGCGGCGATGCTGGGCAGCGGGTAGTGGTGAGTGGGCAGTGGGGCAGTGGGCAGAAAGTCGACGTACCGTCGGCTGCTGAACGGTTTGCAGCGCACGCTTCTTTTGTGCCGGATTGTGAATCTTGCCGGAATCAGTACAATTCTGGTGATGTACGAGATCTTCGAACACACCGCCGACCTGGGAATCCGTGTGCGAGGGGAATCGGCTGATCAGCTATTTGCTGACGCGGCGAAAGCCCTGTTCTCGGTTATGGTCAGCAACCTCCGCGACGTGCGGCCGACCGAGGAAATCGTGTTGGACGTGGTCGGCGACGATTTTGAAGAGTTGCTGCATGATTGGCTGGCGGAGTTGCTCTTTACGTTTCACGTGCGACGGCTTGTGCTATGCGAGTTTCAGGTTCGCGTGGTGCCGGGCGGATTGACTGCGGTGGCAAAGGGTGAGGCGATTGACCCAGCGCGGCACGAAATTGACGTAGAAGTGAAGGCGGTTACCTGGCACGGATTGAAGCTGGAACATGAATCGAGTGGCTGGGTGGCGGAAGTGATTGTGGATATTTAGCAAAGGGATTGGGAGTTAGAGATTGGAGATCAGTGCATTGTCACCTTCCTAGTCCCTAATCCCCAACCTCCTAATCCCGCGACTATGGCGAAGCAAGGTTACCACGGGCCGCTGGAACAGATCGACGAGTGCTGCTGGAGGATCCCGCGCAGTTACAAACTGGGGATGCGGGTCGAGGGGCGAATCTTTGCCGACGAGCGGCTGCTGCAACAAGTTCGCCACGACCAAGCTCCCGAGCAGGTGGCCAATGTGGCCTTTTTGCCGGGCATTCAGATGGCCAGCCTGGCGATGCCCGACATTCACTGGGGCTACGGTTTCTGCATCGGCGGCGTATCGGCGACCGACCCGGCCGAGGGCGGCGTGATTTCGCCGGGCGGGGTCGGCTACGACATCAACTGTGGCGTTCGACTGGTGCGGACGAATCTGAAGTACGAGGACGTCGGCCCGCGGCTGGAATCACTGATGACCGCACTCTATCGGCAGATTCCGGCCGGTGTGGGCACCGGTGGCCCATATTTGTTCGGCGGCAAAGAGCTGCGGCAGTTGTTGGCCGAAGGGACGCCTTATCTCGCCAAGCGTGGCTTGGCCACCGAAGACGATCTGGAGCATACCGAGGCTGGCGGGTGTCTGGCGGGGGCGAACCCCGATTGCGTCAGCCAACGGGCGATGCAGCGCGGCGGCGACCAATGCGGCACGCTGGGGTCGGGCAACCATTTTCTCGAGGTGCAGATCGTCGACGAGATTCTGGATGACTCGGCGGCGCGGACAATCGGCCTGGAGAAGGATCAGGTCTGCGTGATGATTCACAGCGGCTCGCGGGGGCTGGGCTACCAAGTCTGCGACGACGCCTTGCTGGCCCTGCGCAAAGCGCCGGCGAAGTATGGCATCGATCTGCCCGATCGGCAGCTTGCCTGCGCTCCGGTCCACAGCGACGAGGGGCAGCAGTATCTGGCGGCGATGCGTTGCGCCGCCAATTTCGCCTGGGCGAATCGGCAATTGTTGATGTGGCAGACGCGGGAGATTTTTGCCGAGTTCTTTGGCCGCAGTTGGGAATCGATGCAGATGGGGCTCGTGTACGATGTCGCCCATAATATCGCCAAGATCGAAGAACACACTGTCGAGGGACGACTGAAGACCGTCTGCGTGCATCGCAAGGGGGCGACGCGGGCGTTTTCGGCCGGGCATCGCGAGCTGCCAAGCCAGTACCGGTCGATTGGCCAGCCGGTGATCATTCCTGGCGACATGGGGCGGGCGAGTTGGGTCCTGGTGGGGCAGCCGGGGAGCATGGAAAAGACGTTTGGAACGACCTGTCACGGGGCGGGGCGGGTGATGAGCCGCACGGCAGCCGTGCAGGACGCCAAGGGGCGGCGGATCGATCGCGAACTTGCCGAAAAGGGGATTATCGCCAAGTGCCGCAGTTGGAAGGGACTGGCCGAGGAGCAGCCGGCCGCGTATAAGGACGTCAGCCTGGTGGTCGATGTCGTGCATCGGGCCGGACTGGCGAGCAAGGTGGCGCGGCTGCGGCCGATGGGCGTGGTGAAGGGGTAGGGCGGGGGGAGGCCCCGGCCGTGTTGCAAAGGATTGGAAGACATTGCAGGCTTGCGGCAAGATTCCTCGCTTCGCTCAGAGTGACAACCGTCTCGACTCGAAACCACTTCCGCCAGGAGGTTTGGTTATGAAAGCATTCGCTCGGATTGTGGGCTGCAAATCAATGCGGTTGCTGGTTCTCGCTTTTGGCCTGGCGGGTTGGCAGACGCGGGCCGAAGGGCAAGGCCGGGCTCCAGCGACACCAAAACGAACATCCGCTTCGCACAAGGAATTGAAAATGAACATTGTGATCACGAGTACGGCGTTCAAGCAGGGGGAGCCGATTCCGCGGGAGCATACCGGCGAGGGCGCCGACCGTTCGCCGCTGCTACAGTGGACGAACCTGCCAGAGGGGACCAAGGAACTGGCGCTAATTTGCGATGATCCGGACGCCCCGGTTGCAGAACCATGGGTGCATTGGGTACTTTACAAGCTTCCGGCGACGACCAAGGGGCTGCCGGAAGGCATGCCGCAAAAGCCGCAGTTGAAGGAGCCGGCCGGCGCGCTGCAGGGAAAGAACGGTTGGCCGGAGGGGCAGAACATCGGCTACCGTGGGCCGATGCCGCCGAAGGGACATGGGACGCATCACTACTATTTTCGCCTCTACGCGCTCGGTAAACCGATTGACGCCCAGCCGGGGTTAGACAAGAAGGCCCTGTTGGCGAAGATCCGCGACCACGTGCTGGCGGAAGGGGTGTTGATGGGGACGTACGAGCGGCGGTAGGACGCAGAAAGCCGAATGCCGAATGCAGAATGCAGAAGGAAAATTGTTGTGACGTTTTCCTTTACTGACCACTGAAAACTGAAAACTGACCACGAGATCATCAAGGAACTTGCCTCATGCCACTTTGCGTCGTTGGTTCGATTGCCTTTGACAGCGTAGAGACCCCTACCGAGAAGCGCGACGACGTGCTGGGCGGGTCGGCCGTGTTTTTCTCCTATGCAGCCAGCTACTTTACCACCGTGCGGTTGGCCGGCGTGGTCGGCGAAGACTGGCCCTGCGAGCATACCGAAATGCTCCGCGACCGAGGCATCGATACGGCCGGGCTGCAAGTGGTGCCGGGCGGCAAGACGTTTCGCTGGCGGGGCAAGTACATGCGGAACATGAATGACCGCGAGACGCTCGACTTGCAGCTGAACGTGCTGAAGGACTTCAATCCGGTGCTGCCGGAGGCGTATCGGAAGGCGAAGTTCCTGTTCCTGGCCAATGGCTCGCCGGTCCTGCAAATGAAGGTGATGGAACAGTGCCAGAACGCATCGCTGGTGGTCGCCGACACGATGGACCACTACATCCGTACCGAGCACGAGCCGTTGCTGGACCTTCTAAAACGGCTCGACGGGCTGGTGGTCAACGACAGCGAAGCGAAGTTGCTAACTGACGATGACAACCTGGTGCGGGCAGGTCGGGCGATCCGGGCGATGGGGCCGAAGTTTGTCGTGATCAAGAAGGGAGAGCATGGGGCGATGTTCTTTGGCGAGAACGAGACCTATGTGCTGCCGGCGTATCCGACCGAGCGGGTCATCGATCCGACGGGAGCGGGCGACAGCTTCGCCGGCGGAATGATGGGCTACCTGGCCGAGAAGGGCGAGTTCAGTCCGCGGGCGTTGAAGGAGGCGATGGCCTACGGCACGCTGACCGCCAGCTTCACGGTGGAGGATTTCAGCCTCGACCGCTTGCAGCAGATCAACCGGGCGGACCTCGACCGGCGGATGGAAGAGTACAAGCAGATGCTGCGGTTTTGAAGAGTTATCAGTTATCAGTTATCAGTTATCAGTTATCAGTTATCAGTTATCAGTTAT
>CALGFD010000006.1 GCA_937881075.1 uncultured Planctomycetales bacterium
GTCCGCCTTGACAAGCAACAGACCTTCATAGAAGGGTGCGTGCTCGCACGCACCAACCACCGTGGCCGCAATTACCAACTCGGTGCGTACAAGTACGCACCCTACAAAACTCAGAGAATCGCTTGTGTCTTTTGCCACGGTAAAACAATTGATGCCAGGCGCACTTCGTAGGCCACGTCTATTCCTTCTGTTCGTTGCACTTTGTGCGATTACAGGGAGTACTCTGTTTGTTATCCTGCGCATACGCGGTGCAAAGGAAGGCATTGCAGATCAATACGCTGGATTACAGTCGTGCGAAATGCTAATACATTTTGTCGCAACGCACGACGGACGATGGCCTCAGAAATGGGACGACCTGCTACGCGATTACGAGTGGGTTGCACGAAGAGGAGAAGACTATTGCACCTTCCATGAAATCAAGAGGCGTGTACGTATCGACTTTAATCTTACTCCGAACGATTTGCAATTAATGGCGCACGGTATTCATCCGAACCGTTGCCATTTTCTCCGGTTGAATTCTGGCAGAAAGGTCGTGTGGTGTGATGTCGACCTCAATATGAAAATCCGCGACTACTTGCGAACACCCTACTCTGCTCTGCAAAACACCAAGTACGAGAATCAATGAACTGTGGTGACCGGGCGTGGCACTGACGAAAAAGTGCCTAAATAGAGTGCCACTGGCTTCGCCAGTGTGCCGCAAGGTTATTGCACGAAGCCCGTGGCACTCGGCGGGCACCGGACCAACAACGTGTCCGCGACCTTCAAAAGGAGATAGCCCGGGTTGGTGGACGCTAATTGCGGTTTCGAGGATAATGGCCCGCTGCCATTGCACACTTTCTCATCGGGCAAGAGGGAGATATGACACACACCCAAGCCGTAGATTCACTGACGTCGGATCGGTTGCAGTTGTTTGCCGCTGGGCTTGCTGGGTTACCGAGAGACGAGATTCGGAAGGCAAAGGTTCTCTACATCCGAAACGCGATAACCGATTGGCGGGCAATGAAGGCCACAATGTCGGCGTTCGGATGTCTTCAAGTCTTCTTCTTACTGATACCGATCTTCTGGCCCATTCTCTTTATTCAAAGAAGGATGCTAAGATCGCACAGACCGCATTCCTCGAAAAGATCCGAAACGCAATCGAAGTCTGGCGTGACGATCTCCAGGGAGAGCGGTTTGAATTGGACGATTTGTGACCGAACACGGTTTTGCTCGGCAAGTTGCTGGCGATCTGTCGGGGAAGAGCCTCGTTCGGCGACATGAGACCACTATGCTTTCCTCGCGCGGCTGCCACTGCTGGCTAACGCTTGCTTCAGCGAAGATCAGTGAAGATCGGCCTTCCGACTCTTAGTTTTCTCTTGCCGACGCCCCTCTGCGTCCTCCGCGCCCTCAGCGGTGAACCTGCCGTCCGTCTGCTCAACGAAGTTGACACAAACGGCAATACCATTGACCTAAAATGCTATTTTTCGGCAGCGGCCAAGGGCGGCCGAAAAAGTCGGCCGGGCGGCTGTCTAGTTTCGGATTCCTGACAAACCATTAATGGTCAAGTATCATGTGCGAGCAATGCGGGAGCCCTCTACAAATCCTCTCCAAGGCGTTATCCATAGTCTCCGCGAGTGCAAAACTTACAGGCGCACGGCATGCGGCCCTTAGCTTCTGGATAGTATCGCCACCCAACGACCTGACTGTGGTGCCAAATGTACAAACATCGCCATCTTGCCCTCTCCTCAGTTTCGTAGGTCAAACAGCTGCACCGGACGGGACACTTCGCCGGACGACCGAAATTAACTGTGTCCGGGCACATCAGTTGCTACCTTCGCGGCTGCTTGGCTTTCACCGTGATAAACCGCTCGTTGGCGCCGCCGCAGCCGCTATCGAGCATCATCACAAGGTAAAAGATCGTTCGGCCTGCTTCAAGATCGATCGCCTGACGCCTGAATCGTAATCGTCTTGCCAAGGAGATATCCCTATGTCGACGCGACCCAACACTTTTCGCTGGATTTCTCTGGCAGCCATCGTACTAATCCTCGAACTCGGCTGGCTGGGTTCGCTTCCGGCCGCCCCGGCCACTCCGTCGAGGTCCGACAGGGCCGCGAAAGTGGAAAAGGCGGCGTCCAACACTGACCGGCCGGCGAAAAAAATTGACTTGAACAAAGCCACCGCCGAGCAACTCCAAGAGCTGCCAGGCATCGGCGAGGTCTCGGCCAAGAAAATTATCGCGGCGCGGCCCTATCGTAGCGTCAAAGACCTCTCCAAGAGCGGCATCCCGGCCTCAACCATCGCCAAGATTACGCCCCTAGTGACCGTCGGCACGCTGGCCACTCCCGCGCCGTCCGGAAAGGCCGCCCGATCTGAAAAGACCGCACCATCGGACAAGGCCGCGACCAAGAACGACAAATCTCCTCGGAAAGTTGATCTGAACAAGGCCACTGCGGAGCAACTTCAAGAGTTACCAGGCGTCGGCGAGGCCTTCGCCAAGAAAATCATCGACGCCCGACCCTATCGTAGCGTCAAAGACCTCTCGAAAAGCGGCCTGCCCGCCACCACCATCGCCAAAATTACGCCCATGGTGACCGTCGGCACGCCGACCGCGCCGAAGAGTGAAAAAGCGGCCCCGAGGACGGCCGAAAGATCCACCGACCGCGCGCCTCGATCGCCGGCGAGTACGGAACGACGCTCGCGAACGGTCCAAAAGCCCACCGGCGAAGCGGAAGAGCCCGCGCCGCCGTCCACGGAGGTCGCACGTACTCCGCCCCGTGAAGGCATGGTCTGGGTCAACACCGACAGCAAGATCTATCATCGCGATGGGAGCCGCTGGTATGGCAAGACGAAGAACGGCACCTGGATGACCGAGGACGAGGCGATCCAAGCCGGCAACCGGGCCGCCAAGCAATAGGCGATTAAGCTGCCAGCGCGAGATGCCCTCACTCCCGCCCCACATACCGTCTCAGTCGGCGCAAAACCTTCGTCACCATCGGTTCGCGCCGATACTCGTACCAAAAACTGCTGCCGCCCGATGGATACCTTCCGCTCATCATCGCATCTAATGCCGCTTTATTGAAGGTCTCGTGATAGGCGCTGCCGTACAGCACCCGGGCACGGGGGTTATCACACAGCGGCCCGTGCAGCAAGTATTGCTCGTTCCAATACAGATGGTTTTCCATCAGCCAGTGTTTTGGCCGGGTGCCATGCTCACGCTCGCGTGAGCATGTTCTCGACGGCCTTTTCACGGCCAAACAAGTCGCCATGGCCGCGCGGGTGCCACTGCTGGCTTGTCCAGCAGTGCCGAGTTGTGGCGGCATCCCCCGTAAGCGATCCTCACTGACGCTCCGAAGAGCATTGGCACAAACGTCAATACCATTGACCTGAAATGCTATTTTTCGGAAGGGGCCAAGGGCGGCCGAAAAAGTCGGCCGAGCGGCACTGATATAAAGTTCCGCCGGGTGCGTGCTCGCACGCACCAACCACCGTGGCCGCAATTAGCAACTCGCTGCGTACAAGTACGCATTCTACAAAACTACGAAATTGGCTTCGCCAGTTTGCGGTGCGCAAAAAAACATGCCCGCGCTGGGAACCAGCGTGGGCATGGCAGGCATTGCTTGAAATCGCAACTGCGGAGAACGACGCCGCGTTAGTCGAGGCTCTTGATCTTGATGTTGCGGAAGTAGATGGGGGCCCCGGCGTGCTTGCCCTGCAGGCCAACGTGCCCCTTGGTGGGCAACTCCGCGGCCGGCTTGCTCAACCACTTCGGGATCGGGCTGCCATCCGGGTTGGTGGTGGCCGAAGTCCATTGCCGTAGGTCGATCTGGTTGACCTGCTCGCCATTAAGGACGACGGTGATCTCGGGGCCACGGCAGGTGATCGTCATGTGGTTCCACTCCCCCGGCTTCTTGACCGCCGACTTTGCCGCGGCTTTTCGGCCAAAGATTGCGGCACACTGCCAGGTCTTCGAGACTTTGGCCCACTTCTCGGCGAAGTCGTCGGCGATTTGGATCTCGATCGAATTGGGGATCCACTTGTTGCCGGTGATGTCGCTGCCATAAACGAACACGCCGCTATTGGTGCCTGGGGCCGTCTTGAACTCGAGGTCGAGGACGAAGTTTTCGTACTGTTTCTTCGTCCAAATGCCCTCATCCTTCGAAGCGGTCAGTTCACCATTCTCGATGGTCCAAACGCCTTTCGGAAAGATCGCGTCGGACAGATCGCCAGTGAACAAGGTCTCCCATGCTTCGGTGACGGGCGCCGCTGCTTGGGCCGTGTAGCCGCGGGTGGCGCGGGGTCGCTGTAGACGTGTCCGCCGCTGAAGAATCTCGGCCGATACCAGCGACGTACAGGTCAGCCCGATTACCAAGCCCAGCAGCACTGCTTTTCTGTTCATGTTGTGCCTCAAGTTTCTGTAAGGGGGGAAAGAAATGGCATCCTGATTATTGTGATTTGGACAGCAGGCTGCAAGGGACCTTCCCGCAAGGGAAATCGAAGACGGGAATGCGGTGGTGGCCAGGCCGGCGCTTCCCGTCGGCGCGTTTCCCTCGGAAAAGGTGCTTGGCCACGCAAACGCGGCCATGGCGCCGACACGCTCCACCGTGACGCACACTAATATTCCGAGATACTAACCTTCGCCGTTTGTCGCACCATTTCGCTCCGCCCGCGGCGCGATGATGAAGGGGTGTTCGAGCGACAGGTAGAAGAATAGGGAGAAGTCGGGCGCATCGCGGGTGACGCCGATCGGGGCAGCCACGCCTAGCACCCACTGGGTGTCGTTCTTGGTGAACGGCGCCCAGCGGACGCCGGGAGAGACTTGAACCTGCAGTGCCTGGTTCTTCTGCCCCTCGGAGGTGAGTTCTTCGTCCCAGTAGGCCACGGTCTCGAGAAGCACGTGGCAAACCGGTTTTACCTTGTAGATGATGCTGCCGCCCAGGTTGTAGCCGGTCAGTGGTTGGCCGGGCAATTCCCATTGCGGGTCGACGCCAGCGGTGACGCCGGGTACGTGCGTGGCGCCGGCGTTGAAGTGGAAGCACCAATGGTCGGTCTCTTTGCTGACGGGGAGGTTGATCTGGTAACCGACCTGGCCGGTGCCTAATCCTTGATTCTCGTCGCCGCTAGGCAGAATCAGGCTAAACCGTGGGGAGCAGGAGAGTTCCTGCCCGCTGCCGCCAAGAAGTTGATAGCGGTAGTTGAGCATGATGTCGCCGACCCCTTCGGACTCGAAGATCGGGCCGCCGGGCACCTGGTCGGTGAAACGGAGGATGGGGATTGAATAGGAGACTTGGTGCTTTTGCGAGAAGAGAGCCCACTCCTGGCTGAAGAGGAAGTCGGAGGAACGGCGGCGAATGCCGTGGTCGACGTCCCAGCTTGGCATCCAGTTAAAGATGTGTTGGCAAATGCCTTTCTCTTGGTTGTAGGCCTCTTCCACGAGGAAGGAGTTGTCCTTCATCTCGACTTCTTCCCCGTCGCCTTCACGGGCGATGCCCGGCCTGGGAATGGCAAAAGCCGCCAGGGCAAGGAAGCCGACGAGGACATGGCAATAGCGAGCGTTCATTCGATTCCTTTCGAATTGCGCAGCCCTACCGAGGCCCGGGTAGGTATCGATGTCTTCGGCAGGAAGTTCTGGACACTGCAGGAAAGCGACTACTGATGGGATTAGGCAAAGTTTGAGGCCCTCGGCGTGATGGCAGGCCTCGGCAATGGCCTGCTATAATGGCCGGTTGAGGAACAAAGCTAACATAAGGGTTTCAGTTGGAGACGATCGCATGCGGATTGTGATTACCGGAGTTAGTCGCGGATTGGGCCGAGCCTTGGTCGACGGCTTCATCGCCGCGGGGCACACCGTGCTCGGCTGTGCGCGCTCGGCGGATGCGATCGCGCAACTGGCGAAAACGTATCCCGAGTCACACTCCTTTGCGGTGGTGGATGTCCGCGATGATTCGGCGGTGGCGGCCTGGGCTGCCAGTGTCCTTACTGGCGGCCCGCCTGACTTGCTGATTAATAATGCCGGCTTGGTGAATCGTTGCGCGCCGCTCTGGGAGGTGCCGGAAGAGGAGTTTGCTCAGGTGATCGACGTCAACGTGAAAGGCGTGGCAAACGTGCTGCGCCACCTCGTGCCGGCGATGGTCGCGCGGCGCCGCGGAGTCGTTGTGAATATCAGTTCCGGTTGGGGACGTTCGGTGTCGCCCGAGGTGGCGCCCTACTGCGCTTCAAAGTGGGCAATCGAGGGGCTGACGCGGGCGCTGGCCGAGGAGCTGCCCAAGGGAATGGCGGCGGTGCCGTTGAACCCCGGCATCATCAACACTGCCATGTTGCAGAGCTGCTGGGGCGAGGCCGCCGGCGACTATCCCGACGCCAAGGACTGGGCGGAGCGGGCCGTGCCAATGTTGCTTCAACTCGGGGTGAAGGACAACGGGCAGCCGCTGGCCGTGTCACGCAAGAAGACCTGAAGGCCTAGCCGGTCGGTGGTGGCCCTGACTGCTCAATAAAGGGCCGGGTTTGTTGACATCGACGGCGTCGAGGGAGCAGGAAGGGGCGGAGCCCCCTTGGGCGTTTGCGGCATGCTGTTGGCAGCCGCCGCTGCTGGGGCGCTGTATTGCGATTGGAAGGTCGGCTGGGGCGCCTGGCGGTTGTAGTCGTAGTTGGAACTCGGCTGCGTGGTGGCCGGTTGCTGATACGACGCGGCCGGTTGTTGGTAGACGGGCGACGGTTGTAAGTAGACGGGCGCCGGCCTCGCATACACCGGAGCCGGAACCACGTACGCCGGGGGCTGCGCGACGTAGACGCGGTACGGATAGGGGTAATAGTACGGGTATCCGTAGTAGGCGCAGGGATAAGGATGAGGGCGGTAAGCGGGGAAGCCAAAGCCGAAGCCAATGCTGACCCCGGCCTGAACGGTGGCTACGGCGACAAAGCCTAGTAATACGAACACGAGTGCCGTGGTTGCGTTACGTCTCATGGCAGTGCCTTTTCTCTGCGCGGTTGGTCCTCCGCCTCAATGCCGATTGTAGCTCCTCTTTAGAAATCGACAAAGTTCGCTTTTTCGCTCTAGCCTAAGCCCAGGACAACACCGAAAAGCGGCATTGGGGGTAATCGGAGTAGGGGGCGGTTTCCCAGCGTATTTTTCTCTCTCGCCCATACAGCGGCGGCCCCCCCCGGTACACGCGGCCCTGCTCGCGTTTTTGACAGCCCAAATAACGCTTAAAAACGGCGGCTGCTCCGCGTCCGCCGGCATTTGACGCAACCTCTATAGTTCTGTTGACCGTGGGGCTACCACTCTTTCTTAGCGGGAACGATGCTATGCACTCGCCGTCTCCGAGGATGCTCATTTCGTCGTCGTGGTTTCAAGTCTCGCTGTTGACGTTCTTCATTGGCTTTGCCGTGCTCGGTTACCTGGCGTATCGCATCTATGCGGAGCAGCCGCCGATCCCGACTCGCGTCGTCGCGCCGGATGGAAGACTTCTCTTCAGCGGCAACGATATCCTCGCCGGCCAGCATGTCTTTCAGAAGTACGGCCTGATGCAGCACGGGACGCTATTTGGGCACGGCGCGTACTTGGGGCAAGACTTCAATGCCGAGTATCTGCATCGGGCGGCTTTGCTGATGCTTGAGCGATACAGCGGACGGGAAGACTTCACGCCGCAGGCCCGGGCACGCGTGATCGAGGAGTGGAAAGCCAACCGCTATGACGCCGCCAGCGGCGAATTGCGCTATAGCGAAGGGCAGGCCGTCGCCTTCGAGAGGATGCGGGAGTATTATGCCGAGCATTTTGCCAGTACGGAGAAACAGTCGGGCTTGAAGCGGCCTCGCATCGAGGATGCGGACGAGCTTCACCAGTTGACCGCGTACTTCTCTTGGGCCGCCTGGGTGTCGGCGGCGGTCCGCCCCGGGACCGATTATTCATATACCAACAACTGGCCGCCGGAACTGCTGGTGGGCAACACGGCGACCGCCCAGGCGTTTTTGTGGAGCGTGCTGAGCCTGATCGGACTGCTGGGCGGAACTGGCCTGCTACTTTTTTTCGTGGGCAGGTACGACTTGTTGGGCTGGCACCGGGCCGACGAGGAGGATCCGGGGCGGTCGTTGCAGTTTCGGCCGCCGGAAGAGGTGCGGCTGGCACCGGCGCAGCGAGCGGTGGCCTGGTACTTTTTGGTTGTGGCGGGCCTTTTCTTGGCGCAGGGGCTGCTCGGCGGCGTCAACGCCCACTACCATGCCGAGCCGGCCGGCTTTTATGGTTTCGACATCGGTCATTGGTTGCCATACAACCTCACGCGAACGTGGCATCTGCAACTGGCCTTGTTCTTTGTGGCGACCAGTTTTCTTGCCATGGGTATCTTCATTACGCCGATGATTGCCGGGCATGAACCGCCACACCAGGACAAACTTGCCATCACCCTGTTCGCCGCGGTGGTACTCGTCGTGCTCGGCAGTCTCGCGGGCGAGGCGATTAGCATCAAGGGCGGATTCGGCAAAAGCACGGCGTGGTTCTGGCTGGGCAACCAAGGATGGGAATACCTCGATCTCGGAAGACTGTGGCAAATCCTGTTGGTCGTCGGCATGTTTCTTTGGGTGGCGATTCTCGTTCGCGGCCTCTGGCGGAGACTCCGCGGCGAGCATCCGGGCAATCTGCCTTACTTGTTCTTGTACAGCGCCTTATCGATTCCAATTTTCTACGCCGTCGGCTTGGCTTTTGGCCGCGACTCGAACTACGCGGTGGTCGATTTCTGGCGGTTCTGGGTAGTGCATCTCTGGGTGGAGGATTTCTTGGAATTGTTTACGACGATCATGGTCGCTTACTTGTTTGTGTTGCTGGGAGTGGTCCGCGCGGCCACGGCGACGCGCGTCGTCTATCTTGACGTGATCCTTTACTCGGTGGGCGGTGTGATCGGCACGATGCACCACTTGTACTTCAGCGGCGCTCCAGCAGTTCACATGGCGCTTGGAGCGACGTTTTCAGCGATGGAGGTAATCCCGCTGCTGTTGTTGACCTTCGAGGCGTGGCGTTTCATGCGGTTGGGCGCCTATCAATCGGCCGGCTTGTCGGCGGCCACGGCGGCCCAGAAACCTGGCTTCCCGCATTATTGGGCGGTGATGTTCCTGATCGCCGTCGGGTTCTGGAACTTTTTGGGGGCCGGCGTGTTCGGCTTCCTGATCAATTTGCCGATTGTCAGCTACTACGAAATTGGCACGCAATTCACGGCCAATCACGGCCACGGCGCAATGATGGGTGTCTATGGAATGTTGGCGATTGGTTTTTTCATGTTTGTCGCCCGGTACTTCATCCCACCGGACCGAGGCAGCCGTTTTGCGATGGGGCTATCGTTCTGGAGTCTGAATCTCGGTCTGGCCTGGATGCTTTTTGCGAACCTCGTGCCGATTGGGATTGTGCAGTTGTACGATAGCTTCCAAAGTGGCTATTGGCATGCCCGGCAGGCCGAGTTTTTCCAGCAGCCCTGGGTGCGGCTGATCGAGTGGCTGCGCTTGCCCGGCGATCTCCTGTTTATCGTCGGCGGCATTGGGCCGGTCGTCTATTTGGCGATTCGGATGTTTCAGTTGCGAAACCGCTACCGGGCAGAACCAGGGGCCGCGGTCGAGGATTTTACGCAAGCGATGGGGACGGCCTAACGAGCCGCTGCTTTCCGTACCCCACCTATTGAAGTCCTGCGCACCTAATGACCGAGTCCGCGGCTCATGCAGCCCGCCGAGCCCCGGCTGAAACAGCCGTCTTTGCCGACGAACTGTCAACATTGGCTAAGTCGGCATCAATAATACGCGAAAATCGGCGCGATCGGCAGAATATTTGCACGTCAGTCAGCCTGTCGCAGTTACGGTTGTTCCCTTTGACATTAAGGAGAGTCGTCATGAACCGTGTAGTACGGGTTCTAGGAGTATCGATGCTCGTCAGCCTAGGCATGGCGGGTTGGCTATTTGCGGCCCAAGCTGATACGGGCAGCAAGGATATGATCTTGGAGTCATCCAAGATTATGGGATTGGAGGTGTACAATCAGAGCGATCACAATATGAAGTTGGGCGCGATCGACAACCTGTTGATTAGCGCACACACTGGTCAAGTCTTGTACGGTGTGGTGGACACCGGCGTCGGTGGCCGAATTATTGCCGTGCCGTGGAAGGCCTTTCAGATAGGCTCCGGCGATAACGAGAAGATTCTGCTACTAAATAAGACCAAGGACGACTTGGCCAAAGCGCCGACAATCGACGTCAACAACCTGCCCGATTTCAGCAAGTCGGACTTCAGCAACAGCGTTGACAATTTCTTTGGCGTTCAGACCTCGGTGGACCACGCCGGCGTCAGCGGCCTCACGGCCAATCAGCTAATTCTCTTTGCCGACCGGCTGGCCGACCTGAACGTGTACAATCGCTCAGATATCGACAGCCGACTGGGCAATGTGGACAACCTGCTGATCAATGTGACCAATGGCGAACTGCTGTTTGCACTGGTCGACACAGGCATTGGCGGCAAGAACGTCCTCGTGCCTTGGACGGCTTTCCATCTGCAGAAGGCCGTCGACGAAAACCAGTACTGGCTGACGTTGAACAAGACTCAGGATGAGTTGAAGAACGCCCCGGGTGTTGACACCGATCAAGTAGCTTCGGTGGCCTCGGATGCGAAGATGCAGCAGGAGCTGGCGAACTTCTTCGGCGTCCGCACGGTGGCCCGGCCGAAGCAGTAGCCCGGCTAATCGATGGGGGGGTAGTTGTGGCCGCAGAAGGGGTGGTCTGCGGCCGTTTTCTTGCGCCAAGATAAGCTAGGCTTTAGGTGCAGAATCTATCGTGTCCCTCGCCTCCCGCAGAGGAACGCATGAAAGAACAACGCAAGAACCCTCGCCGCGTTCCAGCCAAACCGACGTTTGCTTGCGACCTCAAGTTGGGGTCGCAGGTCTTGCCCTGTCTTGTTCTCGACGAGTCTCCCGGTGGCTGGGCGATGCTTGTTACCGGGCTTCCCGAGGTCCTGCAGAACCAAGCGGTTGCGGTGCGTGACGAACGGGGGTGGTACACTGCCCGCGTCGTGCACTCCCGGCCCGTCTTGGCGAGCGCGTTCTTGGCCTCGGAGGAAATCACGACGGACGAGAACGAGCTGGCCAGGGCGGGAGAGCTGTGGTTGCGTTTGGGAGTCCAACGTCGTGAAAAGATTGCCCCGGCAAGCACTGCGCCTGACTCTTTACCGGCCGCGACCGGAAGCGGTTGGAAGCCCTTCCAGTTTTGGCGCCGTATTGCCAGTCTGCTCCCGTAACCGCCTCTAGCTGCGGTCCTACGGTGTCGGCTGCCTGGGGCGGCGCCGCTGCCCCAGCGCGTCACTGCACTCGTGACCGCGACGCTCTTTACGTACGGATGTCCCCGGGTTACAACGAGTTCCTGACTTTCCGGCTTCTGATGGCCGAAGCGTCTCGCCGGCTCGCCCCCCCCAACTTCGGGAACATGCCATGATGCATCGATGTTTCTTGGTTTTGGCAGCATTGTCTCTCGCGTATGCAGCATTTGCGGCGTCGCCGCCGGAGCCCTACGGACCAGTGCCGAGTCGGCGGCAGTTGGCGTGGCAGACTCTGGAGATTTATGCCTTTCTGCACTTCGGTCCGAACACGTTCACCGATAAGGAGTGGGGCTACGGCGACGAAGCGGAGACAGTGTTTCACCCCACTGATTTTGATGCGGAGCAAATCGTCCGGAGTGTGAAGGATGCCGGTCTTACGGGGCTGATCCTTACCTGCAAGCATCACGACGGTTTCTGCCTTTGGCCTAGCAGCTTCACCGAGCACTCCGTGAAGAACAGTCGCTGGAAGGATGGGCGAGGCGATGTGGTGCGGGACATTTCCGACGCCTGTCAGAAGCAAGGCGTGAAATTCGGCATCTATCTTTCGCCGTGGGATCGCAATCACAAAGATTACGGTCGGCCGGAGTACGTCGCCTATTATCGCAACCAACTCCGCGAACTAATGAGCAACTACGGGCCGCTGTTCGAAGTCTGGCTCGACGGCGCCAATGGCGGCGACGGCTACTACGGCGGTGCGAAAGAAAAGCGGCAGATTGACAACCGGACCTACTACGACTGGGATAAGACCTGGGCGATGATTCGCGAGTTGCAGCCCAACGCCTGCATTTTCAGCGATGCCGGCCCCGATTGTCGCTGGGTGGGCAACGAGTCGGGCATCGCCGGCCAGACTTGTTGGGCAACGATGAATCGCGCAGGATTGATGCCGGGCGCGGCCGACGCGGATCTGCTGAATCGCGGGCAGCGCCCCGCCGCTGACTGGCTGCCGGCCGAAGCAGACGTCTCGATTCGCCCGGGCTGGTTCTATCACGCCCGGCAAGATAACCGGGTGAAGACGGTCGATCAGCTCATGTCCATCTACTATGCCTCGGTTGGACGCGGCACGAACCTGATTCTAAATCTGCCCCCCGACCGGCGCGGCCAAATTCACGAGAAGGATGTGGAAGCATTGTCGTCCTGGAGAAAGGCGATGCAGGCGACGTTTGCCGTTGATTTGGCCAAGACGGCGCAAGCCTCGGCCAGCAACGTCCGCGGCAATGATCCTCGATTCGCGGCGGCCAACGTGATCGACGGAAATCGCGAGTCCTACTGGGCCACCGAGGATGCCATCAAGACGCCGGAACTCATTCTGGACTTGGGCAAGCCCGTCACGTTCAATGTGGTGCGAGTCCGTGAATACCTGCCACTGGGGCAGCGGGTAGACAGCATCGCCGTGGATGGTTGGGCAGACAACCGCTGGGTGGAGTTGGCCACCGCGACGAGTGTCGGCAGCCAGCGGTTGCTGCAGATGAAGACGACCACCACCAGCAAGATCCGACTGCGGATTACGCAGGCGGCGGCCTGCCCGGCGATCTCCGAATTGGGGCTGTTTCTCGCTTCCGGAGCCGCTGAAAAATAGTAGGCGTCCGCGTCCGCGAACCGGCAGGGATACGCGTGCAACTGTCGACTCGTCGTCTTCGCCCGCTGTTGCTCGCGAGAGGAACCTGAGCTCACCGGATGAAGAGGAAGGCGATGTAGAGCAAAAGTAAGACGACGAAGACGGCGCTGGCGACGATGAAGCATCCTCGGTTTCGCTTGTCCCCGTCGCCGAAGAGCATTGGCAGCCATTCGATCCATACGCTGAGGATGTCGTCGAGCATCCGTTGGTATCCGACTGACCCCATTCAGCACAGCTAGGGTCGTTGGGCCCGAAATCGGGAGATCCCCACACAACACGATGCGGCTGCAAAGGCGTACCACAGCACCCCCCCGGGAAGGGGATGCGACCAACAAAAAACCCCTTGTCGCCAAGGGGTTGCTTAGTAGCGGCGGTAGGATTCGAACCTACGACACGCGGATTATGATTCCGCTGCTCTAACCAACTGAGCTACGCCGCCGAAGGCGTGTGCTGGCAAGGGGTTATCGTCTTCCTGCCTGCCACACAGTCGATCTGTATGTTCAACATAACAGATAATAGCCCGATGGCAAGCCCCTGGCGGCCGACAAGAGGACAGGCGGCCTTGGACCGCTGGGGCAAGATGGGAAGGCTGGCAATTCCTTCGTCGAGCGGTTGTACCTGAGGTGCCGAATCTAATGAGGGTCGCATCCTATTTCCCCACCCTTGCCAGGCTGCCGCTGTGTCCCTCGCCTCTGCCAGTTCCCTTCGCCGTTCCGGAACGCGCGACGAACGCCGTCGTCGGCTGTTGTTGGACGAGCACGCTTCCTGCCCCCGGTCGGCCGTAGACGACTCGAAGCCAACTTCCAGCGAAGGACTAGGGCCGTATGGGGATGGAGAATTTTTGCACCATTCGCTCCGGTTCGTGGACCTAGTGCCGCAGACGTGGTTTCCACTCGTCCTCGGTCTGCTGGCGCTCGCCACGCTGGCGGTCGGGCTTGGCTATCTGCACGTTTGGGCAGGCGCTCGATCCCTGAATTCCTCCACGGACTTCGACGCCTTGCAGCTTGATACCAGCGGCAGCCTCGGCAGTTGGTTCCTGTCCCTAGTGTTGATCGCCTCGGCCGGAATGGCGGGCATAATCTACTCGATCCGTCGCCATCGCACGGACGATTACCAGGGACGCTATCGCGTCTGGCTTTGGGCAGCAACATGGTGTTTCCTGCTGGCCGCAGTGCTCGCCACGAACCTGCATATCGCGTACAGCCAAATGCTGGTCAGCTTCACTGGAGCCGTATTGTACGGCGATGGCAGTCTGTGGTTCGTGCTAACCGGCTCGGCCATCCTTGTGACGCTCGGATCACGGCTACTACTCGACATGCGGCCCAATCGGATCGCGATGACCTTGCTCGGCTTTGCGGCCACGACTCAAATGGCGTTGATTGTCGAATCACTGCACCCTTTTGCGTGGTCGGATGCTTCGATTCAGGCGATCATTCGTTTCGCCGGCGAGAGCTTCGCGGCCCTGTCGCTCTTGGCGGCAATGCTAGCGCACGCGCGTCATGTGCTTTTGGATGCCCAGGGTCTGTTGCCCGACAAGTCGGTGGCGGTTTTAGTCGAGATAGACAAGCCCGAGGAGGCTGTCGCGTCCGGTCGGGCCGCCGAGATGAAGACCGGCAACGAAAAACTACAGGCGGTGGACGCGCCCCATGCTGGGCCGCCACCCAGCCACCTTCAACCGAGCGCGAAGCCTCTCGCCTCCACGTCCAGTGCTTCGACGACCGTGGTCCCAGCGCCCGCCAACCAGGATTCGGATGGAAAGAAACTGAGCAAGGCAGAGCGAAGGGCCCTGAAGGACCGGCTGATGCGCGAGCGGCTGGAACGGGAGCGGGGAAAGAGGTAGGATGTAGGGTTTCAGGCTTTGGAACGCGGCCCCTCTGAGGGAGTCTCGCAATTTTTGCCCGCATTCCCCCTCCTTTCTTTAGTCTTTGACGTACCAATATGATTCGCACTCGATTCGCACCTAGTCCCACCGGTTACTTGCACATTGGCGGCGTTCGCACGGCGTTGTTCAACTGGCTTTTTGCCCGAGGGCAAGGTGGCCAGTTCATCCTCCGCATCGATGACACCGACCAGCAGCGGAACGTGGACGAGGCGCTGCAGCCGATCCTCGACGGGCTGAAGTGGCTGGGCATCGATTGGGACGAAGGTCCGATCGTCGGAGGGCCGTATGCGCCCTATTACCAGTCGCAGCGGTTGCAGCGCTATCAGGACGCCGTGCAGAAGTTGCTCGCCAGCGGCCACGCTTATTACGACTATGCGACCACCGAGGAATTGCAGGCGGAGCGTGAGGCGGCCGAGCGGGAAAAGCGACCGTTCCGATATAGTCGTCGGTTTATGGCCCAAACGGCTGAGCAACGGACGAAGTTCGAGGCCGAAGGACGCCAGGCGGTAGTGCGGTTGAAGATGCCCACCCAGGGAACGTTGGTTCTCGATGACTTGGTGCGCGGTCGGGTGGAATTCGAGTGGGCCCGGGAGCAAGACCATGTGGTGCAACGGACCGACGGCACCTGTCTGTACCACTTGGCCAATGTGGTCGACGACCACGATTTCCAAATTACGCACGTGATCCGCGCCGAGGAGCATCTTTCCAACACGCCGCGACAGGTCTTCATTATCGAGGCCCTCGGTTACCCGCGGCCGGCCTATGCCCATCTGCCGTTTGTAGCCGAACCGGGCAGCCGCAACAAGCTGAGCAAGCGGAAACTCGACAAATACCTAAAGAACCGCGATTTTGCCCAGTTGGTCGAGCATGGCCGGACGATTGCCGAGGCGATCGGCCACTCGACCGACGCCGACTCGTTCAACCCCGTGATTGTCGACTTCTATCGGACGGTCGGCTATCTGCCCGAGGCGATCATCAACTACATGGCGCTGTTGGGCTGGTCGTTGGACGACAAGACCGAGCATTTTTCGCGACAGGAATTGATTGAGAAGTTTTCTTTGGAGCGAGTCGTCAAGTCGCCGGCGAGCTTCGATCCCAAGAAACTCCAGGCGTTTGAGGATCGCCACTTCCAACTGCTTCCGCAGCAGCAAAAGATCGAGCTGACCACGCCGTTTCTGGAAAAAGTGGGGCTGGTGAAGTCACCGCCGACGGCCGACGAACAACGAATGATCGACGCGGTGGTGGCCGCTGCCCGCGATCGCATCAAGGTGGCGGGCGACATTCTGGCCTTCCCCGATTTCTTCCTCAAGGACGAGGAGTTACCCTACGACGAGGCGGCATTTGAAAAATGCCTCCGCGCCGGCGAAGGCAGGGCATTGCTAAGCAGCTTCCGCGAGCGGCTGGCGGCGGTGGAGTCCTTCGATGTCGACCAGTTGGAGGCGGCGATGAAGCAGTTCGTCGCCGACCAGCAGATCAAAATCGGGCAGATCATCCACCCGGTCCGCGTGGCGTTGACCGGCAAGTCGGTCGGTCTCGGGCTGTTCGACACGCTGGCAATCTTGGGCCGGGAGCGGTCGCTACGGCGAATCGATCGAGCGCTGGCCCGGGCGTGATGTCGATTGGAAAGAAGTCTGGGGACTGTTAAAATAGCAGAGCATCGTTTTGACAGCCGCAGTGGTGAGCAGATTCCGATCGTCAGTGCTGATAAAACGTTAGATCCATACTTCGTAGACAGAATCTGGCAGTGCTTAAAAAGCGGCTTTATCGCGCCCGACGAGAAAGAGCAACAGCATGACCGACAATACCAGTCCGAATAGCGGCACCGACTTCATTCGCGAAATCATTCGCGAGGACAATCGCACGGGGAAGCATGCCAGTCGGGTGCACACCCGGTTCCCGCCCGAGCCCAACGGCTATTTGCACATCGGCCACGCCAAGTCGATCTGTCTCAACTTCGGCATCGCGAAGGAGTTCGGCGGGATGTGCAATCTCCGCTTCGACGATACCAACCCCTGCAAAGAGGAGGTCGAGTACGTCGATTCGATTATGGAGGACGTTCGCTGGCTGGGGTTTGATTGGCAGGACCGCCTTTACTACGCCTCGGACTACTTTGGCCAGATCTACCAGTGGGCGATCCAGTTGATCAAGGCCGGCAAGGCGTACGTGTGCGATCTGACCCCCGATGAAGTGCGGGAATATCGCGGCACGCTGACACAGCCGGGCCGCAACAGCCCCTATCGCGACCGCTCGGTGGAGGAGAATTGTGACCTGTTTGAGCGGATGAAGGCCGGCGAGTTCCCCGACGGATCGCGGACGCTGCGAGCGAAGATTGACATGGCCTCGCCTAACTTGAACATGCGTGATCCGGTCATGTACCGGATTCTGCGGGCGACGCACCATCGCACCGGCGACACCTGGTGCATTTACCCGACCTACGACTTCACCCACGGTCAGTCGGATTCGATCGAGCGGATCACGCACTCGATCTGCACGCTGGAGTTCGAGAATCACCGCCCGCTATACGACTGGTACATTCGAGAACTCGGCATTTTTGCCCCGCAGCAAATCGAATTCGCGCGGCTCAACCTCACCTACACCGTGATGAGCAAGCGGTTCCTGTTGCGGCTGGTCAAAGAGGGGCTGGTGAGCGGCTGGGACGATCCGCGGATGCCGACGATCTGTGGTATTCGTCGCCGCGGCTATACGCCGGAAGCGATTCGCGACTTCTGCGCGACGATCGGCGTCTCGAAAGTTGATAGTAACGTCGATTATGGTCTGTTGGAGCATTGTGTGCGGGCCGACTTGAACAAGCGGGCGCCGCGCGTGATGGGGGTGATTCGACCCTTGAAGGTGATCATCGACAACTATCCGGAAGGCCAAGTCGAGCAACTCGAGGCGATCAATAATCCGGAAGATGCCAGTGCCGGGACGCGGATGGTGCCGTTCTCACGAGAACTGTACATCGAGCAGGACGACTTCCGCGAAGTGCCGCCGAAAAAGTATCATCGGTTGACGCCCGGCCAGGAAGTTCGGCTCCGCTACGCGTATCTGGTTACATGCACGCACGTGGTCAAGGATCCGACGACCGGTGAGGTTGTCGAGGTGCATTGTACTTACGATCCGGCTACCCGGGGCGGCAACACGCCCGACGGCCGCAAGGTGAAAGGTACCATCCACTGGGTGTCGGCGGTCAATGCGGTGAAGGCCGAGGTGCGGCTGTACGACCACTTGTTCTCGAAGGCGAACCCCTACGAGGTGCCTGAGGGCGAGGATTTTATCGTCAACCTGAACCCCAACTCGCTGGAGCGGCTGACTAGTTGCTTTGTCGAGCCGAGCTTGAAATACGCGGCCGTCGGCAGCCGGTTCCAATTCGAGCGGTTGGGCTATTTCTCGGTAGATCCCGATTCCACGCCGGAAATGCCCGTGTTCAACCGCACCGTGTCACTGGTCGACACCTGGGCGAAGATTGCGAAGAAGGGGTAGGTAAGGGGGCAGTGGGCAGGCCGGAAAGCATGCCTCGCGATTGCTGCGTCACGTGCGCCAGGATAAAATTGTGGGCTGAGCTTCGGCCAGAAGCACGATGGGGAGGGCTGGTGTTGGAAGCGGAAAACTTCGATCGAATATTGCAGACGTTCAAGGAACGTAAGCCATATCGGCCGTTTACGGTGGCGCTGGTCAATGGTGATCGATTTGAGGTGGATCATCCTGATGCCATCGTGGTTCGTGACGGTGTAGCAGCCTATATTGGTGTCGGTGGAGTACCGGTTCTCTTCGATCACGAAGGCGTTGGTCAGGTCATTGGCGATTTATTGGATCGCTCAAATCCCTAGCGCGCGAGGATGATGCCCGATCGTCGCACCCATCGTGGCCCGCATCCCGCGGACTATCAGCTTTTCGCTCCGGCTGCGATTCCGACGCTACGTGCAGCCGGTCACGATTACTGTTGGCTGCTCGATCACGGCTATCCGCAAGAATCCTCGCTGAAATTGGTAGGCGACCGCTATGAGCTTGCCGCTCGGCAACGGATTGCCATCAGCCGTTCGTCGTGCTCGGCCGAGCAGGCAAAACGACGTCAATCGCGCCAAGTGCCGGCAGATCAATTGCCGGGTGCAGTGCTCTGGCTGGACGGCTATAACGTCTTGACCACGGTCGAGGCTGCCTTGGGCGGGGGCCTAATTCTGCTCGGTCGCGACGGCGCGTACCGCGACATGGCCAGCATGCACGGCAGCTATCGCAAGGTGGCCGAGACCCTGCCAGCGCTGCGATTGATCGGAGAGACTTTGGTCGCACTGAATTGTCGGCCGTGTCGATGGTTGCTTGATCGACCGGTTTCCAATAGCGGGCGATTGAAGAAGATGATCGAGGCCGTTGCCGACGAGCAAGCCTGGCCTTGGCGGGCGGAATTGGTGCCCAACCCCGACGCCTTGCTCGTCGATTCGGCGGTCTCGCCCGGTGCCACAAGAGCGCTGTTGGAAGGGGACGATGTCGTCGCGGCCACGGCCGATAGTGCGATTCTTGACGCCTGTCCGGCCTGGTTCAATTTGGCAAGGGAGACCGTTGCCCGGCACGTGCCCGATGCGCGTGTGCTCGAACTGGCCGGCGTCTATTGAAGACCATGCCGCTTCATCTTGGCCGGCAGCGATGAACCCGGGCAGACGTCCGGACGCCACGGCATTGGTTGACGACCGCTGGGGGACGTGTTAGGTTGCGAGAATTGTCGGGTACAAAAAGACAGTTGAAGAAAGGGCTCGAACCATGTCGCATTGTCGCACGATGGCTTGTTTGGGGGCTACGATGATTCTCTGGGCCGCGGTCGCCGGCTGCCAACGAGGCGCCTCGCGGATCTATGCACCGGGAATCGATGCCGAGGCCGCCGGGAAGCAGGCGATTGCCCTGTACGACACGAATAAGGACGGCAAGATCAGCGGAGCCGAGCTGGACAAGTGTCCGGGCGTGATGGTGGCGATTTCGCGCATCGATCCTTCGGGCGAGGGCAAGGTGACGGCCGAGGCGATTACGGCGCGGATTCGGGCCTGGCAAGAGACTCGACTGGGGCGCGCGCCCTTGAGCGTGTACGTGCTTCGCAATGGGCGACCGTTCGCCGACGCCGAAGTCAGACTGGTGCCGGAGCCGTTCTTAGGCGAAAACATGCAGGTGGCGACCGGCAAGGTTCGGGCAGACGGTTACGCCTCGCCGACGATTCCGATGAACGGCCCCGAGGATCTGCCGGGTGTGGCCCCAGGATTCTATCGGGTGGAGATCACCAAGGATGGCGTGAAGGTTCCGGCCAAGTACAACAGCGAAACCACCTTGGGGATCGAGGTTGCGCAGGACAGCCCGGTGTTGCGTGAGCCGCCCCGATTTGAATTGCGTGACTAAGCGAGCAGGGGCGGACCGGTACGCTGGACCGTGAGACAACAAAAAACGGGCGTCCCCTCGGGGCGCCCGTTTTGATTATTTTGAGTGGCCAACCAGGGACGATGAGCCATCCCCGGATCTTTGGCCGGTACGGCCCGATTACTTACCCTTGACCGCCTTGACCTTGGCCGAGAGTCGGGACTTGATGCGAGCGGCGGCGTTGCGATGGATAATCTTCTTCGCAGCCGCCTTATCGACGACCGTGGCCACCGTGCGAAGCTCGGCGTCCGCCTGTTCGGCATTGCCCTGCTTGACAGCGGCGAGGACTTTCTTGTACTCGGTGCGAATCTCGCTCTTGGCGGCGCGATTTCGCTCGCGGCGAACGATACTCTGCTTCAGCCGTTTCTTAGCGCTCTGGATATTTGGCATAGTCTCGACGTCTCTAAAGGTCGTAAGTGTGTCCGACGGGCGACCTGTGGGTTCCTGGCGGCCCCAGCGATTTCACCTCGGCCCAGCCTTCTGGCCAAGCTGAGAATCCCTGATTTTAGCGCATTCCGTTGAGCTTGTCTAGGAGAGCTTGGACGTCTTTGTAGTGGAAATCGAGGGCCGCCAGGGCGGTCAGATGCTTTTCGGCCGTTTCCACGTTCTTTAGCCCAAGCGAGAGGACACCGGCCAAATAGAGGGCCTTTTTCTTGTTCTCCAGGTCGTGTTCCTGGATCTCCCGCAGCGCGGCCTCATAGTGCTTCATCGCCAGAGAGTACTGGCTAATGCGGCGGAAGCATTCGCCGAGGTTCAAGAGACACTCCCCTTTTCGGCGGGGTTCGCTCTGGGCCGCCTGCAGTTCCTGAATGGCCTCGGTGTAGCGTTTCGCCCTTAAGTAGCGGCAGCCGAGCTCGAACTTAAACGTCAAATTGTTGGGGTACCGCTCGACGCGATTGCGGTAGACGGTAATTTCCCGAACGAGATAATCCTTCTGGAGCTGCTTCTTGGCCTCGGGATCCTCGGTTTTGATAATTCTCTGTCGGAGCCGGCGAAGCTGACAGTCTTCCCACTTTTCGCGGATGTCCTGATCCCCGTCGGACAGTTCAAAGGCCTTGGCCAACAGGTCGTCGGCCTCGCGATAGCGATCGTCGGTCATGTAGAACTGGGCCAGCTCGACGTAGTGGGCCGGGTTCTTAGGATCGTCGTGAATCTTTTGCTGCATCCGCTGTTCGGCCGTCTGTTCCTGCTGCTGGGCGGCGCGGACTCGTTGTTTTCGAGCCACTTCGCCGTTGTCTTCAAACTTACCGCTGGAACGGGCTTTTTCCACCAACAGCGAGGCGATCGCCCGTTTGGGTTCCTCATCGCCGGGTAGCGATTCTTCGACCCGTCGCCAGAAGACGATCGATTGGTCGATCAAGCCGCGTTCGCTCAGCGCGATGGCGTACAGCCGATTTAGAGCGGGATCTTCCGGATTGCCTTTCAGGGCGGTCATCAGGTAGCAAGACTCGCAGTCCCAGTCGCCCAGCTTTTTCGAGGCGGTGGCCAATGCGGTGAGCGTAGGGGCGTCCCAGGGATTCTTCGTGAGGACCTTCAGCCCGTGAGTGAGGACCTCCTCCCATTGCTCTTGGGCGAGGGCCTTCTTGACGGCGTTGCGAGCGCCACGCTCTTGGAATTGGGCGAGGAGCCCGACGTTCTTGGGGGTGCCGTATTTTTTCTGGAGATTGTCGAGGTAACCGCGAAGGTAGATCGGATTGCCCGGATCGCCAGTGACGCACTGGGTAAACAGCTCGGTGGCGTAGTCAAAATCGCTCGGCTTCTCGGCGACCTCGGCCTTTTGGCTGGCCACCTCAAAGATCTTCTGCAGGCGGTTTTGTTTTCCGGGGGAGAGTGGCTCGCGGCCCATCGTCACACCTTCCGAGAGACGCGTAGGAAAACGGTCAAGGCTATGTCAAGGTTAGCATTTCCCAAGCGATCACTTCTGTTCCTTCAGAGTGGTCCAGCTCATATAGCCCAAGGCTACCGCGCAGATCAGACAGCCGATATCCATGGTCAGGCTCTTGCGGAGGAACGGGAATCCGAGAATCAGGTCGAAACCAAATACCAGAAGCAACAACACGGCAACGACCGATCCGGTAAGACACAGCGCCCTGGGCATGCCACTCCCCTCCGCCTGATAGCCAACTCTCCAGTTTCCAGTATAATCAATCCGCCCTCTATCCACCACAGCGCTAGGAGATTTCACGTGATGACGGCGGCAAAGGAAACGGCGGAGTCGGCCGGCAATTGGGAAAAATTCCGCAGTCAAATGCCCATCACCGAGCAGTGGGCCTACCTGGACCATGCGGCCGTCGCCCCGATGAGCGGGCCGGCCCAGCAATGGATGACTTTGTGGGCCGAAGATGCGACGGTCAACGGTTCGGCCAACTATACGACGTGGGCCCGCCGGGTGGACGATTTGCGGGCGCAAACCGCACATCTGCTAGGCGCCGAGACGGAAGAGATTGCTTTTGTCGAGAATACCACGGCGGGCATCAACCTCGTGGCCGAAGGTTTCCCCTGGCAGCCGGGGGACAACGTTGTCACCCGGGCCGACGAGTTTCCGGCCAACCAGTACCCCTGGCTGCACTTGGCCAGTCGCGGCGTCGAGACTCGCCGGGTCCCAAGCAAGGACGGCCGGCTGGAACTTGATTGCCTGCTGGACGCCTGTGATTCACGCACACGGATCGTGACAGTGAGTTGGATCGCCTTTGCCAGCGGTTGGCGGCACGAGCTGGACCGCCTGGTCGAGATGGTGCACCGCCGGGGTGCCTACCTGTTTCTCGACGCCATCCAGGGGCTGGGCGTGTTTCCGCTCGACGTGCAGCAGACACCGGTCGATTTCCTCTCGGCCGATGGCCACAAGTGGCTGTTGGGACCCGAGGGGGCCGGCGTGTTTTACACCCGCCGGGAGCACCTGAGCCTCCTAAAGCCGGTTCGCGTCGGCTGGAACAGCGTCCGAAACGCCATGGATTTCAGCAACATCGATTTCATCTTGAAGGATACGGCCGAACGTTACGAGGGCGGATCGGCCAACATGGCGGGCCTAGTGGCCCTCGGAGCCAGCGTAGACCTGCTTCGCCAGTTTGGCACCGCGGCGCTGTCGCAGCGGGTACTGGAGCTAAGCGATTTGGCCTGCCAGCGACTCGAAGCGGTCGGCGCCGTGATCCTCAGCAACCGCAGCGAAACGCACAAGAGCGGAATTGTGAGCTTCCAGATGCCGGGCCGCGATCCCAACGAATTGCGGCGGCAGTGCTTCGCCCAAAAGGTGTTGCTAAGTTGCCGGGCGGGCCGATTGCGAATCAGCCCCCACGCCTACAATAACACCGACGACATCGAACGGCTCATTGACGTCCTGCGTCGGCCATAGGCCACGGGACTTCTTCCAGCCCGATTCGCGATCGCATCAGTCGCGGGCGCCGATGCCCCAATCGCCCGTCTCGCGGCCCTCGGCGTAGTCGCCATCCATGCCGAGCTGCGTCCGCAAGTCTTCGAACTGTTGAGCGTAGGTGTCGCTCGACGAATGGACGTGTTCGGCCTCGGTGATGAAGTGGATCGTCTCGTCGCAGCCGACACCGCGATCGTTGAACACCTCTTCAAAGTCGTGGAGCTGGTCGCCGTAGACGATCAACAGCTTGTGCTCGTCGAACTGGACTTCTTGGGGAACGGCCGGATTGAGCACGGCGATCCCGGTGCAACCGTCGTTCATCAATAGATCTTCGAACTCCCAGAGAATGCTCTTCAAGACCGGCATGTCGATGTGCTCGCGATACAGGTCGGTGTGACCCTTGCTGTGCCGGTGGTGGCTGGTTTCCAGCACCACGTCAACGGTGAAACCGAGCGGATCGAGCAGGTCGAGGAACGTTTCGAACAGTTCGCGCTGCGTGACCGCCCCCATCAGGACAGGGACGCTGGAGCGGTTCTGTTCGTCACGATAATAGTCATGCCGATAGCCTTGGCAAGGCACGACTTGAAGATCATAGGAGGGACGGATGGCGTCCGTCAGCGTGAAGTTGCCGTAGCGGGAAACACCCAGGTGGGTCTCGAGTTCGCTTTCGCTCAGCTGCTCGAAGCTGCTCGCGCCGGCCGGCAGATTGCCTTCACGGAAGACGTTCCGGAAAAATCGTTTCAGGAAACCCATCGATGCTCTCAATCTCGTAGCGGATGATACGGTGGATTTGGGGATGTCCCGTCCGTAACTGGAAGGTTTCTACTCAACCGTAGGTCACGGTTTTGAGAAAAAACGGCCGGTTTCTGCCGCATTTTTTCCCGGCCGTACGCGGTTCCGACAAAGGCGGAACAATTAGCATCCTCCCCCCATCCGGTAAGGCCTTGCTGGCGGCGATCTGTGTCCGATTAGCCTAGTCTAGCACTGGAAATGAGAGCCGGAATGGGCCAAGCCAGGTTCGCCCGAAAACTTTGGCCCGGGGGGCTGACGAGCCGACCGTTGACGAAGAGTTTTCCACCGGCTGGCCCCTTTTTGCCCGGTCGATTACACTTCCTGGAATGCCGAAAGGGTGGCCGGGGCGTCGCCTGAAATCTTGCTTAGGGAGCGTTGCATGTCTCGCTTGGTATCTCACGTTCGGTTCTTGTTCCTGATTGGCATGCTGCTGTTGGCTGGCTGTAACGGGCAGTCGCCGGCGCCGATGGTGCAAGGCAACGAGCAATCAAATGCTCCGCCGGCTGCCGCCGTCAAGCCGACGGGCGAAATTAAAGAAGGCGAGGCTTGGGAAATCTGCTTTTTGCAGGGGCAACGCGTCGGGTATGGGCATTCGACCGTTCGGCGTGCCCGTGAAGATGGCCGGGATGTGCTGCACCTTGAAAAGACGGACCATTTGGCCATCCAGCGAGCGGGGCAGACCAGCCGGCAGGAGGTCCGGGCGCTGAGCATTGAAACGCTCGACGGAAAACTCCTCCGCTTCGAGAACGAAATGCGAATGGGCGCGGCGCCGATTCGCATCAGCGGTCAGGTGCGGGGGGACCGTGTCGAGGCTAAAATCCTCGGCCCGGGCGCTAAGACGCCTAAAAAGGCGTCCATCCCCTGGGCGAATGATTATCAGGGACCGTTCGCCACCGAACAGAGCCTGCTGCGGCAGCCGATGCAGCCTGGCGAACGCCGTGGGTTCAAGATGTTGATGTGTGGGTTCGGCGACGTGGACGTGATCGACGTCCTGCTGGTGGCCAAAAAGTTCGAGACGGTCGAGTTGCCCAACGGCAAGAAGGAGTTGTTGCGGATTGACGCGTCGTTGAGCCTGCCTGGCGGGAACAAGATGGACGGCGTGATCTGGACGACCAGTGTTGGCGAGACGTTGAAACAGTCGGCGGCCGGTTTGGATATTTACCGGACTTCGAAGGCGCAGGCGTTGGACGAAAAACAGGAGAAGAAGCCTGCGGAGGTCGACGTTATGGCCCGTACGAGTGTGAAACTCGTTCGGCCACTGGACGACCCGCACGGGGCCCCGCAACTCCGTTTCCGCGTGCATCTCGACGGGGCCGACCCCTCGCAACTCTTCCCCGTCGGGCCGACCCAGAGCGTCCAGGCGATCGACAAGAACACAGCCGAGGTCACGGTTTATGGCATTCGGCCAGGCGACAAACGAGGCAATCGCGAAGCGCCGGCCGATCCGCCGAGCGACGCCGAGCGAACGCCGAACAACTTCATTCAGAGCGATGATTCATTGGTAGTGGCGTTTGCCGATCGCGCGGCCGGCGAGGAGAAGGATCCCTGGCGGATGGCAGTGGCCTTGGAGCAGTTTGTGCACAAGGTCGTTAAGCACAAAGATTTCACCCAGGGGTTCGCCAGCGCCGCCGAAGTCGCCCGGTCGCTCGAGGGCGACTGCACCGAGCATGCCGTGCTGCTGGCAGCGATGGCGCGGGCAAAAGGGATTCCCGCTCGGGTGGCGATCGGCCTGGTCTACCTCGCGCCTCGCAAGTTGGACGGATCGAGCGATCCCACCTTCTTCTATCACATGTGGACCGAGGTCTTCGTCGACGGCCGCTGGGTGCCAATCGACGGAACGCTGGCTCGAGGCGGCATCGGCGCCGGGCATTTGAAGATTGGGCACAGCAGTCTGCAGGGCGCGTCGGTATACAGCGCGTTTCTACCGGTGCTAAATGTGATTGGCAAGCTACGGATCGAGCCGATCGATGAGCCGTAGGAACGCAGTCCTCGAAGACAGGCAATGCGAAGAATCGCAGTAGCCCCGGAGTTTCGGTAAGATCCTTCGCTCGCGCTCAGGATGACGGGTGCTCGGGAGTTCGTTCCGGCTCGAAGTGTTTGACGCCTCGGTTGGCGAAAATTGCAATGCGGGCGATTCTTCGGCGACTTTGTCGAGTCGCTTAACCGCAAGCGACATGCGGGGGTAGAGCAACGATGCGGATGCAAATCATGTACATTGAGGAAAAACCAGGCCTCACCGGTCCTGCCCGGATCGGCCGCGTCAGTTTTTCCAAGACCGGCAAAACGATCTACTATCGCGACCGACACCTGCAATCACTCAAGGGGAACGGCTACAAGGCGAATTACTTCGACGTGAACACGGGCGAATGGTACTGGGTTTCGAACTGCCGGAAGGACGGACAGGACTCGCTTTATCCGGGAATCGTGGAGATCGACGAAGACGTCCGCGAAGAGTACTGGCTGAAGATCCGCCAACGGCCGGACTTGGTCGAAATGAATCGATTCCGCTCGGAGGGAAAGTATTCGAAGTGATGGCGACGACTGCCCGACTCATTTGGGACGGCACTGCGGCACCAGTTGGATTTGGCGAGAGCGAGCGAAGATGAAAACCAACGCCATGCGGATTCTCGACGGGCTAGGCATTCCCTACGAGACCCGCGAGTATCAGGTCGATCCGAATGATTTGCACGCCGAACGCGTCGCCGAGGCGATCGGGCTGCCGCCGGAACAGGTTTTCAAGACGCTGTTGGTCCGTGGCGATCGGCATGGCCCGTTGTTCGCCCTTGTGGCCGCCAACGCCGAGATCGATTTCAAGGCCCTGGCTCGCCTGAGCGACAACCGCACCGCCGCGATGGTGCCGCTGAAGGATGTGCAGTCGCTGACCGGCTACATTCGCGGCGGGGTGACGGCTTTGGCGGCCAAAAAAGACTACCCCGTGTATGCCGACGAGCAGATCCAACTGTTCGACGTGATTTCGGTCTCGGCCGGCGTCCGCGGCACGCAAATGCTGCTGCATCCCGACGATTACATCCGCGCGACCAAGGCGACGCTGGGCGGGATCACCAGGGGCTAGGAATCGGGGATTGGGGGAAGCCGCGCGTTTCGCCGCCGCCGACACGCCGGCGCGGGAAAACGCAAAATGAATCGCAGATCGCGGTATAGCCAGCGGGCCGCGCTGCGCTCGTTCAGCCGCGCTGGCAGAGTGTTCCAAACGATCGGTCTTCAACAACTGCTGATCATAGCACGCCTCGCCGCCGGAGCCTCGCCCACGACTCGTTACCGCCCCCGTTTCGCGGAACGTCTGGCAACCGGCCGCCAGTTCGGTTAAAATAGCGGGTTTGACGATTAGCGAACCCTTTCGAGGGAGTAAAATGGCCCGTAAAATATTGAATCGCAAAGAGTTGCGCGCGGAATCCGACGCTGCTGAACGAGATGGCAGCGAGGCCAAGGCCGCCACAAAAAAGGCACCGGCAAAACGCAAAAGCCGGGCCAAAGTGGCCAAGGAAGTCCGCCTGAAGGCCTTTTGGGGCGTCTTCAACCAGTCCCTCCGCCGCATCGCCCTCTTCGAATACAGCCAGCGGAGCGAGGCCGACAAGAAGGCCGCCGACCTCACCGAGTCGCAAAAGAGCCCGCATTTCGTGCAGCTCGTTAAGGAAGTGATCGAGGAGTAAACCAGCCGCCCTTGCTGGCCGCACCCGCGGCCGGCAAGCCCGTGGTTCCTCACCGGAAGCTGTTGTTGTCAAGGATGACCAGAGAGTGCAGCGCAGCGCCTGCCGCCATTGAACGAGCATTTCCGGCCGGCCGCGCCCACGATTCCTCTCGCTGCTCGCCGAGTACCTTTCGTATGTGGTTCGCCACGCTGGCTTTGCTGACCGTCTCCAACATCTTCATGACGTTCGCCTGGTACGGCCATCTGCGCCACAAACAGGCGGCCCTCTGGATTGCAATCCTCGCAAGCTGGCTCATCGCCTTCATCGAGTACTGCTTTCAGGTGCCAGCCAATCGCCTGGGCCACAATGCCGGCATGACCGCCGCCCAACTGAAGACCATCCAGGAGGTCATCACCCTGGCGGTCTTCTGCATTTTTGCCGTCTTCTACCTGAAAGAGCCACTGCGGTGGAATTACGTGCTCGGCTTCATCCTTATCGCCGGCGGGGCCCTTTTCGTCTTCGCTCCCTGGCAATCCCTTAATCGATAAGCAGGCAGTTCCAAAGCCGGCGGGCCCAATCCCGACTGACGCGGCCTAGGAGCCGATCGACAATTTTGCCGAACGGGTCAGAGCAGACGCTACTCTGGCTGCACCCTTAGGATCTGGTCGTCCTTTCACTGAAATCGTTGCGGTTGCCCTTGAGAACCCCTTGGCACATCGCGGTGTCGTGGTATAATCTCCGTTTTCCGGGAACGATCCTCGATCGGCACCCGAAATGCTGTAGGACGAGATGTCCTGCAGCCGACAAACTGGTAGTGTTTTGAGCAGCCTCCTTAGCTCAATTGGTCAGAGCATCTGACTCTTAATCAGAGGGTTGTAGGTTCGAGTCCTACAGGGGGCACTGCCGAAGGCCTTGCAAAGCAAGGCCTTTTGCCGTTTCTTGGGCAGCCGTTTCGCCTCTTCAAGCCCAACCCTTTCGACAACTGCCACCCGAAGTGCGACCGTACCCAAGTTGCCCCACAGTTCAAACTCGCGGCCTTCAATTCGACTTCCTGGGTTGATCGTGGATGTGGATCAGCCCCGCCGTCTTCTCGAACCGGCCACTCTCGCCTTGCAGCCAATCATGTCGCAGGGAGATCTCCTGCCGAAGCCCGACACGAGCCATAGATGATCGAAACGGCTGGATTCTGCCAGCATCGCGAGACGAAGGCACCCTAACGCCCAACCGAGGAAATCGATCGGTCCGGTGAAGCCACAGACAAAACAGGTGCGATCAGGCTGTCTTGAGGGTTGGACGGTTACCATCCTAGGTGAAGGAAGTTCACCTGCTTGCGATCCGGCAGATTCTCCATTACGTTGACGGCGCAAAACAAAGGGTGGACGGACATTTCGTCCGCCCACCCAGGCAATTCAGATTAACGCCAATCTAGTCGGCTTACTTGCGCTTCCGCCAGTAGGCGACCACACCGACCAGGCCCATCGCCAACAGAACCAAGGTCGACGGCTCGGGAATCACGGTGATCGTGCCACCGACAAGCGTAATGTTGCTGTAGCCGGCAATGTCTTCGCCGTTACCATCGGTGAAGTTCGTCCAGACCGGGTCCGAATCGAAGTTCACTTGGTAGACACCACCACTGGCCGCGGTGGTCGTGAAGGCCAGCCGAATGAGGCCCGAACCGGCGGCAATTGCGTTCTGGCCAGCGGGAATATCCGAGGCGGCCGCCAAGTGGGTGCTCGGCAGGACCGTGCCCAGCAGATACGGCGTGGATGTGGTGAACAGCGGGTTGGTCGCGGCGTTGCTCAGTTGGCTGAACATCACTTGCGTTTGGTCGCCCAGCGTGCTCTTGAAGATATCCAAAGCCACTTGGTAGGCGGCCAACGCTTCACCACCGGTAGCGCTGGAAAAATACACGTCCAGATAACCGCCTTCGCCCGGCGATACGGTTGCGTCCGACACGTTGATGATCAGGTCGGCCGAAGCCGGACAAGCCACGACAGCCAACACGGCTACGGTCAAGACCGCCGCGCCGATGCGTCCTAACAGGCGATTCGTCATGTTCTATCTCCTTGGTGAAAAGTAATTTACTACGATTTCAATAGTCGCACGAAAAGTCTTGCAGGGGCCTTCCAGCCCAGGACGGGCTGGAAGGCCACCTTTAAGATAACCATTTGTTAAATCATGTCAAGCCAATCTTCTTCTTCCTCGGAAGAAAACAGCTCGTCCAGGGCGGCCGCAAAGGCCGACATGCCACTCGGCGCCACCGGCTCGCCGGCCGGCAACGAGTTGCCCTGGTTGTTGCGGGCCTGAATCACGTCAGCACTGGTGATGCTGGCGCTGCCGTTCAGGTCCTTGTAGTACGTGTACAAGCCACCACCCGCCGGGGTAGTGCCCTGGGCGTTGCGGACCTGGATCACGTCGGCACTGGTCGTCGTGAGGCCCCGGTTGGCGTCGCCAGGCACCACGTTCAGGCGGAAGTTGAAGTCGCCGCCCGCCGTGCCGTTGCCCGACAGCGTGCTGCTGCTGGTGGTCCATTCGCCGTCCAGCAACGCGCCGCCGGCGGTAACCCCGCCGGCCGAGCCGCTGATGTGCAGCAACAGCTTGTCCTTGGTGAAGCTACCGCTGGACTTGGTCCAGGTGGCCACATGGGTCGTGCTGTTGTAGCTGAAATTGGTGGTGTAGAGGGCCGTGTTCACGCCCACCAACGAGGCGTCGTCGGCGGCGATGGTCACGTCCGAATCAAACACCACGTTGATGGTGTTGATGTTCGTCCAGGGCAACGACTTCAACTGGTCGGTGCCGATCGAAACCTTGTAGCCCAAGGTGGCATCGCCCAAGCCGGCCGTAGCCAGACCGTTGAGGAAGGCCGCGTTCCAGCTACTCCCGCGGACATACACCGCCGTCACCTTCGGAGCCACCGGAGTAACGTCCTCGACCAGGCTGAGGTTCTGACCGGTGACCGCCGACGAACTGGTCGGCACCACCACGGTGAGATAGCCGTTGGTCGCGCCTTGCGTGTAACCGCTCGGAGCGACCACGCGAACGGTGTAGGTGCCAGCAGCGAGGCTGGTGAAGGTGTAATCGCCGTTCGGGTACATCGGGTACGCGTACAGCTCGCTACCAGAGTCAAAGACACCGTTGTTATTGGCGTCAATGTAGACCTTGGTACCAATATATTGGGACTCGGACATGCCCGGTTCGCCGGCATCCATCACACCGTCGTTATCCAAGTCCTTGAACACGTAGCCACTGATCGAACCGGTCGCGTTCGTATAGGCGAAATCGCGGCCCGTGTTCGTGTCCGTGCCCAGCGTGATCGAGTAGTAACCGGCGGCCGGCAAGCTAACGGCCTTGCCCGTCGGCGCCTGCATGCGGACCACGTAGGTTTGTCCGTCGGTGAGACCTGTGAAGGTGTAGTAGCCGGAGGACATACCATCCGAGGCGCTCAGGACGCTGGCTTCACCTCCATCCAGGACGCCGTTGTTGTTGGTGTCCAGGTACAACGTAATGTTGTTCATGTAGGTGTCGCTCATTACGTCGTAAACGCCATTCCCATTAGCGTCCTCGAAGACGCGGCCGCTAATCGTGGTGACAGCGGTGTATGGCTCGAGGCCGAAGTTGTTCGACGTCGACGTCTGGCCGGCCGAGACGGTCACCGTAAAGGAACCGGTCGCCGGAGCGCTCACGGCTTTGCCGCTCGGCGCGACGGCGCGGACCGTATACGTGCCCGGCGTGACGGTGAAGCTATAGCTGCCGCCGATGCCCATAACGCCACCCGACTGCGCGGTCGCTTCGCCGGCGTCCAACACGCCGTTGTTGTTGGCGTCGAGGTAAAGCGTCACGCCTGACATTTCGGTTTCCAGATCCGGCCAGCCGGAATCGTAGAGACCGTTCCCGTTATAGTCATCCCAGACCATGCCGCTGATCGTAGCGCTGTTGCTCATCAGGCCAAAGTCCTGATAGTCAACCGTCTGGCCCAGTCCCACGGTGACCTGATAGCCGGTCCCCGGGTAGGTCTCGATCTTGCCCGCAGGCAGTTCAACGCGGACGTTGTAGGTGCCCGGGTCGACATTGAAGGCGTAGGCGCCGTCGAAGCCAGTTTGCGTCGACGTTTCCCCGGCGTCCAAGACACCGTCGTTGTCCGTGTCGAGGAAGACCGTGATGCCTTCCATCATCGTCTCTTCACCGGCCAACGAACCATCGCCATTGGCGTCGTTCCACACCACGCCACTAATATGGCCGGTCCCGTCGCGGAGGCCGAAGTCCACGTAGGTGATGTTCTGCCCGATCGTGGCGGTGCCGTGGTAGCCGCCGACCGGGAACGTCTCATACAAGTTGCCGGTCAGCACGACGCGAACATGGTACGCTCCGACGGGCACATTGGTAAGGGTGTAGTCACCAAACCAGCCGGTCTGAACCGACGTCTCACCCTCGTCCAACACGCCGTCATTATCGGCGTCAAGGAAGACGGTAACGTTTTCCATCATAGTCTCGCCGCCAGTCAACGAGCCATCGCCGTTGGCGTCATTCCACACCACGCCACTGATGCGAGGCATTTCGCCGAGGCCGAAGTCCTTGCCCGTCACGTTCTGGCTCGTGGCCACGGTCACCGTGTAGTAGCCACTGCTGGGAACGGTGTAGGCCATGCCGGTCACCACCCGCACCGTATAGGTGCCGGCGGCGACGTTGTTGAAGGTGTACCCACTGCCACCCGACTGCACGCTCGTTTCACCCTCGTCGAGCGAGCCGTTGTCATTGGCATCCAGGTAGACGGTCACAGAACTGTGATCGATGCCGCCGTCGAAGACATAGTCGCCGGCGTCATAGGCGCCGTTGCCATTGACGTCACCGAACACCAAACCGCTGATGCTGCCCGGCGGAATCTGGCGAACGCCGAAGTCCAGGTAGTCGACCGTCTCGTTGGTCACCGTCACGGTGTGGCCCGTCGTGGGATAGGTTTGCTCATAACCTGCGTCCACCACGACGCGGACGTTGTAGGTGCCAGGCAACAGGTTGTCGAAGCTGTAGCCGAACATCCCCATCTGGACCGAGGTTTCCCCCACGTCCAGAACACCGTCATTGTCGGTGTCGAGGAAGACCGTCGCACCCTCGCGAAGGCTTTCCCCACCGGTCAGGGACCCGTCGCCGTTGGTGTCGTTCCACACCACGCCCTTCAGCTTCGCAACGCCCGACAGAGCGCTGGCATTGCCGAAGTTCTTGCCGCCATAGGTCGTGTTGTAGGCCGACACATTGACGCTGTAGACGGTCGTCGCCGAGGTCTGGACATAGTCCACCGGAACCACTTGCCGGACATTGTAGGTGCCCAGGGTGAGAATGCCGGTGAAGCTGTAGTTGCCGTCGCCATTGGTGGTCGTCGAGACCTCGCCCGCGTCCAACACGCCGTCATTGTCGGCGTCCAGATAGACCGTCACGTCCGCCTGGCCGTTTTCCAGCCAAATGCCAGAACCAGGGAAGAAATCCTCGTCCCGCACACCGTCGCGGTCCGAGTCAACCCACACGTAGCCGCTGATCGTCGACGGCTGGGGGGTAAAGATGCCGAAATCGTTGTAATCGTAGGTTCCGCCGGAGACGGTCAACGTATAGCCGTCGGTTCCCGGATACGATTCGACCGAACCGGCCGGCAGCACCACGCGAACGTGGTAGGTGCCCGGCGAAACGCTGCTTAGCGTATATCCACCGAACATGCCGGTCTGAACCGAGGTTTCCCCGGCATCCAGAACGCCGTCGTTGTCCGTGTCAAGGAAAACGGTCGCGCCTTCGATCATGCCCTCCCCGCCCGTGAGCGCCCCGTCGTTGTTGGCGTCGTTCCAGACCACGCCGGTGATCGTCGAAGCCGATTCGTAGATACCCACATTTTGCGTGGTCGTTTGACCGTTGGTGACCGAGACCTCGACTCGTCCATCGGACCAAGTCGTGCTGTTGCGTTTGCCGCGGAGGATGTAGGTGCCGGTAGCCAGACTGGTCAAGCTAAAGTTGCCGTCGAACCACCCGGCATTCGCGCCAACTTCTCCGCTGTCCTCCACCCCGTTGTCGTTGGTGTCGATCCACACCCGGGCGTCGGTATCGAACCAGTTCAATTCCGGTTCGCCAGCGTCCATCACGCCGTTGCGATTCTGGTCGTTGTAGATCTTGCCCGAAATCACGCCGGTGGGCGTAGGCGCTGCCTCGAGCGTGAAGTCAAAGCTGTTCTGCCGCCAGCCGTCGTAATTCGTAATGCTGGAGTAATATCCAGCGGCCGGAGAAGAAACGGTACCGCCAGCGGCAGGCACTACGTAGAGACGCGAGTAGACTTGCCCGTCAGGCAAGCCGGTCCACTTGAAATTGCCATCGCCATCGGTGGTGGTCGTCGGTTCGCCAGACTGCCAAGAGCCGTCGCCATTCGTATCCAAGAATACGGTACGGCCAGTGGGGGAACTGCCACTGACATGGCCGCCGATCTCGCCCGCGAAGGTCTCGTGGGTGCTCGCAGGAACACGGACGCTTTCCGAGAGCGTCTGGCCGTTCCAGGTGGCCACGCCGCCGCTAATCGTGACGATGTTCGCGGCACCGGGCACCTGGGCATCCCCCGCGCCCATCACGCGGTAAGTACCGTCACTTAAGCCAGTCCAAGTGACCGTGCCATCCCAGAAACCGGCGCCTTGGTGGGTACCGTCGTTGTCGATGCCGTCTTCATTGGTATCTAGCCAGCCGTAGGAGTTCCAGTCGAAGGAATCAATCGGACCTTCGCCGGCGTCTTGGATGCCGTTGCGGTTGCGGTCATTGATCACCACCGCGTAGATTGCACCAGCATCTTGCCCCGAGGCCTCGATGATCGGGGCCGGATTGGGCGCCTCGAGCGAAACCGAGGCCAACGGCAACACCGGGTTGATGCTCAGCAGGGCTCGCTGCTCGAGGGATTCCAGCGTCAAATGCTTCCTGGACCCCACCCCCTTGCGACCTACTACATTACCCGAGAGCCGGTTACGAAATCGATTGAACAACCGTGTCATGAATGGATCTCCGAACGATGATAGACAGAGAAGGACAACAACTCCCGCGTGTGAACTTCTTCCTCCCAGTCGGCGCCCCTTCTCGCTCCCTAACTGGTGGGTCCACTGCACCCTCTTGCCGGTCAGTCTAGCCGCAAAAGCCGACAAACCGTAGCGCGCAGGCCCATTGCCAAAAAGCGCACCGCTGCTACTTCATATAACGTTGCCAGGTTTGCGGAATTGGAACGAAAAAAACGATCGCCGGGGAGGAATTTGAAAAATAATCACGAAATGTAGCTATAACAGGTGGACCCGCCGCCCTACGCGTGGTATTTTCGGCGCACTCTTGTCCCTTGTCGGACCCTTATCGACCCTACAACCGCTAAAGTTTAGCCGACTTAACAAGCAGCGTTGGCCTTGCAAGGGGCGCCCCCCAATAATTCCCGAGAAAGGGGGTAGCTGTGCGCGACCAGCGAAGAGCCATGCGAGAAGTGCAAAGAATGGCCGACTGGGTCTGCGTCTTGATCCTCAGCACCGATCTGCCGGCCGTCGATATCGAGATCGAAAAGAATAAGGTCCGCGAACGCTGCCTGCACTATTACCCCGATCGCGAGGACCTCTATGAAATGGTCTACGAGAGCCGATTCCAGCGACTCTGGGACCAGTTCCGCAGCCGAGAAAACGAGGATTAAGCCCCACTCGTGGGCGGCAACCGCTTCAGCCCCCGCTCTTCAATGGCTCGCTTGAGCCGATCGACTTGGCGCCGCAGTTCCTGCACGGCCGGCTCGGCATTCGCCCAATCTTTCGCGAGCCCTGCCTTTTCGGTCACCTGGGCCGCCTGCAGTGCGGCCGGCGCCGCCAGATGCACCAGCGTACCCTTGAGCCGATGGGCCGCCCGCGCCAATTCTCCCCCGTCACGTTTCGCGGCCGCTTGCCCCATCTTTTCCAGCAGCGGCTCGGCGTCCTCGTACAAATAGTTCACCATCTGGCGGAGCAGTTCCTCCTTCCCGAAGCATTTGCCGAGCGCCGTGCCGAAGTCAAAAATATCGTTTCTCAGGTGCGGTTCCATGGCCATGTCCAAGCCCTCCTCGTTTGCTTTTTGAACGGACGGACAATCGGCGGGCGTGGCCGGTGAAGACTTGTGATCCGCCCGAGCCCCCCCCTTCTCATCCACTTCGCCGGTCCCTTGGGCACGAGTCGCCCCTTCATGAAGTTCCATCTGCACCGCGGCAATCGCCGCCAACAATTCCGCCTGAGAAGCGGGCTTAATGACGTGTCGGGCGAAACCTGACTGCCGGCTTCGCTGCAGATCGCCCTCTTGTCCGTAGCCGCTGAGTGCGATCGCAGGCCACTCGCGTCCTTGCTCCCGCAAGGCCCGCAGCAATTCATGCCCGCTGCCATCGGGCAGCCCCAAATCGCTGATCAGCAGATCAAACGGTCTTTCGCCGGCCGCACCGAGGGCGGCGGCAACGTCTTCCGCCTTAGTGACCGCGTGCCCCTTCTCTGTCAAGACGATTTCGATCATATCGGCCGTGGCCCGATGGTCCTCGACTAGCAGAATACGCAGCGGCGAGAGAACTTTGTCGGCAGCCTCCGCCAGGACCGGCTCGACAGCGCCATCGGACTTGGCGACGGGCAACTGCACAGTAAACGTCGCCCCCCGGCCGCGTCCTTCGCTGTGAACGCCGATCGCCCCGCCATGCAGTTCCACGATCGCTCGGCTAATGGCCAGCCCCAGCCCCAGCCCGCCATAGCGGCGCGTGATCGATCGCGTTCCTTGTTCAAATGCCTCGAACACCTTGGGCAAAGCGGCGGGCTCGATCCCGATCCCGCTGTCGCGAATGTCAATCGTCAACGTCCCATCGCGCCTCCGACCTTCAATCGCGACATAGCCGCCGGCCGGGGTGAATTTGATGGCGTTCTTCAGCAAATTCCCAAACAACTGCTCGAGGCGAAACGCGTCGGCCTCCAACCAACAGACGCCGATATCTCCCAGGTCCAGGCTAAAACACAACTGAGCCGCCTCCAAGTCGCTTCGGCAAATGTCGATCGCCCGCTGCAATACGCGGCCAATGGTCACTCTCCGTTTTTCCAACTCAATTTTTCCCCGTACGATGCGCATGACGTCCAGCAGGTCGTTGATCAACCGCGATTCCGTCTCCACGTGGCGGCTAATCGACTCCAATGTCTTGCGTGTTTCCGGATCAAGACCGCTCTTGCCTTGTAGGTAGGACAGGCCCAACACCACGGGCGTCAGCGGTGTTCGAAGCTCATGGCTCAAGCGGGCCAAAAAGTCGTCCTTCGCCCGATTGGCTGCCTCCGCAGTCTCGCGAGCCTCCAAGTGCTGACGGGTCAGGGAAGTAATGGATCCGAGTTGCCAAAGCAGCAACTCGTCTTCTTCGGTGAATTCACTGCCGTCCTCCTTGTCACTGACGATCAAAAGCCCGTCCGGTTGGCCATCGGCGTCCAGGAGGGCAACCCCAAGAAAGCCGCGCAGAGCGCCGTGCCCCGGCGGCAGCCCCCACCAGGCCGGATGCCGCCGCATTTCCTCGTCCGTCAAGCGAATCGTTCGCCCCTGTCGCAGGGGCTCCAGGTACACGCCACCTTTCTCGACCATAAAGGTCCTATCGGGTGGGCAAGGCGCGTGGCCCTCGGCATGCGACGATGCATCAATGCGAAAAGCGTTGGTCCGGTACTGGTGCCCACAGGCTGCCACCTGGGCACCGGTCAGTTGCCGGGCCGCGTCCACGATCAACTGAAAGGTCGCCTGCGGCTCGGTTTGCCTGAGCACCCGGGCGCAGGCTTCGGCCAGTTGTAGTCGCCGACGCGCGGTGTCAGCGATTTCGTTCTCCGCCCGCTTCTGCCCTGTAATGTCGGTGTTCACCTCCAAGATCAGCGGCCCGTGATGTGACGGGTCCTGCCACAACACCCATTCGCTGGCCACCGTCATTGGCCGCCCGTCCCGAGAAGTCTGCCGTAGCTCCCCCTGCCATCGCCCGGCCCGTCGCAGCGCCGCTCGTATTTCCTCCAGCGGCGTCGAAAATTCCGTTTGCAGCAGTTGGTGCGCGAGGCGCCCCACCGCCTCCTCACGGTTGTAGCCGTACAATCGGCCGCAGCCGGCATTCCAACAAACGATCCGGCCCTCCCAGTCACAGACGAGGATGTTCCCCAGTTCCATCACCGCCATCAGTCGGGCTTTGCCGGACTGCTGCTCACGCAGGTGACGCCACGTGTTCCACTTCTCCGCAATTCGCCAGGAGGCAAACAAACCGACGAACCAAGCAAGAATGACTGACAAAGGCCGCCAGAATCCCCTGAAAAAGTGCATGCCGAAAATCCACTGCCCTAGGAAGCTTTCCACCTCGTTCTGTGGAATTCTACGCAGCCCTCACGCCGGAAGTATCGGTAGCAAAGGGGGCCAGAAAAACTTGTTCAATAGCGCCGATTACGCTCCACCCGCGCCGTGGGCGAGCGCTTGCCACAGGGAAACGGCGAGAAGACCGTCATCGACCGCGTCGAGCGCCCCCCCATTCGCGATGGGTCAGACTGATCGGGGGGCAATCGAGGTGGTGCCTGATTGCTCGACGTTTTGCCCCTAGCAGATCCGGGGCATTTGCTCGCCAGACAACAGATCGACGACGCGCTTGCCGCCAAACCGCGCGCGAAGCTGTACGACGCCCGGATGCGCATCCGTGACCGTGCCGATCCTCGCCGCTCCGGCCGCTTGGGGGTGACTGTTCATCACCGCCAGCAAGCGCTCGGCCGCCTCGGCCGGCACAAAGGCGACCAGACGGCCTTCATTGGCGACATAGAGTGGGTCGAGTCCCAACATTTCGCAAGCTGCCGCCACCGGTTCGGCGACCGGTACGGCTTGCTCCTCAATTTCGATGCCCACCTTGGCATCGATCGCCACTTCGTTGAGGGCTGCCGCCAGTCCGCCCCGCGTCAGGTCACGAAGGCAGTGCACGTTCGCCTCGGCGTTTAACATCGCCTCGACAAGCTCATGAAGCGGCCCGCAGTCGCTCGCCAACGCCCCTTCAAAGCGCAACCCTTCCCGCACCGACATGATCGCCACACCGTGCCGGCCGAGATCACCGCTCACGAGGATCGCGTCTCCCGGTTGCACGCGGGCCGGCGATATATCGACCTTCTCGTCGACCCAGCCGACCCCAGCCGTGTTGATGAAGAGGCCGTCCCCCTTGCCCCGATCCACGACCTTGGTGTCCCCCGTGACGATCCGTACGCCGCTGTCTTCAGCGGCTTTGGCCATCGAGGCCACGACGCGACGGAGCATTTCCATCGGCAAGCCTTCCTCGACGATGAATCCGGCACTCAAATACGCCGGCCGCGCCCCGGCCATCGCCAAGTCGTTGACCGTTCCGTACACGGCCAGCGTGCCGATATCCCCGCCGGGAAAAAAAAGCGGGTGGACGACAAAACTGTCCGTGGTGAAAGCCATCCGACTTCCCTTGGCAGGCAACACCACACTGTCGTGCGACGGCGGGAGAGCGGCCCCTTTTTCGCCCGCCCCAAAGGCCGGCCGAAAAAAGCCCTCGATCAACGCTCGCATCAACCGTCCGCCGCCACCGTGCGCCATCTGCACGGTGGTGTGATTGCCCAACGGCGCCGGACACTGCAAGCTGAAATCCTCACTCATCGCTCCTCTCCCCTCTCCCCTCGCGTCTCATCCCCCGCCTCTCGCCTCCGATACCGGTAATACGCCGCGCACGCGCCTTCGGTCGACACCATCGGCGCACCCAGAGGCCGCTCCGGCGCACACCGCGTTCCAAATGCCGGACACTCCTGCGGCTTCTTCTGACCTTGAAGCACTTCACCGGCGATGCACTCCGCTGGCTCGGCGGCGGTGATGTCGCCGACATCGAACCGGCGCTCGGCGTCGAATGGGGCATACGCCTCGCGCAGCGACAGACCGCTGGACGGAATTTCGCCGATCCCCCGCCACTTTCGCGGCACCACCTCAAAGACCTCGGCCACCTGTTGTCGGGCGACGCGATTGCCGTCCAAACGCACGCTGCGGGCGTACTGATTCTCCACCTCGTGGCGGCCGGCTTCCAGTTGTTCAACGCACAGCAACACGCCCTGCAGAATGTCGACCGGTTCAAAGCCCGTAATCACGATCGGCACCCGATACTTCTCCGCGATGGGTCGATACTCTTCGGCCCCCATCACCGCACAGACATGCCCCGCCGCAAGAAATCCTTGCACCCGATTGGCGGGCGAACTAAGCACCGCATGCATCGCCGGCGGCACCAAGACATGCGATGCCAGCACCGAGAAATTCTTCAAACCCAACTTCGCCGCTTGAACGACGGCCATGGCATTCGCCGGCGCCGTTGTTTCGAAGCCCACGGCAAAGAAAACCACTTCCCGCTCGGGATCTTGCTCGGCTAGGCTCACGGCGTCGATCGGCGAATAGACGACCCGAACGTCCCCACCTTCTGATTTCACCGTGAAGAGATCCTTCGCGGTGCCCGGCACGCGCAACATGTCCCCGAAGGAACAGAAAATCACTTCGCGACGCCCAGCAATCGCAACCGCCTTGTCGATGATCTCGATCGGCGTCACGCACACCGGACAACCCGGCCCGTGAATCAAGGTGATCTGTTGCGGCAGCATCTCATCGAGTGCGAATCGCACGATCGCGTGGGTCTGCCCGCCGCAAATCTCCATGATGTTCCACGGCCGGGTCACTACCTTCTTGATGGCAGCAACCAGCCCGCGAACGGCTTCAGCGTTTCGATATTCGTCAACGTACTTCACAAGCAGGGCTAGGGATTAGGGGCTATTGATACTCAGGTAAATAATGTCGGGCGTTCTAAGCCAAAAAGCTCCTGTTTACCGGCCTCCCGTTAGTCGGCCTCCCGACATTCCTTTGCTGAACCTCAATAAGGGCTAGCAAAGGGTGATGGAGGAAACAGGAAGGATGAAATAAGTCATGCGGAGTGCAGCACTGACGACTGAACGGCACGTCGGCCTGACCTGCTCGACATTCGCCGTTGGGCTTTCGTTATTCTGTGTTTGTTGCGTCGCCCTCGATCTCGGCCAGATACCGAAACGTCTCTTCGGCCTCAGCTTCGTCGATGCGACTGATGGCAAAGCCGACGTGTACCAAAACGTACTCGCCGACCACGGCCTCGGGCGTGTACGCCAGGCAAATCTCTTTCAAAATCCCACCGAACTCCACTTTGCCCATCGGCAAATCGTTCTTCTCGTAAATCTCAACGATCTTGCCGGGAATTCCCAGACACATTGGCGATCCTCACATGCTTTGCCAGCGACCGGGGTAACGACTGGCAGCGCCAGTCCGACGTTGGCCGCACTTACTTGGCGGTGAAGGCTTGCAGGGCGACGGCCACCTGACCGAGCGCGATGCCGCCGTCGCCCGGCGGGACGCTACGATGAGTATACACCGGAAAGCCCGCGGCCGACAGGCTCGCGCGGGTGGCTTCCAGCAATCGCTCGTTTTGAAAACAACCGCCCGTAAGCACCACCGGCAACTCCGTCGCCGGGCTCACGTACCGCGCTGTGCGCGCCGCGGCTTGGGCCAGCCCCTGGTGAAACCGGGTGCTGATCGTCGCCGTCGGCACTTCCTCGGCCCTATCCTGCAGCAGACGTCGCACCAGCGGCTCCCAGTCGATCAACAGCGGTTCCTCGCCACACGCCTTGATCTTCACTGGATACCCGCCTGATTCCTCGTTCCCCGCGGCATATTCGAGGGCCATCGCCGCCTGTCCTTCAAAACTGATTATTGGAGCAAATCCACAAATCGCGGCTACCGCGTCGAACAGTCGTCCCATGCTGCTAGTTCGCGGCGATTGCGTGCCGCGCGCCAGCATCGAAAGCAGCGTCTCCAGTTCCGGCGGGGTGAACCATGCTTTGGCATAGTCCGCCGCATCCGCGCCGAACAATTCGTAAAGCAATCCCAACGCGGATCGTCGCGGCTCGCGCATCGCCCGCTCTCCGCCCGGCAAGGCGAACGTCCGCAGGTGGGCAGTCCGGCGGAAGGCACCCCGTTCGGCGACCAACACCTCGCCTCCCCAAACCGTCCCGTCGGTCCCATAGCCGGTGCCGTCCCAGGATAGACCGAGCACTTTCCCCTGCAGCCCGTGCTCGGCCGCACAAGCCGCCAAGTGGGCGTGATGATGCTGTACCCGCACCAGCGGCACGCCCCACTGCTTAGCCAACGCTTCCGCGTGCCGCGTCGACGCGTAGTCGGGATGCAGATCGCATGCGATGATCTCTGGCACGACCTCGAAGAAATTCGTCAGATCGTCGATCGCTCGCCGAAACACTTCGGCGCTGGCCACGCTGTCGAGGTCGCCGATGTGCGCGCTCATCACCACGCTGCCTACATGCTTATTGCCGTCTTCACGCTCCGTGTGACGGTGCACGTAGTCCTCACACTCGGTGTGAGGAGCGACTGTCGCATCAGCTTGCCTCGCACCGAGCAGCAAGGCCACCGTGTTTTTCAGATGCCCGCCCACCGCCAAAACCGTGGGCCAATGGCTTGTCTCCAGGGGCAACCTCAACGGCCGCGGCGCATACCCTCGCGCCCGCCGCAGCACCTGCGGCCCGTCCGCACCCTGACGGACAATCGAATCGTCGACCGGCCGCACAATCGGCCGATTGTGCACAAGAAAAACGTCCGCCACCTCGCCTAGGTTCTCCCGGGCGTCCTCGATGGTGATTGCCATCGGTTCCTCCGAGATGTTCCCGCTGGTGCACACGATCGGCCTTCCGACGGCCGCCATCAGCAAGTGATGCAGCGGCGTATACGGCAACATCACGCCCAAATATGGATTGCCGGGCGCGACACCAAGCACGGGGGAACGGATTGGGGAGATCGAACCGATGCCATCCGCATCCCTTCTTTGCAGCAGCACGATCGGAGCCTCGGGCGACAATAACATCTCTGCTTCCTGCTCACTGATCTGGCAAAATTGCCTCGCCTCGTCCAATGTGCAGAGCATTAACGCGAAGGGGCGGTCGGGGCGTCGCTTGCGCACCCTCAGGCGTGCCACGGCATCGGCATCCGTCGCATCCACAAGCAACTGGAACCCGCCCAACCCCTTCATGGCCACGATTCGACCTGCCAAAAGCGCCTTCACGGCCCCGTCGAGCGCTGCTTGTCCCGCGGCTTGCTCCTTTCCCTGGGCGTCGAGCAACTGCAAAGATGGTCCGCACACCGGGCAGGCAATCGGCTGCGCATGAAACCGACGATCGGTCGGATTCTCATACTCCGCGCGACACACCGCACACATCTCGAACTTTGCCATCGACGTTCGCGGCCGGTCGTACGGCAACTGCTCAATGATCGACCATCGCGGACCACAGTTCGTGCAGTTCGTGAACGGATACCGGTGGCGACGTTCGGCCGGACTGGCGATCTCGGCCAGACACTCCGGGCATGTCGCCAAGTCGGCCGGCACGGTCGGCCGCGGCGCGGCATCGGTCTTGCTCGTACGAATCTGAAAAGCGCTTGCCTCATCACCTTGGCCTGCGCCAGTGACTGGCCGCTCTTCCACCTCGATCGACTCGATTCGTGATTGCCGCGGGGCCGCATTGCGGAGGGCCGTGAGGAAGTCCTCAACTGACGCGGCATTTCCTTCGACCTCGATCCGCACCGCATCGGCTTCGTTCACCACCCAGCCGGCCAGCCCGAGTGCCCGTGCCGCGTTATAAGCGAAGGGCCGAAACCCGACCCCTTGGACGACCCCTCGGACAGTGACGGCCAACCGCCGCGCACAAACAGCGCCGATCATTGCGCTAGGGCCGGAGTTTTTGCGGACCGGTTCTGGCATAAGTCGAACTCAATCGGCCGGTACGCGTGGCGGCCGAGTACCTTTATTCTGGCGCGAAAACAAACTCGCGGTAGCCTCTTTCGGGCCGTTTCCCGTCGCGGTTAAATGGCGTCTGTACCCGTCCCCAAGAAACGCATAAAGCCCCTCGCATCAGGGGCTTAGGTAGTTTGCGGAAGCTCCCGCGACATTTTCAAGAGGCTAAAAGCTCCCCGACAAGGACTCGAACCTTGGACTTAGCGGTTAACAGCCGCTCGCTCTACCAACTGAGCTATCGGGGATCAGATTTCAATATCCTAATTTCCCTTCGCTCGGTTGGCAAGCCGGGGCTAGCTCGTTTGTCGCCATTTGTCGCCTCCCCCCGGCCGACCGATCCGATTCTACAAGTTTTCCCGAACGCCTGTAGATCGTCGGGCCGGGCGACCACCGCTTCGTCGAAGTCGACCCAGTGCCCCTCGGTCGACTCACTGCCGCTCGCAGTCCGCCCGAAAACACTTCCCCTCGTGAATCACCCGGCTAATCCCCACCAGCCCGGTAATCTTTCCCTCGCTGTCGACGATCGGCACCTTGGTAGTGAGCACGATCGTTCGGTTGCCCGCCACGTCGATCCGCGGCTCTACTTTGTCGAGCATCGGCTGGCCCGACCGCAGCAACTGTTCTTCGTCGATCCAATACTGTCGGGCGACGTCCTCGGGATAGAAGTCGAAATCGGTCCGGCCGAGAATTTCTTCCGGCGCCGAAGCTCCCATGACCCGAGCCGTGGCCAGATTGGCCGCTACGAACCGACCTTCCACATCTTTGACGTAGATGCAATCCGGCAGGTTGTCGATGAGCGTCCGCAACAGGTCCCGTTCGTGTGCCAGCGCCTTATCGGCCAGTTTGCGCTCGGTCACATCGCGCCGTAGCTCGACGATGTGGGTCACTTGGTTCGAGGCGTCGAAGACCGGCGATGCGCTCACGTCGACGTAATGCTGTTGTCCTTGGTCATCATAGTGCACGTGCGTGGCGAAAACGGCCTTGCCCGTCGCTACCACCTCTCTCAACGGACAGGTCTGATCAAGCGCAGCGCAAGTTCGATTGTGGTCGTTCAAAACGATCTGGTAGCAGAGCAGGCAATGGTCGGGAATATTGGCCGCAGCCGCTGCCTGACGCGCTGCGCGGTTGGCCTGCACGACCCGAAAATCTCGATCGATCACCATCATAATGTCGGGCATGGCGTCGATGATCGTCTGCAAAAAAGCCCGCGAACTCCTTATCGCCTCTTCCATCTGCCGGTGCTCGGTCAGGTCGGTGATCGCCGTTTTGCAGAGTACGCTGCCCGTCTCCGGCTCGTCCAGCGGGATGCTCCGAAGTTGCACCTCGACGATTTTGCCCGTCGTGCCCACCAGGCTCACCTCGGTAGTGATTTCGCGGTGCTTGTTGACGCATTGATGGACGTGTGTCAAGAACGCCTGCTGGTCATCCGGCGCCACGAACTGGGAGAAGGGAAAGCCGATGATGTCGTTGCGGTCGGCATGGACAAGCGAGGCACCGGCCAGATTGATTTCCTGCACGTACCCATCGCCGTCCAAAGTGGCATAGCCCAACGGCGCGGAATCGTAGAGATCGATGTAACGATCGCGATAGGCCTGCAACTGCCGATGGGCTTTCTCCAACTCGCGATTCTTGGCTTCCAACTTCACCTGCTCGGCGACCAGCAATTCTTCGGCCTTTTTTCGATCGATCGCGTAGCGAATGGCCCGAGCCATCGATGGTCCATCAGCTTGGCCCTTCAATAGGTAATCCTGCGAACCGCTGCGAACCGCCTCCATGGCCACCGCTTCGTCATCCACCCCGGTCAGCACCACAACGGGCAACTCGGGGTGCGCCGCGGCAAGTCGGCCAATTGTCTCCAGCCCCTCGGAATCGGGCAGCGATAAATCGAGCAGCGCGGCGTCGAACGTATGATCGGCAAGAATCCCTCGGGCCTCGGCCAGACTCTCGACCACCGTCACCACATACCGCCGGGGGTAGCACTCGTCCAACGTCGCGCACACCATCCGGGCGTCCGCAGGGTTGTCCTCAACCAACAAGAGGGCAACTTCCACAGACCGCTCCTCAACTTCTTCCGATGCCTCCATCGGCACGTCCGTTCGTCGCCGCCAAGCTGCCGTCACCATGCGTTTCCCTCGCATCCGTTATTCGCGGCCGGTGCTCCTCAAAAAGGGACATGCTGGGAAAGGGAGATAAGAGTTGAACCTTCCAGATCCAAACCCTTGGCCATGAACCATCAATAAGTCTGGGAACATCTCTGCCGTTGTTCCTGCTCATAAACCCATTGCTGAGCCAGCCGCAACGACTCCTCGGCGCGCTTGCGCTCGGTGAGGTCCCGTGCGGAAACACAGCAATACTCTTTGCCGGCAAAGCTAAGGTAGTTCGCCGTGACTTCAACCGGAATACGTCGCCCATCTTTGGCCAAATGTTCGGTCTCGTACACCGCTCCCTGGCTTTCCCGCAACCGTTCCCAATGCGTGGCCCACCGTTCCGGCGACATCGCCGGTTCGAGGTCGCAAATTCTCATCCCCACCAGTTCCTCCCCCTCGTACCCGAGCCGCTCGCAGGCGGTGATATTGACGTACTGCATTCGCCCGCGAGGATCGGTCCAGAAGATCGCGTCGACGGCGTGGTCCACGGCAAATTGCGTGAGTCGCAGGGTCTCCTCGGTCCGCTTCCGATCGCAGGCATAGCGGATCGCTCGGGCGATCGTGGCCCCGTCGACTTGCCCCTTGATCAAATAGTCCTGCGAGCCAGAACTTACCGCCTCCATGGCCACCGCTTCATCCTCCACGCCGGTCAAGACCACCACCGGCACACTGGGTGCAGCGTTCGCGATGCCGGCGATCGTATCGAGCCCCTGGGAATCGGGCAGGGAAAGATCGAGCAATACGATATCGAAATGGCCGTCGCGAAGCGCGGCGCACGCATCGCTTAATGTCTCGGCCAGGGACGTCTGATAGCGACGGGGATATCGCACTTCGAGCATCGTCCGCAAATAAAGCGCGTCGGCCGGATTATCCTCGACCAGTAGCAGGTGCACCACTTCACCCTCAATTTAAGACAAGTCCGCGCCCCCGATCTTGGTCCCGCCACGCGCAATGTTATCCTTGCAGCATAGGGCCGAAAGGCAAGCGAAAAAAGTTTCTTTCTCGAGCAGCGCTAAGACAACGAGCCGGAAGACCCAAAAAGTAAGAATGAGCGGATTGCCGCCCCCTCGTTTTTGACATCCCGGGCGTGATTATTTTCGATCTGCAGGAGATCTGCCTTCAACGCATCGGGAATTAGCCGAGGCCGGGATTCCCACAGCGGGTGAGGCGCGGACTTTGCATGTAGCTGCTTGCCAAAGGGAGGAGCCAATGTTAGCGATTCTTCGCGGAGTGATGGCCTGCCCAGAACTCAACGACCACACGCTTCACGGCGAAGGGACGGTTCAGCCGCCCGCCCCGATGCCTGGGCCTCGCCCGGAACCACCGCCGAAGCCTGGCCCAACGAAGCCAGAGCCGCCGCCCAATCCAACGCCCGGTCCGCCGTTGACACCACCTCCGGCTCCCGGCCGACCAACCGTATGACCGCCCAAACAAGTAGATCTGACCGGCGTGACTCGGACGGGCGACCAACGTCGGCCGTCTCGTTACTGGTCGAAACCGGGAAGGCCTGGTATCGGGACAAGACGTTTGAACTTGGCGCGGCGCTAGCCTACTACGCCGTGTTTGCCATATCGCCGATCGTCCTCATGGCGATCTCCGTCGCGGGCTTGGTGCTCGGTCGCAGCGCCGCCGAGGGGCGAATCAAGACTCAGTTGGAAAGCGCGTTTGGCCCCACGGTAGCCCAGGCGATCGAAGGCACCCTCGCCTACAGCCACCGCACCGGATCGGGATCCTGGAGTTCGCTGGTGGCGTTGATCGTTCTCGTCTTTGCCGCCACCGGCTTCTTCGGGCAATTGCAGTCGGCCCTGAATCGGATTTGGGGAGTACAGTCCAAGCCCGGCCGAGGGCGTTGGGCCACCGTACGCGACCGCTTCCTCACATTTCTCGCGGTGCTCGCCGCCTCGGCAATCATCCTGGCCGGACTGGTGGCCAGTGCCGCCGTCTCGATCGCCGTCAGCGTGCTGCCGGCCGCCGACCTGCCGGGACACCTTCCCCTTTGGCAAGCCCTCTCGTATCTCGGCTTCTTCCTGATCCTGACCCTCGCCTTTGCGCTGCTGTTTCAATTTCTGCCGGATGTCGAGATTGGTTGGCGCGAGGTCTGGGTAGGCGCTGCTGCCACCGCGCTGCTCTTCATTCTTGGCAATTACTTTATCAGCATATACCTCCGATTGAGCGGCACGACCTCTGCTTATGGAGCGGCGGGAAGCCTCATGGTGATCTTGTTGTGGGTCTATTATTCCTCACAAATCCTGCTGCTCGGCGCCGAGTTCACCCAAGTTTTCGCGCGCCGCAGCGGCCGCCCCCTGCGGCCGACGGACAATGCCGAATGGGCCCCCTCAACGCCGCAAGGCAATTAGGGGTTCGCTGGTAGTTTCCCAACGGCGACCGCCAGTTGGCTCTCTTGTGTTTTCTCTCCAAAGGGCACGGGCCGTGCTGCTCTGAGGTAGACATAGATTCTCCAAATTCAGCGGAGCGGAGTCCGTCCTCTCCCTGTCACTAGGAATCCCTGTCTCTACGAAAGGAAAACAATGCTCCAACCCAAATCACTATTGCTGGCGCTCACCGCACTCGCCCTGGCGCTTAACTCGGCTGGGGCCCAGAACCAAGGCGATAAGACATCCGACACGGCGCGACAAGCTGTCGCCTTTCCCACGGGAAATCGGGACACCAGTGTATTGCTGATTGAATCGACTGCCCCCTCCAAGGTCCGCGTGAATGAGGAATACACCTACGAACTTCGCGTCACCAATATCGCCAAGAACTTGGCGGTCGAACACGTGCAGATTCAGCAGCGTCAGGCAGGCGACGTCGACATCATCAAGATCGAATCCAGCGATCATGGCGAAAAGAGCAGCCAGAGCGACAAAAATGGCAAGAAGCAAGACCAAAATAAGCAGCAGAAGTCGAATCAGGAGCAGAAAACTTGGTCGATCTCGCGCCTGATGCCTGGCGAAACGAAAACGGCTCATGTTACGGCAGTGGGTAACAGCCAGGGAACCGCCAATACCTGTCTGAGCGTTGACTATCGCACGGCCGTCTGCCTGGCCGTGGATATCGTCAAGCCAGAACTGGCCATCACGAAAACGGCTCCTGCGCAAACAGACATTTGCGGCACCATTAAGTACCAGTACACCATTAAGAACGAAGGAAGCGGTGCTACCAAAGAAATCACCTTGACCGACAAACTCCCAGACGGCACGCACACGACCGACGGCAAACAGGAGGTGACCTTCACCATTCCCAGTTTGGGTCCCAACCAATCCCGCGACTTCAGTGCCGAGATCATCTCCACCCGGGCCGGCACGATCGGCAGCCGCGCTGAGGCCAAGACGGCCGGCGGCTTAACGGCAAGATCAAACCAGCCGACCACCAAGGTTATTGAGCCGAAGTTGGTCGTGCAGGCGGACGGCCCCGATGTGGCAACGGTCGGGGAACAGGTCACCTACCAAGTCACCGTCAAGAACCAGGGAGACGCCGTGGCTCAGGACACCCGCTTGGCAGTGGAGGTGCCAAAGGGGTTCGACGTCCTTGGAGCGAGTGAGAATGTCCGCGACGACATGGGAAAGGCCAAAGAGTTGACCGGCGAGGCCGTCCGCGCTTTCATGTTGGGCGATCTGAAGCCAGGCGATCAGGAGAAATTCTGGATTCGCACCGTCGCCCGCGAGCCAGGCAAGCAACTCGGCTACAACTTCCTGGCCGCCAGCCAGTGTGACCGCGAACGGAAAGACCGAAAATTCGCCCAGCAAACCGTCCGTACCGAGGTAATCGCAATTCCAGCCCTGGCATTGACCACCGTGGACATGAAAGATCCGGTGCAAAGCGGTGAGGAAGTGACTTACCGAATCGTGGTCGCCAATCAGGGATCAGCCGCGGCAAAGAATGTGAAATTGGTCGCAACGCTGCCAGCGGAATTCAAGTTCGACAAGGCCGGCGGCGGCTCGTCCGCCCAAGCCGATGGCAACAAAGTGACGTTCGACCCAATTCCCAGTATCGATCCAAACGACAAGGTTGAATGGCATCTGACCGCGAAGGCCAACAAGGTCGGCCAAGTCAGACTCCGCACGGAAGTCACCAGCGACCGCATCAAGCAGCCGGGAGTCTCCATGGAGCCAACGACGATCTATGGCGGACAGCAACATGAGGAAACCGCACGAAAGCCCCAGGACACTGAGACCAAGTAACGCCAGCGGACCAGCCGGCTAACAGCTCGTCGGACAGGGGCGCCCTCGCGCCCCTGTTTCTTTTCGTACCAAGCAATAACCTGTGGGGCGCGACAACGATGGGCAACTGGTGGGAACAGGCTTTCACCGCGTTCAAAGACGACTTTTCCGACCTGGGCGATGCCACTTGGTTCGCCCGCTTGGTGCTCCGGCTCTCATTGGCCGCCATCCTCGGAGGGATCCTCGGATTGGAACGGGAACACGCCGGTAAATCGGCCGGGGCGCGAACGCACATGCTGGTGGCGCTGGGAGCCGCGGTTTCGACCTTTGTGGCCCAACAGTCGGGCATGACAAGCGAAGGAATCAGCCGCGTGGTTCAGGGCATCGTGGCCGGCATCGGATTTCTCGGCGCCGGCGCGATTCTGAAGTCCAGCGAGGAAGGGCAGATCAAGGGACTAACCACTGCGGCCGGCATCTGGCTGACCGCCGCGATCGGTCTTGCTGCCGGCTTGGGGCGGGAAGCCACCGCCCTCATCAGCACCTTCTTCGCATGGTTGGTGTTGGCGGCCATCCCCGCTCTGCATGCCGCCTACAACCGCCGGCGACGGCGATAGCCGCTCGGCAACCTCCTTGATCACGGTCGCCTCGCATCACGAGTGCTCGGCATCCTCTTCTTTCGCCTCGGCATCGGTGCCCAGGGCCTCGACCGCTTCCTGGTACTGCTTTAACAACGCTTCGCGATCCTGCGGAGCGCCGGATAGATTGCTCGCTTGTTCGTACAAGGCACTGATAAACCGCCGCAGGTGATTCTGCCGCAATGGATCGTGCAATCGTCGTGCGATTTGAGCAGCCGCCCGAAACAGCCGCAGCATTACCGCCAGATTGTCGGCAGAGTTCTGGCGAATCTGCGTAAAGGCGGCATCGAACATCTTCGTGAACGCCAGCGGTTGATCGATTAGGCGCAACCGGCCCTTCTCGTCGGTGCGATAGGGCGACGGGGGCCGGCGCTCTGCCATGTGCGACAGCACCTCACCCAATCGGTCCACCACCATCATCGCGGTGAACGAGTCGTTGACCCCGGGAGACAGTGCCAGCAGCGCGATCTCCACCAGTTGGTCCACGGCAAATTCGGCGTCTTGGCCGATGGCTCGCTGTGAACCCATTGCAAGGGTTTGACGCAGGTCGCGACGCCTAGCGGCATCCACTCGCTCGGCCGGGAAGGCCCGCAAGACCACGTCACCCGCCGTAAGAAATTGTCCCGGGCGACATGCTACTTGTATCACCAAGTCGCGGTTCACCGCCTCGTCAAACAACTGATTGCATTCGATCCGTTGCAGATAGCCCCCTTCATCGATGCGAATCTCCGCCGCGTTCCGTTCAAAGGCCGCGGGAATTTGCCGTTCCAACTCCTCTCGCAGCGATGCCTCGTCATCCTTAGTCTCGTCATTCTCCTCAAGATAAAGTTTGTCGATGGCCTCGCGAAACTCGTCGGCGACTGTGGCGATTACCTGAGGCGCCTGAATCGAAGCCGCAATGTGATGAATAAAGAAAATCAGGACGCCGACGCCCAGCACCGCAAGGAGTACGGCGATAAGAATGCTCACCTGGGGAATGAAGGCCCGGTACTCGCCACCCTCGCCACCGTGCACTTGCCGTAACACCAGTAGGGAAAACAAGAACGCCGACAGGTACGTCCCCAATACGATTTGGTTGCCCAAGTCGCGCATGAAGTTGCGCAACAAGCGAGGGCCAAACTGATTCGACGCCAGCGTCAGGGCCACGATGGTAATCGAATAGGTGACTCCGGCGACGCTAATCAGAGAGCCTGCGATCGTCGACAGCAGTGACCGCGCGCCCTCCACACTTCCGGTGTAGAACCAGCTCGATTCCGAGTTACCCTCGGCAAGAAGCGTTCGGTCAAGCCAAAGGCTGAGCGCACTACCGACAACTGCGGCCAAGCACATCACCGAGGGCGTGAACCAGTAGCTCGACCGGGTGCTTTCCCAGAAATTCATGGCACGGGCTTTGACTCGCACAGCTTGCTCCCACCTCGAACGGCCGCCAGACGATCCGCCAACACAGAAGTCTACGCGTGGCGTCTAGCAGTGGGAGGTTCTGGTGCGGAGCGGACAGCCGAATGAGCCGTCGAGCAGAAGCGCCGATCTTGACACACATTGGTATAGAACGTGCCCATACTGAGTCAGGCATCGTGCACAAGGGGAAAGACTATGAATCTTCTGTGGTGGGCCTTCGTCGCCCTAATCATCGCACTCATTACCGGAGCGCTTGGCTTCAGCGGCGTTGCGGCCGGTGCGGCGACGATCGCGAAAGTTTTGTTCGGCATCTTCCTGGCCCTCTTCCTGGTCCTGCTGGTTGTCGGCATCATTATTGCCAAGTGGGTCACCTAGCGACCACCGCAGTCGGCTGAAATCCGTCCATACCTAACGAGCAACAACCGATGCGGCAACTGGTCGTCCAATCGCCTCGCGGACGGGGACCGGACGTTCTCGCCCAAGCTCAATCGTTGGGAGGCCGCAATCTTGCCTGCTGGCAGGCATCGAGCCCCGGTGGACCGACTGATGTGGCGCTGATCCACATTGCCAACGATGACGTGGAGCGACTGTTGGCCGGCCTCGAGAGTGCGCCCGATTGCCAGATCACCCTGATCCCACGCGGCAATCTCGTTCTCACGCCCCCGTCGGATCAGGCCTCCGAACAGGTCACCGACGCGGCCTTGCGCAGCCCGGTGGAGATCTTCCTCGCCGGCTTGCAGAGCGTGGGAAGCTGGAAAGGTTTCATCGGCTACGCGGCATCGAACCTGCCGATCACGAACCGCATGAAGGCCATCGCTAGTGACCAACTCATCGCTCGCAGAAGACAAGGAAGAAATTAAGTGACCCCGCACGTGGGCGAAGGTGGTGAAGCATTGACCGTGCTGTGAAACGGTCCAGCAAGCGTCGGCGGGATGGTCAGGGGTGATCGGGCAAAGTCCGCGCATCCCGCTCGGCGCAGTTTTTGCTCGATTTCCCCGCATCCACGTTCCTCTACAGTCCCTGAATAGGTCCACACAATAGCGAAAGTGGCGGCGGACGTAGGCCGCCGACCAATTGC
>CALGFD010000007.1 GCA_937881075.1 uncultured Planctomycetales bacterium
ACCCGATACACCGCGCCGAGTTCCGTCCGTTCGGTCAGCGAGCGGATCAACTCGCGGGCAACCAGCTCGAAGAACTCGGTGTTCGAGATCGGCCGCGGGCCGTCGGTGCGACCATCGTTTTCGCAGAAGAAAATCAGATCGATGTCGCTCGAATAGTTCAGTTCCAGGCCGCCGAGCTTGCCCAATCCCAGGATCACAAACCGAGCGCGACGCCCGTCGGCCACGCGCGGCGTACCCCGCTGCCGCTCGACCTTGCGCCACGCCGCCCGCAATGCGCCTTCCAGCAAGGCGTCGGCAAGGAAGGAGATTTGGGCGGTGACGGTTCGCAGGCTTTGCTCGCGGACGATGTCGCCGTAGGCGATTCGCAGCGTTTCGCGGCGCTTGAAGCGTCTGAGCGCCCTCAGCACCAGCGAATCGTGGTCCAGCACGTTGATTTCGGCCGTCATCTCGTCGACCAAGGCCTGGCGCGGCACCGGTTCGCCCTCGGTCAGTCGCAGCAGGTCGAGCCCTTCCGAATCGTTCACCAGCAAGTCGCTAAGGTACTGGCTCGTGGTAAAGATCTGCAGCACGGTGGGCATCGTTTGCGGGTCGCGCTCGAAGAGCGTGCCCACGGCCAACGGATTGCGGCCGGCGCGGACGAATCGCTCGAGGTTGTGCAGGGCCATGTCGGGATCGGCACAGGAAGCGAGGTGCTGGCCAAGCTGGTCGCACATCACGGCGAGCAAATCGAGCGTGACGCCTGCTCGGGCCATGGCGCGAAGATTGTCATGGGCCTTGCGGACATCGACCACACCCAGGCCGCAGAGCCACACGGCCGCGGCATAGGCATCTTCGAGATAGTGATGCAGAGTGGGGATGTTCATTGGGAGCGGCGAGGCTGTTACTCAGTTACGTAGGGAAGCAGACACGCAGTGCAGCAGTATTTCAGTAGCCATTTCCATGCTCGGTCCCCTCTCCCTTTGGGAGAGGGTTAGGGTGAGGGCGTCCGCCACTTCGACCCGCTCGGGTGCCAATCGACTGCTAGTGAGCCACTGCACGGGTGCCAATGGCTGCTGGTCAGCCAGTTCGGGTAGCCACGGGCTGCTTGTCAGCCAGTGCAGGCTCGGGCAGGCCAACTGCCCGTGCCACTCAGAAGATAATCCTCGCTACAATCATACCACGCTCATTTCTTCCCGGGCTTCCAGTCCGGGGTGGAAATGGCGATGTCGTCCCAGTTGGTCATCTCTTGATTTTCGCCAGAAACAACGTTGTCGCCAACGCCCCGCCCTTCGTCATCCTTGCCGTTGAAGCCCAGGCTGTACACCAGGTAGCCTTTTCGATCGGTTTTGTATTGCAGCGGGCGATCCCCATTGAAGATATCGGTTGAAAGCTTGTCTAAATAACTTGGCTGCAACTCGCTCAACGACTCGGGATACTTCTGATGCTCGCGCTGGTAGCGTGCCAAGGCGAAGGCGATGAGCACAAGCTGCCGCTGCATGCGCTGGCGAGCGTCGGCTCGGATCCCACCGGTAAAGGCAAATCCCAAATGACCGGGCGCGTTTACGAGTGACGCAAATTGCCGCGTGGCAATCTGTGCTGTCGGCGGTTCTCGCTCCCATTGAATCGATAAGACCTCGTCCGCTGCGCGAGTACCAGCCTTGGTCGCCTCTCGCTCCAATCTGGCCAATGCTTCCATTCGATTCCGGTAACAATCCGCCTTCATGGCCAGCAGCGCCCGGTCCGTCATCGCGTTGCGGCAACGAAGGACCTCGTTGAAATCGATGTCGTCACGCCGCAACACCTTTCGAAGAGCCCGGTAGACCCGCTTGTGCGACTCGTCACCGAGCGACATGTACCACTCACCGTCGGAATTGAGGGCCTTATTCCGGCCGTTGCCGCTTGCCAAGTCAATCACGAAGCTCAGCTCGAATAGACGTTCGCCTTTGTCCCACAGGGCTGTTATCGGGGGCAAAAGAGACGTTTGCGACACCTCCGCTTGAATTGCTTTCAGACGTCCCGAGCCAATCGTTGACTGTTGACTCAGCATCACGGCCGCTGCATCGGCGTGGTTTTGACAGATAATTGCTACCAGTCGGTCGACAAGAAAAGGCCCCTTGGCGTAGCCTTGCGTCAAGCGATAAATGGCAGAAGTGTCTTCGCATGCGCCATCGAAGTCCCCGGACTTGATGCGCAGCATGGCCCGTGCAGCAAGCTGACGTGTAACTTCACGTAGTTCTGGCATACCGAGAATAAGCTCTACATGAATCAAAGATTCACCGTCACCCACAACAAGCGGCGAGAAGTATTGCGGCATCTTCGATGCCTCGACAAGCTTCTGAAGTGGTTTCTCATTGTGCGCCAGCAAGGCCGCAACCACCGGAAACTCGTCTTTGATCCAAAGTGTCTCTTGCGACCGGGAAAACTGTTCGTTTGTTTCTTTTACCCATGCGTCATCCGGACTGTTCTCGCCGGAGTTTAACTTTCGCCCTTTGAAGATCGGTAGAAAGCCGTCGAAAGACACAAGGTACTCGCCCGTTTCGGGAAGCTCCGCAACGCCCAGCAAGGCGAAGTAGCGATCGCGGACCTCTGCTTTGATCCCCTTCGGTCCCACCGCCTGCCAGAAGGCAACGGCGGCGTTGTTTTCCGGCGTTACGCCCTGCGAACAGCGCTCATTGATCGCGGCGATGAAGTCGACCGAGCCATCCGGTCGAAGCGGCCCGGTGACATAGGTCGTTTCCTTCGAGACGGTGATCTTCGGTGGCATTCTGGAAGCTTTGTTTGATTCTCTTTGGTTCTGCCCCGGCTCGGCGGCGAGCACGAGGGGTGCGAGCCAGCAGCCCACAACGAGAACAACAAACGAAAGCTTCACTTTTCGCGACATGATGTGCCCTGCCCCCATGTGGATAAACCCCGATCAACAAGAGTCTTGATGGGGAGTGATTCTAGCAGCTTCCGAAGCACGGGAACAGCAGAACCGGGGCAAGGAAAGGATCACGAAAACCCGAGAGGACGAAACTGCGAAAACAAGACGAGATCGAAGTGGTGTTCTCTGCCCTTCGAGCTTTCGTTCTTTCGGTATTTCGTGACCAGGCAGGACCGAGTCGCAGCTCTCGAAAAGACGCGGTCACATCTTGCATTTCTCGATTTGCAGCTTACATTTCGCGTCGCGCCGACGTGCCGTCGGCGGCTAAACGCGCGATGGGCAAGCCTCTATCCCTGCGGCGCCGGCTCTTTCCTTCGCGTGCCACTGGCTGCTTGTCAGCCAGTGCTTGCACCGGCAGGCCAACTGCCCGTGCTACCCAGAATAAGCCGGGCAACGGGAGTCCTCACCCCTGCGCCGGCTCCTTGGCCTTCTTGAGATACTTCTGCAGCAGCGCGGGCACTTCGTCAGCCGTGACGTCGCCGTGGATTTCATCGTCGATCATCACGACCGGGGCCAAGCCGCAAGTGCCCAGGCAGCGCGAGCCTTCGAGGGTGAAGACGCCGTCCTTGCTGGTCTCACCCCAGGTGATGCCCAGTTCTTCGATGATCTTCTGGGCAACCCGCTCGGCCCCCTTCACGTAGCAGGCCGTGCCGAGGCAGATGTTGATCATGAACTTGCCGCGCGGCTTGAGCCGGAAGAAGTGGTAGAAGCTGGCCACGCCCGCCACCTTGGCGGCCGGCACCTGCATCAACTGGGCCACGGCGTCGAGATGGGCAGCGGCCAGGTAGCCGTATTGCGACTGCACCTTGTGCAGCACGGCGATCAATTGGCTCTCGGGATGGGCCTGGTTGCGGCACTTTTCAATGAAGGCGACGATCGATTCGCCTAGAATCGTTTTGGCCGCCGCCTCGACTTGGGGCCAGTTGTCGGTGCCGTGTTTGCAGGGACAAGTATTCATGAAGTTACTTCTCTTATCAAATTGTCTTTTTACCGCAGAGGACACGGAGAACGCGGAGATCAGATGTCATCCTGAGCGAAGCGAAGGATCCTGCCAGCACTCGAGCGCAAACCAGATTCCTCGCTACGCTCGGAATGACTCGAACTGACCAGTTATCGTTTCTCTGCGTCCTCTGTGTCCTCTGCGGTTAACAGTTCTTGTTAGCGCACGCCGCGAGGTTCGCGGGGTTGATAATGCGTATGCAACAGTTCGTGGGCCCGTTCGGTGCCCGGTCCGCCCAGGTAGGAACTGTAGACTTCTTCGATGGCCGGGTTCTCGTACGATTTGCGAAGGGTCTTGGACTGATCAATTTTGTACAAGGCGCTGGCCCGTTTCTTCAACAGTTCGGGATCGAGCACTTTGACGCCCTCGGGCGGATAGGGCTGGCCGCCGCCGCCGATGCAGCCGCCGGGGCAAGCCATTACCTCGATCACATGGAACTGCTCCTTGCCTTCCTTGACCTTGTCCAGCAAGATCTTGGCGTTGGTCAGGCCGTTGGCTACGCCAATATGGATATTGTGGTCGCCGATGGCCACGTAGGTCTCGCGGAGCCCTTCGACGGCGCGGACTTCGGTGAATTCGAGCCGGTCGGCCGGCTTGCCGGTGACCAGTTCGCTAGCCGCACGAAGGGTGGCTTCCATCACGCCGCCGGTGCAGCCGAAGATGTCGCCCGCACCGCTCGATAGGCCCAATGGCGTGTCGAATTCGCCCTCCGGCAAGGCCGGGAAGTCGATGCCGTAGCACTTGATCATCCAAATCAGTTCGCGCGTGGTCAGCACGGCGTCGGTATACGGCGAGCCATCGGGCATGGCGTGCTCGGGGCGGCCGGCCTCGAATTTCTTCGCCACGCATGGCATCACCGCGACCATGAAAATCTTCTTCGGGTCGATGCCCTGCTTCTCGGCGTAGTAGGTTTTGGCCAGCACCGAAAGCATGCTCATCGGCGAGCGGCAGGTCGAGGCATGGGGGATTAACTCGGGATAGAACTTCTCCATGAAGCTCACCCAGCCCGGCGAGCAGGAGGTGATCATCGGCAGTGGGCCTTCCTTCAATCGCGTGAGGAACTCGTGGGCCTCCTCGATGATTGTCAGGTCGGCGCCAAAATCCGTATCGAACACCCGATCGAAGCCCAGCCGACGCAGGGCGGTGACCATTTGCCCGGTGGCCGGGGTGCCGGGAGCGAGCCCAAAACCTTCGCCGATGGCCGCCCGGATCGACGGGGCCGTTTGCACAACGACGTGCATCTCGGGGTCGGCCAGCGCCTCCCAGACCGGGCCGGCGCCGCGTTTTTCAAGGAAAGCGGCCGTTGGGCAGACGTTTATGCACTGGCCGCATTGGATGCAGACTGAGTCATCCATGTTCGCCTGATGTGCCGGGGCCACGACCGTCTCGAACCCGCGACCATGCTGACTAAGGTTGTAAACGCCCTGGATCTCGGAGCAGACCCGGACGCAGCGGCCGCAAAGGACGCACTTTTCGCTGTCGCGAACCACCGAATGGCTCGAAAGCTCGATGGGGAACTGCTTGCGCTTGCCCTCGAAGTGCCGAGCGCGGACGCCCATCGAGTAGGCCAGGTTCTGCAGTTCGCAATTGCCGTCGCGCTCGCAGGTCTGGCAATCCATCGGATGGTTGTCCAGCAGGAGTTCGACGATGTCGCGGCGGGCCTGACGGATGGCGGGCGAGTTGGTCTGCACCTCCATCCCTTCCCAGACTTGGGAGCTGCACGCAGCCATGTAGAAGCCCATGCCTTTGACGTCGACGACGCAGACGCGGCACGAGCCAGCCAGGCTCAAGTCGGGATGGTAGCACAGGCGCGGAATGCGGATGCCGAGTTGTTCGGCCGCTTCCATGATCGTCGTTCCGGCCTCGACCTGCAGCGGCATGTCATCGATCGTCAGGGAGACGGTTTTCTTTTTCTTGGCCATGTGTCTTTCTCTTATCGCATGGTGGGGCTCGCTAGCGCTCGACCCACCCTACATTCTCAATCCCTAAATCCGCAGATCCGAAACTCTTTAGTCCCCAGCCCCGGTCCCCTAGCCCCTCTGCTCACGTCTTCATTACCGCATTGAAGCGGCAGACTTCGAAACAGCGGCCACACTTAATGCAGCGGGCCTGATCGATAATATGCGGCTCCTTGCGGACGCCGGCAATACACGTGACCGGGCAGTTGCGGGCGCAGACGGTGCAGCCAACGCACTTCTCCGCACTGATCTCGTAACGCGTTAGCGCCGTGCACTTGTGCGCCGGGCAGCGTCCCTCGCTCACGTGGGCCACGTACTCGTCGTGGAAATGCTCCAACGTGCTCAACACCGGGTTAGCTGCCGCGCGGCCCAACCCGCACAACGATGCCCGCTTCATTAGCAGGCCGAGTCGCTTGAGCTTGTCGAGGTCTTCCAGCGTGCCGTTGCCGGCGGTGATCCGCTCGAGGATTTCCAGCATTCGCGTCGTGCCTTCGCGGCAGGGCGTGCATTTGCCGCACGACTCGTCCTGAGAGAAGGTCATGAAGAACTTGGCGATGTCGACCATGCAGTCATCCTCGTCGAGGATGATCATGCCACCGCTGCCCATGATCGAGCCGGCCTTCATCAGGCTGTCGAAATCGACCGGCAGGTCGATCCACTTGGCCGGAATGCAGCCGCCGGCCGGGCCGCCGGTTTGGATCGCTTTCAGTTGTTTCCCGCCGGCCACGCCGCCGCCGATCTCGTAGACCACGGTTTTGAGCGTGGTGCCCATCGGCACCTCGACCAAGCCGGTGTGCTGGACCTTGCCGGCCAAGGCGAAGACCTTGGTGCCGCCGCTCTTTTCGGTGCCAATCCGGGCGAACCAGTCGGCGCCGTAGTTGATTACCGCCGGGACGTTCGCGAAGGTCTCGACGTTGTTGATCACGGTGGGCTTGCCCCACAGGCCGCTTTCGGTCGGGTACGGCGGGCGGATGCGCGGCTGCCCGCGCTCGCCTTCGATCGAGTGGATCAAGGCCGTCTCTTCGCCGCAGACGAACGCGCCGGCGCCGAGGCGGATTTCCAGGTCGAAGTCGAAGCCCGAGCCCAAGATATTCTTGCCCAGCAGGCCCCACTCGCGGCACTGGGCGATGGCCCGCTCGATGCGCTCGATGGCCATCGGGTACTCGGCGCGGACATAGAAGAAGCCCTGGTGGGCGCCGATGGCGAAGCCGCCAATGATCATGCCTTCGACCACGTTGAACGGATCGCTCTCCAGCATGCTGCGATCCATGAACGCGCCGGGGTCGCCTTCGTCGGCGTTGCAGATCAGGTAGCGGACTTTTTCGGCCGCCTCGGAGCCCATCTTCCATTTCTGTCCGGTCGGGTAGCCACCGCCGCCGCGGCCGCGAAGCTTCGATTTGATGATCTCGGAGATGACCCACTGCGAGTCGTTCTTCTCAAGGACTTTTGCCAAGGCCTGGAAGCCGCGGAAGTGGAAATACTCTTCAATGCTGTCGGGATCGACGACGCCATTGTGCCGCAGGGCAATGCGACTCTGACGATTGAAGAACGGCACGTCGCCGTACAGTTCGAGGAACTTGCGGCCGACCGTCTTGCCGGGCACTTCCAGGCTCTTGACCGGTTGGCCGCCCAAAAGGTGTTGGCGGATGATTTCGTCGAGTTCGGCTTCGTCTTTGACGCGGTACAGGACCTTGTCGGGCCGCACCAGCAAATGCGAGTACCGGCCGGCTTCGCCCGTGTTGCAGGCGCCGAAGCAACTGGTCTGCGTAACGCGGACCTGATCGCCATTCAGACCGGCGGCGTGGAGCTTTTCCTGTAAAATTTCGCTGAAGGGCATTTCCGCCTTCCAGCCGCAACGGGTGCTGCCGCAAATCAACAGTTCGTACTGAGCGATCTTCTCGACCGGACCGTCGAGCACGTTTTTCAAGACCGGTTGGCCCTGCTGGATGTGCTGAGTGAAGATGGCGTGGACCATCTGGCGGTCAACGCGCTCGTACTTCACGGGCATCAGGCCGGGCATCATCACACCGACGATCGGCTCACGACTGCAGCGTCCGGTACAGCCCGTCTGGTGGACGACAATGTCGTCGCGGCCCGAGGCGGCAATATGCTTGCGGAACTCGTCCAACACGGCGTTGCTACCGGCGGCATGCTCGCAAGTCGCCGAACCGACCTGGATCCGAATGCGGTCGGTGGCGGCCCGCTGGGCGAGAACCGCCTCGGCCTTTTTGACGAGCGCTTCGAATTGTTGCATTACTTTCGTACTCACAGACATCCCCGCTGTTCTTTATGCGTATTCCGCAGTTTTGCTTCGGCAGGAGCCGCCAGCATGGCGACGTAGGAAGGACGGCCTTGTATTATCGACCCAAAAGCGGGTGATACGACAATCTGCGGAGGATTTTCCGCCCGGTTACCACTGCCGAGACGCTGACCTCCGGCCGAGATATTTATTCCACCATTTCAACACAAAAATAGCTTACTGTAAAGCCGCCTGACGGCCTGTTGCCGTCGAGAAGGGCCGGGTTGTTTCGGCTTGTCTACGGCGGGACAATCTCGTCGCGAGCCTCGACCGGGCGATCCACGCCGAGTATGCCGGCAATCGAAAGCACCACGCCAATGACCAACGACGGATTGGGCGACTCCTGGAAGAGGAACACGCCGGCGATGGCCGCCATGGCCACCTGCGAGGCATTCAACACATTCGCGTGGACCACGGTCGTTCGCTGCAACCCATGAATTAACGCAACAAAACCGATCAAATTACAGACGCCCGCGACGGCCATGAAGAGGAGTTGATCAGGGGGCGTGTTCCACAACCCCACTGCCCCGAGCCGCGCGATACAAATTGGCCCTAAGCCCACCACGCCCATCAACGGCACCAAGAATGCTACCGCGGCAGGCAAGGCTGGACCAGTCACCGAATGGCGAATCACCGCCGTCATCGTGGCGAACACCACGCCGGCGAAGCAAATCAACCCGATCGCGAGCAGGATCGTCGCCGGTCGAACGGCCTCGCTGCCCGGCGAGGCGACGCCTTGGGCCCCGAGGCTCAATAAGCTCAGCGAGCCAATCAACACTACAATTGCGAAGGTCGTGCGAAGGGACACTCGTTCACCAAGCCACACGCGTCCCAGCACCGCGCCGCTAATGATCATCGAACCGAAGACGGTGGGCACCAACACGGCCAGACCTAACACGCCCAGCGACCACTGTTGACAGACGTTGGCCACCACTTCGACTAGCACGGCGATGAGCAAGATGCGAATCAGTGTCGGCCGGGGCGGCAGCGTTGGCAGCCCCAGTGAACGGCGATAGACCAGCCACAATCCGGCAAGACTCGTGGTCACTGCCTCGCGGCAACAGATGGCCCAAAACGGGTCGGCATTGAGCAGCGTCAGTTGACGCATGCACGCATTCATACCCGTATACGCAAAGGCAGAGAGCAGGCAGCAGAGGGTGGCGATGAACGCCGGCGATTTTTCGGAGATGGAGGGGGGCAAGATCAATCGGGGGCAGCGTGACGTAGTGGTTCAAAGGGAGGCGCGAGTTTAGTCTGCTACCGTGGCCGATGCAAGGGCGGAAGCTCCGGTCGGCACTCGGCGCCGTGTGAAAAAGGACCCTCAAGTAGTCGGCACGGCCGCTAAATAGGTCCGCGCAATAGCGAAAGTGGCGGCGGACGTAGACCGCCGACCGGTTTTATTCAGAACGTGGGGGCGAAGTGCCGTCGGCCGCGAGACACTTCGCGGCCAAACGTCCTCGCGAAATGCCCGCCCGCTGGCCACGTTTGGAGGAACTTGGTAAGATCGCCGTCGCTTGCCGGGCGGCGGCCGGGCCCCTTGTCGCGGGATGGACCGCCGCATTCGTCCGACGAACGAATCTTGCGAGGGGCGGCAAAGACCGATATACTGTTCATAAGTTCACTAAAGCCAAAAAAAGAGACTTCAAAAGGAAGAGTATTCACGATGGCCAAGAAAAATAGCCCGTCGACCAAGGAAGGCGGCAAGGCAGCCCGCAAAGATACCGGAACAACCATTTTGGATTCCAACCCGGCGCTGAGGAATACCGTTGCCCAGATCGAGAAGGAGTTTGGCGAGGGGGCGATCATGCCCTTGGGCGTTTCGACGGCCACGCCGATCAGCGGTATTCCGACCGGCAGCCTGTCGCTGGACATCGCCTTGGGCGGCCAGGGCATCCCCTGCGGCCGGATCGTCGAGATCTTCGGCCCGGAATCGAGCGGCAAGACCACTTTGGCCCTGCACGTGGTGGCCAGCGCCCAGAAGAATGGCGGCATCGCCGCCTTCATCGACGCCGAACACGCCCTCGATCCGTCCTGGGCGAAGAAACTCGGCGTGCAATTGGAGACGCTGTTGGTCAGCCAGCCGGGCAGCGGTGAAGAAGCCATGCACATCACCGAGATGCTGATCAAGAGCAATGCCGTGGATGTAATCGTCGTCGACTCGGTGGCCGCCTTGGTGCCCAAGAAGGAACTCGAAGGCGAGATTGGCGATTCGCACGTTGGTCTGCAAGCCCGACTGATGAGCCAGTCGATGCGGAAGCTGACCGGCGTGATTGCCAAGTCGAAAACCGCGGTGATCTTCATCAACCAGATCCGCGAAAAGATCGGCGTGATGTTCGGCAACCCGGAAACGACGCCAGGCGGTCGGGCGTTGAAGTTCTACGCTTCGTGCCGGATCGACGTTCGCCGCATCAGCCAGCTTAAGGAAGGCGAAGAAGTAGTCGGGCAGCGGGTACGCGCCAAGGTGGTCAAGAACAAGGTGGCCCCGCCGTTCCGCGTGGCCGAGTTCGACATGATGCACAAGGACGGCATCAGCTACGAGACTGACGTGCTCGATTTGGCAATGAACCAGAAGCTGGTCACCCGCACCGGCGCGTGGTTCCGCTACGGCGACATGCAGCTGGGTCAAGGCCGGGAAAAGGTCCGCGACTACCTGCGGGAAAACCCGGCGTTGGTGGAAGAGTTGAAGGAGAAGATTTTCGCCGCCGGCGCCGCGGCCAGTGCCGCGGATGCCAACGGCAGCGGCGAGGATGAGGCGGGAGATGGGGAGTAGACGCACGCGGTGCAAATCCATTCGCGTTTCGTTATTGGCGGCAGCAATACTCTTAGGCTGCCTGCCCCTTTATGCCCAAGAGACCGCGGCGCTGGACGCGGCCGCCGCGCTTGAACAAACGCTGACTGCGGCCATCGCCAAGGCGGAGAAATCGGTGGTGGCCATCGCGCGCGTGCGCCGATCGCAGCCCGGCGAGATTGCAGGTGAGCCTCGGCCCGATGCCTTTGGCCGCCGGACGGCGCCGTTGGATCCGCCGCAACCGACCGATCCCGATTTTATTGCCAACGACTACAGCGCGGGCGTCGTCGTTGGCCCGGGCTTGATCCTAACCGCCGCCCACGTGCTGGGCGAGGAGAGCGACTACTATGTCACGGCGGCCGACCATCGCGTCTTGAAAGCCGCCGTCCGAGCGGCCGATCCCCGTAGCGATCTGGCCGTGTTGAGCGTCAACGCCAACGACCTGCCGCCCATCGCGATGGGCAATGCCGACGAGCTGCGGAAGGGACAAATTGCCATCGCGCTCGGCAACCCCTATGGCATTGCCCGCGACGGCCAGGCCAGCGCAACTTGGGGGATCATCGCCAACTTGCAGCGGAAAGCGCCGGCTCGGCCCACCGAATCCGACCCAAACGGCCGGCCCACGCTGCACCACTACGGCACGCTGATCCAGACCGACGCGAAACTAAATTGGGGCACCAGTGGCGGGCCGCTGCTGAATCTTCGCGGCGAGATGATTGGCCTCTGCGTGGCCCTGCCGATTGCCGGCGGCTACGATGCGGCGGGTGGCTACGCGATGCCCGTCGACGTCGCGTTCCGCCGCGCGCTCGAGACGCTCAAGCTCGGCCGCGAAGTGGAGTATGGCTTCCTCGGCGTGCAGCCGCAGCACCTTAGCGAACAGGAAGTGCTGGCCGGCGGGCGGGGAACGCGGGTGGGAGAAGTGAAACGGCACTCGGCCGCAGCGCGACACGGTCTGCGCGTTGGTGACTTGATTACGGCCGTCGATGGCACGCCGATTTACGATGCCGATGGGCTGATCCTAAACGTCGGCAAGCTGTCGGCCGACGCCACCACGCGGCTGACGCTGGTGCGCGACGGCCGCCGCCAGACGGTCGACGTCGGCCTGACCAAATTCGCTGTCCTGGGCCGGAAGACGGTGACGGCAAAAGCTCCAGGGTGGCGCGGGATGCGGGTCGAATATCTCACGGCCGTCGTGGATGACAATGGCCGAATGGTTGGCAACGATCTAAAAGACTCGGCGGCCGTCGTGGTTGTCGAGGTGCTGGAAAGCTCGCCCGCCTGGAAGGCCGGGCTGCGAGCGGGGATGCTCGTCACGCATGTCGATCACCAGCCAGTGGCCACGCCCAAGGAGTTTGCCAAGGCTGCCGCCCAAAACTCGGGCGCGGTACAATTGCAGATCGCCGACGATGCGAAGAATCCGATCCGGACGATCGAGCCGGGCACGTAGACGCCATTCCGGGTTGCGAAGCGAGTCTCATCTTCGTCACTCCGAACGGAGCGAGGAATCTGCGTTGCCCCGCTGCCCCGCTCGATCCTTCGCTGCGCTGGGGATGGCTGTTTGCTAAGGCTTGAGGGACCTTGATGAACCGACTTCGAATCGCTCCGTACCTTTTTGGCGCGATGCTGTCTTGGGTAGCGTTCGCCTCGCTGTCCTCGGCGGCGCCGGTCGTGTTCCAGATCGAGGCCAACCGCCGCTACCACATCTCGCCGTACATCTATGGCAGCAACCAGCCCAATTGGCAACGACATCGCGAACTGATCACGCTCACCCGCTGGGGTGGCAATCGCACGACCACCTACAACTGGGAAAACAATGCTTCGAATGCCGGCGCCGATTGGCGGCATCAGAATGACGCGTATTTGTGCGCCAGCAATGTGCCGGGCGAAGCGGTGCGGCGCGTCGTCCAAGACGCACAGGACGCTCGCGCTGCCGTGATTGTCACCGTGCCAATCCTGGGCTACGTGGCGGCCGACAATTTCGGCGGCGGCGACGTGGCCCAAACGCCCGGCTATCTTCAAAAGCGATTCCTCCGCTCCTTACCGCGAAAAAAACATCCGCTCACGCTGCTGCCCGACCTGTTAGACACGGAGGTTTACCAGGACGAGTTTGTCGGCTGGCTGGAATACACGTTCCGCGAATCACGGATGGACGCCTCGCGGGCAATTTTCTACGCGTTGGACAACGAGCCGGAGCTTTGGTCGACCACACACCCTCGGGTGCACCCGAAGAAGACGCTTTTCGAGGAAGTGGTGCGGCGGAACATCGAATACGCGACGGCGATCAAAGCGGTCGCCCCGCGGGCCATGGTATTCGGGCCGGTCAGCTATGGCTGGCACGGTTTCACTTCGCTACAAGACGCCCCCGACGGCCAGGGCCGCGATTTCCTCGATTACTATTTGGACGAGATGCGGACGGCGCAACGAAACACGGGGCGGCGCTTGGTGGACGTGCTCGACATCCACTGGTACCCGGCCGTCATGATCGGCAAGACGCGAATCACCGAGGATTCGGCACAGCGCGACGTTGCCGCCGCCCGCATCCAGGCGCCCCGCTCGCTTTGGGACCCCAGCTATGTCGAACGCAGTTGGATCGCCGAGCAGAGCACGCAGGGAGCAATCCGACTGTTGCCACGAATGCGGGAAAAGATTTTCAAGCTCTATCCGAACACGCCCTTGGCAATCTCGGAGTATTACTTTGGCGGTGGGGCGGATATTTCGGGGGCCCTGGCCCAGGCCGATGTCCTCGGCATCTTTGGCCGTGAAGGTGTTTTTGCGGCCGCACTATGGCACCAAGGCAAAGCCGACGACCGCTTCATCTACGCGGCCTTCGCCATGTATCGCAACTACGATGGACAGGGAGGGCGTTTTGGATCGACGGGAATTTGGGCAACCACCAACGACGCCGAACGCTCGTCGGTCTACGCCAGCCTGGACGAGGTGGACCGGGTGGTGATCGTTGCGCTGAACAAGACCGAAGCGCCGCTGGCGGTCTCGATCGAGGTCCGCCGCGCCCGCGAGGCGCCCTTTGCCGAGATCTATCACTTGACGCAAGCCGGCCCGCGGCCGGTGCGCGGCAATGACGTGATGGTCGGCGTGTCGGGACTTATCCGCTGCGAGTTGCCTGCCCGAAGCGTGTCGACGATCGTGTTGAAGTCGCCGCCCCGTCGGCCGCAGTGACGCCTTGGGGCGAATGTCACCCATGTGTCGCGTCGATTCGCTTGCGGAACCGTGTGCGGTCTGACTGCGATTGCTCGCCACAGGCCCGGGCGACACGCACTAGGCCGCCATTCGTTGCGGCTCGTACTCGTCGCTGAGATTGACCGTGCAGAGCATGTTGCCTTCGTCATCGTAGAACTGCACGATGCCGATCGATAGCAGCCACATCGCCATGTAGCCGTCGTAGCGATAGGAGCGGGCCGAATAACGGCCACCATCGATTAAGATCGTTTCGTCGACGTCCCACGGGTCGTCGACGTAGATATCGAGGCGTTCGAAGGTCGCCAGGACCAATTCGCGCACTTCGTCGGGCCGAGGATCCCTCCTCATCTTTGCAACCTCCTGTTGCATATTCTGTTTCACCGAACGGGCCAGCAATCTACCCCGAATGACCCGCCCGGATCAAGTCAAGATAGTAAAAAGATCGACTTGCCACAGGCGGCTTGATTGCCCCGGACTTCGCGGCCGTCAATCTTTGCGCGGATTACCCAAAGCACGACTCGCTGCTTCCTTCTTAGCAGGTGCCATGGGGCACCTGGCGTGGCCATGCAGGTTCTTTGAGGGAATCATGCTCACATCGATGGTGAGCATGGCACCCGGCTGGACGTGGCGGCAATGGCGACCGCGCTGGCGGTGGAGTTTGCCTACTGCGGCCGGCTGATGGCTTAGACAGCGACGCCGCCGGGGGAAGGGTAGCCGCTTCACGTCTCTTCCAAAGAAAGAGCAAATCGCATCACGGAAATCTGTTCGTGGATGATTTTCTTGTCACCGTTCATCGAAGCGTGGGGCTGTAAACCCAAACTCGCTCCTTGCCTTTGGTCCTCTCCCGCTCTCGCTCAATCAACTCGTCGACGGGAACTTCAACGGAGCCACTCCATCGGCGTTTCGCTTCCCAGAGATAGATGACGTCTTTCGATGTACCGCTGATGCGGACGGACCAGTTCTTACGATCCTCCTTCTTGTCTTTCAGGGCAGCCGGAACTGAATTCACAGATCGGAATCCGATCGACTGGCGATCTCCCTTGCTCACCGAGGCTGCCAAGGCGATCGGATCGTAGGTCGAGGCCGTCAGGTGGCATTCATCTACCGCGCGACCATCTTTGAGTATCTCGAACGTTAACGACAACGCCATATCCACCAAGACCGGATAGTCCTTGGCATCGGGGTCGATGACGAGGATGGCTGTCGGGCGAGGTTCCCCTTCGAAGTACCACTGAGTAAAGGCAACCCCAACGGCTTTACGGACTGCCTCATCGACCGGCGGGGTCGTGACGGGCAGCACGCACTCGTCTATGGACGTAACAACCTCGATATCAAACGCCATATCGCCTTTCCACAAGATGCTTGGAGGCGGTGGCTTTGTCGCCTCCTTCTCTCTGAAAGGGCCATCTTCCTTCCCTCGCTCTACGATCACGTCGAACACAATCTTATGCTTGCCTAGCGGTAGCATCCCCAAAGGCTGGTAGAGGGCTTTCTGATAGACGCAGTTGCTGTAGAAACCGCAAGTCGACTCAAAGAGCATTCCCGCCTTCGCTTCCTTGAGCCCTTTTGTGCGAGGCTTCATCCGGATTTCAGCCACTCCGAGCCAACCAGGCTTCCGCATCGAAATGGCAAAGTCCTCGCCTTCCGGCCAGCGATCGCGGATTCGAATGGCCCCGCTGTCGAGAAGCGCCTTGCGCCATTGCGCATCGGTCATTTTACCCCCACGAGCCAAGCGTCCCCGCAGAGTACAACAGATCGAATTCTCGACATACTCCTTCTTCTCTTCGTCCCATTTGCCTTCACTGTCGACCTGAGGCAACTGTGCAATGAGCTTGTCCAGGGAAGCGTCAAACGAAACTCCACTTGGAGCCCGGTTCGCACCTCCTTCTTCGGCAAGAGAATCGCTGAGCGAGCAGGGCCAGAAGAGGAGACCGGTCACGAGGAGAATCGGGAGTAAACGTCTCATTTGCTTGCCCTCTTGTTTCAGGAAGTTGCTTGTACGGTTTCTCTGCGAGTAAGCCGTCGCTGGCGAGGTTTGAGCGGCTTCTTAGAAATCTCTTAGCATTGCTTCCGAAGCTCGATCATCTGTCCTTAAGTGCTCGCATGCTCACGCGAGCGTGAGCATGGCACCCGGGATAAGACCCACGCCTCCGATAACAGAAGCTTACCGAAAGGCAAAACAAATCGCGGTTTGTAACGAGCGAACGATTGCAGATCACTCTGGGCAGAACACCTCGATATCGCCCAGAGCGTCCTCAACGATACCTTCAACTCGATGTCGATGACGCGTCTTCGCAATTATCAATGCTGGAACAACCACATCTTTGTCAATGCTTCCTGTTATGCGAGCGATGTGACCAAGCGATATTGCTGCGGCGCTTACTTCTGTCTCATCACCGCCGCCCAAGAAGAAGAGACACCATGACTGAGTGAACGCCTGATTCTTGCCATGGAGAGCCAAAGCGATAAGCGTCTTCGCTGTGTCCACGGCACTTCCCAGCAAGAACACCTTCACTGCCTCATCTTCGCTGATTCTAGTCGGATCTTCGTACTTCACGCGTCTCTCCTTCCTAATAGCCGGGTGCCATGGCCACGCTCGCCGTGGCCATGCGAGCCGTTATCTGCCAGGTAACCAGGGAAGTGTGCGCACCCCTCGCCCAGCTTTGTGCACCAGGATGAAGTTACAACCTTCCTCACTGCCCCCCCGCCTACATCATCGGGACACTGGCGTCGTACGGCATGCCTTCCAACGCCGCCTTGACGATCATCTGCAGCAAGCGCGGATAAGAGATGCCGGCGTTGTCGGCCTGGCGGGCGATGCCGTAGCCGTCTTCCAGGCAGGCGTTGCAGTTGACCTCCAAGACGCATGGCCGCCCCTCGGCGTCCAACCGCACGTCCACGCGTCCATAGCCCCAAGCCCCGACGGCGCGAAACGCCCGCAACGACACCGAGACGATTTCCCGGGCCAACTCCGGCTCGACCGCGGCCGGACAGGTCACGGAGGTCTTCTTGTATTCCTCGGAGGTCTCGATGCACTTGGCCGCATAGGACATGATCGGCGGAATCTCCGGCGGCAATTCCGAATAGTCCACTTCGGCCAGCGGCATCACCCGCAGCCGGCGGCCACCGACAATGGCCACGTTGAACTCGCGGCCGGGCAGAAACGACTGCACGAGCACAGGCTGGTGGAACTCGCGCACGACGGCCCGCATCTGCTCCCGCAATGCCTTCTTGGTATGGACGATCGAATTGCGGTCCAAGCCCATGCCGGCGTGTTCTTGGCTGGGTTGGACGATCAGCGGAAACTGCCAGGCCCGACGATCGACGTCGCTGAGCCGCTCCAAGACGTCGGTGCAGGGGGGAATTCGCACGCCGGCGCCCTGCAGAAGGCTGGCCGTCATGTGCTTGTAGCGGGTCAGCCCCACGGCCAGCGCCGGCGATCCGGTAATCGGGAAACCCATCATCCGGACCAGCGCGGCCAGCCGCATTTCGTACAAGGCCCCGTGGACCACGTCGTCGTACTGGTTGAAGACGACGTCAGGGGCCAGCCGCCGAAGCTTGCGCTGGAAAGCCGATAGGTTTCGCGCCAGCGGGACGACGGTCACCTTGTTCCCGCCGCGCCGCAGGGCTTTGGCCATGTGGCGGATCATGGCCCGCAAATCGGCCGTGCCCCCACGATCGTCGGGATGATCCGGCGTGCCCCCACGGTCATCGTTATATACTAAGGCAACATGCAATCGCCGCCGCGTCCGTTGAAGCTCGTGAGCCATTCCCTAGCACCAATCGTCGTTTCTCGTCCCAGTCAAAATCGAAGAGCGATTGCCGGCTTGCCGACGCTGAGCCGTTGCCGCGCGGTCACCCAGCAGTGGCGCCGAGACAAGGCAGGCAATCTCTGGCAATTGTGCAAAGGCGCGCGGCACTGTCAACCCCATATTCTCCTCGCGATGCAAACGCGGCGACATCGAATCGGGTAACAGCGTCTCGGAGTCGCGCGCACCCCTGCTTCTACGCAGGCGCCTGATCCGGATCGAACGTGGTCGCTGGCTCGAGCGGATACATCGGCTTCCGCCGTCGCACGTAGGGGAGCCGCTCGAGGTGCATGTCGCCCGAACCGGGCGTCAGCAGCATGATGTGACGCGGGGCGATCGTCCGCAGATCTGGATAGAGATAGCCTTCCTTGACCACCACAATCTTGTAGCTCAGCGGATCAATGCCGCAGGCTTTGAAGTGACCGCGGGCGAGGAAATAAGGCGTTCGCTCGCAAAGAACGGCCTCGACCTCGCCAATCTTCACCACCGCCACGCGACCGCCATCCTTGGTCGCCAGGCGGATGACCCGGGCATTGGCCTCGAGCGGCGGACCGCAGCGCTTCTCGATGCTCGTGCCGATCGCAAGCTGGACTGCATTGCCCTCGCCGGCATCGTAACACTTCTGGACGGCGACCGGATCGAGGATGCCCGCCACCACGGAGTTGGCCACTTTTCGCTCGACAAGATAACGCAACACGATCGGCAGGTCGCCCGGCGCGCTGGCCGTGACGTTGTCGCCGGTGTCGCTGAGAAAAACGGTCGATTCTTTGGCTGCCAGCGCCCTGGACACACCGTCTTCGAGATCGGCCGCTTCGCAACCATAGTCGAACTTGGTCCGGGCCTCCCAAATCTTCCGGGCCAGATGAATCGCGGCAGCGCGGGCCGCCGCGCGAGAGCCATCGGCCGTTACGACAGCACACATGCTCGTGTCGGCGGAGTCGGTCCAGGCGCAACCGACGAACAACGTGGCCGCCAGGATCTTCTCCTTATGTCCCGGCACGCCTTCCTGCTCGATCCGCTTGGCCTCTTCCACCAGGGAATGGAAAGGCTCGGAAGTGGTCATCGATTTTTCGCCCTGCAACAGCAACGGAATTGGCAAGGCATAGGAAACCGGTCGCACTTCGCCGCGAAGAGTCGCCAGCAGTAAGCGGCTGGCGTGATCCGAGGTCTCGATCATGTCGACATGCGGCGCCGTCTTGTAGCCGACAAGGATGTCGCCCACCTCGGCCAGCCGGGAGGGGATATTGCCGTGCAAATCGAAGGTGCAGGCGATCGGAATCTTCGGGCCTACAATTTCCCGCACCCGTTCCACAAGCACCGTTTCCGCCGGGCCAACGTCCTCGGCGTACATCGCACCGTGGACCCGTAGGAACACGGCATCCACCGGCATGGCATCGCGCAGGCTCTTGAGAATCCGGTCGATCGCTTCGCGACAGGCGGCGCCGTCCACCGTGCCACCGCCGGCCGGTGTGGCATAAACGCCCTGAACAATATGGACGTCCCCTTTTTTTAACCCGGCTAAGTAGGGCGAATGGTCGGGCAGCGGCGGTTGAAAAATGAAGCTCTTTGTCTTTACCGGGTGAAAGGTGTTGGTCTCGTGATTGAACTTGGCGACGAAGACTCGCTTCCCGGCAATCTCCGTCGCAGTCCCCGCGGCACCTGCCGCGCGGGCGACGACCTCCAACATGCCGCTAGCGGCGACCCCAGATACCGTGAGTTGCTTCAGAAAGGCCCGTCGGTTTTCGGCACTACTCATGGCGGCTCCCTCTTTTCACTGAACGAGTGGGTAGGAGCGATCATGATACCATGCGGCGGTGCCCTGTGCGACATCCGGCGGATGACTTCGGAACGCATTTGGAGACCCAGGACAATAGTAATGCATGGCCGGTCCAATGCGGTCGGAAGCCGAAACCGGGGCTTGCCAATTGCAGCGGCCAGGAGACGGTCGCGCGGGATGTGGATGTGGAAGGACCTACGTCACTTCCACCAATTCGCGCTCGACGGGCACGACTTCCGAGTCCACCTCGTCGTCCATTTCCGCCTCCATGGCGTCGATCTGCTCGATCGGTCCGGCCGCCCCGCGGCGGTTGCCCGGGTAGAACAATTCCACTGCGGCATAGAACTGCTGCAAGCGCTCGGGATTGTCGTCCATCGCCTCCTGGCGGAATTTGGCCAACAACTCGTGCGATTGATGACGTCCCATGGGCCAGCGAACGCTCATGATGTCATTGATCTCGTTGAGCAGTTGGTAGACCCGGGCGCGAGTCAAGCCCATGTTCCGCGCGGCCTGCCGCACGCTCGACATGGGAGCGGAGACGCCCAGCCGCTTCTCGGCCAGCGCGACGACTTGTTGCGGGGCGTCGATACGAATCTGCTCCAAGAGCGGCAGAACGTAGTTGGCGGCGATGGTGTCGGTGCTCGGGATGCCGGCGCGCTGCAAGGCCCTCTCGGTCCAACGTTCGACGCCGTCGATCAGGCGTGGGACGATTCGCACTGCCAGGTGGTGCTGCGATCCCATCGTTGCGACGATCGAATAGGCGGCGTGAAAGGCCTCGAGGATTGCCGACACCCGTTTCTCGCCGTGGGTCTTCATCTCGCGAATTTCCGCCAAGGTGGCGTCGGTGTATTCGCCCAATGGGACGTTCCAAATGACGCGGGTCATGTTCTGGAGCGTCGGGGCGAAACAACCGAGTTTCTCACCGGCTAGCTGGTGACGGACCACCGCGGCGCGCCATTGTGCCCAAGTGACTTCGGTGATGTTGGTCGGGTCGAAGCGCGGACTTTCCGCGTCCGGAGATGTCGCCGGTTCGCTCCCGGCAGCAGCCGACTTCTCGGCATGAAAAATCTCGGCAGGCAACTCCGACGGGTCGGTGTCGGCCGCCCGGCCCAGCAACTGGACGAAGCAGGCCATCTTCTTGCGCCCAATCCCCGGGGTGGACGAGAGCTCGTGAAAGTTGGCATTCAGCAGATCGCGAAGCGGCCGGCCGAGAAAGGCCAACGGCAGCCGCCGATCGGTTGGCAAGGCCCAATAGGCCAGCGGTTTATCGAGGTGTTCCGCGTAGGGATCGGAGAGGAGGATTTGTCGCAGGCCTTCGAAACGGCTGATCACTTGAAGCTCTTCGACCGATCGGGTTTTTGCCAAAAGCATTGCTTTCTCCTTCCACTCGGTCTCGCAAGCGACCGGAGGCGACAGGGCCCCCGGTGCGGGACGTTTTCAAATCCAATACCTGGTGCATCCACAACGGCCGCAAGCGACTTCTGCAAACGTGCCGCTCGCCAATCCGCCCGGCAGGAACACCACGCCACGCCGTCGAGCCGGCTGAACGTCCCAGTCCAGAGACAGACTCGGAAAGACTCCGTGCTGCGCCCGCAGTCCACCGGCGTATTGTGTACCTGCCTGGAGGCATGGTCAACCAATGTCAGGAAAAACCCTAGAGTCTGCCGATGGCAGCCAACGCCCGTTGCAGGCCTGGCTTCCCACGCCCTACGAACCTTTTTTCTTTTCCTGACCGAGACACTTGGTTGCCTGCAACGAAGGGCAAGCAAGTTGCGCGATCAACCGCAGTTTAGCAATTGTCCGGCGAGAATGTCCGCATAAGATTCAGTGGTAATTGGCACAAAAGCGATTTTCTCAGTCGCCAATCTCGTTGAAGTCGCACTGCCCATGATCGAGCCGCATTCCCTTGTGCCGGACAATACCCGCACGGAGCAAGACCTTTCCCGGTCGCTGCTCGGCGGTTCCGAAGAGCGGCGGCCTCCCGATCCGGCCTCCGTCGAGCAATGGCTGCGCGCACGGATGCCCGACCTGAATGCCCCGCGGTCTGAAGACCTATTGCGCGTGGCCGAGGAACTGCTGGCTCGTATCGACGAACTGGAGCGCCAGAATCACGAGTTGCGCGAGTCGCAGCGGCAGTTGGAAGACTATCGCGATCGCTACATTGATCTCTACGACTCGGCGCCGCTGGGGTACGCCTCCCTCGACGAAGAGGGCTACCTCCAGGAAATTAATCTGGCCGGGGCGAAGATGCTCGGCGCCGAGCGCCAGGCCATCACCGGTTATCCGTTCGTCAACCACGTTGCCGACGAGGACGTCACCACCTTTCAGGCGCACCTGCGGCAATGCATCGCGGAGCGTTGCGAGACAACCACCGAAGTCCGCCTGAAATCGGCCGAGCATCTTCGCACGGTTCAACTGCACAGCGTTCCGGTCATCGACGCCAAGCACGGCGGCCCCCTGTGCAAGATGGCCATCGCCGACCTGACCGAACGCAAACAGGCCGAAGAGACCATGGCGCGATTGGCGGCCATCGTCGAGTCGTCCGACGATGCAATTATCGCCAAGTCGCTCGATGGCGGCATTTTTGCCTGGAATGACGGCGCCGAAAGGCTCTATGGCTACACCGCCGAGGAAGTGCGGGGCAAGAGCATCGCCATCTTGATCCCTCCCGAGCGTGCCGGCGAGTTGGAAGAGATTCTCGAGAAGCTCAAAAAGGGCGAGCGGCTGCTCCGCTACGAGACCGTGCGGGTGCGCAAAGGCGGCGTGCGGATCGACGTGTCCATGACGATCTCGCCGCTGCGTGACAAGACGGGCCGAGTTTGGGGTTTCTCCAGCATCGCCCGCGACATTACCGACCGCCGACAGGCCGAAAAAGCCCTCCGTGAAAGCGAGGCCCGCCACCGCGGAATCCTCGAGACGTCGGTCGATGCGATCATCACCATCGACGAGCGGGGCGTGATCGATTCGGTCAATCCGGCCACCGAGCGGTTATTCGGCTACCCCCGCCAGGAAATGATCGGCCAGAAGGTGAACATGCTGATGCCCTCGCCACACCGCGAGCAGCACGACGACTATCTTCGCCACTATACCGAGACCGGCGAGCGGAAGATCATCGGCATCGGACGCGAAGTGGTGGCCCAACGCAAGGACGGATCGACCTTCCCGATCGATCTTTCCGTAAGCGAGATCAACATCGACGGCCAGCGGCTCTTCATCGGCCTGGTCCACGACGTGACCGATCGCAAGAATGCCGAGATGTTGCTCCGCCGCGCGCGCGACGAATTGGAGATTCGCGTGCGGGAGCGGACCGAGGAGTTGCTGGCCGCCAACAGCAAGTTGAACTATGAGCGGTATCTCTTCGATACGCTGATGGCCTACAGCCCGCAAAGCATCTACTTCAAGGATGCGGCCCATCGCTATATTCGCATCAATCAGGCCCTGGCGCGGTCCTTCGATCTATCCGATGTCCAGGAGGCCATTGGCAAGACCGACGCCGACTTTTTCACGGCCGATTACGCCACCCGCACGGCGGCCGAAGAAGTCGAGATTATGCGATCTGGCCAGCCCATCTTCTATAAGGAAGACCAGGAGACGTACGATGACGGCCGCATCCGCTGGGTCGGTAAGACGAAGATGCCGCTGTACGACGAGACCGGCACGATCACCGGCACCTTCGGCATCACGCGCGACATCACCGAAAGCAAGCAGGCGGCCGAAACCCTGCGGCTGGCCAAGGAAGCGGCCGAGGCCGCCAACCAGGCCAAGAGCACCTTCCTGGCCAACATGAGCCACGAAATCCGCACGCCGATGAATGCGATTATCGGCATGACGGAACTGGTGCTCGACGCGCCGCTGACAGCTCAGCAGCGTGAATTCCTCACCGTGGCCGATGAGGCCGCCGAGTCGCTGCTGGCGATCATCAACGACATTCTCGATTTTTCCAAGGTCGAAGCAGGCCGACTGGTCCTCGATTACGTCCCCTTCGATATTCGCGAGCACCTCGGCGATGCCATGAAGACCCTGGCCCCGCGGGCCGATCGGCGGGGCATCGAGTTGGTCTGCCGGGTCCACCACGAAGTGCCCGAAATCGTCATCGGCGACAACACCCGACTTCGCCAAGTGGTGCTCAATCTGGTGGGCAACGCCATCAAGTTCACCGAGGCCGGCGAAGTGGCCCTCGAACTCGAGCACCAACCGCTCTCCGAGGAAGAGGCCCTGCTGCATTTCAAAATCCGCGACACGGGCATCGGCATCCCGCCCGACAAGCAGGAGGCGATCTTCGAAGCCTTCGAACAGGCCGACAGCACCGTTTCGCGGCGCTACGGCGGCACCGGCTTGGGACTGGCCATCTCTTCGCGACTGGTAAATCTCATGGGCGGCCGCATTTCCCTGGAGAGCGAAGTCGGCCACGGCAGCACCTTCCACTTTGGCGTTCAGGTGCGGACGAACCGCGACGAGCCAACCACCCCGCGCGCCCACGATCCCGCGGCCCTCGAGGGCACGCCCGTCCTCGTGGTCGACGACAACCGCACCAATCGTTTGATCCTCGAGGAGATGCTCAGCAGTTGGCGGCTGCAACCGTCGGCGGCGGCCGACGCGTCGGAGGCCCTGCGACGATTGCGGGAAGCCTCGGACAACGACCAGCCCTTTCGGCTCGTGGTCACCGACGCCCACATGCCCGGCATGGACGGCTTCGCCCTGGCCCGACAAATCAAGGAGGACCGAACGCTGGGCAGCACGGTGATCATGATGCTGACCTCGGGCGATCAGCCGGGCGATCCGACCCGCTGCGAAGAACTGGGCGTGGCGGCGTATCTGCACAAGCCGGTCAAACAGTCGGAACTGCTCGACGCGATCCTCTTGGTGCTGGGAGTCACCGAGGCCGATGAGGAGACGGTCGTGCTGCCGGAGCCTCACAAGCGCGTGCGTCCGCTCCGCATCCTGCTGGCCGAAGACAGCCTCGTCAACCAAAAAGTCACCGTCACTCTCCTGGAGCGAGAAGGCCATCAGGTGTCCGTGGCCAACAACGGCAAGGAGGCCCTGGCGGCCCTGACCACCGACAGCTTTGATCTCGTGCTGATGGACGTGCAGATGCCCGAAATGGACGGCTTGGAAGCGGCGGGAATAATTCGATCGCGGGAACGGCGTAGCGGGGGGCATGTGCCGATCGTGGCGATGACCGCGCATGCTCTGAAAGGCGATCGCGAGCGCTGCCTGGAAGCCGGCATGGACGAATACATCGCCAAACCGATCCGCTCGCGGCAGTTGCTCGCCGCGATCGCCAGCGTAATGGGTGAGACATGCGAGGCGACAAGCGCTTCGGTCCCCATCGTGGCACCGGAGTCGACGTCTCGGATCGATTGGGAGCTTGTCCGCGAGACAACCAGAGGTGATTCGGCCGCCGCCCGCGCCGTGGTCGTTGCCGCGTTGGAAGAAGCGCCGAAGCTACGCGCGGCGATCGACGAGGCCATCACCCGCGGGAATCCGACGGCGCTGCGATTGGCGGCCCACACGCTGAAAGGATCGGTCCAGTACTTTGGCGCGAAGCGTCTTCGCGAGTTAGCAGCCGGCTTGGAACAGCTGGGCAAGGAAGGCGATCTGAAAGATGCCCGGGGGGCCTTCCGCGAACTTGCGGCCGAAATCGATCAATTCACCCAGGCATTGATCGCTTACCTCGACGGAGTGAACGAACCATGACGGACGGACCGTTGACCGGCATGATGGAAATCATGTTGGTAGAAGATAATCTGGAGGATGCCCGGCTGACGATGCAGGCGTTGAAGCAAAAGAACGTTCGCTGCCGCGTCCATTTGCTTTGCGATGGTGAAGAGGCTCTCGACTTCCTGCACGCGCGCGGCGTATTTGCCAAGGCGCCGCCGCCGGATCTCATTCTGCTCGATATGGAGTTGCCGAAGCTGAGCGGAACCGCGCTTCTCAGCGAAATTCGCGGTGACCCGCGGTTGCAGGAGATCCCCGTGATCGTCCTTACCGCGTCGCGCGTGCACCGCACGGTGCTCGAGGCCCAGGCCCTGCGCGTCGACGGCTACATGACTAAGCCGGTCAGTTGGGAACAGTTCATCGAAGTGGTCAAATCGCTGCGTCGCTCCTGGCTCGAGGCCCTTGTCATGCCCGCCACCAGCCAGTAAGGTGGGACACGAAGCAAGGCTGGCAAGCGCGGCGTGTGCGGGCGAATATTTGCGGCATCGTGCATGGAAGCCGGACTTGCTGATCTGTCATTCTGAGCGCAGCGAAGAATCTGGTTGGCAGTAGAGCCTGGCCTCAAGTTTGCGGCGAGATCCTTCGCTACGCTCAGGATGACATGCGATGGTTTCATGAGAGCCAAACCTTGCGATCGAAGGAGTCACGGGTGAAAGTCTATCGAGTCGGCATCCTCGGTTTCGGCTTCATCGGCAAGGTGCATGCCTACGGCTACGCGACGCTGCCCTACTTCTACGATCCGATGCCGCTGTCCGGGCGGGTGACGCACGTGGTGACCAGCCAACCGGCCACGGCCGAGAAGGCCCGACAGATTGCCGGCGCGGAAGTGGCGTCAACCGACTACCGTCAGGTGACGGAGAATCCGCAGATCGACATCGTTCACATCTGCACGCCTAACCATCTTCACCGTGATGCGCTGCTGTCGGCCATCGCCCACGGCAAGCACATCTACTGCGACAAGCCCCTGGTGGCCACGGCCAGCGAGGCGGCCGAGATCGAGGCCGCCCTGCCCGGCTATCGCGGCATCGCCCAAATGACCTTCCACAACCGCTTCTTCCCGGCCACGATGCGGGCAAAGCAGCTTGTCGAGCAGAACTTCCTCGGCGAATTGCTCGGCTTTCGCGCCAGCTACCTGCACGGCGGCAATGCCAATCCGCTGGTGCCGCGCAAGTGGCGGTTGACGGCCGCGGCCGGCGGCGGCGTGATTGCCGATCTGGCCTCGCACGTCTTCGACCTGCTCGATTGGCTCGTCGGACCGTTCCAGTCCGTCATGGCAGCCACCCGGCTCGCCTATCCGAAGCGCCCCTCGCCGGAAAATCCCGATGAAATGCTGCCGGTCGATGTCGAGGATGCGGTCACGCTGTTGGCCCGGATGCACTCCGGCGCTTTGGGCACGATCGAGGCCACCAAGATCGCCACCGGCGCCGAAGACGAACTGCGGTTCGAAATCCACGGTTCCCGCGGCGCGATCCGCTTCAATGGCATGAACCCGCACCATCTTGAAGTGCACGACGCAACCGCCGCTGATCAACCGGCAGGCGGTTCCCGCGGTTGGACCCGGATTGACACGGGCCAGCGCTACCCGGCCCCCTCGGCCAACTTCCCTAGCCCCAAGGCGGCCATCGGCTGGGTCCGCGCCCACGTGGCCTGCCTGGAACACTTCTTACAGGGCGTTGCGACGGGGCAAAGTCCCGAGCCAAGTCTCCAACAGGGCATCCGCATCCAGCGGCTGATGGACGCCACCCGCCGCTCGGCACGGAAAAACTGCTGGATAGAGGTTTAATGTAAACCGGCCCTTTGGGTCATCCTGAGCCTTGCGAAGGATCGTGCCGCAAGCAGCGAAGACTCTCCTCAGAATGACAGTCGCTGCTTTACGTGCCATGCAACAGAGCGCAGTCATCCGTGTCTATCTGCCATTTCCATCACACCCAGGTCATCGGCGACTCGACCTGGTGCAACTGCTTGCGAACCATCGGCGCCGGCCCCTTCTTCATCGCCTCGCGCTCATAGATCGGATAACCGTCGCCTTGCTGCCGGGGCGTGAGGTCGACGACCGTATTGCCGCGCAACTCGGCCGCAAATTCTTGCCCGTTGAATGAGAACCGCTCGACGCGATTTTGCAGCGGCAACTCCAGCGTGACAACGTCCCCCGGCGAGAGGTTTTCGAAACCGAGGTAACGGCCGAAACGCTCCGGCACGACCGGTCGCCCTGCCAATTGGCATTGCACCTGGGCCGGATTGACCCATAACGGAACCCGAATCCGAACCCGGCGGGCTTTGTGATTGACGATCCGGACTCTGCCTTCATACGGAAGCCAACTCTCGACCCGCAGCCAAGGCGACTCGCGATTCAACAGCAGGTTCACCGTGGCCGTCTCGCCCTGACCGCGGACGATGCTCTCCCAGGCGTAATAGAGCGCTGGAGTAGCGTTGCCCGTGCAGCAGTGCATGATCCAGGTCTTCGGCAAGAAGGTCAGCTCACCATGCCCAACAAATCCGCCGATGTTCCGCTCGATGACTCGGTCGGTACACATGCCGGCTCGCGTCACCGCCGGCTTCGGCGCCCGGGCGGATAGTTCTTCCAGGTACTTCGCGTTCGTCAACTGCTGTTCGACCAACTGATTGCGGACCGCGCGGTCGACATCGTCCCAATAATCGCCCACGCCTGCGTCGCTTAGCCGAATCGCCAAGGGAATCATGTCGGCCGTGCAGCAGGTCTCGCAGTGTTGACCGCTCTTGAGATTTTCGGGGAACCATCCCAGCCGTGGCAGGCTGAAGTTGCACAGCCATTGGTACCCGTCGTTGACGAAGCGCAGCAAGTCGGCGTCTTCGACGGCCATAGCATAGGCCAGTAGCCCGCGAAGTGCCGCGGCATGAGCGTGGAAATGCCCCCGGCAATGCCCTCGCCCGCTGGCATCCTGTGTGGCCTCGATCGCCGTCGCTGGCGTCCAGACGAAGGGTCGGCGAACGAACTGCGCCAGCTTGCCGGCCGTGCTTAGCGCTTGCCGGTTACCCGTCAAACGCGACCAAGCCGTTAGCGCTCGAATTACACCGCTATAGTACATCGGCACGCCGAAGTCACCGTCGGTGGGCTCGGCCGTGTCACGCCACCCCTCGGTCGTCCAACTGTAGGTTTCACCCACGCCCTTGCCCACCGGATAAAATGCGTACTCTCCCTTATCAATTGCGATCCGCGTCAGTCCGTCGGCGATCCCCTTCATTCGCGGATCCCAAGCCGAATCGCCGTCCACATGGGTCAGGGCCATCATCGCCAGCAGAAACCGGGCGTTGCCATAGACGTTGGCGAACGGCAGCGGCGGCGCGCCCCCCGCCGACGCAGCGCTATCGTGCGACCAAGGACGCCGCGTGGTCGGCGAGTAATACAAGCCGTCATCATGAATGTTCCGCACCATTGCGCGGAGCATATTGCGCTGGATCTCGAGGTTATAGTCACTGCCCGACATCAGCCGGACCAAGGCTTGGCTCTCGGCAAACTTCGGATTGTTCGTCGGCAGCCCCGTGCCTTCGTGGTACATCACCGCCGGCTTGCGGAAGAACAGGGCGATGAAGTACAGCTCATAGTCGTTCTCGTAGTCCAACGCGCCGGTCAATGCCCGCTGGGCCAGCAGGCCGCGATCGGCCAGGTCGAGGGTGTCCGGCAGCATTCCTTCCCCGGCCGCCTGCGCCGGCAGTTGCCGGGTTCTCTGTTTGGCCAGAAGCGGCGAACCCAGCGCTGCTCCCAGGGCCGTACCTCCGGCCGCAGCCAGTATTTGTCGACGGTTTCCGATCCACTGGCACATGGGCAATCCCCCTGCTTTTTAAAATAACAGCGGCATCTTCAGATGCGACCTTTCCCATACCATACCGAGGCGAATGGTGCCCGTAAAGAACCTGGAAGCGTCCCGCTATTTCAATATCCATCCCCCATCCTGCCGGGGGAGCGCTCAAGTGAGGGCAAGGGCGATTGGCTTCTGGGAATTGCCCTTGCTCCCCCTCCCCGGTCTTGCTACCATCCGCCCCGCTTGCCGCGCAAGGAAATCGTAGCCGCCCACTAGTCCTGGGAGAGGCAGGAGAATCGCCATGTCACGGATGGCTCGTAACCCGTGCTTCATCGTCTCGCTTCTGGCGATCCTCACCGGCTGCGCCGACAATCCCATGTTCCTCAAGGGCAAGCTCACCCAGGCCGAGCAGCAGCAGACGGCCCTGTCGCGGCAACTCCAGCAGTTGCAGGATCGCGCCAACGCCTTGGATCGCGACAACCAGGAGCTCAGCAGCTTGGTGGCCCAAGCCCGCCAGCAAACCAAGGTCTCGGACGACCAGTTGGCCGCTGTCCGCGATCAACTTCGCAGCGTGACCGCCCAACTGGCCCAAACGCGGATCGAAAAGGAAAGCACCGACAAACGGGTGCAAACCCTCACCGCTTCGATGCAGCGCCAGGGCGGCGTCACCATCAACCCCAACAACAACTTCTTGCAGACCCTGCCGGCCGTCAACATGCCGGGCGTCACCGTCCGTCGCGATGGCGATGTGATCCGGATTGAGCTGCCAGGCAATTCGCTCTTCGAACAGGCCAGTTGGCGATTGAAGCCCAACGCCGTCAACACGATCGTCGAAGTCGCCGGCGAAATCACCCGGATCTACCCCGACCAGATCGTCGGCGTCGAAGGCCATACGGATAACGATCCGGTCGTGGGCGGCCAGTTCCGCAACAATCACGAACTGTCGGTCGCCCGGGCGATGGCCGTCTACGACGTGCTGATCGGCCGCACCCGCTTGCAGGGCAATCATTTGTTCGTCGTCGGCCACGGCCCGAATCATCCGGTCGTCTCGAACGCCACCTTCGAAGGCAAGCAGCGCAACCGCCGAGTCGAACTGGTGATCTATCCCGAGCGGAAGTCGTAGCGGCGATTTCACGCGACTTCGCCCAATCGCCAATTCTTGCCCGGGCTTAGTCTCCGGATGCCTGTCGGTCACTCTGACCACTCCCAGCCGGTCATTCCGAGCGAAGCGAGGAATCTGGCCGCCAGGTCCCGTTTGGCGGACATGCCGTGTGCCACTGGCTTTGCCATTGCTCCTTTCTCAATCAATGCCAGCACTGGCAGAGCCAGTGGCCAGCGCGCCAATTGCGACGGTTCCAGCGTGGTCCGCGTCGGCGTCGGCCAAGCCGTG
>CALGFD010000008.1 GCA_937881075.1 uncultured Planctomycetales bacterium
CCGTCCTGCCCAGCCCGCAGGCTCGACGCCTCATCCACCGTCATGCCGTAAATGGGGCCTCTGGCCATAGCAGTCAAGTTGCTTTCGCTGGACTTTGTTGCGCACCTTGACCCCTTGGCCGCACTTCGCCCCACCACTTCCAGAGGGCATAGATCACGGGATAAACGAGCAACTCCATGATGAAGCTCGTGACCAGCCCGGCGATCATCGGCGCGGCGATGCGTTTCATCATGTCGGCCCCGGTGCCCATTGACCACATAATGGGCAGCAGACCCATCATCGCAGCCATAACGGTCATCGCCTTGGGCCGCACCCGTTTGACCGCCCCGTGGATGATCGCCTCGCGGAGGTCTTCGTAGCTATTCATCTTGCCCTTGCGAACCGCATCATTATACGAGAGATCTAGGAATAGGAGCATGAAGACGCCCGTTTCGGCGTCCAACCCCATCAGCGCGATCATGCCGACCCAGACGGCAATCGACATGTGATAGCCGAGCAGCCACAGATACCAAATTGCCCCGATCAAGGAGAACGGCACGGCCAGCATGACGATCAGTGCCTTGATGGACGACTTGGTGTTCATGTACAGCAGGATGAAAATCAGGAATAGCGTGACCGGCAATACGATCTTTAACAGTTCACGAACTCGCTGCATGTTCTCATATTGGCCGCTCCAGGTCATGGTGTAGCCGGTAGGAATGTCAAGCTGCTGCTGAACGGCCTTCTTGGCATCTTCGACATAGCCGCCCACGTCGCGCCCGGCGAGGTCCACGTACACGTAGCCCGAAAGCATTCCGTTTTCGTCGCGGAGCATGGCGGGACCGGAGGTGAACTCGATGTCGGCCAGTTCAGCCAGCGGGACTTGCGCGCCGGACATTGTGGGCACAAGAACGCGGCGTAGTTTCGTGAGGTCTTCACGGAAGTCGCGGGCGTAGCGGACGTTGATCGTGTACCGTTCCCGACCTTCCACAGTGGTTGAAACAGGTTCGCCGCCGACGGCCGACTCGACAACCATTTCCGCTTCCTTGATGGTCAGGCCATAGCGGGCAAGATTTTCCCGCTTGAGCGTGAAGTCCAAGAAGTATCCGGTTGCCGTGCGTTCCGCGAAAACGCTACGAGTGCCAGGCACTTTGCTCAAGATCGACTCTAAACGGATGCCGATCTTTTCGATTTCCTTGACATCGGCCCCTTGAATCTTGATGCCAACCGGGGTTCGGACGCCCGTGCTTAGCATGTCGATTCGGGCCTTGATCGGCATCGTCCAGGCGTTGGTTACGCCGGGATACTGCATCGCCTTGTCCATTTCCGCGACCAATTCATCGTGGCTGATGCGGTCTGACCAGATGTGCCGCAATGGCGATTGGAGGAACTCTGGCCAATTGGAGTACCAGCGGTCCTTCTTGCGCCATTGGTCGGTCGACTTGAGCACGATCGTGGTTTCGATCATCGAGAATGGCGCGGGGTCAGTCGAGGTTTCCGCGCGACCGGCCTTGCCAAACACTCGCTCGACCTCGGGAAACTCGCGCAGCCGCTTGTCCATCATCTGCAAAAGTCGTTGGGCCTCAGCCACCGAAATGCTTGGTACAGTGGTGGGCATGTAAAGCAAGGAGCCTTCGTTCAACGGCGGCATGAACTCCGATCCCAACTGGAAATAGACGGGGATCGTCGTCAGTACCAGGAGCAACGCCACGATCAAGGTGAGCGTTTTGTGACGCAGGACAAAGTTGCACGCCGGCTCGTAGACGTAGAACAACCGCTTGCTGATCGGGTGTTCCTCTTCGGGAAAGTACCGGCCGACGCATAGACAAGTGGCGATGGCCGCAAGCCACTTGGGACGAAATGTAAAGGGGTCCATGCGAGTGAACAACATGCGAATGGCCGGGTCGAGCGTGATGGCCAGAATCGCGGCAATCGCCATCGCCAAGTTCTTTGTGTAGGCCAAAGGCTTGAACAGCCGGCCTTCCTGGTCCACCAAGGTGAACACCGGCATGAAGGCCACGGCTATGACAAGAAGCGAGAAGAAGACCGAGGGACCAACTTCTTTCAACGCATGCAAGCGAACCTCGTGGAAGTCGCCCTTTCTGCCGCCGATGATCCATTCCTCCAGCCGCTTGTAGGCGTTTTCAACCTCGACGATTGCTCCATCGACCAACACTCCGATGGAAATGGCGATGCCGGTCAACGACATGATGTTCGATGTCAGCCCCATGAAGTAGAGCGGGATGAACACGAGTACCACGGAAACAGGAATCGTCAGGATCGGAATGATCGCGGACGGGATGTGCCAAAGGAAAACCAGGATGACCAAGCTAACGATGATGACTTCGAGAACCAACTCTTCCTTGAGAGTGTCGATGGCTCGCTCGATCAGCGTCGAACGGTCGTAAGTAGTGACAATCTCCACGCCTTTGGGGAGCGACTGCTTGATTTCTTTGAGCTTCTCCTTGACCTTCTCAATGACATTCAGGGCGTTTTCGCCGGCCCGCATGATGACGATACCGCCTACCGTGTCGCCCTCGCCATCGAGGTCGGCGATGCCACGGCGGATTTCCGGCCCCAAAGTGACGGTGCCGAGGTTCTTCACCAGGATGGGTGTTCCTTGCTTGTCCGTCCCTACAACGATCTTTTCGATGTCGCCAACGCTCTTCACATAACCTCGTCCACGGACCATATATTCTGCGCCACTGAACTCGACCAGCCGCCCGCCCACGTCGTTATTGCCATCCCGAATCGCCTGAACCACCGTTGAGATTGGAATATTGAAAGCTAGCAGCTTGCTGGGATCAATGTTGACCTGGTACTGCTTCTGAAATCCGCCGATGGAGGCCACCTCGGCCACACCGGGTACCGACTGGATTTGGTAACGAAGATTCCAATCCTGGAGACTTCGCAATTGTGACAGGTCGTTCTGTCCAGTCTTGTCCACCAGGGCGTATTGATAGACCCAGCCGACGCTTGTGGCGTCAGGCCCCAGTTCCGTGCGAACACCTTCCGGCAATCGAGGAAGGATTTTCGAGAGATATTCGAGCGTGCGGCTGCGCGCCCAGTAGAGGTCGGTCCCGTCTTCAAAGATCACGTAAACGTAGGAGAAACCAAAGTCGGAGAAACCGCGGATGGCCTTGACCTTCGGCGCTCCCAGCATGGCGGTGACGATCGGGTAGGTGACCTGATCCTCGATGATGTCGGGGCTTCGGTCCCAGCGCGAGTAGATAATGACTTGAGTATCGGACAGATCGGGAATGGCGTCGAGCGGCACCTGACGCATCCAGTGATAAGCCCCGGCGATAGCGACCAGGGTGAAGATTATCACCAGGTACTTGTTGCGGGCACTGAACTCGATAATACGGTCAATCATGTTTCTCGTGGTCCATTCCCGCCATCCCTCCTCCTCCCAGCCGGATGCGGCTCTCGGAGTCAATCAGGAAATTAACCGATGTCACAATCTGGTCGCCTTCCTTGAGCCCCTCCAAGATTTGGTATTTGTCGCCAAACTGGATCGGACTGATCTTGACCGCCACGGGCACGAAATGATCGCCCGGCTCGACGCGATAGGCGATGTCCCGCTCGCCCGTATGCAGCACTGCCGAGGTCGGGACGAGCAAACCATCGCCCATCGGATGCCGGATCGAAGTCTGGGCGAACATCCCGGGCTTGAAAATGCCTTCCTCGTTCGGCAATTCGATCCGCACCTGTACTGTCCTCGTCACCTCGTCCACAGTCGGTTGGATGAAAACGACTTTACCCGCGAACTGACGATCTGGAAGCGACGAGATCGTGACGGTCGCCGGTTGCCCGAGTTCGACGTGTGGAATCTCGTATTCATAGACCTTTGCTTGCACCCATACGGTTGAAAGATCGCCAATGACGTACAGCTCCTTTTCCGGCGTGATGTATTGCTTCTCGAAAACGTCCTTTTGTAGGACGGTCCCGCTGATCGGGCTCTTCAGGATCAGGTCCTTCTGCGGCTGACCCGTTCGCACCAACTGGTCGATTTCATCTTGCGGCACGTCCCAGAGTTCCAACCGCCGGCGTGCAGCCTCCGAGAGCGATTGCTGACCGCCGCCCATCGTGCGCTCCGCGCGCAGTGAGTTCAGCAATTCCTGTTGGGTCGAAAGGAACTGCGGACTGTAGATTGACAGGAGTCGATCGCCCTTGTGAACAGCCTGTCCGACGTAGTTCACGAACAAGTGGTCAACCCAGCCTTCGGTCTTGATGTTAATCCGGGCCACTCTCGTTTCATCGGGCTGGACAATCCCGAGGGCGTTGACGCTCATTTTGAGTGGTCCTCGTTCTACGCGACCAATGCGAACGCCGATCCGCTGTTGAAGCTCACCGGGAATCATCACGGTGGCATGGCCCGGAACGTTCGACGACGTGTCCGTCCCGTCGTGAGACGTTGCACCTTTGTCTGCCCTATTCTGCTCCGTCGTTCGCAGCGGCACCAGATTCATTCCGCAGATCGGACATTGGCCAGGTTCATTTTGCCTGACCTGTGGGTGCATACCGCAAGTCCAGATAGTTGGATTGACTGATGCAGCCTTCTTCGACTCGCCGCATCCACTCGCAGAGAACATAATGCCAATGGCCGTCAATAGGACGAAGTATCCCATCCTCCAATGCGAGCGATAGCCAATCATGGGCAACCTCGATTCTCTCGCGGCTACTTCGGTTTAGCGGAGTGCAGCTTCGTCAGGTACTTGTCGGGATTCGCCAGCAGTTGCTTCTCGCAAGCCGCGCAACAGAGGAACACGACTTGCCCCTTCACGGTCACTTTATATGGCATGCCCATCTCGCCTAGGATGTCGCCGCTGACTGGACACACTCTCTGCTTCTCGGCGGCAGCGCGATCGGCGGCGGAAAGCTCGGCCAGCCCCTTGGGAATAACCACAGGGGTGGCCCCAGCTTGTTCGTGGCCTTTATGCGAGACGTGGTTAGCCTGCTTGCCCGGCACCTCTTGAACGGTCTTTTGGACCGGTGCTGTCGCCTTCTGCTGCTCGTCAGGAACCCGAGAGCTACAGCCGCTCAGAATCGCCATTATCGCCAGAGCAGCCATTCCAAATACGATACGGTACGGCTGAAACATGTTACATCTCCTGTGGAAATGTCGAATTTGCGCTGTCCGCAACAATTATATGCCCTCGCTGTGTCTTGACGTTTCTATCAGCGGGAAAATCTGCCGGCGTGATCTGTTACATCTCCCTTCCCGGTAATCCCATCCACGCACGAACCGATGCTAATATAGGCATTCTGCGGCACGCTCATCAATTCTAACGAGAGCGGCGAAGGCTCTGGATATTTGGGTTGTAGCGGGACGATCCAACCAGATGACACGGCATCCTGTTGGGAAGGCGGTGGTCAAGCGACAAATGCTCGTGCCACAACAGCCCGAGTCGCGGAGGAAGAAACAAATGGTACAAGTCAAGGTGTGCAGGCGATTCATGGTGTCTGTCTTGCTGACCATCTTCTTGACGGGCTGCAAACTTCCACCCGATAGGCACGATGGCGTGGCCACGGTCAGCAGGCCCAATTCCACCATGACATTTGCCGTTCCAACACCAGTGCCTGCTGAATCCATCATGTCGTCTCCGCCATGCTCGCAGCCAAGCCCGACCGCCTTGCCGGTCTCCTACCAAATCCCCGCCGATTCTGCTCCCGCGCCGCCGGAGACCAGCAATCAGTTGGCCTACCATTCCGATGATCCCTGTGATCCTTTCGCCAATCAAACAGAACTCTCGGTTGAACAACTCGTCGCGGAAGTTCAGGCTCGCAATCCGTCGCTCCAAGCGGCTTCGGCCGCATGGCGGGCGGCAAGTGAGCGGTATCCACAGGCGATCGCACTTGATGATCCCATGTTCGCTTCCATGATTGGCCCCAAGGGCGTCGGTACGGACAACGGCGGGGGCTGGATGGTGCAAGCCTCGCAGAAGATTCCGTGGGCAGGTAAGCGAGCTTTGCGCGGTAGCGCGGCCTCGGCCGAGGCTGACGCGATGAAGGGAGACATCGGTGATGTCCGGCTGCGACTATCAGAAGCGGCCAGGACGGCGTTTTACGACTATTACCTGGCGTGTCGAGAGACAGACGTGAACACCTCGACCCACCGCCTCGTGGCACAGTTTCGAGAGATTGCCTGGAGCAAGTATCAGGTGAACCAGACGACGCAGCAAGACGTGCTCCAGGCCGATGTCGAACTGGCTACCCTCGAAAGCCGTCGAACGGAATTGACTCGCGATGAGCAGGTGGCGATTGCTCGGATCAACACATTGCTGCATCGTGCTGCCGATCATCCATTGCCACCGCCACCCGCCAAGGTGCCGCTTCCCAATTCGCTGCCGGCTACCGAGGCACTACAGCAAGCCGCCGAGTCGCGGCCCGATCTTTTCGCTATGCAGGCTCGTATTCGCGCGGAGGAGGCTAGTGTGGCGTTGGCGTGCAAGGAATACCATCCCGACTTGAATCTCGTTGCCAAGTACGATGGCTTCATGCCCGAGGATATGCGTCCCCAGGTGGGCATGGAACTCAATGTGCCGCTTCAATGTGCTCGGCGTTCGGCCGCTATAAGAGAAGCATCGGATCGGCTTCGTCAACGTCGGGCGGAATACCAAGACCGTCTGGACCAAGTCCGATTCGAGGTCCAATCGGCCGTCAGCCGTGCAGCCCAAAGCCAACGAGCCATCCGCCTATACGAAGAGAAGATTCTCCCGGCGACCCAGCGAAGCGCCGAATCAGCCCAATCGAGTTACACGAGCGGAAAGCTCGATTTTCTCCGACTTATCGACGCTGAGCGTCAGGTCTATACGCAACAGGCAATGTACTATCAGGCGATTGCCGAGTATCATCGCCGCCTAGCTGAATTGGAACGAGCCGTGGGCGGTTCGTTACCCGAGGCAACAGACACAAGATAACGTGTCATGCTAGTTTAGGCGTTAGATGAGATCATGTCCGATGATTCCTTCCTTTATCAGCGCCCACGGCACTATTCTGCATCTGAGCTCAGTTCCCCGCCAAGGGCGTCCAATCGCCATCTCCGAATTCATGACGCCGGGTACCAGTGCCGCATGATGGTTCGTGAATTAGCCAAGCGACGGTGCGGCGGTGGTCAGAAACCAACCGTAGACGAGTTCTACATCGACGCAACGGAGCTCTGTTGCTGCTGCATTGCTGCGTTTACCAACGCGAGAAGGCTGGACTTGATGTTGTCCGGCAGTGTTGCCCAAACGGCATCGAGTTGGCCAACGTCGACGTGTGCAGAAGGCTGGCCCGCAACGACCTCTGGGCGTGGAGCCGTATCGTTTGGCGGATTCTTGTTCGCGTCACCGTTGGCCGAGGCCAGCGTTACCGTCGCCTGTCCGTTCTCTAGTCGTGGCGGTGCCGGCAGCCTTTCAATGGCTGTCGTTTGGTCGTGCAAACCGATATGCGTGTAGACCCCCATCGTTAGCCGGATGTCGCAATGCCGGGCGAGAGTCTGTGCTGCCCTTGGGGACACGCCGGCGAGCTCCAGGTTGGTGATGAACGTATGCCGGTTAGAGTGGAAGTCGGATGTTCTGATTGACGCGGAAGTGATTGTGTGGATCGTAGCGAGCCTTCACAGCGGCAAGGCGATCGTAATTGCTTCCGTAGGTCGCCCGCACGCGTTCGTCGCCTTCCTCCATCATGAAGTTCACGTAGGCGCCGCCAGCGCTGTATGGATGCAGCGCCGACCAATACTCCTTGGCCCAATCGGTGATCCGCCGGGCGTGAGCTGGATCCGGATCGATGCCCGCGATGACCATTGACCAATTGGCATCGCGGTGATTGAACGCGGTCTCGGTGGTGCCAATCCGCTGGGCTGCTCCATCGATTGGATAGAGATGCATGGTCGACAGTAGTGACGGCAGCCGCGAGCCGTACTCCAAGTGCCGATCGATGGCCAGATCGCTCAACTCGCGCACAAAATCGCCTTTCCAGTACCATTGCAGGCCGGGCGGCAGGAGCGGATCGAACAGGCTCTGCCAAGCAGGAAATGGTGTTGGCCCCACCAGTTCAAACGCTGGCTCATGCATCTGCCGCGCCGTTCGAAGAACCGCGGCGGCTTCATCCGGCGAGCCCATCAGGCACCAAAAAAGGCCGCATACGGTGGTGCGATGCAACGGCTCCGGAAAGGGATCGACCGGCGGAACGTTCATGATCGCCAGAAAGGCATAGACGTCTTCAGACGCCGCGGGCATGAAGTCGCGATACCACCGCATCAGCTCAGGCAAGAAGCTCATGTCCCAAAGCATGGGGCCGGCTACGACCGTGTCGACCGAATGCGCCCGGAACACAAACGACGTGACAACGCCGAAATTTCCACCGCCGCCACGAATGGCCCAGAATAGATCGGAAGCTTCTTGCACGTTGGTCTTGATGAGTTGGCCATCGGCCAGGACCATTTCGGCCTCCAGGAGGTTGTCGATGGTCAGGCCAAAGCGACGAGTAAGATAACCGTGTCCACCACCAAGCGTAAGCCCGCCGATGCCTGTCGTCGAAACAATCCCTGCCGGCACTGCCAGGCCGTAGGCATGACCCGCACGGTCGACCTGCCCCTGGGTACAGCCTCCTTGGGCACGAACGGTGCGCAAAGTCGGATCGACGTCGACAGCGTTCATGAGCGACAAATCTGCGACCAAGCCGCCATCACACGTTCCCAGCCCTGCCCCATTATGTCCGCCACCCCGCACGGCGAGCGGCAGACCATGTTCCGCGGCAAAAGCAATTGCTGCTTGCACATCCTCCACGTCAACGCAACGAACGATCACCTGCGGCCGCTTGTCGATCATTCCATTGTAGACCCGGCAAGCGGCGCCGTATTGTTCATCGTCTGATTGGATTACTTGCCCACGGATGCCGCGGGACAATCGGGCAATTGATGCCTCCAGCATGGCATGCTCGCTAACAATGAATGCAAGGTTAGGTCCAAAGGTCGGAAGTGCTGTTGCCCTCTGGAAGCCCCTTTGACTCGCGCGGCCAGAGCTCAGCAGGCTTCCCTGACAACGGCCAATTCTTCCCAGCTAGGTCCGCCGGAACCACAGGGGAACCTCTTAGACCCTAGGGAGGAATAGGCAGTGGAGGCTTCTAGGAACGTCTCGGTCAACCTGAGCGTGACTCACGATAGACCGGGTGGGCCACAGCGGCAGGCAACGCATCCATTTTTCTGTTGGCCATTAGCCAAGCTGTGTGAATCGGGATTCTTGGGAAATCTGCACGGTGACTAGGCGAAATTGCCGCCAGCAAGTCTCAATCGCTCGTGCAATCTCTCTACCCGCAATGAGAAAGTTTCAGAATCGTCGAAACGCGCTGCCGCGCATCCACGGCGGTATGCCTGACGAGACAACTAGTCCACGAAAAAAGCCATCTGCGAGCATCTCGCAAATGGCTTCGAAGTGGAGCCGAAGGGGATCGAACCCTCAACCTCCTGGATGCAAACCAGGCGCTCTCCCAACTGAGCTACGGCCCCCCAAACGCCCTAGTATACCGGCCATCCGCCAGTCCGAAAAGGAGGACCTTCTGCCCGCTTTCCTTGTGCTCGTCGTCTCGAAAGAGACAAGCTCAGTGAGGTGATCTAAGCGGCCACCGCCGGCGTCCGTTCCCTTGGCAAAGCATTTCGGCTAGGCAACGTTTCGCATTGCGCCAATAGTAGCGAATCAAGAGCGCCATTTGTCAGACTTTGCTTTCCAAAATGGTAGAAACGATTGGCGGACCGCCTTGCAAACGGCGGGCCAGATCCATGCATCCCCTTATGGCGCTGGCTTCCGCCGCCAATCCTGCCGTGCCCCGTCTCCAGCTCTCGGCGGGCCTGATTAAATCACGGGCTGTCCGTGTTATTTCACGGTTGTGGCTCTTCTGTAATAATACTTAGGGCTGGCATGTCTTTTGCCCCGCTGGGCCTAAGGTATCACCCGACGAGCAACAGCATGACCTCGCCATCACCTGTGCACCACGGCAAGTTGAATGTCTTTCAACGCCTCATGCTCCAATGGAGCGAGCTCCACCCCTACAACGCGGTCCACGTCTACAAGATTGCCCGCTGTCTCGCGCCAGAAACCTTCCGCGAATCCCTTCGAGCCACCTGCCAAGCCGAAGGGCTCGGCATCGTAAGACTCGCTCCCGACGGAAAGACCTTTTGCCACCTCGTAGACGAATGGCCTGAAGTCACCGTGCTTTCCGATGCAATCGCCTCAGATACCATCCTCTCACAGGTCATCTCAGCGGAGTTGAACCGATCTTTCCAGCGGCCCGCTGGAAAGCCTTGGCACTTCACGTTGGTCGACGCCGGAGCGACTAGTCACTATGTCGTTCTGACCTACGATCACTGGGTTGCCGACAGCACCTCCGCCCGCATGTTTGCTCGTCATGTGCTCGATCGCTACCTTCAATGGAATCTAGAGGAAGACCAGCCATTCCTGAACTTGAACCCGGACACTTATCGCAAAACCTTCCCGCAGCAGACAGCCCTCGCAAATCTCGTTCGCACGGCAGCCCATTCCCTACGACAACTGCAACATGATCGCCGCGCAGCACAACTTACCTATTCGTTGAGTCACCATGGCGAAGTCGGCTTTGACCTTTATCGAACGGCACCACAATCCGTCGATCGGCTGCGCCACTACGCAAGAAATCTCGGGGCCACCGTCCACGATGTCATACTCGCAGCTTTGGGCCTCGCCATTGCTCGCGTTCTACCAAGACGCCCTCTCCGGCCACAACCGCCACTCACGCTCGGGACAATTGTCGACGTTCGGGGCGAGTCAAGCCACAATCTCGACCATACTCTCGGCCTGTACCTTGGCAATTATCTGGTGCGTCTGGCAGGCGATGCGAAAATGAGCCTTGCGGACGCCACCCGCTACGTTGCCGCCGCTACGGCTCCGGCAAAGGCGCGACGGGCATATTTCGATTCGCTCGTTTCCATGAAGGCGGCCTCCGCGGCATGGGCAATGCTCTCAATGCGATGGAAGCGCCACTTCTATCCGACCTTCATGCCGTTGACCGCCGGCATCTCCAACGTGGTAGCCCGAGAGGCTTGGTTGACCGAGGCGACCGAAATCACCGAGTATTTTCGTGGGGCATCGACCGGGCCAATGACGCCGTTAGTCCTTAGCCCGACCACCCTCAATGGCGCGATGAATCTCGGCGTTACCTATCGTTTGGCTGGCTTCTCTCAGCAAAAGCTAAGCAACCTGATGGCTCAATTGCTCGAAATGCTCGAAGATCCTGCCGGCAACTGCAGCCCGCGGCTGGATCGGAAAGGCCGTCAAACTGGAAGTCGGCGGGTTGAAATTGAGCGGCAAGTGGTGACGGCCATCGCCGGATGACTTACGTTGTGAAAACCACTGCTTTCCTCATGCCCGTAACCGAGCCACTCCTTTACGGTCATCCCAGCAGCAACGCTTTCCCAAAGCCAAAAGAAAAGTGGCTCTAGGCATCGCGTGGCCCTTGTCAGGGGGCCGGGGACTGGTAATCTTAACGAAGCTGAAAATCGGCTCGCCTCTTACTAGGTACCTGGGGAAGCCGATTCCCGACCGTGACTTTCGGGCCCGTAGCTCAGCGGTTAGAGCAGGGGACTCATAATCCCTTGGTCGCAGGTTCGAATCCTGCCGGGCCTACTCCTAAACCTTTCGATGTCAATTAGTTAGACGCGGTCGCTTTTTTCGGAGTTTCGCCAGCAGGGAGCGATTTCACAAATTTCACAAGACTTCGTCAGGCAATTGGCGCGGTCTGCACTCCTTGACCGCTTCCCCAAGTAACTGCGTTAGCTCCCGCACTGCGTTCTAGTTCTTTTCCGCAACCGCCTCCCGAAGCTTCTCCTCCCACGTCTCCTGAGCCCCCGGAGCATAGCCGTACCGGCTTGCAACCTGCAGTGGCAATGCAGCAAGAATCCTTCGGTACGTTCGATTGCTTTGCTGCCGGAATTTGTCGTCCAACTCGTGGACGTAGCTGGTCATCATTACTCCTTCGCTGATTCGAGCGCCCCGAGCAACTTCTCGGTTTACATCCTCCCCTCGGCGAGCTAGCTGAAGGGTCGTCTTTCGGAAGACGTGCGTTGTAGCATGCTCCCTTCCAGATGATCGCGACCATTCGCAAAGTCGGCGGTGAAACCAGTTGCCAAGTGCCTCTGGCGTGAACTCAAGCCCGACGAACCCAACAAGATGTGGCTTGCCTCCCCGAGACGAACTTCCCCGGTGCGAAAGTCGTTCTGCCCTTGGTCTATGGCATCGGCACGGCCCTGCCGGTCCTGCTCGTGGCGTTTCTCTTGGCCTTCAGCGCGAACTCGGTGGGCCTACAACGTCCTGTCGAGGATCGAATGGTGGGCGCGGCAGATCACTGGCGGGACGTTCGTGGCTGCCGGCGTCTTCTTCTCTCTGAAATACGTCTTTGAAGCGATCTGATCTTCCGTCCGCGGCGGCTTGGCAGCCAGCGGCGACGCGACACCTTAATCTAAGCGTCGATTGAACTTACTGCATCACCACTCGCCGGTTCTCAACCACGTTTCCAAGCCTACAAAGCGGTCGCAAAAACACACTTACAGCGGCCGCTCGTCACCAGAATCACAACCGTTCTGGTGTCGGCTTCTGTCGTCGTTATGAACAGCCTCGCGCCAGCCAACTCGCAAGTGGCCTCGGGCGTTCCACCATCGCCAATGAAGCCCAGGCAATGGCAACAACAAAGCTCAACGGCGCGTTCATCGATCCTCTCGATGTACTCGCACGATGTTCAAGTCGCGCATCGCATCGTCATGCTTCTTGTTGCATGGCACAGCAGATCGCATGACCAACGCGCCGCGCACTTGTCATCATCGGACACGCGCACTGCAATTTTTTTCTGCTTGCGACAAGAATTGTACTTGCAAAGATTCCTAATATTAGTACGATCATGGGAAGTTGAAGTTCCTTTCTTGAAAAGGAGTTCGCACAAAGGATGGAAACGAACGACGACTTGTTACGACGCGAAGCGCGTCGGTGACACGATGTCGAGAAGTTCGTTGTCTTGTTTCTGTGGCGAGAATCGGACGCACATCGGCCCCAGCCTGATTGACGATCACGAGACTCGCCCGCATGCTAGTTAGGAGGACGCAAGGTGGCCAAGAAGAAGGCAGCCAAGAAGGTCGCTAAGAAGCCGGCCAAGAAAGTCGCTAAGAAAGCGACGAAGAAGGTAGCCAAGAAGGCAACCAAGAAGGTAGCCAAGAAGAAGGCTGCTAAGAAGTAGTTTCCTGGGCGGATCACCGCCCGGTAGCACTGCTACTTCGAATCTTCAAGCGAGTTACGACGAGAAAGAAGCGCCCGGCACGGCTGACCGGGCGTTTCTATTTTTCTTGAGCAGTGGCGCCTCCCAACAGACGCCGAGGGCCTGATCGCCAATCAAAAGCCTTGCTCGCTGTGGAGCCAGCATCCATCGCCAAGAATTCCCGTTCCTGAAGCGACGACCGGGCCGACGAGAACTCACGGCTCACTCGGCCGGGAATGGCGGATTCTGGCCGCTCAATTGGCACAACGCATTTCGCGCGGCGCGCTGCTCAGCTTCCTTCTTGTTGCGCCCCCAGGCTGCCTGGTAACGGTTCGAGCCAACCTGCGCAGCAACCTTGAAACACTTGCTGTGATCCGGCCCCTTTTCGTCAAGCAGTTGGTAGACGGGAGTGCTTCCATGCTCGCGCTGGGCCAATTGCTGCAGCAGCGATTTGTAGTTGCTGCCGGTCTCGCCTTCGGCGGCCAATTCGATTTCCGGCCCAATGAAAGCGGCAATAAAACGTCGCGCCGCTTGATCGCCGCCGTCTAGATAAATGGCTGCGACCAACGATTCAAAAACGTCCGACAACAGCGAAGCAGGGACGGACGGATGGGTGATCATGCCCTTGCCAAGGATGAGAAATTCCTGCATCCCGAGGGCCTCGCTGATCTTCGCGCACGTCTGTCGACTGACAACGATTGACTTAATGCGGGTTAGGTCGCCCTCGAGATACTCGGGATACTGTCGATAGAGCGTTTCGCAAACGACCGCTCCGAGGATTGCGTCCCCCAAAAACTCCATCCGCTCGTTCGAGGCAAGTCGATGCTCGGCCCCCGAGGCATGGGTTAGCGCCGACAGAAGCAGCCCCTCATTCGTGAACCGGTAGCCGATTCGCTCCTGCAGTTTTTCTAAAAGCGAAGGGCCCTCGCCATCGCCTGGACGATCCGTCGACATTACAGCTTCCATTAATTCTCAGAGATGAGACTCTGTCCCCTCCCCTAAAATTAACCATATTTAGGGGGGCTGTCAATTGTTCCACCCCGCCGGGCATGGCAAAGGTTCGCGGCGTTGTGCCTGCCCCGCAACCGACAGTACTTCGACCCATGGCCCCGGCCGCCAAGAAAAGGTCTACCACGAGCCATTTTGGCTTGTTACCATAGGAATTGGGAAGGCTTGGTAAATCATGAGCTTGCGGCAATTTATTCCCTTCCCGCTTACTCCCACCATTTTCCACGTCTTTGTCTTTCTCGGAGTACTCTCATGCGGATTCCCCTGCGACGCATCCTTGCCCTGACGGTCGGCATCTGTGCGGTTTGTACGATTCAGGCCAACGCATGCACCTCGATCATGGTCGGCCGGAAGGCCTCGACCGACGGCTCGGTCATGACCTCGCACACCTGCGACGGCCATCGCGAACACACCAACGTCGAGATCATCCCCGCCAAGGACCATGCCCCCGGCGAAGTGCGCATCTTGAGCAAGCGGGAAAACGATGACACAGCCCCGATGAAGCGCGTCGTTCGCAAGACAACCGGCACGATTCCCGAAGTGCCACACACCTACGCCTACATCGCCCCGGTCTACGCCTGTATGAATGAGCATCAACTGGCCATTGGCGAGTCGACCTGGGGCGGCCGGCCCGAAATGCAGAGCGACAAGGGCCTGGTCGACTGCGATACGCTGACCCGGCTCATCCTCGAGCGCGCCAAGACCGCTCGTGAGGCCATCCGCGTTGCCGGCGAACTGATCGAAAAGCATGGCTGGTGCGATGTCGGCGAGACGTTGACGATTGCCGACACCAAAGAGGCTTGGGTGATGGAAATCATCGGCCCCGGCAAGGACGCCATCGGCGCCGTTTGGGCCGCCCAGCGCGTGCCGGACGACCACATTACGGTGATCGCCAACGGCTCGCGGATCGGGGAAATCGATTTGACCAATAGCGAGTACTTCATGGCATCGAGCAACGTCAAGAAGGTCGCTCAGGACAAGGGCCTCTGGAATCCAAAGAACGGCCCCTTCCATTTCTACGAGGCCTACAATCCCGATTCTCGGTATGGCGTGGTCGTAACCCGTCGCGAATGGCGAGTCTTCGACCAGTTGGCCCCGTCCTTGAAACTGAATCCCAACGCCAATGTGTACCCCTTCTCCATTAAGCCGGAGAAGCCCGTATCGCCGGAAAAGATCATGGAACTGTTCCGCGACACCTACGAAGGCACCGACTTCGACGTCGTCAAGAACCTTACCGTCACCGATGCATCGGGCAAGACCGTCAAAAGCCCGATGGCCAACCCCTTCATGCCCACCGATCTGAAAAAGATGCTTCGCATCAACGGCGCGATGGGCGTTCATGGTGAGCGCTGCCTGGCCGTCTGGTTCTCGATCTACATCACCGTCACCCAGTCCCGCGACTGGCTGCCCAACCCAGTCGGCGGCGTTACCTGGTTCGGCTACGGGAACGGCGCCATGACCACCTACGTGCCGATTTACGCCGGTGTGACCGATCTAACCGAGGATTTCAAGACCGATGGCCGGACCACCGGATTCAGCCGCCGTTCGGCATGGTGGGCCTTCAACCGCGTCGCAATGCTGGCAGCCAAGCGTTGGGGCGACATGCAGGTCACCGTGGGCGAAACCCGCAACCCGCTGCAAGAAGCCTTGCTGAGCGACCAAAAGGTTGTGGTCGAGCAGGCTGCGAAGCTCTTCAAGGAAGACCCGGCCAAGGCCAAGGCTTTCCTTACCAACAAGACCATGGAAGCCTGCCGCCGGGCGACCGATGCCTACTGGAACCTCGGCGACCTGCTCTGGACAAAGTACCAGGGGCAGTGGTAGCGTAAAGAAACACACGCGTCGATTTTGAGGCCGAGATCGCCTCCATCGATACCGGCGTAGCCTCTGACGCTAATTCGTTAGCGAGCCCGCTCGCACCAGCCGAGCCGCGGTCAACGGAGGCCCATCAGGCCAAGTCATGGCGGTGATCACCGGGGTGGTACCCAAGCGGGGCCACCCCTTTTCTTTGCGCTGGACAGCGACATCCGCGAGCTGTCCCCGCCGGGCGGCAGCGGCGCCCGGCCCAACGTGACAGCGAGGGAATTCTTTCTGGTTAGAATGGGTAGTGCCAATCGTTTAGCCGCCGCCGGTACGGCGGCGCTTGTTAGGGCCAACGCGACGTCGACCGCCAAAACAGTCACAACGCCGCAAGCCGTTACCACACCCATGCCAGCCTATTTGACTTTTCTGCTGATGATTGTCACACTACCCATTCCTGGCGTACCGCCAAGTATGGCCCGGCTTGCGTCCCAGACACCCAACGGAAATCCATCATGAACCTCACCGCTTTTTCCGGATGCGCCTGTTGCAGTCTGAACCGACGAAGATTTCTGGCGACGAGTTGTGCCGCGGGCGCATGTGCCGCCGGCGCCTTGGCGACCTCCTCGGCATGGGCCAGCGGTGGTGAAAAGAAGATGAAGATTCGGATCATCTACTCGGCATCTGCCGCGAAGCTTGCCTGGTCCGACTGGCCGAACGTGGGTTTTGACTTTCAGCCGGTAATGGATCGAATCACCGGCACGCTCAAGACGCAGTTCCCCAATGTCGACTTCCGCGCCGACCTCTGCCGCAATCAAAAGCAGGCCGAGGAGCTGATCCAGCAGGACTCCGCCGCCGGCGTAGACGGATACGTCGTCTATCAGATGAACCCGTGGGTCCGCGGGATAACGAGTTTCGCCGCCACTGGGAAACCGACCCTCTACTGCGACTTCCAATACGGCGGCAGCGGCGGGCATCTGATTCAAACGGCCAAACTGCTGCGGGAAAAGGCGGCAAACGTCGCCTTCCTGGCCTCATCCAACCTCGAGGATCTCGTTGCAGCGGTCAAATGCTTTGAGATTGTCCGAAACGGCGGCAGCGCGGCCGATTTTGCCACCGCCGCGAACCGCGTGCGTCAGCAACGCACTCCCGCAGCCGGCGATCTGGGCTGCAAACCCGACCACCTGAAACCCGCCTCCGCCGCTGAAACGCTGGCCAAGCTCAAGCAGTCGAAAATTCTCGCAATTGGCAAAGGATTCCCCAACATCGCTTCAGCCATTCCGAGCGAAATGGGGATCGAACTTGTCGAAATGGGCTACGAAGAACTCAATGACCTCTACGAGGCTGCCGACAAGGAGCAGGCCCAGGCAATTGCCGATCGGTGGCAGAAGACGGCCGTCGAGATCGTCGATGTCACGTCGGAGACACTCTTCGACAGTGCGAAAATGTATCTCGCCAAAAAGGCCCTTCTGGCCAAGCACAAGGCCAATGCAATTACGATCAACTGCCTGGGAGGTTTTACCGCGAAGAAGATCCAAGCCTACCCCTGCTTGGGCTTCTACGAACTGAACAACGAAGGACTGGTGGGCGGCTGCGAGTGCGACATCCGTTCGGCGGCCACCATGCTGCTAATGAATGCCATCTCCAACGGCCGGCCGGGCTACATCTCCGACCCGGTCATCGACACTGCCTCACGGCAAATCATCTACGCCCACTGCGTCGCCCCGAACCGTGTGTTCGGACCTCAAGGCGAGGTGAACCCCTTCAGCATCTTCACCCACTCCGAGGACCGCAAGGGTGCCTCCGTCCGCTCCACGATGCCTCTCGGCTACATGACCACCACCGCCGAAGTCGGGCCGGAGCGGAAAACGTTGCTGCTGCATCGCGCGAAAGCCGTCGCCAATGTGATCGACGACCGCGCCTGTCGCACCAAACTGGCCGCCGAACCGGTCGGTGACATCGAAAAGTTGTTTACCGAGTGGGACTACTGGGGTTGGCACCGCGTCACCACCTACGGCGACCTTCGCGAGCCATTGCTTGCGGTAGCCGAGGCGCTCAACTGGAAAGTGATTGAAGAGGCCTAGAGGCGTATTGGTCCTCTCTTCGCTCGGAGAGGTCCAATATCGCGCAATTTCTGACGCCAGTCGGTCAGTACGACAGCCCGCCGCGCGCCATCACGGTGTCGGCCGGGTGGAAGTCGGGCAACTCGCTGCTGTAGCGGATGCGGCGGCCAAAGACATAGCCTAACTCGACGCGCGAACTCAGACCAGCGAGCACCTTCTGCTCCACCCCCAGAATCAACCGGTAGTCGCTCAGGACAACTTGGTCGGCGCGACCATCGGCGCCCTTGATCGCCCAAGCATCGCCGTAAAACTCTCCGGCGATGTAGGCCCAGTTCTGCACCGTCTCGACCTGCCCGCCGCCCCAAGCGATGCGTCGTGCGATCTTCGGGTGCGGAAAGACCAGATCGAATTTCACGTCCTCACGGGGCGTCCAAACGACGCCGCCGATGGCGATCACCTCGACATCAGGCCGATCGAGATACGCCGCGCCTAACACCAATTTCGTGGTGTCGTTCCAGGTCCACGCGGCCGCCCCGTGACCAGGCAGGCGGAAAGCCTTGCTGCTCTCCTGCTCGAAATCGCTCCAAACGCCCGGCGTAATCGCCAGGTCAACGCCCAGTTTTGGCGTCAGTTGCGACATCCAGCGGAAGTCCACGTAGGCGTCGTACAATTGCGGCGGCAGCTCCGCCCGCTCGGGCCCCTGCAGATAATTCACGACGAAGCCGGAGGTGAGTACCAGCGGCGAAGTAATCGTCGGGCAAGGCATGGCACAGGTCACTTGCGACTGCAGATCGTTCATTCCCATGCCGTCGCTGCCACCGGGGGCCAGCCAGGTAGCGTCGAACAGAGCTTTTTGGAAAAAACCGTTCCGCACGCCTGGCGGCAATTGTGGCGTGTCCGTGGGCGGCGTTGCCGGAGCGATATCGCCTTCCCCCGGCGCCTGCAGTATCTCTGCCGACGAATTAGGGTGTGAGACAAGTCGCCCAGGAAACGGAGGAGAGGGCGACTCTTGCGGAAAGACAACTTCTTCGTCCGAAGAAACGCTCGGCAGACGTGTAATCTGGGCCAAAAGTGAGTCCGGAATGAACGAAGCCACCAGGATCAGTCCAACCAGACTATACCGAAGGCGAACGTTCATAGGTGACTGATCCACGCCTCAAATCAGCATCGCTTAGGTCATGACTCCACCGCCCACAGGCACCGCTCGAGACTGGCGATCAATAGGCCAGCCCGGCTCCGATGAAGACCGTGTTGTTGGGATAGAATGCCGGCGGCAAATCGCTCTGGTAGACCAGTTCGCGAGAGCAGGAGAGACCGACTTCCACATAGCCGTTGAGGTGGCGCAGCGTCTTGAACTCCAGGCCGCCGGCGATGCGAATGTCGTTGTAGTCGAAGTTGTCGTAGGTGCCGTTGGTGTCGGGATAGAACGGGCTGGGCGGCAAGCCGTCGTCCCGTTTGATGTTCCAGCTACCGCCGCCATAGTCCCCCGAGGCGTAGATCCACCACTCCGTATTGCCGAGGGTCGTCAAGCGCTTGCCAATTTTCGGATTGGGGAAGAGGATGTTGAAATAGACGTCAGGATTGGGCGTCCAAACAATGCCGCCGGCCGGCAGGAGCTTGATCTTCACACGGTCGAGATACCAGACTCCCGCTTTCACGGCCACGGTCGGCCAAAGACGCATTACCAGCATGCCCTTGCCCATGAAGCGAAAACTGTCGGAGGTCACGCGGTTGAAGTCGCTGTACACGCCCGTGCGAAAGTTCAATTCCGCGCCGAGCCAGGGCTGCAATTGAGGATTCCATCCAAAATCGAGATACGCATCATAGGTTCGCGGCGGCAGGTCGGCCGGCGCGGGGTCCTCGGGCACTAATGGCAGAACCGACTCCGGCCCGGCCCAGTAATGCACGGCAAAACCAGGCGTGACCAGCAGTGGCGTTTGCGTATTAAAGAACATCGGAATCGCACAAGTGACGCTCAAATCAACGTCATTGATGCCCAACTCCTTCGAGTTCTTCACTGGGCTGCCGGCAAACCAGTGGTACCCAAGGTTGACGCTCTGAATGAACTTCCGAAATGAGGTCATGCTGGCACCCATCTCCGGCATCTGTAAGGCCGGATCCTGGGGCATCAGCGGCGCTGGACCGCCCACCGGCGCGGCGTACGGATCCCAGCTGGCCGGCGGTGGCTGAGTTGGATAGCCAGGCATGCCGTTGGCCGGCACCATCGATGGCGGCGGTGTGTAGGGAGCGGGCGTCCCATAAGGTGCCGCAGCAGCGCCAGCCGCCGGTGCATAAGCCCCCGGAGCCGACGCCGGAGGCGTAAGCAACTGCGGCGGAGCGGATGGCGCGGGCGTATAAGGCGCCGTTGGTGCGGCCGGAGGAGGAGCGTAACTGCCGGTCGCGGGCGGCGGTGCAGTCGTTGCCGACGGCGCGTAAGCACCGGGCGAAGGACTTGGCGCATATGCCCCGCCGCCCGGTGCGCCAGTTGTCGGCGCGGGACCTGGTGTGTAGGCACCGCCCGGGGCGACGGGCGGAGGGTTGTAGACGCCCGGTTGCGATGAATAGACGCTCGACGAAGAGGCTCCACCAGTCCCCGCTGCTTCTCCTGCCGGCGTGGGAAACTGCACGCGTTGCCCCCATGCGGTCGTCGCGTACGTGACACTAGCCAGGGCCATAAGGCTGAGAAGTGTTCGTGCGATCTTCACCACCGTCCCCTTTGCATCTTTTAGGGGGCCAAGGAAACGTTACCGAGAGAAGTGAGGGAATACCAACCGCCGGCCCGTGGGTCAAGAGGAACCGCCACGGTGCGTGGGTATTCGCCGAGCGATGATATTACGAGTAGCTCGGTTAATTGCGATTGCGCCAGCTTGCTGGCTTGCCTAACTTGCCGCAAGTAATTCTTGCGCAGTGGGGGGAAACGCGTCGCGAGTGTGAATCCGCCTTTCCCAATCGGCTAGCGGCGACTATATACTATGGGGGTGCCTCTCCCTTTGCTAGCAAGGTGACTTACAACTGAAACTACCGCTATGCCTCAACAGAGTAAGTTTGGTATCGGCCGCTTTTCCAGACCGATGTCTGCGTCGGAGCGGTACTTCCTCATTATCGCAACCGTAACGATTTCTACGCTTGCCCCTCGCTACTTGGGATGTGACACCAAAACAACCAGTGATGCCAACAAGCCTCCGGTCCGGCAGCCGTTCCAAATGCAGAATCGCATGCTCTGCATTAACCATGAAGGACAGCCCCCCAAGTTTGTAGATTTGCCTGGTCACTTCGATGCGGGGGCTCCCTCCATCTCGCCCGACGGCAAGTGGGTCGCCTTTGATGGACTGACTATTGGACCTCAGATGGTTCGCGAAACATTGGTGGCGAACATTGATGACGGCACTGTACGCAAGATCACGAATGGGTGTGTGCCACGGTGGTCTGCAGACGGTAAACGCCTCTGCATCACATGCCCGCTCGGTTCTAACCCAGACAGCACGCTTCTTGTTGAATATGAACTTGCCACCAAGAGGAATCCGTCGCTTTGTCCCGGCCGTTTTGGCGATTGGTCGCCCGATGGCAAGAGGCTGGTGTTTGCCTTCGGTGGAACCACGGTGCCCGAGGGTGGCACGCACTTCAATTCCAAGCTCTTTCTTGCCAACGCCGACGGTAGCGACGCCAAGGAATTGGCCGATGGCGACTGGCCAAGCTGGTCGCCCGACGGCAAGACCATAGCGTACTGTGTTGACCGGCAGGATTCCGGGCCCTCACTTTGGATGATCGATGTAGCGACAAGGAAGAAGCGGCAGTTGGGGATTGGATTCTATCGCGCACAATGGGCTGGCGATGGCAAAAGCGTCTTTGCCCAAGGATGTCCGCCCTGCAATGAACAACAGGTTGCCCTTATCGCGCCAATTCGAATATGGCTCAACGACCGCCGATGCGAGTATCTGAAACTCTCGTTTGACAATCCGTGGCTACCGTGTCCTTCTCCCGACGGAAAGACCTTGGTCTTTGTTGTCAACAGCGATAGGAAACAATCCTCGCAGTAGCAATTTCTGATAGCGCCACTTGGTCCAAAAGCTCCTATCCCCATAGATCCTTCGTCCGCCGTCGGACGCTCGGGCTGTCCAAATCAAAGGTCGCTTCGTCGAGCGAAATGTCTTCGCCTATCCGGTCCGTCACGCACTGGTCGAACCAGTCCAATAGCGGTGCCGGCAGGAATCTCGTCCGCTGGGAGTAGCTGTGGCGATCGCTCCGCCCCGGCCAGTAATACCGCAGCGGATAGCAGACGTAGAGCCAATTTTTGGCCCGCGTAAGGGCGACATAAAAAAGCCGCCGCTCCTCCTCGATTTCCTCCGGATTCCGGGTGGCCATGTCGGAAGGAATATTGCCGTCGGCCGCGTGAATCACGTACACCGCATCCCACTCCAGCCCTTTTGCGGAGTGGATCGTGCTGAGCACAAGATAATCGTCATCCAACACCGGCGGTCCGGCCAAGTCTTGCGTCGAACTGGGGGGATCAAGCGTCAACTCCAGCAGCATCCGGGCACGGCTGCCGTAGCGGGAGGCAATCATTTCCAACTGCTCGAGGTCCCGCAGCCGCGGCTCCACCTGGTCGTACTTCGTTTCCACAAGCGGCGCATAGAACTTCCGCACGCGATTGACCTGGGCTGGCAAATCCTCGTCGGTTCGCGCCAACCCGGTCAGCAATCGCACAAAGTCGCTCCAAATACTCGCGGCGGCAGCCGGCGGTCGCCAACCTACCCATGGCTCAAACCCGTTCCCCGACGTCACCAGCATTTCCATCAATTGCCGGGCCCGCGTTGGCCCAATACCAGGCAGCAGCGGGAGCAATCGCGATCCCGAGACGACGTCGCGCGGGTTTTCCGCCAAGCGCAGAAACGCCAGCAAGTCCTTCACGTGGGCCGCTTCGACAAACTTCAACCCACCGTACTTATGGAAAGGGATGTTCGCTCGGGCAAGTTCGGCCTCAAGCAGAATACTGTGGTGCGACGCTCGAAAGAGGACGGCCTGACGCCGCAAAGCCACGCCCGCCTCGCGGTGCTCAAGAATGCGGCGGATAATATACGTGGCCTGATCCGTGTCGTCCTCGCAATTCACCAACTTCGGCCGCTCGCCTTCCGTGCGTTGCGACCAAAGGTTCTTCGTAAATCGCTCTGGAGTGAGGCCGATGACCTCGTTGGTCGCTTGCAGGATGGGTTGGCTGCTTCGGTAATTCTGCTCAAGCGTGACGATCGTCGCGTTGGGGTAATGCTTGGGAAAATCGAGAATGTTGCGGACCGTGGCAGCGCGAAATGCGTAAATCGACTGGGCATCATCGCCAACAACCGTCAAGCCCTTCCCCTCGGACGAGAGTCCGTACAGAATTTCGGCTTGCAGCGTATTCGTATCCTGGTATTCGTCGACCAGCACGCAGTCGAACAGCTTTCGGACCGCGTCGCCGGCTTTTGGATCGGTGAGCAAGGCCGACCAGTAGAGCAGCAGGTCGTCGTAATCGAGCACTCCATCCGCTTCCTTGCGGTCGGTGTAGCCGTCGAACAGCTTTTTGAGATCCTCCTGCCACTCCGTGCACCAGGGAAAATGATGCCGCAGCACATGTTCGAGTTTCTCCCGCGCATTGACGCACCGGCTGTAAATCGCCATGCAGGTTCCCTTCTTTGGGAATCGCTTGTCGGTTTTTGCCAGGTTCAAATCGCTCCGAACCACGTTCATGAGGTCTTCGGAGTCACCCCGATCGTGTACGGTAAACTGCGGCGGCAAGCCGATCATCTTGCCGAAGCGATGCAATAACCGCATTGCGATGGCATGATACGTGCCACCCCAAACGCGATTCGTGCCCGGCAGCCCCAACCGCCGGACCAAGGTTTCAGCCCGGCGCAACATCTCGGCCGCTGCCCGACGGGTAAAGGTCAGAAGCAGAACCCGGCTGGGATCGACCCCGCGGGCCAGCAGCCACGCCACGCGGTGGACCAACGTGGCCGTCTTGCCCGTACCGGCGCCGGCGACGATCAACAACGGCGACTCACCGTGGGTGGCGGCCTCCCGCTGCTGCGAGTTGAGCCCGGCCAGCAATTCATCAATCGTCGCGAAATCACTCATCCGATGTTTCCCATGGCATAATCTTGCAGTATCCTACAAGAGGGAGGCACGGTAATTATCCGACTCTTGCTTGCCGGATGCAACCCGCCGATCGTGACACGCGAGGCAAAGACTCTGGAACCGGGGCCGGGGAAGCGATAAGCGGGTTGCGCACTCAATAGGCCGTCGTCATGAAACTGCTATCTGCCGTCCTCACGCTGTTTTTGATTATGGACCCAATCGGCAACGTTCTGGTCTTTGCGCCCTATCTCAAAGACGTTCCCGAGCATCGGCGGACATGGGTGGTCGCGCGGGAAAGCCTGTTTGCCCTGCTGGTTCTGCTGTTCTTCTTGTTCTGCGGCCCGTTTCTGATGGAACTACTGCACATCTCCCGCGAGTCGTTGCATATCACCGGCGGCGTGCTACTCTTCGTGATCGCACTAGGAATGATCTTCCCCGGTCCCGCTCATTTTGGCGTTTATTCCAACGAGCAAATTGAAGGCGAGCCGTTCTTTGTCCCGTTGGCGGTCCCGCTGATCGCCGGGCCCTCGACCATGGCCACAATCATGATTCTCGCCTCGCAAAAAGAATCCATTTGGCTCTGGCTGGGCGCGCTGCTAACCGCCTGGGGCGTATCGGCAGCGATCCTTCTGTCCTCGGCTCGGATTGCGCGACTGCTCGGTCCCCGTGGGCTGCGAGCGTGCGAGCGATTGATGGGGATGGTCCTGACCGTTGTCGCCGTGCAAATGTTCCTCGACGGCGTGCGGCACTTTCTTGCCAGCCGGCCGTGGGGCATCTAAAAAAACCGCGGAAAACGAAAGCGTTGCCAGAGTGAGAGCCGCGCAATTGGTCGGCGGTCTACGTCCGCCGCCACTTTCGCTATTGTGTGGACCTATTTGGCTCAAAACGCAACCACGATTCGGTCGCCTACTTCGCCCGAAACGCCGCGATCTCCGCCAGCCCGACATTCTCAGTGGACGGGCTAACGCCGGTAACAATCACCGCCATCCACGTTACTTTCCTGGGCGAAAATTTGACCTCGATTCCCGTCTTGGCGTCGTTCGGCAGCTCGCCGACAGAGATTGTCGAGCCATCGCTAAAGACCAGCATCGCCGAGGTGACTTGATCGCTGGCATTGGCTCGGTCGAACAACCATACGCGGTCAATATTCTGCGCGTCGCGCCAGGTCAGACGGGCCATCGCCGTCTCCTTCTCGCGACTGATCCATTCTTGCTGGGGATCATCGCTGACACTGCCATCGATCAATCCGCCCCCGGTCATCGTGCGGGGAGTCGAACTGACGCTCACCATGGCACTGCGGGCCACGTTGTCCTCAGCATCCAAGGCCGTCTTCGGCGGGGCAACGGGCAAGACATCACCGGGTCCAAGCACATCCACCTCTTGCAGGCACATGCCATAGCGACTCCCTGGCGGGCGTGATAGGATGCTCGTCCCGTTCCAGTTTGGCGCGAAGTTGGCCGCATAGCACAGCCAGAGTCTTCGCCCGTCGGCACTGATGAACTTCGAGGGGATGTTCACGAAGTAAGCCTGCTCGCCAAACTGCTTCATGTAATTGACCAACTTCCAGGGCCCGGCGATTTGGTCCGATTCCAGCAGATAAGTGTGGAAATAGCCAACGGTGTTCGTGCCGTCGGTGACACACATGATGTACTTTTTCAGAGGCGCGTTATACGTGATCGTCACGCAGCCCATGTTATCGTTCCATTCGGCGATTGGCTTGATCTTCTGGAAGTCATTCGTCCAGATTGCCTTGCCGTCAGCGTCTAAGCCCGCACAAAATTCGTATTTCGAAGCGTCGTTGATGTTTTCGATCGACGGCGTAACCCGCAGCAAGTAAATCGCATCGCCGGTGATCCAGCTATGATTGCAGAAGCGTGGCTTGGGATCGGGCACCGACGCGCCGTGGGCGACGAGATAGGCCTTCCCGTCGGGCGAGTGCTCCATGTTGCGGCCAAAATCGACAAAGTGGGGCGAGCCGATCCTCACCGGCTTACCTTCAAGACCGTTCTCACCGAACAGTGGTTTGTCGGGCGTGCGTGGCGTCTGTGTCCAGGTTTTGCCGAAATCGGTCGAATAGCGGAAACCAACGAACGGTCCCAGCCACGGCCAGTTGTAGGCCACACCCTCGTGCCGCACGAGACCGGCCGGCCCGAGACAGTAGGTGCCATAGTACCAGATGCCGTTGTATACCAGGCTGCCACACGGATAGCGACCTAAATAGGGACTGGGACTGCTTTGATAGACAGACTGGTCAACCACCTGCAACTTCATCGGGTCGTCGCCCAGTATGGTGGCTTGTCCGGTGTTGGCGTTGGGACCGGCCGAGTCGGCCTTCAGCCCGTTCACAACGCCGTCCGTGAATGGCGAATAGAGTTTGTTGTCCGATGCCCAAGAGGGATACCAGGTGTCGGCGTTGGTATACTCCGCGTGTCGGCCGGTGAATCGCAAGCCGCGGAGAGTTACCGATCGCGAAAATGGACAATCGGCCGGCGTCTCGGATAGCCAGACGTTTTCCGGTCCGATGGCCGGCTTCCGCGGCGGGGCCGCGATTTCTCGTCGCTGTAGTTTCTCGTCGGCTAAACCCGTTGAGGCGAGAGCCGAAAGCATCAAAAGCAGAGCGCAGGAACGAACGGGATTCCAGAAATAGAGTCTCAACATTCTGTTGACCTCGGAGAGCCTTGAAGTCGAGGGGTGGATGGTGCGGGCCATTCTAATGCACCGCCCGGCCGAGCGAAAGCACCGGTAGCAGCGGCCAACTAGCTCCGCCGTTCGACGGGACCGCGACAGATCGTACCCATTCTGGTTCGAGGGTTGCCAAACAAGTCCCAGAGAGCCAGTATCCCGTCAATGCTGCCAGTGCCGTCGCAATTTCCGCCTAATGTCGGTGTGCCGTCGGCTTCCAGCATGGGTTCGGTGTTGATGTCCGTCGGGGCGAGCACGTACCCAACGGTCGTACCTGGCAAGACGTTGTGGTCACCGCTGACGGTCCCTCCGCTGCCGCTGAGTTTGATCGTGCCAGTAGTGCCAGCGTCAACGATATTGTTTCTAAAGAGGATGGTCGGGCTGCCCAAGCGATCGACTACGAAAGCATATCCAGCATAATTGCCCGATACGCGATTGTTGTAATAGTTGACGGTCATGAAGTTTCCCGCAGGCGAGTAGCAGTAGAAGGCGTTGCCGCTGGCGTGTCGTTCGACCCAATTATTGGCAATGGTGACCGTAGCTCCGCCAGCCGCCGCTAAGCCACACTGTATGGCTCCCCAACTGAAACTGGCTTTCGTGACAATGTGGTTATTGGTGATGACCGAACCCCGGATGGCGCCAACCAAGTAACTACAACTGACACTCGGACCTTCGATATAACAGCCGTCCATCAAGGCTATTTTGTCGCAGGCAGCGCCGATGGTTGTTGAACTCAAGATTCTTACGCTCTGCATTTCCATTCGCGTATAGCCATTCGTCGTTCCTGTCCCCGGAGCAAACGCGCTTGCCCCGAGCGGATCATGGTAAGTGCCCCCGATAATGTAGCAGGGGATATCTCCATGGCCGCTGACGAACTGATCGCTGACTCCGCGTCCATTGTGATAACCTTCGCAGTCTTCGACCGTCAGTGACGACTTGAGACTGTTGGCAGCGCCGTTGCTGCCGAGCGTCGCCACCAAATCACAACCATCCACCGCGTCATGGAACACGCAATCCTTCAGCCGCCAGGTTCCTGGAGCGCTAATCGCCGTGAAGCCGCAGACAGTCACGTCCAATGGTGGACCATACATTTCAACGTGATTGAAATTTACCATTCCCCCATCAAACCGAATGATATAGTACGTGTCGGACAAGCCGGCAGTATTGAGGGACAACTGCTCGATCTCGACTGGAGTCTTTGCCGTTCCAAGCCAGGAGAACCATTTGCCCCAGACCGTGGTGAGGCCCATTCCGGCGCCGCGAATGGTCACTCCCGCCTTGGGCGACAGCGTCGCGATCGATCGTACATCATAGAGGCCGGGAGGAATGACGATTGTGTCACCAGCCACGGATGTTACGTTGATCTTCCGGACAAGATCGGCAGCATCAGCGACCGAATAAATGGCGCCGGTCGGCAAGGAAATGCCTTGTCGATTGCGAGTTAAGACCAAATCGGCCGAGGTTACTGCGCCGCTGCCGTTGACATCATAGGTACAAAAGTAAGACATATGCCCAGGCATACAAGACTGAGCGTTTCGCAACAGAACCACGTCATTGGCCTGTACGCTGCCATTCCCACTAGCATCGCCAGGCAATACGTTGAAACGAAATGCGAGATTGCCTCCTGCGGTGCCGTTTCCAGAGTAAATGCTCGTGCCGTCCTTCCATTCCCCATCCAACAACATGCCTGATGCCACGCTGGTTACGCCGCCCGCCGCACCGTTCAACTGCAACAACAGCCTGTCCGCCGCAATTGGGGCTAGCAAGGTCCACGTAGCGGTCCACGTAACACCGCTGTACTCAAATTTTGTAGCATAATTGGCGACACTGGCACCAAACAGTTGTGCATGGCCGGGATCGATCGCTACATCCTGATTAAAAACAACGCTAACTTGATTGATGTTCTGCCAGGGCAACGGCTTCGTCTGGTTCGCGCCATTCGAAGCCCGGTACCCCAACTTCGCATCTCCCAAGCCGCAAGCGGCCAAATTGTTGGTGAACGAGTTGCTCCAGTCCGTGCCCCGGACGTACACTCCCTCAACCCGCGGCGGTTCGAGGGCAAGACTGGCAGCAGGGGGATCGGCGGGAGCGAGCAACGGAGTCGGGTCCAATGAGGTTGTGACACTCAATACCTGCCGCTCCTCTAACGGTTCTAGCCTCAGTCGGCGATACTCCGGCAGATTGCGCCGGTTTGCCTGAGATCGACGGTGCCGGCCGAAGGAAAGTGACATGTTCGCGTGACTCCAAACTCAGCCAAGGGCGGGCAGTGGTGCGGGGCTAGAGACCGGGGAGGGCCCCCTCAGGAGAGGCCAGTATACCGAACATTCCAGGGACCAATCAAGCGAAACATCGAGTTCGCCTTCGGCAGCCGACGGCCTTCTTGAGGGAGTCCGAAAGTTTTCTTACAATGCTCTGCTCTCCAAACCTATTAACCGGGGCCCGAAACCTCTTGCATTGTTGCCCGCGCACGAACTCCAAAAGTAGTGCGGCAGCCAATACAGTCATCAAAAAGAATTAGGAAATGACATGGAACGTTCCCTCGTATTGCTGAAACCCGATTGTGTCGCCCGTCGGCTAATGGGGCGCGTAATTTCTCGCTTTGAGGACAAAGGCTTGAGCCTCGTCGCGATGAAACTGATGAGGATCACGCCCGAATTGGCCCGCCGGCACTACGCCGAGCATGTCCAGAAGGGGTGGTATCCTGAACTCGAGGCCTTCATCACCGGAGGGCCGGTGGTGGCCATGATCGTCGAAGGCCCCGAGGTTGTCCGGGTGATCCGCGAGATGGTCGGAGTAACCAACGGTTTGAAGGCCAATCCAGGCACGATCCGCGGCGACTTCAGCAGCAGCCAACAGATGAACTTGGTGCATGCTAGCGACAGCGCCGAGTCGGCCCAACGCGAAATCGGCATCTTTTTCAACGCAGAGGAACTGGTAGTTTAGCCACGTCTGGCGTGGCCAAGAGCTGAGCGTCCCCGGTTCCCGCGGCCACCGCCGAACGATTGCCGGCGGCTTCGAGACAACTCTGGGAACATCGCCGGCATTGCGCGAGCGCCTAGCTACTCTTGTGCCTCCAACCGTAGCGGGATCTGCTTCGGCTGACCGTTGCGAATCACGGTGATGATGACCGTCTCCCCCGGTTGTTTGGCCTCGACAGCGCCCAGAAAATCGTCCGCCGTCTTGATTGGGCGACCGTCAACGGCCACGATCATATCGGCTGCGGCGCGGTCAACCGTCTGATACTCGTAGACAAAGGGGCCTTGTCGCCGTTGCTCCTTGCGGATCTTGGGCCCCTGGAGGCCCGCCCGCTCCGCCGGTCCGCCCGGCACCAAGGTCGCAATCAGCAGACCTCGTTCGGTCTGGTAGACTCGGGCGATGCCTGTCTCGGGACGCCGCACGTGCCCATTCTGTATCAACTGGGGCACGATGCGGGTGATCGTCGTCACCGGGATGGCAAACCCGACCCCCACACTCTCACCACTCTTGCTGGCGATGGCCGTGTTCATGCCGATCATCCGCGCGTGGGAATCCAACAGCGGACCGCCGGAATTGCCCGGATTGATCGAAGCATCGATCTGGATGATCGATTTCAGGCTCCGCCGTCCGCGACGCCCCGGCAGCGAGCGATCGAGGCTGGAAATAATCCCCGTGCTAAGGGTCCGTTCGAGGCCGAAGGGGTTTCCAATGGCAAAAACCCGTTGCCCGACGAGCAGGTTCGTCGAGTTGCCGAACACGACCGGGTACAACGATTCAACCGGCGCCTCGATCTTCAAGACAGCGACGTCGGTATCCGGGTCACCGCCGACTAATTTGGCTTCGTAGGTCTTACCGTCAAAAAGGGTGACGCGAATCTCTCGGGCACCGTCAACGACGTGAAAATTCGTAAGCAGGTGGCCTTCCCGATCAATCACCATGCCGCTTCCCTCCCCCTCGGAGACGATCTCAAACATGAGGAAGCGATCGCCGGCAAGTCCCTTTGTATTGATATTCACCACGCTGCGATTGGCTTGCTGGTAGACGAATACGTTGACCTGTTCTTCGGGCGTTAGTGACTCCACGATCGCAGCACCCGATGGACCCGGGGGAACGGTGGCGCCTTGCCCCATCATCGGAGGCGGATTCTGCCACGGGGCCTCCGGCGCTACTTGCGCGCCGACGGGAGCCGGACTGTGAAGACCGAAGGAAGCGATCCCGCCCAAAATGGCGGACAGCAGGCAAAGCAACACCGCACGTCGCATGATCGCGCTAACCCCTTTAGGATCCCGGACTAATGTCAAAACGTCTTTATCCGCTTATTATAGGACAACCGTGGGCGAAATTCGATACCGCTTCGCCAGCAGATTGTTGGCACATGCGGTCCGACTTTCACCTCGAGTTGGCAGATTGCGGGCATACGGCCTCGGCGATCGAAATGATCAGCGTTGCACTGGCTATCTGGCCTGCTCGCCCATTCCACGCAAATCTCCCAGAGTGGGGAGGCTCGACCCAGCATGGCACGGCACAAGGCTACGCTCGCGTGGAACAGCACAATTTGGGAATGACCATTCGGTAAACGCGGGGGCGTATTGGGTTCGACACGGCTTCGCGTGTCCGTTTCCCCGCGGCGAATTACCGATTAGACTGGGAATCGGAAAAAGTTACCTCCGCTCGCCCGCCACTATGCTGACCGGCTACCGATTCCTGGAACCGCGTGCCCTTGCCCGGGTGAAGAACCTGGCGATCATCGCCCGCGGCGTGGTCGAGGGGTTCATTAGCGGCTTGCACGCGAGCCCCTACAAAGGTTTCAGCGCCGAGTTCGCCGAGCACCGCGAGTACGCTCCCGGCGACGACCCGCGTCGACTCGACTACCGCATGCTTGGACGCACGGATCGTCTGTACGTCAAGGAATACGAGGAAGAGACGAATATGCGTGTCCAAATTCTCCTGGACACCAGCGGATCGATGGGCTACAGCTACGACGGCCTGACCAAGTTGCAGTACGCCTCGTACCTCACAGCCATTCTCGCCTATCTCATGACGCGGCAGCAAGACGCTGTGGGACTGACGACTTTTGACAATGAGATGCGGCTCGATATGCCGGCTCGCACTTCGCCACGACATTTCAGCGAGATGATGCAGCGTGTCGAGGCAATCGTCCCCGGGGCCGAAACCGATATCGCGGAAACCCTCCACGCGCTAGCCAGCCGCTTCAAACGCCGCTGCCTGGTCGTGCTCATTAGCGACCTCTACGACGAACCGGACGCGGTGTTGCGGGCCCTGCACCATTTTCGGCACCGTCATCACGAGGTAATTCTGTTCCACGTGCTCGACAAGGCCGAACTCGAATTTCCCTTCCGGGACATGGTGTCGTTTGTCGATTTGGAGACAAATGAGCGGATGCGGGTCGATCCCGCCTATGTTCGTGACGAGTATCGTTCACAAATCCGACAATTCGTCGAAGACTATCGACGAGCGTGCGCGGACGCTCAGATCGATTACGTACTGGCCGACACGTCGACGCCCTACGACTTCATGCTCTCGAAGTACATCGCCAAGCGAGGGCGGCCATGATCTTCACAGCCCCGATGTTTTTGCTGGCCGCGCTGGCGGCTGCGATCCCCATCGTGCTCCACATGATCCAGCGGCGTCCGGCGAAACAACTTCCGTTTGCGACCCTCCGCTTTCTTCGACGAAGCGCAGAGAAGACCCGCCAACGAAAACGCTTTCACGATTCGCTGCTGATGGTGCTTCGGGCCGTCGTGTTGTTGTTCATCGCTGCCGGCTTGGCCCGGCCAATTTTGAGATTCCAGGGAGCCTTCGGCAACACATCGCACACGGCCGCCGTCATCCTCTTGGACAATTCGGCCAGCATGGGAATCGCCGATGCGGGCGGAACCCGATTCGAGATTGCTGCGGCCGCAGCCTCTCAAGTCCTCGACCAGTTCACTGACGGTGATCAGGTCGCGTTGATGCCTGCCTGCGGACCAGCGTTTCCCCAGGCGGCCCGCCTTGACCGTAATCAGGATGCCGCGAGGCAAGCCCTGAGCCAGTGTCGCGTGAGCTACGAGCGGGCCAATCTAAGCGTCTCGTTGCGGCAGGCCCGTGCGATGCTGCAGAAATCCGACTTGCCGAACAAACGCATCTATATCCTCAGCGACATGCAGCAAGTCTCCTGGGAAGACGAAAAATCCTCCCAAGAGCAAGTTGGTCAGATCGACGTCGCTTCGCCCTTGGTGATTGTGATCGATTGTCAACAGGCAGCCAAGGCTAATGCGGCCGTGCAACAGGTGGAACTTAAGAGCCCGATGCCACGAGCGGGAACACCTCTCAAAGTCCTGTCCACGGTTGCCAGCGCTTCGCAAGCGACGCAACAGCGACGCGTGGAACTGTTGATCGATGGAGTCGTTGCGGCGAGCAGCAATGATTTCGTGCTGCCGCCCGACGGCCGCGCGAGCTTGGAACTGACCATCACCTTCCGATCGCCCGGGCTGCACCATGGTGAGGTTCGCTTGGTTGGCGAAGATGGCTCGAAGTTCGACGATCGACGATTCTTCGCCGTAACGATCGATCAAGCCGTGCCGATCGCGATTGTCAAGAATCAGCGGCAAAGTCCCGCCTATCTCGATGAGGCTTACTATCTAGAGCAGGCATTGGCCGCCGCCGGCATGGTCGGCAACGGAACGGGCGCGACCTGCTTTTCGCCTGCCGAATTGGCCACGGCGCATCTGGATCCTTTCCACGTGGTCTTCTGCGTCAATGTGCCAGTTTTCGACCCCGAGACCGGGCAGAAACTCGCGGATTACATTGATCGCGGCGGGAACATGATTTGGATTCTCGGCGACAAAGTCGATCCGGACGTCTACAATCGGATGAATCGCGCAGCCAAGGAGCGTCTTTTGCCGGCGCCGTTGATCGACCGGCGCAACGCCGCTCGGCAGCAGAGCCGGGATAGTTGGCACATCAGCTTTCTAGACAAGCATCATCGGGCCATATCGAATCTGCAAGAACCGGCCTGGCTGTACGAGTCGGTGTTGATCTACGACCACGTGCGATGCGCTGTGGATAATTCGGGGGCGCTCGTGTTGGCGCGGCTCGACGACGGCGAACCGCTGCTCACGGAAAAGCGATTCGGGGAAGGGCGCTCGATTATGCTCGGCACAAGCCTGCAAAGCTCCGCCAGCAATCTTTCCTTGCGGCCGATCTTCCTGCCGCTGATCACGCAGTTGACTCGTTATCTCGGCGACAAAAACACCGGCACCAGCATTACTGCCGGGCAACCAATCGTTGTCGACTATCCCCGGCAAACGCAGCCGTTTTCCATCGAGTTGACTCCTCCCAGTGGTGAAGTGCTGCGTTTGAGGACATCCCCGAGGGCGGCCGAAAAAGGCCAAACCTTTCGCTATCCCGAAACGCACAACGTTGGCATATATACCCTCCAGCCGCTCGGCTCGCCGAACGCTCCTCGGGCGATCAGCGTCAACGTCGATGCCCACGAGTCGGACCCGCTCCGACTCGAGCGGCAACAACTCGAGAAACTGCTTCAACCCGGTTCCACCGTGTTTGCCGACAAGGCAGACGATCTCACCAGCACCTTCGCCTCGCTGCGTGAGGGCAAGAGCCTCTGGAGCGTCTTCTTGATCGGCGTTCTGACCGTCCTGATACTGGAAACGTACGTCGCGAACCGCTTCACAGCCCGCTCATCACTGCCGAACTCACTCCGTTCCGGATAGGCCTTGTTGGCCAGGCACCTGGACTCGCTTTGTTCGTCCAGCATGCCTGACCAACGATCGCTAGGTTTTCCTAGCTGCGGAACTGCTGGCACCAAAAGATGACGCCATTGGCGGCGCGATAGGCCGCCACGCCAATTCGGCGATGACCGGGACTGAGAATGTTAGCACGATGGCCGGATGAATTCATCCAACTCCGCACGGCCTCACTACTGTGCGGTTGGCCCATCGCAATATTCTCAGCCAGCGGTCGGTTGGTATGTGTCAACGTGTAGTTCCGCGTCATCCAGGCGGCGTGCTCGCGGGCGGTCTCCATCAACTCCTTGTCGACTTCCAACGGCGGCAACCCGTGGCGCATCCGTTGTTCGTTCGTATAGGCCACGACGTTGGCCTCGATCGCCGCTACTTTCACGCCATCGATTTGCTGCTCATCGGAATCCTTGGTCGTCGCATTTTCTTTGCTGTTGCTTTCCTTCTTCTTCGCGGTATTGCTGCTGTCCTTTGCCGGAACTGCGGCCTGCTGCTTCTGAGTATTGGTCGTTCCTTTCGAAACGTTGACGTCATCCTGGGCAACCGTGATCATCGAGGCGCAGAGTAAGAGCGTTGCGAACATCAGATATGTCTCCTTTCATGTAAGTGCACGATCTGCCGCGCTGGGCACGGTTGCCGTGCGGCCAAGCACACGGCCCGAAAGCCGCGTTGCCGGTCGTTGTCAGTGACGCGCCGCCCTAGAGACGGGAAGGTCTCGATTCACGGCGGCGGTCGGAGTTGAGATTACGCGGGCCAGTCTTGCCAGGTTCGCGAGCGATGGCCTTCGGCCAGACGGTCTCGCAAACACGTTATATGAAGCACACGTCCTGTGACAAACTGGCTTCCCTGCAGGTGGGATTCCTTCCCGGTGAGTGCCGAGAAGATACCAGACTGTCCACGAATTGCAAGAGGCGCCGTCAGGGCGACTCGCCGGATCTACGCCTGGTAGTCATACGTACAGCACTACCCAATCACTAGCGGCCCCACCTTTGCCGGCGAACACGGCATGCAAGCTGCTCGTATAGTGGGCGTAGACAGCCGCTTCGCGGCGCAGGAGCGAGGAATGGCGGTAATCAGTAAGGCCGGCAAAGCCAGGTAATTTCGGCTATTCCCGTTTCAAAAAAAGAATCGCTGCGGTAAAAAATCAACGCCCCGCAACGCTCGGCAAGAAATTTTCGTTCGCGGTTTGACCCATTCCGCCCCGTGACCAAAACTACGGTAGACAGAAACTTGTCTGCAATTTCTTTTCATCGAAGTCTTGTCAGTCTGAGCCCGGCCGTCCGCGAACGGCACTCGCTCCTCGAATCGGCATCACGGTACAGAAATGGGCTGCAATAAAGACGACGCCGGCCTGCCCGGCGCATACCATGCGTTGGCACGGGAAGTATGTAAGCTGATGGTCAATAGCTCGCCTTCGGGCTCGGCCAAGAAGCGTCATCGTCGCTTCCAACTCGAAACGCTGGAACCGCGACAAATGATGGACGCAGCCGCTGCCGCAACGCTGCTTTCCCCTTTATGGTTTCAGAATGTAAGCACCGAGGCGGCCGGACATGCAGGCACCGCCCTCTGGACTGCCGCAGACACCATTGAGCCGGCCGCAGTGGAAACATTCAGTAGCGCTGCCAGCGACGTTTATGACTGGATTGTGCAGTTCGATACCGCTGCGCTGGACGGCATCAGTTCGGTCGCGCAGACCACCAGCCTCTTGGCAGGTGGGGGAATTGAATTTGAAGCAATTCGAGGCCTTGGTTTGGCCGGCCAAGTTTTGGTGCGCAGCTCGGGCGCGTCCCTGGAAGCCGTGCAAAACTGGCTACGTCAAGATGCGGAGGTCGCCAGCTTCGAGCAGGACGCCTACCGCGCGGCGGACCGTACCGCCAACGATCCGCAAACAGGCAGCCAATGGGCCTTGACAAAAATCAGCGCGCAAAACGCCTGGAACATTAGCACTGGCAGCTCTAGCGTTGTGGTTGGCGTGATCGATACCGGGATCGATTACAATCATGTCGATCTGGCCGCCAACATCTGGACGAACGCCGGCGAAGTTGCCAACAACGGGATCGATGACGATGGCAACGGTTTCGTCGACGATATCCACGGCTACGACTTCGTTAACCGTGACGGGAGTCCGCTGGACGACAACGGCCACGGAACACACGTGGCCGGCACCATCGCCGCAGTGGGAAACAATGGCGTCGGCGTGACCGGCGTCACCTGGTCAACCCAGGTAATGGCCATGAAGTTCATGGATGCCAATGGCTCCGGATACCTCTCCGACGCCATTTCGGCCGTGAACTATGCCACCATGATGCGGAGCCGCTATGGCGTGAATGTTCGCGTTACCAACAATAGTTGGGGCGGTGGCAGCTTCAGTTCGGCCCTGCAGAACGCGATCCGCGCCAGCAACTCGGCAGGCATTCTCTTCGTCGCCGCGGCAGGCAATTCGGGCACGAACAACGACAGTTCTCCCCAATACCCGGCCAACTACGACGCGCCTAACGTGATCTCCGTGGCGGCAACCAATCAAAACGATCAGTTGGCCAGCTTCAGCAATTACGGCGCGGTAACCGTCGACATCGCCGCGCCCGGTGTTTCGATCTACAGCACCGGTCGCAATAACCTCTATGCGACCATGTCGGGCACGAGCATGGCCTCGCCGCACGTCGCCGCGGCGGCTGCACTCGCCTGGGCCGTGAATCCCAACGCCACGGTTGCTAGTGTTCGCGACGCAATCCTTCGTGGAGCGGACCCGATTTCGTCGCTTAGCGGCAAGGTGGTCACCGGCGGCCGGCTCAATCTCTACAACACCGTTCGCCTCATCGGCGGCTCGTCGCCTTCCGGTCCGGTGATGACTTCTCTTACCGTTTCGCCCGGCACCGTGCAACTCGGCTCGGCGATTACGATCACCGGACACGGGTTGTCCGACTCCTCCGGAACCATCACCGGCCTCTACGTCTCCTGGGACGCGAATGGCGACGGCATCTATCAGGCCACCGATCCCACTGTCGGTATGTCGCCGAACGTTGTCAATGGCGAGGCAACCCTGACCCTTGACACCAGCCGCTTCGGAGTCGGCACCCAACGATTCTTCGCGGCCGCCTTGAACAGCAATGGTCAATGGTCGGCCCTGTCGACCGTCACGCTCACAGTGCTCCCGGCTGACGATCACGGCAACTCCGCGGCAAACGCCACCACCGTCGGAATCCCAAGCACCACTATCGGCAGTATCGCCGTAATCGGCGACACTGACTGGTTTGCCATCCAGGCCATCGCCGGACAGCAGTACACCTTCACGACCCAATTGGGCTCGCTGCGCGATTCAATCCTCACCCTGTATAATCGCAACGGCACGTCACAATTGACCACCAACGATGACTATGGGAGCACCTACGCCTCGCAGATCAAATGGACCGCCCCTGCGACCGGAACCTATTACCTGGTCGTGGCCAGCTACGGACATTCCTACACGGGCACGTATTCCCTTGATGTGAAATCCGCGAACGTGGCCCCTGTGCTGGCCGCGATCAGCGATCGAGTCATGTCGCGGTCCCAAACCAGCATCCATCTGGGATTGACGGCAAACGATGCGAACGGTGACCAGCTTACCTACACGGCCCAGGCGTTCTCGGTCGACCCCTTGGCAAAACAAGCGTATGACTTGAACCAGCAACTGCAGCTTTACCAGTGGCAGGGCAGTTATTGGACAAATCTCCGTGGCTACCAGGAAAAATATCTGGCCAGTTACACCAATGGCCTCGCCCATCCCTGCTTCCTGATGCCCAACGGCGATCTCTATCGCTGGGAAAGCAGTATCACAAACAGTACGCTGATTGCGAACGTCGGCTCAGCCTGCTACGCCAATCCGGCTTTGCTGCACAATGCAGCGATGCCCACGTATACCCCGATCAGCAGCAACAACATCGCGCTGAACGTCTCCGGTGGCTCGCTAACCGTCAATCGGGCCGCGAACTTCACCAACGATTTTTATGTTCGCGTTACGGTCTCCGACGGCATGGCATCTGTTGCCGGGGAATTCAAGGTCTCGGTGGCCAATTCCGCTCCCGTGCTTAGCTCATTAAGCGATCGGATGATGGCGGTGGAACAAACCTCGCTGTCGGTTTCGCTCAACGCCAACGATGGGGACGGCGATCCCGTGAGCTACACAGCGCAGGCCTTGGCGGTCGACCCCTTGGAGAAGGCTGCGTATGACCTGAACCAGCAACTGAGGCTCTACCAGTGGCAGGGTAGCTATTGGACAAACCTCCGCGGATACCAAGAGAAGTACCTGGCTAGCTATACCAATGGCTTGGCGCATCCCTGTTTTATACTGCCCAATGGCGATCTGTATCGCTGGGACGGAAGCATCGCCAACAGCACACGGATCGCTACGCTAAACAGGGCTTACTACGACAATCCGGCCCTGTTGCACGAGGCAGCGGCCCCGAGCTATCGCTTGCTGGCCGATAGCGTCGCCGTCGGTGTCTCCGGCAACGTGTTGACCGTTAGCCGAGAGGCCGGCTACACCAGCGACTTCTATGTCCAGGTCACGGCGAGCGATGGTATGGGATCCACCACGCAAACCTTCAAAGTCGTTGTCGCCGGCGCGTCTCCCAGCGCCACGGCGTTGGCCAACCGTCTGCCGCCAACGGCGCAACGCCTGGCACTTGCCCGCTGGCTTGCCGATTCGTCGCCATCGTCGGCGGCACTTCGCACGTCTCTAACCAATCGCTCTACCGTCTTCGACGCCATGGCCGCCTTCCCCGGTCTCCTCGGCCCCAGCCTCCATTCAATGGAAGTTGGCCGCATTTCCGCGGCGAGCGGCGCAACGGATTGGCATTTTTCGGCAAGACTCACGGGCGGTTCTCCCGAACAGCGTTCGTATCGGGACGTGCTGCAGAGCGTCGACCAGGTGCTGGAGACCCTGGACGACGTGCTGACCGCCGAACTGTCCGATGATCTGAAAGTCCCCTCTACGTCCGCTGCAGACCCCAGTAATCGTTCTCGATTAATCCAGGAATGGCTGGAGGCGAAGGACCATCGCACAGCCCATGACGTATGGGAAGACCTCGACCTAAGCGAAGACGAAGTCTCCGAGTACTACCAAGCCCTCGCTGCTCTGGTTGAAAGCACCGACGAGCAAACCGGCTAGATCAACGCGTTCGCACGGCGGTCTTAATTCTATCCGTTAAACGTACCGATCCAAGATCCGGCGGCTCGCCGCGTCCAGTTCACGAATGTCGGGGATCAGGTAGCGGATGCCATGCGTATCGCATAGGAGGATTTGGTGCGGTCCCAGCCGGCGCACGTCCGTATCATCGTCGTTCATTAGGAAAGATGTTCTTCCCCGATCCGTTTCAATCTGCCACTCCGATGGATCGGTGTCGGCATAAACTTGCTCGACACGCGTTACCACCGGCACAAACTCGCGGTGGGCCAATTCATCACTGACAAGTTGCTGTGTCGCGGCGTCAAGTGTGCGGAGATCGTCGATGCAGAGCAACTCATGTCCGTGAGAATCGCAAAGAACGACCATGGTGGCCGGCCCCGAGACGGGAAATGGCCTCACCGGCACCACACCTTCGATGCGACAGCCATCGGCGGCAACGAGGACCAAGCCGCCACGGGGGGCACGATCTAGGGTAAACCTTCCAAAACCTTCCATGCTGCCTACAGTCTCTCCTCTTCCAGGATGCTACCCGCACCGTCGCTTCGCGCGCTCATTTGCCCTTCAAATTGAGCATGGTACAACCGCGCGTAGGTACCGCCGCTCGCCAACAATTCGCGGTGTGGTCCCACCTCAACGATCCGCCCTCGCTCCACCACCACAAGTCGGTCAGCCCGATGCAAAGTGCTCAAGCGGTGGGCTATGGCGATGGTGGTCCGCCCCTGAATCAAATTGTTGAGCGCCAACTGAATTTCCCGCTCCGTCTCCGTGTCGACTGAAGAAGTGGCTTCGTCGAGGATTAAGATCCGCGGATCGATCAACAGCGCTCGGGCAATGCTGATGCGTTGCCGTTCCCCCCCAGAAAGAAACTGTCCGCGTTCGCCCACCAGGGAATCGTAGGCATCGGGTAAGCGAAGAATAAATTCGTGTGCCCGGGCTGCCTTGGCCGCCACAATGATCTCTTGACGCGTTGCCTCGGGGCGGCCATAGGCAATATTCTCCGCAATGGTGCCGTAGAACAAGAACGGCTCTTGCAGAACAATGCCAATGTGTCGGCGGTAGTCCTCCAAACGAAACGAGCGGATATCAACGCCGTCAACGAGAATTGCCCCGGCGGTGACATCATAGAACCGGCAGACAAGGTTGACCAACGTGCTCTTTCCGGATCCGCTCGGCCCTACCAGACCGATCATTTCACCTGCGGCAATGGATAGGTCGAGGTCTTGCAGCACGGGGCGAGTGCCATAATGAAAGCCAACGCCACGAAATTCGACCTGGCCTTCCAATCGCTCTCGATGCACGGGACGAATCGGCTCGGCCACGCTCGGCACACGATCGAGGATGGCAAATAACCGTTGCGTGCTCGCCCCGGCACGCTGCACCGCGGCGACAAATCGGCTCATCGCGTCCATTCGCCCGTAGAACCGGCTGATGAGCGTGATGAACACGACCAAATCGCCGACTCGAACTGGCCCGTGGATGACGCGCCAGCATCCGACCGCCCAAACAATCAATAAACCAAAATTAGTTAACAAGGAAATGGTCGGTTCGAAAATCGCCCAAGTCTTGTTCACCCGATCGTTGGCGGCGATAACGCCCTGATTCACTTTTTGAAAGCGTTCTACCTCGCGACGCTCCTGGGCAAAGGCCTTCACCACGCGAATGCCGGGGATTGTGTCCGCCAGCACGCTCATCATCTCACTCCACGCCTTGCTGCTGAAGGCAAAACCTCGCCGCATTTTATTACGTGCGCGATGGACTAGGTATGCGATAAATGGCAGCGGAATCAGCGTCGCCGCAGCCAGTGGCGGGTCAATGAACAGCAGCAACACCGACGTAAATAGCAGGGTGAGCACGTCGTCGGCGAAGTTGAGCAGATAGATTGTCAAAAAATAACAAATGCGATCCGTGTCGCTACTGATCCGGGAGATCAAATCGCCGGTACGTTTCCCGCCGTAGTATTCCAAGGAAAGGGTGTGCAAATGCTGATACGTGCGGTGACGTAGTTCGGCCGAAATCCGTTCGCTTGCCGAGGCCACCGCACGGTTGCGTGCCCAGGTCACCGTCCACGCCAGCGATGCGGCCCCCAGCAAACCGAATAAGTACCACCAAGCCTGATGAAAACCGTAATGTGCGGGGTCGCGCAGCGCCGGCTCGAGCACGTTGTTGATAATCGGACGAGTCAAGTAGGGCGGAATCAGGTTGGCATTGGTGCTCGCCACCATCAATAGGAAGCCGAGCAGCACTTGCCACTTCCAGGGCTTGGCAATCTCAAACAGCCGCCACAGCGAAGTACCGGCTCTTTTGCCATTGGCTGACTGACATTCAGGGCAGACGCCCTGCTCGGCGGCCAACACCACGCCGCAACTAGGGCAGTTCACCATCGCCATCTGTCCAGCCGACGCGGACGCCGAGCGATCGGGCCGCCGCATTTGCCCCAGCTGTTGTACGAAACGGTGCACCAGCGACGATCGCCCGATGGTGTAGCGCCAAAGATGGAGAGGCCCCCCCGGTCCGCAAAGTTCCAGCCGACCGAGAGATCCTTGCTCCTGGGCCTGTGCGCCGTCAATCGCTTCCAAGGGCCAATCGCAAACGCAGGAACGCGGCCCGCTCGGACCGGACAAGTCCGACAGGTCGGTTTCTTTTGGCGCGAGCACCGACACCACCCGACAGGTGGTCAGGACGATCAGACTGGTTTCGTAGCAGAGGGAGGTGTCCAAATCGACAATCACCCACGCCAGGGGCGATTCCCCTCGCTGCATGGAAGCCTCCGCGGCTTCGCGCAGTGGCTCAGGAATTTCCGTCCAATCATTCAAACCACGACTCAATTCTCTCGCTCCTGAAACAGGTTGCGATTCCCCAGGGTACCTTGGGAATCTCTTCGCCATCTCGACTTGGTCATCATAAACCATTTCGTACTGGCGAACACTACCAAACCAACTGGTGCGTATGCTCGGCATGAACGCACTGACTGTTGAGTCAAAGTTCTTTTCTTCCGTTTTACTCTTTAATGAACTCTTGCATCAGCCCAAGCGTAGGACGCGTATTGCCACCGACTGCAAACGCGTTTTGGGGACATTTGCGGTGGCAAGAACAAAAGCTTGGTAAAATTTCACAACACGCATTGCTCGGCGTTCAATTTACGGCTTAACTAATACGTTGAACGGTCGGCCACCGCTTCGGAACAGCCTCTCATGTTGTTCTTTCCCCTGCTACCTCACGTTGCAGATGCGAGGACTCGCGCGCGCTGCCCCTACGATCGAGACAGCAGCATGGACACGAGGCGTTGTCGCGCTAGCATTGGTTGGCAGTTCCTTAGGCATTCCGTGCATTCTGAGAATTGTCACATACTCCGAGAGAGAAGTTTTACCCGCTGGCGTGTTTCCCTCAGTTATCGGGCCGAAGAAACCTGCCGATACAAGCATGTAACTACCTTCTCGGCGTCCCATGCTCTAAAGAAGTTTCCCCACTTCGACACGATCCCCGCAGGCTTAATCACAAGAGATAGTTATGGAATTCCGCAAGGTGCTGGTGCTACGTGGGCCGAACATTTGGGCGAACTTCGCGGTGATCGAAGCGTGGTTGGACCTCGGCGATCTGAAAGACAAGCCATCGAACGTCATCCCCGGCTTCAATGATCGCCTCATGAATTGGGTGCCGAGCATGATCGAGCATCGCTGCAGCATCGGGCAGCGAGGCGGCTTTTTTCAACGTCTGCGGGACGGCACCTACCAGGGTCACATCGTCGAACACGTGGCGTTGGAACTGCAGACTCTCGCCGGCTGCAATGTGGGTTTTGGCAAAGCGCGAGAAACGTCGGAAGAGGGCGTCTACAAAGTCATTATCGAGTACGAGGAGGAGAACGTCGGTCGTGAGAGCCTGGAAATCGCCCGCCGGCTCTGCCTGGCCGCGGTGCACGACCGTCCATTCGACGCTCAGGCCGAGATGCGGCGTCTGCGCGACTTGGCCCAGGACTTTTGCTTGGGGCCCAGTACCCGTTCGATTGTTGAGGCAACTCGTGCCCGCAGAATTCCCTCACGGCGTCTGAATGCCGGAAGCTTGGTGGTGTTCGGCCACGGCTGCAAGCAACGACGGATTCTCGCTGCCGAGTCCGATCGAACCAGTGCCATTGGCGAGTCGATCGCCCAGGATAAGGAGTTGACACGTCTGATGCTGCGGTCCGTTGGCGTGCCCACTCCGGACGGCCGACCGGTCAAGGATGCCGAGGATGCCTGGGCGGCCGCGTGCGAAATTGGCGGTCCCGTTGTCGTCAAACCGCAGGACGGCAATCAGGGACGTGGAGTTGCTGCCAATTTGACCACGCGCGAACAAGTTCTTGCGGCTTACCAGTCCGCGCGCAAGGAGGGAGACGCAGTGCTCGTTGAGAGCTTCGCTCCCGGTCATGACTACCGCCTGCTGGTCGTGGGCGACAAGGTAATTGCCGCAGCACGACGCGAACCGGCGCAAGTCATCGGCGACGGCGTGCACACTGTGGCAGAACTGGTCGAACAGGTGAACACGGATCCGCGTCGAGGCGAGCATCATGCCACCGCATTGACCACGATTAAGTTGGAAGATATTGCCTTGGCCGTTTTGGCCGACCAAGGGTTGACGCCGACGTCTATCCCAAGTGCCGGAGCCACCGTGCTGATCCGCCGCAATGCGAATCTAAGCACCGGCGGCACCGCCATCGATGTCACCGAACGCGTTCATCCGACCGTTGCCGCCTGCGCGATCGAGGCGGCGCGAATCGTCGGGCTTGATATCGCCGGCATCGACGTCTTAGCTGAGGATATTTCTCGGCCCTTGGCCGAGCAACATGGCGTGGTTGTCGAAGTGAACGCGGCGCCAGGCTTGCGAATGCATTTACAGCCCTCGGTGGGCGTCTCCCGCCCGGTCGGCGAGGCCATCGCGTCGCTGCTCTTCCCTCTTCGCGATGACGACGGCCGAATTCCAATCGTCGCCGTGACTGGCGTTAACGGAAAGACAACCGTGACTCGGTTCATCAGTCACATTTTGCGCGGCACGGGAAGAACGGTTGGGATGACCTGTACCGACGGAATTTTCGTCAATGACCGCCGCATTGAGGGGGGCGATTGTAGCGGGCCCAAAAGTGCGCGTAGTGTTTTGCTCAACCCGACCGTCGAGATGGCAGTGTTTGAAACGGCCCGTGGCGGCGTCCTCCGCGAGGGGCTGGGCTTCGATTTCTGCAAGGTGGCCGTCGTCACCAATATAGGCGAAGGCGATCATCTGGGGCTTAGCGACATCCACACCCCCGAACAACTAGCCAAAGTGAAGCGATGCATCGTGGAAGCGGTGCCGCAAGACGGCTATGCTGTGTTGAATGCCAATGATCCGTTTGTCGCAGACATGGCCAACTATTGCCCCGGCAAAGTAATCTATTTTGCCATCGATCCGACCCACCCGCTATTAACAAAGCATCGGCTCGCGGGTGGCCGGACCGCCTGCGTCCGGGACCAACACGTCGTCCTGGCCTATGGCGAGACCGAAGAAACGCTGGTTGCTTTGGAATGCCTGCCCCTGACATGGGGCGGAAAAATCACTTTCCAAGTGGAAAATGCGTTAGCCGCCATTGCCGCAGCCTGGGCGCTCGACCTGCCTTTCGATCTGATTCGGACTCGGGCGAAGTCCATCGCTGCCGACGTCGACAAGGTGCCGGCTCGCTTCAATGTTCTCACCATTGCCGGCAAAACGGTGATCGTGGACTACGGCCACAATATCGATGCGCTGGCGGCGATTGTCGCCGCCCTCGACAACTTTCCCCAACAGACACGGATCTGCGTCTACTCCACGGCAGGCGATCGCCGTGACGGCGATATGGTCCGCCAGGGAATGCTGCTCGGGGCCGCTTTCGATCGTGTGGTGCTCTACGAGGACCTTTACCGCCGAGGACGCCAGCCAGGCGAGATCATCCGGTGGCTCCGTCAGGGGCTCGAGACAGCGACCCGAACGATCGAGGTGATTGACGTTGCCGGAGCCGCCAAGGCGGCCGAAATCGCCATGTCGATGGCCAAACCAGGCGATCTCGTCCTGCTACAAGCCGATACCGTTGAGGAGACCCTGCGCTGGCTCCGCGACTATGTTCAAGAGCTTACGGTTCCTGTCAGCGACGAACTGCGCGAGGTCGCCAGCCTGCTCGAATTGCCGCCCGCAGAGGCGGGCAATCTGCCATCGGTCGTCGCCAATGAACTTGCCCGGCCGGCGACACCCGAAACCGCGCTGACCGAGGCCGAGACGGCCAAGTTCTAGCGGCCCAATGCGAATGCTATCGGCGACCCGGCGGAAAGATTGTCAACTCCGGTTCAAACACGCCCAAGTTGCCGCCACCCGCAGCCTTCACGCGGTACATCGCCCGATCGGCGTTGTGGAGCAAGTCCTCGGCACTTCGATGCTCATGCTCGCTGGTCGTTACACCGATGCTCGAACGGAGTTGCACCGTGTGTCCCTCGATCTGCAACGGCCGGGCCAATTGAGCGAGGATTCTTCGCGCCACCAGCGTTGCGTCCGATGTCTCGTGCAGGTCATCAAGAAAGACGGTGAACTCGTCGCCGCCAAATCGTGCCACCATGTCGCCTGGCCGCAAGCACGTTACCACACGACGGGCAACCTCGCACAGAACCTGATCGCCAAACAGGTGACCAAAGCGGTCGTTGATGGGCTTGAAACCGTCTAAGTCGAAGAAATAGACGGCAAATAGATAGTCCGCATGCTGCTTAATGCGATCAACCGCCCTGCGCAACCGTCGCTCGAACAGCCGCCGATCGGGCAAGCCCGTCAACGGGTCGTGTCCAGGCATGCCGAGCCCGTAAGACTCGCCGGCAATCACATTCCATCGGGCTTGATCGTCCGAAGCGTGGACCTCACGGGAGACAACGAACCAATACTCACTGCCGTCGATGATCTGTTTTGCCACACACCATTGGGCAAGGATGCGGCGACCATCCGAACAACGTTCCGGAACGAGGCAGGTCGCGCACGTCATCGGGGGAGGCCCGAATTGAACGGCAAGGCTCTCGACGTCGACTTCGGGACAGATTTGCTGTAGCGGCACCCCTGCCAACTCGCTCTCGGACCAACCCCACCGCTTGCACGCCTCCACGTTCGCGGTTGCGAGCTTCTGCCGGCCTGCGTCCACGACCAAGACCGCATCGGGCAGGAGGTCAAAATCGGCAAGAGGGCAAACTTTGTGGGTGCCTGCTGACACTCGCGGTATCTCCCTTAACATGGAATGCCCCCCGCGGCAATGGCTCCATTATAACCCTCCTTGCGGTAAGCAGAAGAAAAAAGCAATCCGCTACCGGCAATAGCATCCAAGTAGGGGCACGAGGATGTGAGTCCATACTATAGAGGGGCCGCTTTTTTCTTGCGGCCGTTTTTTAAGCCAATTAGAATAGCCAATTATCCCTATCGGTTAGGCAAAATAACGAAGGCGGGTAACGCATTCCCGCACATTACCCCTGTCGCAACCACTTAAGAGCGGTGCAATGGGCCAGTCCACTACACCTTGGCGCAATATCATCAGCGTCTTCCTCCGTCACCGCAATAAGGCCGTCCTCGTCTTCACGGCGATCGTGGGAGTGACCGTCCTGTACATTGCCTTTGCCCCACGCCGCTACCGCTCTGAAGGAAAGTTGTTCGTGCGCCTGGGACGAGAAAACGCCACTCTGGACCCTACTGCGACCCTTGGCCAGAGCCCGATCGTCGCCATTCCCCAGTCCCGCGACAATGAAATCAACTCGGTCGTTGAGATGCTGCAAAGTCGCGTGTTCCTCGAAAAGGTAGTCGACGCCTTGGGGGCATCCAAGGTCGCTGACACCGAGGATCGCGAGCGTGCCGTGGCCCACGTTGGCAAACGTCTGAAGGTCGAGGCAGCCAAGAAGTCGAGTGTGATCGAAATCACCTATCAAGGTTCTTCGCCTAAGCTCTGTCAGCAGGTCGTAAGACAACTGACTACCAGCTACCTCGAAGAGCACGCCCGCCTGAATCGCCCACAAGGTTCCTGCGAATTCTTCCGTGAGCAAACCGACCGCTTGCGGACTGATCTCGCCCACCGAGAAGGGGAATTGCGAGACTTGAAGAACGCCACCGGACTGGCCTCGCCCGCCGTCCGGCGACAACAGATCGTTTCGAGGATTGCCCGTATCGAAGACGAGTTGCTTCACGTGGAAACGGCGCGTAGCGTAGCCGAGGCGAAGGTCGCCGATTTGCGAAAAAAGGTGGCATTACTGCCGACAACCCAGGTCACGAACGAGACCAGTGGTTTCGGCAACGAGGGCACCGATCGCATGCGAGATCAGTTCTATGCCCTCCAAGTCCGCGAGAAAGAGGCCCAATCGCGCTACACCGAAGACCACCCTAAAATGCGGCAAATCCGTGACCAAATCAGCGCCGCGCGGACGGTGCTCGAACGTGAGGAAAAGAACCGCAAGCAAGTTACCCAGGAGCCCAACCGCTTAAGTCAGCAAGCCCAGGCGGCTTTACTGGTCGAGGAGCCGATGCTTGCCTCGCTGCAAGCGCAGTCGGCCGAATTGAAGAGCCAGTTCGCCGCCGTTCGGCTCGAACTGACACGTTTGAACGAAGATGAACTTCGCATTGCAGCAGTGCAGCGCGATGTCGATCTGCTCGAGAATGATTATCGCAAGTATGCCGCCAACTTGGAGCAGGCTCGGATCGATCAGCGCCTCGAAAACCAGCGAATGTCGAATATCAGTGTCGTCCAGCCGGCCAGTTACGAAGCGAAACCAATCTACCCGCGCAAAGCAATCTCGCTTTTGCTCGGATTCCTGACGGCCGGATTCGGCGCAGTAGCGACCGTGCTGCTATGCGATCAACTCGATCCGTCGCTTCGTAACGCCGCAGCCATTGAAAAAAGCCTGCAACTGCCGACCCTGGCAACCATCCCGCGGCTAAAACGCCGCGATTTGACGGTCACAGGAACCAGAAGCCTATGATCGCTCCATCGAGTCATGACAGCGCCGTGCATCGTCAGGCGGTGCGGCAAGAGTTGCAGCAACACTATGCCGCTTTGTTGCATAGCCTCGGTTGGCAAAGCAATGGCACCAACCCTTGTCCTCGGCTGATCGGCATCACCAGTTGCCGACGAGGAGAAGGCGTGAGCACGGTGGCGGCGCATCTCGCAACCACAGCGGCCACCCTCGGCAAGGAGCCGGTGCTGCTGCTGGATGCCAATCTTTCTCGTCCGGCCGTACCGCGCGTTTTCCGGGTACAAGGTCGCCCAGGATGGATCGAAGTGCTTCAAAGTGGCCAGCCATGGCGCGAAGTCTTGCAGCCGTCGGTGGTGCCCCGGCTCGCATTGCTGGTCGCTGGCCGGTTGGCCGATCAGAGCCCGAGTTCCGTCTACGCTGACCGGTCCTTGCCTCTCCTCCTTGAAGAACTGTCGAGCCATTTTTCTTTGACGTTTGTCGACCTGCCAGCCGTTGAGCGGTCCTCCGACACCTTGCGGCTGTCGGCGATGTGCGAAGGACTCCTCTTGGTCGTGGAAGTTCAACGGGGCATCCCCGCGGAACTCGCCAAACGTGTGACCCGGTTGCTGCACCAAACCGGCGCGACCCCGTGTGGGGTCGTGCTCAACAAATACTCGGGACAGTCGGCCTCCTGACGACGCCAAGATTTATCGACATCGGAGGATTGTCTGGGATGTTGCTTACCAGAATTATGTATGCCGTCCGCAGGACCTCTCAGCCTGACCCGCTGACTGCATTGCTCTCCAAGGAGCAATTCGAACGGCTTCTGGAGCGCGAACGGGCGAGAAGCGATCGCACGGGCGAACTGTTTTCTCTGATCGTATTTCAACTGGGAAAGACCTCGGACGATCAACAAACGCTCCTGCACCTGGCCCAAATCCTCAAGCGTCGCCTGCGACTCACAGACGACGCCGGCAGGTTGGACAGGCTGCAGATCGGCGTTTTCTTGCCCGACACCCCCGCTTCCGGAGCCTGGACTGTTGCCGACGACGTCTGTGTCTGCGTACCGGCGGGCTTGCCGCTGCCCGATTGCCACGTGTACTGTTATCCATCCACCCCCGACGGTTTCAACAGCAGCCGGGAATTGTCTGACGACGATCGGCAGCAGCGGCCGGTCCAGCCAATGGACAAGTTTTTTTCTCATCGTCTTCCCGTTTGGAAACGGGGGATCGATATCGTCGGCGCATCCATCGGGCTGCTGATCCTTTCCCCGCTGCTAGTCCTGTTGGCAGGGGCCATCAAGTTAACCTCGCCTGGCCCGGTCTTCTTTCGTCAACGTCGAAGCGGTCTGGCAGGCCGCGAGTTCAGCATTGTGAAGTTTCGTACGATGGTCAACGATGCGGAATCGCAGAAACACGAGTTGTTGGATATGAATGAGCAAGACGGTCCGGCCTTCAAAATTGCCAATGACCCTCGGGTGACCTACCTGGGACGTTGGCTGCGCAAGACGAGCGTCGATGAGTTGCCGCAACTGTGGAACGTGCTCCGCGGCGAGATGTCCCTTGTCGGGCCACGGCCATTGCCGTGCCAGGAAACGGCTTGCTGCGAAAGGTGGCAACGACGCCGATTGGACGTCACCCCCGGTTTGACCTGCATCTGGCAAGTCGAAGGGCGCTCCCGGGTATCGTTCGCCGAATGGGCGCGGATGGACATTCGCTATATCGCGTCACGATCTTTCTGGCGCGACGCAATTCTCTTGCTGCGAACGGCGCCGGCAGTCCTTCTTCGACGTGGAGCCGTTTAGCCGTGATTGCCACAGGCCAACCAGCCCAACGCCTGCGGGTGCTGCAATTGTCGTATGCCTGTAGCCCTGTGCGTGGCTCCGAGGCTGGCGTTGGTTGGCAAAGGGCTCTGCATTCTGCCGAACAGTTCGACACCTGGGTAATTTGCGAGCAACACGAGTTCGCCAGCGAGGTCCACGACTATTTGGCCAAGCACGGCCCGTTGCCCGGCTTGCACTTTGTCTTCGTCCCGATCAACCAGCGCGAATGGTCGTTGGGGCAATACCACGATTGTCTTTGGTATTGGGCCCTGCGACGGTGGCATCGTCAGGCGCTCAACAAGGCCCGCCAATTACACGCTTCGTTACACTTCGATCTGGTGCATCAGGTCACTTTTTGTGGCTATCGTGAGCCGGGCCTGCTTTGGCAGTTGGATGCGCCCTTCGTGTGGGGGCCGATCGGTGGCGCACAGGACTATCCGCGGCGATTCTTGCGGCATGCAGGACCGCGTGCAACCTTGGCCGAATCACTCCGCAGCCTGATCAATCGCTTCCAGTTGCGGTGGAGCCGGCGTGTCCGGCAGGCGGCCTCAAGAGCCACGGCTCTCATCGCGGCCAACAGCGAGAATCGGGAGTGTTTTGCCAAGGCGTGGGGGAAGACGCTTTCCTCCTTTCCGGACGTCGGAATTCGCTCCGTCGCCGACTCCGTGAAAGTGATCCGTCCAGGGCCGATTCGGCTGCTCTGGTCCGGCTTGCTCACCCATCGCAAGGCCTTGCATCTGTTGCTCGAGGCGCTCGCCCAAATACCCTCCGACGTGGTGTACGAACTGCGTGTGCTGGGCGAGGGACGGTCGAAACGCCGCTGGCAGCAATTGAGCAGCAAACTGGGCGTGGCCGACCATGTCAACTGGCTCGGTTGGCTGCCGCATGTCGAGGCCATCCAGCAGTACCACTGGGCCGACGCGTTTGTGTTTTCGAGTCTCCGTGACACCACGGGCACCGTGATCGTCGAGGCCATGGCCGCCGGGTTGCCCGTGATTTGCCTCGATCATCAGGGAGCGCACGACGTCGTCACGGCTGACTGCGGGATCAAGATTCCGGTCACGACGCCCGAGCAAGCGGTCACGGATATGGCAGCAGCCATTGTCCGTCTCGCCCGCGATCCTGACGAGCGTGTCCGACTCGGCCGCGGAGCCGTAGCGCGCGCTCGGGAGTATCTTTGGGATCGGCACAAAACATGGCTGCTGGATCTTTATTGGCAGATTCTCTGCTCGAATCGGGCTGGATTCCCGGCAGTTCGACTGGTCGGACCCAATGCGGATTGCAAACGGCAGACCCGCGGAATGGCTCGAAATGGAGAACCGTGCACGAAAAGAACGCCTACCGGGGAGGTCTGAGCATGGGTGAAGCGAAATTGGACAAATTCGGCATTCTAATGTACCACCGGGTCACGCCTCGGGTCGCAGGCGTCGATCCGCCGACGTGGAATGTGCCGCCGCAACAGTTTCGACGACAGTTGACCGGCTTGCTGTCACGGGGTTACAGAGCATGGCCGTTGCGACAGATCCTCGAGCACTGCGCAGCCAGCAAGCCGATTCCACCGCGAACCTTTGTCGTCACATTCGATGACGGCTACGACAACTTCTACCACTATGCCTGGCCAGTCCTTAAGGAACTGGGTATTCCAGCAACCGTTTTTATCGCCACTGCCTATCTTGATTCACCAGCAGCCTTCCCTTTCGACGACTGGACCGCAGCAGGAGCTACCAAGGTACCCCAGGTGGCCTGGCAACCGCTCTCGACGGCCCATTGCCGGGAATTGCTGGAGTTCGAACTCGTTGAGTTCGGCTCACACACGGACTCGCACAACGAGTTTTTAGGCCGGCCCGACGCCTTTCGGAAAGACCTGAAGAAATCGCTGGAAAGACTGTACAACGTCTTGGGTTACCGCGAACCAGCGTTCGCTTTTCCCTATGGTCACTACAACGAGGAACTGATCGAGGCGGCACGCGAGGCGGGGGTGGCTTGTTCGCTGACGACTGAGCCGAGGATTGCATCGGCTGCCATCGATCCGTTTCATTGGGGACGGTTTACCGCGACGGCGCGGGATACCGGCCTGACCCTGGCGATGAAGCTTAACGGATGGTACTCAGCGGCCCGGATCGCCTGGCACTGCCTCGTTCGATGGGAAAAGGCTCGGCCGACAGAGACTCCCGTGCACGTCGAGCGCTGCCGGTGGGACCATTGCCAAAAGTCAAGCCGCGTAGGCCTGATGCTATGACTCCGAGAGCCGACGACAATTTGGCCCGAATCGAAGCCATTGAAGGCGGGAGGCCGCTCATATCGAACCTTGCGCCACCGGTAGCCGATGCCGCAGAGCCTCTCGTTCCGCGCGGGGTCTTGTCCATTTTTGATCAGGCCATCGTCAGCGGAACAAACTTCCTTACTCTGCTGATTCTCGCCCGAGCCTGCAGCCAGGAAGACGTCGGTTTGTACTCATTGGCATGGACGCTCGTTGTTTTCTTGACGGCCGCCCAGGCCAACTTGATTTCCTTGCCCTATACAATGTACAGCCACCGGCGACAGGGCGACGATTTAGCGACGTACGCCGGTAGCGCGCTGGTCCACCAGTTGCTTGCCTCGTTGGCTGCGGTGCTTTGTTTTCTTGTACTCGATGTGACTCTCGCGTTTGACGTCGGTCCGCAACGTCTGCGGCCAGCCGCATGGGTCTTGCTGGGGGCCATTCCCTTCATTTTGTTGCGCGACTACGCGCGCCGCTCTTGCCTTGCTCATCTTACTCTGAGCACGGCGATTGTCGTCGATGCCCTCGTCGCCACCTTACAGATGGCAACGCTGCTCGCCCTGGCCTGGAGCGAGCTTCTTTCGCCGGCTACGGGATACGCGGCCATGGGCGGCGCTTGTGCGGTCGCCTGCCTGGTCTGGTGGCTCTTCACTCCGCAGGCAATCCACTTCTCCTGGAAAGGAATTCGCGACGATTGGCGGTTGAATTGGGGATTTGGCAAATGGGCATTGGTAAGCCAAATGACGGGATTGGCGTTTTATGCCTTGCCCTGGCTGCTGGCGAGCGTACACGGCGAGGCCCAGGCTGGCGAATTGGCGGCCTGCACCACGTTGGTCGGACTCGCCAACCTGTTTGTGATCGGTTTGAACAACTATCTGATGCCCAGGGCCGCGCAAGCCTTCGCACGCCACGGCCGCTTCGGGCTTGCCGTAGTGCTCAAGAAAGCTATCTCCGCAGCGGTCGCCTCGCTTGGCCCCCTTTGCGTGATCGTATTCTTCATCGGCAACGTGCTTGCCGGGAAAATATTTGGAGTAGCCTACGCCGATACGGGAACACTTATGACCGTGCTGGCCGTCGCCGCCCTGCTCGATTCGATCGGACTCACCGCTAGCACCGGAGTCTGGGCCATCGATCGCCCCGCCGCCAATTTTTGGTCCGACTCGCTACAAATGGCCGTGACCCTGGTTGTGGCGATGTGGCTCGTCTTCCCCATGGCTGCCGTCGGCATCGGCGTGGCGATCGTCGTGGGACGCATTGCCGGTTCGGTTCTCCGTTGGACTGTCCTGGTGCAGTCGCTTCGTGCTCATCCGGGCAAGATGGCTGCATTATCGGAAGTGGAAGGTGGTCTTCCGACGCCTTACGTAGCGCATGTAGCGGAAGGGGGGCAAATCGGCCAATGAGCACAGCGAAAGAAACGACCGCCGCCGAACTTGCGAGCAGCAGACGTCGACGATTGCTGCTGGCCGCTGCGATTCTGACCGGCGGCGTCTATTTCTTCGTCGGCCATGATCTGCAAGTGTCTACCTTTGAACGATACGCCCCTTGGTCCGATGCCGACGAGACCATCGTAACGGCGGGCAGCAACTCCACGAAAGGAGCCGCTCTCGCCGCGCTCGGATTGTTTGGCGCGTATCTGTTGACCAGGCGCGGTGGCCTCACCCTTCATCTGACCGGCTGGCTCCCGACCAGCATGGCCATCTTTCTCCTTTGGGCGTCGGCGAGCGTGCTATGGTCGGACGATCCAGGATTGAGCTGCCGGCGATTGGCAGTGCTGCTATTCTGCGTATTGGCGGCGTGTGGAATCGCGCGGCAGTTCCCCGGTCGGGATCTGGTACGAATGGCCGTTGGAATGACGGCGGCTTACCTCGCGATCGGAATCGCGGCGGAAATCGCACTCGGCACGTTCCGGCCTTGGGCCGCCGAATACCGTTTCGCCGGCACGGTGCACCCCAACACCCAAGGCGCGTATCTGGCCGTGCTTTGTCTTGGCCTATTTTGCTCGGCGCGCTTCGCCAACGATCGGCAGTCCTGGTATTGGGCAGGCTTGGGCGTTGCTGGCGTCTTTCTCTTGCTGACGAAGTCACGCACTTCCTGTGCGGCAGCGGTGATCGCCGCTGGCGTGCTTTGGATGCTGACTACCACCCCGCGCGTGCGGTGGACAACGGTCGCGACCCTTGGTTTTCTTTTCTGCGGCGGTCTCTTGCTGGGAATGGTGGCGAGTGGCAACCTCGAAGAGAAAGCCGGTAACCTGATTATGCTGGGGCGCGAACAGGATTCCGAGGCCCTGACCGGCCGCTTGCCGATCTGGCAGGAGTTGCTCGGATACGCGAGACAGAAGCCGCTGCAAGGTTACGGCTTCGAGTCGTTTTGGACGCTCGATCACGTCGAAGATGTGTCCGAGGAAATGCAGTGGCCGCTCCGTGAGGCCCACAATGCGTATCTCGATGCGTTGCTGAGCGTTGGCCTGATTGGGCTGACAGCAATGCTCGTCAGTGTGGCCATTGCGCTGAAGCAGTTTGCCGGCTGGCTCCTTGCCGCACCCGGTCCAGGCGTCGCCTTTGGCCTCTGTCTGCTTGTCTTCGGATTGCTGAACGCCTGCATGGAGACCGGTATGGGAAGCGCCAACTTTTTGACGCTGATCGCGGGAGCATGCGTCCTCCAATTGTTCTTCATGGAAGCGCCGAACCAAAGTGCTGAGCCCGAGTTTCGGGCCGAGACTATTTCCCTGCCGCATCGGCCCTGTTAATGCGTCGTCTCATGGAAATCCACTGTTTACCTGTCGCTCAACTGACAGCCGAACACGTCGCGGCTTGGGATTCCCTTCAGCGCGCCGACCGCTCGTATGACAGCCCCTACTTCCGGCCCGAGTTCGCCGAGACGGTGGCGGCGGTGCGTGATGGGGTGGAGGTGGCCGTGCTGCGAGAGCATGGCGAGATTGTCGGCCTGTTTCCCTTCCAGCGACGAGGCAGCATCGCCCATCCCGTAGGCGGCAAGTTGTCCGACTTTCATGGCGTGGTCGCCCGCGGGGATGACTGGGACCCGGTCGAATTGTTGCGGGCATGTCGCCTGTCGGCCTGGCGATTCGATCACTTGATCGCATCGCAGCGCCCGCTCTTGCCCTATCAATGGCAAATTGCCGAGTCGCCCTACATCGATCTCTGCGGAGACCAGGCGTTTCCACATCGTGGAAAAGGCGTCAGCTACCTCGACCGCGCCGACCGCAAGATTCGCTACGCCGAGCGCGAAGCGGGGCCAATCCGCTTCGAGCTCCATACCGTGGAGTCCGGCGTGTTTCGGCAGATGGTCAAGTGGAAGGTTGATCAGTATCGACGAACCAGCGTGACCAATGTGCTGCAATTTGAGTGGACGATTGCCTTGTTAGAGCACATCCGGCGAATGGAAGGCGAGCATTTCTCCGGCCTTCTGTCGGCACTGTATTTCGACGGGATTCTGGCCGCGGTCCTCCTCTCCATGCGCTCACATAAGGTGTTGCATGGCTGGTTCTCGGCCTATCGCCCCGAGTTCTCTCCCCTCTCACCGGGAGTCGTGCTCTGGACGAGGTTGCTCGCCGCCTTGCCAGACGTCGGCATTGAACGCGTAGACCTTGGCAAGGGTCCCGAGAAATATAAGCGACAACTGATGTCGGGGACCACAAACGTTGCCGAAGGCGCCGTCGATCGTCGACCGCTCGCCGGCGCGCTGTGTCGAGGGGTCAAGAGCGCGTATGATTGGGCTCGCCAATCATCGTTGCGAAAGCCGCTGCTGACGCCTGGCCGGGCCCTAAAACGTCTCCTCGAAGCAAGGAGTTATCGCTAGCGATGGTCGAGTTGCTGTCGAATGCCGCACTCATGATCGCCGCGGGCGTGACGCTGGCGCCGATCATCATGTTCTGTCTGGAATGCCTCGCCGCGTTCCTACCAGGCAAGGCAAGCGACTTGTCGACTGCTTCTCGGCCGCGCGTCGCCGTACTGATTCCTGCCCACGATGAGGAGCAAGTCCTGGAAGACACCCTCCGAGCAGTCTCGCCGGCCCTTGCCGACGACGATCGGCTGTTGGTGGTCGCCGACAATTGCACGGATCGAACCGCCGAGCTGGCGCACGTTCTCGGAGCGGAGGTTTACGAGCGAATCGATCCTGAGCATCGCGGCAAGGGCTACGCGTTGAAGAGCGGCATCCAACATCTCGTCAGCCAGCCGCCCGAGGTGCTGATCGTGCTCGACGCCGACTGCCTAGTGGAGGCTGATACGGTTGACCGCCTTGCTCGGCTGGCATTCTCTTCGGGGCGCCCCGTGCAGGCCCGGAATCTGACCGATCGCAACGGCGCGGCCGGAGACCTCCAGGTTGTGTCGCTGCTGGCCAACCGCATTACGAACTTGATTCGGCCGCTAGGGCTGTTGCGTCTCGGCGCTCCTTGCCGACTCATGGGCACCGGAATGGCAATTCCTTGGCGAATGGCAGAGCACATGCCCTTGGTCGGCGACAGCCTGGTCGAGGATTTGCAGTTGGGGATCGACTTGGCTTTGCAGGGAAAATCTGCTTTCTTCTGTCCAGAAGCCGGCGTCACCAGTTGCCTCCCACAGGGTGCGGCGTTTGTTACTCAGCGGACGCGCTGGGAGCACGGGCATTTGCAGGCGGCTGTGAGCCAGATTCCGCGGCTGCTGGCCGCGTCCCTAAAGCAGCGGCGAATCGGCTTGGCGGCGATGGCTTGGGACCTGAGCATTCCGCCCATGACCTTGTTGGCGGCGGGCTGGATTCTGATGCTAATCGTCAGCATTGCCGCAGGGCTGGTCGGATTATCCTGGCTTCCGGCCGTGCTGCTGTCGGTTGGCGGCGTGGCGATGGCCGTTTCGATCGCTGTGGCTTGGGCCGGATTCTGCCGGCGTCAGGTCCCGCTTCGCGGTTTTGTCGCGGTACCCCGATACATCGTCCGAAAATGGCCGGTTTATGCCCGTTTGGTGTTCCATCGCCAGCATGCCTGGGTCCGCACGGAGCGGCAATCTGTGCGCTCGCCGCCCCGCCAATCGTAACCTATAGTTGCGATGATGGACTCAAACGGCGCAAGCATGGTCATCGACCAGCAAGAACGGGACAACCGACGGGAATACCCCCGGATCTCCGTCCTTGGGGTGCGGATTGACAACCTTACCCGACGGCAGGTCATCGAACTGATCGAGGAGGCGATCCGCCGCCAAAGCGGCACGTTGACCAAGATCTTCATTGTCAACGCCCACACGTTGAATCTGGCAGCCGCTGATTCAACCTATCGTGACACGCTCAACTCGGGAGGCTTGGTCTTGGCGGACGGAACCGGCGTTCGTTGGGCCGCCAAACTGCGTGGCGTGCGTATTGCCGAGAATATGGTCGGCACGGATCTCGTGCCATTGCTTTTTCAAACGACGGCCAACCGCGACTACTCTTACTTCCTGCTGGGATCCGACGCCACCACGATCGGGCTGGCCGCCGACTACGCGGGGCGGGAATTTCCCGGCTGGAAGCAAGCCGGCCATCACCACGGCTACATGTCCGAGGATTCGGTCGCCGCGACGATCGAAGCCATTAATGCGGCCCGGCCGGACCTATTGCTGGTCGGCATGGGCAATCCGATCCAGGAGAAATGGATCGCACGCTACGCTTCGCAGTTGAAGGTGCCAGTGTGCATGGGCATCGGCGGCCTCTTTGACTACTGGGCAGGCAACGTCAGTCGGGCACCAGCCTGGCTGCGTCGAATGGGCCACGAATGGATCTGGCGACTCTTCCAGCAGCCGCGGCTGAAAGCCCATCGCTACCTAATGGGCAATCCGGCCTTCTTATGGCGGGTGCTGCGCGACGGGCAAAGCTCGTAGAAACTCTTCGAGAGGTTCCCCGGACAACGAAAAGCGGTGGCGGGCGAAGACCGTTGACGGATTGCGTGTCTATCCCGTTACTAACACTTTCGGTTTATTCTGCGGTGATACTCAGAAGGCTTTGCTGTCGATTGTCTTCCGGTCTCGCCGGTTGGCCAGGTTTCGGTGCGTTTGCAGGTCGATCGAGTAGCTGATGCTCTGGACGGAACCGTCACAGAAAGCCATGCCGAATCCGTTGGCGTGCGAGCTGCCGAATCGATAGTTGCTCCAATCATCCTTGCTCTTTGCTGGGATGTCGCGCAGCGGAGGCCCCACGGTTGCATCAACACCAGCCCAGCGACAAATGTCCTGATCATCCCCCATCAACGCGGCCTCATTATCGCCGTAGTCTTGGCCGGTGGTGTAGTAGTTCGGCGCCAAGAACTTCTCGCCGAAGAGGTAAGTGCTGCTGGTTCCGTCTTTGATGTCCGGAATGCGAATCTGGCTGCCGCAAAAGAAGATCCCATTCGCCCGAACGGCAATGTTGGCGAAGCCGAATCGGGCGGTTTCCGTCATTTGGCCGACAGGGTACTCCACCTCCGTAGTGCTTCCCGGCCCGGCCCAGCCCCAGACACCGGAAACCGTGACATTCGCCCAGTAATCGCCGCCGTTGCCCGCGTAGTCGTTGCGGCCGACGCGCTGCGATAGGCTGCTGTAATCGGCATTGTACATACTGCCCGAGGTGGAACTACGCGGGTATGCGAGCGCGGGGCGGCGCGAGGGACAATATAAGGCCGGGACGGGAACAGAGAGCCGTTGGGTGTTGGCGGCCTGTTTCTGCGCGCCGGTCAGCCCTGCGCCCATGTCGTGGAGGGCCTGTTGCTCGATGTAGGGCAGAATATTGTAGATCCAGCCGCCCGGTTGCCGCCAGTCGTTGCCTCGATCCGCCTCCCCTGTCCAGGCATATCCCCAACCGCCTGTCGGAAACCGCCGCGTCGCCGCTTCGTGCTGCAAGCAGGCCAGGGCGATCTGCTTCATCTGGTTTTTGCATTGTAGCTGGCGGGCTGCCTCACGCGCCGCCTGCACGGCCGGCAACAACAGCGCAATGAGCACCCCGATGATCGTAATGACGACCAGGAGTTCGACGAGGGTGAAACCATGTCGCGGTCGGCCGCCGCCCGATTCGGGCGATTCAAACCTGACCTGTCGATCCTCGTCATGCCTTGGGATTTTCATCTTATTGTCTCGTTGATCGCGGGACCGCGATTATTACCAATCTGAGAATAGGGATGGCGGAGAGACGCAGCGCACCTTCGGCCTGCCTGCGTCCTCCGTCCATCCCGTTTTCTCAGCCGGGAGTTCCTTTGAATTTGATCTTCACCCTGCCGCTGTTCCTTGAGCAGGCACAGGCCAACGAGAGACAGGAGGGGCGCCACTTGGCCGGCGTGCTGTGTGCCAGAAACGCAAGCTCCCCAAGGAACGACTCTCATGGCCACCTCCTGTTATCTGCCGTCTCCCTCCTTGCCAGCTCTCCAATCGCGCACTGCTGACGCCTCCAGTTCCACGCGACAGGACATGAGGGAAGTATCGGTGTCCTTCTCCGAGCCGTTCAACACATCGATTTCCAGCACATTCTTGCCGGCGATGAAACCACTTGAGGCGGAAAATGGCCGCCACTCGTAGAGTGGAAGCACTGAGGGTTGTGGCGGACGCACATCTAGTTTCTTGCCATTGAGGCGAACCGCAGTCACCGAATCATCGGCTATGATCCGCCCCCACAACGTCGCGGTGCTTGGCAACATGCCATTCAGTTCAAAAGTGGTGCGAAACGTATAGGTCACACCGTTCGGCAAGAAGGAAAGGTCGCCAACCAACGATATCCACGCCGAGCGGGCCGGATCGTTGGGCAAATGGAAGGACCCAGCTTGACCCGTGCGTGCATCTCGAAAGACGTAAATTGGCGTGACCACCGCCGGACGCGGCTCAAAATCGGGCCTGTCCGAACGGGCAACGACCTGCCAGTAAGGATCCGTCGCGCCCTCTTGAAGGCCAATGCCGGAGTTAGAAACCTTTACTCGCAACCGTTGCGGGAGAGTTCGGACAAACTGATTGGCCGGCGCGGCGAGGGAGCGTACGACCGTTGCTTTGCGATTGTCGGCCAAATCGATGCTGGCCGACTCGTTGGCGGATAAGGGAATCGCCTGGGGGGATGTCGAATCGAGGTTGGCCGTCACATGAACTTCAACCCGGCCCTGAAAGACATGCGTTTTACTCGCGCCCGACTTCTCGACCTCGACGGCAAACTCCGTGCCCAGGTCTTCGACGACGGCTGTCGGTGTGCGGACGTAGAACTTCACGCGGGGATTCGCTGATTGGACCAGGGCGGAGGAAGCAGTCGCCTTGCCGGCGGCGGTCGCTTCAACACGGGCCGCCAGTTTGCCGAGGGACAAACACCCGCCGGACGACGATTCCACGCTGTAGTCGCAGGGGCCTTCTAACAGCACCTTGGCTCCCGTTGCGTAGGTGATTTCCAACAGACCATCAGCGATCGCGAACTTTTCGCCCAAGGCCACAAAGGTCCCCTCGACGAATCCCGCACCGTTTGCTTGCCGACAGTTCACGGCACCGGTAATCCGGCCAACGAACAACTTCCCCGGCGGGGAAGGATCCGCCGAATCGGGTAACTTGGTCTTCTCGGCAACCTGCACCGGCCGCGAAATGGTCGAGGACCAAGCGACCAAAAGCGCCATCACCATCAACAAGGCCGACATCGTGTAGGAAAAGAGCGTTCCTCCCGGGGCAAACCAACTTCGTGACGGTTCCGGGTCTGGCCCCGTATCTAGAAGGATCGAAGGCGGCACGGGCGTGGTCACTACCCCATCTAGCCCGGTCAGTGGAAAGCAGGCGGCGTCGGCAGGCAACTCAGCCGGGGCAAACTTTTCTTCCAGCAGCACCTGCAACTGCACGAACCTCAAGTAGTATTCCCGGGCCAATTCATCTTCCCGGAGCTTCTCTTCGCACTCTTGAAGTTCCTCTTGGCTGGCCGTGCCGTCGACCACGGCGGCGAACAGATTTCTCAGGCGCGACACTTCGGCCGGATCAGGCGGTTGTGGCAAGTGAGTCACTTTCGATCTCCTTGCGGCTGACATCCGTCACGACGCTGAATACACTCGAGCAAATTACCGTACAAGTGATTGAGCAGCCGCCCAACCGTGCGTTCGGATCGCCCCATGGTTGCTGCCAGGCTTCGATTGGTTGCGCCCGGCACGAACCGCATTCGCAATAATTCGCGATCTTGCTCCGTCAACTCCTCGAAGCAAATACTCAGGGCAGCCATGACTTCCTCGGTCTTGGCGGCGACGGCAACCGCACGATCGGCGACCATCGACAGGACGTCATCGCTAAACACCAGCTTGCTTCGCCGTTGCTTCTTGAAGTGACTGAGGGCCTGAAAGCGGACCACCTGATACGCCCACTGGTCGAAGCGGCTTCCTGGCCGATATTCGTCGAACTTGTCCCACAAAACGGTGGCTGCCGCTTGCAGTACGTCCTCGGCGTCGGCCCGGTTAGGCACCAAGGTTCGCAAGTAGGCCCGTAACCCCCGCTCGGCCGGCAGGAAGAGCTTCATGAAACGTTCATGCCTGGCAGAATCGCTCATGCTGGCCCGGTCCTTGTGGCACAGGAGTCTTCTAACGCAACAAAACCGCCTCTGCCCTTATAATAAATAGCCGAACGGGCGAAGAAATGGCAAAGCCGGTTAGAAAAGAGCAGCTACCAGCCCCTCTGCCCGAGGATACTCAAAGCCGGACGCGGGAAGAGTTTAAGCAAAAAGACCAGGGCGCCGCCGTTGGCAGGCCTGGCGGCCCAGCTCAACAAGCAAACGGCCATGCCCTGCCAAGTGCGGACTTTTGGGCATCGATGAGCTTGCCGATCCCGTGGCGGGCGAGTTTCAACATGGCCAGCAACTCGTCCTCGGAAAAAGTGGCTTCCTCACCGGTGCCCTGAACCTCGACCAAGCGGCCGGCGCCGGTCATTACCACGTTCATATCGACTGCGGCCGCGGAGTCCTCTTGGTAGTCGAGGTCCAGAACCGGCCGGCCGTCGACGAGGCCCACGCTGACCGCGGCGACCGGCGACAGCAAAGGCAATCGGCTCCCTTTTGGCAGGGCGGCGCGGAGGGCGTCGACTAGGGCGATGAAAACGCCCGTAATGCTCAGCGTCCGCGTCCCGCCGTCCGCTTCCAGCACATCGCAATCCAGCGTGACCGTCCGCTCACCAAGCGATTCAAGATCAACAACCGCGCGGAGACTGCGGCCCACAAGCCGCTGGATCTCGGTGGTACGGCCGTCCATCTTACCGCCACGGTCGCGATCCTTACGCGGAGCCGTGCTTCCCGGCAGCATGGCGTATTCGGCCGTGACCCAACCCTTTCCGCGTCCCGCCATCCATGGGGGCACCTGCTCGCTGACGCTCGCCGTGCAAAACACGGTCGTTCGTCCTGCTTGGATGAGCACGCTGCCCGGCACGGCGCGGGTAAAATGCCGCTTGATACGGAGTGGGCGGAGTTGATCGGACTTGCGGTCGTCGTGACGCATTTACTTCACGGATGAAGCGCAGACTTCACCCTTGCTCCTTCATTCCTCATCCTTAACCCTTCGCCGCCAGCAACCAGGCCAACACGCCTTTCTGCACGTGCAAGCGGTTGCCTGCCTGCTGAATCACCACGCTCTGCGGTCCGTCGAGCACCTCTGCGGTGACTTCCTCACCGCGATGCGCTGGCAGGCAATGCATGAAAAACGCATCTTGTTGGGCGTGCTGCATCAGTTCCTCGTTGACCTGATAGGAAGCGAAATCCTTTCGCCGCGATTCCTTTTCACTCTCCTGCCCCATGCTCGCCCAGACATCGGTGTAGACTGCCGCGGCCTCTGACACGGCTTCCACCGGGTCGGTCGTGATGGTCAGATCCAGATTCGGCGACTGTTGCCGAATCCAACAAATCTCCTCATCGCTAAACTGATATTCCGAAGGCGTGGCCATTCGCATTCGGATGCCCAGTCGGCCACAACCGATCGCCAAACTCCGGGCGACATTATTGGCATCGCCGACCCAAGCGATCGTATGCCCCGGCAGTCTGCCCAGCAGTTCCCGGAGGGTGTACAGATCGGCCAAAGCCTGGCAGGGGTGGCCGAAGTCCGTCAGACCGTTGATCACCGAGCATCCGCTATAGGTGGCCAAGTCAACGGCCGTCTGATGGCGGTTTGCCCGCACCACGATCACATCGGCGTACTCGCCCAGGACGCGGGCGAAATCGGCAACGGTTTCGCGCCGGCCAAAACCGGCCTCATTGCCCAGGAAGATGCAGCTACCGCCGAGGTGGGCCATGCCCGTTTCAAAGCTCACCCGTGTTCGCAACGAAGGCTTTTCGAACACCAAGGCCATGGTCCGGCCCGGCAAGAGCGGTTCGCGCAATCCCTGCTTCCATTTCTGCTTCAGATCCTCCGTGATCGCGAAGATTCGTTCAATTTCGGCGGCGGTGAGATCAGCCAGCGTAAGCAGGTGTCGCATCGGATTGCTCCGAGTTCTTTCCAGGGGACAATGTCCCGAAACTACCTTCCACTCTTCTCAAGTCTCCAATCCCTAACTCCTGACTTGCTTCAGCACGTCGGCAAGGATGTCGCAACCTTCGTTCGCTTGGGCCTCGCTCAGATTCAGCGCCGGCAGTAGGCGAATGACGGTCCCGTGCGTGCAATTGATCAGCAATTTGCGATCGAGACAGGCCTTGACGATGGGAGCCCCTTCCACCGAGAGTTCCAGGCCGATCATTGCGCCGCGGACCCGTACGTCGCAGACAAAATCGCACGGCTGGCGAAGTTCCTCCAGTCGTTGCTTGAAGATTTCGCCCAATCGCTTAGTGTGTTCCAGCAGGTTGTCGCGCTCGACCGCCTCGATAAAGGCCAGCCCGGCGCTGGCGGCAATCGGATTGCCGCCGAAGGTACAAGCGTGCATGCCGGGTCGGAGACTCTTGGCCACTTCGGGCTTGGCCAGCATCGCACCGCCCGCCAGCCCGCCGCAAAGCGCCTTGGACAGCGTCATAATGTCGGGCGTGACGCCCAAACCTTGATAAGCGAACCAGTCCCCCGTGCGGCCACAGCCGGTTTGCACCTCGTCAAACATCAACAGCAAGCCATGCTCGTCGGCCAATCGCCGCAGCCCGGCCAGGAAACCCTCGGGCGGAATGCGTACGCCGCCTTCCCCCTGGATCGGCTCGATCATGATCGCCGCGGTTTCGTCATCAATTAGCCGCGTTACGGCCTCGAGATCGCCAAACGGAGCGTAGACGAAGCCGGCCATCAAGGGCCCGAGGCCCTCGTGATACTTCGGCTGCGCGGTGGCCGAGAGGGAGCCGATGGTCCGGCCGTGGAAGCCGCCCTCGAAAGTGATGATTTTGTAACGTCGACGCGGCGTGGAATGAAGTCGCGCGAGCTTGATCGCCGCTTCGTTGGCTTCGGTGCCCGAATTGCAAAAGAACGCCTGGCCGCCGAAGCTTCGTTCGGACAACGCCTTCGCCCAAAGACCTTGCAGATCGGTGTGCCAGGTGTTGGGCACGTGGATCAAGTTGCCGAGTTGCTCGCGAACCGCCTCGACCACCGTGGTCGGACAGTGTCCCAAGAGATTACATCCCCACCCGCAGAACAAATCGAGGTAGCGGTTGCCTTCGGCGTCCCAAACGTACGAACCCTCACCGCGGACCAGTGCCACGGGATAGCGACCGTAGTTGGCAATCACATACTTCTGGAAGACCTTTAGCGTCTCTTCGGAACTCATGTTGGGCACGTCCATCATCCTCCCACCACCAACCCTAGCTGCTTATTTGTTCAACCAATCGCCGCTTTCAGTCCCTCACAATTTGTGTGCCGACACCCTTGCTGGTATAGACTTCCAAGAGCAAGGAGTGGCGGATGCGGCCGTCAATGATATGCACCTTGCGGACGCCTTTTTCCAGCGTTTCCAAGCACGCCTGGACCTTGGGAATCATCCCAGAGTTGATGGCTCCGCTGTCAATCAGTTCGTTCGCTTCTTTGAAAGTCAGCGAGTGAATCAACGATTCCGGATCATTCTTGTCCCGGCGGACGCCGTTGATGTCGCTTAGGTACACGAGTTTTTCGGCCGCCAGCGCCTGGGCCACGGCGGTGGCCGCAGTGTCGGCGTTCACGTTCAGTTTCCGGCCGTCTTCAGTGATGCACATCGAAGGAATCACCGGCACGGCGCCGGAGCGACAAACGTCATCTATCGCCTGGCGGTCGACGCGGGTGACCGTGCCGACGTGTCCCAGGTCCAAGGGCCGGCCGTCGCAGTCGGGCACTGTGATCGGTTCGCCGAAGAGGACGTTGGTGGTGCGGAAGTTGAGCGGCTTGGCGACTCCGCCGAGTTCGCCCATCCGCCGTACCAGGTCATCGTTCACTTCGCCGGCCAACACCTTTTCGACGATTGCCAAGGTGGCGTCGTCCGTGTAACGGCGGCCTTGCACAAATCGCGGCTCCAGGCCAGCCTCTTCCATCGCCCGATTGATCGCCTTCCCACCTCCGTGGACGACCACCGGCTTCATGCCGACGGTTTCCATGAAGATGACATCCAGCAGCAGGTGGACCATCGACCGGTCCTCTTCCATCACGCTGCCGCCGAGTTTGATGACAGTCGTCTTTCCGCGGAACTGCCGAATCCACTGCAGGGCCTCGATCAAAACGTCTGCTTTTTGAATGGCTTCTTCCAATGAACGGCTCCCAGAATTGGCTGGAGAGGCAAACGGAGCGGAACAATTCTCAACGAAACCGCGGAACAACGATTTTGATAGTGTTGCGGACCAAGCGTCGGCCCGCCGCCTTTGCCCCGATCACGTTGGCAGTGGAGGGATGCTGGCTGAACCTGGGAAACCCCGCATTGTAGCCCACCCGCCCTCGTTGTCAACGGTCGCCGGGCCTCGGGTGTATCGAATCAAGCGTCTTCTTGATCAGCGGCAAGACATCCTCACTGTCATTCTCAAGATACTCGACCACACAGGTGGCCGCGTGCTTCGGCCCGGCTAACACGTACAGCAAACAGACGCGTTGCAGCCCCTTGGAATCGGTGAAACGGATGGTCTTTCCGAGCGCCGGCGAACCGGCAAAAACCCGTCGGTGGGGCTCCGTAATATGCACGTCGCGAGCCTTGCTTTCGCGAATCGTGGCGATTACCGAATCTTCCAGGGCCTTGAGGGCGTCCTCCTGTTCTTTCTCGGTCAGACCGCGGCCAACATCGCCAATCAGCAACGAGAAGCCCAATTCGTGACTGATCCGCAGTGAAGGATCTTGCCGACTGCCGATCCACTCGGCTTTGGCCGGCAAATCGTACTGCAGTTCCAGTGTCTTCAGACGCTTCCGCTGCATCGGCGCGACGCGGATCGCCACGTTGTAGGTAATCCCCGGCTTTTCTTTGCTTTTGAGCGTCGCTTGGCGATTTCCATCGACCAAAAACGTCTCGCCGTTGATCTGGATTTCATACGTCGTGATGGCCGCTGTGTCGACCGGGTCGACGGGCGCGGCGATCGCAGTTTTCCAAGCGAGCACAGCTAGGAAGCCGGCGGCCACGAGCAGAAGATGTCGCATGCGCAGAGTGCCTTCTAATGGCAGGAGGTGCGGGGCAAGCCCGACAGTTCAGGAAAACGATGGATTATATCCGCCCTCTGGCGGGGCTAGAATAGCAAGAAAAACCTCTCCCCCCTGGAAAACTGGCCCACTTCGTGGCAAGATTGGGGCATGACTCAAAAAACGGCAATCGTCCTGGCGGCCGGCAAAGGCACCCGTATGAAATCGGACCTCCCCAAGGTCTTGGTGCCCGTCTGCGGTCGCCCGATGATCGAATATGTCCTCGACGCCCTGGTCGTCAGCGGGGTGACGCGAGTGATCGCCGTAATCGGCTATCGGGCCGAACTCGTTGAGGCCGCCATCGACGGCCGCCCCAATGTCGAATTCGTTCTCCAAACCGAGCAGTTGGGCACCGGCCACGCCGTCATAATGTGCCGCGACAAGCTGCAAGATAGCGATGGCCCGGTCTTGATCGTTACCGGAGACGCGCCGCTGATGCAATCGCAGTCTCTGGCCGCCCTGTTCGCCGAATATGAGCGCCGCCCGGCAGCCTGCATTTTGGGCACCGTCTACAGCGACGATCCGGGCAGCTTGGGCCGGATCGTCCGCGACTCCGCCGGCGAGTTCGAACGGATCGTCGAGTTTCGTGACGCCACCGAGACCCAACGACAGATCCGCGAAGTGAACATGAGCTGCTACGTATTCAACAGCCAAGACTTGCTGGCAACGCTCGACGCTATCCGCCCAAACAACAATCAAGGCGAATACTACATTACTGATGCCCCCGGCCTGCTGAAGTCCCAGGGGAAAGAAGTCCGGGCGCTGCCGGTTTTGAAGCCGTGCGAGGGCCTCGGCATTAACACCTTCGACGACTTGGCGATCGTCGAGGCCGAAATGAAGAAGATGAGCTCCGCGCATTAGCGATCGGCCGTTTTCGCGGCTTTTCGATAGATATCCCTGTTCGCCGCCGCTGCGAACTCACCCAGCCCCGGTCCTTTACCCACGACCCATGAATTCCATGAAACTCTTTACCGGACGCGCCCACCCCTTGTTGGCGAGAAGAATCTGCGAGTACCTGGGGCTGCCGCTTGGCCGCGCGGTGATGAGCAACTTTCCCGACGGGGAGATTTCCTGCAAGATCGACGAAGACGTCCGTGGCCGCGACGTGTTCATCCTCCAGCCAACCTGCCCGCCGGTCAACGAGAACCTGATGGAACTCTTGATCATGATCGAGAGTTTCAAGCGGGCGAGCGCTGACCGCATCACCGCCGTCATTCCCTACTATGGTTATGCCCGTCAGGATCGCAAGGACGAGGGACGCGTGCCGATTACGGCCAAGTTGGTGGCCAATTTGATTACCCGCGCCGGTGCCGATCGCGCCTTGACGATGGATCTCCACACCGCCCAAATCCAGGGCTTTTTCGACATCCCCGTCGATCACCTGTACGCCGCGCCGGTCATTGATGAGCATTTCAAGAATATGGGGTTCGCCGACGACGATTTCGTGGTCGTCAGTCCGGACGAGGGCAGCATCAAGCGGGCGCTAGCCCACATGGCCCGGCTCGGCGGCCACTTGGCGATCATCGACAAGCGTCGCAGTTCGGCCGAGAAGACCAAGCAGGCCAACGTGATCGGCAAATCGGTCGAGGGCCGCACCGCCTTGATTTTCGACGATATGATCAGCACCGCCGGATCGATCTGCGGTGCGGCGGAAGTAATGAATCAGCACGGCGCCAAGCAGATCTTCCTTGCGGCAACGCACGGCCTATTGGTGGGGCCAGCCATGGAGCGGCTCCAGAAGGCGCCGATCGACGGGTTGATCGTCACCGATACGATTCCGTTGCCGGCTGAGAAGCAATTGCCCAATATGACGGTCTTAAGCATAGCCCCCCTCCTAGGTGAAGCGATCAAACGAATTCATCGCAACGAGTCGGTGAGCCGATTGTTTGTTTAGCGCCGGCAGGCTGGGACCTTTGGGAGCGGTTTTCGGGACTGGCCCCAGGGGCGCAAAATTTTTCCGTGGCTGGGGTTGCATTTCTGGCCAATTCCGGGAAAATGAGCGATTCGTCGGTTGGCGAACTGAGTTGTTCTGCGCATTATTGCGTCCAACATTGCCAGCGAACCTTTTAGCGGCCGGTTGGCGGAGAAACCAGGATCGTTGGCACATCGGTATAAAGAAGTTCCGAGGAGCCCATGGCGCTACAGTTAGCTGTTGAGTCGCGTAAGACCGAAGGAAAGCACGGAAACCGAAGGCTGCGGCAGTCGGGGTTGATTCCAGGTATTTTGTACGGTCACGGTTTGGAGTGCGTGCCGGTGAGCGTGTCGGCCGACGAGTTGTCGGCGGCGATCCGCCACGGAAGCCGACTGGTGAGCCTGACCGGCGCCGTCAGCGAGTCAGCCTTCATCCGCGACCTGCAGTGGAACGTCTGGGGAACGGAAATCATTCACGTCGACTTCGCCCGCATTTCCGAACACGAGATCGTGGAAGTCAATGTGCCGGTCGAGCTTCGCGGCGAAGCTCCTGGCGTTCGCGAAGGTGGCGTGGTCGTGCAGCACGTGCACGAGGTGGAGATTGCCTGCCCGGCGTCGGTGATTCCGGAAAAGATTGCCGTGAACATCAACCACTTGATGCTCAACGAATCGATCTTGTTGTCCGGCCTGAAGTTGCCCGAGGGTGCCAAGATTCTCGCTTCCGACTTGGAGGAAGTGGTGGTCGAGTGCATCGTGCCGCAGGAGCAGCCAGAAGAGGCCGCTGCCGAGGCGGGGGCAGGCGAACCGGAAGTGATCGGCGCCAAGAAGGAGGAGGAAGAGGCGGAGGAATAAACCGTTGCTCGGGCCGTCCCGATTTGGGATACGCGAGTTGGAGTGGTGCCGATGAAACTCGTGGTTGGACTGGGCAATCCGGGCCGCCGTTACGAGGGAACCCGGCACAACGTGGGCTACGAGATTTTGGCCCAGTTGGCTCGCCAATACGGCACCTCGGCCGTTCGCTCCCGCTTTCATGGTGAAGTGGTCGAAGCCGAGCTAGGCGGCCAAAAAAGCCTGCTGCTGAGCCCGACGACTTTCATGAACCTAAGCGGAGTCAGCGTTCAGGAGGCGGTTAACTTTTACAAACTACCCAGCGAAGATCTGCTCGTCCTCTGCGATGATCTGAATCTGCCCGTCGGCCGCCTGCGGCTCCGGGCACGAGGGTCAGCCGGCGGGCAGAAGGGACTGGACGACATTATTGGAAGGTTGGGAACGGAAGAGTTCGCCCGACTCCGAGTCGGAATTGGCTCGGCGCCGGAAGGCCGCGACTGGGCTGGCTACGTGCTGAGCAAGTTCACGCCGGAAGAACTCCCCGTGATCCAACAGGCCATGGGGCTGGCAGCCGACGCCGTCGTCGCCTGGGCCCGCGAAGGCATCGAAATCTGCATGAATCAGTACAATTGAGCATTTCCGAGGAGTCATACATTGGCCGCCAACGTCTATGAAGGCATGTTCATCTTGGACTCGGGCCGTTTCGGCCGCGATCCCGAGACGGTTTCCAACCAGATCCCCGCGATGATCGAGAAGCTTGGCGGCGAGATGCTCGTCAGCCGTCTGTGGGAAGAACGCCGCTTGGCCTACCCCATCAACGGTCAGCGCAAGGGCACCTACTGGCTGAGCTACTTCCGCCTCGACAGCGGCAAGCTCGGTGACTTGCGGCGGCAGTGCCAGATCACCGACGACATCCTGCGGATGTTGTTCCTCAAGGTCGATCCGCGGATCGTGGACGCTTTGGTCGCCCACGCCAAGTCGGCGCCGGTGGTCACCAGTCACACAGAAACCGAGACAACGATCGTGGAGGACGAGGACGCTGCTCCCATCGTGGACGCTGTCGAGGGTGACGTCGTCGACGAGGAAGAGTAGAGTAAGGAAGGTTTCCGATGGCCAGTTTTAATCGAGTCATCCTCGTTGGCAACTTGACCCGTGACCCCGAACTGCGCTATCTGCAGAGCGGCATGGCGGTGACGGATGTCGGGCTGGCCGTCAACGATCGCCGGAAGAACTCCAATGGCGAGTGGGTCGACGAAACGACGTTCGTCGACGTGACCGTGTGGGGACGGACGGCGGAAGTGATGAGCGAGTATTTGAGCAAAGGGGCGCCCGTATTGATCGAAGGCCGCCTGAAGCTCGATAGCTGGGAGACCCAGGACGGCCAGAAGCGGTCGAAATTGAAGGTCGTTGCCGAGCGGATGCAGATGCTCGCCGGCCGGGGCGAAGGCGGTGGCAGCGGCGGCAACCGGCCGGCCGGGAAACGCCCCGCTTCGAGCAATGCCTATAGCCAACCGGCCCCCAGCGACGACGTCTATGACGCACCGCCGAGCGATGCCGGTGGCGACGATATTCCTTTTTAACGAAACACGCGAAGATAGATTTCTTTCTGTAGAAGGTGGAACGCCCGATGGCCAACACGAAAGCGAATAAAGCCCCGACCGTACCGCATCGCACCAAGCGGCTGCCCAAGGGACCGCACGGCGGAATCGAACTGTTGCTCGTGCAGCCGGTCGAACACCTTGGCAAGCAGGGAGACGTGGTTGAAGTCAAACGTGGCTATGCCATGAACTACCTGATCCCGCAAGGTCTGGCTACGATCGCCACCGAGCACCACAAGCGGATGGTTGAAAAGCATCGGGCGCAGCTCGAAGCGATCGAGAAGGCGCGACTGCAGGGCCTGCGGACGCTGGCTGCGGATCTGGCCAAGCAGAGCATCACGATCGAGGCCAATGCCAACGACGAAGGCCACCTGTACGGCTCGGTCGGCGCCGCGGAAGTCTCGAACGCTTTGAAGCGCAATAACTTCCACATCACCGCCGACCAAGTCCGTCTGCAAGGCCCGCTGAAAGAACTCGGCCTGTACACGATCAAGATCCACCTCGGCCAGGACATCGACGCCGAAGTGAAGGTGTGGGTCGTTCCGTCGGTCGTCGAGGAAGGCGCCAGCTGAGTCGACGCGTCGGCGAAGACCGATCATCGGAGACAAAGAGAGACGAGAGCCTAGCGGCTCTCGTCTCTTGTCGTTTTGCGCCCCCCGGCGGCTGCCAGCCACCGGCTTTTGGCCGACGAAAGCTTGGATATGCCCCAGCTCCACATCATCCTTCATGAGCCGGAGATCCCCGACAACGCCGGCAATATCGGCCGCACCTGCGTGGCCCTGGGGGCTAAGCTCTGGCTGGTCCGGCCGCTGGGCTTCCAACTTGACGCCCGGCAATTGCGCCGCGCGGGGCTCGATTATTGGCAGCATCTCGATTGGGAGGCGGTCGACCATTGGGACGTCCTGCTCGGGCAGCTCTTCGATAAGAGGCTTTGGTTCTTCACCAAACACGCCAGCCGCTGCTACGCGGATGCGACGTTCGCGGCAGGGGATGGCCTGGTCTTCGGGAGCGAATCCCGCGGGCTGCCACTCTCGCTGATCCAGGCCCACTCGGAACGCTGCTTGCGGATTCCGATGGCGCCTGAGGCGCGCAGTCTTAACCTGGCCGTCAGCGTCGGCGTTGGGGCCTATGAAGCTTTCCGGCAGATTGCCCACCGGAAAACGCAGGTCGGGGGTGCATAGCGAAGCCTGGCAAGCTTCGGTATTGACGATTGTAACGGCTGGCTAGAGTTTGAGGCTTAGAAAGCCGATAAATAGCGGCAGACTCTTGCTGTCGGTCTACCCTGGGCTTCACCGGTATGACTGAGAAGGCAGCCGATCTTTGAAAATCCACCTTTGCGATCCGAGCGAGGTTTGGTACATCCCGCAGGGTTGTGCTAAACCGCGCGAGACCGAGTAAGTTCGACCTCCGGTTACGGAGATTGATCTTGACACTAGTCTATACGCCACCTACACTTGGAGCAGCGAATAATCACCAAACTGCTTTCTGTTCACAGCGACGATCCTTCTCAAAGGAGAACTGAGTCGTGACCAAAAAAGAGATTGTTCGAACAATTTCTGAAGAAATCGGGCTGACCCAGTTGCAGACGAAGGAGATCGTTCAGAAGACGTTCGACGCGATTGTCGAGGCCCTCGTGGCCGAGCGCCGCATCGAATTGCGAAACTTTGGTGTCTTCGAAGTCAAGCGGCGGGCTCCCCGCAAGGCCCGAAATCCCCGCACTGGCGACAAGGTGTTCGTGCCCGAAAAGTACGTGGTTACGTTCAAGCCGGGCAAGGAAATGGAAGAACGCGTCAAGGAATTGGAGCGGCAAGCGGCCGCCGCGGCCCGGGCCGCCCAGGGCGATGGTTCGCCCGATCCAGTCGCACTCGACGCCGGGGCCAGTTATGGCTCGAACAGTCAAGAACACTAGTCGTGTCCTTTTCCGAGCTTGGGGAGTAGCACGAAGGCTATTTTCGCGCAGTCAGTCAGACCAAAAGCCGGCACATCCGGTTTTGGCTGACCCAGCTGCCGGTAGTAGTGCCCTGGAAGCGGTAGGATCGCTAAGGAACTGCTACAGAAGTTAAATGAGAAAATGCGTTCTGGCACAAGCTTGACGCCTGCATCGTGTCACGGAGGATTGTTCGATGCGAAGTTTGCTGAAGGTCTTAGTGTGCACCGTCCTGCTCAGTTCAACGGTCGGTTGCCTGATACCGGCGTACTCCGGCGATCCAACCCGCCGCACGCAGGAATTGATGTTCACGTCGGAAAACCTGCGTCTATTCTTGGATGAGTGGGAACGGATGTGGTTCCTGGACCAGCCGGACCACATGACGCCGTACCGCACCCACGGCGGCCTAATCTAATTGCTGCCCGCTTGGCGTAGCAGCAATTGCGTGTGGTCGAAGTGGGTGTTATTGCTAGTTTCGCCGCCCTTGGTACGACGACGGTTGCCGCAATTACCGCCTTTGGTCCCACGTAAATTGACACCCGATGGCTAGAACCGCTAAACTAGCGATTCTATGCAATCTACAGGGGTGAAGAGTTTGAATTCCGCCGATGTTGAACTGGCTGTCCAGCTAGGTCGTTTGCGGCTGGCCAATCCGATTGCCGTGGCCTCCGGCACGTTTGGCTACGCGCGGGAAATGGCCGGCTTCGTCGATATCGCGCGTCTTGGTGCCATCCTTCCCAAGACGATCACCAAAGATCCGCGCATTGGCAATCCGCCTCCAAGGACGGTCGAAACGACGGGCGGGATGCTCAATTCGATCGGCTTGGACAACGATGGCGTCGAGGCCTTCGTCGAAAAGCAACTTCCATACCTGTCGTCGCTAGGCACGGCAATCATCGTCAGCATTGCCGGCAAGACTCCTGACGAGTTTATCGAGTTGGCTTCCCGGCTTAACAAGACATCGGGGATTGCCGCTCTGGAACTGAATATCTCTTGCCCGAACGTCAGCGGCGGCGTCGATTTTGGCACCAACGCCTGCTCCTGCGAAAAGGTGGTCGCGGGCGTCTGCCGCGCGTGCAAATTCCCAATCCTGGCAAAGCTGACACCCAACGTTGCCAATATCGCCGAGATTGCCAAAGGAGCCGAGGCCGGTGGGGCCGACGCCGTATCGCTTGTCAACACCTGCCTGGGGATGGCGGTGAACTGGCGGAAGCGGCGGCCGATCTTGGGCAACGTACTCGGTGGGCTTAGCGGGCCAGCCATCAAGCCCATCGCCTTACGCGCGGTCTACCAGGTGGCCCGGGCAGTAAGAATCCCGATCATGGGCATCGGTGGCATCGCCACCATTAACGACGTCATGGAGTTCCTCGTAACCGGAGCGACCGCCGTTCAAGTTGGGACGGCCAATTTCTATAATCCTATTGTTACCACCCAGATTCTCGAGGCCCTGCCCGATGCCCTCGCCACGCTTGGGGCTCGATCCGTTGCCGAAGTCATCGGCACCCTCGAAACCTAACTGACAACTGAAAACTGACAACTTCCGATGCGAGTACTCTCCGGCATTCAGCCCACCGGCCGTTTTCATTGGGGCAACTATTTCGGCGCCATTCGCCAATACATCGAGTTGCAAGGGCAGCGAGAGAACGCCTTCTACTTCCTCGCCAATTTACATGCGCTAACTACCGTCCGCGAGCGAGAGAAACTGGCACAATACACGCTGGACGCCGCGATTGATCTTCTGGCACTGGGCCTCGACCCGAATCGCGCCACCCTGTTTGTGCAGTCTGACGTCCCGGAGGTCTCCGAGCTTTGCTGGATCCTGCTGACCGGTACGCCAATGGGCCTACTGGAGCGGTGCCACGCCTACAAGGACAAGAAGGCCAAGGGGCTGAACGCCGACGCCGGCCTGTTTACCTACCCGGTTCTGATGGCCGCCGACATTCTGATGTACGATTCGGACGTGGTGCCAGTGGGCGAAGACCAAGTGCAGCATATCGAAGTCGCTCGCGATCTGGCGGCCAGTTTCAATCACCACTTCGGCGAAACCTTCGTTCTGCCCAAGGCGAAATTGCTCGACACTTCCGCCCGAGTGCCCGGCGTGGACGGGGAAAAAATGTCGAAAAGCTACGGCAACACCCTGGAAGTCTTCGAGGATCCCAAGGCGTTGCGGAAACAGATTATGCGGATCGTCACCGATTCGCGTCCGATGGAAGAGCCCAAGGAGCCGGAGACGGACCACCTCTACCAACTCTATTCCCTGTTCGCCGGAGAAGAAGAGCGGGCCTCGATGGCCGCCATGTACCGCCAGGGAGGATTCGGTTACGGGCAGGTGAAAAAGGCCTTGGCTGACCTGGCCGTGGACTACTTCGCCGAAGCACGCCAGCGGCGGTGTGAGTTCGAGGCGCATCCGGAGCGGGTCCGCGAGATCCTGGCCGACGGAGCGGCGACCGCGCGAAAAAAGGCGGCCGAGGTGTTGTTGCGCGTGCAGAAGGCCTCCGGCCTGAAGTAGTTGCGTCTCTTTCTCGCGATGAAAGCCCTGCGTTCCAGGGCTTTTCCAGGGCTGCCGGTTGCCTTACGATGAAGGCATGCGAGCCATCGATACCACAAGCGGGAAGAGATTTTTGCCAAGCACGTGGCGATTCTCCTGGGACAGTCTCGGCTGGATCCTAATAGCCGCACCACTGGTGGGGCTAGTCTTCGCTTGGATTGGCCATCGCGTGCAGGCCGATTTTGCCCCGCTGATTCTCTTCCCCATCTTGCTGGGCACTGCCGTGGGGATCACGATCGTGGGCCTCATCCGGTTTGCCCAATTCGGCAATCGGTCGGCGATATTCGCGGCGGTTGTCGTCGCGGCGACTACGGCACCCCTCGGGGAGCATTATTTCGGTTATCTGTCGGCCTATCCCGGATTTCAGGTGGCCGGAAGCGCGAGCAGTAGCGACCATTCCTCGCTCGTCCGGCAAGTCGCTCCCAGTTTCGGCGCCTATTTGCAGGCCCAGGCGGCTCGGGGCCGGCCCCTTTGGGGCGACGTCGTAGCGCACGGTGTTTTTGCCTGGGTCAGTTGGGCGCTCGACGCGGCCTTGACGGTCGTCGCGGCGATCCTGGTGACACTTCCCGCGTTGCGTGTGCCCTATTGCAGCCGATGCGGCACCTGGTATCGCACCACACGAAACGGCAAAGTCGACCTCACGACCGGCCGACGGCTTGCCGAAATCTGCGGCATCGAAGACATTGCCTCGCTGCATTCGCCGCGCTATCGACTGGCGGTCTGCCAGGGAGGTTGTGGCCCCATGCGTTGTGAGCTATCGTGGGAGGAGTCGTCCAACGCGGTGAGCGTCGCCCGGGTGTGGCTCACTTCGGAGCAGCGCCGCCAAATCGCTGAAGTTCTCGACGGCCTGTCTGAGGAATTTCGCCCGATCGACGAATAGTCCCCACGAATTCGGCTCGCTGAGCAAGTCTCTCCCATTTTCTTTGCCCTCTAACCCATCGCTTGCTTCCATGCCCGAGATCATTGGCATTGGCACCGACATTACCGAGTGTTTGCGAATCGCGCGGATGATCGAGCGCCACGGCGAATTGTTCATCGACCGCGTGTACACGCCGGAAGAGATCAAGTACTGCCAAAGCCGCAAGCAGGCGACGCAGCACTATACCGGCCGCTGGGCTGCCAAAGAGGCAATTCTCAAGGCCATCGGCACCGGTTGGCGGCGGGGCATCTCGTGGCGCGACATGGAGGTCCGCAACGATCCCAGCGGCAAACCGGTGGTGGCCGTACGCGGCGGCGTCAAAGAAGTGATCGAGCGGCTCGGCATTTCCGAGATACACGTCACCATCTCGCATTGCCGCAGCCATGCCACAGCCACGGCGGTCGCCGTGGGTGAACCACCGAAGAAGAGCGGCAACGAGTAAGGCCGGGCATCAGGTTAAGCGGAGCGCATGCCGGCCAACAGGGCTAACCGGCGGAGCGTTTTTTCTTTCCCGGCGACGCTTTTTTTGTCGTTTTTGTAGCCTTCTTGGTCGTAGCCTTCTTGGCCGCCTTCGGCGCCGCTTTGCGGCGTGCCGCCTTCTTCGAGGGCCCTGCCGCCGCCCGCTCGGCAAGCAGATGGAGGGCGAATTCGAGGGTGACTTCCTCAACATTCGCGCCCCGCGGCAGCGAGGCGTTGGTCACCCCGTCGCTGACATAGGGTCCGTAGCGCCCCTGCATCAGTTTCACCGGCTGTCCCGTCACCGGCGAGGCCTCGAACGTCTTGACCGGCTCCTTCGCCGCGCCGCCGCGCCGACCTCGCACCTTCGGCTGAGCGAGCAATTCCATTGCCTGTTCGAGCGTCACATCCAACGGTGAGCACCCGTCGGGCAGCGAGCGCGTCTCGTCACCACACTTGACATAGGGGCCGAACCGCCCGTTATGCGCCACGACCGGCTCACCGTTTTGCGGATGGTCACCCAAGGTTCGAGGTAGCGATAGCAGCCTAACCGCCGTCTCCAGGTCGAGTTGGGACGGATCCATGCCTTTCAGCAGGGAAGCGTTTTGCGGCTTCTCGTCATCCTCCGCGGTGCCTCGCTGCACGTAGGGCCCAAATCGACCCGTCTTCACATAGACCGGCTTATGCGTGTCCGGACAAATACCCAAGGGCTCGTCCCCTTGTCCCGCTTTGTCCAGCAATTCCAGCGCGGTTTGCAGCGTAACTTCGTCTGGCGGCATCTTGTCGGGCAAGCTCGCGCGGCGGTCCCCCTGCTCGATAAAGGGCCCGTATCGGCCGATCCGAATGAAGACCTCGTCGGCCTGCCCATCCGGCTTGCCCAGCGAAATTCGGCACACGTCACGCGCGTCGATTTCATTGACTTTGTCCTGCAACAGTTGTTTCAAGCCCTGATGCTCGCCGCCGTAGTAGAACATCTGCAGGTAATCGAGATGGTTCATCTCGCCACGGCTGATGGCGTCGAGTTCGTCCTCCATTTCGGCGGTGAACTTGTAGTCAACCAGGTCCGGCAAGTGCTCTTCCAGCAGTTGCGACACGGCAAACGCGGTCCAAGTCGGCACCAGCACGTTGCTGCGGAGCTTGAAGACGTACTCGCGGGCGAGAATCGTGTCGATGATCGAAGCGTAGGTGCTTGGCCGACCGATGCCCATCTCCTCCAGCGCGCGGGTGAGAGAGGCTTCGCTGTAACGATTGGGCGGCTGGGTGGTATGGCTCTTGGTCTCCAACTTCCGGCAGTCCAGCGATTCCCCTACCGAGACGGCCGGCAGAATCGCCTCGCGATCGGCCAACTCGGCTTCCGGATCATCCGAACCTTCGACGTATGCCCGCAGATAGCCGGGGAATTCGATCGTCTTGCCCGAGGCCTGGAAAACAGCGCCGTCGATCTCCAGCGCAATGGTGACGCGGTGTCCGCGCGCGTCGGTCATCTGGCTGGCCATCGTCCGTTTCCAGATCAAGTCGTACAGCCTGAACTCATCGGGACTCAGGCTGTTGCGGAGCGACTCGGGTAAATCGAATTCATGGCCAGCCGGACGAATGGCTTCGTGGGCCTCCTGGGCATTCTTGACCTTTGTTTGGTAATAGCGGGGCGACGGGGGCAGGTATTCCTTGCCGTACTGGGAAGCCACGAGCCTTCGTGCCGCTTCGACCGCGATCGACGCAAGGTTGGTCGAGTCGGTACGCATGTAGGTAATGTGACCGTTTTCATACAGGCTCTGAGCGACCTGCATCGTATGCCGGGCGGTGAAGCCGTACTTGCGGTTGGCTTCCTGCTGCAACGTGCTGGTGGTAAACGGCGGATAGGGACGCGTGGTGTACGGTTTGTCCTCGACGTTGGCTACCCGCGCGGGCTCGGACTGGAGCCGGCCAAGCAATTCGCTCGCCTGTTGCTCATCGAGCAGCAGCAGGGCCTTATCCTTCAATTGGCCCGTGGCCGGATCGAAATCGCGACTGGCCGGGACTCGTCGGCCTTCGACCGAGACCAACTCGGCTTGGAAGCTTTGGCCGCTCCGTTTGGCGAACGTCCCCAGCAAATCCCAGTATGTGGCCGAATGGAAGGCCATGCGCTGCCGCTCGCGCTCGACGATCAACCGCACCGCGACGCTCTGCACGCGGCCAGCAGAGAGGCGGGGGCGAATCTTTCGCCACAGCAGCGGCGAAACGTCATAGCCATAGAGGCGATCGACGATGCGGCGCACTTCCTGGGCACGCACCAGATTCCCATCGATCTCGCGGGGACTTTGCAGGGCTTCGAGAATGGCGTCCTTGGTGATCTCGTGAAAGACCAACCGCCGCACTGGCACTTTCGGCTGCAAGACCTCGCACAGATGCCAACTAATGGCCTCTCCTTCGCGGTCTTCGTCCGTCGCCAGATACAGTTCGCTCGCCCCTTTCAGCAGGCCTTTGAGCTTGCGAACCTGCTGGCTCTTCTCCCGGGGGATGACGTATACCGGCTCGAAGCCCTGTTGGACGTTGACGCCGAGATAGGCCCACTCTTCCTTTTTGAACTCCTCGGGGACTTCCTTCGCCCCCTGGGGGAGGTCACGGATGTGGCCAATACTGGCCTCGATCGTGTAGTCCCGGCCGAGGAACTTACTGATCGTGCGGGCCTTGGCTGGTGACTCCACGATCACCAGTGCCGTTCCGCCGCCATTGTTGGTTTTCTTGGCCATGTTATTCCTGGAAAGCTAGGGAAACTTTGGAATTGTAGCACCTGTTCTGACCGATACAATCCGCCGCGAATTGGCATTGCATTTGCGCCCAACTCGTTTAGAATTGCGGGATTACGACGGAACCGGTCAATGGAAAGCAAAATGAATACCATCGCCGGAGCCCGACGTGATCGTAGCGACAGCATTACTACCGGGGGGCAGGCTTGTCAAGCCGAGTTCGTTTTACGCCCCCACTACAGAAGGACCTCATTAAATGGCTAGCCCGTTTACTGTCTTCCGCCGAAACCAGAAGATGATGCTCGCGTTGTTGACGATCCTGGCCATGTTCGGCTTCGTCTTCTTGCCGATGGTCATGGATATGCTCGGCACGCGAACTGGCGGGACACGCAATCCCGTGGTGGTGAAGACCAATACCTTTGGCAGCTTGCGGGCGTCGGACATTCATGATCTTCAACAGAACCACCTGAAACTGCTGCAAGTCCTCACCGCCGTTGTCAGCCAGTCTCATGAGCAGGCGAGCCCCGAATCGGTTCGCCGGTATTTGGAAAACGCGGTTGGTTTTGGTCCGACCACCGAGGACAACGTGGTAAACCGTTGGCTGATGACCAAGCAGGCGGAAAAACGCGGCATCGTCATCAGCGACACCTTGATCAACCACTTCTTGAAAGGCATTACCCAAAACAAGGTTTCGGCCGAGCAGTTCCAGACTGCCTTTCGTAGCGCGGGCATGAACGTTCGCCAGTTCTTTCATCTGCTCCGCGGCGCGTTGATGGCCAACGAACTACAGGCGGTATTCCAGGTCGGCATCGATCCTCGGGCAACCACTCCCGGACAACGCTGGGATTATTTCAACCGAGTCAAGCGGTCGGCCAACATCGAAGCCATTGCCGTCCCGGTGGCCAACTTCGCTGGTCAGGTTCAAACACCGACCGACGAGGAACTCACGGCCTTCTTCGAAAAGCACAAGAATCAGTACCCGATCCCGACCTCGCCGGAGCCGGGCTTCCGAAAGCCGGCCACGATCGCTCTGCAGTACCTCAAGTTAGACGGCGACAAACTGCTCGCCTCCGTGAGTGAAGACGAGATTCGGCAACGATACGAGAAGGACAAGGCGACCTACGATCAACTGTTTCAGAAGTTAGACAAGGCGGCCGAGAAGGCTGAGGGCGGAAAAGACGCATCGGCTCCGAAGGAAGACGCCAAGGCGGCGACCGAGCAGAAGGCGACCACAGAGCAGAAGCCGGCAGGCGAGACCGTGAAGGAGCCGACGGCGAAACCCGAAGCTCCGGCAACCGAAAAGGAAACGCCGAAGAGCTCCGAGAAGAACGTGGAGCCTGCCGATAAGAAGTCGAACTCCACCTCGAGCCGCCAGCGCTCGTCGGTCATGCTCGTTTCGATGACGGAGGACAACAAGCCGACCGAGACGAAGGCGGCTGACGAGACGCAACCCACCAACAAGACGGCGGCGCCGACCAAAGAAGCGGTCAAGGAGTCGAAGGAACCGGTGGAAGAGCCTGCCAAGAAGGAGGATTCCGCCGCCGCTGCGAAGGCGGCCGAAAAGGCCCCCGCTGAAAAGCCAGCGTCGCCCGCCGGTCAGCCTTCCGTGGCGAAGGAGCCGCCAACTGCCAAGACAGCGGGCGGCCTCACCGATCAAATCAAGGGCTACATCCGCGAGCAGATCGCCGCCGAAAAGCGGAGCAAGATTTTCGAGAGCGTTCAGAAGCAAGTGGATGAATACCGCCAGCAATATAACGACTATCAAGCCCAATCGTTGTCGAACAAGACCTTGCCCCCGCCGCAACCGCTCAATCTCGAGCAGTTGGCCAAGGAGAACGGTCTTGCACACGGCGAGATTCCGTTGATGCCGCAATGGGAATTGCGCGGCACCGAGCTGGGCGCCTCGTTGGTGAACGCCCGCGTCCCGGTGGCGGAAGTTGCCTATCAGGGGCTGTCGCTGTTCCGCCCCGCCGTATCCGTCGATACCCAAGGCAACGTCTACATGCTATGGAAGAGCCAGGAGACCAAGTCCGAGGTGCCCAAGTTCGAGGACGTGCGGGAGCAGGCGTTGGCCAGTTGGAAGCTGTTCCACGCCCGCGACCAGGCTATGAAGCAAGCGGAAGCGCTGGCCAAAGAAGCGATCACGGCCAAGAAGCCGCTGGCCGAGGTGTTCGCCAAGAAGGAGAACGTCCAGGTCATCACCCCGCCGTCGTTTACCTGGATGAATCAGGGGACGATCGCCATGGGATGGCAGCAGCAAGCCGTATTGAGCAACGTTGCGAAGATTGATTTTGCCGGTGAAGAGTTCATGCGGTCGGTTTTTGGACTCGACACCGCCGGTGACGTCACGGTTGCCTTCAATGCTCCCAAGACCGTTGCCTATGTCGTGCGGCTGAAGGAATTTTCACCGCATTACTCGCTCTTGTGGGAAATCTTCCAGCGCGAAGACTTCCGTAGTTATGTGTCGGCCGCCGCTGCTGACTTCCAGCAGATACAGGAGGCGTGGCTTAACGCGCTGAAGTCCTCCGCAGGCTTCGTCTGGGTGGGACCGCGGCAGAGCGGGGAGGCAGACGAACGAGCCGCAAATGGCGAGGAGTCATAGAAGGCGGCAAGGCGTTCTAACCGCAATCAGAGCCGCACCGCAGAGTTCTGCGATGCGGCTCTTTCGTTTCTGCCCCGATCCTGCCCGTGATTACGGCCGTGCTTGGGATTTATCTGCCGGCCCGGCGTGCTGCAGCAGGACTCGCGCTCGAAGCCCTTGCTTTTCAAGCGTCACGCCAAAAGAACCGGAGGAAAATTGGTCGAGGGCGACGGGCATCGGCATCCCCGTCTTCGGATCACCCGGGTGACCGTACACGGTGGATTCCATCGTCCGGTACTTCTCATTCCAGACGTACCGGCCGCCGCCGGGACAGACGAGGCGAATCTTCCAAACTCGCTCGTGCAGTTCCACCGGATCCTGATCGGGATAGAGCCGTTTCCACTCGTTGAGGATCGGCAAATTGCTCCAAGCCCGCAGTTGCATCGCCTCTTGATATGATTGGCGAGACAAGTCACAGAGAAGGTCAACGGCCTTGCGTTCGACGCGAAGCCCGAGCGTGCGTCCGAGCCATTCCGGCGTACTGGCCTTTAGATTCTCCCCGTCCAGGCCATCGTTACGAGGCAACTGGCGGTCGATCGCCCGTTTCACAAGGTCCTCATTGAGGCTCACCAACAGCGCATCCCCCGAGGCAACGTAATAGATGTTGATCGTCTCCAGGTCCTTGTGCTGCCCCTTGGCACGCTGCGAGGGCGAGATCCTCACGTAGGGCTGGTCTTTGTAGGCCAGCGACTGCCATTCGGTCATGCCCGGCGCGGTTTGCTCAATGAACGCCCGAAGTGAGGCCAGAAAGGCCGTCAACCGCAGGCCGTCCTTCACCTCGGCACGAACGGCGACTGGAAGGCGGCCGATCAATTTGCCCAGCGCAGCATCACGTTTCTCCTCGGGTATCTTCGCCAACTCGGCCCAGACCGGGGCATCGTCGAGATAAACGGCAATCGATTGTCCCAGCCAACCGAGCGTGACGCCCTTCGACATCGTTGAGATGAAGTTTTCGCTCTGACGAATCGTATTTGAACTCGTGTTGATGGCCAGGATCAGGTGAATCAGCGCATCATGCGGATCGCCGGCGGTAGGCCCGAAATGGGCTCCCTCTGACATGTTGAACACGGCGTGATACCGCGAACCAAGAATCAACGGCATTACGCTCAAGTCGGCGCCGGTGCGATCCTTCTGGAGCATCAGCCGGATGGCGATCGGGTCGAACGCCCAGTGCCAGTTGCGCTGATAGTCGTCGCGCCACCGGACGTATGCGTCCGCCTCGGCCTTGGTGATCCTCGTCAATTCCTGCTCGACGATGGGAGTCATGAACGCGAGCGATCCCTGGGCGGAGGAACGCACACCGCTGGAACCAAGCATCAATTGCCCCACATTCGCGGTCGGCAAGTCGGTGTAGATCGGCCCCGGCTCGGCAGTCCTTTTCGCGAATCGGGCCATGTTGGCCGCCTGCAATTCGGACAACACTGCCATGTCTCGCATCCGTCGCGAAGTGGCAATTCGCCAGCGCGGCCCACACCAGCGACGAATGGTCGCATCGCTTAGGAAAACCAAGGCGGTTTCCTCGGAATCATCGCGGCGATAGCGATCACGAAAGAAGATGTATTCATCTAGGGAAGCGATGGACGGCGAGCCTCTCTTAGCGACCGCTGCCAACCGTCGCAACTGGTCGAGCGAATTGGTGACGACGACCGCCCCTTCAAGTCGGGCGAGGTAGCTGCAGACGGCACGGTCGGGCGAACACATGCCCCGATAGTCAATTTCCTCGATCTTGCCCTGCACCGGCCTTGCGGTCGGCGTCTCCGCCGCAGAGAGAGTGATCTGGGTCAGCAAAACGCCCTCGAGCAGGGCCGGGTTGGCTGTCTCGAACAATACGGCCACATCAGTACCAACGCGGTAATAGGGGTCGGAACCGGTCAACGCCACGCTGGCCGCCACGTGCGGCCCCAGCAACCGCCCCAAGCCGCTGAGCGACAAGCCCAATTGTCGCTGGTAGCGTTCGGCCGTCCGTGCGTCCTCGGAACGCGGTTCGGCAAGATGGAGAATCGGGGTGCCCTGCCGCTCGGCCTCGTCGAACGTATGAACCGCGGCGTTGAAACTCGGGAAGAACACCACGTGCTGATCGGCCGGAATGAGCTTGGCGAGTGGATCCAAAGTCGGCTTCAAGTCCTTGACCAGCGGTCGCCAGTCGATTTCCTGCACCGTAATTCCTTGGATCGACGCGATATCAACGTATCCCGGCTGGTCCTTCGTTTCCCGCAACACCCGATCCAATTGCAGGTTCTCGCTGACGGCGCGGCCACCGCTGAACAGGGCGTAGGTCTCTTCGAGACGACCGCCCTGGTTGAATCTCGCGACGGGCGCTGCTTGGCTATCCGTTGTTTGCCCGCTGGCCACGCGTGCCTGATGTCGGAACCACGCTGCACCGGGGACATCTCTTGCCCAAAGACTGTTGTAGTGATCTCGCTTCGCCGTCTGAAACTCTTTTTCTGCCTCGACACTGGCAGTGGACGCAGGGATCGCGAAGGGACGGACAACCATGCCGCTATAGTCTGAATTGGGAAAGACCAACTGTCCCGTCAGATCGCCTTTTTGCGGAGTTCGGAGGACCACGGCCGCCTGAGTGAGATCAGGTGGGCCCCAGAGGTCATTCCTTCGCGTCGCCGTCACAATGATTTCGCCAGGCCCGTCAAGCGTTGCATACGGCTTCATCGCGGTCGCAAGCTGCCAGCTTCGCCAATCCGCATGGGGAACCGAGGGTGGAGCAGCGCTGTCGGTGAACTTCAATTGGGAAACCGGTATCCGATAATAGACGTCCTCGGCGATGGCCGAGGTAGCTGCCAGGAAAACGGCTGCCATAAGAACGCAACGCGGAGTGCGCATCGCCATCGGCCCCCCCCTTTAATCAAGAGTCTTATATACTGTGCGTGTCGCCCGAAATTGTAGAGGCCCGGAGAACCCCCGAGAAGAAAAGGCCTTCGCGGAACCTCCCGGCAAGTCAGGCGGGATTCCTCGCGGCATATAACGCCACTGCCTGAGCGGAGACTAGCGAGACCTGGCCGCATCTCGCAAGAAGCGGCTATTCCGTACGTCGAATCGCTTCCTCAAGAAGCGTCGGCAGATCGTTCAGCCGGCGAAGATCGGAAACCAGGCGGGGATGGGCAAAGATCCGCACCCGCTTCACATAATCGTCGAACTGCTCGGTGGCCAGCGTCCGCACGACGGGGGACACTTCGCCCAACGGGCGGTAGCGATTTTCCTTGGGAAAATGAATTTCCACGTTGAACTGCACTTCACGGGTCACCGGAGGAGCATCGAACAGCAGTTCGTGCGGCGCGACCACCCGCCCCAGCGCCGTACTGACAATGCTGGCAAAGCGTTCGGCACAGGCCGTCAGCCAGGGATAGGGCCGCCGGGCCAGCCGCTGATAGAGTTCCGGCTGTTCGAGGAAGCTGAATTGGGCCAGTCGCTTGTAGAGCTGACGCGTCGGCCCAAACAGGCCTTGCAGGAGCTCGGCCGCCGGTCCGCCGCCTGCCACACGCTGCAGCTCGTCGATGGCTTCGTGCTCGCTCATGCGGAACAGGGCGTCGAGTTCCAGCGCGCCATGCAGCAAGTAGAACGCCCGCTGAAGCATGGCGGTCGCCGCGCGGACGCCGTGGTGCCAGTAGACTTCACTGAACATCACGTAGCGGGCAAAGACCATCAATTCGGCGGCTGTCTTGCCTTTGTTGGTGATCGCCAAACCATCGCCCGCCTCATTCAGGCAGAGACTGCCCAATAGCCGTTGTTGATCGAAATGGCGCCCGTAGGGGACACCAGCATGGAGACTATCGCGGTGAAGATAGTCCATCTTGTCGATGTCGATTGGGCCCGACAGCATGCTGGCAAGAATCTTCGCCGCAGGCGCACGGGGTTTCTCGCTCAACAACGCCACCACGTCGCGTGGATTCATCTGCCAATCGTGCCGCAAAACATCGGCAATCTCGCCCTCCAAAAGAAAGCTGTTGGCAAACAATTCGTGACTAGGAACACTGGGCAGATGGATGTCTTCGATCGGATGACAAAACGGCCAGTGGCCTAGGTCATGCAGCAAGGCTGCCGCGATGAATACCTCGGCGTCGGCTGATTGAACGGTGCGGGCAAAACGTTCATCGTGGGCCAACTGCTGCAGATACAAAAGGGCCAGACGGTACACGCCCAGACAATGTTCGAATCGCGTGTGAATCGCCGCCGGATAAACGAGGGATACTAAACCTAACTGACTAATCCGCGCTAACCGGCGGAAATCGGCTGTGTCGATCAACTGCCGCACCCGCGGCGTCAGCGGAACATCGACCTCGGGCGGGATGCGCACTAATCCGCGACGTGTATCAAGGGCGACGACTTCCGGAATATCGAGCAAGTTGGCCATGAACAGAAAGTAGGATATCTGATTTGCGAATTATTGGTATTCAGGGAGTAATACAACGGTCGGCTTACGATTCCACTGCGAAATCGGGCTTCCGGCGACCTTGTTGCAGTACTAATCCGAGGGTCGATAGGATCTGAGGCGAACAAGCGAAGGCTTCAGCCTCCCCCTCCTATATCTCACATCCTACATCCTGGATGCTAAAGGTCCCAGACCCACTTCATTCCGGCAATCCAGCGAAGGACGACCGTCACCAGTAGATAGAAGCCGTAATGGAACATGGCGTCGCCAAACTCGAGGTCGAAAGCCCCCAGCGCGGCAAAGCCGCCGACCAAGACAAAGCCGGGCAGCACCAGGGCCCAGTTCCAGACCTCGTTTTCGACCATCAGAAGGCCGCGCGAGGAGAGCACCACAAAAACGCCCCACAAGGCGATGTAGGCGAGACTGCACGCCGCCACTCGCACATACAACTCCGTGCCGCGATACGGCTCCAACTCATCGTCGCGCAGGACCTCGTAAGCAGCCAGCACGAGCGGTGGCGAGATCACGAGCAGGCCCACTGTGCTGTACCACCAAGAGTGAAAAACGTCCAACCGCCCACCGACCCACGCGACGAGCACCACGGCCAAGGCAGTGGCGGCCACAAGGGTGGCGGTCACCGGTTGAAGGCGTGCGTTCTGCCGAACGATGGGCTTCGTGACCAGCTTCCCCGATTTCGAACGCCCCCCGCCGGAAAAGGCCTCGGGGGCATGAATCGTCACCTCTTCGCTCTTTTCCGGGACCTTGAGCGTCTGTTTACAGTTGGGGCAAGGGCCAGACTTGCCAGCGAACTTGTCGCTTACCTTAAAACTCTTGCGACAGCTTTGGCAAACGACAATGATCGACATTCACTGGCCCGGGGGATACTGCTCGTGGGATAATCGTAGCCGTTTCCCCTAGTGTCGCACACCGGCACGGGGTGTCAAGGATTTGCGGCAAATGTTTGTCGGAACTGAAGTTGTGAGGTACGATCTAATAGGAAAGCGACGTCGAGTCTTCAGCCGGTATGGGCGGCGTGGAAGCGATTTCGTCGCTGCAATTGCTTGACTGGAAACATGTTTTGTTCGCCACGAGGCGTCTTTGGGGGCGTCCACTTGGCGGACTATAGAGGTACCGGAAGTTCCGTCGTGATCGAATTCCTCTGCCCGAACGGCCACCGAATCCGCTGCCATGCCACCCACGCTGGCCGCGCGGCGCGCTGCCCCAAGTGCGGCGTGAAGTTTCGGGTGCCGGAGTCGGAGGACCTCGAGACGCTTGAGCCCATCGAGTCGGATTCGGGCATTTCGCGGCCCGACTTCACCGATTCCGATTTCGGGCGCTCGCCCCCCTCTGGCCTCAGTCAGGCGACGGACGAACAAATCGAGTTTCTTTGCCCAAACGGTCACCGTTTACACGGGTCGACCCGGCTTCAAGGTCGGCCGGGCCAGTGTCCCGAGTGCGGCTCCCGTTTCCGCATTCCCACTTATGAGGAGGTTCCGATGGAGGAACCGGCCGAGCAGGGGCTCGGACTCGGGCGGGTCGACGGTGAAGACAGTTCGCCCGGCCAAGGGCACGCCCTGGGCATGCTTGCTTCCGGAAAACCGTTTGCCCAAGCAACTCCCTCTCACTGGGCCATGTCGCAGTTGATCGAGCGATTGTGGCAGCATCGCCCTTCCGGTTCCATCCTCGAACTACAGGTTCTTGAGGGAGAGACCTTGGCGGTGGATCGATTCTTGCCGAAGCTTTCCCAAGAGACGGGCCAATGCGTCTTCCTGATCAAAGACGGCGAGGCAAGCTTAGCCCTGATCGCCGTTCCCTGGGATAGCGTCAAGCGCGCTCGCTTGCACGGCTTGAAAGATGTGCCGCAAGAATTGAGCGAGTAATCGGCAGACTTGTGCCGCCTCGCTTGCCATCCGGTTTAACGCACACGGTCGCCCTAATCGTCCTCTTGCAGTTCGGCTTCTGTGATCATGTTGAAGCCGCGCCTGACGAGCGTGTCCTGGGCAATTTCGATGTTGTCGACCATCAAGGCAACCGCCGCACGACCGCGTGGTCGAATCAACAGTGGATAGGCCTGGATGATGTTCACTTCAGCCTGCAAAAGGGCCGTGCAGATTTCCTGCAAGGCGTGCGATCCTTCGGGCAGTTCCACGCCGATTAAATCGCTTTCGACAATTGCCAGTCCCGCACGCTCGAGAATTTCCCGCCCCTGCTCGGGATGGCTGAGCAGGAATCGGACCAACGCACACTCGGCCATGTCGGAGATCGACAGGGCGACAATCCGGACCCGGCTCCCCTCGAACCGGCGGATGACTTCCAACAGCTTCCCTACCTGGTTTTCGAGAAATACCGTAAACTGGCGAATCGCCGGATAGTTGCGCCCCCGCATTGTTGCGTAGCCGGTGCCGGCGCCTGCCGATTCGTCGAAACTCATACGTTTTGCTCGCTACGAGGGGTGGGGGCCAAAAGATTACCTCAACTATATGCCCGGAAACGGCTTTTGAGAAGCATTTGCGGAGGAAAGGCTGGGAATGTTGCGGCAGCACGAGATCGAATTGCGCGTGCGGTATCAAGAAACGGACCCGATGGGCTTCCTCCATCACGCCTATTACTTTACCTATTTTGAAATCGGCCGCACCGAGCTGTTGCGGGCCTCCGGCGGTAATTACCGGCAGATGGAGGAGGATGGCCTGCGCGTCGTGGTGGTGAAGGCCGAATGCAAGTTCCGCCGGCCGGCCCGATATGATGACGTGCTCCGACTGCGAACCACCATTTCCCGCATCACGCAAGTGAAAATCGAGCACCAGTACGAGCTCTTTCGTGATGGCGAATGCTTGGCCGTCGGGCAGGTGACCTTGGCCGTACTGGACGCCACGGGCAAGGTTCAACCGGTGCCGCCGTGGATGCTGGACGGCGAGCCGTAAGGCTTGCCGCCCCCTCCCCAGTCCGTAACAATGGAAAAAGCTGCCAGTACGCCCATTTCTGAAAAAGCAGATCGATTATGGCTGATGATCCGAAGACGGATGTTGATCCACAGGTGCTCAAGGCCGCGCTGAAGGCGTTTAAGAAGCGATTGAAGCTGACGTGCCTGGATGATCAATCGCGAATCGCTGGCGGACCAATGAGCGGCGGTCGCCCCTCCAGCATCGTTGCTATTACTCCGCCCGACCAGTATCCCGAGGCAGTCTGGGAAGAGTTGGCTCGCCAAGGTCGCCTAAAGCGGGCCGGGCACGGGATGTACGAGCTTCCCTGAGTTGCTTCATGCCAAGCCTGATTCTGCCTTTCTGCAAAGGACACTGCCGGTGATACACTCGACGAAGATGTTTCTGTTGACGTTGCTTGCATTTGCCAGTTCCAGCCAGACCTTGCCGGCGGCCGAGGCCAGCGGTAGTCCGATCCGCGCCTTGCTCGTCATCGGCGGCTGCTGCCACGACTATCTGCACCAGAAAAACCTGCTGACCGATGGCGTCTCGGCCCGGGCGAACGTGCAGTGGAGAATCGCCTACGATACCGACGAGACCGGCAAACGGCTCAACCCGGTTTATCGAGACCTGAACTGGGCCAAAGGCTACGACGTGATCGTTCATGACGAGTGCTCGGCCGAGGTAAAGAATCGAGCCGAAGTCGAACGTGTGTTGAGGCCGCATCGCGAGGGCGTCCCTGCCGTCGTTTTGCATTGCGCGATGCACAGCTATCGCACCAATGGCTGGCAGCAGGGCATCACTCCCTGGTTTGAATTAACCGGGCTGCAAACCACCAGTCACGGCCCCCAAGAGCCTATCGTGGTGACCTATCTCGCCCGCCAGCACCCGATCATCAAAGGGCTGAAGGATTGGACCACGATCAAGGAAGAGCACTATAACAACAGCGCCGGCAAGCTATTGCCTTCGGCCGAAGCTCTCGCCGACGGCGAGCAGACATACCGCACCCGCGATGGCAAGAAGACGACCCATCGCTACGTCGTTGCCTGGACGAACCTATATCAAGGCAAGACCCGCGTCTTCGGCACCACGCTCGGGCATCAGAACGCCACCGTCTCGGCGCCGCAGCACCTGGATCTTGTCGCCCGGGGACTCCTCTGGGCCGTCGACAAACTCGACGACGAATACCTTCTTCCGGCTGATCGCGTGCTGCTAGATAATTCGAGCAAGTAAGCGGGCTTAGCCGCGGCTGTCTTCCACCAGCCTTGTCAGCCGCACGACCTGGGCGCGGACCCCCTCAAGATTCGGATTCAACCGCAGGGCTCGGCGAAAACACTCCAGCGCCGAAACCTGATTCTCCAACTGCAGATAGGCCTGCCCCATGCCGGTCGCGGCCACAAAATGGTAGGGATTGATTTCCAGCGTTTGATGGCAGTCGCGAATCGCTTCGACCAGCCGTCCGACCGCCGCGTAGCTCACCGCCCGCTGATGCCAGGCTTCGGCGAACCACGGGGCCGATTCGATTAGTTCCGTAGCGCGCAAAATGGCGTCTTTGTGGAGTTGTGCCGCATTGAGTCGGGTGACCACCGCCACTGCCTGACGCTCCGATTCGCTGCCGTCGCGAGTCCAAACAGCCCGAATGCCATTATCGGCCAGCATCCGCACCGTTCGATCTTCGTCCAACAGGGCGCAGCCCATGGTGTGATTGACGCCGTAATCGCCAATGAAACCCAACGCCAGCACGGCGCCTCGTCGGACTTCACGGCGAGGATGTTGCGCGAGTCGTTCCACCGTCCCGGTGGTATAACTGCCCCAGATTCCCCGCAAAAACGCCGCGGAGTCCTGGCGTTCCAGGTACTTCTCGTACAAATCCAACAGCAGCGGCTGCGAACGGTTGGCCCCCACGCCATCGTCTCCCAAGAAGATGAGCGATTCGGATCTATCCCGAGTCTAATTGGCTGGCACGGAATACTCCAACAAAAACCAGCGGGAAAATTTGCAGATTCCGCCAGGGTCCCCCGCCGACTACAATAGAGCAGTTGGGATGCCCGATTCGCCGAAAAGAATGGGGAGGAAGCCACGGTGGGCATAAGCTGCCTTATCCAACGGTCCACGACTTTTTTCGTTGCAGCAGTTCTGACGTCGTGGCTGCCGCCAGCCGCAGCGGGATCGGCGACCGCCGATCCCGCTCCTTGGTCCACGGGGGCCGTGTTCGAGGAACAACTGGCCGCGCCGATCGATATCTTTTGGGCCGACTTGCCCTTCCGTCAAGCCATCGAGAGCGTATCCAAAGCCCGTCGTGTTGCGATCCTGCTCGACCGCCGAGTTGACCCTAGCCAAAAAGTGGATTTGACAGTCAGCGGCTTGCCATTGGAGAGCGCTTTGCGGGCGACTGCCCGCCGCCGACACTTGGATGTCGCCCGGTTAGGAAGCGTGGTCTATCTTGGGCCGTCAGATGCCTGCTCGCGCCTAGCTGCTGCGTCACGAACGCTCAGCGGTGAACTGAGCCGACTTGATCCGACAATTCAGAAAAAAAGCCGACAGCCGAAAACGTTCGTATGGAGCGATTTGGCGACGCCGCGTCAACTTCTGCAACAGACCGGCAGCGAAGTGGGACTGGCGTTCGAAGGGATTGATAAGATTCCTCACGATCTTTGGGCGGCGGCCGATTTGCCGCCTATGTCGCTAGCCGACCGACTGACGCTGATCGGCATCCAATACGACGTTGCCTTCAAAGCCGTCGGCCCAAACTCGCTTGCCATCGTAGCGGCGGAGGAACTGTCCGCAACGATGGGTCCATCAACCGAACCAACCGTTGCGTCTGCAAAAAACAGTGCATCTCGGCACGTTGCCAAGTCACCGAAGTCCCGTAACGCCAGCACAATTGACCAAGTGCGAATCGACCGGCTGTCTGTTCAGGAAAAGCCGCTCAAGCCAGTGCTGCAACAACTGGCCAAACGCCTCAAACTCGACTTGCGATGGGAGGAAGCGGCAATCGCTGCGGCCGGCATCTCTCTGGATCAGCGAGTTACACTGCGGATCGAAAATGCAAGCGTCGACGAGTTGCTAAGCGGACTACTCAAGGGCACTGGCCTGACCTACCAGCGCAAGCAAAGCATGGTGGAGATTCGGCCAGCGCATGGCTCTTCATCCCTCAATCGCTAATCCTGCCACCAAGCTATATCACATAGTCCATCTCTTCCATGAAAACCCGGGCATCGCGAGGACTCACGAATACTTCCACGCCGGGTTCCATCTGAAGACCGCGGAAACGGTCGTGGGCCATTTCGACGTTTACCAATTCCCCGTTGCGGCTGGTCAACTCGATCTTCACCTGGGAACCGGCAGCGAGAATTCGTGAAATTCGGGCGGGAAAGGCCGGCAGCCCGTTCGCTTCGGCATGAATTTCCAGATCATGCGGCCGCACCATCAAGCGAGCCACCCGACCATCGCTGTAGACGCCGTCAGGCACATCGAGAATCAAGGAGCCGAAAACCGCCTTGCCTCCTTCGACCCGACCGTGGAACAGATTCACGTTGCCGAGAAAATCCATGACAAAAGCATTGGCCGGTCGCTGGAAAACCTCGGTCGGCGTCCCCTCTTGCTCGATGTGCCCTTTGTTGACGATCACGATCCGATCGGCAACTTCTAACGCCTCTTCTTGATCGTGGGTCACGAACACCGTTGTTACGTGGATCTCGTCATGCAGTCGGCGAAGCCACCGCCGCAGGCTTTGCCGCACTTTGGCATCCAGTGCACCAAAGGGTTCGTCCAATAACAGCACCTTCGGCTCGATGGCCAGAGCCCGAGCGAGGGCCACCCGCTGGCGCTGGCCGCCCGAAAGCTGTGCCGGATAGCGATCGCCCAGTCGGTCAAGTTGCACCAACTGCAAAAGGTGGTTGACCTTGCTTTCAATCTGTTTTCGCGACGGGCGAGTCTTGCGGGGACGAATGCGCAACCCGAAAGCTATGTTTTCGAACACCGTCATGTGGCGAAACAGGGCGTAGTGCTGGAACACGAAGCCAACGCCTCGCTGCCCGACATGCTGCTGGGCCACGTCCTGGTCGTGAAAGCGGATGGGCCCGCTGCCCACGTCGGCCGTTTCCAGACCGGCGATGATCCTCAGCAGAGTCGTCTTCCCCGAACCCGAGGGTCCGAGCAGCGCCACCAGTTCGCCGCCGCGAACCGTCAGGTTGACGTCGGCTAAGGCTCGGTAACCGCGAAAGGTTTTCGAGACGTGCGACAACGAAATGCTCATCATTTCCCCTTCCGCTACATTGTTTACTATGATGATCGACCTACTAATGCATGAGATTGTAGCGAAAGTCGTCCATTTTGTACACGGGAGGGTAAAGACTCTTTCCGCAGGAAAAAGACTGGGACAATGGGGGACTTCAGCGCCCAGCGGCCGCCATCCGCCAGAACATGAGGCAGCCGGTCAGCCAAAAATACGCCGTGTAAGCCAGGAAGAAACCCGCTGTTGGGCGTACCAAGGAGCGGTCCCGAATCATTGCCCGCGCTGCCGGGATCGCCAATGGCCATGCGGGAAGGAACATCACCAGGAAGTACCAGCCGGGAGCCAGGCTGAGCGATTTCGTTAGGTCGTAGTAGGCCAGACATGCCAGGACCAAGAAGCTCGCCCCGCCAGCACCTAACCAAGACGCTCGGGATGGGCCGGATTGAGATCTCGCATTCACTATGGCGGCCAAGGCCAATTGATGGACAGCAAACAGCGTCAGTGGCCAAGTGAATACAAATGGTCCCCCGCAACGATTGCCAAGCGGCGTTGCCACTAATCCCAATACCGCCACGGCCGGCCAAAAAAAGACCGCATATCCGGTGGCACCTCGGCCGAAGATCCTTGCCAACCATCGTGCCACCGCAGCCATTGCCGCGGCGGCGACAACCGCAAGCGAACTGGCAACGTACCAGGCCAACAATTCGCGACCGTCGGGCAATTCAAAGGGATACTCACGCTCGCCGCCGATCAACCAAGTAAGATCACGAGCCGGCTTTGGGTGTAGTCTCGACGCTGCAACCCTCCGTACCGTTGGACTCAATCCCTCGGGCTTGCCCAGATATACGCAAGCTGCGCGGGTCGGGCTGCGGAGATACAAACAACCACGGCTCAGCGCGGGAGCCGTCCAACAGATCTCGCCCGGAAAAATCGCGGTTCGCGCCAACTCCTCGTACCGGTGTGGCGTTGCCCGCGCCAAAATCAACTCACCCCGATCGTTCCACAAGATTAGTTTGCCATCGGCGACCACGATCGTCGCGTGGCCCGGCCGATCGCTCGACCAGGCTATCTCGCCCGTGATGAAGTTCATGCACCGAAATAGCCCAGGAGTCGGACGCTGTCGAAGCGCCTGCGCCGGCTTCACGTCGAAACCATAGAAGTACCCGTCGACCAGTACGCTCGAGGCCACGTCGTTGGACATCTGCTTGTCATGACGCACCGGCTGAATCTCATAGGCAGCAGAATCGCGGGGCGTCCGCGAGGATTCCAAGCGAAAGAGATCCGAGCCCCCATGAAATGCTTGCATCGTGCGTAGGTACGGCTCCCTGAAGAGTGGGATCACGGCATGTTCATCGTAACCGTGTGAACAGGCATGCCTCCAAAGCAGCCGGCCAGTGGATAAGTCGAAGCCGCACAGTTCATTCTGCAGGTAGGCCACCACCAGGCGCCGATCCCGGAAAGTGATCGGGACGGCCGAACAATATGAGGCGGCCGCATCCCCGCTGGCCCAGACAGTCTCACCTCTGTGGCAATCCAATGCCACAACGGACGCCGCTTTTCCGCCGACAGGCAGAATGACTTTCCCGTCTTCGACTAGCGGAGAGCAAGAGTAGCCGAAGCTGGTGCCGCGGCCGCCAAACTTTTCGTTGATGTTCACCGACCACTTCAGTTGACCGTCGGCCGCGTTGAGGCAACCGATCAGTCCATCGGGCGAAGCGAAATAGAGCCTTCCGTTGCTCCAGGTCGGCGTCGATCGCGGTCCCGGGTACATTCCTCCCGGATCGTAGGGCCAATCGTAGCGGTATTCCCAGACAGTACAGCCGGTGCCGGCATCGAGGGCAAGCACTTTTTGTTCGGTGAGACTTTGTGTCTGCGTATAGACCCGATCGCCGACAGCAATCAAACCCGAGTAGCCTGCGCCGATCTCCCGCACCCAAAGAACCGGTGGCCCCTCGCTGGGGCACGACTCGACAATTCCCCGCTCGTTCGAATGGGCATCGTACGTTGGCCCGCGCAGGTGCGGCCAGTCGTGCCCCGAAGCAGCGCGAATGTTCGGCAAAGGCCTCGTCGCCGCGGGGGAAAGAAGCGACCGGAAATCGACGAAGTACAGAATCGCGAGCAGTGACGCGATCCCGTAGACCAGAACGCGAACCGTAATCGCCTTCCTCGTGCTTCCGTCGATCGTTGCGCCTCGTGCCGAGCTATAACGCTGCAATGCCGCAGGATAACACTTCAGTCGAGTTGCCCCAGCTCAATCGCCTCATCGGCGAGGAGCACGGGAATTCCGTCGAGGACAGGATAAAGCAGCATCGCATCTTCGCGAACAAGACCTGCCTCGATCGATTGCTCCAGCAGTCGACCGCTCCGGTTCTTGATCCTCCGCGCAGAGATGGCCCGATTCAGCCGGGCAATCACTTGGTCGTTGGCTTCGTTCAACGGAACACGATCAAGGGGACAAACGAGTGTGATAGGCTGTGATTTTTCGTTCATTCGGCACTCAGAAATCGAAGGGCGAACAGTCTCTAGTGCCCAGGATGCCCAATTTCCTCAACTTTAGCAAGCCCTCAGCGAATACCTCGCCATGGCAAACGGCGTTTTTCGCGAACCCCCAAGAAAACGATCGGGGCGACAGCGTCGTGCTGTCGCCCTTCCAGCGGTGTCGCGTCGTCTTGTTGCAAGCTCAGGCCGTCGGCACCTGAGTCCGTGATCGCCGCCGGGCGGGTTTGGCAGCGACCCAGTCCTTCGTTAGTGTCTCAAACACCTCGGGCGATTCATAACGGATGACGTTCTTGCCTTCGGGAATGGGGCCAATCAGTCCACGAAAGACTGGCAGCCCTCGCAATCCCAGGTCCGTACTGCAATCATCCACTCCTACTTGGCAGTGGCGCTTCAACAACGCCTCTTGTGAATCGTAGTCGCGAATGCGGATTTCGCCGTCGGTCCCACGTGTGACGACGCGAAAGGTGTCTTTTTCCATGGTCAACGATCCTTCTTCTCGCGGCAGGTGCGATCTGTCTTCCTTGGCCTTATCGGCGGCCAGAAGTTCTTTTGCAGAAACAATTTGCGGGCGGCAACACAAGACGAGCATTCCCGCAAACCGGCAGATGCCGCGCGGCAGCCATCCTCGCTACGAGCCGACCTCCTGGGGCGTCGCAGCGGCCCGGTCGCATCAATTCTGCCGACGACACCCTCCTCGGGCGGACCGTTGGAATCAGCTATCGCGAAGACAAGGCTTTTTTGCAGGCCGCCGATAAGTGGGAGGAGACCGCCGGGACCCGCTCCGACAGCCCAAAACGAGCCTCCGCCGCTTCTTGTCAAAGGGCCGCCGACCAGCTAAATTAAAACCAGTGCCCGGAGGGTACGCGAATGGTTAGCAGTCTGACTCGAAATCAGATGCGGCGTCAAGCCGTTGAGGGTTCGACTCCCTTGCCCTCCGCCTCGTAAGTCGAACACAGAAGCGGGGTTCCGACGATCGCTCGCCGGAACCCCGTTGGTGTTTCTTGGCCTCATTTAGGCTAGTGATGCCAAAAGTGATGCCTACTGACAGCTTTCGGAAGGCCGCTCGACGGGACAGCCGGGCGCCTCCGGGGAAAATCCCCGCCAAAGCTCATCAGCGATCTCGTCCGCGTCCTGGGCCACGTAGTACTTCAGCGTCGTCTCGATCGAGCGGTGACGCATCAGCAGCTGCAGGGTCGCCGGCTTGACCCGGGACGCCCAACGAATACCGAATGAGCGGCGGAGGTCATGCGCTGACGCGAACTTGCCCTCCGCTTTCCGAACCACGATTCCCGCTCGTCGGCCGATTTCGGAAGCGATCCGCCCCACCTGCCCCGGCTTCATTGGCCTCTGGGTGTATTGCCCGAGAAGCACGAAGACCGTCCCCACTCTCTCGGACTTCGGAGTGGCGAGAAGAAACTGGGCAAAATCGGGCGTCACTGGCAGCAGGCGGTCTTGGTGCCCCTTCTCCGCCTCCGCATAGATCCGCAGCCGCGGACGTCGACCATTGAGGTCCACGGAAATTGCGCTGTCCTCGTCCCACGACAGTACCAACGATTCCTCAAGTCGAAGCCCAGACAACCATAGTCCTGTAAGGTAATGGATCCACCGGTCGGGGTCGAACGGGCGGATCTTTGGCACCGCGTCGAGCATTCGCTCGAACTCTTCAGTTGTAATTGGACGACCGCGCATCAAGGTTCGACCTCGCGCCCGCTTGGGCATGTGAAACTCTGGCACCCTGGCCAGTAGCTCCATCGAGACTGCCCAGCTCAGAGCGGCACGCAGGTGCCGCAAGTGCGTTGCGATTGTCGTCTCTTGCATCCCCTCCTGGCGCATCTTCGCCTGAAACTTGCTTAGTACGGTAGGTGTCAGCACGGCGAGGTTACGAGGCGCAATCAGTCTTTCCAAGTGATTGAGGGCCGTGTTGGCTGATGCTAAGGTTCCCTTGGCAAGGCTTGCCAGCTTTTCCAGGTGGTATCGATCACGAAACTCCTCCCAACTAATGTTTTTTCGTATCTGAACATGTCCTTCGGCCAGTTCTGATTCCCATCTTGCGGCCGCTCGTTCGGCATCACGGCGTGATGTGGCTCCAGTGGATCTTGAGTGCCGTTTGCCCGTAATGGGATCATCGTACCGCATTATGTAGTATTTGCGGTTCGAGTACTTCGTGATATTTACTTGGATCTGATGATCGGGCATGTGCTATGCCTTCTCAGTATGGCCTCTATGCAGAAATCAAGAACATCAAGAGCGAGGGCAAGAGGAACCTCGCTGGACACAGAATTGCTAGGAGTCCTTCGATAAGCTCTCCAAAAAACGGATGATCTCTCTGCCGGTTACGTACTTTCGTTTGCCACAAGTCAGCAGCCTCAGGCCCATCGTCCGGGCCGACCTCAGGGCCGAGTCCGTCCATCGCATCCGCCTCTTCACCTCGTCGATGGCGTAGAGTTCGTGGTTGGAAATGACTCCGGGTGCCCTCGGAGTGGGCTTGCATTCCGGCGATTGCTCTGTCGCTTTGCCTGCCACCGCTTGCTCCTCATACTCGATCGCAGCCCACAAAACGCGGTCTGATAGCACGAGCATGAGGAAATTCGCGAGGCAGAGCGAGGGAAACAAATTGAAAAGACTTTCCCGGCCATGAGCCGTTCCGGACGTTGAGACACGCCTGGCCAGGATTGACATTTCGGCCAGGGGCGTTAAGCTCCGGACAGAAAGGCCCTTTTCCAGCGGTCGTTAAGCAAGGGGGTGTCGTGGCAAAATCAACATCAACGCGACGAACGTCTTCGAAGAGGAAGGTATCGAGCAAGCGATCTTCAGACGGTGACACGAAGGCTGTCGCGTCATCGGCTGATTGGATGCCGCCGGTCGGCGCGCCGCATCCCGCATGGATCAAGTTCGAGCACAAGTATCGGAACCACTCAGCTCTAAAGGACGAGGCGATCTACGCCCTCCCGGAGACGCTCATCAATGCCATACTTTGTCAATCCGACAATTTCTTTTCCCGTGCCGAGGAGCGGTTCGAACGCGATTTGACCAAATCATCTGGGGGCGGTTTCTTTTTGCAGCAACCGTTCGGATATTCGCCGATTCAAGGTTCGACGCTGGCTGATCCCACGAACAAACAAACGAGCGACGCTGCCAAGCGATGGCATAACGGACAAAAGAACATCAAGGCACTTTTGAAAAAAGAGCTAGCCCATCAAGATCGCAACGAACCGCAAATTGCCAGATATTTCGAAACGCAAGAGCGACTGGCCCGGCAAGCCGAAGTTCGACGTTGGGGCTACGCCGGTTGGCTAATCGGTTGCCCCAAATACAATAGTGAGCTTCGCGGCTTCAAGGAGCAGTGGGGAGCGAAGATAGAACGGATGGGTGCGTTCCCCACGCTACCCGTATCGGTTCTCGGCAATCACGGTGCTAACGTTCCATCCATGGAGCGGGAGTTCTTTGACGCTTACACAGGGTTCCTTCAGCGCTGGTGCCTGCATACCCTCGCGACTTGGGACCTTCCCGTGCCAATGTTGTCCGGTGTTGAAAGACCGGCCATGTACAGTGCCGCGCAAGCTAGCGAATCGGGCCTGTGGTTGTTCGTCCCGTGGTACCTCGCGAAAGATCAATCATTGAAGCTCCGCGAACTGGTAAAGCATGAGAGATTGGCAAAGGGAACCGACCAGCTCCGCGACTGGTTCAAACGTGACGGCGAATGGGGGCACAGGCGACTGTCCACGATGCTTAAGCTGCACATTCACCTGAATCTTAGCATCGGGCGTCGCTATTCAGACCGGATCGGACGCAATGTCGCGGTCCTTGATCGAGCCCTTGGGCACTTCCTCTCAGACAGTAAAGAGATAAAGAACAACATGAGCTACAAGGAAGAGAATGTAGCGAAGATCCGAAAGGAGTTGAACAAGCGACTGCGGGCCTGCTTTCCAAACCCAATCGAGAGCACAGGGCAAGCGTGATCACCGAGCAAATTTTTGCTGCAAGATCTAAGACGTTTGCCATGTATGGAACTAAACCGCTTCGCGGATCTCGTGCAGCGCGTTTTCTCCGATGCGGATGTTC
>CALGFD010000009.1 GCA_937881075.1 uncultured Planctomycetales bacterium
CGGTGCTTCCTTCGCCCGTCCGCCTTGACAAGCAACAGACCTTCATAGAAGGGTGAGACGCAGGTGCATCTAACCTGCCGAACTCACGATCATCACGCAAAGCGTAATGACTACGTTATTCGTCGGCGAACACGCGAGTGCTCTCTTCCTTCGTGACCGGCGTTCGCATCTCGTCGGTCATCAGTTGGAAGCGAACACGGAGGTCGCCCGAGCGAACGGCTTTGACACGGAGGCGATAGGTGGTTTCGGCTTTGGGAGCCAGATTGGCCAACCCTTCGAAGATCACCCGATTGCCTTCGATGCCGTAGCGGGTCGGACCTTCGGCGGCAACGGCTTTGACTTCCGGCGGCAAATCCACCACAAGGCGCACGTTGCCGGCGGCCTTTGAACCTTGGTTCACCACGCGGACATCGTAGGATGTCTCGCCGTTGACTTCGATCGGGTCGGCCGTATCGGCCACCTGGAACAGCACGGCCGAAATGCCTTCGACCAGCACTGGCTGCTCCTTCTCGGCGATCAAGCCGCGTTGCGCCGTGCCGCGAAGCCTCAAGGCGTGCTGCCCAGCTTCGACCGGCATCGTGACCAGCTCAACGCTGCCCGACTCGTTCGGCGGCAGTTCTTCCAACCGCCAGCGAACCGTGCGCGATGCCTCTTCATAGTAACCAGCATTGTTGGCACTGACGAACTTCAAGCCCTCGGGCAGTGCCGCCACCAATTCCACTTGCTTGGCCGCGGCGGTGCCCGGGTTGCTGACCGAAAATTGATAGGTCGCCTGACGCTCCAGATAACGACGCTTGGGGCCATCGACCGCGACGTTCAACTGCGGCGCGACCACTTCCATTGTGCAGCGACTCTCGGCTCGCAGGTTGCCGTCGCCGCGAGCGGTCAACATGTTGGTGGCTGATCCCGCCCGTTGGGCGATCATCGGCAAATCCAACTTCCGGCTCTCTCCCGGCTTCAATTCGCCAACGTCGTACTCCAACTCGTTGCCGGCCGGATGCTGCAGACCGGCCGGGATGCGGTCTTCAAGCACTACCCCCGTGGCCACGCCCGTGCCAGTATTGGAGATCGTGATCGACATCACCGCCTGCTCTCCAATCATGACGCTCTTGGGCGCCGTGCTTTCGATGACCAGGTTCGGACGAGTAGCAACGGTGCGGACCGAGGCATCAGCGCCAAAATGCACGCTGGCCACACTGCCGATTTCGCCCTCAGCCATCGGCAGCAGTTGCATTTCCACGGTCGCCTCCTCATTCGGGCGAATCGTGCCCAACGCCCAGATCAGCTCGCCACGAGTGCCTCGTTTCGCTTGCGGATTGGTGCTTACCAGCTTCGTGCCACGTGGCACAACATCGCACACTTCGACTTCGGACGCGGCAACGGGGCCCGTATTGCGTACCGTCACACGAAAACTGGCCGGCTTGCCCACCTGCACCTCTTTCGGCGCGGTCTTCTGAATGGACAACTGCGGAGTCTGCGGGCCTTCCAAACGCTGATCGCCCGGCTGCCCCGTACCCTCGGTGTCCGACGGACTCATCCCGTGACTGCTCGCGACTGGGCGGTACCCGCCCTCGGAGACGTCGCGAGCGGGCAGAACACTCGCGGGAGCCGCTTTGGGATCGGCTCGAAACGGCGCCGGCTCCTGTGCGTCGGACGTGGGGGCCGCCGACGTCGGTGCCGAATACCGATTGCCCGATTGTCTGCCGTACCGATCCACCGTCCGCGCGGCATAGCGATCGTCGGCAGGTCGACTGGAGTAGCGGTTATCGGGATCGCGATTCGGATTGCGATCATCGGCTGTCTGACTGACCGGATTCGCAGGCACATTACCCGGCAACAGCGACGGCCCAGAAGCGACCGGTTCCGAAGCGCTTGCGTACCGCGGCGCATCTTGCTGTGCTTGCGGGCTGCTCAATCCAAGGGCCGAGGCATCGGGAATTGAGTCGCCGGGGCCAGCGGCGTAGCGGTTGTCGATTGGCGTGGATGAATAGCGGTCCGCCGTCGGAGCCGGACGTCGACCGGGCTGGCTGAAAGGGTCAGCCGATGGCCGATTGGTGGCTGTTTCCCTATTGGAGACTGTCGAAATCTCGCGAGAACGGTTCGTGTCAGCCCGCAAGGGATTGCGAGGATCTTCGTCGCGCTGGGCGTTGGCAATCGCAATCCACCCCAACACGACCAGAACCACAAGAACGCCAAATCGAAGAATAACAGCTCTCATAGCAATCCCTGCAAAGAGGGGCCATCCTTGAAAAACACCGTCTCCCCAAAGATTCCAGCGGTTTCCTACCAAAAAATCAGGCGGGGCGGAAGGCCAGTTGCCCAAAACCCGCTCGCCTCACCGTTTGCGATCCAGGGCAAGCTGAGCTGACATCAAACAAGGCAAATTAGGGAATTACCCGTCCGCCCGCGATTCTCCCGGATCATCTACCCCGTAGCGGCCGCGAAATTCATCGGCCGGATACTTCTCGGCATTCTTCACCATCTTTTGGCGAATGGCCGCAGAGAGATCGATGCCCAGTTCATTGGCCATTGCCAGGCCATAGCAGAGGATATCGGCTAACTCATCGCTCACCTCGGCCAGCCACTGCCGATCGGCAACCGCTTGACGCGACTCCTCCGGCGAAATCCACTGAAAATGCTCCATCAACTCGGCAGCCTCAATCGCCAGCGACATGGAAAGATTCTTCGGTGAATGGAATCGATGCCAGTCTCGTTCGGCAACAAACGCCTCGACGAGCTTTTTTAGATCCGCCACAGTAGTTGTGAAATCATCCATAGGGGCAAAGCGGAAAGGGGAAGGCCGGAAAGTGCATCTGCCTTTTCACTAAAACCCAGGCAATAGTTTCTGCAGCGGCGGATCCACCCGCTCTTGGTAGCGCTGCCGATAGCCGTCGCCGAGATAGAGGAGAATCTCAATCACCAGCAGATCCGCCCGATTCATCACGTGTCGCGTGCTTCGCGAACCGAGACCATGGACAAGGTCATCGAGGACGTACAGGTGCAACTGAAAGGCCTGCCGAGCAGTGAGCCCCGCTGTCACGAGCATATTGGCCAAATGTTTAAGTTCTGGCGAGAGATTGCCCGAGCCCATGATGACGTAGGTACGCAGCAGCTCCCGATAATGCGATATCAACTCCTCCGGCAGATATTGGGTCAGTTCCAACTCCAGCGAGTCGTCTCCATCCAGCAACGTTCGTGATTCCAGCAATCCGTGCTGCTGTTGCAGCAAACAGGTCGCCTCGTCCTGCTCGCGCTGCTGACGATTTTGCTCGGCCTGCAGAAGCCGCTGATTGTCCCGGGCCAACTGCCGCCGCTGCACACCGCGGGCAATGACCCAAATCAGACTGCGAATGGTGGCGCTATGGACGCAAAGATAGCCATCGGCGCCCACCTCGTAACAGAGCACTCCCATCTGCTGCTCGCTCTCGGTACCGAGCACGACCATCGGCTCGTCGGCGCCACTTCCCCGACAACCCTCGATCATGTCGAGAGCATTCAATTCCTCGGCATCGTGGCTGACCAACACCGCGTCGAAGACTTCGTCGCGGAGTCGGGCCATTCCCGTCGCCATGCCCACCGCCTCCTCCAGCACCACGGTCGAGGCGCTGTCGGCCGCAAAGGCCTCGGCCAGCCAGCCGCCGGTTCGCTGCCCGGTGGCGACATACAGAACCCTCATCCGCGGGGGAAGAACGTGCCGGATGTTTATGTTGGTTTGCCTGGCGGTGGCAAGTTCCGAAAGGGCATCAACCATTTGTTTGGGGCCCAGATTAATTGCAGTTGGGGAATAGCAGTTCAGGAAATAAGCTTCGCGGGGCGGTACTCTAGTCATCCGGGCCCCGCGGGTCAAGCTCGGGTATTGCCGGGCGGATAATACCTGCCACAATGGGTAACACGAAGACATCTCCCTCAATAAGGACGGTTTTTGCATGGCGAAGGTGGCCTATCTCGACTGCCCCTGCGGCATTAGCGGCGACATGACCTTGGCGGCTCTGGTCGACGCCGGGGCAAGCCTCGACGCTCTCAATGCGGCCGTTGGCTCGCTGGGCGTCCCAGGCCTACGACTGCGCGCTTGCGAAGTAAAAAAACACGGGTTTCGGGCAACCCAGATAAGCGTCGATGCCCCGCATGAGCACGCCCATCGCCACCTGCACCAGATTGTGGCGATGATCGATGCCGGCCAACTGACTGCCAAGCAGCGGGCGACGGCCAAACAAATCTTCACCAAATTGTCTGAGGCCGAAGCCCGGGTGCATGGCACAACGATTGAGGCCGTCCATTTCCACGAAGTTGGCGCGGCCGATTCGATTGCCGACATTGTAGGCGCGGCCGTCGGCTTTGACCTGCTTGGGATCGATCGCATCGTTGCCTCGCCCGTGCCCACCGGCATGGGCATGATTCGCATCGCTCACGGCGAGTGCAGCATCCCCGCCCCAGCCACCGCCGAACTCTTGCGAGGCATTCCCCTGGCGCCGTCGTCCATCGTCGGCGAGTTGACCACGCCCACCGGCGCAGCGATCTTGGCGGCAATGGCCGAATCATTCGGTTCAGTGCCGGCCATGAAAACGGAACAAATCGGCTATGGGGCCGGCCAAAAAGACTTTGCCGAGCGGCCGAACATCCTGCGGCTGCTCGTGGGCGAGGTGGCCGATTCACCCTCGGACGCTAACGCAATTACGGTCTTGGAGACAAACCTCGACGACACCACCGGCGAGTTGGTTGGGTACTGCATCGCCCGCCTATGGGACGCCGGGGCACTGGATGTCTACACGACCGCGATCCAGATGAAGAAAAACCGCCCGGCGGTGAAGATTTCGGTGCTTTGCCACCCGGAAGATGCCGCCAAGATGGAAGACATTCTATTTGTCGAGACAACCACGCTGGGCGTACGGCGTTGGACGGCCGCGCGAAGTGTGCTGCGGCGCGAGCCACAGCGTGTGGAAACGCCTTGGGGGGCCGTCGATGGCAAGGTCGGCTGGCTGCGCGATGGCCAAGCCCGCTTCGCCCCTGAGTTCGACTCGTGCCGCCGCGTGGCCGAAGCACACCACATTGCCCTACGCGAGGTGTACGAAGCGGCCCAAAAGGCGTTTCGGCAGGAGATTAGAGATTAGGGGAGAGACGAGAGGGAAGAGTGGAGAGTTTTTGAAGCCGCTTTGTTTAGCAGCCGACGGCACGTCGGCTTACGCCAATCAATCGCCAATATTACTTGTCTCCTCATTCCCTCGCTCCGCGTGAAACAGCAGAATAGCAGCCCATTCGACCGCCAACCATGCCACGACTTCGAGTCAGAATGGAAGATTGCAGAAATGAAAGTCTCAATAGCTCGACGACTATTCGGAATTGCCTTGCTGCTCTCAATACCTATCATGTGGAGCAGAACCGAGAGTTGGTCCGAGGTACACCTGCTAGTCTTCCTGAGTTTTTGCGTCATTGGCCCGCTCTGGGGCGTTTCCACTTACCTCGCGATTCGCAATTCTCGTCGAATTGCCATTGCCGTGGCGATGTTGGTATTCTTAGCCACTTCGTCGTTCTTGAGTTGGTGGCACATTGCCATTTTTTCGTCGAGAACGTGGGGTGCCCGATCCCTGTATTGCGCCAACAATCTTAGACTAATCTCGCTTGCCATGAAGGCATATCACAACAAATATGGCCGGTTTCCGCCCGCATACATCGCCGACGCTCAAGGCAAGCCGATTCATAGCTGGCGAGTCCTGCTGCTACCGTTTTTGGACCAAGAAGCGTTGTTTCAGCGGTACTCCTTCTCAGAACCTTGGGATGGCCCAAACAATCGGCAATTACAACGTACAATCGTGTCGCAATATCATTGCCCAAGCGGTTCGGCGGAGCCGACAGCGACCAGTTACGTCGCGGTGGTAGGCCCGACAACGGCATGGCCCGGTATTCGCCCGCTGAGCATTTTGAAACGAGGTAACGAAATCGGCGACAAGCTGCTACTGGCGGAAGTGGCCAACTCGAAGATCAATTGGATAGAGCCGAAGGATTTGCCATACTCCACAATGGATTTCCAAGTGAATGGCAGTCCGATTAACTCAATTTCTAGCCATCACTCCCGCGGCGCACACGCGGTCACGGTAGCCGGCCGGGTGATTTTTGTGGAAAATGAAGAGCCACCGGAGAAGATTCGGCAGCTTTTGACGATTGCCCCCAAGACCTAACATGAAGTCCCTTATTGCAGCCGACGTGCCGTCGGCCGCTAAACGGATCGCCCGTCGCCTAGCCCCTAGCTCCTCAAGAAAAATGTCTGAAATCGTTCGCTTCTCGGTATCGTTAGAAGACGACCTGCTCGAGCAGTTCGATCGTTATTGCCAGCAACAGCAGTTTGCCACTCGCAGCGAAGCCATTCGGCAACTGTTGCGCGATAAGCTCACGAAAGAGGCGTGGCACGGGGAATCGAAGGACGCCGCGGGCACGTTGACACTGGTCTACGACCACCACCGGCCGCAACTTCGCGACCAGTTGATGCACGTGCAGCACGACCACCATGACTTGGTGGTGTCGACATTGCACGCTCATTTGACGCACGACATCTGCCTCGAGGTGATCGTACTTCGCGGCCCATCCCGTCGATTGCAGCAGGTGGCCGCTCAATTGACCGGACTGAAAGGCATTTTCAAAGGCGAATTGGTCATGGCCAACGCCGATTCTGCCCACTAGGACCACCAAACAGCATACGAGGGCGGTGGGCGTCGGGCGCCGACGATTGGCGCAGTTTTCGTGTTCGCGACACTTTCGGTTTTCTGCCAGTTTCACTAGACCGTCAAACCCGCCGACTCCCCTCGGCTTGCCGCGCCGCCAAACTGCATCTACAATGGGCAACGTATTGTTGGGACAATCGGCCATTGGACGAGGCCGTATTTCCCACATGGATGCTATCCCTATTTCGCCACTTCACGGATGACCAACCGCGTGACGAACGTCGCCGTCCTCGGCTCCACTGGCAGTATCGGCCGCAGCGCCTTGGAAGTCATCGCCGCTTCCCAAGGGCAACTCCGTGCGGTCGCGCTCGCCGCCTGCAACAGCACGGCCGTTCTGCTTGAGCAAGCCCAGGCGGCCCGACCTCGCCGCGTAGTGGTCGCCGATGAATCCGCAGCCCGAAGGCAGGACTGGTCCTCTCTTCCTGTCGGCGTCAAACTGCTCACTGGCGCCGAGGCGGTAGCCCAGTTGGCCGCTGACGCGGACATCGACATCGTCCTGTCCGCGATTGTCGGCAGCGCCGGTCTGCGGAGCACTTGGGCGGCCCTTGCGGCCGGCAAGACCGTCGCTCTGGCCAACAAAGAAAGCCTGGTGGTCGGCGGCCCCTTGGTCATGAACCTGGCGAAGCAGAAGAACGCCCAGATTCTGCCCGTCGATAGCGAACATAGCGCGGTGTTTCAGGCGTTACAGGCCGGAAAACCAGCCGAAGTCCGCCGGATTGTGCTGACGGCCAGCGGCGGCCCCTTTCGCACCTTCAGTTTGAGACAACTGTCAAAGGTGACTGTCGCCGATGCCTTGGCCCATCCGACTTGGTCGATGGGACCGAAAATAACGGTCGATTCGGCGACCCTGATGAATAAGGCGTTGGAAATCATCGAAGCCCGGTGGCTGTTCGGGCTGTCAGCCGACCAGATCGACGTCGTAATTCATCCGCAATCGATCGTCCATTCAATGGTAGAGTATAGGGATGGTTCGGTAATAGCGCAGCTCAGTCCCCCGGACATGAAGCTGCCAATCCAGTACGCACTCACGTGGCCCGAACGGCGCGAAGGGGTAGCGGCCAAGCTGGATTGGCGTCGGGTGATGGAACTGCGGTTTGAGCCGCCCGATTACGAACGCTTCGGCGCATTGAAACTGGGCCTGGAAGTCGCCGCCGCCGGTGGCACCGCCGGCGCGGTGCTTAACGGAGCGAACGAGGCCGCCGTGGCCGCCTTCCTTGACGGACGGCTCGGCTTCCACGAAATCGTGCCCGCCTGCCGGAGCGTCTTGGAACATCATCATTTTGATCCCAATCCGAGTCTCGACGAAGTGATCGAGGCCGACCGTTGGGCACGCCAGGAGGTGTTGCGTTGTTGTACGTCATCGGCTTAACGGTAGTCATCCTCAAGGTCCTCGTCGGCTTGGGATTCGTCATTTTCGTCCATGAATTGGGCCACTTCGCCGTGGCCAAACTCTGCGGCGTGAAGTGCGAGAAGTTCTATCTCGGCTTCGACATCGGCGGCCTGAAGTTCTGCAAGTTCCGCTATGGCGAAACGGAATACGGCATCGGCATCCTCCCCTTGGGCGGCTACGTGAAGATGCTTGGCCAAGAGGACAATCCGGCCAAATATCGCGAAGAGCTCGAGCGGGCGAAAAAAGAAGGCCGTACCGCAGGTGACGCCTCGGAAGCCTCACGGGCCCTGTTCGATCCGCGCAGCTATTTGGCCAAAAGCGTTCCCCAGCGCATGGCCATCATATCGGCCGGCGTGATTATGAACCTCGTTTTTGCCTTCCTGATGGCGGTCGTGGCCTTTGGAATTGGAGCGCCCGAACCGCCATGCGTTGTCGGTGAAGTCTTTGCGGGCGGTGCGGCATGGCAGGCAGGTCTGCGGCCCGACGACAAGGTTCTCGAAATCGCTGGCCAAAAGGTCGAGAAGTTTCGCGATCTTCAGACATCCGTTGCGCTGGGCAACATCGACGTCAAGAAGGGGGTCCCTTTCTTGATTGAGCGCGACGGAAAACAAATGACCCTGACCATCAAACCGGACAACTCGCTCGGCATTTTCGCGATCGGAGTCTCCGGCGGCCATACCACTCAATTGGTTGCAAACCCGAATACTTGGCTCATTCGCGAGCGCCTGCCTACGGTTCCTGGCTCGTCCGCTGCAACGACTAGGATTCCTTTTGAAAACAGCGATGAGTTCATGAAGATTGACGATATGCCAATCGACACCTACGGAGATATCAACCGGGAATTGGCCCGTAAGGCCGATAAGAATATAACGGTCTTGGTGCGACGGACTATAGAAAGCGTTCAAGCCGATCAACCGCCGCGCAAAGAGCTGATTCCGATCGAGGTTGCCCCCACTCCGGTGCGTCACCTGGGAATGGTCATGGAGATGGGCCCGATCATGGCCGTCGAGAGCGATTCGCCTGCGGCGGCAGCGGGAATTCAGCCGGGGGATTATCTTGTAGCACCGAATGACGACCCAACATTCCTGCCGTCACGACTTGCCCAAGATGCAGGCAAGACGGTGCAACTGACGCTGAAGCGCCCCAAGCACCAAGAGCCTGTTTCCGTTAGCGTGAAGCTCCGCGAGCCTTCGCAAATCACTCCGTCGATCTACCGCAACAATCCGATCGGGGTTCCGGCGCTCGGGATCGCCTATCGCGTCTCCAATCGAGTTGAGCGGGTGATTCCCGGTAGTCCGGCCGACAAAGCCGGCGTCAAATCGGGGGACGTGCTGGCCCAAGCCAAGCTGTTGGCGCCTAGCGCCGAGAAGCTGCGCGAGTTGAAGATTCCCAGCAGTGACGAATCGGTTCGGGATGCCGCGATGGATTTTGGCGATAACGATCAAAACTGGCCAGCTTTTTTCGATGCCTTGCAGAACACGGCCCCTGGCACTCGCGTTGCCTTGACCGTTCTGCGAAACGGTAAGAAGGTGACTCTCCCGGCTGCCGGCGAAGCTCCGATGGAACTCGTCACCTCGACCGAGGCCTACGATCCTAATCGAGGCTTCCGATTCGAGCCTATGATGATCCTGTCTCGCGCAGACTCCGTCGGCGAAATGATCAAGCTCGGCGGGGCTCGCACCTGGGACGATGTTACGCTCGTCTTCAAGAGCGTTCGGGCCCTCGGCACCGGACAAGTGCCGCTGACAGGCCTGGCGGGACCGTGGACGATAATCAAAATGACCATGGCTGCCGCCGATGCGGGAACCGCCAAATTCTTGCTCTTCCTCACATTCCTGAGCGCCAACTTGGCGGTGCTCAACTTCCTGCCGATCCCGGTGCTCGATGGCGGTCACTTTGTGCTGCTGGCTTACGAAGGCGTCCGTGGCAAACCGGCCAGCGAGAACGTACAGACCGTCCTGGCCTACATTGGCCTGGCGCTGATTTTGCTCCTGATGTTCTGGGTGCTTGGCCTCGATTTTGGTGTCTTCGCCCGGCGTTAGCGGCGCCTTGGGCACTCTTCAGCGGGCGCTGCTCTGGCAACATTTGAGAGCGCCTCGCGCAAAGTCGCCGGGAGTACTTGCCCCCATTAGGCGGCAGGTGATAATCACTGCGCAGAGGAGCGTTCTTCCTCGACGCTCTTTTGCAGGCTCGCTGCCGTGTTCGGAAATTTATGCGAAAGCATTACGCTTCCGCCGGCCTTTCAGCCAATCGCTCCACCACCACCGCCGGTTCCCTCGGCTCTTGAAAACTGCTCCGTGACTTCTAAGGTAAAGGACGGAGAAGCATCACCGCCATTCTTGGCTTCGAGGGCGCCGGGCGTGCGCTCCCCGCTGTGCCCGGGCCGCTGAGAATGGCCGCAATCTCGCAAAGGAGCGACCCATGTTGAAATTTCGGAGTGTCCTCTGGACGTCGGTCATCTTCCTAGCTTTCGTCAAGCCGGCACTGGCGCAATGCGTTTGCGCGACTCCCGTGACGGTTGCGACGCCGGTCGTGACAACAACCTACGCGACTGCCAGCGTGGCCTACTATGCCCCGGCGGAGACGTCCGTTGCCTACTACGCTCCGGCCGCGACAACATCTTACACGGCCTACTACGCCCCAGCAGAAGCAACTACGTATGCCGCCTACTACGCGCCGACGACCTACACGGCGTACTCGCCGGGGACGCACGCCGCTTACTATGCTCCGGCCCCGGCTTACACCGCGTATTACGCGCCGACTACCGTCGTGACGTCCTACTACACGCCAACAACCACATACTACACGCCGTACGCGAGCTACTACACTCCTTACACCACCTATTACCTGCCGACGACCACCTACTACACCCCTTACGTCGCCGCCTACGCGGGATCTACCGCAACCGGACAAACCGCTGTCGTGGGCACGAATATCTATGGCACGCCAAAGGTCTACGTGCCCAACCAACCGCTACGCAACGCGGTGCGGGCAATTACGCCGTAGGTGGCGATAGATCGAGCAGGCTGGCAACAAAGTGAGCAACTGCCCGCTGCATCGTCTAGCGTTTGGCATAACGGCGGCTGGGCTTGCCAAATCGCTTCGCGGAGCTTCTGCCACGAATCGGCCTTGTTGCCACTTCTCTCGACGATTGGCGGACGGTCGCTGCCAGTCCGTCCGGACATTCTTCGACAGCGAGGACTTGCCGCGTCAGTCGCTCGATCGCTCGAAGCGTTGATCGCTCGCTTTGATCGCAAAACGAAATTGCCACCCCCGTCGCTCCCGCCCGACCCGTTCGGCCGATTCGGTGCACATAATTCTCCGCATCCATCGGCAAGTCAAAATTGATTACGTGCGTGACGTCGTCAATGTCCAGACCGCGCGCGGCAATATCTGTGGCGACCAGCACGGCCGGCTGTGGTGACCTGAACCGCTCAAGTGCCCGCAGCCTGGCAGACTGACTCTTGTTGGCGTGAAATGCCTCGGCGGCAATTCCAATCTTTGTCAGCGTCTTCGCCACCTTGTCAGCGCCATGTTTCGTTCGCGTGAAGACGAGCGTCCGTTTCCAGACGTTTTCCTGAAGCCAATGTCGCAGCATGGCGAGCTTCTGTTGCTGGTCGACGAGAAAGACCGATTGCTCGATCGTCTCTGCCGCCGGCGATTCTGGCGCTACCCGTACATCGACCGGATTGACTAGCCATTCACCGGCCAGCGCCCGGATTTCCCGCGGCATTGTAGCCGAGAAGAGAAGAGTCTGCCGCTTGACCGGCACCTTGGCCACGATACGCCGAAGATCGTGGATAAAGCCCATATCGAGCATCCGATCGGCTTCGTCCAGGATCAGCACTTCCACGTGGGCAAGATCCACATGGCCTTGCTGCATCAGGTCGAGCAATCGGCCGGGTGTGGCAATCAGAACATCGACGCCTTGGTTCAACGCGCGGACTTGTGGATTCTGCCCGACGCCGCCGTAGATCGCTGCTTGCCGCACGGGCGTATGTTGGCCATAGGTTTGGAAGCTATCGCAAATTTGCACCGCCAGTTCGCGAGTCGGCGCCAGGACGAGAGTACGAATTTTGCGCCCTCGGCCATTCACACGACATTCTCTTCGGCCGAGTCGCTGCAAGGTCGGAAGAGCAAAGGCAGCCGTCTTGCCGGTTCCTGTTTGAGCGCATCCCAGAACATCGCGTCCTTCGAGAATTGGCGGGATGCTGACCTTCTGGATTTCGGTGCTGGATTCGTAACCCTGCGAGCGCACCGCCCGCAACAACGACTCGGCCAGGCCGAGTTCTTCGAACTTCATCAATGGTTTCCTCTCGATCGCCGAGCAAACGCTGCCCTCTTCACCGATGGGCAATTTGCGGGCGAACTACACGGCTGATAAATAAGAGAACTCGCACGGAAGCCAGCCGGCTAGTCTCGGTAGGCGCCCCGATCCAAACGGTCGGACGCCTCGCGGTGAAGACTACGGTCTCCGCGCACGGGCGGAACCGCAGGTGCAAGAGAGATCAGTGGCGGTCGTCGTAGAAGCCGAGCACCGCCACGGGGGCGGGCAGAGGCAGCCGCTAGCGAGGAATGCAAATGAACCTGCGACGCGGACCAAGGCCGCGCGTCGCTCTCGCACGTCACTACTGGAGTATAGCATACCCTCCAAAGGAGGACAACTGGCAAAATTCCTGAGGTTCCGCCCGCCGCAAGATCGCCCCAGCCCTCACCCCAACCCTCCCGTTTGGAATGTTCAGCCTCGGGTCATTGCGGTAAAATAAAGCCCTCGCAGGGAAGTCACTCAATCCATTTCATTTGTCGACCATGACGAAAAGCAAGATTCTGATCGCCGACGACAACATCACCAACGTCGAATTGCTGGAAGCATATCTGGACGGCCTCGACTGCGAGATGGCAGTCGCTGTCGACGGCAACGACACGCTGGAGAAGGTAGCCGAGTTCCAGCCCGATCTGATCCTGCTCGACATCATGATGCCGAAGCTCAGCGGCTTCGAGGTCTGCAAGACGCTGAAACGCGCCCCGCAGACCCGCGGCATCATGATCCTCATGGTCACCGCCTTGGGCGAACAAGGGGACATCGAACGGGCGGTCGCGTCTGGCTGTGACGACTTCTTGAGCAAGCCGGTCAACAAGCTGGAACTGATCAAGCGGGTCGAGATGATGCTAAAGCTCCGCCACGTGACCGACGAGCTCGAACGCCTCCGCCGCTACATCGACGGCATGGAAGAAGCCCCGTCGCGCACGGGGACAAGTCGCTAGCGTTTGGGCACTCCCGCCGTACGACGATCCACATCCCTCGGTTCCGCCGGCCGAACTACCGCCCAGCCGGCAATGTTGACAGAAATTGCCCGTTTTGCTACCCTAATGGATGTATATTACGCCACTCTGACACGCTACGTCAAAGCTTTGGTGGCACAGTAGCTGTAATTGGGGCAACGCTGCCAGGCAGCAAGATCACTTCCACCAAGTGATCGGGAGCAGATTCTAACTGAGGGCAAGCCATGCGACGTCAACGTACCGGGACTCTCTCCAATTGCACGAAAAAGACTCCTCTCCGCTGGCTGTTTGCAGTTGCCATGGCTATCGCCGCCATGGCCGGGCAGCCGGCGGGAAATGCAGCCGAGTACATTTATAACCCAGTCAACGGCGCCAATGATCTCTGGTCGGACGGCACCAACTGGAGCGCTGCACCGCTTAGCTCGGAGTTGACTCAACTGACGTTCGTTGGCAACAACGCGACGGTCCTGGCCAATGGCTTGACCAATACCAACGTGAATACGTTGGCCCCGTTTTCGCTGAAAGCCTTGAATCTGCAAGGCACGGGCCCATCCAGCGGCGCGGCAACAATCAATATCAGTAGTGCGGTAAGCGGCGGTGGCTATCTGAACTTGACTGCTCCGGCCGGCATTTACGGGTATCCGGTGGTCAACTTGAACGCAATGGCCGGCACGGCTGGCCTTACCTACGATGTCGCCTCCAACCTGAACCTTGCGACATCCGCCTATTTTCAAGGCAATGGCACGGCCACCTTTAATTTCAGCGGTGCTATCAGCGGCAACGGTGGAATTATCAAGAGTGGCAGCAGCGTGTTAACCCTTAGCGGTGCCAACACCTTCACGGGCGACACTCAAGTTGCTCAGGGCACGCTCGTACTGGCGCATAGCAATGCCCTGCAAAACAGCACGCTGGACTACAATGGTGGCGGACTGAGTCTCGGCTGCCTTACTGCTGTCACGCTTGGCGGACTGAAAGGGAATGAAAATCTGAATCTTGATAATGTTGCTCTTGCGAGCGGCTACAATAATCAATCAACGACCTACGGTGGATCGCTTTCTGGATCAATGGCCTTTGGAAAGTTTGGCGATGGCGTCCTCACCCTCACAGGCTCAAATACGTATAGGGGTGAGACCTTTCTTGCTTGGGGTACCCTCGTTCTGGGAAATACCAATGCATTGCAGAACAGTACCCTAATCTATTATGGCGGCGATTTGTGCTTTGAATCGATCACTAATGCAAATTTCGGTGGTCTTCAGTATGGGACTTGCGCTACATTATCGCTGACCAGCACCAGCAATCAACCTGTGACTCTCTCGGTTGGCAGCAATAACCAGTCGACCACGTACAGCGGTCCAATTACCGGGCTAGGTTCCCTCATCAAGACAGGCACCGGAACGCTGACGCTGGAACGCTCGCCCGCATCTTCGGGCCCGAACACCTATGCCGGCCCAACGACAATCACTTCAGGCACATTAGCTCTTGGCTCGGAAAACGCTTTGCCGGCTAATTCCGACTTGATCCTCAACGGTGGCACTCTGGCCACCAATGGCTATAGCCAAACACTTGGCGGCCTGACGGTTGCTGACGATTCTTACATCGATTTCGGCAACGGCAATAGCTGGTTACTTTTGGCCGACAGCCATCTTGCCACCTGGTCAGGTGACCTCACGATCTTGAATTGGAGCGGCTCAGAAAGCGGACTGGGCACCGACAAAGTGAAGTTCGGCTCCTCGGCGTCGAGCCTCACGGCCGACCAATTGCGCCACATTTTCTTCGTCGATCCGTACGGACTGACGGGCACGTTCGGGGCGACGATGCTCAGCACAGGCGAAGTCGTTGCCCTGCCTGAACCGACAACTTGGTCGCTAGCGATCGCTGGTGTGCTGTTCGGCATCTTCCTCTGGCGACGGCAGCAAAGCACTCGCTCTGCATAAGATTGAGGAGACTCTGCCAAGTGGTGCTAACGATCTAATCTTTCGTCGGGTCCTTGACCTCGATCATCAACACTTCGATGGTCAACGCTGTTTCAGCATCGGCATCCGTCTTCTCTCCGCCGGCGTCCTCCCGAGTGATGCGAACGTCGACCGATCGCTTCCGGTCTTTTTCCGAACCGATCCGGAGGACGTCGATCCAAGTCACCTTTTCGATCGCGCGAATGTCGGACGGCTTCGCCTGGGCTTGGCGAGCATAGTAGGCCGTCGCCTTTTTCGGCTTGGCCCGCTGTACAGCGCGTACATAGTGCACGTCGAGCCAATCGAGCTTGAGCTTGGCGAGTTCGGCCGGGGCGCTGGCAGGCCAATGGAGGTGAAATTGCGCCGAGACGTGTGCATCCGGGTGCATGGCAAAGCCTGCCGGCAACTTCACGTCCTCGCTTGCAGCCTTTCCTGCCTCATCATCTTGGCGGTTGCCCTCGGGACTGTGGTCGTCCCTGGCCTTCGTATTGGCGCCGGTCGGCGCGTGCTTGACTTTGGCCTCGGCGGCTGCCGACAGTCGCTTACACCAGGCGGCTACCAGCTTTGACGAGAGTTCCATCCAGTCCTGCTCGGCTTGCACCTTCTTCTGAAGGCTCTCTGGAAATTTTGGGCCACCTCCCGACGAACCGGCTAGTCCCTGCCTGCCGCCGCTACGAGCGCTCTTCGCTTCCCGGCGAGGGTTTGATTTCAACGTGACCAACAGGCCTGGATCCGTACAGACCCTGTCCAGAATCCCCGCTGTTTCTAACGCTTTCGGCCCCTCAGACCAATGCGACTTGAGCGTTCTCAGTAATACGGCCCGGGTCGAGTCGCAGGGAATTGTAGCGCCGAGCAGTACGCAATACGGTTGCTTCTCGAGAGTCGACACGCGTCGTAACCGTGGCTCCCACGCCTCGCGACACTGCTTCGACCACAATTCGCAGGCGGCGTGCCAAAGAGGATCGGCACCAGTTTGGTTGGTAGACGCGCCGACTGTCGACGGCAGACTTTCCACCGAGGAGCCGCTCGCCGGCCCAACAGTAAGTGGCGCTGCAACCATGGATAAGGTTCCGCCTGCCGATGAACCGGGACTTATTTCGTCGGGGATAGCCAGACTCTTGGCCAATGCTTTCGCACTATAAGTGAGCAGTTGCTGTTCCAGCAGGGACTTCGTCTCGCTGGGAAGTTCCGTCCGCTCGTACAGAACAACCTGTGCCCCACAGTTGCGCGGTTCGGATGTTAGCAGAAACTCGACCGCCGGCTCCTTGGGATCTGGCTTGACCGTTCGGGCTATCAATGCTTCGGCCAATTTGACTCGCAATTCATAGCCGGCCGCAACCTTTGCCAGTTCCAGGGCTTTCGCCTGCATTTCTTTGGCCGCCCAAACGCCTTGGCGTTCGCCAGGCCGGAGTTCCTCCTCCGCGGCGATGGCTCGCACCAAAAGTGCATCGCCCACAGGACTAGGATACGCCAGGAGCATCTTCATCGCCGTCTCGACGGCGACTTTGTCATCTTCTGTGGTGAATTCGCCCGAAAGCACTTGCTCTAGCGTTCGCCGGGCAACCTCGCTCCCATTTCGGGCAAGGGCCTCGATCAACGCTTCCACCATCGCCTTCCCCGGCGCATTCGTTGTGGTCCCATACGGCGTGGCAATAACGGCCGGCTGCCCTCCCGGAGGACTCTCAACCGCCGCCGTTGGCAGCGGCTTGAGAAGATCTGCTAGCACTTGGCCGGCGGACGCGCCGCCGACATAGGCCTGACCGAGATATCGAATCGCCGCCACTAAGTTGGGATGGTTCTCACGACGTGCGCGATAATAATCGGCTTTCGCCCAGCGACGAACATCGTCGGGTAGTGGAGGAAGAGAAGATCCCGCCTTGTCATTTGTCGCGCTCGGCACTCCAACGGACCCGTTAGCCGTCAACGGTTGCAGAATTGGCTGTGTTGTTGCAACCGCGGCCGGCGTGGCAAGAGGGGAGGGGGTAGCGACCACCGGGCTCGACGCAGGAGGCGACTTCACAAGCGCAGGATTCGGTGCAGGTGCCGGCGAAGTAGCGTCAGGTGGCATCACCTCACGTTCCGCTTGGGGCGAACTAACTGTCGGCGGGGCAGGGGCGTCGAACCAGTCCAAACGCCAGCCAACCACCAGGGCCACCAGCGACACAAGGCCACCCGCGGCGAAAGCTTTCGTAACGTTCGGATTCTTTTTCGCCCAAGATGGCAGGCTGGGCTTTCGCGCGCTACCTTTCAACCTGGCCGCCTCATTCGTCCCATCGTCAAAGACCAAGTCGGCGACGGTCGGTTCGCCGAGGTCGGTTCCCGGAATATCCGACACTCGTCCAGCGTTAGCATCCCGTCTTTTCATGGGAACTGCCAGCCCGGCTTCCTATCTGGAGACGTGCACGTCCCTCGTGGCCCTCGCCATCGACGGCCAGAATTACATGTCAGTATGCCACAAAGCCTTAAGAAAGGCCACGCCGCCCCAGCAACGCCCTCCCGACACCGCAGACGCTTGCCTAAATGCCCCATCCGGGAATAATTGCATGCCGATGGCAAAAATTGGTTCCTTCTGGACGCCTTGGTCCGACGACTGTTCCCCAGCCCTCGATTTTGCAGGTATCTCCATGAAGACGATGTTCAGCTTGGCAATTCTGATTTCCTTCGTAGCCGGGGTACAAGCCGCTCCCCTGAAGATTGGCGACGCCGCCCCCAACTTCTCCGGAATCATAGGTATTGATGACAAGGAGCACGGACTAGCCGATTATCGCGACAACCCGGTTGTCGTTCTCGTGTTCACATGCAACCACTGCCCGGTGGCAAAGGCGTATGAAGACCGTCTCGTGGCCTTGCAGAAGGATTACGAGGCAAAAGGCGTGCAACTGGTGGCCGTGAACGTTAACAACCTCCCCGAGGACCGTCTCGACAAGATGAAGGAACGGGCAACGAGCAAGGCCTTCAACTTCCCCTACCTCTACGACTCGTCGCAAAAGATTGGCCGCGACTACGGCGCCACCGTCACGCCTCACGTCTTTGTGGTGGACAAAAATCGTAAGATCGCCTACATGGGCGCCATCGATGACAACATGCAAAGCGACGCGGTGAAAAAGCATTATCTCCGCAACGCGCTCGATGCGATCCTCGCCGGCAAGAAACCGCCGCGGGAAACCACCAAGCAATTTGGCTGCGGAATCAAGTACGAATGATGCGAAGGGTCATATGTCCGTTTGTGGTTCTCGCGTTTGTCGCTGCTACCGCCTGTAAACAGCAGGCGGCTTCGGTTGGCGATCCTATTTCGACCATTGATGCCGCCGGGTTGGACGAGGTCGTTAAGCAGCAGCACGGCCGCGTTGTTCTGGTCGACTTTTGGGGAACTTGGTGCGGCCCGTGCATGCAACTGTTTCCGCATACCTCGGCGATGCAGCGTGAATTGGCCAATCGGGGGCTGGTCGTGATTACCGTGGCGCTGGAGCCCACGGCCCAGCGTGACGCCGCCCGCCGAGCGTTGGAAGAGCATGGGAAAGCGACGAAGAACTACTTCGCTTCCTACGGTCTCGGTCCCGAAGCCTTCGAGGCCTTCCAGATCTCCGACGGCGCGCTGCCGCACTTGCGTCTGTACGACCGCCAGGGCCGACTCGTGAAAACGTTCACCAGCGGAGGTCGCTCCGTCGATCCGAACCAGCTACGCCAAGCCGTCGAAGTTCTGCTTCAGTGACGCGAAAAAGCTCTTTTTAGTACTGACGTGGCCGGACCCGGGCCTGCACGCGACTCGGCAGGCCTTGAATCCGGAGGAACCCTTCGGCATCGGTCTGATTGTAGGATCCGCCGCCTTCCATCGTGGCGATACCCTCGTCGTACAGACTATTCGGGCTGCTGCAGCCATCGAGGATGATATTGCCCTTGTACAGGTTCAGGCTCACTTCGCCGGTCACCGGTTTCTGGGCTTCGCGATTGAAAGCCATCAAGGCATCAAGCTTGGCGTGATACCAGAACCCGTAATAGACCATTTCGGCGACTTCGGGCGAGAGCCGATCGCGGAGATGCATCAAGTCGCGGTCCATCGTCAATTGTTCAATCACGCGATGACCGGCGTAGAGGACCGTCATACCCGGCGCCTCGTAGACGCCGCGACTTTTCATGCCAACAAAACGATTTTCGACCATGTCGATCCGGCCGACGCCATTGCGGCCACCGATCTGATTCAACAGTGAGACAATCTCGAATGCGTTCAACCGTTTGCCATTGACACTAACTGGCACGCCCGACTCGAAGGCTATCTTAACGTTCTCAATCTTGTCCGGCGCCTTTTGCGGAGAAACTGTCATGCCGAACTCGACCAGTTCAACACCGTTGACCGTAAGTTCCTCGAGTTTGCCCGCCTCGTAGCTGATGTGCAGACAGTTCTCGTCCGAACTGTAAGGCTTGGCCACAGAAGCCTTTACCGGAATATTGCGCTGGCGGCAGTATTCAATCATCGCCGTACGGCCGGGGAAGGCGTTGCGAAACTTCTCGATCCGCCACGGGGCAATGATCTTGACGTTCGGATCCAAAGCCTCGGCGGCCAACTGGAACCGGCACTGGTCATTGCCTTTGCCCGTCGCGCCATGGGCGTAGGCATCGGCCCCCACTTCCCGGGCAATCTGCAGGCATTTCTTGGAAATCAATGGCCTGGCAATCGACGTCCCCAGCAGATACATCCCCTCGTACTTGGCGTCCCATTGCAGGACCGGAAAGGCAAAATCGCGGCACAACTCCTCTTGGACATCGACGATCTGCGCCGACTTTGCCCCGATGTTGCGGGCCTTATCCATAATCGCCTGACGGTCCTCACATGGCTGTCCGAGGTCAACGTACACGGCGTGGACGTCGTAGCCTTCATCCATCAGCCATCCGAGAATAACCGAAGTGTCCAATCCGCCAGAATACGCGAGTACGCAGGTAGGCATGGGTCGATGCGGGGGTGAGAGTTCTTGACAACCTTGACGGGCCATGGCCCAGATAGATCGCGACGAAGCGCTTTATTGTGACGAATAGGCTCACCGTGAACAAGGACCCGCGGCCTCTGTCGGCGGTCCGCCCGTTGTATGTCGATTTCAGCAGGATGGGGGATATTGCCCACCCGAGCAAGAGGAGATAAACTGGCCAAAGTGGTCGGTAGGCCAGCCGCACCTGAACTCGTTTCGAGCCCTCAGCCAAGAACATGACCGTCGCCCAGATTTCGCCACGCATTGCCGTTTACCCCGGCTCTTTCGACCCGATCACGCTTGGCCACCTGAACGTCATGGAGCGGGCAAGCAAGCTGTTCGACCGGCTGATCGTCGGCGTGGGAGTGAACATCGAAAAGCACTCCATGTTCACCGCCGAGGAACGGCACAAACTGATCTATGACGCCACGTCGCATCTGCCGAATGTGGAAATCCGTACTTTCACCGGCCTCGCCGTGACGTTCGTCAAACAATGCGGAGCGACGGTGATGGTCCGCGGAGTTCGACCAATCACCGACATCGCCGCGGAACTGACGATGATGATGGCCAATCGCCGTCTAGCGCCCGATGTCGAGACCCTGTTCATGATCGCCGACGGCGAATTGGCACACGTCTCGAGTTCGCTCATCAAACAGATCGCCTCGATCGCCGACGACGAAGAACTCGCGAGGTTCTTGCCGCCGAACGTCGTGCATGCGGTGCGCGCGAAACTGCACCACGGCGAACAGACCTAAGGTGACGGGAACTGGTGCTGGGAGCGGGCAATCATAGTCGCAGCCGCACGAAAGCTCCGTAACTTGTTTGATCGGAGGACACCGCGACGCCGTTGTCCCATGTCCAGTCCTCGCCCTCGGGAGCGTTGTAGTGATGATGAGTGCCGGTGGTGCGAATCTCCAGGTGGTCCACTTGGAAACCAAGGCTTAGGCGGGGACTGAACGGCATTTCGGCCACCAAACCGATGTGCCAGGCGTCGCCGTGTGTCCTTTCCATGGTGTAGCGATCTCCCTCGCGTGCGAGGTGATGATCGACGTTGTAGGCCTCCGTTGCGCCCCAATCGCCTTGCAGCCGCAGCAACAGTGGTGGCAGCATTTCCGATCGCAAGGTGGTGCGAAGTTGCCCGCCCACGTAGCCGATATAATATTGCTGATTGAAAGTGATGATATCGCCCGTCTCAGAGTAGGGCGGATCAAGCCACTGCCCATTCCATTTCACCTGCATTAGATCGTAGGCCGTGATATTGAAACGCTGCCAGCGGAAGCCGGCCGTGGGCCAGAACTCGACAGGTAGGCTGAAACATCGCTCAATTAACTGAAACTCCGTCCCCAGATCGGCCATCTGGCCTTCAGTCCAGCGTTGCTTCACCAGGCCCAGATCGGTGAAAGGCTGATCAGGAGCCCGCCAGTCGAAATCGGCCAGTTCGCCGTGAATACCTTGCTGCGGCGTAAGCCACTCGCCATGGATCGCCCAGCGCGGTCGTCGATAGCCCAGTTCCACCCCATGCCAGGACGAGTTGATCGGAAAATCCAGCCGGCTTATGGGACTGTAACCGGCAGGCGGGGCCTCGAGCGTGCCGAATTCGTACGAAGTACAACTACTGGCCAACGTGCGGAACCGATAGTCGATTGTCCAGGCAGTCCGCGGAAAATCCGGATCCGGCCAGTCCGTCCAGGGATCGTCCATCGGCGGCTGCGTGATCGCCCCCACAGACAGAACTGGCGGTTCGCCGCCAAGGCCGGGCGCTGCGACGCCCCCGATCGCAAGCAGTGTGATCAGGACGGACAAGAGTGTCCCGGCCGAAGCTGTTCTTTCTCCTGGCATCGCTGGCCCCCCGCCTTGCCGGCTTGATCAGACGATAAACCACTTTGAAGTGTTCGTCGCCGATCGTGAGGGACTTGAGCGTCGCAACGAAGAGTCCGTCTGTGACGGATGTGACAGTCGCAGCGGGCATTCGATGGGGAAAAATGCCCGCTAATTGTGTTCAGCCGAGCCGCCGTTGGTGCCGTCTTCCTTGTTCAAATAACGGCGAAGGAAGCGAGCCCGCTCAATGTTCCGGTCGGTGGTGTCGAGTTCGCCGCCGGTGATCTTCTGGAGATGTGCCGGCTGGGTGCGAATGAATAACTCGTTGATCGCCTCGATGTCTAAATCGTGAATCAGCCCCAGGTTCACGCCCATGCGAACGCTGGAGAGCAGGTGCATTGTCTCTTCCGAGGTAATCGTCTGAGCCGTACGAAGAATACCGTAAGCCCGGCTCACGCGATCGTGGAGACTCTCTTGGCTCTCCTTAATGAGGAACTCGCGCGCCTGCCGTTCATAGTCAATAATGACCGGCACGATGTCGCTAACCTGACGGATCAGTTCGGACTCGGTGCGACCAAGCGTGATCTGGTTGCTGATCTGGTAGAAGTCGCCCATCGCCTGCGAACCCTCGCCATACAGCCCGCGCACCGCGAGGCTGATCTTTTGCAGGCTTCGGAACACCTTGTCGATTTGTCGCGTGATGACCAGGGCCGGTAGGTGCAGCATGACGCTCACCCGCATCCCCGTTCCCACGTTCGTTGGGCAAGCAGTGAGGTAGCCCAACCGATCATGAAAGGCGTAGGCCACCTTCTCTTCGATCACGTCGTCGATGCGATTGATCTGGTCCCAGACGCCGTTGAGGTCCAACCCGCTCTGCATCGCTTGAATGCGGAGGTGGTCCTCCTCGTTGATCATCAGGCTGAACTTTTCCAGGGAATCGATGGCCACGGCCCGGGCGCCTTGCCCTTCGGCGTGTTCGCGGCTGATCAGGTGGCGCTCGACCAGAAACTGTCGATCCACTTTCTCCAGTTGCGACACGTTGACGTAGAGCAGATCAGTATGCGCGGCGATTGCCACCACTCGCTCGTGGAGTATCTTTTCGATCCTCGCTCGATCCTGCGTCGTTGCCCGGCTGATGAACGGAAAGTCGGCGAGGTTTCGGGCCAGTCGGATTCGGCTGCTGATGACGATGTCGGATTCCGGACCGCCACCTCGCAGCCATTCGCCGGTATTGTTGGTCAGATCGTCCAGTTGCACGGCCTCAGATCTCCTCCGACTCAATACGCTGGATCTCGTCCCGTAACTCTGACGCCCGCTCGTAGTGCTCTTCGTCGATCGCCTCTTTCATCTCGCGACGGAGACGGATCAATTGCGTCCGCCGCTCACTGCCATCGGCCGGCCGCCGCGGTCGCTTGCCGACGTGCTCCGACTCACCGTGGATATTGACGATCAAGGGCTCCAACTGGGTGTGAAAACACACATAGTCGTGAGGGCAACCCAACCGCCCTTGGCTACGAAACTCGTAGAAGCTGATGCCGCACACCGGGCAAGCCTGCTGGTCCAGTTGCGCCAACTCCTCGGCCGTTTGCCCAACCGCCATCTGATGCGCCAGCACCGCGGCTACTCCCGCCGTTGGTGTTGGCTCATTCGCCGACGCAGTTAGGTATTGCCGCGCGTGCTCTTCGCAGAGGTGAAATTCCTGCGGCTTTCCGCCGGTGAGTTCGGTAATGTGAAACGTCGCCGGTCGGTCACAGTGTTGGCATTTCATATTCAAACGTTCCTTGCCGTAAGGATTCTATCAGTCCCCCCTTGAGTGTCAAGGCGAGCTGACGTCGGAGCGGAACCGCGGGCGATTGCGACCAAACCAGCGTGGTGCTAAGCTAACATGTCTGCAATTGTCTTCACAAAGAATAAGTGTAAACGTCGTTCCCGTCGTCGTCCAACAGATTCCTGTCGTGCCGCTCGTCGCAGGCGAGCGAGGCTACCCCTTTCGCCGCGTAAACAACGACCGCCGTTCAGTCATTTTCGGAACCAATCGCCTTGGGAGCCGTACCACATGGCGCAAGCATCTACGTCCCACTACCCGGATTTTGCCAGCTTCGAGAAGCTGGCAGAGGGTGCTCAGCTTGTTCCCGTCTACCGCCGCTTGGTGGCCGATTCACTGACGCCTGTCTCGGCCTTCCACAAGATCGATGCTGGCCGGTGCGCGTGCCTTTTTGAAAGTGTCGTCGGTGGCGAAAAGGTCGGCCGGTACAGCTTCTTGGCAACCGATCCCTTTTTCGAAATCGAAGCCTACGGCCGACGGGTGACTACCAACGCATACTCGGGCGTCTCGGCCGGCGGCGTGCCAACGTTGGTCACCCGCCAGTTCGACTCGGAGAATCCCTTGGACGAGCTGCGGCGACACGTCGAAGCGATCAAAGCCGTCCACTTGCCCGAGCTGCCACCCTTCTGCAGCGGTGCGGTCGGCTACGCCGGCTATGACACAGTCCGCTACTTCGAGCACCTGCCCAACCCTCCCGAAGACGATCGTCAGGTGCCCGACATGGCCTTCGCCTTTTACGATCAGATGGTCGTGTTCGACAACGTCACGAAGGCAATTGTGGTGGTGGTGATGGCCCGATTCGACAAACCGGGTACAACTCCTGCCGACGCCTATCGAACGGCCTGCCAACGGGTCGACCGCTTGGTTGAGCAACTCTCGTCGAGTCAGGGCGAGCTCCAGCCGTTCGACATTCGCACCGAGGGCGATGTGGCGCTGCCGTGCAAGTCGAACTTCACGCAAGCCGACTACGAGGCGGCCGTCCAAAAATGCGTCGAATATATCCGGGCCGGGGATATTTTTCAGGTCGTCCTCAGCCAACGCCTCGAAGTGCCCCTCCGCACACACCCGTTCGAAATTTACCGAACGTTGCGGGTGGTCAATCCGAGTCCGTTCATGTTCTATGTCCGCACACCCAGCGTGACTCTTGTCGGCAGTTCGCCCGAGGTCATGGTCCGCGTCGTCGATGGCCACGTGACAGTTCGCCCATTGGCCGGCACCCGGCGACGTGGCAAGACCGAGGAAGAAGATCAACAACTGGCCGCAGAACTACTGGCCGACCCCAAGGAACGGGCCGAGCACGTGATGCTGGTCGACTTGGGCCGCAACGATGTTGGCCGGGTCGCCCGCTACCGCACCGTCGAACTGACCGACGTGATGACCATCGAACGCTACAGCCACGTGATGCACATCACCTCGAACGTGACCGGCCAACTCGCTCCGGGCCGCGGCGCCTTTGACGCCCTGCAGGCCTGCCTGCCCGCCGGAACCGTCTCCGGCGCGCCAAAAGTCCGGGCGATGGAGATCATCGACGAGTTGGAGCCGCACCGCCGCGGACCGTACGCGGGCGCCGTCGGATACGTCGACTTCGCCGGCAACATGGACACCTGCATAGCCCTGCGTACGATCGTCATTCGCGACGATAAGGCCTACGTCCAGGCTGGCGCCGGCTTGGTGGCGGACAGTATTCCGGAAAGCGAATGGAACGAAACACTCAACAAGGCCCGCGGGCTGTTGAAAGCCATCGAACTGGCCCAAAAACGCTGCGGAAATTGACCACTGACCACTTCTCCCCATGCTCCTAGAATCCCTCGAGTTGTTCCTTGTCGGCATTCCCTTGCGTCAGCCGCTGGCGGTGCCGTCCGGCACGGTCGAAAGGCTCGAAACCGTGGTCGTTGCCCTGCACAGCGGCGAAGCGACCGGCTGGGGCGAGGCTAGCCCCGGCAATGGCCCTTGGCGAAGCAGCGAATGGGCGGGCGGAGTCTTTCACGCGATTCGCGATTTCCTCGGCCCGGCTATCGCCAGCCAGAGTTTTTCGGCCGGCGAAGACCTGCAGAAGGCGTTGGAGTTTGTTCGCGGCAATCAGTTCGCCAAAGCCGCCTTGGACATTGCCTGGTGGGATCTCAACTCCCGTTTGCAGAACCAACCGCTGCATCGGATGCTCGACGCCCGTCGTGAAGCGGTCGAAGTGGGGCCGACCCTCGACCGCATGGAATCGATCGATGGCCTGGCCGACGCCCTTGGCCAAGCCATGGAAGCCGGTTTCCCACGAGTAAAGCTGAAGTTCCGGCCCGGCTGGGACGTGAATATGGTCGACTTTGTTCGCAAGGAGTTCCCGACACTAGCGATCCATATCGATTGCGAAGCCGGCTTGCACCTCGGATTCACCGACATGCTCTACCGGCTCGAAGACTTTACGCTGACGATGATCGAGCAGCCACTGCCGGCTGAGGATCTGGTCGGCCACGCCATGCTCCAGGAGTCGCTGCGAACGCCGCTCTGCTTGGACGAGAGCATCGTCGCCCAAAGCCACGCAGACATGGCCCTGGAACTCCATAGTTGCAAGTATGTTAATCTGAAACCGGGCAGGGTAGGGGGCCTCACCCCGGCCGTGGCGATCCACGACCTCTGCCACCAGGCGTGCGTTCCATGCTTTGTCGGCGCCATGCCACAAAGCACGATCGCCGGACGTGCCGGTTTGGCCTTGGCAGCCAAGGAAAACTGCTCCTATCCATCCGACTTTTTCCCCTCACAGCAAGTTCTGGCCGATGACCTCGCCGAGCCCCTGCTGCCTACCAAAGACCCGGCGGACGGCGTGCAAAAAACCCGGTTGTGGTCCGGTCCAGGCCTCGGCGTCGAGCCCGACCGGGAGAAGTTGGAGAAATGGTGCATCGCCAAGCACCGCCTCGGGCAATAGAGCGCGGCTACTCCGGCTGGCTTGCAGCGACGCGGCGGCTTGATAAAATCACTCCAGCCACAGTTCGAGAGTTATCTGGGTTACAAGGAGGCGACCATGTCGATCGCGACGGCAGAGTTGGGAACGGTACCGGAGATCTGGAACCGCCGCCATCTGCTGGGGCTTGAGGATCTGTCAGCAGCGGAACTCACCCTGATCCTCGACAAGGCCGAGTACTTTAAGAAGGCCTTTCTCGCCGGGCAACGGAAGTTCTCCGCCTTGACTGGCAAACTCTGCGTCAACCTGTTCTTCGAGAATTCGACCCGTACAAGAAACAGCTTTGCCCTGGCGGCCCGACGCCTCGGTGCCGACACCCTTGATTTCTCGGCCTCCACGAGTAGCCTCTCCAAGGGCGAAACTTTTATCGACACGGCCAAGAATATCGAGGCAATGGGAGTCGACCTGGTCGTGGTACGACATCGAACGCCCGGCGCACCCCACCTGTTGGCCCAGAACCTTAACTGCTGCCTGGTCAATGCCGGCGACGGCGCTCACGAACATCCCACCCAAGGCCTGCTGGACATGATGACCATCCGCGAGCGAAAAGGCAGCTTTGCGGGGCTGACCGTGGCGATGGTCGGCGACATCGCTCACAGCCGCACGGCGCGGTCGAACATCTGGGGTCTGAAGAAACTTGGCGCCAAGGTAATCGTCTGCGGCCCCTCGACGCTGGTCTCGCCGCGCTGGGCCGAGTTGGGCGTCGAATACTCCTACAGCCTCGATGACGTCCTCCCGCGGGTCGACGTGCTGAACTTACTGCGAATCCAATTTGAGCGGCAGTTCACCCGCCCCTTCCCGTCCGTTCGCGAATACGCCCACCTCTACGCAATGAACCGCGAACGATTGGCCAAGACGAAACCCGATATCCTGATCCTCGCCCCCGGTCCGATTAACCGCGGCGTCGAGATCACGCCGGATGTGGCCGACGGCCCGCATTCGGCGATTCTCGAACAAGTCGCCAATGGCGTGGCTGTCCGCATGGCCGTGCTCTGGCTGCTGCTAGGAAATCGCTAGCGGACGACGGAACTTGAGCCGCCTACGCCCCTGCCGCCGCGGGCGTGGCCGCCTCGTCTGGCGCAATTCGCTCAAACGTGAAGCTGCCGTCCAAATAGTCGATCCTCACGCGACTCCCCTCCTCAAACTCGCGTTTCAGTAGCTCCACCGCCAACGGGTTTTGCACCTGCTGCTGAATCACCCGCTTCAGCGGCCGCGCGCCATAGGTGGGATCGTATCCTTCGTTGGCGATGGCATCGATCGCCGCGTCCGTGACATCCAACTCGATACGTTTTTCCTCAAGCTGCTTCCGCAGCCGCGCAACCTGCAACTCCACGATCTTACGGATCTCGCCTGCGCCGAGGGGATGGAAAATCATGATCTCGTCGACGCGGTTGAGGAATTCCGGCAGGAAACGCGTGCGCAGCGTGTCCATCACCGCTTCGCGCATCTCCTCCTCGTCGCCACCTTCGCGAGCGATCTCCTGAATGACTTGGCTGCCGATGTTGCTGGTCATCACGATGATCGTATTCGTAAAATCGACCGTATGGCCCTGATTGTCGCTCAACCGGCCGTCGTCGAGCACCTGCAAGAGGATGTTGAAAACGTCGCGATGGGCCTTCTCAATTTCGTCCAGCAGAATCACCGCGTACGGTCGCCGTCGCACGGCCTCGGTCAACATGCCGCCCTCTTCATAGCCCACGTAGCCGGGAGGCGCGCCGATCAGCCGGCTTACAGTGTGACGCTCCATGAACTCGCTCATGTCGAGCCGAATCATGGCGTCCTCGCTGTCGAACATCACCTCGGCCAGGGCCTTGCAAAGCTCGGTCTTGCCCACGCCCGTCGGACCAAGAAAAATGAACGAGCCAATCGGCCGATTGGGGTCCTGCAAGCCAGAGCGGTTTCGCCGCACGGCGTTCGCTACGGCCTCGACCGCCTCGTTTTGGCCGATCAACCGCCGATGGATGCGATCCTCGAGTACCAACAGTTTGGCCCGCTCGGTCTCCATCATTCGGGAGATGGGGATACCGGTCCAGGCGCTCACCACCTCGGCGATCTCCTCCGGGCCGACTTCGCGGCGCAGCAGGCGACGCCCGCCGGCAGCCGGTTTGTCCGTTTCCAGGCCCTCTTGGGCCTCCAACTGCTGCGCCAGCCTCTTGCGCTGCAAATCCAACTCGTACAACTTCTGGTAGTCCTCTTCGCGGACAACCATGCCGCTCGATTGCTTGTCCTTGATGGCAGCCGCTAGCTGATTGTATTGGTGTTCGACTTCCATCAACTGCTGCCGGATTTGTTGCACGTCGCCCAGGCCGCTCTTTTCCAGCTCCCACTGCTTGCGAAGATCGGCCAGCTTCTTGCGAAGCTCCGCCATCTCTTCCTGCACTTCGTCGCGACGCTGCTTGGCATGCTCTTCGGTCTCGTCGGCCAACTGACGGTCGGCCAGTTCCAACTGCACCAATCGCCGCTGCACCTGGTCAATTTCCCCCGGTACACTCTCCAATTCCATTGCTAGGCGGCTGGTAGCCTCGTCCATCAGGTCGATCGCCTTGTCAGGCAGGAAGCGGTCGGCAATGTAGCGATGGGAGAGATTGGCAGCCGCCACCAGAGCTGAGTCCTTGATCTTGACACCCTTGTGATGGGCTTCGTAGCGCGGCTTCAAGCCGCGAAGAATCGCGATCGTGTCCTCGACCGACGGCTCACCAACGGTCACCGGCTGAAACCGCCGCTCGAGTGCAGCGTCCTTCTCGATATATTTTCGATATTCATCTAAGGTTGTTGCGCCGATACAACGGAGCTCGCCCCGAGCCAGCGCCGGCTTGAGCAGATTGGCCGCATCGCTGCCGCCTTCGGCCCGCCCCGCGCCGACAACGGTGTGCAATTCGTCGATAAACAGCACCACGTTGCCGGCATCGGCCGTTTCGCGCAATACGGCCTTGAGCCGCTCTTCAAATTCACCTCGGAACTTGGTCCCCGCGACCAACGCCCCCATGTCGAGCGCGATCACGCGGCGATTCTTAAGGCTCTCCGGTACGTCCGCATCAGCGATCCGCAGCGCCAACCCTTCAGCGATGGCTGTTTTTCCTACGCCGGGTTCGCCGATCAGAACCGGATTGTTTTTGGTGCGCCGCGACAACACCTGGATGACGCGGCGGATTTCCTGGTCGCGGCCAATCACCGGATCAAGCTTGCCCTGATGCGCCCGCTCGACCAGGTCGATGCCATACCGCTCCAGCGCCTGGAATTTGCCTTCGGGCGTCTGGTCGGTAACGCGCGCACTGCCGCGAATCCTCTGCAGGACCTTCAAAATGTCCTGCTCCGTCACAGCATTGAGTTTGAGAACATTTTTGGCCTTGGAATCGACCTTCGCCAGCGCCAAGAGCAAATGCTCCGTCGAGACGAACTCGTCCTTCATCGTGTCGGCTTCCCGTTGGGCCGCCTCGAGGACCTGGTTCAGCTCCCGGCTCAACTGCGGTGGCGTACCGCCGGAGACTTTAGCGAAATGGCCCAATTCGGCTTGCACAATCCGATCCAATTGGCTGCGATTGACGCCAATCCGTTCCAAGATCGGGCTGATGATCCCGTCGCTTTCTGCCAGCAGGGCGGCCAGCAGGTGCAACGGGTCGATTTGAGCGTTCCCGCGATCGGTGGCCTGCTCCTGCGCCCGGCCAACGGCCTCCTGGGCCTTCAACGTGAGTTTGTCGAATCGAAATGCCATGATTGATAGCCTCCTCGCTCTCCGCTTCACCCTACAAAAAACCGCCCTCTCCCCATGCGGAGAGAGAGCGGCCTTTCTTCCGCATATCAGTCAGCTCGCAGCGACTTCACAGCGTCTCTGCGCGCCTGCATCCCTGCGTTACTGCTTCACCTCAAACTCGGCGTCGATGGCGTCGTCGTCGCCACCGGCGGTGCCTGACGGCTGACCGCCGGCTTGCGGGCCGCCGTCGCCTGCCGCGGCTCCCGCCGCCGCCTGAGGACCAGCCTTTTCGTACAGCGTCTTGCTCAACGCATGCGAAGCCTGCTCCAACTCGTGGACGGCCGACTTGATCCGATCGAGATCATCGCCCTTGGCCGCTTCGCGAGTCTTTTCGATGGCCTTGGTCACGGCGTCCTTGTCGGCTTGGTTGAGCTTGGCGTCGTGCTCCTTCAACAGTTTCTCAAGCTGCCAGCACATCGAGTCGGCCTGGTTGCGCTGCTCGGCCAATGCCCGCTTGCGCTTGTCTTCTTCGGCGTGCTCGTCGGCATCGCGGCGCATTTTGTTAATCTCGTCCTCCGAGATCCCGCTCGATTGCTCGATGCGGACCGTCTGCTCCTTGCTCGTGCCGAGGTCCTTGGCCGACACATTCAAGATGCCGTTCGCGTCGATGTCAAACTTCACTTCAATCTGCGGCACTCCGCGCGGCGCCGGCGGCAGCCCTTCGAGGTTGAACATGCCAAGTAGCCGGTTGTCGGCCGCCATCTGCCGCTCGCCCTGGTAGACCTTCACCGTCACCGCGGTTTGGTTGTCGTCGGCCGTGCTGAAGACCTGCTTCCGCTCGGTCGGGATCGTCGTGTTCTTCTCGACGAGCTTGGTCATGATGCCGCCCAGGGTCTCAATGCCCAGCGACAACGGAGTCACGTCCAGCAACAGCACGTCCTTGACGTCGCCGGCCAACACGGCGCCTTGAATGGCAGCGCCGACGGCCACAACTTCGTCGGGGTTCACGCCCTTGTGCGGCTCCTTGCCGCCGAACATTTCCTTGACGACCTGCTGCACCTTCGGCACACGAGTCGAACCGCCCACCAGCACGACTTCGTCGATGTCTTTCGGGCTCAAGCGGGCGTCCTTCATCGCCTGCATCACCGGCCCGCGGCAACGCTCGATCAAGCTGTCGACCAACTGCTCGAACTTCGCGCGGGTGATCGACATCTGCAAGTGCTTCGGCCCGCTGGCGTCGGCCGTAATAAACGGCAAGTTGATATCGGTCGATTGGGCCGAGCTGAGTTCCTTCTTCGCCTTCTCGCAGGCTTCCTGGAGTCGCTGCAGGGCCATCGTGTCCTTGCGGAGATCGATACCGTACTGGCCCTTGAACTCGTCGGCCACGTGGTTGATCAAACACTGGTCGAAATCGTCGCCGCCGAGGTGGGTATCGCCGTTGGTGCTAATAACCCGGAACACGCCTTCAGCCACTTCCAGCACCGACACGTCGAAGGTGCCGCCGCCCAGGTCAAACACCACGATCTTTTCATTCTTCTTCTTATCCAAACCGTAGGCCAGCGAGGCCGCCGTCGGCTCGTTGATGATTCGCGCGACCTCGAGACCGGCGATTTGACCGGCATCCTTGGTGGCCTGACGCTGCGCATCATTGAAGTAGGCCGGAACCGTGATCACAGCCTTATTGACCTTGTGACCAAGATAGGCCTCGGCCGCTTCCTTCAGCTTCCGCAGCACGTAGGCCGAAATCTCCGGCGGGGTGAATTCCCGGTCATTTACCTGAACTTTGACGTAGTCTTCGGGCCCGCCCACAACCTTATAGGGGACGATTTTCTCTTCCGAAGCCACTTCACTGTGGCGGCGGCCCATGAAACGCTTGATCGAGTAGATGGTGCGCGTCGGGTTCGTCACCGCTTGTCGCCGAGCAGGCTCGCCGACCACGGTCTCCCCCTTGTCGGTAAAGGCGACGACGCTGGGGGTCAACCGATTCCCCTCCGCATTGGGGATAACCTTGACGTCCTTACCTTCCATCACGGCCACTACCGAGTTTGTAGTTCCGAGGTCAATTCCGATAATCTTCTCACCAGTAGACATTCGATGCTCCTTTGACGAACTACCGAGGGTTTTGGCACCCTCTAGGTAAGGATACGTTCCGGCTGCAAAGTCTGTGCCAGCGACGAAAACCGCCTCGCCACAACACACAACACGTTGGCTCACAATCATTTACGAAAGCAACAGAAGTGGCCGCCGGCTTGAGAAATATTCGCAACAGGAAAAAGACTGCCATTTTGGCACTCCAACAGGGACCCTAGGGCGATGAGCCCCTTCGTCAGGTTCGGCCTAGCGCACAGTGTCGGTCCGCCTCAGCGTCGCCGATTGACACCCAGCCCCACCCCCAGTAAAAAGAAGAAATTTGACGGATTTGTTCGTTACCACTTCCTTAGAACACGTGTTCGCTTACGTCATTTCGGGTTCAGAACCGACGATTTCGACGAAAATGGCGAGTTGACCTCGTGCACCACGATAAGAAGCAACCCGACGCCGATGGCTAAGTCCAAAGGGAAAGCCGACGATTCGCAGTCCAAGGCTAAGACAAGTCCAACATCGGCAAATACCGAGATTGCTCGGCTCGATGGTGAGCTAATCCGACTGCTACAAGCTCGGGCCCTGGCGGTGATCCATGCGGCTCAAGAACAGGGCGTAGACGCCTCGCCGGCCGCAGTCCTGGATACGTCGCTGCTACAATTGGCGACCAACTCCAGTGGCCCGCTTCCCAGCCAGTCGCTTCAAGCCGTCCTCCGTGAGATATCCAGCGGCTGCCGCTCCCTGGTACGCCTCAAGCGGATCGCCTTTCTGGGCCCACAATACAGCTACAGCCATCTGGCCGCCATCCAGCGTTTCGGCCAAGGCGTGGAACTCATCCCGGTCGGCAGCATTGCCGCCGTCTTTGAGGAGGTTCACCGCAAGCAATCCGATTTCGGCTTGGTGCCCATCGAAAATTCCACCGACGGCCGTGTGGCGGACACGCTCGATATGTTCACTCGACTACGAGTGAGGATCTGCGGCGAAGTCGAGCTCCGAATCCATCACAACCTGCTCGGCATTTGTCCGCGCAACGAAATTTGCGAGGTCTTCAGCAAGCCCCAGGCCCTGTCCCAGTGCCGCAACTGGTTGGCCCGGCACCTAGCCGCCGCCCGCACCATTGAAGTCACCAGCACCTCGACAGCGGCCCAATTGGCAGCCGAAAAACCCGGCGCCGCGGCCATTGCCAGCCTCCAGGCCGGAGTGCACTACGGACTGAAAGTACTGGCCGAAAATATCGAAGACAATGCGGCCAACGTGACGCGCTTCGCCATCATTGGCGACTACTGCCCGCCGCGAACCGGCAAGGATCGCACGGCGATCCTGTTCCAGGTGGAACACCGGCCGGGCGCCTTGGCGGACGCGATGGTCATATTCAAGCGTTACAAATTGAACCTTACCTGGATCGAATCCTTCCCCATCCCCGGTGTCAATCGCGGCTACTTGTTCTTCGTGGAGATGGAAGCTCACGAGACCGATCTAAGATTCCGCCGCGCGGTTGCCGCATTGGGCAAGAAGGCGGTGCGATTGGAGATCCTCGGATCGTTCCCCGCCACCCCTCCCAGCAAGTGATCCAACCGGCCGACGCGTGCCGACAGACAGCGACGGCCGGGCATAACAGTAAGTCAATGGTTTCCGTTTTCATGAGAAAGGAATAATCCTCGATGCGACGCCCTCTGATTGCCGGCAACTGGAAGATGAACACGAATCGCGCTTCGGCTGTAGCCCTTGCCCAGGGCGTGGCCCAGCGGGCCGATTCGGTCGCCGGAGTGGACCTCGCCGTTTGCCCACCAAGCTGTTACCTCGACGCGGTCGGGGCCGCCCTGGCCGGCTCGAGCGTGGCTCTGGGAGCTCAGAACATGTACCACGAGCGCGAGGGCGCCTATACTGGCGAGCTAAGCGCCGCGATGCTCTGCGACCTCGGCTGCGCGTTCGTCATCCTGGGCCACAGCGAGCGCCGCCATATCCTGGGCGAAACCGACGCGGCCATCAACAAGAAAGTGCTTGCCGCCCTGGCCGCCAAGCTGATTCCCATTGTCTGTGTGGGCGAACTGTTGTCCGAACGGGAGGCGGGCCAAACGTTCGATGTCAATCGTCGCCAATTCGAGGGTTCGCTGGCAGGGCTGACCGCCGAGCAGATGAATCAGGTGGTCATCGCCTACGAGCCCGTTTGGGCCATCGGCACCGGCAAAGTCGCCACCCCCCAACAAGCGGAGGAGGTCCATCTCGCCCTTCGCAAGCTCATCGAAGAGCGTTATAATGGCTCGATTGCGGCGTCGGTTCGGCTTCTCTATGGGGGCAGTGTCAAGCCCGACAATGCCGCCGAATTGCTCAAACAACCCAATATCGACGGCGCTTTGGTCGGCGGTGCCAGTTTGAAGGCGGACCAGTTCCTCGGCATCGCCAAAGGCGCCATTTAGCTGCGACAATTATGACGGCTCGGCGTTGAGCCCCGACAAGGTCGGCCACGGAATCAAGGCCAGGTAAGGCCATACTATTGAAGGATGGAAGTCCATGCATTCATTTCTCGCTAGCGTGCTGATGTTCTTGCTGCTGATCACGGCCATCTTCCTGATCGTGCTGGTGCTGATCCAGCGCGGGAAGGGTGGCGGATTGGCCGGCGCATTCGGCGGCATGGGTGGCCAAAGCGCGTTCGGCACTAAGGCCGGCGACACGTTTACCAAGATCACGATTGGCGTAGCCACCTTTTGGATTGTGCTGTGCGTGATCACCGTGGCGGTGCTCGGTGTCGGCGGCAGTGGTCCGTTGAACACCGAGTTGGGCGGCGCGAACAACGCCAAGCCGACAGCTACCGCACCGGCTTCGACCGACAAGCCAGCTCCCAAGGCGGAACAAGCTCCGGCCGCTCCGGCGAAGTCGGCACCGGCCAAGAGCGAGGCCAAGCAGTAAGCGTCCCTCGCCGGGAATAAGGTACGCCGACGGGGCGGAGTTTTTGGTGTTGCGTGTGACCGCAGTGTGGCAGGGCAGACCGACAAGAGACGTCTCTTCCGGTCCCTCGCCAGCCTGCGGTTTCCCGTTTTTTTGCGATCATCATTTTTTGCTCCCCGCTTCGGAGTCGCTGTTGTGATTCAAAGTATGACGGGCTTTGGCGAATCGCGAAGCCAGCAAGACGGGCTGGGCGTAGCGGTCGAAGTCCGCACCATCAACAACCGCTACTTCAAGCTCTATGTTCGCACCAGCGAAGGCTACGCCTCCCTGGAACCGCTAATCGAAGACAAGGTGCGACAGGCCGTGCAGCGCGGCACGATTCAGGTTAACATCCGAGTGGATCGCCGGCGGTCGGCCGAGGACTTCAAGATCAACGTCGACGTGCTGGACCGCTACCGCCGCCAATTGAAAGACCTCATGGCCCAGTGGCAGTACAGCGCCGTCAGCAATCCTTCGCTGGAATCCTTGTTGCCCCTGCCAGGCGTGGTCGATGACGCGTCGGGCGATAGCATCGACGCCGCGGCCGACTGGCCGGTCATCGAAACCACGCTAAGGACCGCGCTGGAGAATCTCAGTCAGATGCGGGGGGAAGAGGGCCGTGCCATGGCCGCCGACCTCACGGCGAACTGCCAAGTCATCCGCGAGGCGCTCGATCGGATTGAGAAGCGAGCACCGTTGGTCGTGGAAGACTATCGCACCCGACTGTTCGATCGCCTGCAACGCATCCTCAGTGAACTGGACGCCCAATTGGCGCCCGCCGATCTGATCAAGGAAGTCGGTCTGTTTGCCGACCGCAGCGACATTTCGGAGGAGATAGTCCGCTTGCGAAGCCATCTCGATCAGTTCCACACGGCGATGGGACTGCGTGAGAGTACCGGCCGGAAACTCGACTTCCTCACCCAGGAGATGTTTCGCGAGACCAATACGATCGGCTCTAAGGCGAACGACGTCGAGATTGCCCGCGAAGTCATCGAAATCAAGACGATCATCGAGCGGATTCGCGAGATGGTTCAAAACATTGAGTAAGCGACGAGGATCGCGATGATCGTGCCAATAGCGAGGAAAGGCCGCGTGGTTGTCGTCTCTGGCCCCTCCGGGGTTGGCAAGACATCGGTCATGCGGCGTGTCTACGCGAGGTGTCCGATCCCCCTGAAGCCCAGCGTCTCGGCCACCACCCGGTCGCCTCGACCGGGCGAGCGCGACGGCGTCGACTACCACTTCCTTAGCAAGGAGGAATTTGAACGGCTCCGAACGACCGGGCAGTTCATTGAGTGTTTTGAGGTCTTTGGACGGGGCTGTTGGTACGGCACCCCGCAATCCGAAGTCACCCCTGGTTTGGAGGCCGGAAAATGGGTAGTCTTAGAGATTGACGTTCACGGTGCCCAGGCAGTGGTGGGACAGTTTGCCGACGCCGTGACCATCTTCCTCCGCCCCAGGTCCCGAGAGGAACTTGAACGACGCCTGCGCGGACGCGACACGGAAACCGAAGAGGCCATCCAGCGACGCCTCGCCCAAGCCGACCAGGAGTTGGCCATGGCCGGGCATTATAAATACCAAGTCATTAACGATGACCTGGACCAGGCCGTCCAGGAAATCTGCAGAATTTTGGCCCAAGAATGGGAGAAGAGCCACAATGCTTGACGAACTGCGCGAAGAAGCAATCATCAAGAAGGTCGGCGGACGCTTCAAGCTGTCGACGCTGATACAAAAGCGTTTGGTACAGTTGAACGCCGGCGCCCGGCCGTTGATCGACACCAAGAGCGACAACAAGATGCAGATCGTGATCGATGAGATCATGCAAGACAAGATTTATCTCGACACGGAGATGAACCTGCAGATCGCCCAGGGGCCGGCGGAACCGGTGCCGGAAATCGATTTCCGCACGCTGTAACATCGTCGAAATTGCAGGCTGTACCAATAGCCGGGAGCTAACAGCTCCCGGTTACACGTTTGCTTAGCATCCTAAGAGAGCATGAAGGGTCGCGAATTACTCATCGGCGTCAGCGGGGGCATCGCCGCTTACAAAACGGCGACGCTCGTGAGCCGGCTCGTTCAGGCTGGTGCGGGCGTGACGGTGATCATGACTCGCTCGGCCACGCAATTGGTGGCACCGAAGACCTTCGAGGCCCTGACCGGCCGCCCGGTCAGCATGCGAGTCTTCGGGCCCAAGGCCCATCCGCACATTGAGCTGGCCCAAGAGGCCGATTTGCTGTGCATCGCTCCCGCGACGGCCAACATCCTGGCCAAGGCTGCCTATGGTCTGGCCGACGACCTGTTGAGCACCATCTACCTCTCGTTTCCGAACCAGGTGTTGATGGCCCCGGCCATGAATTGTGTGATGTGGCAAAAGCCGTCCGTGCAACGGAACGTGGCCCAGCTTCGAGCCGATGGCGTCGTGCTGCTCGACCCCGAGGAGGGCTATCTCAGTTGCGGCATGAGAGGCCCCGGACGGATGGCCGAGCCAGAGACAATCTTTCGCGTGATTGCAGAGCAGCTGACCGGTCCAAATGCAAGGCGCCGGGTTCAGGGTTCAGGACAGTAATGGGCGAACTTACCATCACCGCATTGGTGGCTCTCGCGCATGCCGTCCCCATCATGATCTGGGGGAGCATTCTCCGCAGAATAGGTTACGGTTACTGGTGGGCGTTGCTCTTGCTTGTCCCCATCGTGAACATCGTCTCCGTTCTGGTTGTGGTGGGAAAGGAGTGGCCGATCGAACGCGAAGCCGCCCGACTCCGAATGATCGCGGGTGAATCGACAGATTGGGAAGCCGACGCCGAGAGCGTCATGTCCGCTGCGCTAGTTCATGAAGAGCAGGGACAAACGGATCAGGCGATTTCCTTGTACAACCTCGTGGCCGTCAAGACTGCGAATGAGCGAGTGCGACGATACGCTGAGACGTGCGTCGAGCGGTTGCTTGGCAAGCAAGAGCGTAGCGGACTGACGAGCCAACGTTCCTAGCCCCTAAGCCCCTAAGCCCCTAGCCCCTAGCCCCTAGCCCCTCCGTGTCTCGCATCCTGATCACCTCTGGCCCCACGCGACAGTACCTCGATCCGGTACGCTACTTGACCAATGCTTCGAGCGGCCGGATGGGCGCCGCGTTGGCCGCCGCGGCCCTAGAAGCGGGACATGAAGTGATCATCGTCAGCGGCCCGGTGGAAGTAGCATACCCGTGCGAGGCCAAAGTCATCCCGGTCGTCACGACCGACGAGATGCTTGCCGCATGCCAAAGCGTCTTCCCCGACTGCAACGGGCTGATCGCTGTCGCCGCCCCCTGCGACTATCGTCCGGTGGAAGTGGCCCAAGGCAAAATCCACAAAACGGGCGATTCGTTGCACGTCGAACTGGTCGAAACGCCCGACATCGTCGCCACCCTGGGCACCGAAAAACAATCACAGTGGATTGTCGCCTTCGCGCTGGAAACGCACGACCGTCACTTGCGGGCAATGCAAAAACTAGAGCGCAAACGGTGCGATTTGATCGTTGTCAACGGCGCCGAGGCGATTCATGCGACCGACACAGCGATCGAAGTGTTGAACAAGCAAGGTGCGGTTCTCAAGCACCTCTCCGGCAGCAAGGGCCAAGTGGCTAAACGCCTGTTTCAAGTGATTGACAAGCAGTTGATCTCAAAACCGAGGGACTAAGATGCGAATCGGTGTATTTTGCAGCGGCGGCGACGCTCCCGGCATGAACGCCTGCACTCGGGCGGTCGTGCGCTCGGCAGTCTCCAAAGGTCACGAGGTAATCGGCATCTGTCGCGGCTATCAGGGCTTGCTCGACGAGGATTTCTTCCAGCAAGGCGACGAGTTGCCGCTGATGAAACTCCGATCCGTCTCCGATATCGCCAAGCTCGGCGGCACGGTCCTGGGCACAAGCCGGTGCCAGGAGTTTCGCACGGAAGCCGGTGTCCGTCGCGCCGTCGGCATCCTTGAAAAACATCAGATCGATGCCCTGATTCCCATTGGCGGCGACGGCACCTTCCACGGCGCCGTGCAACTGGGCCGGTTCTGGAAAGGCCAGATCGTTGGCTGCCCGGGCACCATCGACAATGATCTCCTCGGCACCGACTACACCATCGGCTTCGCCACCGCGGTTCACACCGCGGTGGACGCCTTGGACAAGCTCCGCGACACGGCCGAGAGCCACGAACGAATGTTTCTGGTCGAGGTTATGGGACGACACAGCGGCTATATCGCGCTCTACACGGCCTTGGCCGCTGGAGCGGAAGTTGTGGCGATCCCCGAAAGCGCGACCAGCGTGCAAACGATTGTCGAGCAGCTTGATTGCTTCAAGAAGCGGGGCAAGAAATCAATTATGGTTGTCGTGGCCGAAGGGGACGAACTGGGCGGCGCAGTTCAACTCGATGCCGCCCTTCGCAAGGCCGGCTGCCCCTTTGAGTCTCGCGTCGTCTTGCTCGGTCACCTGCAGCGCGGCGGCACACCTGTCCCCGACGACCGCATCCTCGCTGCCAAGCTGGGTGATTTCGCCGTTTCGGCTCTCCAAGAAGGGGCCACCGGCGTCATGGCCGGCGAGATCCGCCACGCGTTGGTTTTAACACCATTCGAACAGACCTACACCGAGCATAAAGCGGTGCCGCCAAGCTTGTTAGACCTGCTGCGGACGATGGCCAGCTAGGCCCTCTGGCATGTCCTTGCGGAGCAGGCGTATAATCAGGACAGCGACCAAGACTAGTCCAATAGCAACCGGAGACGCGGCGATGCCTGTCCCGATGGAACTCTCCCGGATCATCATTAGTGAAGTGAACGACCAGCAGGTCATCTATCTCAAGGAGATTGACGGCGATCGCGCTTTCCCTATTCTGATTGGCATCTTCGAGGCCACGAGCATCGACCGTCGTGTCAAAGGCTATCCCTCGCCACGACCGCTTACCCACGATCTGCTGGTCAGCGTGGTCGAAAATCTCGGCGCCGAATTCCAGGACGTTATCATCAGCGAGTTGAAGGATCACACCTACTTCGCCAAGCTTCGCGTGCGTCACGACGGGGAACTGGTCGAGATCGACGCGCGACCGTCCGACGCGATTGCCGTTGCCGTCACCTGCAATCCTCCCTTGCCGATCTACGTCAACGAAGATGTGATCAATGACATCCTGGGCGACCAGGAAACGCAGGAATAGACAGGGCAGGGGGGGCGATCTCGATGCCTTGCCGAGAGACCGAAGCGGTGGTGGCTATGACAGCGGGTAACCTCTGGAAAAACCTTCCCGCCGAATTACCGCAGGAGCTTTCTACAGACATCCTTCGCGCCGGAGACGTTCGGGTGGAAAGAATCGTCTCCCGAGGCCACAGTTCGCCGCCCGGCTTCTGGTGCGATCAAGATGAACACGAGTGGGTGCTGCTGCTCACCGGGCACGCACGGTTGGAGTTCGCCGATCAATCCACTTTGATAGAACTACGCCCGGGCGACTTCATCAACCTCCCGGCCCATGCCAAGCATCGCGTTGCCTGGACCGATCCCGATCAGGACTCGGTCTGGTTGGTAATTTTCTACCGTGACTGACGTACGCTGGACCGCCCTGGCGATCCAGCGTCAACACTCTGACTAGGTGTGGTAGTCGGCATTCAGCCGCACGTACTCGGCCGTCAGGTCGGCCGTCCAAAACCGTCGAGACGCCGTCCCTTCGCTGAAGTCCAGTTGGATCAGCGTGTCACGATGATCACGAATTGACGTCGACACGGCCTTCCCGTCGAACTCGACTGGTGCGCCGTCCTGGTACAGCAGAAAACCGTTCAGCCGCAACGTGACGCCGTTGGGATTAAAGGGGATATTGGCGTACCCGGCTGCGGAGACAATGCGGCCCCAGTTGGGGTCGGCGCCGTGGAGCGCCGTCTTGACCAGCGGACTGTTCGCCACCGTCTTGGCGATCTCCTGGGCTGCTTCGCGCGTCGCGCAGCCGGACACTTCGATCGTGATCAGGTGCGTGGCGCCTTCGCCATCGCCGGCGATCGCTTTCGCCAAGTCAACGCAAACCTCGTTCAGTGCTGTTTGAAATTCGACCAACTCCTCACCGGCCAGCGGTTCACCGCCAACGGCCCCGTTGGCCAACATAAGCACCGTGTCGTTGGTGCTCATGTGTCCGTCGACGCTCATGCAGTTGAAGCTGTCCTCATTCGCAGCGCTCAAGGCCGCCTGGGCGCAAGCCGGCGTCAACGGCGCGTCGGTCATGATTAGCGCGAGCATGGTAGCCATGTTCGGCCCCATCATCGCCGCACCCTTCGCCATGCCGGTGATCTGGATTTCGCGATCGCCGATCGTCAATGTGCGGCCGGCCAGCTTGTGGATGGTGTCGGTGGTGAGCATCCCTCGCGCGGCAGTGGTGAGCGATGTCTCGCTCCGCCCCAGTTTGACCGCCGCCGCGGTGATGCCCTGGGCGATCTTGTCCATCGGCAAAAACGACCCGATTACTCCCGTCGACAACACCAGCGCCTGGTCGGCTTCCGCTCCGGAGGCGGCCGCCGCCAGCCGGGCCATTTCCTCGGCGTCGCGCAATCCGCGTTCTCCCGTGCAGGCATTGGCCACGCCGGAGCAAATCACGACCGCACGAATCCGATCGCTGGGCGTGCGACTGCGGTCAAGAGCCACCGGTGCGGCGTGCACCAGGTTCTTCGTGTAAACGCCCGCCGCGCTGGCCGGCGTCTCCGACATCACCAGCGTCAAATCTTGTTTGCGTGGGTCGCGCTTGATCCGACAGTGCACGCCTGCCAACAAATATCCTTTGGGAACACAAATGGCCATGCCTGATCTCCCTTCCTCAGGGCGACGTGCTGTCGCCCAATCTTCCCTACCGTCGCCAAATGCCGCGCGCATTATGGCTGGCGTGATCCGTTAAAGTGCTGTCGTCTCCGGATACCCGTACATCAAATTGAAGTTTTGCACTGCCGCCCCGGACGCCCCTTTCACCAAATTGTCAATGCAACTAAACGTCACGATCCGACCGCGAACTACCCGGGCCGTGATGTCGCAAAAATTCGTCCCCAGCACATCTTTGGTGCCAGGAAAATGGTCCACGACCCGCACGAATGGCTCGTCGGCATAGAAATCCCGAATCGTCTGCAGCACTTGTTGCTCACTCACTTCCTTCACGGGCTGAGAGTAGCTGCTACTGAGAATGCCGCGATCCATCGGCACTAGATGCGGGGTAAAAATCACTTCGACCGGTGTGCCCGCTGCCGTGCCGAGCACCTGATCGATCTCGGGCGTGTGTCGGTGCCGTCCCACGTTATACGCCGAGATGCTCTCGTTGCATTCGGGATAATGGGTGGTGAGCTTTGGTGTACGACCGGCGCCCGAGACACCACTCTTGGAGTCGACGATGATGCTCTTCGGATCAATCAATCTGGCTTTCAATAGCGGAGCCAGGGCAAGAATCGCAGTGGTCGGGTAGCAGCCGGGATTGGCGATCAACTGAGAGGGCGGAATTTGATCGCGGAACAACTCCGGCAGGCCGTAGGCGACCTTGCCAACCCGGTCCGGATCGGCGTGTTTCTGCCCATACCACTCCGCGTACACATTCGCATCGTTCAAACGATAGTCCGCGCTGAAATCGACCACCCGAGCCCCGGCATCCAGCATAGCGGGAATCACGGCAGCACTGGCCCCGTGCGGCAGACAACTGAACACGCACTCAGCCCGCGCTGCGACCTCGGCCGGGCTCAAATCTTCCAGACGCAGATCCAGCCGCTCGGTTAACGAGGGATGGATCATGGCAACGTGCGGTTGCCCCTCTTGGCGGCTGGTGACCGCGACAATCTCCGCCTCCGGATGTCGAAGCAGAATCTTGATCAGCTCCAGGGCCGTGTAGCCCGTGGCCCCAAGAATAGCGATCCGTGTCATGGCTTTTCGTGCTCGTAGCGTTAAGACAGTGGGCCGTTGCAGGCAGGAAAAATACCGCCGCCACAAAACCCTGACGGGCCCCCGATCGGTAAAAGGGAGTGTTCCTTCCTCTGGCGGCAAGAAATAACGGCGTCAGGCGGGACGAACCGGGCAGCGGGGAAACGTCATAGTATACGAGGATGGCCCCCTGCTGCCAAGGGGGGTACACCGTCGCAGCCCTCCTACCCCTGCTGTAGATCCCGAGCGGCGGCCGCCAACAGCCCAAACAGGTCCTCTAGCTGCTCGGCCTCGACCGAGGAAAAGGCAACGCGGATGTCGTGGGCGCCGTCGGCGATCACCCCCACCCCGTACTGCTCAAGCAAGTGTTTCCGATACGCCTCCGCGTTCACACCTTTCAACTTCAGGCACATGAAGTAGCCGGCATTGAACGGGTAAGGCTCCCAAAGATTTTGATACTCGCCGCAGGAAAGAATTTCGTGAACCTTGGCCGCCCTTGCTTCCAAAATTCGTTTCTTCTCTTGTCGCTCGAGGCCGATTTCGGCAGTTGCCATGGCCTTACTCAAGACCGACTGGGCGATCTGCGAGCAATTGGACACCGCACTGCGAATGGCGCCCGCCGCCTTTTTCTCCAATGCCTGATACAGGGCCTCATCGTTGCCCTGCGCTTTCCCGCCAAAAGTCAGCATGCCCGTTCGGAAGCCCCAGACAAACTGTTCCTTCGTTGGCCCATCGACTTTTACGGCTAAAATTCGCTCGTGGCAACCCGCGAGACGACCGAACAGCGATTCCTGCGCCACGTCGTCCCCATAGAACAGGCCAAAGTAAGCATCATCGGTAACGACAACCAATCTCTGTCCCGCGTCCGCCGCCGCGGTCAGAGCCGCCACCACATCGTCCATCTCCGATTCGATTAAAGAGTAACCGGTGGGATTGTTCGGAAAATTGAGAATCAAAACGGTCTTCGCACTCCCGGCTCCGCTCGCCAGGGCCTCCCGCAAAGCCGCGACGTCAAATCCTCCTGCGGCGTTGAAGAACGAATAGGTTCGCAATTGTGCCTGGTAGCGGACATGGAACAACAGTTCGTAGTTCTCCCAGAACTTGTCGGGCAGCAAGATGACATCGCCGGGATCGACGAACAAATCGCCCACAAGACTCAGGGCATGAGTAACGCCACTGGTCACAATCGGCGTCGAGATATTCTTGCCCGCCAAGCTCACGTTCTTCACCAACAGATCTTCGAGCCATCTCTTACGCAATGCGGGATTGCCGGTTGCTGCCGCGTAGGTCAAGGCCTCCGCGGGAGTCAGGTCGTTGAAATACCGCATGATCGAAGGGAGAAACATTGGCCGACCACCCTCGCGGGCAATGCCGATCGTCGCGTCGTAGCGATTGGCCTTCTCCTTCGCCTCAGCACTCTGAGCCAGGATCCCTTTGGGAAAGTACAACCGCTTTCCTAATTGAGAGAGCAAGGCAAAAACGTGCGGGTTCTCCCGCTGAATGACCTCATTCAATTCGTCAGCTAGTGGTCGCATGAGTAAACCAGTGAACTACGGATGGGGGGCTTGTAGGGCTTGGCGAAGGGTCTCAAGTCTTTTCCACAGTTCCTTGGGAAATCGCTCGCCAAATCGCCGGAAGAATGAACCGATCTCTTCTACCTCCTGACACCATTCGCCACGGTCGATGGCGAGAAGTTGGTGGAGTGTTTCGCGGGATAGCTCCAAACCGGTCAAGTCAAGACTCTCCGGGGTCGGCACGTATCCGATGGGCGTTTGGACCGCATCAGCCTCGCCGCGACAACGATCGAGCACCCACTCCATGACTCGCAGATTCTCGCCATATCCCGGCCATAGAAACTTGCCGTTTGCATCCGTGCGGAACCAATTGACGTGGAAGACTCGAGGCGGATTGGTCATCCTCCGGCCCATGTTCAACCAATGTTGGAAGTAATCGCCCATGTGGTAACCACAGAAGGGCAACATCGCCATTGGATCGCGCCGCACCTCGCCAACCTTACCAACCTGGGCGGCGGTGCGCTCCGAGGCCATCGTCGCTCCGACAAACACCCCGTGCGTCCAATCAAACGCCTCGTAGACCAGCGGTGCCAAGTGTGTTCGACGACCGCCAAAGACAATTGCCGAAATTGGCACTCCATGGTGATGTTCCGTGCGGAATGATCGCGATGGACAGCGACTCAACGGAGCGGTAAACCGGGCATTCGGATGTGCGCCAAGAATGGCTTTGCCCTGAGCGTCCTTCATCCCCGATTGCCATGGACGCCCCCGCCAATCCCAACCTTCGGCCGGTGGTTCGCCCTCGCCCCCCTCCCACCACACATCGCCATCCTTGGTCAAAACGACATTCGTATAGATGGTGTCCCGACGGATGGTCTCCATCATATTCGGATTGCTCCGGGAATTCGTCCCTGGGGCAACTCCGAAAAAACCTGTTTCCGGATTGATTGCCCATAGGCGTCCATCCGTATCAATCCGCATCCAGGCGATGTCGTCGCCAACTGTCCAGATGCGATACCCCTTGAGTTGGAGGCCCTCTGGTGGAATCATCATGGCGAGATTCGTCTTGCCACAGGCACTCGGAAAGGCTGCCGCAATGTACTCAATGCGCCCGGCAGGGTTTTCGATCCCCATGATCAGCATGTGCTCGGCCAACCATCCTTCGCGGCGTCCCAGATGGCTGGCAATCCGCAACGACAAGCACTTCTTGCCTAGCAATACGTTGCCACCATAACCCGAGCCCACACTCCAAATGGTGTTGTCTTCCGGAAAATGCAGAATCAAACGACGATCAAGGTTCAGATCGGCCTTGCTATGCAAGCACTTGGTAAACTCGCCATCGGCATCCAGTTGCTGGAGCACCGCGGTTCCCACATGCGTCATGATTCGCATGTTGAGGACGACGTAAATGCTGTCGGTCAGTTCGATGCCAATCTTGCTAAACGGGGAACCAACCGGCCCCATCGAGAAGGGAATCACGTACATCGTGCGCCCCTTCATCGCCCCAGCAAAGATCGCCCCCGCCCGACGGTAGGCATCCTCCGGCGCCATCCAATTGTTGGTTGGACCAGCGTCCTCCCGCCGCGAGGTGCAGATAAAAGTCAGATCTTCGGTCCGAGCGACGTCGTTGGTCGCCGTGCGATGGTATAGGCAGCCGGGGAGTTTCTCCCGGTCCAAGCGCACCACCTCTCCGGTAGCGGCTGCCGCCTCGGTAAGGCGTTCCCGCTCCGCCTCCGAACCATCGATCCAAACGATTTGGTCGGGCTGACAGAGCCGGGCCATCTCGTCAACCCATCGTTGGGCCGAGGAGACCGCACCCCCACGAACATGGTGCTCATCACCTTGGGATTGCTGCTCAATATTCATCGACGGTGTCATTAAGGATGGGGTGGCGATCGAATCAGTCGCCATCCGGGCGGAATACTCCCGCTGCAGCGACAAGCAATGATAAGTTGCCTTCGAACTCGGGCGTTCTCACAAAGGATTAGGCGAGGATCCCGGTGGATCCAGACTGTCGTTCGAGCCCGAGAAATGCTACGGTGTTGGCTGTCAAGGCGGTGGGAAAATTCTGGTCGCGCCGCTCGGCTCTCGGTCAAGTATCATCACCAAGATCGACGAATGCAAGGGGTTAGGCAACGCCAATTGCGGAGATTCCCCCGACCGACACGATCGCCTAATGTCTTCTGCCTAAGTCGGGCGTCCCCCCCACATTACAAGGTGTTGAGCGAGGTACGTCAAGCATGCCCAACGAAACGGTCGAGTGTGTTCCCAATTTCTCGGAAGGACGCGACTTGTCCGTGATCGACCGAATTGCCGGCTCGATCTCATCCGTACGGGGGGTAAACCTACTGCACATCGACCCCGGCCGCGACGCCAATCGTACAGTAATGACGTTCGTGGGCGCCGGCGAGGCCGTCGCGGAGGCTGCGTTTCAAGCGATTGCTGCCGCCACGGAACTGATTGACATGCGACACCAACGGGGTACCCATCCACGGCTCGGCGCCACCGACGTTTGCCCATTTGTCCCCCTCGACTCTACCTCAATGCAGCGCTGCGTGGCAATCGCCCGCCACGTCGGACAAAGGGTGGGCGAGGAACTAGGCGTGCCCGTATATCTCTATGAAGCGGCTGGTCGTTCCGGACGAACAAATTTGGCCGATATTCGTCACGGTGAATACGAAGGCCTGCCGGCGAAGCTTGCCGATCCCTTCTGGAAGCCAGACTTCGGTCCTGCGCGGTTTGTGCCTAAGAGCGGCGCCGCCATCATCGGCGCGCGTGATTTCCTCATCGCCTACAACATCACCCTCGACACGAAGGACAGAGTAGCTGCCTCGGACATCGCTCACGAGTTGCGCGAGAGAGGGCGGTTCGCCCGCGCTAGATCCGACTCTTCCTACTACTACAAGGGCGAGCCTTTGTTCTATCACTCAAACGCTTATCCTTGTGGCAATTGCGATTTTGTTGGCCGGACTTGGAACGAGACGGCCGAGCATTGCCTTCACGCGCACGACTACGACCTGAATAGGCTCGGAGCCGAGACAATTCCTGGTTTTCCTCATGTCATTGGCCAGAAGGTGAGACGAGCAGGCCTTTTCAAGTACTGCAAGGCGATTGGCTGGTACGCCGACGAATACGGGCGAGCCCAAATCTCCACCAATCTCACCAACTATCGAGTGACACCCCCTCATGTCGTTTTTGACGCGGCTAAGCGTCTTGCCGAAGAGCGCGGCATCACCGTCACGGGGAGCGAACTAGTGGGGCTTATCCCCTTTCAACCGCTCTTCGAAGCGGGAATGCACTATCTGGAGTTGGAGCAGTCCGCTCCAGCATTAGAGTTGCCGGTCCGCCAAGTTCTTGAAGCGGCAGTCAGTGCGTTGGGGCTGAATGATGTCCGGCCGTTCGACTTAGAAAAGAAGATACTTGGACTCCACCACCTCTAATATTGGCCTTAGTAAGAGGCTTGAGTCCTAGTAACAAAAAAGCCCGCGGACCGAAGTCCGCGGGCTCAAGTTTTCTTGACAATTCAAGCCGATCTTAGGCTTGGCGACGTCGCCAGCGGCGGACACCGTAACCAATCAGGCCAAGGCCCACCGTACCGATGAGGACCAGGGTCGACGGTTCAGGAGCGACGGCGAAGGTTCCGCCACCCTTGACGATGACCCAGGAGCCGACGGTCGCGCCTTGCTTGCCGCCGAGAGTGTTCTCGACACCCCAGCTACCGACCAGTTGGTCTAACGTCTTGCCAGCGTTCTCAGGCAGGGCCAGGAACTCTTCGATCGTTCCGCGATGACCGTCACCCGCACCGGCCTTGACCCACTTCTCGGTGCCGCCAACGTCCTTCAACTGGGCGACGAAGAAGCTTTGCCAGTCATTCTCCAGCAAACCGTTGGTCGTACCGTCAATCATCAAGGCGATACGATTATCACCGGTCATGCGAAGGGCGTAGTAGACATCGTCAAGCGAGCCGGCGCTGCTGCCGATCCGCACTACGTCGCTGATCAACCAGTCCAAGCCGTTCGTGAGGGTCGAGTCCTTCGTCCCGATGCCGGCAAGGTAGGCTCCCGCTTCGCCAAGCGTACGAGCACGCCACTCCATGGTGACGGTCGTGTCGGTTGCCAGAGCCGTGCTGGTGATAACTGCCGCTTCCGAGCCGACCGCTCCGTACAATTGCGGACTCGTGATCGTCTTGCCCTTCAGAAGGATGTCGCTGACCTTCACACTGTTCTTGATCAACGGGGAACTAGCTTTTTCATCTGGCGCGCCAGTCCCCACGATGAACTTGTTTGCCGCGTCCACTTGGGAGGCCAGTTTGCCGTTGGCGCCAAGAATCGCACCCGCACCAAAGTTGCCCGAGAGGACCATGGTGTCAGGAGCGAAGGTGGTCGGAGCAAGCTTCGAGAGCATTGCATTGCCGACGTTGACCTTGGTAGCCAGCTTCAACGACTTGTAAGCACTGGAGATAGTGCCCGTCTTCTTGTCGTACTTATAGTCGCCAGCCGAGGCCTCTTCACCCGTGTCCACGGGCACGACAATGCTCAACGGGTTCACCTTCGGCTTGCCATAGGTGGCCAACTGGATCGGCGTCAACAGCGGTTGAGCCGTGGTGATGGTCATGTCGACCTTGGCTCGCATGTTCCACGTGTCCGAACCTTCGATCAGACGCTGGGTAACCGTCGCCGCACCGATATCTTGCATGACCTTCAGGGCGTCTTTCTGCTGGACGACCACGGTCGGGGAATCCTTACCGATCAGAACCTTCGTCAAGTAGTCGAGGTTCTTCTTGTTGCCCGTATCGACAACGAACGTGGCTGGCAATTCGTTGACGCTCGTCGAGGCGTTCAGCAGCAGATTCAAGGACGCAGTGCCCTTGACCTTGCGGCGATCGAGGACGTCCACGTTGTAGTTCACCAGGGCCGCGTTAAGCTGCGCGCCGGTGGCGCCGCCTACCGCTTCACCATTGCCCAGCATGGTGTCCTTGCCCTTCGAATCCTTTGCGGAAAGGTCAAAAGTACCTTCCCAGTGCCCGGCCTTGGTGAAGGTCGCGCCCAAATTGGCCGTTTGATCCTGCCCATTGAACTGGGTGGGGTTCGCACCTTGGTAGGTCAAGGTGGCCGTATTCAGGATCACGTCCTTCATCTTGACAGGATCGTAGGTGGTGTAGTTGATGACCGACTTGCCCTTCGCCAAAACGTTGACGCGGGTCGAGATATTGTCGGCCGCACTCGGATCACTTCCGGTGCCGACGCTCAAATTCGTCGCGCCACCATTAGTCGTCTTCGTCGCCACGGCTTTGGCCACCACGCGGTACGGTTCCGCAACGCTGCCGAGGTTGTTCGTTACCAATGTTCGATTCTGCAGAACGTTGGCCGTGATCGTGGCGTCGCCGTCAAGGATCGTGGCCGGCACGGCGCCATCGCCCGCCACACTGACGATGCCGGTGTGCGAGCCAAGCGTGTACGAACTGGGGGTAAAGGAAATTGTGTAGGGCAGGCTGGTCTTCGCGCCGGCCTTTAACGTGGCCTGCAAAGTGCCAGACAGGGCAATCTGAGAATCAGCCGTAGAGATGATGTACCCCGACGCCTTGCCCAGCGTGTTGACGGTGAGCGTCGACGTACCGGTCACACTTGCTGACGTCTGCATCATGCGCAGGTTTACGTCAGGAATCGAGATTACGGCGGGGTCGGTGTAGATGATGGCCTGAGCTACACCGGAGAAAAGTACCGCCAGCGCTACGACTGAGATTCCGAGGAGCAGTCTTCGAGCCATGGTGTCCAATCCTTTCGGTCTGTCTATTTGATTCCGCTTGCGGGCTAGCCGCCCGCCTTAAGAGAAAACCAGAAACGAGAGCAATAACAAGAAAACCCGACGGATCTACTGTCCGAGTAGACCATGCACCAAGCAAGCGTCATATTCCGCGAAAGCGACGTTTTCTGAAATAGAGCAAGTGTGGAGGATCGGTGGTGGATCCGTAGAGTCGCCCCAAGAGGCCTTCGATCACTTCAGCGCGTGGAGAAGGCGCCGATGTCTCAAGTGAATCGCCACCCAACCCGCTCCCCCGTGCCGTCGCCACTGAAGCGGATGAGCGAGTTCCGCTGGTTCGAGTTCAACCACTTGATCGTATCGCGGAGCCGCTGCTTGGGATTCTGCTCAGGCGTGGGAGAAAGCGGATCGTCGACGTATCGTGGCCATCTCTCCTCCTCGAAGGCCGATAAAACAGCCTCCTGGTTTGGCGAGCGAACACGATATTCCTTGACCACTTGGTTGCCGACCCACAGAATTCGCTCGTCCGAATCCCACCGTGGGGTTTGCGGCTTAACAATGTCGTCCGTCCGCTGCCACACACGGTCCGATTCTAGGTCCGCCTGGCTCTCCACCAGCGGCACCGCCGCTTCGGCGAGCAAAAAATTACTGGCAGGCGAGAACCTTAGATTGGCGCAAGGCTCGAAGCGGCGAGACCGGTCTTCGGCCACCGTTAGTTCCCGCTGGTGCTCAAGAAATCCCTTCAGCACCAACCAACGCAGGTCGCTCGACGTGACGCCTAATTTCTCCAACCGGTCGAGTTCCACGGCGAACTGCCATCGGTCGCAACCTACATCCACCGCATATCCCCTCGATCGGAGCAACTGCCGCACCGCCTCCCAAATCGCGGGGCTGAACGCGCCCAAGGCATGCTCGTCAGGTTCTCCAGTCTGCAGCGGATTAGAAGACAATCGATCACTCCCGGGAGTTCGAGGAGACTTTTATAATTGCATCGAATCGGTGTCGCCGTCAACCATTGGAGCATCCCCAACCGAATCGAAGGAATTATTGGCTTCTCCTATCGTGTGCCAGGAGCCGCGGTTTCTTCCGGCTTAAGGACTGGTTTTCCCTTGCCCTTCAATAGCCGTTGTGCAGCTCGGGCGGCTTCGCGAACCCCTTCGCTGCTGTCGTTTTCCGCCAGTTCGGCGACTACGGGAACGGCCTCCTCAGCCGCGGAATGGCCGAGAAAACCGGCCGCTTTCACCGCCCGAAGACGCACATTTGCGTCTTCATCTCGCATCAGGCTCGCCAGTTCGGGGCCGACGACAGGTCCCATTTGAACCAAGGCCAACATCGCGGCCGTCTCCACACGATGGTCCTTGTCGTACCTCAATTTCAACAACGCGGGCACAGCATGGGCGCCAATCTTCCCGAGCGCGTCGACGGCCGATTTCCGTTTCAGCGGGTCGTCACTCTCGGCGAGCGCCTCCCAGTAACGCAGATGCTTTCCCTCGTGGAAGTCTGGCTGCTGCCGACGTGCGCATCCGGCTGGCAGTACGACTAGAGCGAGCAGGAATAGAGCCCAGCGACTAGACGCAAAGCGATTTGACATAATATTTCTCTATTTCTTGCTGGCCGCCCATCAGCCCCAACCTTCCCTCAACGTCTTTCTAAAAAAAGGCCGAGCTTTGGCTCCCTCTATTGTAATTTGCCGTCCTGTATTTGGCCAATCCGCCCGAAAACCGTACAAAACCCGTAATCCCGAGGATTTTCCAAGATTTTGTAAAACGAATGAAAAAAGTGCTTGACGAGATGTCGGCCGTTATTAAAATGAGTCTCATGTCTCAGGGTTTGCGGGGTTTGCAACGGTCCCGCAAATCAGTCGACGTCGACGCATTCGCGGAAATGGAAAGCAATCGCTGAGTCAGGAATTCGGCACCTTATCTCATGTTTCGCGAACTGAGGCTAGTTGCGCCTTGTGTGGTTTAGTGTTTTTCTTCTCACCTCTTGTATCGGGAGACTTTAGAATGAAGAGCTTGTGGATGGATGAAGGCGGTGCGGTTCTGTCCGTCGAGTTGCTGCTGTTGGTGGTCATCCTCGTAATCGGCCTGATTACCGGCCTGGTAGCCCTTCGGGATGCCGTGGTCACCCAACTTGGCGAACTGGCCCTGGCCGTCGCCGCTGTTGACACCACCTTCGCCTTCGACGGCCTGCTGTACACCGAGAGCGTGGACGGCGGTCTGAACACCGGCACTGGCACCACTGCCACGACTGCCAACTCGCAGCGTCTGGCTATTTACGACGCCACGGGCGCTTTGGACGTCGGCGCTGGCTTGGCCATCGCGGGCGTTGCCGCCACCGAAGCCAAGCAAGATTAGTTTTGCTTGCTAGGCCGAGGGTTCTCGATCCTCGGAAACGCAATAAAGACCCCGAAGGCTCACCCCTTCGGGGTTCTTTTTTTGCGCCCATAGTAGCCACCGACAGAAAATTGACATCTAAGCTCTTCCTAGTAGACTAGGTAGAGGCACTCTTCTGGCCCAATTACCAGCTTTTTCCCGGGTACCAAATGCAATTCTTTGACGCTATCGCTATCGTATTCATTCTGGTCTTCACGGTCACCGGCCTGGTTTGGGATGTGCGAACACAGAGACTGCCCAACTGGTTGACAGTGCCGATGTTCGCGGCCGGCGTTCTGTTTCAACTCCTTCGCGGCGCGGTGGGGGGCGTCCTGGAGTTTGGCGGCGTCGGCGGATTCTTCGGTGGGCTGGCGCAGGGCTTCGGCATGGCCCTAGGCGGATTCGCCGTCGGTTTTGGCATCCTTTATCTTCTTTGGCTAGCCGGCGGCAGCCGCGGCGGCGACGTCAAGTTCATGGGTGCCCTCGGTACCTGGTTGGGCGCCTGGCTGACGTTCGAGGTGCTCGTGTTCAGCAGCCTCTTCGCCATAGCACTGACCGCGGTGTCGTTGGCCATGCGGATTTACGCGCCGCGAACCGGTAAGGATCGAGGCAAAAAGAAGGCGACCATTGCCGGGACCTCCACGAAATGGGAATTGGGCTGGGCCGTCCCCTATGGTCTGCCAGTCGGACTTGCCACGTGGACCATTTTGGTTCTGCATTACACGGGCCACAATTTGACCTGGGAAATGTTGACGACCGCCGTATAGCGGCAAAAGGATTGGCGGCAGGCATTCCATCGCCGAGGGTGCCTTGACTCATCCCCGGGGGCAACAATGCGTTGTGGTCCAAATGGTAGACCGAAAGCTTCAAATGGTAGAGGGACGCAAGAGGGACGAGAAAGCAGACCACGAAATAGGCATCCCCTTCCGAGAAGGGTTGAGGCAAACGGGCAACGGGAAGCAATCGGACCACATGGCGTACAAGCGACATTTACCGGTCGGCCATCGCTGCCAGTTCGGGCGGGCAGGCGCCCTGTTCAGCCTGGAACTGCTTCTCGTCTTGCCGATTCTTTGGATCGTGTTCTCGGGAGTTGTCGAATTAAGTCTGATTTTAATCGGTCTGCAGAAGGTTCAAGCGGCCAGCAGCGCCGCCTGTCGTGTCGGCACGTTGCCGGCCGGTGACTTGGCAGCCCAAGACCAAGCCATGCGTGACGCGGCGATCGCGGCCTTGCAGACACCCGGCATGGTGAATGGCTACCAGATGACGGCCTCGATCGGGCAGTATTCCGGTGATCCGGTTGTGGTCGAGATCAGTGTGCCGATGGTAACGGTTGCGCCGGATATGTTGAAAGTCATCGGTTTCACGCTTCAGGGGCGGCAATTGGTGGCGCGAACTGAAATGTGCAAGCAATAATTGAGGGTGGAATTACCGGCGCTGGCCGGCGAAGAACTAAAGGATACGTGACTGCCTGAAGAGGCGTGACCATGGCGAAATCAGCATCGAAACAAACGTTGACCGTAGGCATCTTTGCCCTCTTCATGGCAATCATCTCCGTATACGGGCTGCGGCTCTACTTTCGACAGGAGCAGATTCCGCCGCCGGAACGAAAGCCGTCGCCGCCGCCCATGGTGATTGTGCCAATCGCTGCAGTCGATCTGCCGGCCGACCGTGTCCTCTCGCCCGGCGATGTGGCGACACTTCCTCCGATGACTCAGCAGCAGTTCCAGGAGCGTTTCCGGAAGTATGCGGGCGAGAATTTTGTGATGAAGATCGATCAGCTAATGAACCGTCGCCTGAGCAAGCCCATCCGCCGCGGCCAGCCCTTCCCGACCACCAGCCTCTACCTATCCGGCACGGGACCAAACATTGCCAGCCGATTGCAGCCGGGCTATCGGGCCGTCCGCGTGGAAGTGCCCAACGTCCACGATGGCGGAGTACAACCGGGCAGTTTCACGGATGTCTTGTTCCGCGCCCACGCCCGCGCGGCCACGAAGGATGGTCAGCCGGCGATTCCGGAAAAGACGATCACGCTCTTGCGCGACATCGAAGTGCTTGAGGTTGAACGGCCAATGAAGCCCGGCCAGCCCGGTAAACCGCCCCAACCCACCGGCAAAACGACTACGGTGACTCTCGCCGTGCCGGCAGAAAAAGCGGAAATCTTCGGCGTCATTGCCGGGCGGGGCGAAGTCTGGCTCGAACCGACGCCCAAAGCGGGTAGCGACACCAGTGTTGCGGACGTGCAGAAAGCCTCGACACTGGCCGACTTGCTCGGTATCCAGCCGCCGAAGAAACCAACGCCTCCGCCCCCGCCGTTTGAAACGGCAATCTACACCGGCGGCCGGCTCCGCCAAGTCAATAAGTTTGTTGACGGCAAGCTCATATCGCCTCGTTACGGGGAACCACGTAAACGGGAAGCAGTCGCTCCAAGCGGCACCCCTGCGGAGAACGCCACACCTCCCGCGACGCTGCCCGGATTGCCCGCAGTTTCCGATGCCACGACCGCCGTCCCGACCTTTAGCGAGGACGATTGAGCAAGGCCTAGGGAAAACCGCCCCGTCTTTCGCGCCCTCGAATGGATGAAGACGATGCCATGAATACGCGGAAGATGACGCACGGCCTTCGGCAGAAGGTGCTTTTGGATTCGCCCGTTCGCATGTCTTTGTGAGGCCGTTCGACTTGATTCCGAGCAGACACTTCTCGCTATGCCGCAGATGTCCCCCCAAGCACGAAGTCGCCGTGGAACTGCGGGCCGAAGGCGTCGCGGAACAGTCGCTCTGCTCGCCATTGGGGCCGTGGTTGCCATGATCGGCATTGGGGCGATCGCCTTGAACTGGGCTTGGTTGGCAAACCATCAACTCGAAATTCGACAGGCCGGGGAGGCAGCCGCGCTGGCGGGAGCCGCCAAGTTGCTTGACCCCACACCCGATGCGGCCTCGTCGGAGGAGGCCCGGGAAGCTGCCGAACAGCGTGTCAGCGCCGCTTCCGCTCAAGCGGCCACCGTTTTTTCCGACAACTGTCGGGCCGCACTGCAAACCGAGGGCGCGGACCCCGACATTGTGGCCGGTTGGTGCGATGACCCAATCTCTCCAGGAAGCCCGTTCGAACCTTGGATTGGCGAGGGACCTGTCAACGCAATCTCGGTCCGAGGCGTCTTCCGCCGCACCGCGGGACAGGCCATCTTCGTTTGGTTTGGCAACATGTTCGGCGTGGTCGATGCCGAGCCCGCCGCCCGCGCGGTTGCCTCCATGGACCAGCGGGTGCGCGGATTCCGCCCAGTGAAGTTCGTCACCGTACCCATGGTTCCCCTGCTGATATCCACCGCCGAGAAGTGGCCATCTGCCGCCCCCAACGGCGCCCCGGAACTCGCCGACGAATATAGCGTGGACGAGCGAACAGGAGCGGTCACGCCCGGCCCTGACCTGCGTCAGGAAATCACCCTGCGAGTGCCGCTCGCCGGCAGCCTGGAGCCTGCCCCCGTCGCTACCTGGATTCGCTTGGATTCGGGCTCGGACGATTGGACGCGGCTCGCCGAGCAGGTTAAACTCGGTCTTGGCCCGAGTGACCTCGACAGCGTTGGCGGGCAAGTCGTGGCCGGCGAAGACAGTCAGATCCTACCGGCCATGGCAATTCCCGACGCGGTACATGCCGCCTCGCTGCAATCGGCCCTGCTCGCCACCAAGGGGCAGAGGCGGATCTGGCCGCGGGGAAGCATCGCGGTAGTGGAGGGCCAATTACAGGGCCGTATCACCGACTTTGTCGCTGGCCGTATCGTCGCTTGTCGCGCGGACGAAAGCGGTCTGGAACTGGTAATCCAGGCCTGCACCCTGCAGACATGCACGGCCCTGCTCGAAAGTGGCTCGCCGAGAAACCCTTGGATCGGTAAATTGATTTTAAACCAGTAAGGTTGGCTTCATGAAAAGCGATCTCACCTTGTCCATGGTGCAGGCCAACGCGAGGACGGAGGCCATGGTCGACGCCTCGGAACTTGAGTTTCAGAAGCTCAAGGTCGCCATGCACCAACAACTGGTTGAATCGCTCGATCCCTCGCAGATCGATCGCTTGCGCGCGCTGCCCCAGGCAGCCGGCCGCGTGCGCGACTGGATTTCGGAGGTTTGCAGCGCGCATGGCGGCATTCCGCCAAGCGTCAATCGCGAGCGTTTCGTGGAGGAATTGATTGCGGAGGTTTTTGGCCTCGGTCCGCTCGAGAAGTGGATGCGCGACCCGCAGGTCAGCGATATTCTCGTCAACGACCCCTATACCGTCTACGTGGAGCGGAATGGCCGGCTGGAATTGACCGACTGCATATTTGCTGACTCCGATCACCTGGTGCGAATCATTCAGCGGATCGTGGGACGTCTTGGCAGAAGGGTCGATGAAATGAATCCAATGGTGGATGCCCGGCTTCCCGACGGATCGCGTGTGAACGCCATCATCCCGCCTCTCGCGCTAAATGGCCCGACGCTTTCGATCCGGCGTTTCGGCGTCAAGCGGTTGCAGATGGACGATCTCGTGGCGAACGGGTCGCTGCCGCAAGAGATTGCCGATTTTCTCGCCGCAATTGTCAAAGCGCGGATTTCTTGCGTTATTTCCGGCGGCACCGGGGCTGGTAAGACGACCCTATTAAACACCTTAAGTGCATTCATTCCGACCGGCGAACGAACCATTACGATCGAAGACTCCGCCGAACTAAAGTTCGATCGCCGACACTGGATTCGACTCGAAGTCCGACCGCCGAACACCGAGGGCGTCGGCGAAGTCAGTCAGCGTGACCTGGTACGCAATTCCCTCCGCATGCGCCCCGATCGCATCATTGTCGGCGAAGTCCGCGGCGCCGAGGTCTGGGACATGCTCCAGGCGATGAACACGGGGCACGACGGCTCGTTGACCACGATTCACGCCAATAGCACTCCCGACGCGTTGGCCCGCCTGGAAATGATGGTCGCCTTGACCGGCTTCGAACTGCCGGTCTCGGTCGTTCGCCAGTACATCACCTGTGGCGTGACTCTGCTCATCCAGGTCGCCCGACTTGCCGGCGGGCCAAGAAAGATCGTACAGGTTTCCGAACTGCTGGGGGTGGAAGCGAATACCTACGTGATGGAAGACATTTTCAGCTTCCAGCAGACCGGTATCGATGCCAACGGTGTGGCGGAAGGGCATTTCTCCGCCACGGGCTACCGACCAGCGTGCCTGGCTCGCCTCGAAGCAGCCGGCATTCGTCTCCCCGATAGCTTGTTTCAATCGCAGACGTTCCGCCCCTCAAATTCATCCCTGACCGAGAAGACCTTGATGCCCTAGGCCACGATGTCGTTGGATTCCTTGCTACTTCTGGTCTTCGTGACGCTCGCGCTGATTGCCACAGCCGCGATTCTCTTCGTGCGTGATCTCTTGAGCCGACGTGCCGAAAAAGAAGCTCCAAGCGAGCGGGCAAGCGACGACGAAATCGCGCTGCCCTCGCCCGCCGAGGTCGTTACTCGCGGCCAGGACGTTGAAGAGGATTGGTGGCTAAGCGAGTTCGTGGCCCAAACCGGCTCCGAATGGACCGCGGACACCGTGATTCTTCTGACATTCCTCGTCGGCCTCGCTGTGGGCGGAGCCCTGTTCGTGTGGCAGGACGACGAACTTGCCGGCATCACCGGAGCCTTGCTCGGTATCCTGGCCGTGGGCGCCACGTTTTTTTTCCTCCGCGCGCGGCGACGGCGGCTGCTCCGCGACCAGCTCCCCGACATCATGGAATTGATGGCCCGCGCGGTCCGAGCGGGAGAATCGCTCGACCAGGCGCTCGCTTTGGCCGGTAATTCCGCCCTGCAGCCCTTGGCTGATGAGTTTCGTTATTGCGCGAGCCAGTTGAAGATGGGGCTGTCGCTCGAATCGGCGATGCGCGGCTTGGTCGCCCGAGCACCGATCGCGGAAACCCGCATCCTGGCGATGACGCTGGTCGTACAGAGACGCCGTGGTGGTAATCTGCCTTTGACTCTCGACCGGCTGGCGAAAGTGTTTCGTGACCGCGGCAATTTTGCCAGACAATTTCGCGCGGCCACCGCCATGGGCCGGGGCAGCGTCGTCCTGCTTGGCCTGCTTGCCCTCGGTCTCGACGCGGTCGTGATTTTCGGACGCGTGCAACTGTTTGAGAGCCTGCTGACAACCAATGCCGGCCGAATCATGCTGGCGATCTCGATTGCGTTGCAGACGCTTGGGGTGGCCTGGGCGCTGTGGCTGTTTCGCTCCGACTATTGAGAACTGTGACCGGTACTTGACGAACTTTCCTAGGAAGACAGCATGGACCAGGACCTGCTAACGTTCGCCGTGGCCGCCGTGATCTTCGTGATCTCGTGGCTGCTCGCGCGATGGTGGGTCCGCCGCAGCGTTCGCCAAACCCCCAGCATGGAGGAGATCAGCCCCTGGGTCGAGAGTTTGGCCTCGCAGCTTCCTGAAACCATGCTGAACACGGCGGAAATTGACAAAGATCTCCGCCGGGCCGGCCGCTATGGGGCCTATGCCAAGCAACGACTGTTCGCCCTCCGAAACGGCTTGGCGATCGCGTCGATCCTCCTAGCCGGACTGATTGTCGTCTATCTCGGCCCCGATCGCAATCGCGAGGTGCTCTGGACGATTGGCATCGGACTTCTTCTTGCCATCGTGGGTTTCACCGTGCCGCGGGTGCTCCTGGCGCTCGAGGCAAACCAACGTGTCGGACGTATTCGGGACGCCCTGCCGGATGCCCTGGACACAATTGGCATGTGTCTCCACGGCGGTATCTCGTTCCAAGAGTGCCTCGGCTATGTGGGAAGGGAGCTCATGCCCGTCCATCCCGATCTGGCCTTGGAACTCCTGATGGTTGGACAGCACACCGAAGTCAATTCGTTCGATTTTGCCTTACAGCAGTTTGCCGCCCGAATTGACGCCCCCGAGATCGTATCGTTGGCAACGCTGATCACCCAGAACCAACGGCTGGGCACGGGAATCATCGATTCAATTCGCGATTTCGCCGACAATCTTCGACTTAAGCGGCGGCAAGCGGCGGAGGCCAAGGCCGGTCGAGCCGAACTGTTCCTCTTATTCCCGGTGATCTTCTGCCTCCTGCCGTCGATCCTCCTCATTCTATTTGGCCCACCCATCCTGTCACTTATCGACTTCCTTACCGGTCCTAGCTCTCCTCTACGGATTGCGCGGTAGGCGGCTCTTCCTCAGACGCCACCCCTCCACGGCGGCATCTGCGCCGCAAAATCCAGGCAATCGGAAAGATTTAATTAACCGGCAAGGCTTGCCTAGCCGAACTAAAGTCCCGGCCGCTGCGAAAACCGCGCGCGGCTGATTGACGAGTGCCTCGGGGCGCTCCCAAGAACGAGCAAACGCGAGCTTTGGATGTCGCAATCAACTCGGCTAGCACAGAAGTTCGGCGGGACCTGGGGTCGCACCCTGCTGTCGACGCTGATTCTGCTCGTCGCCGGCCTGCTCCATCAGGCTGCGGCGGAGCAGGGCTCGGCCGCTCCCGCCGCCACTCCAGCCCCCGCAAATACTGAGGGGCACGAGCAGACGCAATCGCCCCCGACTGAGCAGCCCGACTCGCTTCAAACCGACACAGCCGCTCAGCTCGATGCCGAGAAGCCCGTCGCACCAACAATCATCGATTGGCCCCTCGTGCTTCGCGATGCCCGGTTCGCCGACCAGCGGGCTCGGGTCGAGGCTCCGTATCGCCGCGAGCCAACGTCCGTTCGCACGGCGGCCGACTACTCGGAAATGATCGACGCCGCTGCTCGGATGCGCGAGATTGTTGCCCGTCATAACGCCGAACTCCCCGCGTATGACGCCCTCAACGCTGTCCGCTTCCTCGAACAGCTTGCCGCCGAGGCCCACAGCCGGCTGGAGTCCCTCCAAGCCTCTAGCGGACCGGCCGCCACCGCTAATCGCCAGGAGGTCGTCCCGGCCAGCTACAACGTCCCACCCGCGTCGCTGCATCGTCTGGCACAACGTGAATCGAATGCAGGACAACCAGAAGACAACCGGGTCAGCGCCTTGATCGCCGAGATCGAGGAGCCGCAACCCAAGTTGGACGTCGAAGTCCACCGCTCAAAGTTGCTCCGCACCAAGGTACCCGTCACCCGTATCTCGGTGACCGACCCCAACGTGCTCGACGTCGTGCAGTACACGCCCACGGAATTCGAACTGATCGGGCACAGGCCCGGCCAGACCAGCCTTACCTTCTGGTACGGCGACAACCAGACCCTTCGCTATCTGGTCCGCGTCAAAGTTACCAGCGACGTGCGACATATCGAGAATCAGTACCGGGAACTGCAGGACAAGGTCAACGAGTTGTTCCCCAACAGCATGATTCAGCTAATCCCGATCTCGGACAAGCTGATTGTCCGCGGGCAAGCTCGTGATTCGGCCGAAGCCACCCAGATTCTCTCCGTACTCTCGTCCGGTGGTTATGGCCAGGCCGCCGGCCGTGGTCGCACGGGCGTGAACGGCGCCGGAGCTTACGGCGGCTACGGCGGCATCGGTCGAATGCTCGATATCGGCGCGGCCGCCCCACCGAGCATTGGCTCCGATGTGCCGGCTCACAACCTTATCAATCTCCTCGACGTTCCCGGTGAACAACAAGTTATGCTCAAAGTCCGCGTGGCGGAACTGAGCCGAACCGCTTTGCGGAATCTGACCACTTCCTTCCGCATCAACAGCGGCATTCTCTCGATGAATACCGAATCCGGCGGTCTCTCGGCCGTCTTCAGTTCGGTGCTCACTCCGCAAGATTTGCGGTTGGCCATCACGGCGGTCAGTGCGAGCGGCTACGCGAAGGTCTTGGCCGAACCGAACCTGGTCACGCTCAACGGCCAACCGGCCAGCTTCCTGGCGGGCGGCGAGTTCCCCGTCCCCACGGCGGTCGGCATCGGTGGCGTGTCGGGCATCAATACCCAGTTCCATAGCTTCGGTACCCAGTTGACTTTCACCCCGACAATCATCGACAAAGACCGCATTCGCCTGGTGGTTGCACCGTCGTTCAGCACGGTCGACCCAAGCCTTTCCGTGCAGGGCGTCCCCGGCACGCGAAACCGCGCCGTCAGTACCCAGATTGACTTGCGCGTCGGTCAGTGGTTGGCGATCGCCGGATTGCTCCAGGACCAGCAGAACGGCAACAAGTCTCGCGTCCCCTTCGCCGGCGACATCCCTGTCATCGGGGCCCTCTTCGGCCAAGCTAGTTCTTCGCGGGAGCAGACAGAGTTGATCGTGTTGGTCAGCCCGGAACTCGTCCACCCGCTCGACGCTCGCGAAGTGCCTCTCATTCTGCCCGGCATGGAAATCGCCGAGCCAAGCGATGCCGCCTTCTTCCTCAAGGGCGCTTATGTTGGCCGATACGATGACGGCGTTGGCCCGGTTCACGGATGCGGCCGGCAATGCGATCCGGAGACGCGACGCCAGGCAATGCGTGAGGCAATGAGCCGCCCCGACTACCAACGGTCGGAGAATTACTATCTCTATGGCGCGCACGGCACGTCTCAGTGAGGTCAGTGTGAGGATCTGTGCGATGAGTATCGAGCGACAAAACACGACCTTCCGCGCCGCCTTGTTGGGTGCCCTCATGGCAAGCCTGGCCGGCTGCTGTTGGTGGGAAAAACCGACTCCTACTCCTCCGTTGGGCACCCTCAGCGATCCGATCTGGACAGCCCAACAGACCGAAGGCAAAGCCTCCGACTTTGTGGTCTACCAACATGAGTTCGAACTGAACGGCACTCGGCTGAACATGGCCGGCGAGGACCACCTCAAGTCGATCGCCGCTCGCCTACACGGCGGCGCCTGCTTGCCCGTCGTCGTCGAGCGAAGCATGACCTCCATTCGTCCCGACACCGAATACCATTTTCCCGTCCATCCAAATCCTGAACTGGACATGAAACGACGCGAGGTCGTGGTGGCTTCGCTGATTGCCATGGGTGTGCCCAACGCCGATCGCATGGTGCTCGTTGCCACCCCAATCGCCGAAGGCTACACGGCTACGCAAGCCGCCCGTGCCTACAACCAGTCCCTCATGCAAACGAACGGCTATGGCACCGGCGCGGCGCGCGGCGGATTTGGCGCGGGCAGCTTTGGCGCCGTCGGCTCCACCGAAGCTCCCTGACGCATACGTTTTGAACGATCCTGTCGACGAGACCGAGTGACAAGCCAATGACTTCGCACCGCTGGCTACTGCTGATGTGGGCAATCTTCTGCGGCGTGCTGCCGTCCGGATGCGCCGCTTTGAAGCTTCCCGCTGAGTCCGCCACGGCGGCTGCCAGCCCTAGCCCCCCGCCAGTCTTAGAACCCACCGGGAACATCGATCCGTTTGCCGGCATCAGCCGAGCGATCGCCCCCGAGTCGGCCAAGGACAAGGCCAGCACGGTCGACGGACAAATCGCTCTTGCCCGGCTCTGCGAACGACGCGGCGAGAACGATCAGGCCGAACAAATGTATCGTGCGATGCTCGCCAAGGCGCCGCAGGATGGACGCCTGCATCACCGACTGGGCGTGCTGGCCATTCGCAAAGGCAACTTCCCCGTTGCCGAGGAACATCTTCGCAAGGCACAAGAGATCTTGCCAAGCAACCCCGACGTCTTCAGCGATCTCGGTTACTGCTACTACTTGCAGCAGCGACTCCCCGACGCCGAACGGGCACTCAATCAGGCGACCCAAATCTCGGCCGACCACCCGGCCGCTACGAACAACCTTGCTCTCGTCGTCGGGGCACAGGGGCATTTCAAAGAAGCCCTGACGCTGTTCAAGCGAGTCAACAGCGAAGCCGAAGCCTATGCCAACATGGGCTACGTGCTGGCGCAACACGGCGACCCGGCCCAGGCTCAAGAGATGTACGCCCGCGCACTGACGCTCCGCAAAGACTTGAAGGCGGCTGCTCAGGCGATGGTTCAGATTGAAGAGCGCAGTCGGACGTCGGATCAGGATAAGAACCAACGTCGAGGCCCAACGGCAGTAAACGAGAGCGAAAACATTCTGGCCCAACGTTAGGACCACGGCCAGATCACGGAGGAAATGTCGTGCGGTCTTTACCAATCTTGATCCTTGTCGGTTGCCTGACCCTCGCCCAGCACAACTCGCTGGTTGCCGAGGCATCGCCCGAGACCGCTCCCGTCGTTCCCGCGACGAACTCGGATCCCTGTGTCAGCACGGGCCAGGCGTGTGACTGCGAGAACGGGCCGCTGCCGCAACGCGGCCTGCCCGTCTGGTACTGGTTCCACGCCTATCGCGGTCGCCAGCAACACTATCCGCCAGCGTCCCCCATTCCCGGCAACTACTATTTCAAGCCCTATAGCCTGGTTCAACTCCGCGCCCAACAAGAGATGATCAGGAAGTTGGGCGGCGATCCGCGAAACCTCACCGGTCCGATGCCGAAACCGGCCAATCAAATCGTCAAATGGCCGCCGGCCTTGCTCGACCGTCGCTTCAGCGAGCACCGCGAAGTGATTGAAACGCCTTATCTTCGCAATCCAGGCCAGTTCACCGAACCGACCGGCGAGGATTACCAGAACATGATCGGCGCTGTCGGCCGAATGCGAGCCCTGCTCGGCCAACTCGAACCAGAGATGCCGCGGTCCGATATTGCCTTAGCCGAAAAGTTTCTCGATCGGCTGGCGGATCAGGCCCGTTCCCACAAGCTGATGATCGCCGAGGAAGCAAGCCAAGCGATCGCGCGGGGCGAACTTCGCTCACGTCCTATCGACGCCAATCGCTCGCCCGTCACTCCGGCCTCCGTGCGTGTTCCCGTCGCCGCCAATCGGACCGTGCCGGCCAACTTTGAACTAACCAGCGTTCAATGGCCTTCCGTCCTGCAACGGCCGCAATTCGCCACACAGCGTGCGATGTTGGAAACCCCACTGCAACGCAGCGGCGCGCATCCTAGTCTGGATGAATATCGTCATATGATTGAAGCTGCCGCCCAACTCAAAGCCATGCTCGAGCAGCCAGGGCAGGGGATCACGCCGCAGGAGTGCATCGACGGCCAGCGGTTTCTCGGTCGCCTAGCCGCGGAAGTCCGTTCGCAGTGCGTGATGCACTGGCACGAACAACCCGATCCTCTGCCAAGCAGTGACGGTCTTGCCCAGCCGAGCGTTGAAGCCAATCCCTATGCAAACGGCGGCGTCTACCAACAAACAACCTTGCAAGACGCGATAGCCGACCCGGTGGCGCCCATGCAACAGGTCCCATTTGGCGCCGCAAACCCGATCCGTTGGCCAGCCGCTCTCCTTGACGTCCGGTTTGAGGCTCAGCGAACCGCCGTTGAGGGTCCGTTCCAAAATATTGCCTCTCAACCGGGATGCATTTCTCCCGCCGATTACCAAGCCATGACGCAGGCGGCCGAACAAATGCTCAAAATGCTGGTCAGCAGCCAATCGGCTATCGACGCATCACAACGGCTCGAAGCCGAGAAGTTCCTGGTCCGGCTGATTAAGGAAGCCCGAGACCGGGCGCAAGCCAAAGCAGACAGCCCCTCGGCCGACACAACCCCGGGCGTGATTGCCTGGCCGCCCGCCCTGCGCGGACCGCGATTTGCCGCTCACCGCGCCCGGATTGAGTCGCCATTTCGACAAGAGAATTCGTCCCGCTCGGCCGAAGACTATCAGGCAATCATCCTGGCGGGTGCCGAAATGAAGACGATGCTGGATGAATCAAAGGCCGAGTTGGCCGAAAAAGCCTACCGAGCCGCCGCCTCCTTCCTCGAGCAATTGGCTGCCGAGGCCCGCGAGCGACTCGATGCAAAACTGACGCCGCAAGAGCCGACGTCGGGGCTTGAGCAGCCGCAGCCAGCCGATATGGAAGCATCGCAAGGCGACTGGAATTTGTCCGCGTCGGGACCGATGGCAGAACATCGTTAAATCATTCCAACATAATTCGGCACGGCACCGCTGGCTGGTGTGCCTGGCCCGCAATTTATCGACAACGGGAAGGCCTAGGGGGGCCCTTCTCGTTGTCTTCTTTTCTTGGTGGACAACCAACGGACTTTCGCCGGTTTCCGCCGCCGATCGCCCATTGCCAAGTTGCCCCCAATCCTGTTAACTAGGGCTTGGCCCAAACCGATCGACTCGCCCAATTCGTCTCCACTTTTCCGGGAGTCCACATGCGATCGCCAACCACGATACTTGCTCTGACGCTGGCTCATCTGCTCCCCATCATTGGCCAGGCGAGTGAACCATTGTCGGCTGAGAGCCGGGCCGCCGATTTGAAGAATCTCAAATGGGGCATGTTCGTCTGCTGGTCGTTCAGCACCTTCTCCGGCAAGGAATGGACCACCGACGCCAAGGACATCTCGCTGTTTCGACCGACCGGCTGCGACACCGACCAGTGGGCACGCACGGCCAAAGAAGCTGGCATGGGCTATATCCTCTTCCTCGCTAAACACCACGACGGGTTTTGCCTCTGGGATACAAAGACTACCGACCGCAAGGTTACCAAGAGCGTCTTGGGCAAGGATGTCTTGGCCGAGGTCCGCAATTCGTGCAACAAGCACGGCCTGAAACTGGCGATTTACTTTTCCGAGGGTGAATGGGCGTGGCCCAACAAGCCAGACGGAACGCGATTCATCCACAACGGCGGCTATAATCCCGAGCTTAAAAAGGCCCAACTCCGCGAGCTCTTGACGCAATACGGCCCGGTCGAGTTCATCTGGTTCGACCACGCGGTCGGTGACGGCGGACTGAACCATCAGGAAACGGCCGCGTTGGTGAAGGCGCTGCAACCCGGCTGCTTCGTCGGGTTCAACTCGGGCGATCAGCACGGTGCCGATCTTCGCATTGGCGAGATGGGCAAGCCCAGCCCTCTGAGCGACAGCAAAACGGCCGCCCCGTTTATCGCCAATACGGCAGGCAGCAACTACCGGGTGGCTGAGTTCACCTATCCGATCCTGCCCGAGCATAAGGGCGGGGCCCAGTGGTTCTACTCACTTCCCGAACATGACAAGCTGTGCCTTCCGGCCAGCAATATCTATACCGACTATCTTGGGGCCGTGAAGTGCGGCAACATCTTCTCGCTCGACGTCGGCCCCGACTACGCCGGCAAGCTTCGCGACATCGACGTGAAGACGCTGCGCGAGGTCGGTCGCCTGATCCGTGCCAGCGGAAGCTCGCATTAATAGCAACTCATCCAACGCAACGGCTATTTCTAACGTAACAACGTTCTTCCTCGACTATCAACCATGCTCCACGATCCTAGCCATTACGAACCGCCAGCGGTGGCCGAAGAAATCCGCCTCACGTCCAAGGACGCTGACACCCTTCGCCGTTTGGCAGGCGAGGTGGCCGAGATTGCAGGGCTGCCGATCCATCAGGAAAAGGCCCGACTGTGGCAGAAACTCAACGATCTTCAGTCCGAACGGCCAATGGTCTGGATCAATGAGATCTGCTGGCACGAAATGAACGTCGACGACGAGTTGACGCTCCGCTGTGAGCATCCCTGGGCACGCGACCAGGAGCGAGAACTGCGGCAGACGATCTACCAGTGGCGACACATGCCGGGCGACATGATTGTAGGCGACTACCTCGCTTGCCCCCTGGCGATCCACAGCACCGATTTCGGCATCATCGAGGACGTCGACGTCGTTAAGACCGACCAGCAGAACGCGGTTGTTTCGCGGCATTTCAACATCCAGATTCGCGACTTCGCCGATCTGGACAAGATCAAAATGCCGGTCGTTACGCACAACGCCGAAGCGACCGCATATCGCTACGAAGCGATGTGCCGTGTCTACGACGGAATCATGCCAGTCCGAAAAGTCGGCCAGACGCACATTTGGTTTACCCCCTGGGATTACCTGATTCGTTGGTGGGGCATTCAAGAAGCGATGATCGATCTGGTCGAGCGGCCCGAGTTGGTTCACGCCGGCGTCGAGCGGATGGTCGATGCCTGGATGGCCGAACTCGATCAGTTCGTTGCCCAAAATCTATTGTCGCTCGATTGTGACAACACCCGCATCGGATCGGGCGGCTACGGCTATACCAGCCAATTGCCCGGCGAGCCGTTCGATCCGGCCCGGGTGCTACCGCACAACATGTGGGGATGCTCGAACGCCCAAATCTTCTCCGAGGTCTCGCCCAAGATGCACTGGGAGTTCGCCATGCAGCACGACCTGCGTTGGCTCTCGCGCTGGGGCATGACCTACTACGGCTGCTGCGAGCCGCTGGACCGCAAGATTGACCTGCTGCGGAAGATTCCGAACCTTCGAAAGGTCTCGGTCAGTCCCTGGTGCAATACCGATCGAGTGCTCGATGCGATCGGCGGCGATTACGTCGTCAGCCGCAAGCCCAACCCGGCCGTACTGGCCGAAAATGATTGGCATCCCGAGCGAGCCCGGCAGGATTTGCGAGATTTTTTGGAAAAAGCCCGGGACCGCAGCCACGTGGAGCTAATCATGAAAGATATTTCCACGGTCCGCTACCAGCCCGAGCGACTCTGGCAATGGGCCGCAATCGCCCGCGAAGTGGCAGAGGAGCTTGGGGGGTAGTCATTACCGTGCCGCAGCAACGCGACTGCAAAGCCATATTCAGCGATTATTGCCAGCGGCCGCAGGCCCTCATCCCTCATTCCCCGAGCCCCGCCCCCCCCACACGTCACGGCCCCTTTTTCGGCTTTGGAATTCGTTGCGCCCGCTTCGGTTTGCGATGCCGTCCGCGTTCTTGCCGGGTAGCGTGATGAATCTCCGCCTCGGCCAGTGGCTTGCCGAGCTGGTCGCGCATCTGCCCAATCCGGTCGCGAATCGCGGCCGCCCGCTCGAAATCGAGTTCTTCGGCCGCGGCAAGCATTTCCGCTTCGAGTTCGGCGATGTACTCTTCGGTGATGTACTGCGTATCCTGCGAGCGGCCCACGGCGGCGTTCGCCTGTTGATGGGCGGCCGCTTCAGCCTCGATGCCGGCATGGATGCTCTTGCGGATCGTCTCGGGTGTGATGCCGTGCTTCTTGTTATATTCCGCCTGCAACGCCCGGCGACGATTCGTCTCTTCGATCGCCCGCTGCATCGAGTCGGTCACTTTGTCGGCGTAGAGAATCACCTTGGCGTTGACGTTGCGGGCCGACCGGCCGATGGTCTGCATTAGCGATGTTTCGCTGCGTAGGAAGCCTTCTTTGTCGGCATCGAGAATCGCCACCAGCGAGACTTCGGGCAGATCGAGCCCTTCGCGGAGCAGGTTCACGCCTACTAGCACATCGAAGTGGCCCAATCGCAGATCACGCAGCAATTCCACCCGTTCAAACGCGTCCAGATCGCTGTGCAACCACTTGCAGCGCACGTCCTGCTTGGAGAAATAGGCCGCGAGGTCTTCGGCCAGCCGTTTGGTCAGCGTGGTGACCAGCACCCGCTCGCCCACCTTGGCCCGCTGACGAATCTGCTCCAGAAGATGCGGCACTTGGTTCCGCGCCGGCGCGATTTCAATCTCTGGATCAAGCAACCCCGTCGGGCGAATGATCTGCTCGACATACTCGCCGCCCGTCTTGTCCAGTTCAAATGGTCCCGGTGTCGCCGAAACGTAAACCACTTGTTTGACGCGGCTTTCCCACTCCTCGAATCGCAGCGGTCGGTTATCGAGCGCGCTCGGCAAGCGAAAACCGTGCTCCACCAGCGTCACCTTGCGATTATGGTCGCCAAAGTACATACCGCGCACCTGCGGCACGCTGACGTGCGACTCGTCGACGAACAACAGGTAATCCTCGGGAAAGAAACTGATCAGCGTATCGGGCGGCGACCCCGCCGGGCGGCCGCTCAAGGGGCGGCTGTAGTTTTCGATGCCCGGACAGTAGCCCACTTCTTGCAGCATCTCGATGTCGAACCGCGTGCGGGCGCTGAGCCGCTGGGCCTCCAGCAGTTTGCCTTGCGACTTGAACAGGTCGAGCCGCTCTTTTAACTCCCGCTTGATCTCGTCAACCGCGCCGGCGATCCGTTCCTCTGGCAGCACAAAATGCTTCGACGGGTAGACGAACAACTCATCCGACCGAGCGATGACTTCGCCGCTCGTTGGGTTGATGATCGAAAGCTGTTCGACCTCGTCGCCCCAGAACTCCACGCGATAGGCGGTCTCCTCGTACGTCGGCCAAACCTCGACGCAATCGCCACGGACGCGAAACTTGCCGGGCTGGAACTCAATGTCGTTACGCTCATACTGGATATCCACCAGTTTCGCCAACACCTTGTCACGATCCACTGTCTGGCCAACGGCCAGTCCGACCATCATCGCCCGATAATCCTCCGGTGATCCTAAACCGTAGATACATGATACGCTGGCCACGATGATCACGTCGCGACGACTAACCAGGGCACTGGTGGCCGCCAACCGCAGTCGCTCGATCTGCTGGTTGATCGAGGCATCCTTCTCGATATAGATGTCGCGCTGAGGGATGTAGGCCTCCGGCTGATAGTAGTCGTAGTAACTGACGAAGTAGTGGACGGCGTTGTGCGGGAAGAATTCCTTGAACTCGGCATACAACTGGGCAGCCAGCGTCTTGTTGTGCGACATCACCAAGGTGGGCCGCTGCAACTGCTGAATCACGTTGGCCATCGTGAAAGTCTTGCCGGAGCCGGTGACGCCCATCAACACCTGGTGCGGCTTGCCTGCCCGCACCCCGGCAGCCAGGGCCTCAATCGCCTCGGGCTGGTCGCCGGCGGGCTCAAAGGGGGCAACGAGTTGAAAAGGTATTTCCATCGGTATTTTTTGACAGGTCAACTGTTCTTAATATTACCGCCCGGCGGCCCCTTGTTCTATGGCTGCCTGGATCATTTGGTCGGGTGCAGGCGGGAATAGTCCGTTGCGCAAATCGTGGCCAATGTGACTGCGGATGCTTCTCCCGCCGCCAACTCTGCCCCCTCCTTCTGACCCGTTCGAAAAACTTTGCTCGCCGTAAACCCTGGCTACGCCTCTGGTGGCGTTCCGAGCACCTGCTAGGTGGCTGGCTCGGCACGAGAAATGCATACCAACCTGGCAGGAATCCAATTTTCACAAGTGTTTGATAAGAAGGAGCATTGCAATGGATCGAAGGAAGGTGATTGGTTTGGTGGCCATCTCCCTGGCAGTCGGCTTCATGCTCTTGCCCAGCGATGCGAATGCTTGGGGCTGGCGGAATCGAGGCTGCTGCGGTTGGGACTATAGCTGCTGCGGTTACGGGTGGGGAGGCAACTACTCGCGCTGCTGTGGGTATGGCGGATATTATGTGAGTTACTCCCCGTGCAGCTACGCCTACACCGATTGCTGTAACGGCAGCGCCTACCCGGCCACGGGGACCGTGCCACCGTCACAACAACAGGGAACTGGCCGCACCAGCTTCTACTACCCCGAGTCGCAAGACAGCAGCATGGCCCGCGTACCTCAAGCCCCCCGCCCGGCCCCGGGAATCGGCGATCAGGGAATGCCTTCCGGCGCCAGTGGCCAAGGAGCCATTGGAGGTAATCTGGGAACTCAAGGACAGGGAGACATCTGGACCCAGGGGGGCAACCTCGGAACTCAGGGCAACATCGGCTCGCAAGGCGGCGTTGGCCTCGGCGGGAGCGGCACCGGAACGACTGGCCAGGACCCCGGTTCAGTGCGTTAAGCAAGACCTTTCGAAACTGGCGAATACTCGCTGCTAAGAGGCGGTGTAAAAGGGTGCCGCGTGTTTGTCGCGCGGCACCTTCTTTTTGTTCGTCTATTGGCTGAGCCTGCAATTGCCACCAGAGCTCTCGCTTCGACATGAAAGCGACGCATACCGCTCACGGCACGCGGGCCGGACGCAATTTGAGATAGGGCCGGATCTGCTCCAAATTCTTGCGTCCCACACCCCGAACCCGAAGCAGATCCTCAACCTCGTTGAACGGTCCCTCCTTCTCACGCGATTCGATGATGCGTCTCGCCAGAGTCTCTCCGACTCCAGGCAATTGAACCAACTCCCACCAAGCGGCGGTGCCGAGTTCGATCTGGAAGCTGGCGGCGAGCGGCGGCTGTTGGTCAATCTCTGCCACCTTTCCCTGCCCGGTACTGTTTACGAGGCACCAAACCACAATCGCGACGAGCCCGCATGCCGCGAGCGCCGCCGTAGCGACTTGATCGGAGCGGTTGAGGATCGTTCGGTAAGGTAAGAGTTGTTGAGCCATGCGCCTCGTATTATCCGAATACTTGCGGCCTTTAACAAGCTGGTAGGCTCCGTCGTTCTCAGCAGCAGTGAAACCTTGTCTATGATAATACCAGGAAGTCGACGCTTGTCGGGTGGGGCACTTCTGTACCCTGCCCAAAACATGCTATGCTGGAAGACATGCGCAAAGAATTCCACCAAATCGTATGGGACAATCAACTGGAAAAGTCCCTCGAAATCCTCATCAAGCTGGCGATCGAAGAGGACCTGGGGGGCGGCGACTGCACCAGCTTTGCTGTCGTGCCAGAAGCCGCCACGGCCGGAGCGAAGGTCGTGGCACGTCAACCCGGCATTGTCGCCGGATTGCCAGGCTTCGCTGTGCTCCGGCGTCTGATCGACGATCGCCTCGAGTGGCGGCCTGCGGTTGAGGACGGCCAGTTCGTGGAACCAGGAGAAACGGTAGGACTCTGGAATGGTCCCGCGCGTAGCATCCTCGCGGCGGAGCGAATTGCTCTGAACCTTCTGGGGCGGCTGTCCGGCATTGCAACGCTGACTCGCCGCTATGTTGAGGCGGTGGCAGGTACATCGGCCAGAGTCTATGACACTCGGAAGACTCTGCCCGGCTGGCGACGACTCGAAAAATATGCCGTCCGCTGCGGCGGTGGCCAAAACCATCGTGGAGGTCTCGATCAGGCCGTGCTGATCAAAGACAACCACTTGGCCATCGGAACTGCGGGCTCGGCCGCCGACGCTTTTTCGCCGGCCGAAGCGGTCACCCGCGCTAGACAGTTCCTAAAAGAACACGTCCGCGAAGGCGAGGTCCTTGTGGAGATTGAGGTTGACACCCTCGAGCAGCTCGAACAAGTTCTTCCCCGTCGGCCCGATATCGTACTGTTGGACAATATGAGCCTTGCACAATTGAAGCGGGCTGTCGCTTGCCGCAATGCTGCCGCCCCCGAGATCGAACTGGAAGCGTCAGGTGGAATCAACCTGGAGACCGTGGCCGCCATAGCGCGAACCGGGGTGGAACGTATCAGTGTCGGGGCCTTGACCCACTCGGCCGTCTCTCTGGATTTTGGCCTCGATTGGCTTGATGTCCCGGCGTGCTGAACGACAATCGGCTATGCCCCGCGCCAGTTTCCCCATGCCAATGCCGATTGCTTGAAGACGAGGCCCTCCACATTGTTGCCAGCCCCGAGTGCGACTATCATGGAAGACAGCAGATTTTTAGCTATCTTCTGTCGGTTCGACGTCGCCTACCTATGAGCCGTACAACTCCCGGCCGCATCCCCCGAAGGGAAATTCTAACTGCAGCAAGCGTGTGCGCTCTGCTTGTGTTGGCTGTGGTCGCAATCTACGGACAGACACTCAGCCACGGCTTGGTCAATTACGATGATCCCGACTACATCTGCAATCAGCCTTACGTGTCCCAAGGACTGACACCTCGGAGCGTTGTCTGGGCTTTCACCGAGTTCCATGCCTGCAATTGGCATCCGCTGACATGGCTTTCACACATGCTCGACTGCCAAGTTTTCGGCAGTTGGTTTGGCGGCCACCACTTGACCAACTTACTACTGCACACCGCAGTGGCGGTCTCTCTGTTTCTTGTCCTTTGGCGGATGACGGAATCGCTTTGGCCAAGCGCTTTTGTCGCGGCCGTCTTTGCCGTCCATCCGCTTCGAGTTGAATCCGTTGCCTGGATTGCTGAACGAAAGGATTTGCTTAGCGGACTCTTCTTCGTTTGGACACTTGCCGCTTACGTTGGATATGTGAAACGCCGTCAGGCAACGCGCTATCTTCTCGTTTCCCTGCTGTTTGCCCTGGGACTCCTGGCCAAGCCCATGATTGTGACGCTCCCCTTTGTCCTGCTTTTACTTGATTATTGGCCACTTGGCAGGCTGCGGACTAGTTCGGTCATTGCGGAAACGACGTCACCATCTGCCCCAAGCACCTCCCGTCGTCCAATCCCAAGCCTTACAGTTGACCCCCGACTCTGGCAGTTGGTTTGGGAGAAAGTGCCTCTGTTCGCGATGTCGCTGGCATCATCGTTGATCACCGTCCAGGCCCAGCGCGCGGCAATTGCCGAAAACATCCATCTTTCCTTGTTCGATCGGCTGGGCAATGCCACCGTATCCTACGTGCGGTATTTGATCTCCTTCTGCCACCCTACCAACTTGGCCGTGATCTATCCGTTGCCGCCCAATTCGTATCCGAAAATGCTCGTAGTGGGCGCGGCAATTGTGCTAATCGCCATAACCGTTGTCGTTCTCCTTGCTAGGCGACGGCACCCCTATCTCATCGTGGGTTGGCTCTGGTACCTTGGAATGCTTGTCCCCGTGATTGGGCTCGTGCAGGTCGGTTTCCAAGCCATGGCCGATCGCTACACGTATTTGCCGCAAATCGGCCTGTGCATTGCCATCGCCTGGGGTGGAGCACAATTGACCCAAGAATGGCCGCGGCAGCGGCTGGTATGCGCCTCACTATCGGCCATCATGATCGGCAACCTCTTCCTATGCGCCTGGCAGCAGGCGTCCTACTGGTCGGACAGCATCACCCTCTGGACGCACACGCTGAAATGCACCGAGGACAATCCCGTCGCCCATAACAACCTCGGCTCGGCCCTATTAATGTTCGGACAGCATGGCGATGCGGAGGTCCAACTGAAGAAAGCGATTGCGATCGATTCTCGCTACAGCGACGCATATAGCCGGCTGGGTAAGTCCTTATTGGATCAAGGTCGAGGTGAGGAAGCCCTAACGCTTTACCGTCAGGCGATCTCTCTCGTCCCCGAATCTCCTGTGCTCCACAATGACCTCGGTAATGTCCTCGCCGTTCGCGGTGACCGAATGGCGGCGATTGCCGAGTATCGCAAGGCGTTGGAACTCCAGCCGGACTGGTTCGAGACGCACTGCAATCTCGCCTTGAACCTTGCGGCAGATCGTGAGTGGGAGGAATCGCTGAAGCACTATCGCCGCGCACTCGACCTTCGCCCTTGGCACGAAACCGCCCGAATTGGCCTCGCATACGTCCTAAGCAACATCGGTCAATTGGAGGAAGCCGCGGTACTCTGTCGTGACACGGCGGAATTGTGGCCACGTTCTGCAGACGTCCGGTTTTGTCTGGCCGCTGTTCTCCGTCGTCAATATCGAGCGGACGAAGCCCTGGCACAACTTCGCGTTTGCCTCCAACTCGATCCCTCGCACGAGAACGCCCGCCGTCTGCTGCAGGAGATGTCGTCGACAAGTTCTCCCGGACAAAGTAGTGAAGCCGACAAGCAACAGACCTCAAAGACGCGCAACAGGTAAAACATGTTTCGTGACAAGAAGGTAGTGGTAGTAATGCCCGCCTACAATGCGGCAAGCACCCTGCGAAAGACCTACGATGAAGTGATGGCACAGGGGATCGTCGACCTGGTGATCGTCGTTGATGACGCCAGCCATGACGAAACCGCAGCCGTCGCCCGCACGCTTCCCCACACCTTGCTACATGTTCACCCCATCAATCAGGGCTACGGGGGCAACCAGAAATCGTGCTATCGACTGGCCTTGGAAGTCGGTGCGGACCTCGTGATCATGATCCACCCCGACTATCAGTATACGCCGCGGTTGATTCCCGTCATGGCAGCGATGCTGGCCTCCGGCCTTCATCCTTGCGTCCTGGCCTCGCGAATCCTCGGCGGCTATGCCTTGAGGGGAGGTATGCCCTGGTGGCGCTATCTCTCCAACCGCCTCCTGACACTCTTCGAGAACCTGATGACCGGGGCCAAGCTCTCGGAGTACCACACCGGCTATCGCGCGTTCACCCGCGAGTTGCTCGCGATCCTTCCGTTAAGCGAGTGCGATGATGACTTTGTCTTCGACAATCAGATGCTGGCCCAAATCCTTTGGACGGGAGCCACGATTGCCGAAGTGAGCTGCCCAACCCGTTATGAAGGAGACTCCTCCTCGATCAATTTCGTCCGCAGCGTGGTCTACGGTTTGGGTTGCTTGAAAACCGCTATCGTCTTCCGACTGGCGAAGATCGGCCTGATTCGGACCAAGCTGCTGCCAAGCGATTTGGAGGGCAAATGGAAGACGTCGTAAACTGCCACCTGTGCGGACGCCAATTGCTGCCTTATCTTTCCGATGTTGTCGATCCGCAAACCCGACAATCCTTCGCGATCAAGCATTGTCCCTGTTGCCGGCACGGCCGCACCTCGCCCGTCCCGGCTTCGATGGCCCCTTACTACGGGCCGCAGTATCACGGCGGGCGGCATGGCCTTACCAATGCCTACTGTGTCCGTCGTCGCATCGGCATCGTAACAAAGGCGGCCGGTCGCGGAAACGGGCGACGCCTGCTTGACGTTGGTTGCGGAGATGGATCCTTCTTGCTGCGCGCCAGACAGGTGGGGTGGAAAGCGTTTGGCACGGAACTGAATCCCCGCCTAGCCCGGGCAGTTGGGCTCGACGTGTACACCTCGCTCGCGCAGGCAACGGCGCGAGGTCCGTTCGACTGCATCACGGCTTGGCATGTGCTCGAACACTTCGTCGACCCCGGTGAAGAGCTTCGACGGATGGCCGGACTGCTCGCACCAAACGGCGTCCTTTGTCTGGCGGTTCCCAATGCCGAAAGCCGTCAAGCGCGACAGTTCAGCCGGCACTGGCTGCATCTTGATGTGCCTCGTCATCTCCACCACTTCAGTCAGTCGTCCTTGGAGCGGCACCTTGGGCAAGCCGGTCTACAGGCCCAGCGGTGGTGGCACGGCGAGTTGGAATACGATCTGCTCGGATGGTCGCAAAGCCTGCTCAACCGACATCTCGCCGAGCCGAATGTGTTCTTCGAACTCGTGACCGGTCGTCGCTCATCGATGCCACGAATCGCCAAATTTGCCCACCTGAGCGTCGGCGTTCTGACTACGGCGTTCGCGTTGCTGCCCACGATATGGGACAAAATTTGGCGGCAAGCAGGAACCCTGGTCGTCGCGGCCAACCTTCCTGACACCCGTCGCCAGAAATGACTCCCGATCGACGTTGCCGGACCATTCAGAATAGCTAGAGACCCAGGAAAACCAATCCGCATCAACATGGCTCGTGCAAAACGTCGCACCCGTTCACCGGATCAAACCGTCACATCTTCGGCACGCTCAGCCAGTCGCAAGTCTTCCCTCAATGGCATGCACGACCACTGGATGACCGGGATTGCCTGCCTGCTGCTAGTGGCAGCCATCTTCACGGTATTCGGCCAGACCATCGGCTTCGGCTTCGTCAATTACGATGATCCCACGTACGTGACTCAGAACCCGAATGTGCTTGGCGGAATGACGCCTGGAAATATCAAGTGGGCCTTGACCACCGGTTACTTCAATAATTGGCATCCCATCACCTGGTTGTCGCTGATCCTGGATGCCCAAGTCTACGGCCTTTGGGCGGGCGGGTACCATCTCTCCAACATTTTGCTGCACGCCTTGACGGCAATCGGCCTATTTCTCGTGCTGCGGCGGCTGACGAGCGAACTCTGGCCAAGCTTCTTTGTCGCTGTCATCTTTGCCATTCATCCCTTGAGAGCCGAGTCGGTCGCCTGGATTGCCGAACGCAAGGATGTGCTCAGCGGTGTGTTCTTCGTCGCGACCTTGGCAGCCTACCGGCACTATGCGATCGCGCCGTTTTCGCTCGGCCGCTACCTGCTCGCATTAATCACGTTTACCCTTGGCCTCATGGCCAAGCCGATGCTGGTAACCACACCTTTCCTCTTGCTGTTGCTCGACTTCTGGCCGCTACGTCGCTTCGGGCAGGAGGTTTCGGCAGACGCCACAACAACAAAGGCACCGCTCCGACGCCTGCTGCTGGAAAAGCTGCCATTCCTTGCAATCGCTACGGTCTCATGCATCATCACGGCCGTTGCCCAATCCACGGCAATCGCTTCCCTGCAGGCTAAGCCGTTTGATATTCGGATATCTAACGCGATCGTCTCCTACGTCACGTATGTCGTTCATTTCTTCTATCCGACCGATTTGGCGGCCTTCTATCCCTATCCAGCGCTCGGAATCCCAGCCTGGAAAACTCTCCTCTGCGGGTCTCTGATCGTGTTGGTTTCTGTGATTGGCCTGGGCTTGCGGCGGCGCGCGCCCTACCTGCTGGTCGGTTGGTTTTGGTACCTGGGCACGTTGGTCCCCGTCATTGGATTGCTGCAAGTGGGTAATCAAGCCATGGCAGATCGCTACACCTATCTTCCCCAGATCGGCTTGGCAATCGCTGTCGTATGGGGCCTCCACGACCTGACGCGATTCTCTGCCGCCGTTGGGATTCGACGGGTCGCAGCGGCAACCGTAGTGCTGGCGCTGATGACGGCGGCCTTTGCCCAGACCTCGTATTGGCGCGATAGCGAGACGCTATGGAGACATGCCATAGCCTGCACGCGAGACAGCGCCCTCGCCCATCACCTCCTTGGTTGCGCTCTGTTCGAACAGCAGCGGAATGAAGAGGCTATGGACCAATTCCGCGCCGCACTCGATATCCTGCCTCACTTGGCCGAGTCCCGCCACAATCTCGCCACATGTTGGAAACGCCTGGGGAAGACGGACGAGGCCATCGCCGAGTATCGGCATGTCGTGAGAATCGCTCCGGAAATGGCCGAGGCTCACAGTCACCTTGCTGGCCTCCTCAGCGAACGAGGACACGTGTCCGAGGCGATCGAACACTACGAAAAAGCCCTGGCAGCTTGCCCCGAGCTTCTCAACGGCCACTTCAATCTCGGCGTCTTGCTTAATCAGCAGGGCAAAGCCGCTCTGGCCGTCCAGCATTGGCGACAGGCGCTGCAACAGACGCCCGATGACGTTGACGCTCTCGATCAACTCGCTTGGACCCTGGCTACCTGCCGCGAGGCATCTGTGCGCAACGGCAAGGAGGCGTTGGAACTGGCACGTCGGGCCGTGGCACTGTCACACTCAAAGAACCCTGATGTGCTGGGCTCGCTGGCGGCCGCACTTGCCGAGATGGGACGCTACAACGAGGCAACGACTGTGGCCGAACGAGCAATGGGCCTCGCTGACCAAAGTGGCGATAGCGAAAGGCGTCAGACCCTACGGCAACAAGTGGAGTCCTATCGACGCCATCTGCCGTACCGCGATCCGCCCCTGCCGGCGCCGCAATGAACTGCTTACGAATCTGCTCCTGCGCAACGCCCGAAGCCGTGTTGTTGTACGCGCCGGTCCTAAAGGTGCGCAATACCGCCCGCATGCGCACAACCGGGTGCCCCAGGACCGCAGCCAGAAGACAAATTAGAGTCCGGTGGCGCCGAGACTGCTACCACGACGGGAACGCCGCTCGGCCCGCAGACGCGCACGACGCTTGATTTCACTCGGCTTCTCGTAATACTCGCGGCGCCGCATCTCTTTCTTGATCCCGCTGCGCTCGACCAACTTCCGGAAGCGACGTACCGCCTCTTGAATCGACTCTCGTTCCCGCAACGTCAGCTTGACCACTCACAACTCCTTTGGGTTAAATTGCCTAGTACCGCGCGCCGGGACGGACCTCCAGATCCTACACTCCGGGCGTAGCCCTACAATCTACAATATCGCTCCGACTCTGTCCACCCCTTATCGACCAGACGGCGGCTTCAAGGTAAGCCCCGATGCTGTCTCTTCGGCCGTTACGGCACGGCCAACTTCGCGGAAACGACCGACCGCTGGAACATTTTACCCAACCGTAACAGCCAGAAACGCACAGACTTAAACACTGTCCGGCCTTCCTCGTGGTCGATGCCATCAAGGATGAGCGGGCAGCCTTTCCTGCGGCGACGGCCGTCACAAACCTGCTCACGCCCCCTCTGTGGGTCCGTTTCCGGAAGATGATCAACGCGACCAGCCAACTGAGCCTGCTGTTAGACTTGGAAACGCGGCATGAGCAGTTGCTCCTCCAATTGGAGGAACTCGATCGCCGGGTGGAAAGCGTGTTGGCCGAATGCCAGAAGGACCGGTCGTACCTTCCCCGCTCCGAAGGTAGAAAGTCGGCGTAGGCTCAAATCCGGCGGCATCTTCCGGCGACGCTAGTCCCGCCGCCGTTGGTCGAGGTGCCCCGACTTATTAATCGCCCGCCACAGACGCACCCCCAAGGCGATACTCACCAAGGCTGCCGCCAAGCCTGGCGCAGAAACGTCCGGCAGCCAAGGCGGAAAGTGGATTACCGGCGGAACGTTGCGCGCTAACAACAAAGAAGCGCCCACGAACAGCGAACTCGACAAAAGCCCTAACACCAATCGGTTGACCGACGGCTCCAGCCCCCGATGATCGAGGTGGATGTCAAACCGGCCGCTTTGAACTTGGTCCAATACGTCGGCAATGCCCTGCGGCAAAATGTCGACCAGGTGCTCCATCTCCGAGTACAATCGCTGCAGCTTGCGCCAGCGACGGCGCGGGGATAGACGCTGCCAAACCATCTTTCGGCGGTACGGCCGCATCACCTCCACCAAACTGAATTTGGGACTGAGCGTCCGACCGGTCCCCTCCAGCGTGATCAACGCCTTTAGCAGCATCGCAATGCGCGCCGGCAAGGTAATCCGGTATCGCCGCACCTGCTCGAGCATTTCATTGAGAGCGCCACTCAGATCGAAACGATCCAACGGCTGGCTGGCGTAATAGGAGAGAAAATCGGCCACGTCAAGCGCCAACGCCGCGCGGTCCAGATCGGGCGGCGTCTTGCCCAAGCGGAGCAGCATGGTGGTCATGTGCTCGGCGTCAAGGCTGCTGAGCGCCACCAGCATCTCACTGACATTTTCATGCATTCGCTCGTCAATCCGTCCCACCATGCCAAAATCCAGCAATCCGATCTGGCCGCTGCGCATCACCATGACGTTGCCTGGATGCGGGTCGGCGTGGTAGAAGCCGTGATCGAAAATCATCTTCAGGCAGATGGCAGCGCCTTGTCGGGCGATCTCTGCAGTGTCGACTCCGCTCTCGATCAACCGCTGTCGCTCCGAGACCTTAATCCCGTCCAAGAGTTCCATCGTCAGAACTCGTCTTGTCGACAGGGCGGGGTAGGTCCGCGGAATATAAACGGTTGGATCGGCTCGAAAGTCGTGGGCAAATTGCTGAATGTTTCGTTCCTCACGTCCAAAATCCAACTCGCGACGCATGGCACGCTGAAACTCGGCGACGATCGCCGGGGGACGGTAATTGTGGAACTCCGGCACGGTGTCCGCGACCAGAGCTAAGCCGGCAAGAATATCCATGTCGACCGCCACCTTCTTTTCAATGTCGGCGTGCATAATCTTCACAACGACATCTTCGCCCGAGTGCAGTTTCGCGCGGTGCACTTGGCCGATCGACGCGGATGCCATGGGTTGCGTGTCGAACTCGGCAAAGAATCGTCCAATCGGACCACCCAACTCTTTTTCCACCAGCTTGCTGACCACGTCGGGCGGATCAGCGGGCACGTTCTCCTGGAGTTGCGTGAACTCTTCCGCCAGTTTCACGCCAACCAGGTCTGGCCGAGTGCTTAACACCTGGCCGAGCTTGATGAAGGTTGGCCCTAATTCAGCCAATGCTAGTCGCAGCCGGGTTTCCCATGGGTGCCGGGCAATGGCCGCGCCGCCCCGCGCCCTGAGAAGATCCTTCGCGAAATCGGGCCCCAGCCGGCCGATCCATGCCGCCAGACCATACTTGCTCAGCACGGCAAAGATTTCTGACCAGCGATGCAAATGCCGGTAGCTCTGTGGAATTGAGCGAAGTCGCATAGCTCGGCGTCCCACCCTCCAACGCAGGAGACTCCTCCCCCACTACTCTACGTCGGCAGTACAATAAAAGCTAGCGCCTCCTCATGCTTTTCGCACCCGCTATGAGCAACGTGCGTAAACGAACCGGGGAACCAAGACTGGTCCCCCGGATGCTGTTTTATCCAACCGCGTTGTCTTTTACTTCTTCGGCTTCGGCACCTTGATATCAAAGGGAACGCTGGCCGTGTCGACCTCCAAGGGGGTCTTGGTGTCGATCGTATACTCCCGCGGCACGATGTTGGGCTCCCTGGAGTACACTGTCACCTTGTACTTCCCTGGGACCAAGCCAGCACCAGGCTTGTGGCTTGTCACTTCAGAAAACTGTCCCGTTGCAGGATCGATGATCGCCTGACCTGGCCGGGGATGTGTCTTAGCATTAAGTTCCCCACCAATCGGATAAAAGAAGAGTTGCAGGTCATCTCCAGGGATCAGGCTCCCATCCTCGTAGGTCACTTTGCCCGAAACTGGAACGTAGCTGAAGGGGTCATTGCCGCATCCGGACAGCGTGTTGAGGCACAGCGCCGCCAACATCACAAAGAACAGCTTTTGCCCATCGCGTACCCCAAGCAAGATCGACACAGGAAGCCTGCTCCGCATACCAATTGCTCCATCTCAGAACTTCTAAAGTTAGAAAGCATTCGCGGGAACGACATAGCTATCGGCAGAGAGAATCAATCGGTCCCAGGTCGAGATCTTGCTGCGAGGCGGATCGGACCAATCACTCTGAACCTCGATGAAATCGCTGATCCAGTGCACGCTGCCGTCGCACATGGCAACAAACAGTCCGTTCAAATGCATGCTGCGCATCCCTTGCTGCTGATTATGCCAGCCTTCTGCTCCAGAGAATTGCCCCATGCCGGTCATAAGCGTACCATCGGAACAGGACATACCTAGTTTTGCCACAACTGATTTTCCAGTACGCCCCTTTCCCAAAGCGGCCATGATGGCCGGACACGCAATGACATCGTCCCCGCCTTCAAACATATTGTTTGGTCCGGACGAACCTTCGCCGCCAGGAGTGCCTCTATACGCGGCAAGCAGACTGGAACATGCCCCAGCCATCGCCCAAACCCCGCGCGAATCAAACGACGTGATGCCGGCCCGAATCTCACCAAGCATCACCGTATTGCTGGTTCCATCCGTGATGTCGGCCATTTTTACTGAAAGGTTACAGCCCATCACACCACGATACCATCTCACCGCCCACTGATCCGCGTTAGCGCCATATGGTGAAAACCCGTTGTTGTTCAGGAACGCCCCCGGGGTCGCATTTCCGGCGTAATTACCTCGCGCCCAGTTATCTCCCCAGCTGCCCGTATAGGAAGCATACGTGGAACCGCTGAAGGCAACTCGATTAAACGTGTCGCTAGGACAAAGCATGAACGGGAGCCAGGTGGAACGGACAGTGAAATTGCTCTTGGTAATACCATTGATCACTGTCGCGGTGTTGTCCGACATATCCTTTGCCGGGTTGTACGCATCATACAACGGCTGGTTGTCGAGGAACGGCAAACAGTCGACGACCCAACTCCGCCCGGCCGGATTGAAACCGGAACTGCCGCCGATCAGGTGACAATTCGCATTGCGACCAGCCTGGGGACTCGTGGGCATCTGGCAACCCGGTGGAAAAACCTTCGCCCGGCTCTCGTAGTTCAGCACCCCCAAAGCACACTGCTTCAGGTTGTTCTGACACTGCAACCGCCGGGCGGCCTCGCGAGCCGCCTGCACCGCGGGCAGCAACAACGCGATGAGAATCCCAATAATCGTGATCACAACCAGGAGTTCCACGAGCGTGAAACCCGGCTCGCCACCAACCGCGCGATTGGAACTGCGCGGCTGGTCGTGTTCGACGGGTCGCCCGCGTCGCGTCCAACCCTGAGGTAAAAATTGCCACATGACTCTGTTTCCGATGATCAGGATAATGAATACGAAGACCAGAACGAAATATTGCCTCTATCTATTAGCATAACCAGATTGGGGCGAAAAAGTAAGACTGTTTCACCTCCCATAATCTTCACAAACGACCAACGAATTCACTCGTTACTAGTTCTTCACTCCAAGGAACGCGTTGATAAAGACGCTCCCGGGCGACACTCAAGTAGGGGGGTCCTACAAGCCGAACGGAGGCGGCCTCCGCCCGCCCAAATACTCTCACGGCGTCGTCTCGACGGGACCGCGATTCCACTCTTCGAGCGCGGATCCATCCAACTCCACCCGCAGCGCCATGTAACTTTGACTTCCCGGTTGGGCGGCCGAATAGTCGCCGTTGAGAATGTCAAGCTCCAACGTGTTAACACCGTCAACAAACCCCTTCGTGATCTTAAAGACCCGATAGCGGTAAAACACCCCCTCTTCGCGATCCGGTTGCCACTCGACAGAACGCCCATTCAACCGGATCGCTCGGATGTGGTCGTCCACGAGGTATCGCCCCCAAAGAACAGCCTTCTTCGTCGACAAACCTGTCATCTCGAACGTCGTTCGGGCAGTGAAGACGACGTCGTTAGGCAGGAGCCCATCAAAGGATATCCATTGTGACCGCCCCGGATCATTCGGCAGTCGGTACCGTGAATCGACTTTTGCCACAACCGCCGGTTGCGGATCGAACCGCGGCTGATCGCTACGAGCTACAAATTGCCAGTGTGGATCCCGATTCCCTTCCTTGAGTCCGAAACCCGTGTTGTGCAAAGGAATTGGCCGCCACTTCGGCATTTGCCGAGTGAACTGGGCCAATGAAAGCGGTTCGCGACTCACCTGCACTCGACTGTTCTTCGCCAGTTCGATCCGGACTGATTCGTTTTCGTTCAGGTCGGTTCTCGTCGAACCGCTCACGTCATCCCGACAACGAACTTCCGCTCGCCCACGAAAAACATGGGCTCGGCTACTCCCGTTCTCATCTACCTCAACGCCAAATTCCGTTCCCAGATCGGTCACCACCGCGGTGGGCGTACGGATGACAAAGGCTTGCGTCACGGTGGGCCGTGAGGCGAACGAACCGCCTTCACGCCGCACATCAGACGCCGCGTCCAAATCACTCCCTTCAGCATTGCACTTGGTTTCCACCACCGCCGTCAGGCGCCCACGGGCAAGATAGCCTCCGTCGCTCGCATCCACTTGATACTGACACGGCCCCTGCAACAAAATCTTGGCCCCCGATTCGTACGTCAATTCGAGCAAGCCTGAAGACAGGGCAATTCGGCGACCCAGCGGAATGCGAGTCCCCTCGCTGGCCGAGGTCGCTGTGTCCGACCACTCGCAATCCAACATTCCGGTTACCCGCCCTACGATATGCGCCCTCTGCCCATCGTTGGACTGTCTCGGTGGATACCCAGCCAAGTCTCGCACGAATTCCTGCGAGGGGGAGATCTGCCAAATCCAGCCGGCCGCTAACCCGCCGAGCAAAACGGCAATGGCCACGGCATAGGAGAAAAACAGAACGCCTGGAGAAAACCGGCGGGACGATTCGGCCACCGACGTCGCGAGATCAAGCACCACAACCGGCGCGTCGCCGGTTTGAGGGGGATCATCCAGAGGAGACAACCTCTCCAGACCTGGGCAGAAAAAGCTTGGAAAGCTCGTCGCCGTCTCCTCGGCGGACTCATCCTCCACAGCCTCTCGGGACTTGGAGTTCCAGAAGAGGTCGGCGCAAAGATGCATATAACGCACGTAAAGCGTGCGAACGTCCGGCTCCTCGCATACCATCTGCTCCAAGCGCTGCAGTTGCTCCGCGCTGGCCTGCCCGGACCGAAGCGCCCACAACAACTCGTGGGCTTGCTCGATTTTCTCAGGCGACAGACTCACGACTCGCTCCTGCTTCTCAAAATCATGTCAACGCAATCAAATAATTCGCGATGTATCCGCTTCAAGGACTTGTAGGCAGCGTCGGGAGTGCGGTTCAACTCCACGGCAGCTTGTCTGATCGTCGTGCCACCGACATAACAGCGGTCAATCAAAGAGCGGTCGCGCTCGGGCAGCCGCTGCACGCAGTCGGCCAGAGCTCGGTGCTGCTCTTCCAGAGCTTCTCGTTGCGCAAGGCTTTCCGCAGCCACGATCTGGAAGAACTCCTCGCTGAAGGGCACGTCCAACTTCTTCTGCCTTTGCCAAAACCACAGGGCACGGAAATAGGCGATCTTGCAGGCCCACGCTCGGAAATTGGTCCCAAGCTCAAACTCTTCAAATTTCTGCCAAAGGATGCTGCTCGTCTCCTGAAACACGTCCTCGGCATCAGCCCAGTGGGGCACCAGCGTCAGAATATACGCGTAAATCTGCCGGGCGTGTCGGCCGAAGAGGGCGGCAAACTCGTCCCCCCGCTGCCCGCTGGCAGTATTCGCCCTGTCGTCACATTCGCCCATAGCGCCACTCACTTGCGCAGTGCCTCCCCCTCTTAATTAGAAGCTAGAGCCAAATTGGACTCGATTGCAAGAACTATTCGGGGAAACACAACCGCCCCCCCACCAATGGCCGGAATAACCCTAGGCGACGGGCGGCATCGCGGCTCTTTCGCGACCAAACTGCTCACGTTTCTCTCAAGGTCGCCGGACCTGTCGCCCAGCCAAAACCTCCTCCTCGTCGCTCCTATCGCACGTATCGCCAGTCAGTCGTCGACAAATTGAGGGAAGGCTCGCTTCGGCGCGAAAACCACCTCGACGGCATAGCCTTTGCGTTGTCCGCCAATCAACCCTGAGTCATATCGCACAAGCTTCAAAGTCTTTAGACGCGGAAATGGCTGCGGTGCTGAACCTGACAAGGCGTTGAGCGAAAACTTGCGACCGCAATGATTCTCATTCGGAGGAGGCGATCATGAGTTTTGGACCGGGCGGATCTCTTTTTGGCGGGGGCAGAGATTACTTTCGCCCCCAGGGCCCCCACGGCCCATGGCTGGGATGCGGCTGTAGCAGCATGCTCATCGTGCTCGCCGGAATTCTACTGGTCATGGGTGGCTGCCTGCGGATGTTCGGGCAGTAGTCGACAATGACCTCCCTCCATGAGAACCGACAAGACTTCCATTATTGGAGGACAAAAATATGCGAGCCCTGTGTGGAGCGATTATTACTGCCGGCGCGCTGATTGGCCTGGGACTAACCGCTTTGGGTTACGGAATGCGATTCAGCGGAATCGCCTTCGGCCCTGGCGTACCCAACCCCGACACCAACGTACTTTGGGGCGCTCCTACGTTGACGTTGATCCTGGTCGTGCTCTTGATTTCTTTGCTCGTCGGCATGACGGTCGCGTTTCTAGGCTTGGCTTACCACCACTACCGGCGTTATCAAGAAAGCCAACACTTACCCGGCAGATTTCCCGAAAGTGAATAGTCGATCGCCAAAAAGGTTTTGAGCTGTTCCTACGGTCTCGTCTTCTCCGGTTTGACGTTCAACACCGGCACAATACTCTTCAGGTCGGTCCATAGAGTGCCCGGCCCCGAGTAGATCATTTTGAGATCAATGTTGTCGGGCAAACCCTGGGCAAATTGCCATTTCGTGTAGGCATTGGGATCACCAAAAGCCTTGACGGCGAACTCGAACAATTGCGAGCGAGCCTCTTGTACCATCCGCCTCGCAGCGTTCTCCGCTTCGCCCAGCACAATCGTCTTTTCGGCATCAATCTCGGCACAGCGTTTGTCGATCGCCGCCACCTTCCGTTCCGTCTCGGCCGCGATCGTTTCCGATACCTGAAAGCCCGTGGCCTTGGTTTCGGCGACCAATTTCTTGGTAATCTCGACAATCCGCGCCTCTTCGAGTCGCACCATCTGCTCGGCTTCGCGAAGGCGCGCCTCCATTTTAGCGGTCGTCGTTTCTTGAGCTCTTGTCAGCGTCAATTCGTCCGCCACATAGCCCTTCTGGATCGGCTCTCGCACTTCCTTGGGAATGTAGATGTGCCGGACCAAGCCGTAAAGCAAGCTAATTTTCTTCTCCTTCAACACGCGGTTGAAGTCCGCATCCACGTCCGTCTGAAACTTCTGTCGACTATCGCCGATCAACAGTTCAACCGCCCCCAGTTTCGACCCGTTGTTGCGACAGATACTCTCTGACTGGGGAAGGATCACCTTTTGCCGCACCGCATCGATGTTCCCGAAGCGTTTGACGATCTCGGGGGCCTGGTCTGGCAGAATGCCCCAGACGGCGCTGAAGTCCATGTGGATCTTGAAGCCATCGCTTGAGGGGAAACTGACACCGGTGTCTGACACCGGTAGTTCCTCTCCACTCTCGTCCAGAAGAGTCCGGCCGGCTGTATCGGTTCGTTTATCCGTCGACATCTCCTCGGCGTTGTAGCCAATCGAGATGATGTCGACTTGCATTTCGCGGGGATTGATCGGGTACAAGCCGGGTGGCAACACATCGCTCTGAATGCCTGCTTTGCGGCGCGCTGCCGGATTTTCTGCCAAATAGGTAACCACGCCCACGTAGCCAGGATTGATGTCGACCCAACCAGAGTGCTTGAGTTGCCCATTCCCCGCGTCCGCCTGTTCGGTCTTGACAAGGGTGGCTTCGTAGCCGTACGGATTGATGCGATAACGTCCTGGGCCGTAAGTGCGACGCAGAATTCCCCGGAATTTCGTCTCGCCCAGATTGCCGTCGACCAGAAACTCGCCATTCGGCAGATTATCGCCGAGCTTGCTGGTGATCACGGCCAACTGCCCAGGCTTCACAACCAAGTCATCGACCAGCGTTCGTTCCCACCAGATGGGACAATAGAAGTGCCGTCCCGGCCCCGGCATCTTTTCCTTGACACCGATCTCCCCCTCCTCGGCAAAATGCCCCGGCCTGGCGTACTTGTTCCCCGACGTGAAAACTAAAGGCCCCTTGTAGCGCAAAAGCAAGCTCATGCCCTCAGGCACGTACACTCGGCTCACCGTCCACTGAAAGGCCTCGTAGAGCAGAAGTCCGCCCAACACAACGAAAATCGGAAGGAAGATCGCCCGCGTCGTCTTATTCATGGCCTACGTCTCCTTTCCGCGTTTCTTTGCTCGAGACTGCCGCAGCGGCCGCTTTCGTGTTCGCCGGTAGCGCTTTGGCCTCCGGATCTGCCTTAGCATCGAAGGCTTTAAAGGCATCCATCAAGGGACTGTTCTCCGTATTAATCATCATGCTGCGAAAGGCCGGCGCCAGCTTCTTGTACAGCGTCCAGCGGGCGAACTCGTTGCCGTTGCCACCGAAGGCCGAGACTGATTTCTGCCAACCGGCCGCCTCCGCCTCATTGGCAAAGCGAATGACGTTCGCCTCGGCCCGGCCCTTGGCCATGATCGCCGAGGCCAGGTCTTTGGCCGCGGCCAATTTCTGCTCGGCGACCGCCAACCGCTTGTTGGCATCGATCAACGCAACCTCCTGACGCTTCTTCGCCTCGGTAGTAACCACCACAACTTCTTGTGAGGCCGCCACCAAGGCTTTCTTCTGCTCCACCGTGGCACGCTGGATCGCCAATTCCTGCTCGGCCGCCTGCTGCTCAATCTCCTTGCGGTACTGCGTCTCCTGCTGGACGGCGATCTGCCGGCGTCTCACCGGATCGGCGATCTTCTCCGGAGGCCGAATGGCCGTGATCAAGGCCTGGATCACTTCAATCCCTTCTACGTCGCAAGTTGCTTTCATCGACTTCTGAAAGTCCTCTTGAAACACGATTCGCGTGTTGCCCGCGATGAACTCCTTGCCCGATTGGTTCGAGCCTTGCAAGCGCGTATAGGCCCGGGCATTGGGCAAAATCACTTTCGTAATTATCTCCTCGGCCAGTTTCTTGCCGTCGCGTTCTTCGTTATAGAGGACGTACGTTGCCGCTGCTTGCTCGGGTTTCACACGAAACTCAATTACCGCTTCCAAGCTGACCCAAAAACCGTCTCTCGTCGGGAAGCCAATGTCTTTCAAGTTGAAGCGTTGGCTGTGGCAATCGATGAGCCGAATCTCTTGCATATAGGGGTTCAGGTAGTACGTCCCGGGTTCCAGCGACTCGGCCTGCACTCCCCGTTCGCCCTTCTGGGAAAGCAATTCGTTGGCCAGTTTCGGCATCGGGGCGGTCAATTCCGTCACCAGCCCCTTGTAGCCGGCAGGAATCGTAACCGGATCATGCAGTTCAATCATCTCTGCGTAGTTGTCCCGCAACCGCTCGCTGCCGGCCACCCAGGCATTAATCGGATAGCGGCCGGGCCGCATCACCTCGGCCACAATCCCCTTTTGATTCTCCTTCGAAGCGATGATTTCGCCCGCCGGCAAATCCTCGCCATACAATCGGATCCGCACCCCCATCTTTCCCTGCGGGATCTCGATGTGCGGCACAACCTCCCAGTCCCAGACATAGGGGTTGTAGTAGTAGCGGCCCTCGCTCAACACCTCCCGCTGCACACCCTTATACTTGGCGGAGAGAGCGATCACCTGACCGTTCTCCAGATCCTCGCCCGTCTTGCGCGTGAGTATCGCGATGTGCTTGTTCGGCACATCAATTCGGCAGTCCTGGTAGATCACGCTGGGAATAGCGATCAGAAGCAGGATCACCAGGGCCAGCAACAGAGGCGGCTTGCGATTCATCATTCGTTTCCTTCACCTTTACCGATTCACCACCGGCATTAACCCTGGTTGGCCGTCCCCCAAGCATTTCAAATTGGAGAATTGAGGCCGGCGGCAACAACCAAATCCCGGTTGTCGCCCCGGTAGTATAGCTTGCGGCCGACTCGATTGGGAGCCATAACCAACCCCACCGAGGGGCGAGGCAACTATGGCGGCGCTGAGACCCCCACGCACATCTTCGGCGCAAGGAGGCTCGCAGCGGCATGGACGAGAGTTCCGCATCACGGTATACTAAGTCTTGTTAAGTGAACGTTCGGTCGATAAACACCAACAAAGCAGTCACAAATGCCACGGCTGACCACCCTTCGCAAACGAGCCGTCGACGAGATGATGCGAGAGGCCATCTTCGAAGCCGCCGTCTCGGTGCTGGCCGAGTTCGGCGTCGAGGGCATGACCATGGAACGCGTCGCCCTGGCCGCCGGACTGGCAAAGGGCAGCTTGTATCACTACTTCTCCGGCAAGCAGGCAATTCTTGAACTGGTGCACACGAAGCTGATTGATTCCATCTTCCACCAGCTTCAAGAAATCGTGACGACCGAGCGGCCAGCCGTCGAAAAGCTGTCCCTCCACCTCGAGCAGCTTCTTAAGCACGTGGCCCAAAACCTACACGTCTTCAAGTTGCTCTATCAGAATGATGTGGCGCAAGGGCTTCTTCAAGCCTCCCAACGCCGTTGTCGCGAGGCGGGAAGCCAATTGCTGGCCTTGATCTTCCGCCAAGGCATCGAGGAGGGCGTCTTTCGTTCGGCCGATCCCTTGATGCTGACGGCGATGTTCCAGGGGCTCTGCCGCGGCGTCTTCGACAGCCAGCCAGAACTCGATAGCCCTCAACAACAAAATCAAATCCGCGAATTGATTCTGACTACTTTCTTGCATGGAATTGCCGCCCGTGAGTACCGGCCACACTAACCACGGCCGCCGTTGAAATTGGAGCGTGAATATGTTTCGGAACGCCATCAGGCTAACGACGGGTTTCCTCGCAATCGTGGCGCTGGCCGGCTGCAACCGAGGACAGCCGCAGCGGCCGTCGATGACTCCCGAAGTATCAGTCATCGAGGTTCGCCCTCAAAAGGTGGTCCTCACCTCGGAACTGCCCGGCCGAACCGCTGGCTTTCTCGTCGCCGAAATTCGACCTCAGGTAAACGGGCTGATTCAGAAACGATTCTTCACCGAAGGGTCCTACGTGAAGGCGAACGACCTTCTCTACCAAATCGACCCGGCGCCGTATCAGGCAGTGTTGGACAATGCAAAAGCCAATTTAGCCGCCAGCCATAAGGCCGCCGACCGTGCTCGCGCCGAACTGACCGCGAATATCGCCGGCCTGCAAAGACACCGCGCGACCCTCGCCCTCGCCAAAGTCAACCTCGAGCGCCGGGAAAAGCTTATTAAGGCCCATGCCACATCGATTGAGGAACGCGATCGAGCCGTCGCCGAGGTCGATGTCTCGGAAGCCGGATTGCGAACCGCTGAGGCCCAGGGCGAAAGCAGCAAGCAGGCAGTCGGCGCCGCTGACGCAGCCGTCAAACAGGCCGAGGCGGCCTTGGAAACTGCGAATATCAATTTGGGCTACACCCGCATCGTCGCCCCCATCGATGGCCGGATCGGACGATCGAACGTCACCGAAGGTGCGATTGTCACCGCTTATCAGCCGGCTGCGTTGGCCACGATTCAGAAATTCGACCCGATTTACGTCGATGTGCCGCAGTCCACCGCCGAACTCAATCGCCTCCGCCGTAGTCTGAAAAGCGGCAATCTTAAGGATGCAGGCACCGATCGAGTGAAAGTCCTCTTCGACGACGGTACCGTCTACGCGCACGAAGGCTCGCTCAAGTTTCGCGATATCTCCGTCGATCCGACGACTGGCTCGGTGATCGTGCGCATTGTCGTGCCCAACCCCGACCAGATTCTTCTGCCCGGCATGTTCGTCCGGGCGGTAGTCGAGGAGGGAACAAACGACCAAGCGATTATGCTTCCGCAACAAGCGGTCCTTCGCGATCCCAAGGGCAATCCGTATGTCTACGTGGTGGGCAAGGATGGCAAGTCCATGCCTCGGCCGCTGACTACCGAGCGAGCGATTGGCGACCATTGGCTAGTCTCCTCGGGCATTGCCCCTGGCGAACAAATCGTCGTAGAAGGCATCCAGAAATTGCAGATGATGCCCCCCGGCATCGTCGTCAAAGCCTCTCCCTTTCAAAGCAAGAAGCCGCTCGCCGCCACCACGGAGAGCACCGCCCAAGCAACCACCTCCCCGCAGCAGCATTAAGCGACAAAGAGAGCGATGCTATCCAAGTTCTTTCTCGATCGCCCCGTATTCGCCTGGGTTATTGCCATCATCTTGATGGTGCTTGGCTGCCTAGCCATCTATAACCTGCCGATTTCTCAATATCCTCCGATTGCCCCGCCGTCGATCGCGATCGAGGCCTTCTATCCGGGCGCCTCCGCCGAGACCGTCGAGAATAGCGTCACGCAGATCATCGAACAGAAGATGACCGGCTTCGACGACATGCTCTACCTGTCGGGCACCAGCGATTCGGCCGGAGCCTCGCGCATCGAATTGACGTTCAAGCCGGGCACCGATCCCGACTTGGCGTGGGCCAAAGTGCAGAACAAGCTGCAATTGGCCATGGCCAGCCTACCCGAAGTGGTCCAACGCTCGGGCGTGATGGTGAGCAAGTCGACCCGCAACTTCTTGATCATCGTCGGCCTCGTGTCCGAAGACGGCAGCATGGATGGCAACGATCTGCGCGACTACGCGCAGTCGAACCTCGAAAAAGTCCTTGCCCGCGTTCCTGGTGTGGGTGAAGTAAACAACTTCGGCACCCAGTACGCGATGCGCGTCTGGCTCAACCCCGACAAGCTGACCGACTATCAACTCACCATTGCCGATGTGATGCAGGCGCTTCGCTCCTATAACGTGGAAGTGTCGGCCGGACAATTCGGCGGCGCTCCCGCCGTGGAAGGCCAACGATTGAACGCCTCGATCGTGGTCCAAAACCTGCTGCAAACGCCCGAGCAGTTCGCCGCGATCCCGATTCGCACCAATCCGGATGGCTCGATCGTGCGGATCCGCGATATCGGCCGGACCGAGTTGGGAGCTGAGGCCTACGACATCCAGAACTTCTACAACGGCAAACCGGCCGCCGCCATGGCGATCCGCCAAGCCCCGGGCGCCAATGCCTTGCAGACGGCCGATGCGGTGAAGAAGAAGCTCGCGGAGATGAGCCGCTACTTCCCGCACGGCATGAAGGTGGTGTACCCCTACGACACCACGCCGTTCGTCCGCGTGGCAATCGGCGAGGTCGTCAAAACCCTCTTCGAGGCCGTCGTGCTGGTCTTCCTGGTCATGTGGCTCTTCATGGGCAACATTCGGGCCACCTTGATCCCGACGATCGCCGTCCCCGTGGTCTTGCTAGGCACCTTCGCCTCGCTCTGGTTCTTCGGCTTTACGATTAACATGCTGACAATGTTCGCCATGGTGCTGGCCATCGGTCTGCTCGTGGATGATGCGATCGTCGTCGTAGAAAACGTCGAGCGAATCATGGCCGAAGAAGGCCTTTCGCCTCGCGAAGCCACCGCCAAATCCATGGACCAAATCACCAGCGCCTTGATCGGCATCGGCTTGGTGCTTTCGGCCGTGTTCGGGCCGATGGCCTTTTTCCCCGGTTCTACCGGCGTGATCTACCGCCAATTTTCCATCACGGTCATCGCCTCGATGATGTTGTCCGTGGTCGTAGCCTTGATCCTTACCCCCGTACTCTGCGCGTCGCTGCTCAGGTCCGTAGCGAAGGGACACGAACCGTCAGAGCACGCGTTCTTTCTGTTCCGCCCCTTCTTCCGCGCGTTCGACAAGGTCTTCTTCACCATTCGCGATTACTACGTTTCCTTTGTCGGCTATTCCCTTCGTCGCAAGTACCGTTTCGTGTTTCTCTACATGGTCCTCGTAGCCGCGGTCGGCTACATGTACTGGAAGCTGCCCAGTGCCTATCTGCCCGACGAAGACCAGGGCACCTTGATGTGCACGATCATCATGCCAACCGGCTCAACGCTCGAACAAACCGCGGCAGTCGCCGATCAAGTGGCCCGCCATTTTCTCGAAAACGAGAAAGATGCCGTCCAGTCGTGCATGGCCATACCCGGCTTCGGTTTTTCGGGGCGATCGCAGTCCAACGCCATGGTCTTCGTCAAGTTGAAAGATTGGGAGCTCCGCGAGCGTCCGGACCTGAAGGCCGCGGCCGTGGCCGGCCGCGCCATGGGCCGCTTCGCGCAAATGAAATACGCTATGGTCTATGCCTTTCCTCCGCCCCCGGTCTTCGAGTTGGGCGTCGCCCGCGGCGTCGAGTTCCAACTCATCGATCGCAGCGGGATGGGCCATACAGCCTTGATGAACGCACGCAATCAGTTTCTACAGATGGCCAGGCAGGACCCACGTCTCATGAATGTGCGTCCCAATGGTCTTGAAGACGTGCCCGAATACCGCATTGATGTAAACTGGGATAAGGCCGGCGCCCTGGGGATCCCCATCGACGCCATCCACTCGACCCTCTCGGCCGCCTTCGGCAGCGCCTATGTCAACGACTTCATCCAACGCGGGCGGGTCAAGCGCGTCTACGTGCAAGCCGATGCCCCCTACCGAATGTTGCCCAAGGATCTGGAGAAACTCTACGTTCGCAACACGGAAGGGAAGATGGTTCCCTATTCCTCGTTTGCCACCAGCCACTGGACGTCGAACTCGCCACGGTTGGAACGCTACAACGGTTTTCCTTCGCTGAACATCGTCGGCGAGCCAACCCCGGGCCGGAGCACCGGCGAGGCGATGCAAGCCTTTGAGGAGATCGTCGCCAAGCTACCGTCCGGCACCGGTTTCGACTGGACAGGCCTGTCGTACCAGGAACGCATGGCGACGTCACAGGGCCCATTGCTTTACGCCTTCTCGATCCTGGTCATCTTCCTCTGCGTGGCCGCCCTCTATGAAAGTTGGACGATTCCCTTCGTCAATCTCTTGATGTTGCCGCTCGGCGTGCTCGGTGCATTGGCCGCTACCTCGCTGCGCGGACTGTCAAACGACGTCTACTTCCAAATCGGGTTCCTCACCACACTTGGACTTTCGACGAAGAATGCGATCTTGATCATTCAGTTCATCAAGGAGCAGATGCGGCAAGGCGAAGGCCTGGGCGACGCCACCTTGGCGGCGGTCCGAATTCGATTCCGCCCGGTGATCATGACGTCGTTGGCCTTCTTCTTCGGCACGCTGCCTCTGGCGATGGCGATGGGCGCCGGCGCCGGCGCGATGAACGCCATCGGCACGGCCGTGACCGGCGGCATGCTCTCGGCCACCTTCATCGACTTGATCTTCATCCCCTTGTTCTTTGTCATCGTCTCGGTCATCTTCGGCCGCGAGAAGAACGCCCCGGCCGCATAGCGTTCGAATTTGCTCGCAGACTCTTGGGCCATCGTTTGTCGTGTTAGCAAACAGATCTTTTCGTCGAGCATCCTCCACCGACCCTTTCCCCGCAGCGACCGAAAATGGTGAACTTGGCCGGAATGATCAGTGGGCGGCAGTTGTTGAGTGATGGTCGTGGTTGGAATTGATCTTGAGCAAGGCATACTCCTCAAAAATGTCGCCGCTATTCAGGACTGCAAGATTCCAGCCTCCCTGTCCCCTGATAATCTTACACACGTCTCCAGTTTGCCCCTTCTGAGGACCTGAGAGGATCACGACGCGATCGCCGACGTTATAGGGCGCTCCGTTGACTCTGCTGCAAATGGGCCTAACGAATGGCCAACAGAGAAACATCCCCAAGGCGAAGCCAAGCAGTGTTGCGGGGATGAGGCCGAATGCAAAAAATAGCGCGGCGCGCGTGTCCGAAGCAATAGCTGGAAGAGTCGCCTCTTTCGAGAAAAGGACGACGACAGCACAGTCCAGAGCACCTGCACCAAGAGCCCACGAAACCGCCATGGGGTGTGCACAAATCCTGTTGTGCAATCGTAGTTTCATAATTGCCACTGAAATGCGGACCTATAAAACTGTTTGGTGCATGCCCATCATCCCCAACTGCTGGCCATGGTCAGAAGTTCGAAGAGGGAGACTTCGTATTATTCTAGTCGCTCTTACCGGACTAGTACGTCGCGGGCCAGACCCTGCTGAGAATTAGGAGATGCGCCAGGCGTCGAGCAGCGCGGCCAGGGCCAGGTCAGTGAGACTGGCGGAGGCCTTCGACGTGCTGGCGGTGTGGCTGCTGGATAGCAAACCGCTGCCGCTGAGCGAGGTCACCCGGAGAGTGGCCGTGGCGCTGGTGCTCGGGCGGTAGTTGGCGCTGCCGCTGTAGACCGCCGTGATCTTGTGCAAGCCAACCGTCGAGGCTGTGATCGTCAGTGTGGCCGTGCCATGGGCGTCCAAGGTCGCCGTGCCGAGCACCTGCGAACCATCCATGAAGGTGACCGTGCCGCTGGGCAAGATCGTGCTGGCGTAGGTCGCCTTGACGGACGCCGTCAGCGTGACCGGTTGGCCGGCCGCTGGCGTCAGCGCCGAAACGCCCAACCGCGTGGAGGTCGTGCCCAATGCCACGCTCTTGGTCAGCGTCGCGCTGCTGCCCAGGTAATCGGCCGAACCGTTGTAGATGGCCGAGATGGTGTGGCTGCCCGCCGTCAGAGCGGCGGTGGCCCACTTCGCCCGACCGAAGCGGTCGAGCGGCGCCGTGCCCAACACCGTGCTGCCATCCATAAACGTGACCGTGCCCGTCGTCGGCCGGTTGCTCGATGCGAGGCTCATCACCGCGGCCGTGAACAACACGTTCTTGCCGTAGGAGAGCACCGAGGCTGACGCCGTGAGCGTGGTCGAGGTGGCCGCCTGATTCACGACATGGTCAATGCTGCCGCTGCCGGCCGCCAACTTCGCGTTGCCCTGGTACTCGGCCGTGATCGTGTGCGTACCGGCGGTGAGACTCGATACCTTCAAGTTGGCCTTGCCGCCCGATAGCAGGCTCGAGCCAATCACGCTGCTGCCGTCGAGGAGCACCACGCGGCCGGTGGGCGTGCCGAACTGGCTGGCCGCCGAAACCGTGACGGTGAAGGTCACAGCCTGGCCAACGGTCGACGGCGACATCGCGGCCGCAATCATCACCGTACTCGGCGCGGCGTAGACGATTTCAGTCGTCGAGCCACTACTGCCGAGCGAGGCCGCATCACCGCTGTAAAGCGCCGTGATCTGATTGCTGCCGACTACCAACGACGAGACGCTGATCGTCGCCTGGCCGCTGGCATCCAGCACGCCCGAGCCTAAGTAGCGCGGGGTACCGTCACTGTAGAAACGCACGGTGCCGGTCGGCATGGGCAAGCCGGCGTCGGCCGTGACCGTGGCCGTAAACGTCACTGTCTCGCCGAGCGTCATCTCGCTCTGCGAGGCGACCAGCGTGGTGCTCGTCGCCTTCTGACGCACGCTCTGCCGAATGCTGGTCGTGCTGGCCGTGAAGCCGGTCGTGCCTTGATAGCTGGCCGTGATTGTGTGGGTCCCCAACTTCAAGGTCGAGGTGCTGAACGTGGCCACGCCGTCTTGCAAAGTGGCCGTGGCCACCACCGTTACGCCGTCCTTGAACACCACCACGCCGCTGGGCGTGGAGGCAGTCGCTCCCAACGCGGTCACGGCGGCCGTAAAGGTGACTGTCTGGCTGCACGTGGAGGAGCTATCAGAACTTATCAGCCGGACGGAGGTCGCTGACCTTACGACATGTGTCATCGTCTCCGCCGTGACGCTGCCAGAGAAGCTATCATCGCCAAGATATTCGGCCAGGACGCTGTGCGTACCGAGAGCGAGCGCGTTGGTCGTGAAAATGGCCCTGCCGCTCGCATCGAGTTCGGCCGTGCCCAAAGTCGCGGCCCCGTCTCTAAAGACGACGATGCCTGTTGCCATTCCGGCACCGGGCGCCACTGGCAAAACGACCGCGATCAGTGTTACAGGAGCGCCCAAGGTGTTGGTATCGGCAACGCCCGTGAGTGCAATTTCGGTATCTGCCAAGTTGTTCGTTAGCACGCCATCGACATAGCTGATCGTGTAGTTCGGACTGGCCGCCCCGCTCGCCGTGATCGGATATAAGCCGATGTCGCTGGTCGCCGTAGCTGTGGTCGTCAGTGTCGGCAAAGCCGTCAGATTGGCCGCTGTCTCACCAAGCACAAAGCCGCTGCAATTGGCCGTCAGAAGCGGAATCGCCTCACCGTAGACTTTTGACTTGTTCTCAGCGGTGATAGTCAGAGGCGCGGGCGCGACGGTAAGCGAGCCGTCAACATAGACGACCGTGTAGTTCGGGATTGTCGCGCCATCGGCCTTAATTGCGTAAGCGCCCACTGGGCTTGCTGCAGTAGCGGTTGTCGTGACTACAGGCAGGGTCGTCAGGTTGGCCACGGTCTCACCGTTGACAAAACCACTGTAGCTGCAGCTCAAGGCAGGCAATTGGGCACCATAGACCTTTGAGCTGCTGTTGGCGGTTACAGTAAGTGTCGCCGGCGTCACGGAAAGTGTGCCACTAACATAACTAATTGTGTAATCGCTACTGGACGCGTCGCTGACCGCAATCGGATAGTCGCCCACGGGGCTGGAGGCAGTTGCCGTGGTCGTCAGGGTAGGTCGCTTTGCCAGACTAGAGGCCGTGTCCCCATTAACAAACCCCGAGTATTCGGCCGACAGTGCGGGAACAGCACTGCCGTAGACTTTCGTCCTGCAAGCGGCGTCAATAGTCAATGCGATTGGCGTGATCGTATAGCTGCCTGTCGCATAGCTAATCGTGTAATCGGAATCAGCCGCGCCGCTGGCGATGATCGGGTAGCTGCCAACGTGACTGGAAAGCGTGGCTGTCGTGGCTACCGTTGGAGGCGTAGAAATATCGGCGGCGGTATCGCCGTTAACCAGCCCCACATAATCGTACGAAAGAATCGAGCTGGCAAGTTGAAACACTTGGACACTGTTTCGCAACGTGTCGGCGACCAATAACTGATGGTTTGCGTTAACCGCCAACCCCCGGGGAGACGAGAATTGGCCACTGGCGTTACCAGACGATCCGAGTTGGCTCAAGTATTGGCCATTCGTGCCGAAGGCTTGGATGCGGCCGCTTTCGTCCGCAATCCACACTACACCAGAATCGTCAACGACAACGTCATTGGCTCCCCTCAGTTGGCCATTACCGGTACCATAGTTCCCGAAGCTCCTGATGAAACTACCTGTGCTGCTGAACTCCTGGACCCGGTTGTTATCTGTGACCCAAACATTGTCCGAGGAGTCCACACAGAGCCCACCTAGCCAGCTAAACTGTCCGTTGCCGGTACCCCAGGTTCCAACACTACGGATAAACTGACCACTGCTATTGAACTGTTGGATGCGGTTGTTCCACCAGTCGAGTATCCAAAGATTTCCTTGGGAATCAAATGCCATTGATTGGGGACTGTGAAATTGTCCGTTGCCACTGCCATAACTTCCGACCTGCCCCAAATATGTGCCAGCGCCGCTGAACCTCAGGATACGGTTGTTGCCGGAGTCGGCCACCCAAATATTACCTTGCGCATCGATGGCAATTCCTGCAGGTGTCCAGAACTGCTGGTCCCAGCCAGTTCCGTATCCCGTGATCGTCTTCAACCACTGGCCACTGCTACTGAACTGTTGGATGCGACTATTGAAATTGTCGACAATCCAGATATTGCCCGACGAATCAATCGCCGTATCGTAGGGCCGTGAGAATTGTCCATTGCCGGAACCCTGCGTACCAAACGTCATGGTGAACGAGGCACATCCGTAGCCCCGACTTGTGTTGCTGGGAACCACCGTCAGTGGTGCCGGTGTGACGGTTTGGCTTACCACAACGCTCGCGCTCGGGAAGAACTCGGTGCTGCCATTGTAGGTGGCCGCAATTGAATGCGAGCCTGAATGCAAGATCGCCGTGGTCAGAGCGGCGCGGCCCGCGGCATCGAGGGCAGCTGTACCCAACACGGTGTCACCGTCTTTGAACGTGACCGTGCCCGTGGGCGTGCCAACGCCGACAATCGCCGACGTTACCGTCGCCGTAAAAGTGACCGACTGACCGTAGACCGATGGGTTCGGCGAGGCAGCAATCGTTGTAACGGACGATTCATGGATATCCAGCTTGGCGACAAATGCTTCTTGGCCCCCGCGGCTAGAATTGACTGCACCGGGAATATTTGTGGACCAAGTGTAGCCAGAAAACAGGGCATTGCCCCGTTGATCCAAAACCACATCCCAACCGTATTCGGCGGAACTGCTGCCAAAGTAGTTGGCCCAGATCAACGCTCCGTCGCCACGGACTCGAGTAAGGATCGCATCGGTTTCGCCGCCAAACGTGTTAGAGGCTCCCGCAATGCTCGAATAGACTGAGCCCACAAATACTACATTGCCAAGATTATCGACAGCAAGCCCTCGGCAGCTATCGTAGCTCGGGCCACCAAACATCGCCGACCAACTGATCGAGAGATCGTTGGCGATTTTGACGACAAAGGCATCGGAATCGCCATGATTCGCACTCAGCGAATGAGGCAGACTCGTGGAGGTACTGTACCCGCCAAGAAACAAGTTGCCTTGAGCGTCGAACGCCAAGTCCTCGCCCGCGTCTTCCCCATTTCCACCAACATAGACGGAAGTAATCGGATCGCCCGCGTTACTAAATTTCACGACGAAAGCATCTCGACTCGGTGTGCCACCCACAAAGGAATTGGCGGCGTGTGGCAGATCGTCGGAACCGGTCTCGCCCGTAACCCAAACATTGTTTTGGCTATCTACGACCACCCCACGGGCGTCGTCGTAGTCGCTGCCGCCTGAGTAGGTCGTCGAGATCAGGGTTCCGTTGTTCGCCACTTTTGCCAAGAGCACATCGGAGGCTCCACCCCGATACGTATTCTTCGCTCCGCCGACATCGGTGGACGAGGTAATCGCGACCGCAAAGATATTATCCTGGCTATCGATCGCCAAGTTGCAGTTCTGATCGGTACCACTCCCGCCTACATACGTGGCCCACGACAAGGAACCGCTTGGCGTGAGCTTGGCCAAGAACATATCCAATTGCCCGCCGTGATAGCTATTGTTGGCACCGGCAAAATTAGTCGAGGCCGTATAGCCGCCGACGATGGGGTTATCCTGCGAATCGACTGCAACGTGCCGTCCATAGTCGGAGGATGATCCGCCCAGCCACGTTAACCAGTTGAGCGAGCCGCTGCTGCTCAGTTGGGCCACAAACGTATCCGTAACGACGGCAGAAGAGGATCGGACTGCCGTCCAGCCGGCGACAAGCACTCGGTCTTGGCTGTCCGCTGCTATGCCGAAGGACGATTCGTCGTTGATCGTACCGACAAACGCGGCCCACGTGAGTGTCGGATCAATAACCAGTTCTCGCGTTGAGTCGTATAAACCGCTAATCGAAAAGCCGTAGGTGCTCGCGTCGATCAAGTTGAATTGACCGGCTACGGATACCCGTTGCCCGTCGATCTCTTGGTAGATCACGGGAGCCGCATCGGTAAGTTCTCCCAAGGCGGTCTGCACATGCAAGACGCCGTCGGCATCGATCGATAAGCCGTCAATGCCGTTGTAGTGGACGCGAATCTGCTGGTAGTCCGCGCCGGGCGAAACATGAAACTCGTACTTCAAGCTGCTGCGGCCACTATACGTCAACAAATCAATGCCGGCGTAAAGTCCATTGTAGGCGATTGCCTGGTAGGTGGGCACATTGCTCCGCCATTGCGATTGGTCGCCAACAAAGTAGTTATAGACCGTGGCCGATTGTTGCTGGCCGACCGGCGTGACCGAATTGGCGCCTTCAAAACTGACGGAAAATTGCTCGGTTTCCACGTCCGCGCTAAGATGCGGCAGAGCGTCAGTCAGGGCGGTCGCCGCATCGGCGGACGTGTCGTCGGTCGCCTGAGAAAGCTGAAACACCGGCCCCCGATCGGTGATCAACACATTCGCCCCCGAGCCATTCATGACAAAGCGAACCGAGCTATCAGCGAATTGGCCTTGATTGGCCGCGAATAGGGCGGGCGATGACTCAAACAGTTCTCCAGCCGACAAACCGGCGGAAGCGCTCAATAGACGCCGATCCTCCAATGGCTCCACCCGCAGTGATCGGTGGTGGGCGCTTCTTCGGGTGTGGATAGCAACGCCGAGAGTTGATCGACGAAGGTTTTTTCGAGGTCCATTGAACATGGTCTTACGTTCTCCGAAGTCGCCGTAAGGAACTGGTTCGGCGGGAGGCCACCCCGCACGACCCTGGACTGACCGATTGCCCCGCAATACGACGCGAGATATTCGTCGGAAAAAGGGGATAGACCGCGAGGAGGACGCTTTGGCAAATCCCCGCAGGGAAGAGGTTCCTGCCCGCCAGCCTACGGCCCCTAATTTAATGGAGCACGCGTTCTAAAGCAACGAGGCCGGTTTATACCAGCCGCCGCTGGCACAAACGAAGCTATTTGCGGCGGCTGGGGTGCCCTTTTATCAGACGGGGCGCCAGCTTCGCGAAGGACTACTGTGGCGTGCGCGGGTGACGCCTGCGATGTCTTCGGCCATGATGACCAACTGGACAGACAGCCGCGCGGTCGGTGGGCGAAGGTGGATAGACGGCAGACAACAAGCACAGTCTTGCGGGGAGGGAGGGGCTGCGTTTGCTGGCCGGCTCTGGGGAATCGCATGGTAAGGCCCGCGTATCTTTTCACAGGTCTCGCCACGGATTCAAATCCGACGCAGCTAAGCGGCGCGCAGGGGGGCCGAAACCTGTTGTGTGAATCGGCCAAGGCCCGTCTTAAATGGTCGCAAAGCTGCTTCCGCCCGAGGCTGTCGTCCCGACGACACAAATGACGCCCCAAGCCTTGTTTCACATGAAGCCGGGCAGCTTGTCGCATCGTTTCATGGGGGCGGATGAGCGGTCGCGAGACGAGAACGACGAACGGCCGAGGCAACCCGAGCGCTGCGGGATTTCGGCCGGCAGATTGGTCAAGCGGATGCCCTCTTCAGCGGCGAGCCGGGCGACCCAAGGCGGTTATCAAGAACAGTGCGGCGAAAACGGCTGGCTGCATGTCTTGCACCGGGACGGTCCAACCTGGTCGCCAAGGGTGCGGCGGATCCGACTAAGCGCAGCCTGGGTCGACCCGGCCGTCCTCAACTTCAGTCGACTGGCGGCGCAGTGGACGCAGTGCGGAGCCATCACGGGCCTGCCAAGCGCCCCAAGAAACACATAAAGCCTTGGCTAACCAAGGCTTCTGTCGTGTGTTGGCCGATGTTGGCAACGATCGGCCGGAATCATTAGTGGCGGGGACAGGATTTGAACCTGCGACCTCGAGGTTATGAGCCTCGCGAGCTACCGGACTGCTCCACCCCGCGTCATAGTGTGTCTGCCGCAGGTGTTTCCTGCAGCGGAGAACCACATTCTAACATGTTCTTGGCCGCTGTCGAGGCGTCCCCGCAGCTTTTTGTCCACAACTTGGCTGCAGCTAATCAACTCCGGGCTGGGCCGAGCAGATTGCGGCTGTATTGTGGCTGCAAACCCAGCAACTCCCCCTTTCGCCCGCGCCGGCCCGTGCGATCGGTTCGATAGACTCGCAAAAATCTCCCTGCAAGAAAACTCCCCTGCAACCCTCAGCTGGCTCCTTTCCCAGCAGGAATGCTTCGGACCCCGCCTCGCCACTGGGTGGGAGACACCCCAGTCTTCCGCTTAAAAGTCTTTGAGAAGTGGTAGGCGCTCTCGAAATTCAATCGGGCAGCCACCTGCTTCACGGTCAAAGGGGTGCTGTGCAGGAGTTCCCTGGCGCGGTTGATACGCAGTTGCAGATGATACTGGTACGGCGACAGGCCGGTCTGCTGCTTGAAGACTCGGCGAAAGTTGGCGTAGCTCATGTGGACAGCCGCGGCGATCTTCGCCACATCGACAGTCTCCTCGATCACCTCTTCAAGGGCCATCTTTGCCTGCCGGATGGATTCCATCGCCCGACCGCCCGATTGGGAGGTCCGCGCCGCAGCCAACGCGGCTGCTAACACGGCCATGGTGTCGGCCGCGATCAATTGCTGGTAGCCGGGTGCCTCGCGTCTTACCCGAGCTAGGATGGAGAGATATGGATGGAGGATCGAGTCGTCCAAGCCAGTCTGCAGGACGGCCTCCGTCGGTGAAAAAAAGCCGCGTTCCACGAGCCTTCGGGCATAGTCCCCATTGAAACTGATCCAATGCTCGCTCCAGCCGACGGCCTCCAAGGGACGGTAACGGTGCCAAACCCCCGGAAACAACCAAAAGACCGTGCCGGCCGTCAGTTTGCGCACACCGGTCGGTTCCGACTCGAATACACCCTCTCCGGCGGTGATGTAAAGGACCTGAAACTCCGGCAAGACTCGGCCGCGATCCCAAGCAAACTGGTATACATCCGGGTGCGCGCTGCGGGGATAGCGACTGCCCCCCGGCACTTGTGAACGGCCAGCCCCGGTCACATATAGGTCCCATTGCCGATCCCGCTCGCTAACCGGCAGGTAGCGGAAGTATTCGTTGGGCAAAATAGACATTCTTCCCCCATAGCCTCGTAATCAGGGAAACGGGTGCTCGCGATAATCACGCCACGAGGCCTCCTATGATGATAAAGAATGCGGTCAATACCGGTCAAATAGTCTCACCCAGCCAAACTCGCCCTCGTCGCGAGCCCCTGGTTGCGAACACGTCCTGGCTTTGCCGCTCATGCGCAAAAAACACATCCCCGCGCGCAATTTGCCCATCGCTTGCTGGCCCCGCCCATGATAGATTGACGGTCTCTCGCAGGGATAATCCGTCCCTCGTGCCTTCTTCAGCCCGAATCCAAGGAGGCGTAGGAATGACTGTTGCATCGAGCGACAAGCTGTACCAGGCTGCCCGGGAGCAATATCAGCAGTGGGGCGTTGACACCGAAGCCGCCCTAAAAACCCTCGAACAAGTCGCCATTTCCATCCAATGCTGGCAGGGTGACGACGTCGGCGGCTTCGAAAACGCCGGCGGCCTCAGCGGCGGTGGCATTATGGCCACGGGCAACTATCCCGGCCGCGCCCGAACGGCCGACGAACTGCGAGCCGACGCCTCGAAGGCCTTGAGCCTGATCCCCGGCAAGCATCGCTTCAGCCTGCACGCAATCTACCTGGAAAACGGTGGTCGCCGCGTTGAACGAAATGAAATCCGCGCCGAACATTTCGGTTGCTGGCTGGATTGGGCGGCAGAGCAGGGGATCGGCCTCGACTTCAATCCGACCTTCTTTTCCCATCCGAATGCTGCCGATGGCTTCACTCTCGCCCATCGCGACCCGGCAATTCGCCAATTCTGGATCGAACACGGCATCGCCTGCCGAAAGATTGGCGAGGCGTTTGGTCGACGGCTCGGCACGCCCTGCTTGACAAATGTCTGGATTCCCGACGGCTACAAAGACCTCACAATCGACCGCAAGGGCCCGCGGGAGATTCTGAAGACGTCGCTCGATCAGGTATTCGCCGCTCCTTGCGATAACAAATTGAACCTCGACTCGGTCGAGAGTAAGCTATTCGGTATTGGCTCGGAGACCTATGTCGTTGGCTCGCACGAGTTCTATCTAGGCTACGCCGTAGCCAACCGCAAACTATTAACGCTCGACACCGGCCATTTTCACCCCACGGAAACCATCGCCGACAAACTCTCGTCGACGCTGCTGTTCCTGGACGAACTGCTGCTGCACGTTAGCCGCGGCGTCCGCTGGGACAGCGATCACGTCGTCATCCTCAGTGACGAGTTGCGGGCAATTGCCGAAGAGCTTGTCCGTGGCGGTTTCTTGAATCGCGTCCACATTGGGCTCGATTACTTCGACGCCAGTATCAACCGCGTGGCCGCTTGGGTGATTGGCACTCGAGCAATGCTCAAGGCCCTGTTGGCGGCTCTGCTGGAGCCCACGGCAAAATTGCGCGAGCTCGAAATGGCCGGCGATTTTACAGCTCGCTTGGCCCTGATTGAGGAACTGAAGACCTTGCCGTTCGGCGCGGTCTGGGAACAGTACTGCGAACGGAAGGACGTGCCGATCGGTCGACAATGGCTCGAGAGCGTGCGACAATACGAAGCCGACGTGCTGGCGACGCGCTAGTCGGTTCTCAGCCGGATAGACTTCGCGTTCACTCGGCCGGTAACGCTTCGTAACGCCTATTGCGGAGGATGTGTGATGACGGTTCTCGCTCAAATTGCCGACACGGCCACCAACCCGACCCTAGGCGTGCTGATCTTCGCTCTCGGCGGATTGGCCTGCGCTGTTTTCTACCTCCCCTTCAAGAAGGTGAAAAATTGGGCGTGGGAGAGTTACTGGTTTGTTTATGCCCTGGCGGGGTTGGTGGTCGTGCCCTGGGCGCTCGCCCTGACCATGTCCCCAAATGTCGTATCCGTGCTCTCGGCGTCCCCGGCCAAGGTACTCACCTATTGCCTGCTGTGCGGCGCCATGTGGGGCGTCGGCGGCTTGACCTGGGGACTGATGCTTCGCTACTTGGGCGTGGGGCTCGGGTTGGCGATTGGCGGCGGCTTGTGCGCGGCGACCGGCACCCTGATACCGCCAATCCTCAAGCCGGTGCTGGAGCGATTCGTCAACTCCGAAGCCGCCAGTCTCAGCTTGTCCCAGACACTGCAAAAGGGAGTCGCAAGCCTCTACGGCTCGCCGTCAGCAAATGTTTCCTTGCTGGCCGTGGCAATGGCACTCGTCGGAATCGCGCTGGTTGGGGGCGCCGGCATGAGCAAAGAGCGCGAATTGCCTGAGGAACAGAAGAAGAAAGCCGTCGCGGAGTTCAACTTCAAACGGGGCATGCTGCTTGGCATTTTCTCGGGCATTATGAGTGCCGGCATGAGCCTGGGCCTGCAAGGCGGCGGCGCGATCGAACACCTTGCACTCACCACTGCCCCGGTCACCAGCGACACCTGGCGAGGCATGCCCGTGTTGGTCGTCGTGTTGTTCGGCGGATTTCTTGTTAACGGCCTTTGGTGCCTATTCCTCAATTCGAAGAACAAGACGTTAGGCGACTATGTGAAACCCGAAACTCCCTTGATTGCCAACGTGCTGTTTGCCGGTTTGGCTGGCGCGATTTGGTGCTCGCAGTTCATCTGTTTCAAGACCGGCGAGCCGCGAATGGGCCCGATGTCTTACATTGGCTGGTCCGTGCTCTTCGCCAGCGCCATCCTCTTTGGAACGCTGCTGGGACTCTTTCTCGGCGAATGGCGAAACACGAGTTCGCGGACTCGTCTGCTCCTGATTTTCGGGCTGATACTGCTAGTCGGTTCGACGATTGTCTCCGGATACAGTGGCTCGCTGTTGAAGTCGTAGTTCGTCGGCCACGTGAGCATTGGAGATAGGCTCCTGGGAGAATTGCCTGTGAAAAAAGGTCTTCTGCTCTTCGTGCTGACAGTGCTTGCCATTCCGTCGTCCACCTGCGCCGGCGGGGACAACTCTGCGATCAGCCCCGCAACCGTCAAGCAGTGGTCACAGAAATTCCGCGGCTGGCACTACTGGCCCGATCATGTGATCCCGGCAAACCCCAAGATTGACGGCTTCGCTAACATCCTCGGCACCGACGTGCCGACCGTCTACCAGCTTCCCGGCGACAAGAAATGGTATATGAGCTTTGTTGGCTTCAATGGCCAAGGCTATCAATCATTCTTAGCCGAAAGCGACGACCTGTTGCATTGGAAGCCGCGCGGGCTCGCTCTGGGCTTCGGCAAGAAAGGCGAATTTGACTACGGCGGTCGCGTGATTGGAGCCTTTCTCTATGAATCGTACGACTTGCAGGCCCCACGCGTGCTGAAGAAATGGCAAGGCAAATACTGGTCGCTCTACGGCGCCTATCCGCACCAAGGCGGCTACGAATTGCCGCCGGGTTCCGAGGGGCTCGCATCGAGCGAAGACGGATTGTCCTGGCAACGCGCCAAGGACACGCCGATTCTTGCCGTCACCGATCCCGATTGCCGTGATTGGGAAAAGCACTGCATCTATCAGCCGTGGCTGGTGGAACACGATGGCACGTTCTACAACTTCTACAACGCGGCCAATGCGAAAGGCCGCGAGCAATCGGGCTTGGCCACCTCGAAAGACCTTCGCACCTGGACGCGATTCGCGGAAAATCCGATCCTGAAGCTTCGTCCCGGCGGTTATGACAGCGTCTTCAGTTCCGACCCTAAGGTGTTTCGCGACGGCGATCACTGGACCATGTTCTACTTTGGTCTAGGCCATGGAGCGGCCCATATCATGGTCGCCTTCTCCCGCGATCTGGTTCATTGGACGGCCGATCCCGAGCCGCTCTACAAAGCCGGCGGCAATCCGAGCGGCATCGACAAGGAGCACGCCCATAAAATGTCGATCGCCTACAATCCGGCCAACGAAACCTATTACTTGTTCTACAACGCCGTGCCGGGAACAAGCGGACACCGCGCTACCGGCGGCCGAGGCATCGGCCTGATTACCAGCAAGCCGCTGCCCGGAAGCGTATCGCTGAAGAACAACTCGAAATAGCCACAACCTCGACGAGACAATTCGCCAAGTACGTTAGGATCAAATCATGCGATATACACTCGTGCTACTCAGCCTCTTCTGCGGCTGCGCCGTTGCGATGGCCGACTCACCAGCCGACGTTGAGCATCTTCGCTGTGAATATCGCATAAACCCGCTGGGCATCGACATCTTAACGCCCCGGCTGAGTTGGGAGATGCGCGACGCACGGCGCGGAGCGAGGCAAACGGCCTACCAAGTCCTGGTCGCGACCACGGCTGACCGTCTGGCAGCCGACCGCGGCGATCTCTGGGACAGCGGCAAAATTCCCAGCGACCAATCCGCGCAGATTGTCTACGCCGGCAAACCGCTCGAATCGCGAACGGCCTGCTACTGGAAGGTACGCATTTGGGACTCCGCCGGTCAGCCTACGGCTTTCAGTTCGCCGGCCATATGGACGATGGGCCTGCTCACTCCTGCCGACGTAAAAGGCCATTGGATCGGGATGCCCGGTTCGATGGTCCATCCGCTGATTCGTGCCGCCGCGGCACACGAACCGACACCGCCGTCGTTCGAGGGCTGCCCTTGGATTTGGACGGCTGAGCCGGGCGCCGATGCCACCAGGAATGCGCCGGAAGGCGTCCGTTACTTCCGAAAGACCCTCGATATCACCGCGGACAAGAAGATACGACAGGCCCAACTAGTCATCACCGCCGACGACATCTTCTCTGCCTACATCAACGGCCGCTCAGCCTGCTGGGGCACCGACTGGAAAGTGCCCCAAGCCACGGACGTCACAGAGTGGCTGACGCCTGGTAAGAACATCTTAGGCATCGCCGTTAAGAATACGTCGCAATCGTCGGCCGGCTTGCTTGGCAAGCTGATCGTGGAATTTCAGGACAGCCTGACTATGATCGTGCCGATTGACGCCTCGTGGAAGTCCTCGCGGAAGCCCGACACAAACTGGAAGGCGGCCGACTTCGATGACTCGAAGTGGCCGAAGGCCGTTGAAATCGCCAAGATGGGCGACCAACCGTGGGGGAAAGTCATTGTCCAACCCAAGGCCAAGCCCCAAGCTTGCCCATTGCTCCGCAAAGAGTTCAAGACTGCCGGCAATGTTCGTCGTGCAACACTCTACGCAAGTGCCCTGGGTAACTATCGCTTCTACATCAACGGCAGACCGGTGGGGGACGACTACTTCACGCCCGATTGGACCGACTACAACAAGCGAGTCTACTACAACACCTACGACGTGACGGAATTGGTCCGGTCCAACTCGGCGAATGCGATTGGCGGTGTGTTGGCCGCCGGCTGGTATGCTGGCGCAATCGGCTGGGGCGGCCAAAGAAATCATTACGGCGAAAAACCTTGGCTCTTCGCTCAACTCGAGATCGAACTGGCCGATGGCACCGTCCAAACCGTCGCCACGGACAATTCTTGGAAGGCTTCCTATGGCCCGTATATCGAGGGCGAGTTTCTGGCCGGCGAAGCGTACGACGCCACACGCGAAACGCCAGACTGGGATCAGGCCGGTTTCGGCGACGAGGCCTGGTCGCCGGTCGCCGTGAACGACTCGGCGCGAGCCCGCTTCCAGGCTTTCCCCGGGGTGACCGTGCAACAAACGGGCCAGCTTCCGACGGTCGCGGTCACGGAACCGAAACCGAATGTCTATGTCTTCGATCTTGGTCAAAACTTGGCTGGCTTTGCCCGACTCAAAGCTCGCGGTCCAGCCGGCACGAGGATTCAGTTGCGTTTCGCCGAAGTGCTCAATCCCGACGGCACAATCTATGTGAAGAATTTGCGGGGAGCTCGAGCCATTGACACCTACGTGCTGCGCGGGAAGGGCGACGAAGTCTGGCAGCCGCGTTTCACGTTCCATGGATTCCGCTACGTCGAAGTCACCGGCTACCCCGGTCGCCCCACGCCGAAAGCTATCACAGGAATCGCGATCAACTCGGACATCCCCTTAACCGGTCAGTTCGAATGCTCCAGCCCAACGGTCAATCGGCTCTACCAGAATATCGTATGGACGCAACGGGCCAATTTCATCTCCGTCCCCACCGACTGTCCTCAACGTGACGAACGATTGGGCTGGACGGGCGATGCACAGGTCTTTTGTCGCGCTGCAACATACAATGCCGACGTCGCCGCCTTTTTCACCAAGTGGCTGGTCGATCTCGAGGACGCTCAAGGGCCAACCGGTGATTTTCCCGACGTCGCACCCCGTGTGGTCGACCGTGCCGGCGGCGTTGCGGCATGGGCGGATGCCGGCACAATATGCCCCTGCACGCTTTTCTGGGTCTACAACGATCGGCAGTTGCTCGAACGGCATTTCGGCGCTATGCAGCGCTGGATTGACTATTGCCAGAAGAACAGCCACGGCCTGTTGCGGCCCGACGCCGGCTTCGGCGATTGGCTTTCCATCGACGCCGAAACGCCGAAGGACGTTCTGGCCACGGCCTATTTTGCGGAAAGCACTCGGCTGACGGCCAAAGCAGCTCGCATCCTCAACCGACCTGAAGATGCCGAGAAATACGAGCGGCTTTTTCGAGAAATTAGAGCGGCCTTCAATAAGGCCTACGTCGCCGCGGACGGTCGAATCAAGGGCAACACCCAAACCTGCTACGTGCTCGCCTTGGCGTTCGACCTATTGTCGCCCGAGAACCGCGCGGCGGCGACTCGCTATCTAGTCGAAGACATTCGCAGCCGCGGCACGCGTCTGTCCACTGGATTCGTCGGCACAGGCGCGATCCTGCCAGTGCTCACCGAAGTCGGCCAAACGCCCTTGGCATATGAACTCTTTCTCAGCGATCGATTTCCGTCATGGGGCTTCTCGATTAAGCATGGTGCCACCAGCATTTGGGAGCGATGGGACGGCTGGACTCCGGAGAAAGGCTTCCAGGACCCCGGTATGAACTCGTTCGCGCACTACGCGTTTGGCGCGGTGGGACAATGGATGTTTCGAACCGTGGTTGGCATCGACACGGCCGAACCGGGCTTCCAGAAGTTGCTTTTGCGACCGCAGCCGGGCAGGGGCCTTGATTGGGTAAAAGCAAGCTATCATTCGCATCATGGGCCGATTCGGACGGAATGGCGCAAGGCAAACGGACAGCTGTTCTTCACCTGTGCTATTCCGGCCAACACCTCGGCGGTCGTTTGCCTGCCCACCAGCGAACTGACCAAAGTACGCGAAGGCGGTCGAACGCTGCAGCAACTGCCCGAGATTGCCGTGCTCGACGGCAGGGCAGGGGAGGGCGAGACGCGACTGTCCGTCAAGGCCGGCACGTACCACTTCACGATGCCCTGGACCGAGTGACACTTTGCACCGGCGTGTCGCCTGCCGGCGTACGCCGGCCAACATCGGCGATCTCCGCTTCGCCCTGCAGACGCGATATGCCAGGGCCGAAATTCGCGAGAGGATTACTGCCGAGGAATTTCGGTGGCGAGGTCCCGTAGCAGGACTTCGATCACCGCCTCCTTCTGCATGTCAACGACAACTTCCATATTATGCCGCCATAGCGGCACTCGGCGGCGGTCAAAGACCGTGGCCCCCGTGGTCAATTCTCCCTGAGTCTCGACGTCGCCGGCCATCGACTTGGTCGTGAACAGATGGGGGTACAGAAAGGCCATAAGAGTGACGGTGTCGTGGACGTGAATTCCTTCCAGACCAAACTGCTGCCGATATCCGCGGAAAACGTGGGGCAACAACTGACGCAGCAGCTTGCCGATTCGCGAAGTCTCGTCGGGCAATTTGTTGAACAGATCGTAGCTCAGCTCAACACGATTCGTCACGTCGAGCGGCACAAGCGTCTTCGTCGAAGGCGACCGCAAAACAGCTTGAGCCGACAACGGATCGCAAAACATGTTGAACTCGGCTGACGGGGTTATGTTGCCGGGCCCCGAGACGGTTCCCCCCATGATGATGATCCGATCCACCAAGCCAGGCAGTTCGGGATCACGAATGAACGCGCGCGCGATGTTCGTCAGCGGACCTAAGGCGACGATGGTCACCGAGTGTGGGGCGTCGCGGACCTGATCGCAGATCACCTTTTCCGAAGGGAGCAGGTGCTGCCGCTCCGCCACCGCGAAACTCGACCCGCCCAAGCCGTCACTCCCGTAGAGACTGCGACGGTCGACCGCCAGGCGGTTGTCAGGCTCGGAGGCGGCCCCCAAGCGGGGCCAGCGCGGCGGGTCCAATTGTTCGATGATAGCCTGCACATTGCGAGTGGCCTGCGCCGGCGAAACATTGCCGCCGACGGCGGTCACCGCCACCACTTCCAGTTCGGGGTTCGATAGGGCCAAACACAACGCCATGGCATCATCGATGCCCGGGTCGACGTCGAGAATTACTTTTCGGCCCATTCCGCCCTCTCATTCCGGGACTTCAGGAGGCTCGCAGTCACGGCCTGCGATTGTACCAGTAGGGGGGCAACAAGGCAAGCTGCAAGCAGCGGCGGGCGTAGTAACCGATTGCGGCCTTTGTGCCTGTTTACCCTCGAACACATCAGCAAAAACACGAGAAAACGAAAACAAGGCCCGCGAATTTATCGCGGGGTCTTCTCGGCCGAACTCGGCTCTCTCCGTCGCTCCGGTTCGGCAATCCCTCGGCTGTATGCTCGGAATTGGTCAGCCCAGTCCGGCGGGGGACCGACGCGTCTGGTATCGCGGGCGTCCTGCGGCTGTTCACGGACGCCTCCGTGCTGCAACTCCGTCCCCCTCGGCCGCAAGCCAAGGCTCTGCAGGGCGTCCTTGAATTGGCGGCGGGCCGCGTCGCTGGCCTCCCCCTTCTCCGCAGCCGCGCGCTTCATGCCCTCCCAACGTTCCAGGAACCGTCGGGCGTCCTCTTTTGTCCAGCCCAGCCGATCCAGCAACCGCGGCTTGTCTTTAGCCATTTGATCGCGGAGATGCTCCAAAGCCAACTCGGTCTGACGCCGTGCGTACTCAAGATTTGCCTCGTCGGCCGTCGACTCCTTGGCCTCTGCCGATTGGCCGGCTTGGCCGTCGGCCGGCTTGCCACCGCCTGCCGCAGGACTGGGAACCTGCCCGTTGGGTTTACTGTCGGTCTGTTGGCCCGGGGCGCCGCTGCCCTGCGAGGAAGAAGTCTTTCCGCTCTCGAGCTGTTGCCCGTTCTTCGCGGTGCTTTCCGGTCTTCCGTCAGCAGGACTACCGCTCGGTTTCCCCCCCTCGGCCTGCTGCTTCTGATCGCTGTCGGTCGGCGACCTCGTCACCTTTTGATCGCCGGGTTGAGTGCCAATTTCGCCTTGCCCGCGCTCGTCACTCTTCGAGCCACCTTCATCGGCCGGCGTGTTGGTGCCCGGACCGCCGCTGCCCTGTTGTTTGGACTGCTGCCCGCCGCCTTTCTGCCCGCCTCCAGACCGATCGCCCGAGCTGTCACCCTGAGAATCCGACTGTTTTTTGCTGATACTCGGAGCCGGTGGAGTCTCGTCTTTTTGCCCCGATTCTTGCGTCGCCTCGCCCGACTTCTTCTGGCGATCCTGATTACCTTCCTGCGCCTCGGGAGTGCGAGTATCATCGGCAGATGGTTTGCCGGCGCCTGGCTCGGACTGCTGTCCGGTTTCACCCGCCTTGTCCCCGCTTTTCTTCGTCTGATCAAGCGACGGCTTCTTCTGACCGCCGCTGGACGTTCCTCGCTGTTCGGCGCCCTTCGCGTCGCCGTCCTGTCGATCACCCCGCTGAGTCCCCTCGTCCTGCCGGCCACTTCCCTCTTGCTTACTTCCCTCTTGCTTACTTCCCTCTTGCTTTCCGGCCTTCTCTGCGTGTTCTTGCTTTTGACCGCCTTCTTTCTTTCCGGAAGAGGAGCCGTTGGGAGGCGACTTGCCGTCTGACGATTGTTCGCCTGAACGCGATTCGGGGCGGCCGCCCTTGTCGCCCTCCGGATCCCCCGACTTGCCGCCCTGGGCGTCGCTGCCCGCCTCGGCTCCCTGCTTGGTGTTATCACCGGGTCCATCTTCTTTTTTGTCGCCGGCGGCGGCCTGCTTGTCGCCACGACCGCCTTGCTGATCTCCCGCAGCACCCTGGCCCTTTTCCGAGTTCTCTTTGCTCTGGCCGTCGTTCTTCTCCGGCGACGCCTGCTTATCTCCCGCTTGTTCGCCGCGCGGTTTCTGCCCCTGCTCGCCTTGCTGCGAATCGGGCTGTGCCCCCGACTTGTTTTCGCGATCGCCTTGGTTCCCAGGCTTGTCTTCACCCTCGCCCTGCGGTCTGTCTTCGCCCTTGCCTTGGTCTTCCGGCCTGTTCTGTTTGCCCGAGCCTTGCTCCTGCTTCTGTCGATCCTTCAGAATTTCCTCCATCGCATCGCCTGGAGCGGTCTCCGGGTCGATCTTCTGCTTTTCACCGGATGGTTGCGAATCGCCCTGCTGCTGGCCGGCGGCCGGATCCTGACGCCCTTCCTTCTTATCGCCAGCTGGGCGTTGGTTCGCTTCACCGTTGCCCGACTCCTTCCCAGCGTCAGGCTGGCCGCTGCTATCCTGACCGACGCCACTTTGGTCACCGGCTTGCTTACCATCTTGTTTCTGGTCTTGTTGCGGGGACTTCTCGCCTTGTCTCGGCTGCTGGTTTCCTCGCTCCTCACCAGCACCATTGTCAGGCGACTGTTTGTCGGGCGATTGCTGGTCGCCCTCACGCTGGGCATCGGGCTTCTGATCGCGATTTGGCTCGCCCCGCTGATTCTGGCCCGGCTCACCCTGTTTGCCCTTCGCGCCATCGGTCTCGGTGTTCTTGCCTTGCTCCTGATTGTCAGGCGACTGCTGCGTGGAGCCCTCGCCATCTTGGTGATCCTGTTCGGCCCGGTCACGTTGGCCATCGCGTTGATCCGGGGACTTCTGACCACGTCGTTGCTGATCCTGCCGATCATCTTGCCCCTGCGCGCCCTCATTGCCCTGTTCCTTCACCTCCTTGCCGTCGCGGGCAACAATCTTAATCCAACGCTTTTCACTGGCGGTACGGTTCGCCACAGGCTCCTTGTTGTCCTCGGCCTCGACCCAATATTGAATCTCGTCACCCGCCTTTAGTCCCCACCGGGAAGGCGTAAACGTGTAAGTGGCGAGGTACTCGCCCGGCACAGGTTTTTCCGGTTTGACGCGAGTTAGCAGCGGGTCAATGAGCAGGCCCCGTCCGTCGCGTTCGGCGCGGAGCATCACACCCCGCAGACCGAAATCGGGATCCTCCGCCCGGAGTCTGATATCCAGTTTTCCATCCTCGGCCACCTGGACTTCCTTTGCCTCCGGCGCGAGCACGAGGACGTCCGGCGGAAGGTCTCGAACCACATCGATTCGATGGCGAATGGGGCGAACGTTCTCGCGTCCCTGCAGATCGCGAAACCGCAACTGATAAGCGTCGTACTCAGGCTTCGCAGTACCGTCACTCTGCAACCGCAACGTCAAATTGCCCGTCGCCATCCGCCCGTCGACCTTCATAGTCCGGCCGGCACGCCCCGTGGCACCGAGATCGATTTCCGCCGAGCCGGGCTTGATCTCGGTGTTCGCCGAAGCGTACAAAGTGATCTGTGTACCTTCGATGGCCGCCAAATCGCCTCCGCGCTCCACGGTCCGATCAGGAATCCCGGTGTAGGTCGGATAGTGATAGACAGCCTTGTCCACAGTGATCGTCGGCGCAACCTGCACTCCAATGCGGTAGCGGCGCGAGCGGGCGTCGCCAGCAGCCAGAAAATAATAGTAATCTTGCTGCAGCCCCAAACTGCCAGGCGGAAAACTCGCTTGATAGCGATAGCCGCCCGCCGGTAAACTCATCGGCACCGCCTGCTCAACAGTCTGTCCATCGGCCGTGCTATAAATCACCGAGGGCACTTCGCCATCCCGCAGGCCGGCCACGTCGGCCGCAATCGTGAGAGTATCGCCAAGGAAAGCGACCTTGTCGCCTGGTTCGACATCACGGATCGTCACGCGCGTGGGCGGTTCAATTGCGGCCCATGGAAACAGCACCCGAACCGCGGATCGCAACGGGTTCTTGGGCGAAGCGACGATGTAAACTCCGAAAAGAATCATTACGGCGGCCAGCACGCAGCCCAATCGCACCAAGTGGGAACGATCAACAGCGATTTCCACCTTTACCCTGGCCAAATCAGCGGCAGCGCGACCTTCGAGAGCCTGATACACAGCCGGCGCCATTTCTTGCCGACTTCGCCGCAGAAGCAAGAAGTTGATCAAGCTGTTGCGCAACGTTGGTTCGCTTCTCTCGATCGTCGAAGCCGCAAAAACCGGGTTGATGCGGTGCCACAACGGGGGCCATACGCGCCACGCGAAATACGCGCCGCCGCCCACTACCAAGCCAAGCCACATCAGCATTCGACCGACCGTTCCCAGCCCGCCAGTCACCAGCCAATGGTCGATCAAGGCCGTCGTTAATAGGTAGGCAAGAACCCCAATTGCCAGAGTCACCAGAGCAGTGGCAACGTCGACCGCCTTGACGTGCCGTCGGGCTTCCAACAGGCGTGCCTCGATAAAGCGGTCTTGCTCGCTGCCACGGGACAAAATACTCTGATCTCGTGGGGCGGCGGTGATTACATCATTGCCTGAAGACATATTGCGATTCCCGGCCAAAGTCGGCCAACTCTATTATAGACGCAAACCCCGCACCGAAGATTCCGAGCAATTTCCTGACACGCCAGCCCCCCCCAACCTACCAGAATCCTAACACACTACTAACCCGCCGCTAACACGAACCGCGGTTCCTTAACTCCATGGGGGGAAGAGGATTGTAACTTTCGGCACCGGTCGCTAGAACAGTGTAAGAAGACTCATCTGGGAGCCGTCGGGTTCTGACGTGGAGTACTCACAGCCACCTCAGGCGGAGATTTGGTTATGGACATCCAAAAAGGCGACCACGTAATCGTGAATTTGGCCCCCTTTATCGGCTCGATCATGCGATGCGATGATTCGGTGCCGTGCGAAGTCGTGGAGGTGGACGGCTTGCAAGCCCTGGTTTGCACCCTGCCCCCCTACCGAGAAGTCTCGCTCTGGGTCCTCTCCAGTTGGATCGAGCGGCATTGCCATTCGTCCCAAGAGCTTGCCGTCTCGGCCGAACTTCTCTAGGCGGTTGCCAAAACAACGCCAGTCGCTTTCGTCGCGCGGCAGATCGCAGCGTCCAGCGGAACGACGCGCGGCAATTGAATTTTCGACACAACCAGTACGCTCCACGCTACTGCTACAAGCGAGCCGCTCCTTCTCTGTTGAACCGCCTTTTCGAGCGAAACGATCGGCTCGGTCCACTCCTGCCATCCCATCGGCGACGATCTCGTGACCTATCCTAGCGTAGGCACAATCCTTCCACCAATCTTCCCGCCCCAGGTGTTGCTCCATGTACCAGGCATTGCGCTATTTCTCGCCCGCCCTCCTGTTGCTGCTGGCCGGCTGTCACGAGACTGAGAAGTACGTAGCTCCGCCTCTGCCCGCAGTGACTGTCGCCCTACCCCTTGAACGCGAAGTCACCGACTTCGAGGAGTTTACTGGCGACACCGAGGCGGTCGAAAAAGTCGAAATCCGCGCGCGGGTGAGCGGCTACCTCGTCAAAGTGAATTTCAAGGATGGCCAGATCGTCCAACAGGGCGATTTGCTCTACGAGATCGACCCGCGTCCTTTCCAAGCAGCCTTGGACGAAGCCAATGGCGCCTTGGAGCGGTTGCAGGCTGAAAAGAAACTGATGGACATTCAGGTCGAACGCTACAGGACCTTGGCCAAGCAGTCGGCCGCCAGCCAACAGGATGTTGACCGTTATTTGGCTCAGCAGGCCGAGAATGTCGGGGCGATCAAGGCGGCTCAGGCGGCAGTAGAAAAAGCCAAGCTTAACCTCGGTTTCACGAAAATCACCGCTCCGATCGCTGGACAGTTGAGCCGGACCTTCCTAACGGTGGGAAATCTGGTCAACGCCGATGTCACCGTGCTGACAACACTCGTCTCGCTTGACCCGATCTACGCCTATTTCAACGTCGAGGAACCGACCATGCTCGAACTACGCAAGATGGTTCGGGAAGGCGCGATTTCAACCATCGAAGACAAGGACATTCCGGTTCGCATGGGACTCGCCGATGATGTCAAACGCGAGTTCCCCATCCGTGGAGTGCTCGACTTCTCAAACAATGCCGTCAATAAGCAGACAGGCACGATTCTGGTTCGCGGCAAGTTTGCCAATCCCTACCACCTGCCGGAAAAGCCGCCGCTGCTATTGCCGGGATTGTTCGCACGCGTTCGTGTTGACGAGGGTCGCCCCCACAAAACCTTGCTCGTCACCGAACGGGCGATCGGCACCGACCAGGGCGACAAGTACGTCTACGTCGTCGACGACAAGAACGTGGTCCGCTACCAGCGTGTGAAACTGGGAATGGTTTTCGACGGCCTCCAAGCGATCGAAAGTGGGCTGAAGGCCGGCGATCGAGTGATCGTGAACGGCCTGCAGCGCGTCCGTCCGAACGACAAGGTCAAAGTCGATCAGGTGAAGATGGAAGACGCGGAGAAACCTCTCAACTAAAGATCGCTGACTGCGTCGGGATCAGCGACAACGTTCGTGGTCTCCCCCCCGCCGTTCGGATGCTACCGCCGTGATTTCTCACTTCTTCATCGATCGACCGATTTTTGCCGCCGTGTTATCGGTCGTGATCGTGTTGGCCGGCAGCGTCGCCATCTCATCGCTGCCACTGGCCCAGTACCCCGACATCACTCCGCCCACGGTCCAAGTTCTTTGCTCGTACCCCGGGGCAAATGCTCAGGTGGTTGCCGATACCGTCGCGGCCCCAATCGAGCAACAGGTCAATGGGGTCGACGACATGCTCTACATGTCGTCGGAGTGCACCAATGACGGCGCCTACACGTTGACCGTCACTTTCCGACTTGGCACCGACCTCCAACTGGCGCTGGTCCAAGTGCAGAACCGCGTGCAGTTGGCCATGCCGCAATTGCCCGATCAGGTCCGACAGCAAGGAGTCAACATCAAGAAACGAACGCCAAACATCCTGCTGGTGGTCAACCTCTATTCGCCGGATGGTCGCTACGACGACCTCTACCTGTCAAACTATGCAACCATCCGAGTGCGTGATGAATTGATGCGCCTCGACGGCGTCAGCGATGTCATCATGCTCGGCGAGCGCGACTACAGCATCCGCGCCTGGCTCGATCCCGAGCAACTGGCCGCCCGAAATCTGACTGTCAGCGAAGTGGTCAACGCCGTTCAGGAACAAAACAACCAGGTCGTGGCGGGCCAGATGGCGCAGCCACCGGTTGGCAAAGGCAATAATTTTCAGCCTGTCCTTTCGGCGCTCGGCCGACTCGTCACGCCAGAGCAATTCGGCGACATCATCATCAAGACGGGCAAACCCGATCGGGAAACGCCCGTGTCCCCGATCGTCCGACTTCGCGACGTCGCTCGCATTGAACTCGGCGCCCAGCAGTACGACCAGTCTTGCTTGCTGGACGGCAAGCCCTCGGCCGGGCTGGCCATCTTCCAAACGCCCACCGCTAATGCTTTGGACACGGCCGACGGCGTCCGTGAAAAGATGGAGGATCTGAAACGCCGATTTCCCGAAGGACTCGACTACCAAATCAACTACGATACCACGCCATTCATTCGGGAATCGATCGACGAAGTCCTCAAGACGATGCGCGACGCGGTGGTGCTCGTGGCGCTCGTCGTCCTGGTTTTCCTACAGAACTGGCGCGCTGCAATTATCCCCCTGGCCGCGATGCCCGTAGCCATTATTGGCACATTTGCCGTCATGGCGGCCTTCGGTTTCAGTCTGAACAACCTCACGCTGTTTGGCCTCGTGCTGGCGATCGGCATCGTTGTGGACGACGCGATTGTCGTGGTCGAGAACGTGGAACGATGGTTGGCCGAGGGATTGAGCCCGCGCGAAGCGGCGTTCAAGGCGATGGACGAAGTGACCGGGCCCGTCATCGCGGTCGCGCTCGTGCTCTGCGCTGTTTTCGTCCCCTGCGCGATCATCAGCGGGATTACCGGCGAGTTCTTCCGCCAATTCGCGCTGACGATCGCCGTTTCCACGGTTATTTCGGCCTTCAATTCACTCACCTTGAGCCCGGCCTTGGCGGCCGTGCTTCTGAAACCGCACTCCGCGCGCCGCGACTGGTTCACAAAGACTGTCGACTTCTTCTTCGGCTGGTTCTTCCGCTTGTTCAACTGGCTTTTTGAGCGATCGACAAACCTCTACACGCGTTCGGTGACCTTGTTGCTTCGCGGCAGCCTAATTGCCTTGCTGCTATACGCCGGACTGCTCGGCCTGACTTGGTGGTCTTTCGCGAAAACGCCGACCGGATTTATTCCCCAGCAAGACAAGGGCTACCTTCTGGTCAACGTGCAATTGCCCGAAGCCGCCTCCGTGGCGCGGACCCAGGACGTTGTCCGTCGGTTGGGCGCAATCGCCCATACGATCCCAGGCGTCGCCCACACCGTCGGCATTTCCGGCGAATCGGTGCTGCTGTCGGCCAATGCCCCCAATTTCGGTTCGATGTTCGTCATCCTGGCTCCGTTTCACCAGCGGCGGACTCCCCAGTTGCACGACATGGCGATCGCCCACCACTTGCAGCAGATCTGCTACAAGCAGATACCCGAAGCCGTGATCAGCGTCTTTGGCGCGCCGCCAGTGGACGGCCTCGGCACGGCATCGGGATTCAAATTGATGATCGAAGACCGTGGCAACCTTGGCTCCCAAGCGCTGCAAGAGTACACCGATGCCCTGATCGACAAGGCCAACGAAGAATCGGAGTTTGCCGGCGTTTTCAGCCTCTTCCGCTCGGACACGCCACAGTTGTTCGCCGACATCGACCGGGTCAAAGCCCGAGCGTTGGGTGTCGACGTCAGCGACGTCTTCAACACCCTTCAGGTGTACATGGGCTCGTACTACGTTAACAACTTCAATGAATTCGACCGCTCCTGGCAGGTCAAGCTCCAGGCCGATGGCCTCTATCGCAAGATGGCCGATCAGGTGGGCCGCCTCAAGGTGCGAAATCAGTCCGGCGAAATGCTGCCGCTCAACACGCTGACACGCCTGAAGGACGTCACCGGCCCGGTCATGGTCACTCGTTACAACATGTTTCCGGCCGCCGCCATCAATGGCAATGTCGCGGTGGGAACAAGTTCCGGTCAAGCAATCCACGCCATGGAATGTTTGGCTCGTAAACAATTGCCGGAATGCATGGGCACGGAGTGGACCGAATTGACCATGATGCAAATTGAATCGAGCAAGCTTGGTTCAATGAAAGAGGCCCTGCAGAACCCGATCACTGTCTTCGCTCTGGCGGTTGTCCTTGTATTCCTGGTGCTGGCAGCACAATACGAAAGTTGGTCGCTGCCTTTGGCAGTGATCCTCGTCGTGCCGATGTGCCTGCTGTGCTCCGTCACCGGCGTAGCAATGGCCCGCATGGATGTAAACATATTCACTCAGATCGGTTTCGTTGTCCTTGTCGGGCTGGCGAGCAAAAACGCGATTTTGATCGTAGAATTCGCCCGACAGCGTCGCGACGGCGGTGAATCGCCTCTCAACGCAACCGTCGATGCCTGTCGATTGCGGCTGCGTCCGATCATGATGACCTCGCTGGCCTTCATCCTTGGCGTGGTTCCCTTAGCGATCGCCCAAGGGGCCGGCTGCGAAATGCGTCGCACGCTCGGCACGGCCGTCTTCAGCGGGATGCTGGGCGTAACCCTGTTCGGCATCTTCTTGACACCGGTCTTCTTCTATGTAATTGATCGACTAACAACACGAAACAAAGCGCCAGCCGACGCGACGTCGGCTGCTAACGGCACCTGACCACGGACCACTGATAGCCGATAACTCGTTATGTCCCATTTCTTCATAACCCGTCCGATTTTCGCCTCGGTGCTGTCGATCATCATTACGTTGGCCGGTGCCCTGGCACTGTTCGTTCTGCCGATCGCCCAGTATCCCGACATTACACCACCGACCGTGCAAGTCACGGCCAGCTACCCCGGGGCGAATGCCCAGCTAGTGCTCGACACCGTCGCGGCGCCTATTGAGCAGCAGGTCAACGGCGTTGAAAACATGCTCTACATGTCGTCGCAGTGCACCAATGATGGACAGTATACGCTCACGGTCACCTTCGCGCTGGGGACCGACCTGAACATGGCCCAGGTGCTCGTGCAAAATCGAGTGCAATTGGCGATGCCGGTCATTCCCGACGTCGTACAACTGCAGGGCGTGGCCGTCAAAAAGAAATCTCCTTCGATCATGATGATCGTCAACCTCGTCTCGACCAAGGACGAGAAAGGCAACTACATTCATGATGATCTCTATCTGTCAAACTATGCCACGATCCAGATCAAAGACGAGTTGCTGCGGCTGCCCGGCGTCGGCGATGTGACCTTCCTCGGGCAACGCGACTACAGCATGCGAGCGTGGCTTGATCCTGAAGCGCTGGCCGCAAAAGACATGACCGCCGACGATGTCGTCACGGCCTTGAAAGAGCAGAATGTCCAAGTGGCCGCCGGCCAAGTTGGTCAGCCGCCCGTTCCCATGGGGCAAAACTTCCAACTTACGATGTCGACGCTGGGTCGCCTCATGACGCCCGGGCAGTTCGGCGATATCGTGCTGAAATCGAAAGTCGAATTGGGCGGTCAGGCGGTCCCGATCGTCCGCCTGAAAGACGTCGCGCGACTAGAACTCGGTGCCCAGCAATACGACCAAACCTGTACGCTCGATACCGAACCTTCGGTAGCGCTGTCGATCTACCAGTTGCCGGGCTCGAACGCGATCGATACAGCCAAGGCCATCTACGACAAGATGGAGGAGTTGAAGAAGAAGTTCCGAGAAGGGATCGACTACAAAATCGTTTACGACACCACTCCGTTCATCCACGAATCGGTTGTGGAAGTAATCAAAACCTTGCGCGATGCGGTCCTCCTGGTGGCCTTCGTTGTTCTGCTGTTTCTGCAGAACTGGCGGGCGGCGGCAATTCCGCTTATCGCCGTGCCAGTGGCCATTGTAGGCACGTTTGCCGTGATGGCCGGCATGGGCTTTAGTCTGAACAACCTCTCCCTGTTCGGGCTGGTGCTGGCCATCGGCATTGTCGTCGACGATGCGATTGTGGTCGTTGAAAACGTCGAACGGTGGCTCGCTGAGGGCCTGTCGCCAAAAGAGGCCGCCTTTAAAGCGATGAACGAGGTTACTGGGCCGGTCGTCGCTGTGGCATTGGTGCTTTGCGCCGTGTTCGTGCCATGCGCGTTCATTAGCGGCATCACCGGGCAATTCTTCCGCCAATTCGCCCTGACCATCGCCGTGTCAACGGTGATCTCGGCGTTCAACTCGCTGACCCTCAGCCCTGCGATGGCGGCCCTGCTATTGAAGCCGCACGGAGCGCCCAAGGATTGGCTTACACGCTGGACGGACCGCTGGCTCGGCTGGTTCTTCAGTGCTTTCAACTGGGGCTTTGGTCGCTCCGCGGAACTCTACACCCGCTGCGTCGGGCATCTATTGCGAGTCAGCCTGATTGCCTTGTTGATTTACGGCGGCCTGCTGTATGCAACGTGGTGGGGCATGGAGAAAATGCCGACGGGCTTCATTCCCGACCAGGACAAGGGCTACCTGCTGGTTAATGTCCAACTACCTGACGGCGCCGCCGTCGAACGCACCCAAGCGGTGATGAAGCGGATGGAACGGATCGCACGCGAACTGCCAGGCGTAGCCCACACCGTCGCCTTATCGGGACAATCCCTGTTGCTCGGTGCGAATGCGCCAAACTTCGGCTCGATGTACGTGATGCTCAAGGAGTTCCATGACCGTCGCGGCGCCGCCCTGACCAGCACGGCCATCGCCAACAAACTCCGCGATCGATGCAATCGCGACGTTCGCGAAGCCCTGGTCTCCGTCTTTGGCGCGCCGCCCATCGACGGCCTGGGAAACGCCGGCGGCTTCAAACTGATGCTCGAGGACCGCGGCAACCTCGGCCTCCATGCCCTCCAGGAAACTTCTGACAACCTGGTGAAACGCGGAAATTCAACGCCCTGTTTACAGGGACTCTTCACCTCGCTTCGCGCCGACACACCCTGGATCTATCTCGACATCGATCGCACCAAGGCCAAATCAATGGGCGTGAAGGTCGGCGACGTCTTCAACGCTCTTCAGGTGTACATGGGCTCGCTGTACGTCAACAACTTCAACGAATTCGGCCGATCCTGGCAAGTGAACGTGCAGGCCGACTCGCAGTTCCGCCAAAGCGCCGCGCAGGTGAAGCAATTGAAAGTCCGCAACGCCGACGGTGAAATGGTGCCATTGAGCACGATCATTGAAGCACGCGATATGAGCGGGCCGGCGATGGTGATGCGGTACAACATGTACCCGGCGGCGGCGATCAACGGTGATCTCGCGCCGGGAACGAGTTCGGGGCAAGCCATTGAGAAGATGCAGCAACTGGCCGACGAAATCCTGCCGCCGGCCATGTCGTACCAGTGGACCGAACTGACCTACATGCAGATTCTAGCGGGCAGCACAGCGATGCAAGTTTTCGGCTTGGCGGTGGTGTTGGTGTTCCTGGTGCTGGCCGCCCAGTACGAAAGCTGGTCTCTGCCGCTGGCGGTGATCCTCGTCGTGCCGATGTGCCTGTTGTGCTCGATCGCAGGCGTGGCCATTGCGAAGATGGACGTCAATATCTTCACCCAAATCGGCTTCATCGTGCTGGTCGGCTTGGCCAGCAAGAATGCCATTCTGATCGTGGAATTCGCGCGCCAGCGGCGTGAAAGCGGCGAGGACCGTCATCAAGCAACGCTGGAGGCCTGCCGGCTGCGGCTGCGGCCGATCATCATGACCTCGCTCGCCTTCATTTTGGGCGTCGTTCCCCTGGTGATCGCTGAGGGGGCCGGTGCGGAAATGCGGCGGACGCTGGGAACGGCCGTTTTTAGCGGGATGTTAGGGGTGACACTCTTCGGGATATTCCTTACCCCGGTTTTCTTCTACACGATTCAGAGTGCCACGGAGTGGTGGGCCAACCGGCGGCCGGCCCGGTCCGCCGCGCTACTCGCGACCTAAGTAGGCGCTTGGCGCGGCCCGTTGCCAGGCGGCCTCGCCGTACGTATACTGCGACAATTCGCAAATCGCGAGCTATAGTTTGGCACGGCTTTAAGCCGATGTTTTTCAATCGCTTACGGCCCGAAAAGAAATTCCCAAAAGATTTTTTTTCAGATGGGTTGTCAGCCATCGGCCAGCCGATATAATCCAGACACAACTTACGCGGCAGGGCCCGACACCACGGATCGGTAGACTACTGAAAGGAGTCTTCGAGAATAGCGAACAGAGGCTAAGCAAAACTCGAAAAAACAATTTTTCGAGAATCCTCTGAGAGCTGTTGACAGGTGTCGGAAGGCCTGCTAAGATTTGTGTTTTCGCCAGTTGCGAAAGATAGCTGGCCGAGAGATCTTTGACAATTTGGTTGTGGTAACGAAGTGGCATCTTAATTGTGTGAACCACATGCTTTTCGAAGCGTGTGGCTCCACGGGCACTTAGAGCATTTGTTACTCGGAACAACGAGGATCGTAAGGTCTTTGATTGTTCGAGCAGCGAGGATCGCATGAAGCTGATGGCTCCTTTAATGGAGCGTTGGATTCATGTGGCCAAGCTACTAAGGGCACATGGGGGATGTCTTGGCGTCAGAAGCCTATGAAGGGCGTGGAAGACTGCGATAAGCCCGGGGTAGTTGTCAAACGAGCGTTGATCCCGGGATACCCGAATTAACACACACTGAATCCATAGGTGTGTGTCGCGAACACGGTGAACCGAAACATCCAAGTAACCGTTGGAAAAGAAAGAAAAATCGATTTCCCTAGTAGTGGCGAGCGAAAAGGAAATAGCCCAAACCGCGAGGGTTTCCCTCGCGGGGTTGTAGGGCCTTTCACATGGGAGTTACCAAGCTACCAGCTAGCAGAACTGTCTGGAAAGGCAGGCCACAGCGGGTGACAGCCCCGTATGCGGCAGTGGTGTAGCCTCCCGAAAGGTACCTGAGTAGGTCGGGCCACGTGAAATCCCGACTGAATCCACGGGGACCATCCCGTAAGGCTAAATACTCTCTGACGACCGATAGTGAACTCAGTAGGGCGACTGAAAGATGGGAAGAACCCCTGTTAGGGGAGGATACTGAACCTGAAACCATGTGCCTACAAGCGGTCGGAGCACTATGGCGAGCTTGCTCGCAAAGTGTGACGGCGTGCCTTTTGCATAATGATCCGGCGAGTTACCGTCTGCGGCGTTTAGGTTAAGGCCTTCCGGGCTGGAGCCATAGGGAAACCGAGTCTGAATAGGGCGACATAGTCGTTGGCGGTAGACGCGAATCTGCGTGAACTACCCATGAGCAGGTTGAATCGCGGGTTATACCGCGTGGAGGACCGAACCCACTTGGGTTGAAAACCGAGGGGATGACTTGTGGGGAGGAGTGAAAGTCTAATCAAACGCAGGGATAGCTCGTTCTCTCCGAAATAGCTTTAGGGCTAGCCTTGAGCAACTACGCATCGGGGGTAGAGATACTGAATCGGGTTGGGGGTCCTCCAAGACTACCCTCCTGAACCAAACTCCGAATACCGATGCGACTATCTCAGGAGTCAGTCCGCGAGGGATAAGCTTCGCGGTCAAGAGGGAAACAACCCAGATCACCTGCTAAGGTCCCGAAGTCGAGCTTAGTCACTAAGGAAGTTGAATTGCCGAGACAGCCAGGATGTTGGCTTAGAAGCAGCCACCATTTAAAAAGTGCGTAACAGCTTACTGGTCGAGCAATCCTGCGCCGATAATGATCGGGAGTAAGCGCAGCACCGAAGCCGCGGAATGTCGCAAGACATTGGTAGGAGAGCGCTGTGGATCAGATACAAGTCGTACCGTAAGGAGCGATGGCGGGGTCCACAGGTGATTATGCCGGAATGAGTAACGATAAGGCAGGTGAGAATCCTGCCCGCCGAAAGCCTAAGGTTTCCTGGGGAAGGTAATTCCGCCCAGGGTTAGCCGGTACCTTAGTCGAGGCCGAAAGGCGTAGACGATGGATAGCAGGTCAACATTCCTGCGCCGCCGGAGTGGACCTATTGGAGGGACGGCGTTTTTAGGGTGAGGGGACGATTAGAAATGTCCCTGGCCTGATTGCGGGGTCGCTGTAGGGAAATCCGCAGCACCAGACCTCAATTTTGGGCTAATGGCGTTTATGTTCCAGACGTCATCCGACGAACGTCCAAGAAAAGCTTCTAAGGGTTGAGACTTTGGCGACCGTACTAAAACTGACACAGGTAGGCGAGACGAGTAGTCTAAGGCGCTCGGGAGAACACTGGTTAAGGAACTCTGCAACATGACCCCGTAACTTCGGGATAAGGGGTGCCTTCGAGGGTTAACGCTCTTGGAGGCCACAGTAAATCGAGAGCTGCGACTGTTTATCAAAAACACAGGACTCTGCCAACTCGCAAGAGGATGTATAGAGTCTGACGCCTGCCCGGTGCCGGTAGGTTAAGGAAGAGGGTTAGCCGCAAGGTGAAGCCCGCGACCGAAGCCCCGGTAAACGGCGGCCGTAACTATGACGGTCCTAAGGTAGCGAAGTTCCTTGTCGGGTAAGTTCCGACCTGCATGAATGGCGTAACGACAGCTCTACTGTCTCAACCAGTGACCCGGTGAAATTGTAGCCGTGGTGAAGATGCCACGTTCCCGTAGCTAGACGGAAAGACCCCATGAACCTTTACTGTAGGCTGGTATTGGGCTGTGATATGTTCTGTGTAGGATAGGTGGGAGGCGTTGAAGCCGGTACGCCAGTATCGGTGGAGCCAACCTTGAAATACCACCCTGGGCATATTTTAGTTCTAACGCTGTCCCGTGAATCCGGGCAGCGGACATTTCCAGTTGGGCAGTTTGACTGGGGCGGTCTCCTCCAAAAAGGTAACGGAGGAGTTCAAAGGTACCCTCAGCCTGGTTGGCAATCAGGCGTCGAGCGTAAAGGTAGAGAGGGTGCTTGACTGCGAGACAGATGTGTCGAGCAGATGCGAAAGCAGGACTTAGTGATCCGGTGGTCCCGCATGGAAGGGCCATCGCTCATCAGACAAAAGGTACTCTGGGGATAACAGGCTTATCGCTCCCGAGCGTCCACAGCGGCGGAGCGGTTTGGCACCTCGATGTCGGCTCATCACATCCTGGGGGTGGAGAAGCTCCCAAGGGTTTGGCTGTTCGCCAATGAAAGTGGTACGTGAGCTGGGTTCAGACCGTCGTGAGACAGGTCGGTCCCTATCTGCTATGGGCGCACGAAACTTGCGGAGGTTCTTCTTTAGTACGAGAGGATTTAGAAGGACGTACCTCTGGTGTGCCAGTTGTCGCGCTAGCGGCACGGCTGGGTAGCTATGTACGGAAAGGATAAACGCTGAAAGCATATAAGCGTGAAGCCCTCTCCAAGATCAGGTTTCGTTGGGGTATAACCCCGAAAGTCCCCTGGAAGATTACCAGGTCGATAGGTCGGATGTGTAAGCGCAGTAATGCGTTCAGCTAACCGATACTAACGGACGAATGCTTGGCCGCATGTATCCAACGCTCCTAAGTGTAATTAAGATGTCACTTCATTATCACAACCATTAGCGTCGCGCCTCTGATCGGGCGCGACGCTCCTTTCCGGTGACCATATCCGAAAGGCCACACCCGTTCCCATCCCGAACACGGTAGTTAAGCTTTCGGAGCCGATGGTAGTACCACAAGTGCGAGAGTAGGTGTCGCCGGATTTTGAATCAACCAACCCCCGACAGCGTGGCTGTCGGGGGTTTTTGGTTTTCTTGCCCCGCGCCCAGAGTTGTTGCAATGGTCAGTGTCGCCAGCTAAAGTGGAGGTCGTTCTTTCTGTGCGGCTGACGCGGATACCGGGCTAACGGGGGCTTAAAGTGATAGCTTCTCTCGCTTTTCTCGTGGCAGTGAGCGTGACTCTGAGCAGCGACGATTGGCCAGCGTGGCGTGGAGAAGAAAGAGAAGGACGCAGCCCCTCACAATCGCCGCCACTTTGGTGGTCCCAGGTCGACAACATCAAGTGGAAGACTCCTCTTCCGGGCTCAGGATGCTCCTCGCCGGTCATCTCCCAAGAGCGACTTTACGTGACGACAGCTTACGTCTCGCCGGTCTACCAGCGAATTCAAACAGGGCTAAGAGTCTTCACTGTCGGGCTTCTGATTGGAGTCTGTTGGCTCGGCATGCGCGAGCTTTTTCAGCAACACTATACGATGCCCCTGCACAAATCGAGACTTGCGGCCCGATGTTCGCAATCCGTTGTTGCTGCGACGTTCCTTCTCTTGGTGATGCTCGTCATCTTCGGGCCGCAATGGTTTGACTATCAGAGATGCCCAATACGCGCCTGGATCGGTGCTTCGATCATTTCGATCATTTGCCTGTTGTTGGGACGGATAATCAGCATGACCAGCGCACGACACTTTTCCTATTGGGGACTCGGCTCGCTGGCGCTTGCGTTTTTTATCTGCGGCGGCATCCCGGCAAAGAGCCATGTCTGGGGTGACGGCCTCTTCGAGAAACAATCCGTCGTGGTCCTTTTGCTCACCTTGTTCCCCGTCGCCGCGGGGCTGGTTTGGTTCGGCGCTGCTATTGCTCACAGGCTTCAAGTACCGCAGTTGGCAGGAGGCCCTCAGTCCAACCACAGGAACCGAACTGCACTCGCGGTTCTTGGGATTGCCGTGCTGACCTGCATGGCCGCCCTGGGCAGCATCCTCGCCAAGCTTTTCTCCGATAAGCTCGGCATAACGCTGCCGGAGCACTTTTTATGGTGCGGGGCAATGATCCTCGGCGTATTTTGGTTCATTCCAGTGGTTCTTGCGATTCCCGACAAAGAAAGGCTTCTATCCTCACGTATCGGCAGGACCATCGTACCGATCGGCACCATCTTGGCGGGGGGGCTACTGCTACTAGGCATCTTTCTGCTCGGAAAAGAACTGGCAAGTCGGAACCAATATTTGATGTACCATTTAGAAAAGTTCCTCTCGCATTGGTGCTCTTGGGATGACGGCGACAGGAAGCTCGTATTGTCTTCTGCGGCGGCAACAACTGCCTTTGTCTTGCTTGTCGGCGGAAGAAGAGTTTTTGGCCGGTACCGCCGCTATCATCGGCCGGCCTTCCTCTGTTTACTCGTACTTCTCGCCACCGCTGTCTTTGTCGGTAATACAGCTCTGCGGACTTCGGGCGACTTGGCGCGGGCGATTATTTGCCTCGACGCGAGAACTGGCGAGAGACTCTGGCACCACGAAGGCCTACTGGGGCCAGAAGGAAGTCTCCATCGCCTGAATACCCCCGCCACGCCAACTGTGGTTGTTCATGATGATCGTGTCATCGCCTATTTCGGCTCCGCTGGCCTTCTATCTTGCGATACGCGCGGCGGTGCTGGGTGGACAAACCGGTCCATCACCTTTGAAAGTGTCTATGGCGTTGGTTCTTCCCTCGTCGCGCGGGATGGTTTGGCGGTACTGCTAAACGGACTGCCGAAGTCGCCACGATTATACGCCATACGAGTCGCCTCAGGTGACATCGCCTGGAGCGTAGCGCTGAGTGACGCAGGCATGGCACGAAGCGGATGCTCTCGAACTCCTCTTGTCAAAGACATGGACGGCAGGACAGTGGTAATAATTTGGGGCTCAAATTGGCTTGAAGGCTATGCGCTGCGGGATGGAACAAGACTTTGGCATTATCCGCTTCCCGTACAACCCGATGGCGACAACGTTGCCAGTCTCGTCTCCGATGCAGACCGCCTCTACTGCGTCGGTCCCTATACTGCCGCGGCATTGAGCTTGAATGCCTTGGGCACAGCCGCCTCACCCATCGTGTGGACGACGGCCGTCCGCGGAGCAAATTGCAGTTCACCACTAGTGATGAACGGTTTACTGTTATTTGTATCTGACTCCGGTGTCACAAGCTGCCTAAACGCGGGAAACGGCAAGCTCCTATGGCGAGCGAAATTGCCGGGAAAGTATTACGCCTCTCCTGTGGCCGCAAACGGTTGCGTCTACTTCACGAGTTTCACTGGCTTGACTACCGTCGTTCGAGCCGCCCCAGAGTTTGAAAAATTGGCTGAAAACGACGTCAAGAGCTTGTCCTGCCTCGCCTCGCCCGCAATCTCCCGGGATCGCCTCTACTATCGTGACGAGGAGGGGGTTATCTGCATCGAGGAAGCTCAGCGGCGGACCTATTGAAGGGACAGCGGAAGGCCTCCACCTCCATTTGCCGCAATTTACACCAACCAGGCTAGACATAAATCATTCCGGGCAGCTGTCCATTCCCCGGCTTCAAGCTATGCTTGAGAGACTGAAGGCATGGTTGTCCTGGAATCAGACATGGCCGTCGGGTGTCCCCTGTTTCCCTCCGCTCAGACGGAAGACGGTAATTATGGGCAGGAATTGGCAAAGAGTTTTCGCCGTCGACGATGACCCACTTGTCCTGAAATTGCTCGAGAAGATTCTCGAGGCCGACTACACGGTGGCGACGTCGACCTCGGCCGTCGAAGCCGTGCAACTGTGCCGACAATTTGCCCCCGATCTGGTGCTTCTCGATCTTCGCATGCCAAGCCTTGACGGGTTCGAGGTCTGTCGACGATTACGAACTGCGTTTCGAGGCCGCCGGCTTGCAATCATCATTGTCTCTGCCTATTTCTCTCAACAGGAACAGGCCCAGGCGTTTGCCGCGGGGGCCGATGACTATATCGCCAAACCAATCAATCCGCTCGAACTCCAATCCCGGGTGAAACTGCATTTCCGCTTGTTGGATGCGATTACCAAGGTGGATCAAATTCGCCATGAGGTAGCGAAGGATCATCTTGAATCGTCCCGACGGCTTGAAGAACAGCAGCGTGAGCTCTTGGCTACCCGCGATGTCGCCGTGCTTACGCTCGCTCGCATTGCCGAGGCTCGAGACGTCTTCACCGGCAAGCATTTGGAGCGAATCCGCGCCTACAGTGATCTCTTGGCTCGGCAACTCCGTCAGCATGGACCGTATGTCGACCAGATCGACCAGCGTTTCTTACAGGATCTCCATCAGGCCAGCACATTGCACGATGTGGGAAAAGTGGCGATCAGTGACTCGATCCTCCTGAAACCCGGTAAGCTCACGCCTGACGAGTGGGAGCGAATGAAGCAGCATTCACGCGTGGGGGCCCGGATTCTCGACGAGGCCGTGCGCCGCGGCGACGGAGGGAAATTCCTGGCTATGGCGGTCGCCGTGGCGCGGTCGCATCACGAGCGGTTTGACGGTGGCGGCTATCCCGACGGCCTATCGGGCGAGGACATCCCCTTGGCGGCGCGTATCGTGGCGGTGGCCGACGTTTTCGATGCTCTCACTTCACCGCGTCCCTACAAGCCGGCATGGTCCGCCCTCGACGCAAAGCAGGTCATCGAAATGGAGTCCGCCGGCCAATTCGATCCGGCCGTGGTTGAAGCCTTCGTCACTCGTTTCAATGACTTCGTCGAGGTGCAATCCGAGCTGACCGATGCGCTCAAAGGCTTCACGGCAACCGACGCTCCCGACCACCGCGAGTTGGTGGGCGTCGTGGCAACGGTCGATTCCATGCGCTGAGCCCTCACCCTGGCACGCACTCCAGGTGCTGTCGCCACTTTGAGCGGGTAGTGGAGTGCTATTGGTCGCCGTTGGCTGGGCATTGATCCGTTCGGGCCGGCGCGACACCACGATCCGAACAGACTGATCCTATTCGAGCCACCAGGAATACAAGCGGGCATTGCGAACCGTGATTCGCAATGCAACTGGGGTCCCGATCGACGGCAAGTCGCCCGAAAAATCAGCTAACGCCCTCAACTGATCTCCAACTATGGGCCGCGACTGGGCCAAGATGGCGCCGGAAGCATCGACCACAGTGACCTGAACTTCGCCCTGCGAGGCATCCGCGTTCAAGCGGATCTTGCCACCCGTCCAGCCAAACGGCTTGGTGACCACAACGCCTGGCGAATCACCGGTGTCCAAAGATACCCAGCCATCACGGCGCAGTCGGGCCATCCCGATTTGCACGCACTTTGTCGTCAGCCCGTAACCACAGTAATAGATGCGGATTTCGTCATCCAAGACCAGGGGCTGATGCGCGAGCTTGATCACGCCGTCATCGAATTCGCCTGGCTTGCCCGGCCCAAAAAAGACCTTGCCCGGCAGCACCCGATTCCACTTAATACCGTCGTCGCTCACCAACAACTGCACGTGAGTCGCCCATTCCACCCCCGGCGCGGGCTGGTTAAACCGCATCCATGGCAAACCAACGTACTTGCCCTCATAGATGCACAGGCTAAAACCTTCAACCTGGGCATTTCGACCGTCAATCTCCTTGTCCGCGCGAAATACCAGCTTGGGGTCCGAGAAGTGCACAAAATCCTTCGACTCCATTCGTCCCGTGCGACGGCCGAAGCCATAACGTCCGTAGGTCGCGTACTTCTTCGTTTTCGGATCCCAAACGACCGCCTGCCCCGAGTCGCTGTGCCGAAACTTGACGGGATTGTCCGCGTAATTCGTCCAGTGCACGCCATCGGGAGAAAATGCCGTCCACATTCCGTCCCCGAGGTCATTGGCGTACCAGAACATCGGTTTGTCCGGCGTCCCGGTGAGCCCCCGGCCCTCAACTGGGTCATTCGGCCCTTGCCGCCCGTTGCTGTGGTCCCAGAACCAAGCCCGATAGCGTCTCTGCGGGTCCGGCTCATCGGCGTTGTACAACACGGCAAAGCCTTCGCGATTGATTCGGCCAACTTTGAGCAGATTGTTGTCCTTCGAGCCATCGTATTCCACCTGGCCGAGTTTTGGCTTCTCCCAATGGATACCGTCCTTGCTCGTCGCGTAAGCTACCAACGTGGCGCCGTTGTCCGGCTTGCCATCGAGCGATTTGCCGTTGCCGATTGCCAGATACCACATCTGGTAAAGCTGAAGATCAGGGCGGTAGATTACGGTACCATGGATTTGACAACGTAGCGCATCGCAGGCTTGGGTCGGCACTACAATCGGATTCTCCGCGCATTTCTTCATTTGACCGATAACGCGTTTCAATCCTGTCCTGGAGACGATGCCAGAATCATCGAGGAACAACTGGCGGACGGAGGTGTCAAGCAGCTCAGCGGCCTCCGGTCTGCGCGGCTCCGGCACACTCCGCGTGCGTTGCGTCTCGGGCGCAGCTCCGTAATGCACGAAAATGCCTTTCTTGTTCGCGATGACGATGTCATGGAAACCATCTCCATCAATGTCCGCAGCCGTAGTCTGAGTCCCAACGCCTGAATCGTCGTCGATTTTATGGGGGACGAACGACGCGCCGTTCTGCTTGTCACGCCGCAATTCGAACCAGTAAAGCACTGCCGGAGCGTTTGTCTCGACGTCGCCCGTCGGACCATGGGCCCAGAAGCGTTTTCCCGTAACGACATCTTTGATACCGTCACGATTGACGTCAAACAAGTCGAGGGAGTGTAGCTGGCTGATACGCAGGTCGTTCGCGTTCCGATCCGGCTTCGGCGAGAGAATCTCATTCGCTTTCCAGCCGATTTGCCCCTTTTCGTCCCGAATTTGTTGATACCAAAGAAGTCCGTATAGGTGACAGTGCCACGCCGTGATCACGTCGTTGAGGCCATCGCCGTCAACGTCATAGACCAGCATCTGGGCAGGTGCTTCGCCGAACTTGAAAGCGTGCCAAATCCACGGCCGATCGCCTTTCCGTTCGATCGGTTGTTCCCACCACCCGTTCGCCTCCAAAATATCAGGGCGTCCATCGCCGTTGATGTCGCCAACACCAAGACCATGGGTGTACCGATTGTATTTTCCTTTTGATGTGATCGGATGGAACACCCACGGCAGTTCCGGCGCCTCGGGACGATAGGTTGCGTAGCCGAGGTAGCCATGGATGTTGTAGATCAAGTCCGCAAGGCCATCACCATCGACGTCCGCCCAGAGGGGCGATTCGTTGCCGACATTCTTGACGGCCAAATGCCTCCTCCAATGCCCCGGCCTGCCTGCTGGGTTTTCGTACCAGTAGGCCTCCGTTCCCGGATGGCCAATCGACAAGACGTCAGGCCAAGTGTCGTCATTAAAATCAGCCGTGAAGATGTGGAATACGTTCGAGTAGTCTTTCGGATCACAGACCTGGGGTGCAAAAATCTCATGCCGCCTCGCGCAGTCTGGTCCTTCAAACCAAAACGGCCCAGCCACGACGTCCGAGATGCCGTCCTTGTTGAAATCGTCGTGATAGACGCCTTCGGCGAAAAACTGATCGCTGAGGGTAGACTTCTTGAAAACCGGGTTTGGGCGTTCGCCCAGGCAGACGCTAGCAACAACGAGGATCATCACCCAACCGAGAAGCAAATTGTATCGCAAGACATTTCTCCTCAAGAGCTGGTAGTATCAGACAGCCCCAGCTAGTTTACCCCTGCGGCGTGGTATTCGCTACTATCCCCTGCCGCCGAGTACAGCCGAAAAGGTTAATTCAGAATACCCTCTTGGCCTTCAGGGGATCACCGGTAATAATTCCAGCGGGAACAGGTGGCAAAAAGCGTTGGACATCGTCGTAAGGCGTTGTAGCGTTTAATAGAGCCGATGCGCTAACGGCGATCTCCCGTGGAACAGGGTGAGGTCATGATCGAATTGCTGTTTCCGGGCAATTTGACCGACGTCGAGGAATTGGCGGCCCACTTGTCGCTAATGGGGCTACGTCGCGGGGCAAGTGAGCTGTGGGCCGGTCGATTTGCCAGAACCGCTGAAATGCTTGGGGTGGCCGACGACGGCCCCTCCGCCCCGGTCGCGTTTTTCGTGCCCGGCCGGCTCGTAATTCTCGGCAAGCACACCGATTACGTCGGCGGACGCAGCCTTACCGCCGCGATCGAGCGAGGCGTGTGCATTACTGCCACCCCACGGAATGACCAGCAACTGGTTTTGATCGATGCTAACAGCGGCGAAACACTCGTTTTCGGCCTCGACGTTGAACAGCCTCCCAACGAGCACCCCTGGGCCCGATACCCCGTCCGCATCGCTCGCCGACTTGCGCGGAACTTCCCTGGCGGCATTCGTGGCGCGAACGTAGCCTTCCTCGTTGACCTGCCCTCGGGCAGCGGGCTGTGTCGCTCACGGGCGCTGTCCGCCGCCGTCTTTCTGGCACTGGCCGAAGTCAGCAATTTGGTGAGCCGGGACGAGTACTGGCATAACATCGGTGGCAGGGCGGACCTCACCGCCTATCTAGCCGCGATCGAGAGTGGCGGGACTTTCGGTACTCTGACCGGGCAGAGCGAGCTGTCCCGAGCGTGCCGTGGTGGGGAAGACCACACCGCAATACTCTGCGCCGAACCGGACCACTTGAGCCAGTACGCCTACCGACCAGTTGAGTTTGAAAAGGCGGTCGCGGTGCCCGAACGGCATCTCTTCGCCATCGGTTGCAGCGGTCGATCAGCGAGCGTCTCCGACCCTGTGAATGACGCGGGACACGTGCTCTGGAATCAGGCCGAACAATTGGTCGGACTTTGGCAGTCAGCGACCGGGCGCGACGACGAGCATCTGGCTAACGCGCTGGGGACCTCGCCCGATGCTGTCGAGCGGCTGCGAGCAATCATTGCCGCCTCGGGGTGCGAACCGGCGACCAAGCAGGCGCTGAACGCCCGGCTCAACCATTTCGTCGTCGAGAGCTCGCTTATCCCCCAGGCGGGCGACGCCTTGGCGGCCGGAGACCTCTTGGCGTTTGGCTGCCTAGTTGAACAATCGCAGGCGGCTTTTGAACAGTTGCTGGGCAAACGGATGCCGATCGAAATCAAACAGCTTGTGGCGACTGCTCGGCAGTTTGGTGCAGTCGCCGCAGCCGGTTTTGGCTGGAACGGTGGCGGGAGTGTTTGGGCCATGATCCGCACGACGAGGCAGGAGGAGTTCCTATCCGCCTGGTCGAAAGAATACCGAAAATCCTGCCCCAACCAGGCCCAGCAATCAAGCTTCTTCACCACCGCCGCCGCCCCCGGCGCTTTTCGCGTCTGCTGAAAGACGCCCCGCTCTCGCCGAGCCTCTGGATAACTCTGTAGCTGCAAACGCGGATACTCTAACTGGGCATTGTAACAATTATTCCGGCTGATAGGATCTAATGTCTGGGGGTCCTGTACTCAAAGCCTCTTTTCTGCTTTTCCTGGGAGGGAGTCCAAATGCTGACGGCCACTCCTGATTGTGAACTGGAAATTGAACGAGGCCCAGATTGGCTGCTAGTGCGAGTTCGTCGCTTGGAGGCCAACGAGGAAACACAAGGCGCGCTGGGTAAGCGACTGTGGGAACTGCTGCAACAACACTTCACTCATCGTCTTATGCTTGAACTGGACGAGACGTGCCGGTTGGACAGCAGACAAGCCGCCGACTTGTCGTGGCTCTGTGAGCAGATTGATCGCCACGACGGCGTAATGCGAATCTGCGGGCTCTCCGAAGAGAATCGACGGCTGTTACATGCCTGTCGTTTGGACGAGCGGCTATTGCCTTATCGCGACCGCCAAGAGGCGGTGACCGGTCACCGGCGCCCTCGCTAAATCGTCGCCTATGCCCAGCAGACTTCCAACTCGTTGGCTATCTCGCTAACGCCATCAATGTTGCGCAGCGCCTCTTGGGCCATCTGCTTCTGGAAGTACGTGTTCACCACGCCGCGCAGGATGACTCGGCCTTCGCTCGTCTCGAAACGAAGATTTCGCCGGGCAAGGTAAGGGTTCCGTTCCAAAGCCGTAAGAACTCGGTCGTCCAGTGGCGCGTCGATCATCGATTGACCCATGATGTCCCAGAAGATTCTGCAATGTGAGATAATACGGGTGGAGGCAACACCTGTTTCCGAGTAGATCAATCGGCAATCTGGACAGCTTCTATAAAGTGATCGCTTTGAAGAGTCGGCGTATTTTCGGAAAACCTAGCCGGCTGTGCCAGTTATTCCGGTCAAATCGCCTCTCCCGGGTCCTGCCCGCCTGCCGTATATCTCATATCGACCCGGCTTTGTTAGCTTCGCAATTGCTCCTCTCAAGAAAAGGCGAGGAGTGGACCGCCCGATGTCCGACGTACGGGCGAAATCGCCTGTAACGCGTTTGCCGTTTAGCGCGACAACCCCAGTGCTTGCCATACGGCAAACGGGAGCAGTTGCTGGGATCCAGAAAAGGAATGGGGAGCCGGTAAACAGGAGCTATTAGCTCACAACCCCGAACGCAATCTACCTGACTCTCGGAGGAAAAAACCGCAGCCTCGACGACCGGCTGCGGTTGGACATTTCGCTACGTTGAATCCGGTTACGCCAGTTTCTCTTCGGCAAGACGGATGAATCGCTTGAGAATCGCTTGGGCCGGATCCGGCGGCGGTTTGATCGCCGTGGTTCCCGGCGGAATGCAGATCGTCGGGGCCGGCTTAATCTTCCGTCCGGCGAACTCTGGTAACCACGCCCGCTGGGCCTCCAACATCTCGCAAGCCATATCCCGGGCTTGTTTGAGCGTGCAAACAGCCCCGGTAAGCGGGTCCATCGCCAGGGCGTGCACAATGTACTCAGGATCTCCGGTTAGAGCCGCTTTGGCCGCTAGGCTGTGAACATTGACCTGAGTGCTATTCAGCGCGGCGCACTGTGGCGGCAAATCGCCAACCCGAGTCGGGTGCAAGCCATTGTCGTCGGCAAACGTCGGTACTTCGACGCAGCAGCCGTCAGGCAGATTGGTGATGTAGCCATCGTTGCGAACATTGCCCATGAAGCGGAAAGGCTTGCCAGTCACCACCGCTTCCATGATGTACGAGCAGTACTCGATGCTTCGTCCCTCGAATTTGGTCGACTCGAAGTCGAGCATGTCGCGATTGGCAAACTTCTGGGCCACCAAACTGCACCAGTTGTAGTAAGCGCCCGTCTGCCCTCCAAACCCTGGCTCGTCACAGTAAAGACTCAAAGCCTCCTTGTTCTTGCGGAACCAAGGCACATACTCGCTCATGTGCCCGGTGGTTTCCGTCATGAAGTAGCCAAAGTGGCGAAACACCTCTGCACGGACTTTGTCCGCCTTGTAGATCTCCGGCCGTTCGAACGCTGCGGCCAACGCCGGATAGAGGTCCTCGCTGTTGCGTTTCAGCGTCAAGAACCAGTCCATATGATTCGTTCCGCCGCAGGTATACGAAATCTCCTCCTTGGGAATGTTCAGCCACGTGGCAATCTCTTGCAAAGTGGTTTGGATACCATGGCAAAGGCCGACAAACGAAATCGATGATGCCTTGCCGAGGGCATAGCAGTTCAACGACATCGGATTGGAGTACTGCAACATGATCGCGCCAGGATTGGCGAGTTCTTCCATGTCCTTGGCGATGTCGACCAACAACGGTATCGAGCGCAGACCGCGGAAGACACCGCCCGGCCCGAGAGTGTCCCCAACACACTGGTCCACACCGTACTTCAACGGAATTTCGCAGTCCAAGCGGAAAGCCTCGGTGCCTCCCACTTGGACCATGATCACGACGAAATCCGCGTTTCGGATGGCCTCACGGCGATCGAGCGTGGCCCAAACCGTGCCTTTGACCCCGTTATCCTTCAGCATCCGCTTGCCAAAGGCTTCCATATTGCGGAGTTTCGGTTCGGCGACATCCATCAGGCAGAACTCGCTGCCTTCCAGGGCGGGTGTCGCCATAATGTCGCTCATTAGCATCTTGCAGAAGACAACGCTGCCCGCTCCAATCATCGCGATTTTCTTCGCCACGGCTCGCGCTCCTGTTTTTTTGAAAGCGTTCTTGCTCTTTAATTCTCGAACCACGTCGGACCGGACGGCTCTAGCTTTCCGGCAGTTCCTTGATCATGACGTTTCGGTACCAAGCCTCACTCGGCGGCCCGGAGTGAATCTGCAGACCGATGACGCCGGTTGACAGCGCCTTGTCGCTCTTTTCGTAGTAGTCCGTCGTCTTCACATTGTTAATCCAAATCTCGACATGGTTGCCCTGACAACGGATGCGGTAGTCATTCCAGTCTTGGCGTTTGACGGGCTTGCCAATTTCCGATTTTTTCGGCCCAGCCAACCAGTAGCGTCCGCCTTCTTCCCAGAGGCATCCCCAAAGCCCCTCCGCCAGGTCGGCCTGATAACCGATAACTTCAGTACTGTTGGGGACCCGCTTCGTGCGAATTTGCACCCCAGCGTTTGCACCCTTGCCGAGGATCTTGAACTGCATCGTCAGTTCGAAGTTTGGGTACTCCTTCGTAGTGCATAGGAACTCATTCTCGGGCAGGCCCTTCTTAAGGTTCCCGCCCACAATGGCTCCATCTTCGATCCGGAATACCTTCAAATTTCCTTCCCACCCGTTGAAAGTCTTCCCATCGAACAACGGGCGGAACGGCGGCTCATCCCCAAAAGAAGGAACCACAGCAGCTAATCCAGCAATTAGCAAGAAGAGCAAGTAAATCCATGATCGCATGGTCAGTTTCTCCGTTGAACGATGGCAGATGCGAACCCCGTGAATCTATCATGAGCAGTATGGTAACGTCAATCTGGTGGAGATTTGTTCCTTTTTTCGCCTTGTTTGCTGTCCCTTGAGCAGATTGGTCACCATACCCCTCAGCTTTTCCGGTGCTTGGCGCCGATGAACTAGGTAGATTAAGATAGTATGAGCGGTACCTGAAGCTATCGGCGATCGCCCTCCACCGAGGGCCAGGCAAAGCCTGGCAACTCCCTAGGGCAAAAACCTCTCCCGCCCGCCCGTAGTCTTGCACCCATGCGTAGCGCTCTCCCAACAACCGCCGCTGCGGTCCTCTCTCGCCGCCTCACCTGCGCGCTGCTTGCCTCCATGCTTGTCTGCCATCACGCCCCGCGCTGTTCCGCGACCGACTTGGCAATCGTCCCATTGTTTAATAGCGGCCAGACGGAACTTTTGAACACTTGGGGAGGTTCTTGGAGCACCGGGGTTGCCCAAGAGGGGATTACCCTGCGGACACTGGAGTTGCCCGATGGAAATCGGGCGTTGAATCTCGAATTGAGGAATGTGGCCGCCGAACAACCACGTTATCTGCAATGCTTCGCCTCAGGCTTCGGCCCCACGCCAGAATACCGCCAAACCCGCAACATTCTCGCCTATTCCGCATTGCGGTTTCAAATTCAGAATCAGGCAAATGCCCCGCTCCGGGTCGTCCTACAAATAAAGGACCACCGCGACACATTGGAGCACCGCGCCTTGTACTCCATGAGCGTGCCCAACGAGGCGAATTGGAACTCGGTCGAAGTGCCCCTCAATTTGAAGGCAGGCGGTTGGAAAACCGTTGGCGAGCCAGACCTGGATCGCGTCCTGTCGATCGACTTCGTCTTTCTTCCGGAAAAGGCCCTGGAAAAAGGGGAAGTCCGCCTCAAAGACCTGGTACTTGTCGAAAGGGACGGTCCTCTGGACGTCGAAGCATCGCCTTTGCATCTTTTGGTGGAGCGTCTTGCTATGCGACAGTGGAGGGCGCTCTGGTCCGCGCGCAGTCGCCAGCACGGGTTGATCCCGAATAACTCTTATCAGGTTACCGATGCCGGATTGAATACGACGGCTGCTTTGTTGTGGATGTTGCCCGCCGCCGTGCGCCACGGTTGGATCGATCAACGATCGGCCGACAGTTACGTGGTCCATCTGAGCGACACCATCCATCGGCTGCTGGACCGCTCCAAGTATCTTCCTCCGCGCAATGTCGACTGGCTTACCTTGAAGCCCTCTCTACTGCCAGAAGAGTCCTCGGTCGACGCCGCTTTTCTCGCACTCGCCCTTTACCAATACGAGCACCTTCCCACGACCTCGCCCTCACTGCAAGCTGCGATCTCGCAACTCCGCGGGCGGTTCGACTTTGCCAGTTTCGCCAAGTCCAATGGCTGGAGCATGGCCTACCGCTACCGCAGTTCGTTGAGTACGGAAGGTTTCGTCCGGTGCGTCTACGATGGCTATACAAATGAGGGAAACTTGCTATCGCTTGCTGCCCATTTGTCTCCCCAAAGGGCCATCCCGATTGAACGGCATTGGAACAGCAGCACCAACCGAATTCGAGCCTGCGCCGCCGGCAAATCCTTTGCTCCCGTAGTACATCGGCTAGGCGAATTTCGCTCACCCTTCACCCAAGCCCTTTGGAGCCTGTTTGTCGACGTTCGTCAGCGCGGCGTCGACAGCTATCCCGACGATGGACTGGCGGTGAATCCCTGGCAGAACTTCGTTTGCTATCAGCAGAGCGTGCTAACAAGCTTGGCCGAGCAGGGCCGCGCGCACCTGCTGCAGCCCGACGCCGGGGATGACGGGACGTTGACCTGCTATCGCCAATTCAGCGTCTACGACAACTTCGGCCGCACGGATTTGTTCATGCCCTGGAGCGCAGCCATCGCCGTCCTCGCGGGAGTTGACGGATCAGAAGACGCCCTGCGCTTCCTCCTGGCCAATCGACTTCAGGACGCCTTCGGACTCGTCGACTCCGCTCGCTGGAAGACCGCCGCCCCGAAGCCGTATTTCGTCGCATCCCGGCACGACTTCTGGAACACCGGCCTTTCAACCATGGCGATGTTGGAGTGGCTCGACGGTGACGCTCGTCTCAGCCGATCGTTCGCCAGTATTCCCGAAGTTCGCCGTGCCTTGGATCGGGTCTTTCCGGCAGCGCGAACGACTCGCGCCAGGGTTTCCCCAGCCGTCATCGGGAGCCTTGCGTCCCCCTGATCAAGGTTACGGGAGCGGGCACTGGCAATTGCGATGGTGTCTGTGCCCGCAACGATTCCGCCCCTTCCATGCGTGCTCGCAGCGGCAGTCGTCTCGTCGGCAGATAGAGGTTCGTCACCGGCCGAATCGCTCGCGGCAATCGCTCCTGCAACAAAATGCTGTGAGCCGCGATCTGCGGACTCGCCAGAAGCCGTTTCGGTATCTTACCATCGCATAAAACGTTCGCAATCGCCACCAGGGTCATCCCACTGTGATGTGTCATCACCGCGCGACACAGCGATGGCTGCACTGCCCCCCGGCCCGGTGAATAGTCGAGGGCATCGTAGAAGCCGCAGGAGCTCATCGCTCCCAATTGCTCCAACTGGCCCAAGTTGCGGCAGGCTCGCCCCGCGTCCACCATAGCGGCCAAGGCCGAAGCGTAGGGGGCCACGACCAGTGCATCATTTGGCTCTAAGCCAAAGCCGAGCCCCGGCACTCCAAACGGACCATAGCAGTACGACGCATCTTCCTCAACCTCCGCATGGCAACTTTCCGAGATGCCCCATGGGACGCCTCGCTCCGCTGCGTAGCGAATCTGCCTCTGCACCGCCGCCCGGCAGCTCATATCGAGCAACGTCCCGCGATAGGTGGGCAAAACCAACATCGGCATTAGATACTCAAACATCGAACCGGACCAACTGACGAGGACCGGCGAACGCTCGACGACCGCCACGCTTCGCCCCAGATTGAACCAGTGTTCTAGCGGCAGTTGCCCATTGCATACCGCGAAGAAACTGGTCAATCGCGCCTCGGACGCTAACAGATCGTAGTAGCTCTCGTCCAGACAGTGGCGCCCGACACTGTAGCCAACGGCCAGTAACTTACGCTGCGGGTGGTAAAGAAACCGGAAATCCATCTCGGCGCATTCCCGGCAGAGTCTAATCGCCCGTTCGGCGCTGCGCAACTGTTCTCGAACCTGCTTGACGGTGGCAAGAGCGGAGCGCCGCAGGCCCAACATCCAATTCTTTGCCATTTCAGGACATTTCGTGTCGCCATTTGCCGGCGGACGACCTCCTATAGCGTCGGCGACTCGTTGCGCAAGCTGGCCCAATTCCTGTAGCGACCCGCCTCTATCCAATTGCGCCATTTCCTTGCCGAACTTGGCAATAATCGCGCGTCGCGAATCTTCAACCGCGCCGCTGTCCGTGTCGCCGAGCCTACGCTGGCTTTTTCGTTGCCGACAGCGGCAGGCGTTCCCGTCCGATTCAGCAACGCGACCTCGGCATTGGTCATCCGGCAAGTAACCGGCCCAAAAGGCCAGCCCTGCAACGTGCCGATGCATTTCGGCCACTTGCCGGACAAAGACCCGCACGCACTCTCGCACGGCGGTTGGCTCCCCGTCGGCGATCTGAGCCAGATCGGCCGCCTGAGACCGAATCCGACACAATAGGCGGCAGAGCGCCCGAGCCGACTTCGTTTCATCCGGCCGATCGTCGGCCACGCACTCCATCTGCAGTTGTCGTAATCGAATGGCGAAGCGGTCGCACGGTAGTCGATGATTGGCAGCACGTTGGTGCTCGATCACGGCCAGCGTGTCCTGCAAACCGTGGAGTATCCGCGGTGGCATCCACTCCTGCCCCCGCAACTCTTCCAGCGCCGCCTGCAAGGTGACTAGAGAACCTTGGAGATTGCCGCTGTCAACGCTCGAGATGTAGCGGGATTCTGCCGGTTTCAGACTATTCGTGTTATACCAGTTGTAGAAGTGCCCCCGGTATCGCTCCAAGGTTGACAGGGTTTGCAGCGTCTTCCCGACGCGGTGCAATAAGCTAGAAGGGGAGAGGTAGCCGAGGTCAGCGGCCGCCAAATCGGCGAGTAGCTTCATCCCAATATTCGTTGGACTAGTCCGATGCGCCAACCTCTTGGGCCGATCGAGCACATGATCAGGCGGAAGCCAATGGTCGGCCGCCGTCACCGAGGTTTCAAAGTAATGCCATGTCTGCCGAGCCCAACGTCGATACCGGGCAACCTCACTATCGTTGAGAGTCGACCACCGCCTCCGGTATTCCTGCGAGATGGCCCAACCAAATCCCGGCGCCACGATCCAAAGGAGCAACAGCGGGGCCACTAGTGGCAACTGCGACGGAGCGACTGCCGTCAAAAGCAGTATTCCGATCGTCCCCAGCACAGGACAGATCGCCATCTTCCGGTAATGCTCGCTCCAGGTACGGGCACCCCGAGAGGTGCTGCCGCTGGCTTGCCACTCCAACAGGTTCTCGCCTGAAATCAGAAGCCGGTAGAGTGCTCGGATAATTGCGTCCAGGTGGACCTGCACGACGTAAGGCAACACGGTTAGGTTCGTGGCCTCCATCCCGAACGTGCGTCCGGCGTCGCGCGCAGTATCCCAGGCATGCAACCGCAACGGTTTTTCGGCCGGCCGCTGCCATAAGGAATGCAGCACCGCCACCAACCACGGTCCAAATACGAACCCGATCACAAAGAATAACCAAATTCCGCTCCACTGAGGAGCCACAATCCATCCCGTCAATAAATAGGCAAGCCAGAACGCGGGCACCAGGCTCCGCCGTACGTTGTCGAAGATCTTCCATCGGGAAAGCGCGTCGAGACTATTCCTCTCCGAACTACCCGCCGTGGAAACGCGTGGCCCTACCCAACTGGCGATTTGCCAGTCACCGCGAATCCACCGGTGCCGACGCGCCACCTCACCGAGCAGCGTAGTGGGGAAATCTTCAAACAATTGGACGTCGTTGACGAGTCCACTCCGCGCAAAACAACCTTCGATCAGGTCGTGGCTGAGGATTCGGTTGGGCGGGAATCGACCTCGCAACGAATTGTCGAACGCCTCGACGTCATAGATCCCCTTGCCGATGTAGCTTCCGCGCCCAAACAAATCCTGGTAGACGTTGCTAATCTGTCGCGTGTAGAGATCGATGCCCGCCTCGCCCGACCAGAGGCGACAGAAGACCGTCCGCTGCGAATCTGGAATCGTCGCTCCCACGCGTGGCTGAAGTATCCCGTGCCCGCGACGAATGACTCTTGTCTGCGGGTCCAAAAGCGGTCGATTCAACGGATGAGCGAGACAGCCGGCGAGTTCCGGCCCGGCCCCTGGCGGAAGTTGTGTGTCGCTGTCAAGCGTGATGACAAACCGCACCGATCGTAGACGGTCAAGTTCCCCCACCGTATGGCTGAATGGTTCTCGAACACCATGAAGGATCAAGCGGTTTAAGGCGGCCAACTTGCCACACTTTCGCTCTTCCCCCATCCAAGCCTTTTGACGCGCGTTCCACTTACGAGGGCGGTGCAACAGATAAAACGTCGTTGGCCCGCTACCGCCGTACTGGTCATTGAGTCTTTCGATCTCACTCCTCGCCAATCCCAGTATTCGGCGGTCACCCGACAAATCCTCGACGTTCGCGTCTGGGAAGTCGGTCAGCAGCGCAAACAAGAGATTCTGGTCGCGGTTCGCCAAGTAACGTATTTCAAGTTGTCGCACCAACTCCCGCACCGTGCCTTCGTCTGCGAGCATGGACGGCACCGCCACTAGCGTTCGGTAGTCGCCTGGAATGCCGGCAGAGAAATCGAGCCGCATGATGGGCCGAGGAGGCACGAATAACGTACAAAGCCAGTTGACCACGGTTATCGCGAATTCGGTCGCGGCAACAGCAAACAGGGCGAGGAGGATACAGACGCCCAACGCCCCGACCTCTTGCCAGATCCCCCAATACCAGACCGCTCCTCCTGCCGCCAACACCGTAGCGGCCCACACCAACAATATCCCTCCGACGTAGCAGAGGAAGGGAATACGGGCGATCACTCGGACGACCTGCTCCCGCCAACTGTAGCGACAGTGAATTTGCCGCTCGAGTTCTCCAGATTTGTCGTCAACCAGGTAATACCCCACATGCGTCTCGGCTTGCCTGGTTGGCTCCGCCGCCGAGCGCTCGCCAGCGACAGCTCGGGATGCTTCCTCCGCCATGGCGATTGCCCGGCGCGCCACCTCTTCCTCCGTCAGGCTGCTATGCCGGGATAGGACCTCAACTCGGTGACGGTAGCGATCCCGACTGTCGAAGTCCATGCGTGGGTAGACCTTGGCAGGGTCCTGCCGTAGAACCCGCTCGACAATGCTGGTGTCCTCGATAAGCTGTTTCCAGTCGATCAGGTTCATCTGCCGCAAGCACATCACTGCGACGCGCACCGCTTGTTCGTGCATCATCCGATCGCGGCAATCGGCGGCAATCTGGGATTCGATTGTCATTCCACGTTCGGACAGGTGCTTGGCCAGTGTTTCGCGAAACGCCTTTTCAACGGGAGCACCGGCAACGCCCTTCAGCACTCCGGCAATTAGACCGCTGCCCATCGGTCGGGCCGCCCGGAAAAGTGCCTCGATTGGATCCAAACGATCCGTCCGAGGCCCAACAGGACTCTGCAGCACGCGCCCACCAATTCTGCGGCCGTGCTCATATTCTCTCTGCCGGCGGTGGATCAGTACCGCCGCCTCGCCCAATTGTTGGAGCGCGGCAAGCCGGATCATCGCCGGGACTGCCCACAGTTCATTAAGAGACAGTCGTGCTACGTCTTGGTAGGCGCAGAGATACTTCCGCAGGCGCTCGGCTTCCAACGACGCCTCCGAACGCCGGACAAACTCCCGCGCCACCTCATAGATGCGGGGATGGCCAGACAACGAACCGCTCCGCAACAATGGCCGGCGAGCGCCCTTCCCCACAAGTTCGCGTTTCGCCCCGTCGATCTGATCCTCAATAAAACGATGGTTTTCCAGTAACCATAAGGCACCCGGCGAATCGCTTAACTCTAAGGACGAGTCCGTTAAATATCCATGCAACGACCGCAGCGATTCGGCGTTCTGCTCCAGATGCTGGCGCAGGCGGTGATCAGCCCGTCCCTCGGCGTCGACCTGCTGGACGTCAGCGAGCCGACGGGCCAGGTGTTGCACCTCCACTGTGTCGGCCGAGGAAAGGTCCAGCCGCAGACATTCACCCAATTCGCCATTCGTGGACGGAGAGCGTAGCTGCAGCCAGCCAAGCGTTCCGTTCAATATGCGGTGCATCGGAGCAATCATCGAATTCTCTCATTCAACCAAGGCTTGCCAGCGTCACCTTCTCACTCACCGAAGTAAAGGGCCAACAGCCGTTGTTGCCACCGAGGAAGCGTTGCCCGATCGTGAATAACGAAATAGTTTCCCCTGCTGTCAGTTAGCAACACGCCATGGTCGGCGAACGGCTGCGAGCCCTGACCGGGCTTTTCCAGTCGAAGTGCCGTGCAGCCGGCATCGGTCAGCACCGACATCGTCAGGACATTTTCCCGTGTCTTAATTTGACGAATTTCCCGAATCGTTCGCAGCAAATAACGCCGGCGCAACGACCGTCGCACCGCCTCCTGCGCCGCCGGGGGCCAAACATCGAGCCTTTCCAGCAGCCCACACTCGCGATCTTGCCCAACCGCGTCCCGCCACTGGAGGCTAATGTATTGTCCGGGATGTTTTCCCGGAAAAGTCTCCATCGCCATGACCGGCTGATAGACTCGGTCCCTTGTCGTTAGCCGAAGCATGCCGGGACGCTCGATTGCTTCCAGCAGTGCGTTCGCCGGATCAAGCCAGTCGGCGCCGCCCGCTGCCGTGTCGCCGCGGGTGCTGACACTAGCGTCCGCGGAAGAGTCGGAAAACAAGAACTCCTCTGCAATGTCGCCTGCAACGTCGCCGTTGCTGCCTTCATAACCATCGATCGCCCCTTCTGGCCAAATCCTGCTATGCGGTCCTTTTCCCCTCGAATGCCGGCTCCCTTCAAGGTTTCCCTGGATTCGGGCCAGTTTCGCGTAGATGCCGTTGACTTCGAGCAATTCCTCGTGCGTACCTTGCTCAACGAGCTTACCGGCGTCGAATACACACAGCCGATCGGCCCCGCGCAACGTTGACAATCGGTGTGAAACGACGATCGCCGTGCGGGTTTGCGTCCAACGACGCAGGGCATCGCAAATCGCTCTTTCTGATTCTGCGTCCACGCTAGCCGTCGCTTCATCGAGAATAAGAATGGCCGGGTCGAAGAGTAGCGCCCGGGCAATCGACAACCGCTGCCGTTCGCCGCCGGACAAGCCGGTTCCGCCCTCGCCTAAAGGAGTCGAATAGGCCAACGGCGTGCGGAGTACAAAAGCATGGGCGTCGGCCTGCTTGGCAGCAGCGATAATATCGCGCGGCGAGGCCGCCGCGTTGCCGTAAGCGATGTTCTCCGCGATCGAAGCACGGAACAAGAACGGTTCCTGGGGCACCATCCCCATTTGTCGTCGGATGTCACGGATGCCATAGCGCCGCGTGTTTATCCCATCCAGAAGGATCTCTCCGCTATCTGGCTGGTAGAGCCGACCGATGAGACTCACCAGTGTCGATTTTCCCGACCCGCTTCGCCCGACAATGCCGATCATTTGCCCAGATTCAATCGTCAGGCTGACGTCTCGCAAGACCGGCCGACTCTTGTCGTAACCGAACCAGACATCGCGCAATTCGACGTGCCCCCGCCCGCGGCCGACCTGAGCAAACGCTGACGCGTCATTTTCGCTGCGGGTTTGAAGAACCGCCGAAATGCGACGGCCCGTGCCAATGAAATTGGCGAACCAAGTGGTCGATTCCGCGACAGAGGTCAAAGGAGTATAAAACATCGCAAGGTATGCGAGAAACGCCATAAGCGAACCAAGGGTCATGCTCCCAAAAAGCACATCCCGACCGCCGATATACCAAACCGCTAAGGCACCGAGTGCAAATAGCAGTCCCATGGCTGCCGTAAAAGTGGACGTCGAGAAATCCACCGTTCGTCGCGAGTCCCGTAATCGCTCGCTCGATCGGCAGAAGCGGGCAATTTCTCGGTCCTCTTGCACAAATGCCTTGACCACCCGCATCCCAGCCAGCATTCCCATCAGCGCCGACGCTTGCTTGCCCACCGCTTCCCAGTAGTGGTGTTGCCGGGGCTGAAGATGACGGGTGAAATACCAACTCCCGGCCAGAATCAAGGGCATCGGCAACAAGGTGACCAAGGCTAACTTGGCATTCAAATAGAATAGGGCGATGCTGATGCCAACGAGCTGAAACGACTGCAGCAGCAAACCGCTCGTCAGATGGTAGATGAGCGTGTGCAGGGTCTCCGTGTCGTAGGCCACCTGACTCATGAGGACGCCGACTTGATTACGGTCGTGGTAGGCCAAAGGCACATCGTTCAACTTGCGTACCAATTGATTGCGCAAGTTTGCCGTCATGGTCGCGCCGATCCGGCTAGACACGTAGCCTTTCCAAATGCCCACGGCTGTGGATGCGACACGTACTAACAGCAACCCTCCGACGATGGCTAGCAAGAGATACAGCAATTGCTCTCGCGAGCCGCTCGCGGTCTCCGCTAGGACTTCGTCGACCAGCGCCTTCTGCAACAGCGGAGGAATGATTTCGATCCCTACCGCTAGGGCCGAGAGGCCCAGCAATAACAGAATGCTGGGCATGAACGGTCGCACTAACCGCCACAACCAGCCGTGGGAGGTCTCGTCCCGCGTCACACCCCGATCGTCGCCAGCAACTGCGGCATCGACCGAATCGGCCTTTACGCGTTCCCGCCAGTCCGGCGAGGCGAGTCGGCTATTCCACGCATCGAGCGTTTGCAGCAACGACTCGTCCGCCGCGCCGGGCAGCCGCAATAAATCGATCCACTCCTCCCCAACTTTTCCCTGGACAAAGCACGATCCGACCAGCGATTCAGCCCGAAAGCCCTTAATCCGAGTCAGGGACCATTGGCGGAGAGGGCCGTCCTTGCTGCCGATTGACAAAATGCCCTCGTCAATCCTCGCCCAACAGGCTTGGGGACGCCCCTCTAAGTCCAAAATCGATTCCAGTATCAAGGCGGTGCCGCGGGACCGAACACGGAAGCTCCTACCGCCGTCCTTCACCGCGTCGTTCCCGATCATCGCCATCTCCTCTTGCCCCACCTCGATCTGAGCCTCCTCGAGTGCGACCGCCGCTAGGCCGCTCGTTTCGGTCGGCTCGTGACGGCGCCTTATCAACGCTTCGTTCGGGTGTTCTTCGACGGTCCGCTTCAATATTTCGTGACTCCGGTCTCGACGGCGTTGACGTCGATCGCGTCATGCGCTGCCTGGCGTCGGCCGACCGTGCATCTTGCGCGGCCGCTGACCTCCGCACCTCCCGCTGCTGCGTTTGATCGGCGCCCGGAGAGCGTCGTACTTCGCGCGGCGGTTGTGGACGCTCCGGGCGATTCAACCGCTCGCCGCCCGGCCCGCCTGGGCGATCACGTCCCTCGACGGGGGATTTCGTTCGCTGCGCCTCGCTTGCGGCTCGCCGCTCTCTGGCTCCCGGATCAGCAGACGGCCTGCGCACCTCACGTTCTTGCCCGCCTCGCCCTGCGTCGCCGCGTCGATCCGCAGGCCGCGGCCCACCTTGGCGATCAAAATTGGGACGATTCTCGCTTGGCTGGCCCGGTCGTCCTGCTTCGCCCCCTCCCCGCCGGTCGGGCGTCCGGGCGTCATCGCCACCCCGAGGAACTCTCGGTTGGTCCGCTCGCCGCGTCGGTTCCGCTTGATCCGCACGATCTCTTCGTTGATCCATTCTCGGACGGTCTTGGGTGGCACGCTCCCTGCCTTGGTCTGAGCGATCCTGCCGTCGTTGATCCTGGCTAGGGCGCTGCGGCTCCGGAATCTGATCGCGATCCCGGCCGCGCCGTGGATCAAGGTCCTGACGCTGCTCCGTTTGACGTCGCTGCGCATCCCGCCGTTGGTCGGGCTGTTCGTCCGGCCGCCGGCCGGCTGGCCGTTGCTCGGCCCGCCGCCGTTCGTCTTGCCGTTCAACCGGCCTCATCGTTTCCCGCGTCTGTCGCGCGCCACCCTCGCGAAGACCGGGAGCTTGCGGTCGCCGCTCTCGTGCTGGTAACGACTTGGCGATGTCATCGACCGCCGCCGGCAATCGGACCGTCTGCGGAGCGCGTAGGGCGTCTCGTCGCTGATCCTGCCGTCCGTCGGCCTTCTCCCATTGCACGCGATCACGTTCGAGCTGCCGTAGTGATTTTGCCGTCTGCTCATAACGCCGCTTCTGTTCCGGGGAAAGCTCTCTGAACCTCATTTCCCCCTCCGGTCGCTCACGCCAGTTTTTGACCGAATCGGCAATTCGAACGAAATCACGGTCCGGACGGTCGCTCTGCTTAGCGTCTGCCCACCGTCGCTGCGCGGCCGCGAAGTTGTGGGGCGGTCGCCGGTCGGGGTGCTCCCGATAATAGCGGTGCCAGCCCTTTAGTTTCTCGGACCACCGCGGGTCGCGCCCACGATAGCGCCAGTCGTGGTGCGCATACAGTGAGTCATAGCGGTACCCATGGTGCTGACCCACCGAAAACCACGGATAGATGCCTATCCGCTCATAGTTGGAGGCGAAGTAGTCGCCGAAATAGTAATGACAGTAGCTTGGGCGAACGAATAAATAGAACTTCAACGCGGTAACATTCACCACGATGGAAGGGGTGTAGACGTACCGAGGCTGCCGATAAATGGGCGAGGTGAAATGAACCGGCGCGAAAAGGGCGCCGCGATCCGCCAACTCGTAATCCCAGTATCCCAAGCGAAATAGCCAGCCGCGCGGGCTCCAGTAGTACGATGGTGCGGTCCAGACGTAGCTGGCGCGGGCTTCAATCCAGTACCCCGGCCGCCACGCATACCGGCCATCGCGCCACTCCCAGTTGCCGGAAGACCAAACATAATCTGGCGACGGAGGATCACTCGTCGGGCCTTGCTCAAGTGATTCTGGTGGCTCTGGATAGTACTCAACTTGCTGCTGGTCGGCCGCGTTCCAGAAGCCGGGGACCCAACTGAATCCACCGGGCACCTCGGTCCAGTACCCACTCACCCAAATGCGTCCCTCGGGCGGAACCCGCCAGACGCCGCTTACCCAGAGAAAATCCTGATCCTCGCTCCAGGCCCAATAACCGCCAATCCAAATTGCCCCTTCGTCCTCCGGTCGCACGTCCGGAGGTGTCTCCTCGATCGGCTCAGGCGGCTTCTTGGGAACGACCAGCGGGCTCACCTTCCCAACATTGACTGGATGGGCAAAGGCTTCGTGCACAGGGCCGCGAGTCATGACCTCCACGGCGTCATCGCCCCCTTGTCCCTTGCCTCGCTCCGCTATGGCAAAAAGGCCGACGATTACGGCCAGCGAAATGGCAGTGTTTTTCACCCTCATTTGATTTCCCTTCGTCTATTCCACGGTGCCAGAATTGAGTGTCAGAATTATCAGAGGCTTTCAAATGCCGACAAGGAACTCTCCGATGCTGATTTGAGGACCCCGATCTGAAGTAAGGGAGAAGCGTAGGGACCAACGGAGCTCGACCGTCAACCCGCCGAGTCATTCACCGGCGCAGCTCTTCAGGTGGAGCCGTACCGCCACGCTGGTCGGCAGCCCGCTGCTCACCCCTCTTCGGTTCACCGCTGTCGTCGCCTAGCGCGTCTTTCAAGTCCTTGCCGACGCTGCGCACCCCTTCATCAGCTCCTTCGAGCAAACGCCGGTCGGCATCCTCGGTCTTTTCCAATGCCTCGCGGCTCGTATCTCGCAACTGAGCCTTGTCCAGCGTAATCGTGGTCTGCTCGGGCGAGTCCTCTACCCGCAACAGCCCCGCCGCCACCAATAAGATTGCGACAACCACGACGATTAATCCCGCAGCAACTATCAGTCTTGCCATCTCTTTCGCACCTTCCTCCACCCCGAACCAACCTTTCTATCCTCAGAAGCAGGCTTCTCTATCCTCAGAAGCAGACTTCGAGATGCTTCAGCAAATCCCGGGGCGGCTCGAAAGATTCTCGCAATTTTCGCACTTGGCTTCGACCGATCAGCGGCAGCGCTCGAGGAGTAGCCGCCTTCCCTCGCGGAACACATAGTAGCGCCACGTGCGCCCCCGCCTGCCGTCGCGTCGCTGAACACGCTGGAGATCGTGCAGCCAAGCGCCGTGTTTGGATCCACTCAACGAAGTTGCAGAGCGATTTGAGGACGGGTCCATGTTAAATCGATTCGCCGCGGTGTTCTGCCTGGCCATGGGACTCCTTTCACTTCGGGTCGCAGGGGCGCTTCTTTACCTTCGCCAAACGGGACGATTGTTACAGTTTGCCTGCCACGTCCCTCGCTGCCCATCGGAAACTCCATCACGTTTTTGTAAGGAAGCCCGACAGCACATCTCCGCGCCGACTCTTGTTGATTCATAAGGTTTTTCCCTATTTCTTCCGACAGCCCGGATTCTAGGGGGGCACGGCCTTGTTCTCCTGCCGCATATTTGTTAGACCCGTCGTTAGCAGATTCCTATTCTCGCACCGTCTCATGGTCATGGTCAGGACAAGGTATGAGCACACGAGCTAGTTCCGACGCAACCTCGGTAAGAGCCAGCATACTTGTGGTAGATGATCATCCCATTATCCGGCGAGGGCTGGCCAAGTTGATTGCGGAAGAAGCGGATCTCGATATTTGCGAGGGGGCCGATAATGTCGAGGACGCCTTCGAGCAGGTCAAGTATCTTCATCCGACGCTGGTCCTAATCGACATCGCTCTGCGCGATAGCAACGGACTGGATCTCATCGCCCAGATCCGCGCTTATGACCCAACGATCAAGACGCTAGTGTGGTCGACCTTCGATGAAAAGATTTACGCCGAACGCGTGCTTCATGCGGGAGCCATGGGATACGTCAACAAGCAGGAACCGCTGGAAACGGTCATCACCGCTATCCATCGTGTCCTAAACGACGAGGTCTACCTTAGCCCGCGCATGGCAAATCGGGTCCTTCAACGGCTGGGTAACGGCCGGGCCCTCGATCAAGATCCGATCACCGCCCTGTCCGATCGAGAAATCGAGGTGTTTCGCATGATCGGTCAAGGCATGACCACTCAACTGATCGCCCGCAAGTTGACGGTCAAGCCAAAGACCATCGAGGCCTATCGAGAAAAGATTAAGGCGAAGCTTGCTCTGAAGAACGCTGCCGAACTGAACTGTCGGGCAGTGCAGTGGGTGCTACAGAATGGCTAACTAGACTGGCGTCGCAACCTCTTCATGGACACATGCGCACGCCCTCGTTCAAAGCGTCATCGTACTGTCATTGAACATTTGCCTTCTCGCTTCAACCATTTGATTACTGCAAGGAAGTCGATTCAGATGGGCTCAAAGACCGATCTGTCCGCGCCTGGCGTTGCGCTCCAAAGTGGTGATGGCGAACCCGGCATCACGAGACGATTGCAACATGGCGACGGTGTGCTCGAAAAAGTCGCCAATCAAGCCGGCATTATGATGGCGGCGATCGACAAGGACCTTGAATGCGTGTTCGTCAATCGCGCCTATCGAAAAGAGATAAAACGCCTTTCGGGGCGTACCCCTCGCCCTGGATGCCATCTTCGTGACTTGCTGCCGGCCGATCCCTCCCCGCGTCGGTTATTGGCCAAACTGTGGCGCCGCGCCTTGAGAGGAAAAGCGACGGGCCGCGCCATTAGCACGCGAGATGCCCTTGGCTCGCGCCGCACGTACAACGTCCGCTTCGTCCCCATTCGCGACGCGCAAGGGAAAGTCATTGGCGCGGGGGAGATGGCCCTTGACATCACAGAACAGGCGGAAGCCGAAGAGCGATTCTGTGTGGCCCAAGAACTTTCTCTGGACGGCTTCGCGATCATGGACGCCGTTCGCGACGATAATGGAACGATCATCGACTTTCGATTCCGCTACCTAAACCCCGCTGGCAGAAAGTTGTGGAGGATCGCCGAGGATTCTTCTGGCGATCAACGACTACTCGCACTCCTGCCCTGGGCCAAAACAGCCACCGATCTCTTTGAGCGGCTCGCCCGCGTGGTCGAAACGGGCCAGTCCCACGCCCTCGAGTTGTGCTATCGAGCTGACAACTTGAACGCCTGGTTTCGCACAATGTGCGTAAGACTTGACGACGGGGTTGCCGTCTGCTTCAGCGACATATCCTCGCGCAAGCAGGCGGAGGAGGAACTCCGCAGGGCCAAAGCCGCTGCCGAGGAGGCAACCGTCGCCAAGAGCCAGTTCCTCGCCGCGATGAGCCATGAAGTTCGTACGCCGATGAATGCCATCTTGGGAATGACCCATCTGGCACTGAGCGAAAAGCTCTCTCCCTCGGCTCGCGAATACCTGCAGACGGTGCAAGATTCGGCACAATCTTTGTTGTTGATCCTTAACGAAATTCTGGACTTCTCAAGAATTGAAGCCCGTCAACTAGCGTTGGAATCGATTGCCTTCAGCCCTCAACAAGTCACTCAGCAGGTGGTCAAGACGTTGGCCGCCGGCGCCCAGGAAAAGGGCCTCCAATTAAGGGCCGACGTGAGCGGCTTGCCGCCAGTAGTGACCGGAGACCCGCTGCGACTCCGGCAGGTCCTACTGAACCTCGTGGGAAATGCAATCAAGTTCACCACGCGGGGCACGATCTCGATTCGCGGCGAGGTGGAACGTCGCACAACGGAAACCATGGTGCTCCGCTACTGCGTCGCGGACACGGGCAAAGGTATCAGGCCGGATGAAATGGAGAAAATCTTTTCTCCGTTTACCCAAGCCGATGCCTCCACCACGCGCTGCTACGGCGGAACAGGTCTGGGGTTGGCCATCTCTCGACAATTGACCGCTTTGATGGGTGGACGAATTTGGGCGGAGAGTGAACTGGGTCGAGGAAGTCGCTTCTACTTCACCGTGTCCTTGAGAATTGCCTCACCAGAAGATAACGACGCCGGCATCGCGCGACCAGCAGATCGGGACGCATTGCGGGACATGCGCGTATTGGTCGTTTCCCAGCACGCCACCCGACGCCGTAATCTTCAGGAAACGCTTGCCGCGTGGCAGATGTGGACCGAAACGAACGGCAGCGCACCGGGAGCGATCGCCCGGATTCAGGACGCCGCAGCCGCAGCCACCCCGTTCCACTTGGTGCTGGCCGACGTAGGCATGACCGGCGCGGATGGCTTCGTCTTGGCAGAGTGGCTTAAGAGCCATGCCAAATTGGCCGGCCCCGTCATTCTCCTCTTGTCGCCAAACGATCGCCTTAAGCAAGTGGAACGCTGCAAGGCCCTGGGGGTGTCATACGTGGAAAAGCCGCTGTCGACGCCCGCTCTGCTCGCTGCCGTGGCTGCCGCACTAAAGCTTGAGTTGCTACTGCTGTCGTCAAGAAAGCAACCGGTTTTACCCAGCCGGTCGCGTGCGCTGCACGTGCTTCTTGCCGAAGACACGCCCGCCAACCAGAAATTGATGCAGCATCTGCTGAAGAGCCGCGGCCATTCCGTACACCTCGCGGTCACCGGCCGAGAAGTCTTGCAGTCCGTCGACAAACACATCTTCGACGTAATCTTGATGGATGTCCAGATGCCGGAAATGGATGGTTTTCAGGCGACGGCGGCCATTCGCCGCCTGAAAGATCCGATCAAAGCAAACGTGCCGATTGTCGCCATGACGGCCTGCGCAATGAAAGGTGATCGCGAACGATGCTTGGCGGCGGGCATGGATTGCTATTTCAGCAAGCCCTTTGATTGCCGGCAAGTTCTTGCAGCCATCGAGCGCCTCGCCGATCAGAACAACTGCGGCGACGATGCCCACTCAACACTCAACCTTCCAACCGCCGACAACGACGGCGATCTCACCGGAACGGACGCGGCCCATGCAGAAGAGCACTTCCATCTCCACGAAGCGCTTGACCGCTGCTTAGGAAAATATGAATTGTTTCAGGAGATTGTCAGTTGTTTCTTTGACGAGGTAGACCGGCTGATCGAAGAGATCCGTTCGGCACACAGCGATGGCAACGCCGAGAAACTCGGCAAGACGGCCCACCGGCTAAAAGGGACGTTAGTACTGCTGTGTGCACATCCCGCCCGGGCCGCCGCTCAGGAGCTTGAACAGATGGGCCTTCGTGGCGACTTAAAACCGGCGAACCTGGTGATCGAGGATCTCATGGCCCACATCGCCTTGCTCAAGCAAGCCCTCGTCTCGCATCGCCCTTAGTCCCTTCCACTTTAGTCGGCTTTTTCTCACCCAGCAGCGTCTTGGCGCTTCTTCAGTTCCACGGGCTCGTCAGGTCGAATGCCGCCGCCCTTAGCCACGGCGTACAACTTGGTGATCACAGCACCGAGAAACACGATAATCGATGAGTAATAGACCCAAATAATCAGCGCCACGAGCGATCCCGCGGCCCCATAACTGGACGCCATCGCGCTTTGGCCGAGATACAGGCCGATGAGATACTTGCCGACGGCAAACAGAATCGCGGTTACCGTAGCGTTAACAAAAACGTCTTTCCAACGAAGTTCCGCATCAGGGAGGAGCTTGAAAATCACGGCGAATAGAATGATGTAGATCATCAGCGAACCGAGTAGGCTCACAAGCATCCAGACTTGGCCGCCCTCGCCAAAAACTATTGAGATTCCCGCACTAATCACCAGGGATACCAGCAACAGAAAGAGCACCGACAACAGCGTGCCGACCGACAACAACCGCGATTGCAGCCAGCTCCACCCCCCACTGCTCGGCTTCGGCTCCAGGTTCCAAAGGTCGTTGAGCAACGTCTGCAACTGTGCAAAGATCCCGCTGGCAGAGAACAGCACCACGACAAAGCCGACGATGGCAGGAACCAGCCCCGAGGACCGTTGCTCTTCTCGCTGTTGACGAGATTGCTCGACCACCTCCGCCACCCCCTTGCCTGCCTCCCCACCCACGAGCGATTCGACCTGTCCCACAACGGCTTCTTGCGTCGCTGGCCCAAGCCACTCAGTGACGGCCAATAGGAGAAGGACGATTGGAGCCAAGCCCAGCGCGCAGTACAGCGCCAGCGCCGCCGCTTTGGACATCACGTCGTGCTCGCTGAACTCGCTGGCAGCTTTTTTCAGCCAGCCCATCATCCCGCTACCTCCCTGCATAATTTTTTCGAGAAGACGCAAGTATCGTACCCTTTGCGGAGGTTGCGTTGCGTGTTTCGCGGCGTCACAAGAGCCGGGCGTTCTCCAACCAACAGGCACATTTTTCCTTGAAGACCGATGCCATTTCGCCCTGTCACAAGCCAGCATTACCCGTAAGAGTCGAACTTCATCGCGGCGCACAAATTGCATTGCACAAAGGCGTCAGAAGGGCAAGTTGGTGCTGCGGACGCACCGTTTACGACTAGCCGCCCTATTATAGGAAAGGTGTTTTATGACTACGCAAAACCGAGATGTCGTACTAGGTGTATTTAATGACCCAGCCGACGCGCAAAGGGCGGTTGCCGACCTGAAAGCAGCCGGCTTCAACGATGATCAAATTGGTGTCGCGCTTCGCGACTCCCGGACTGGAGTTTCGTCAACGTCCACTCCTGGACAGGAAGATATTGGGGGCGAGATGTCAAGCCGGACGGCCACGGGAGCTGCCGCCGGCGCAGCAACCGGCGCGGGCCTCGGCGGCTTGTGGGCGCTAGGCATCGCCGCTGGCGTCTTGCCCGCAATCGGGCCCGTGATCGCGGGAGGCGTCTTGGCTTCGATCTTAGCCAGCGCCGCGGCTGGCGCAGTCGCGGGAGGCTTATTCGGCGCCCTCGTCGGTCTCGGAATTCCAGAGGAAGAGGCCCAGTATTATGACGAGCAATTTCGCAGCGGCCGAACAATCGTGACGGTTCGCTCCAGCAATCGTTCGTCGGAAGCAGCCTCGATTCTCCGCCGCAACGGCGCTTACGATGCCAGTAGCCAAGCCGTGGCCGGTCGGCACTAGGCGCGATTATATCGCTTTCACCCCGGGACGCCCCCGCCCCGGGTTTTTTTCTTGCGCTACTCCCAATGGTCGTCCAAGAGTACGGACCGGGTATGTAACGCGTTCATCAGATGTTCCCGCCACTCCCACTCCAGTTGTCGATCCCGAGCTGACCGCGGCCCCCGCGTGGCCTGCGCAATGTCGTCGAGCGAGAATTTTGGAGTCCGATCCGCATAAAGCAGGCCGTTCGCCTCCTGGTACGTGTCAGTCAATTGGGTGTAGCAGAAGCCGGCCAGGACCGGCAACTTCCGCACGACCTCAATCAACTTGGCGTACATCTCTCGCAACTTCTCCGGCTCGTCGACCTCGGCGTGCCCCCACGTGCGTTCGCGGTCGTTGGAATAGGCGATGCCGCCGAACTCGGTCAGTACGATGGGCTGGTCGGCCGGAGGCGCCGTTCCCAGCACGAGCAGTCGCCCTGCGGGACGCTCACGCTTGAAGAGCCGGGGCAATTCCTCGTGCGTGCTGTAGCGCTGAGCAATTCGATCGGGCTGATCATCGTAGTCATGAATCCCAATGATGTCGGTCGCCACCGATTCCCAGCCATCATTCCCCACTACCGGCCGGCTCGGATCCAATGTCTTGGTTAAATGATACAGCGCCTGAACATAATGGCGCTGCGCGGGATTGTCGGGCAGGTTCGGCACGCCCCACGACTCATTGAACGGCACCCACGCGACAATGCAGGGGTGACTGAAATCGCGCTCAATGACCGCGATCCACTCCCGCGTCAACCGTTCGATCGACTGCTTCGTAAAACGATAGGCGCTGGGCATTTCTTCCCACACCAACAGTCCCAGGGCATCCGCCCAGTACAGATAACGGGGGTTTTCAATCTTCTGATGCTTGCGCACCCCATTGAACCCCATCGCCTTGGTCAACTCGACGTCGCGCCGCAAGGCCTCGTCGGTGGGCGCCGTCAGTCCCCCGTCAGGCCAGTACCCCTGGTCAAGAACCATGCGCAGCGGATACGGTCGGCCATTCAAAACAAACTTGTCCCCTTGCACGCCAATGGACCTCAACGCTGTATAACTGTAGACCGAGTCAATCCGGTTTCCCCGCTCGTCGAGAAGTTCGATCTTTGCGTGCAAGAGTGTGGGGCGCATCGGGCTCCAGAGAAGTTCATTGCGGTAATCGTCGACCCCGGGGTCCGACAGAGCAATGCGTCGATGAACCTCCCCGGCCACGACTGCGATGGTATCGTCGGCGATCAAGTCATCGCCCGCATGGAGCATTATCCGCAGCCTTACTCCTTCGTGGCGAAAGCCGTCGACGCGTGCTTCGAAACCGATTTCCCATCGCTCCACATTCGGTGTCCACCGGAGAAATCCGATTCGCACCGGCGGTACGCGTTCCAGCCATATCGTCTGCCAAATTCCCGTCGTGCGATAGTACCAAATCCAATGCGGTTCCAGCCGCCAGTCCTGCTTTCCCCGAGGCTTGGCCAGATTGTGTGGATCGTCGTCGGCTCGCACCACGATCGTCTGCGGTCCTTCCGGCGTCAGATAGGAGGTGATGTCGGCCGAAAAAGGCGTGTAGCCCCCCTCGTGTTCGACACAGATTTGGCCATTGACCCAAACCCTGGCGATATAATCCACCGCGCCAAAGTGCAGCAGCAGCCGCTGCCCATGGTGGAGCCGCGGCCGATCAAAACGGCGCCGATACCAGCAAGCCCGGAAGAAGCCGGCCTCCGCGACGCCACTGGCCGGTGTTTCTGGGGCAAAAGGCACGTTAATCTGCCGCTGCCACTGCACCTCTTCCGGCAACAGCCATCGTCCATCACGGTCGATGGCAAAGTCCCAGACGCCATTCAGTAGCCGGGCATCTTTCCGCTGCAATTGGGGACGAGGATATCCGAAGACGGGTGAGGGTCGCACGGCACTCGATGACTGCGTCATAATTCCTGACCTCGGTTGCCTCGGCTAGGGCTGGAAGTCTCCGCGCACTCCCTTGCTCGACGTTCTCCCACATAACACCCAAGTGCCTCGTCCAGCGAGGAAAGCAATTGGCCCCGCTTGCTGTTCAGAACGCTGTACTGCGGCCGCGGCGCTGCCCGCCGAAAACTTTCCTCTGGACGGCCGCGCAAAGTTGCCCGATCAACGCCAGCCAACTCCGCGGCACGGCCCGCAAACTCGAACCAGGTGAGCGAGGTTTCGTTGCTCAAATGCCAAATACCACTTTCACCGTCGATCAACAGATCCAAGCAAGCATGAACCAAGTCGGGAACATAGGTTGGCGAAACGTAAGCGTCGTCAGCAGCAACGACTCGTCGCCCCGACACCAGCCGCTCCAAAGCGACGCTGACAAAGTTGTATGGATCCCAAGGGCCGAAGAATGCGCTGGTTCGAATCACCAAGGCGCGCGGATATACCTTCAACACGCGTCGCTCGGCAATCTCCTTGCTTCGACCGTAGCAAGAAAGGGGGTTAGGGAGATCATGCTCCAAATAGGGATGACGATGCCTCCCGTCGAACACGAGATCGGAGGAAAACGTAAGCAACGGCACTCCCGCTGACGCGCAGGCGCGGGCTAACACCGTCGGCCCAAAGCTATTGCCCCGGTAACATTGCCAGCGGTCCTTTTCGGCATCGTCGACCCGAACGTAACCGGCAGTATTCACCACGGCCCACGGCCTGAACTGCCGCAATGTGGAACTGACGGCTTCACGAAGCGTAATGTCCATCTCCTGGCGGCCAGTCACACGATAAGCCAATCTGCGCTCTTGGCAAATTCGGGCGAAGGCGGCTCCCAAAGTGCCGTTACCACCGGCGATGAGAAGCGGCGGTCCAGGAGGGCCTTCGTCGGCTTGCTGCCCCGCGTGTCGGTAAGCCTCGGGATCGAATACCCGATAGATGATCCGCTCGGGCTGCCGCCACCATCCGGCTTGAGCCAGCGTCGGATGTCGCATTTCCTGTCCGCGAGCGAGTTGACGCACGGCGCCCGCGAGAGCCGTGGCACGGGGGTAACGACCACGCACGTCGAAAATCCCCGGTTCGTACCGCCCCGCATTATCGACCAGCAGCGAGTCCCAGTCGTAAGCGCCCAACATAGACCAGACTGTCAGCGCGCTGACAGTCACGCCTTGACGCTGCACTGCGTTCACTGCTCGCCACGCCTCGTCCAGCCAGCGTAGCTGCGACTCCCGATGGCAACCGACATGGACCTCGGTTAACGCCAGCGGTCGATGATAACGTTCCCACGTTTCCGTTAACAGCCCATCAAATCCCGCCAAGCCTTCCGGCAGCACCCGAACGGCCTCCACATCGGCATAGCGATCGCGGCCATTGCCGCCATGACACCAAGTGGGGAACTCGGTCAAGCGTTCATCGAGATATCGCTCGCTGGTAAGGTAGTAATTCAGCCCGAGCATGTCCGGCACAACGCGATTCTCGAGGAACCACTCCAGTTCCTTTTCGGCGATCCCCGATTGACGCAAGTAACAGCCGATGGGTGATTCAAGTCGAAGACGCCCCATGAGCAAGTCGAAACTCAGCCACCGACGTTCGTTCTCGAATTTCGCCTGGTACTCCAAAGAGGCCGTAGCGTATACCTTGGCAACGTCCTCGGTTTGGATCAACCGGGCCCTGGCGTTGACGCTGCGAATGGCCTGCATGGCAAGAACAATGCCACGGCATTGCTGTACTAGGGACCGGGCAAACGTTCGGCTGTCGCGGCCGTGCGGATACCACAGCCCGTACAGCCCGCTGAACCGCGCGGTCGTCAATGGTTCATTTATCGGCGTGTACATTTCCACTGAGGGGTAGCGACGCGCCACGAGCAGCGCATAGTCAGCAAATTTCGTCGGAAAGTCGCGATCCACCAGGCTTGTATACTTAGGACCGCTGCCGTGATGCAGAAGCCCGACGATGGGCTCGACGTTCAAGGAACGGAGCAGGCCCAGTCGATGGTCGCTCCACGACCAATCACATTTCGCCGGACCATTCGCCGCGACCCGTTCCCAAAGTATTGGAAAGCGAATTCTCTTGATCCCGAGTTCGGCAAATCGCTGGATGTCGTCGGCACGCCATGAGTGCCCGGTCAGTTCCAACTCGTCGAGGTATTCCTCGCCCGCACGCCGAACGGTGCATTCCACCCCTCCCCATAGCTCAATTCCCGGCAGCGGGCGAACAACTCGCTCCATCTTCTCCGCCCCTTGCTTGCAGTTGACTAGTGCCCGCTTTTTTGCCCGGCAGCCATGTGCGGCAAGTACCAGCCTGTTCGGCCTCCGCACGAGGGACACGTCGGAAAGAGGACGTGGTCCGTTTCGCCTTCAAAACCATAGAGCGGGCTGGGAACAATCGGGATATGCAGGCCGCAGTTCTCGCAATTGTGGAGCGGCAGGGCCTCGGGATAGTCAAAGTAGGCCTGGACCAGCGACGGCGGGATCTCGCTGGGCAGGTAGGTCTCTTCCGATATGATGCTGTCCAGCCAAGCGTGGAGACCGACGCCCGTGTAGCGCCCGGCGGCCAGGCTCTCTTCGACTTTCGCCCGCTGCGATGGCGCAATCGCACCGAGAAACATCCTTCGCACATCCTCGCGACGATGCTCAACCGACACGCTCCACTTCTTGAGCGGCAACGACTGAGTATCAGGCATGATTTTTCTCTCCTTTACACCGAGAGCGGTGCCGGGCGGGGTTGCCGGCATCGCTCAATCGCTTTCTTGCCCGCCAGAAAAGCATGGTCGGAATTGTAGTACTCCCACTCGCTGTAACGCCCGGAAAGGACGATGTCCTGACCTTCCGCCCACTCTCGCACCAAGCGGATGGATTCGGCGCGGTTGTGGTCGTAGACGACATACGCATACGGCAAGTCCATATGCAACGAGGTCCAAATGGGAGTCGTCCTGTCGATCAATCCCACTCGAACACAATCGTCAATCACCCGTTGAGTCAGCGCGTCTCCGTCACAAGGCAGCGGTTTTCGCGAAGAATAGGTAATCTCAAAGGTGAGCCCGAAGCCACCCGGCCGGTTGCAGTGCGGACTGGCGTTGCCTTGCACGAAGCTTCGATGGAAGATTGTGTCCTCGGGGTAGTAGATCCAATGCTTCTCGGTGAGCTTTTCTCGGCCAACGCCAAGGTGAACACATCGAACGGAAACGTGTCGCAGCATTCTTGCTGCCTGCTGAATCGCTAGTGGCGCCTCGTCGCCAAGCATGCGAACCAAGTACGGCAGCGGCATTGTGCTAACTAGTTTGTCATAGGCAATCGTCTGCCCATCGCTCAGCGTTACGGTATGTCGGCGGGCGGATACGCTAACGACCTTCCTCCCCGTCAGCAGCGGCCCACGAAGCCGGGGAAGAAAACCGTTCATCAAGGCTTGAAAACCGCCGCGCAACGGGTAGCCGAAGCGGGCGTTCGGACCCATCGGTTTCGGCGACGGTTTCAGCGCCCCTTCGATCATTTCCTCCAAGTCCGGCACAGGAACGCGACCGCCAAGCCAACTCGTCTCCATCTCTTTCAGGTCCACCGTCCACAGCTTTCGGTTGTAAGGAATGGCGAAGTGCTTGGCGATTCCTCGGCCCCAAATCTGGTAGATGAATTCCTCAAAGTTCGCCGGACCTTGCTTTTCGACTGTAATGGCCGATCGTGGCCCGAGCTTGGCCGTGCTCTCCAGCACTCCGTCGGCACAACAATCGTCCAGCGAAGAGCATTCTTTTCCGGAGCCGTTGGCCGCATTTGTGAGCTGATCGTAAGGCTCGCGAGCGCCACTGCCCGATCTGGGTACTGCCGTTGACTTGACCGAGCCAAAACGAGCCTCGATCGCGCCGACCACACACTCTTTGATCACATCCGCGGGCAAACCGTACAAAGATCCCTGGAAGGGATAGCGAGTGTAGACGCCCTTGCTGTAAATCCATGCCTCGCGGTCCTGCCAGTGAACATTATCGCCGAGCAACATTTCGTACATTTGATGCACGTACGGTTCGCTGCTGAACATGATGTGCCCCGCGCAGTCGAAGATGAATCCATCTTTTTCGACCGAGCGGCAGAGGCCGCCGACTTGTTCGTTCTGCTCGATTAAGACTGCGTCAGCGCCTGCATGATAGGCCGCACTAAGCCCGGTTGGGCCTGCCCCGGCGACCACAATCGGCACCGATCTGGCTCGCGACGCAAAACCCCTTGTCGCTGTCGACACTTCGCTTGGCTTCCTTGTCGGCCTTACCTCGTCGACCAGTTCCGTCATCGCCTGCACAGTCTTGTCCCACGATGTGTTCGCCAACACCGCGCGCATCTTCGCCACTCGCGCGTCGTATTCTCCGCGCCGGGCGCTCATGGCGCACTCGCATGCGGCGATAAACTCTGCCGTTTTTTCGGCAATGTACACAATCTCGCCGTAGGGCCGAGCAACGTCAGTGATCGGGGTGCTGACTATCGGCCGTTCCGCTGCCATATATTCCAACGTCTTCGTAGGACTGATGAAGCGTGTGGCGTCGTTGCGCGCAAAAGGCATCAAGCAAACATCCCAGCCGGCAAGATAGCCAGGCAGTTCGTCATAGGACCGTCTTCCGATGTAGACAATGTTGTTTTCGCGCGGTAGTTGCACATCGTCGACTTTGGCGGTCGGGCCTACCAGCACAAGTTGCCAGTGCGGTCGCCGCTGTGCCATGTCCCGGATCAGTTCCCAGTCAATCCGCTCGTCCAAGACTCCAAGATAACCCAAGCGGGGATGCGGCAACTCCCGTTGATCCTCGGCCTCGGCGAGCCCCTGACCGGGTCGGGCCTGAGCAAAGTGGCTCGCTTCGACACTGCTGGGAAAGCAATGGACGTTCGAATGGCTTCCCCGCCGCGCCTCGTACATGCTTCGACCTCCGGCAAACAACACATCGGCCAATTTCATTAGTGTTGCTTCGCGTTTGGCAAGTTCACGTGGCGCGAAGCGAAACGATGCCAGATCGTCCATGCAGTCGTACACGATCTTTCGCGGGTGAAGCGATGGAAGCAACGGCACGGCCATCGGTGTGTAAAGCCACGCAATATAGTCGTGGTCATGCAGTCGCTCAGCGGCCAAAAGCCCCATCAATAGCTCCGACATTTGGGGCACCTGCTGGTCATGAAGGACCGATCCGACAATTTGCGTGTGCGGCCGACAGACGGTTAGATTCGGCGCCGGTTCCTCGTACTCCCAATGCGGCTTATGGTTCATGTCTTCGACTGGCTCCTCCACAAACAAAACTCGCCGTCGCGCGGCAAAGCGCGAGAACAAGTGGTGCGGCCGCTGAAAAACGTGGTTCCAGCGCAGGTGCGAGAAGACAACAATCGCGGGCAATGGCATGTCGATATCCCTCTCGTACTTGGTGAACTGTGCCCTGCCAGATGTGGCTGCTTCGAGCGCAAAACGTGTCCAACATAGGCAGCAAGTGGCGTGCCGAGGGCCATGCGTGGCGAATGATCACCGAGCCCGCTCAGGATCCGCCTTCTCGAGGAGGGCAGTTTGGCACGACGGACCGATCTTCACCCCACCGGCACGATTGGTCTGGCACCAAGCCAAAAAGTCAGATGTCATCATCTTCCAGGAGGTGCTAGCCGTGTCCCTCCCGACTATGCGCCTTCGCACTTCGCGATGTGGTCGGCGACAGGCCGTCAAGAAACTGGAGCGAAGCAGCCTTGCCGCGGCGGTGAACGGCCTTTGGCTGCCCACCGGGGTCTCTATCTGCACTCTTCCCAAACGGGCAGCCTGCGGCGGACAAGAAGAGAAGCGTAAAAATGGGGAATACGGACAGAATCACGTCGACCGGAATCGGACGCGGTGGACCGACGACCGGAAAGCGGCAAACGAGCTCCGCCCCCCCTCCCGTCCTGGACGCACTAGCGCCATGCTATTCGCGGGCCACGGTCGTCAAGAAACGCACAAAGCCTTGGAGGACCAAGGCTTTTGTCATGCGACGGCCCACGTTGGCTCAACGTGGCCGAATCGTCTAGTGGGCGGTACGGGACTCGAACCTGTGACCCCCAGCTTGTCGAGCTGGTGCTCTAACCAACTGAGCTAACCGCCCTAAAAACTACCGAGCTTGCCATTCACTGGCGTACCGCCTATCTTCGGCAGACCGCCCGACGAAACTCGTGCAATCATTCTGGCATCCGTTTGCTTGGGCGTCAACCGGGGTCAAGACAAAGTAGGATTGTAGCGACCAGGTCAGCAATGCCGATCTTCCCTTGCGGGACCATATTGCGAGACATATACTGATACACTTACTGGTGCCAATTTTGCCAACGAGCTTCGCGCCATAATTTGCGTGCATGAGGTTTTTGGGCAATCTTGGAACTAGTAGAGATCCCGCCGGCAGGGATACTGGTGGCGTCCTTTGTATCGACGCCCCTCTCGTCCGGGGGGAGACTTCTCCGAGGCCCACAGGAGAGCCATGCTCAAAGTTACCCTGCCTGACGGAAGCACACGGGAATATACTCGTCACATCCGACCGATCGACGTCGCTACCGAAATCGGTCCACGTCTGGCCAAGGCCACGCTGGCCGCTGAGGTGGACGGCCGCCTTACCGGCGTTCAAGAGCTGCTGCCGAGCGAAGGCCAAGTCCAACTGCGACTAATTACGAACAAGGACCCCCAGGCCCTCGAATTGCTGCGCCATTCCTGCGCGCATCTGATGGCCCGCGCCGTAATGCGGTTGTTTGAGGACGTTCAACTGGCATTCGGCCCCACGGTCAGTGGCGGGTTCTACTATGATTTCGAGATGAAACACGTCCTGAGCGAGGCTGACTTTCCTACGATCGAGGCCGAGATGGCTAAGATCGTCAAGGAAGACGAAGCCTTCGAACGGGTTGAAATGGATCGGCAAGAGGCGATCCAGCTTTGTGACGACCTGGGGCAATCGCTGAAAGTTGAGCACCTAAGCGAAGGCCGATTGTCCGATGAGCCAACCGTGTCGTTCTACCGGCAAGGGGAGTTTATCGATCTATGCCGCGGCCCGCATGTGCCCAGCGCCGGCACGATCGGCGCCTTCAAACTCCTGTCCGTAGCCGGAGCCTATTGGAAGGGCGACGCCTCGCGACAACAGTTGCAGCGACTCTACGGAACGGCCTTCTTCAGCAAACAAGAGCTGGAGGAGCACCTCCGTCAGTTGGAAGAGGCTAAACGCCGCGACCACCGCGTGCTGGGCCGGCAACTGGAACTGTATTTGATCGAACCGAACGTCGGTTCCGGCCTGGTTTTTTGGCTTCCCAAGGGCGCGATCATCCGCCACGAGTTGGAGAACTTTCTCTATGGCGAGTTGATCCGCCGCGGCTACCAGCCGGTGTATACCCCGGTGATCGGCAACGTCCATTTGTACGAGACGTCGGGCCATTATCCCTACTATAAGGACTCACAGTTTCCGCCGATCGAGATGGAGGATGGCGATCGCTACCTGCTGCGCCCGATGAACTGCCCCCATCACATCACCATCTACAGATCGAAGCCCCGGAGCTATCGCGACCTGCCGTTGCGCTTGGCCGAGTTTGGCACGGTGCATCGTTTCGAGCAGTCGGGCGAGTTGAACGGAATGACCCGCGTCCGTGGCTTCACCCAGGACGACGCCCACATCTTCTGCACAGAAGAACAAGTTGCCGACGAGTTTCGCGCCTGCCTCGAGATGACCATGTTCGTGCTCAAGACGCTTGGGCTCGATGAGTACAAGGTCCGCTTGGGATTCCGTGACCCGGCCAGCGACAAGTACGTGGGAAGTCCCGAGACTTGGCAACGGGCTGAAGCGGCGCTGGAGCAGGTCTGCAGCGAAATGGACCTACCACATCTGCATATCGAGCGCGGCGAAGCGGCGTTCTACGGTCCGAAGGCCGATTTCGTGGTCGCCGACTGTATCGGCCGCCAATGGCAACTCGGCACGGTGCAACTCGACTATAATTTACCGAGCCAAGAGCGATTCGGCCTGGAATACGTCGGCGCCGACAACGCACCGCACCAACCGGTGATGATCCACCGCGCCCCATTTGGTTCCTTTGAGCGATTCGTCGGCATGCTGATCGAGCATTTCGCCGGGGCATTTCCGCTTTGGCTCGCCCCCGAACAGGTGCGAGTGATGGTGGTCAGCCAAAAAGTCGAGGAATATGGTCGCAATATTGAGCGGCGACTGGCAGAGCTGGGAATTCGCGTTACCGGCGATTATCGCGCCGAAAAGATCGGTGCAAAAATCCGCGACGCGCAATTGGAATTGGTGCCTTATATGTTTGTGATCGGCGGCCGCGAGGCGGAAGAGGGCAAAGTGGCCGTCCGCGATCGCATCGAGGGCGACCTGGGGGCTATGCCGCTCGACACGGCGATTCAGCGTCTGCAGGATGAAATTCGGGCGAAAAGTGTGCGAAAAAAGAAGGTTTAGCCCCCGGTGGGCGACCGCCTTCGCCTTGACATAGTGCGGGGTGGACAGAATACTGTCCTTGGTTTTTGAGTCAACATTCAGGTCCTAAAAGGTGATTGCGTATGGGAAAATGGAGGCCGCCAGAGGCGACAGGTAAGCAGCGAATCAACGAACAAATTCGGGTCACTCCCGTCCGTGTCATTGGAGCGGATGGGGCGCAACTGGGCATTCTTTCCACCGACGAAGCCTTGCGGCAAGCCCGAGCGGCCGAACTGGATCTTGTCGAGGTCGCCCCCAACGAGCGTCCGCCGGTCTGCCGGATCATGGACTACGGCAAGTTCAAGTACCAGCAGAAGAAGCGGCAGCACAAGGGCCATTCTCACCAAGTGAAGATCAAGGAAATTCGTGTCCGTCCAAAAACCGGTGATCACGACATCCAGGTGAAGGTAAACAAGGCCCGTGAATTCCTCACCCACAAGGATAAGGTGATCGTAACGGTCGTCTTCCGTGGCCGCGAGTTGGCTCACGTGGAAGAAGGCCGCAAGGTGATCGACGACGTGTTGGCCCAACTGGAAGACGTTTCCAAAGTCGAGGCGCCACCCGCCCATCATGGCAAACGGATGGTTTGCACGCTAGCGCCTAAGTAAAATGACCGGCCGGGGACGGCGTGCTTTTGTCCCGGACCGTCTCTGCCGGAGTCACTTCTGAGCCATGCCAGCACGCGTCGCCATCCTGTGCGGTCCAGCCCGATGCGGGAAGACCGAGCGGTTGCTGACGCGCTACCGCCAAGCATTAACCCACAGTCCCTTAGGGAATGCGCTCTGGCTTGCGCCTACTTGGCGTGCGGCAAACGAGGTTCGGGACCGCCTCCTCGACGGTTCACTCGCCAGCTGCTTCCGGCCGGGAATCATGACGTTCGGCAAGTATGCCGACAGGGTGCTCGCGGCCGCCCGACTGCCGATTCGGCCGATCACTCGTCTGATGAAGCGGGGGCTGGTTCGCCAAATCATCGACCAGCAACTAGCCGCCGGAAGGTTGGAATACTTCCGCAATATCGCCGCCACCGCCGGCTTGGTGGACATGGTCTGCGAGTTCATTAGCGAATTAAAACGCCTTGAAATCTGGCCGGAGGAGTTCCAGCACGCTTGCGGTGGCCGTGGACTACAAGACAAAGACCGCAATTTGGCAGAAGTCTATCACCTCTACCAACAAGCGCTTCGAGAGAACCGGTTATTCGATGAGGAGGGACGATTCTGGTCGGCTCGCGACATTTTGCAGCGGGCCGTGGGACAGGAAACAGGAAAGGGGAAGTCAACGCCGACCGCGAAAGTTCCCTCCATTCTCCTTCATCCGTCGCTGGTCGTCGTCGATGGCTTCACCGACTTCACCCGAACGCAGCACGAGATCCTCGACATCCTGGCGTGCTGCGCCGAGGAGATGTGGTTTGCCTTACCGCTCGAAGCGGCATCGACGCGCCCGGACCTCTTTGCCAAACCACTCAAGACGCGAGAGGAACTTCAGCGGCGACACCCCGTGGCGCGGATCGAGGAAGTCCCGCGAGCAAGCAACAATGCTTCTTGGCCGGCGATGGCGAGACTCGAACAGGACATCTTCCAGAACCCGAGAAGGGTGGGACAAGCAGACGAGAAATCTGCATCTCCCACCTCCCGATCCCCATCCCCGGGTTCCTTCGGGCTCGAAATTTTCGCCGCTGCCAAACAGATCGGTGAAATCAGGCTTGTTGCTCAGCGTATCAAGCGTTTGCTCGTAGACGGCAATGCTCGGCCGGGCGAAATCGCGGTGGTTTTTCGGTCGCCCTTGACGTTTGCGTCGCTTGTGGAGGAAGTCTTCAGCCAGTTCGGTATTCCCTTCGTGTTGGAATCGGGTCCGTCGTTGGCCCATTCGCCAGCGATCCGCGCCTTGCTTGCTCTGCTGCAATTGGACGTGGAGGATTGGCCGTTCCATCGTTTGCTCGGCGTGGTGGGGAGCAATTATTTCCGGCCGCAGGGACTCGACTGGGAATCCGACTGCCGTGCCGAGGTCGAACAGATCTTGCGAGGGCTGCAAATTCCGGGTGGACGCTTGCGTTGGCTCGCCGAAGTGCGCGGCAGCAATTGTCCGGCAGCAACCGCCGTCATTCAGTCACTTGTCGACGCTCTCGAGCAATTGCCGGAGCGGGCGACGTTGGCCGAATGGGCCGAGGCCTGGCAGCGTTTGGCAGTTTTTACCGGCTTGAAGGCGGCGATGGCCGGCTCCTCCTGTTCCATTGATCGGCCCGACTTGGTGGAAAGCGATCATCGGTCCTGGAATCGGTTGGTGGAAGCATTGGAGGAGGAGACGGCGCTAACCAACTGGCTCCATCAAGCCCCGGCCGAACTCGACCGACAGGCAGCGTTCGCGGCCTTGTTTGACATCGTCAACAGCGATCGCCCTGGGCATGCCGGCGAGGAATCTGGCTACGTTCGGGTACTCTCGGCCACCAGCGTTCGGTCCCTGCGCATTCCCCATTTGTTTGTTGCCGGGCTTTCAGAGAAGGCATTTCCACCGCCGGACCGCGAGGATCGCATATATTCCGAAGGTGATTGCCTCCGGCTGATCGAGGCAGGGCTACCGCTGGTCGCCCGCCAAGAGCGAATGCGTGACGAGATGCTTCTGTTCTACGAGGTCGTGACCCGGGCAACGAAACGGCTGTACTTGAGCTATCCGGCCCTGGACGACGCCGCCCAGGAGCTGTTGCCCAGCCCGTTCCTCGCCGAAATCGAACAAGCATTTGCCTCCGACCCAATTCGGCGGACCGAACAAAACGACTTAAGTCCGATACCGCGGGGCGATCATCCGCTATGCCAAGTTGACTTCCGCGTCCAGGCGATGGCAACCGCCCTCGACGGAAACGTGGCGCTGCTGGCCGGGTTGTTTCAGAGCGAGAAGCATCAGGCCCAGCCGCTGGCCGCAGGCCTCGAAGTGGTATACCAGCGTCAGGAGCGAGGTGCTTTTGGACCGACCGAAGGGATGTTGGAAACCACTACGATCGACAGCTATCTGCAATTACGGTACCCCCTTCAACACGCCTTCGCGGCAACCGACCTGGAGCGTTACGCGTCGTGCCCGTTCCGTTTTCTCGTCGAACGCGTCCTGAAGCTTCGCGCCGTCGAAGACTTGGAGTTGGAGTTTGATATCCTGCAGCGGGGCAGCGCCGTCCACGATGTCTTGGCCGAGTTTCATCGAACGGTGAACCGACGACTGGGCCGGCCGGGCACGCCCTTGGAACTGGATGCGCAGGAGGCAGCCACCCTGCTGGATCAGACCATTCAGCGGCACTTCGCGGAAAAGCCGCACAACTCCTTGAAGGCCGCTATGCACGAGATTGATCGCCGCTTGGTGACTGAGTGGCTCTCGGCCTACCTCGAGCAGGCGGCCAAGTACGGCGAGCATTGGGCCGGTTTTGACTCTCCCATGGCGGCGACACTCTTTGAGGTCTCGTTCGGCCGCACGGACGGCGAGCCCGACTCGGTGGGCAATCCGCTCGAGTTTGTGCGGCAGGGTAGGACATATCGCATTGCCGGCCGAATCGATCGGATCGATACCGGGGTTTTCGCCGGCCACAACGTCTTCAATGTGTTGGACTACAAAACGGGGCGCAGTACGCGGCTCTCCGCGGAGAACATTCGCCAGGGCACGACGCTGCAATTACCTCTCTACGCGTTGGCCGCATCCGAGCTTCTTCTGAACGAAAACGACTCGATCCCCTGGCAAGCTGGCTACTGGTACGTCCGCGACTCCGGCTTCAAAGTTCGTCAATCGTTGCAGATGTATCGCAACATTGACGGCCGCATCGAGTTGGAACCGCTTTGGGAAGAATTGCGTTCGGAACTCGGTGACATTGTCGCCACTTTGGTCGAAAACATTCGCCGCGGCTGCTTTCCGGTGTGCAGCCTGGACGATCAGTGCACGGGGTATTGCCCCTTTAGCACCGTTTGCCGCATCAATCAGGTGCGATCCCTGGAGAAGACATGGCAAGCGACGGCAAACGACTAGCCCTAGGTTGGACCGACGAACAACGTCAGGCGATTACGGCCGAAAGCGTCTCCATCGCCTTGTCCGCCGGCGCTGGCTGCGGCAAAACGTTTGTCCTTACCGAACGCTTCCTGGCCGAACTCGAACCGCGGGCCGACGACCATCGCTCCCGGCTCAGCCAACTTATCGCCATCACCTTCACCGAGCGCGCGGCGCGAGAAATGCGGCAACGCATTCGAACAGCTTGCCACACTCGTTTGAAGCATTGTCCCGACGATCAAGTCGACTATTGGCGCGTGCTGATTCGGGACCTTGATTCGGCACGAATTAGCACCATTCACTCGTTTTGCGCATCATTGCTGCGGGCCCATGCCGTGGAGGCGGGCCTGAGTCCCCGTTTCCAGGTGCTTGACAGCGCCCAGGCACAAGTCCTGCTGCTGCAGTTCAGCGACGCTGTCATCCGTAGCCGCTTGGCCGCCCATCATGAAGCGACGCTGACCCTGGCAACGCGATTCAGCCTCGATCATCTTCGAGAGATGATTGCCCAACTGCTGGCCGCGCGCCAAGAGATCGATTGGGACTTTTGGCTGCAAGAGAAGCCAGCATCCCTGGCCGATCGCTGGCATGCGTTCTGGCGACGTGATACGGTGCCGCGGCTGCTACGACACGTCAGCGAATCCGATGATGCGCGAAACGTGCTCGCACTTGCCCTGCGCTATCCGCCCGATCACGCAATTATGCGGCAGCGATGCGATTTGCTCTTGGAACTTCTGCCGAAGTTGGCCGACAGCGCGGAACCGGCCGCAATGTTAAACGATATTCGCGAGGCGGCGAAAGTGCAGGGGGGAGGGACTAAGAAGAACTGGGTAAGCGAAGAAGTGTACGCTCGCTTCCGCGACTCCGCAAAATCCCTGCGTGAAACCATCGAGCGAGTCGGCAAGTGCCTGACCTTCGACTGCGTGGCAGCCGAACCGGTCGCCGCGTTAGCGCTACAGGTCCTCGATTTGGCCGCAGCGGTCAATCAGCAATACGAGGCCGAAAAACGTCAACTCGATGCCTTGGATTTCAATGATTTGTTGCTGGAAGCGAGAAGCCTGCTTGTCGGCCAAGGTCGGCGTCAACTGCGTCAGCGTGTGGCATCGCAGATTCGCCTGCTGCTGGTAGACGAGTTCCAGGACACGGACCCCTTGCAGGTGAGTTTGGTGAAGGCCCTCTGCAATGACCAGTACCTGGGCGGCAAGTTGTTTCTTGTCGGCGATTACAAACAGTCGATCTACCGTTTTCGCGGAGCCCAGCCACACGTGTTCAACGACCTGCGGTCGGAGATTCCCGCCGAGGGGCAACTCCCACTGTCGCTGAATTTCCGTAGTCAGCCGGCGATTCTCGATTTTGTCAACGAGTTGTTTGGCCTAGAACTGGGGCCGAATTACCAGCCGCTTCGCGCCTTTCGTCCCCAAGTCAGCCCGACACCGGCGGTCGAATTTCTTTGGGCAAGCCGGGACGATGCAAGGACGGAAGCCCCCGCGGGCAACGACTCGAGGCGTGACTCCACCTTTCGTTCTCAATTGGAGCGTGACGAATTGTCCCTGCCAGAGGACGTGGGCCGTCGCGAAGGCCTGCGCCGCTGCGAAGCGGATTGGATCGCCCGACGAATTCGCGGCATGTTGGACTCGGGTGAGAAGATTGTGTGGGACGAAGCGGCCGCAAAGGCCGGGAATCCCGCCACCCGCGCGCCCCGGCCCGGGGATTTTGCCTTGCTCTTCAGGGCGTTGACCAACGTTGAGTACTACGAAGAGGCCCTCAGACGCTATGGCATCGACTATTATTTGGTCGGAGGGCATGCTTTTTATTCCCAACAGGAGGTGTACGACGTCCTGAATCTGCTTCGCGCGATCAACAGCCCTTGTGACGAAGTGAGTCTCTACGGCTTGTTGCGCAGCCCGATGTTCGGCCTCACCGACGAAACCCTCTTCTGGCTGTTTCTCGACCGTGATCGGCGCCGCGCGGGTGTCTTCGCCGACGAAGCGCTTGCGACGATCGACGAGCCTCAGCGCAGCCGGGCGCGTTACGCCCTCAAAACATTGCAGGAACTCCGTGATTTGAAGGATCGCCTGCCGATCCCACAATTGCTCCACGAAGCACTGCAACGAACCGGATACGATGCCGTACTGCTGGCCGAGTTTCTCGGGGAACGCAAGCTGGCCAACTTGCACAAGCTGATCGAACAGGCGAGGAGTCTCGACAGCGCTGGGATTTTTTCACTTGGCGACTTCATCACCCGGCTTTCGGAGTTCGTCGCCCGGCAACCCGACGAGGCCTTGGCCGCCACCAATCCCGAGTCGATGGACGTGGTGCGGTTGATGTCGATCCATCAGTCGAAAGGCCTGGAATTCCCGGTAGTCATCGTTCCCGACATCAATCGCCCGCGTTTGGCCCAGGGGCCGGCAATCGCCTTTCGCAGGGAACTGGGACCTGTGATCAAGGATGCGCAGGTGACGACAGGCTATGACTTTCTCATGGCCCGCGAGAAAGAAGAAGACTTGGCCGAACTGAGCCGATTGTTCTACGTCGCGACCACCCGCGCGGCAGATTACCTGATCCTTTCCGCGGGCGTCGAAGAGCCGCTGGAACCGAGTGGCCCGTGGCTGAAATTACTTGCCCTTCGGTTCGACTTGTCCACCGGACAGGCCAACCAGGCCAAAGGACCAGATCAAGAACTCTCAATTCGCGTCACGGCCTCTCGTCCCGTGATTCGCGGCAAGCCGACCGAGGTCCACCAACGACGCGATTTGATGAAGATTTTAGAGAAGGCCCAAGCGATGGCCAAACTAGGTGAGGGCCGCCAAGCTCCATTCGTTGGCGCCGTGAGTCAAGACACAACGGCTCGACGTCAGTACTCTTTCTCGCGATTGTCCGGCAAGCTGCAGCTTCGCTCCCCCGTTGCCTCGCTAGACCGCTTTGTCGAGGACCTCTCCGACCGGCCACAGGATTCGCGCAAGTTTGGCGAGTTCATTCACGCCGTGCTTGAAGAGGTAGATTTTTCCGATCCGGACAGTCTTTTCGAGATTGTCCAGCGACTCGTGTCCCAGTTCAGTTTCGCGGCCGAAGAGTGTCGCGAGGAATTGCTGGCGATCGAAATGCTTACGAAGTTTCTTGCTAGCCCGCGTGCGGCAGATTTGGCCGCAGCCCGAGAGGTTCATCGGGAGTTGGAGTTCTTGCTCGCTTGGCCACCGGGCATACGCAGCGAAACGGGAGTCTACCTTGAGGGCTTTATCGACTGCCTCTATCGGGACGCTGCCGGCGACTGGCACTTGCTAGACTACAAGACCAATCGTGTTCCAGCGAAGAAGGTGGCAGGAGAGGCTTCCCACTATGAAATGCAGATGCTCGTCTACGGCTTGGCGGCCGAAAGAATCCTTGCCACGCCGCCCACCGAATTGACGCTCTGTTTCCTCCACCCCGGCGTCGAGCATTCCGTTATTTGGGACGAGCGGGCTCGGCAAAGGGCCGTAGAATTGGTCAGTGCTGCACTGCCAGAGACCGAATGATTTCAACCCGCGTGCAGAGCTAGCTGCCACTCCACCAGCGTTTGCCAACTTGCCAAGGACACCGTTTGTCGTCACAATCACATCATGGTGGCTCTCGTTGCACGGGAACAAAGACGGTTTGCCCTGGAGGTCGTTGAACGACTGCGCCAAGCAGGTTACATCGCCTATTGGGCCGGCGGCTGCGTCCGAGATCGCTTGCTCGGCCGGACGCCCAAGGACTATGACGTGGCAACGGACGCGCTGCCGGAGCAGATTCGCGAACTCTTTGGTCGGCGGCGAACGCTGGCTATTGGCGCGGCCTTCGGCGTGATCTCGGTGATTGGCCCCAAATCTGCCGGCACCGTCGAAGTCACCACCTTTCGTCGCGACGCCGCTTACAGCGATGGCCGCCATCCCGATAGCGTCACTTTCAGCACGGCCGAGGAAGACGCCTCGCGGCGCGATTTCACGATCAACGGACTGTTCTTCGATCCGCTCGAAGACAAGGTGATCGACTTCGTCGGTGGCCAGGACGATCTGCAGAAACGGCAAATTCGCGCCATCGGGCTTGCTCAAGATCGTTTCCGCGAGGACAAATTGCGGATGCTCCGCGCCGTGCGCTTTGCCGCCACCTTCGACTTTTCGCTGGACCAGCAGACGCGTGTGGCAATTGAACAAATGACAGCCGAGATTCACGTCGTCAGTGCCGAGCGGATCGCGATGGAGATGCGGCGAATGCTGACTGACCAAGGCCGCGTCAACGGCATTCGATTGTTGGTCGAGACTGGACTGGCGCGGCAGATTTTTCCGGAGATCCTACCCGCCTCATCGAATGATGATCAACTCCTGCAAGACTCGCTGGCCGTGCTCGGCAACTTGGGCAAGGAATGCTGCTTCGCGGTGGCCCTGGCGGCCTTGTTGATGAATCACGTTTCCCCTTCGACGGCCGAACAGTTGTGCCGTCGCTGGCGGCTTTCTAATAAAGAGATATCGCTGGTTGTCTGGCTTGTCGCCCACCATGATGCGCTGCGGCACGTCCAATCCATGCCATGGTCGCGATTGCAACCGCTGTTGGTCGCCCAGGAAATCGAGCCATTGTTGACGCTGATGGAAGCCCGATCGCCTGTTGACGCCGAAGCGGCAGCCTATTGTCGCCGCTTGCTTGCGCAGCCACGGGAAACCCTCGATCCGCCGCCTCTGGTTACCGGCAATGACCTTCTCGCCCGCGGCATTGCCGCTGGGCCCCAGTATCGCGAGTTACTGCAACGCTTGCGGGCAGCGCAACTGGATAACGTGGTACGGACCAAGGAGGAAGCGCTGGCCCTGGCCGAAAGCTGGGCAGAAACTTCCCAGCAAGCCTAGTATGTACCCCCTCATCTCCTCCCCTGTGCCGGTTCGTTAGTTGCAGCGTTTGCCCTCCATACGCTATAGTGCCAGTATTGCGACGAGCTACTTTTCTGCAGGCAGGACTTAGCAATGGATAAGAAGGTTAAGAAGAAGACTCACGTGCTGCAACAAAGAATCCAAGCCCTGCGTCAGCAACTCGCCGGCGCTCGGAAACAGATGGACGACCTGGACGAACTGAAATCGCTGGAACAGCAATTGGCGGCCGCCGAGGCGGAGCTTACCCGCATTAAAGACTCATAGCGATCGCAGGACGTGCACCTGCTTGCTGATTTCGACGAGAAATAAGCGACGGATGGCGTCGTATCCGCGAGTGTTCGGATCCTCGAGGTTACTGCCGTACCAATAATGCGGATCTTCAAAGTGGTAATGATCGTGCCAGGGTTGCGTGCAATGGATGCCGTGCCCTAAGAACTCAGCGTGCATCGGCACCACGTGCACACGATCGTGCTTTCCGCCGCAACGTCGGATGACCTCATTGTACGCTCGGTGAATCTTTAGGCCGTCTGGCCAGTCTGGCAGCATAGCACTTGCTGCGTCGCCGACGCCATCACTTGGATCGTAGATGTCGGCAAGAAAGATCAAGCAGCCTCCTGGGAACTTCGCCTTCAAAAGAGTCAACATTTCGTCCAGTCGCCTCTCAAAGTTTTCGATCCACGGCGTTGCCTGGACGAGAGTGGCGCCGTACATCGCTCCTTCCCGCGGCGGTGAACGGCCGTAGTCGTGAATCAGATCGTTGCCGCCGCTTGTCATTACCACCAGACCAAAAACGTTGCGATCCTGAGTCTCGAATTGCCGGATGACTTCAAAGTGCATCAGCGATGTTGAGCCAGAGATCGCAAGATTCTTCTTCTGCAGGTTTGGCAGTACTGCTGAGAGGCACAGCCCTCGCATCTCTGTGAACTCGTCGGCCGGGTTTTCGGCCAAGCGATTGAAGTAAGAGTAGGGGCGGGCTACACCAAACCCGGCGGTCACGCTATCGCCAATCCCCAACAGAAGCACGTCTCGTTGCGTCCATGGTTTGGCGAAAACCTCAACCGGCACTTCCGGACCCGCTGGCCCGCTTCCCATGGGCAGGTACAGCTTGAAATACACGTATCCGCCAGCAATCATGGCCAGCATAACCGCAATCCCGGCCAAGACGGTCCAGCGGCGTCTTCGCGGTCTTTCCGTTGCTTTCTTAGTCTCTGTCAGATTGCTCATCCCCAAATTCCCCTCGAGAGACAGACCATTGCGATCAACAACAGGAACAAGGTCGCCATCACGATTCCAACGGCGGTTCGGTCCACCCGTCCCTCGCTGGCTCCCAGACCAAACGATGGCCCGAGGCCGTTCCAAAGATACAAGCCGAAGGAAGTCGCGGTGAGACCGAATGCCAATAGCTGCCAACGTGTTCCCCCGTAACGCAGGATAGTGCCACCATCGTCTCCGCCGCCTGTGGAAAACGTGCCGCCGATCAAGTAGGCCCCATTGGCAATAAGACAGAATCCGGCAAACCAGGCAGCCAAGTACCAGCAACGGATTCTCCGCAGTTTCGTCAGCCACAGAAGAGCCAGAGCGAACAGGGAACCCCAGATTACCCCGCCCCAGGCGACGAACAAGGGATGCGGATTGGTCGCGAAGTCTGTCCGGGCAGAAAAGCCAATTACTGGCAGATGGATCGCCTTGACTTTAGCCCCGCTGAGCCATCCGTGCCACAGATGGCCGGACTCATGCAAAGCGGTCATGCCATACCACGAGGCGGCCACCGTCGTCACGATCAATGCCGTTTGGGCAAGGCGTCCCCGGATATTCTCCCCTATTCTACCCATCGATGAAGCACCACCAGCAATAGTAGGGCGAGACCGATCACAATCGCCGACAACCACGGACTAATGAAATAGGCGAACAGGGCAACAAATGCGGCGGCGCCGAGCAGTCCAATCCAGCGGTGATGGTTTCGCTCGTGCACCAGACTCTGTAAGTCGATCTTCCGTTCGACAAGAATGCGGGCAAGGCGACGTTGCTTCGCCTCTTCCTGCACGGATTTTACGAACTCTTCCGTGCCCTGGTGTTCCTTCAGCAGGTCAGCCAACGCCTCGGCTTTGGCATCGCGCCGCTGCTCCTGGAGTAGGGTTACCATGGCGGATTGGGCATAGATATCGTTGGGATTCAACCGTAGCGCCCGCCGAAGGCTCTCCTCGGCGTCGGCACGGCGGTGCAGTCGGCGTTGCGCGGAACCGAGCGCCGCCCAAGCCGTCGACGACGCTGCATCCGCTTCGATTGCCTGCCGAGCCGCCGTTTCGGCCAGCTTGGGGCCGCGTTCGGTGGCCATGAACCAGGCGAATTCTGCCAGGAATGGCGCCGAATCTCGGGAAAGGGCGATGGCGCGCTGGAAGGATTCCTGAGCCAAGCCGAGCCTTCCCCCTCGCCATGCCGAAAGCGCCAGCAGGCGCTGGGCGTAGGCATCGGTGGGTGACAGCTCGACCGCTTGCCGTGCCTCTTCGAGCGATTCGGCCGCGGCGTCGGCGCCAAGCAGGGCCTGCGCCCGCAAGGCGCGCACTACGGCCCGGTCGGGTTCGGCGGCGACCAGTTGATCCGCAAGTGCCAGCGCGCGAATGTAATCCGCTCGCCGCAATGCGGTCAGGGCTTCTTCCACCAACGCCGCAAACTCCGCCTCGTTCATGGCCTTCTCCGACAGGGCCGATCGCCCAGGCTATTTTAGAGAAAGCTGCGGCCGTGCCTAGAGCGAACCGGCCGTGCGCCGGGATGCTATAGTTCCAGAGGGGAAGCCTGATGCGGTCGATCCAAAGCGCATTATCCTTAGCCATCTGCCTAGTATGGGCGACTACCGCTTCACAGCCACTCCAGGCAGCGGGGCTGCCGGCATTCGGCACACTCGAAATTCAAATTCCCGGCCGCAAACTGGAAGGCACGCCGGTCCACTGGACGGCCAACGAGGTGGACCTGCTTGGCCGGGATGGCCGGTTGACTCGCTTTGACCCGAAAGCTGTCGCAAGCTATCGGCCGTTGTCGGCCAACTTTCGCCCCTATTCCCCCTCGGAGTTTCGCGCGTGTCTGCTGCGCGAGTTGGGCAAAGATTACGAGGTCAGCGGTACGGCGCACTACCTGATTGCCCATCCCCGCGGACAACGCGACCGCTGGGCAGAACGTTTTGAGGACCTTTACCGCAGTTTCGTGCACTTCTTCTCCGTGCGGGGGCTGGAATTATCGGCTCCCGCCTTTCCGATGGTGGGCATCGTCTGCAAGGATCGCCGCGAATTCATCCGGCAGGCGGCCACGCAAGGGGCGCTGGCTGCCGGGGTTGTCGGCTACTATGATCTCTTGTCAAACCGCCTGACGATCTACGACATGGGCGGCAGCGGATCGGCGAATTGGCAGCAAAACGCGGCCGTGCTGATCCATGAGGCAACCCATCAAACGGCCTTCAACTCGGGCGTGCATAGCCGTTATCAGCCACCACCACTTTGGGTCGCCGAGGGGTTGGCGATGCTCTTTGAAGCGCCCGGCATCTACGATCCGCGAAACCGTCCTCAGATTAGCGAACGAATCAATCGCGAGCGGTTGCAGGTATTCCAGGAATTGCTGGCGCCGCGCCACCGTCCCGAAATTCTTCGCGACATGATTGCCCGCGACCACCTTTTTGAAAGCAATCCGTCGGCCGCCTATGCCGAGGCCTGGGCGCTGAGCTTCGTGCTGGCCGAGAGTGAACCGCAGAAATACATCCAGTACTTGAAGCGAACGGCCTCCCGGCGCCTGGAGCCGTACACCGCGGCGGAGCGGCTCGCCGAGTTCGTGGCCATCTTCGGGGATGATTGGCGGATGTTGGAGGCGCGGCTGCTGCGGCAGATGGCGTCGCTGAAAATTCCGCGGCAGGGACGATCGCGTTGATGGTTCTGCGAGAATTTCCGGGACTTTTTCGGCCGCCTTTGGGCTTTGGCCAAAAACGGGCTTTTGCCTTCCCGGCGGTTATGACCTATGTTCAATAAGGGGCGTTATCGCCCTTCGTGTCTGCCCTTTTCGATGGGTGACGGAACAACCGGCTTGGCGGCAGCGGATGGGTTGCTATGGAGACAGCGCACACGGACTCGCTCGGCTTGACAGGCTGCGCGGAGCATTTTCTCGCCACCGTGCACGCTGAACGGGAACGCGTGCGCAAGTTTGTGGCCGCCTACCAGGTGCGACTAGAAAAGGCCGAGGCGGTGATCGAGTCGCAGCTTCAGCGGTTGGAGGAGCAAGCCGGCGAGTCGGCGGCCGGTCCGGTTGCTGTCGCCTCGCCGGTGAGCGAGTATCAGCGTCGCTACGAGATGGCGTTGAACGACTTGCAAGCCCTCAAGGCCAAGTACGTGGACCTGCAGAAGCAACTCGGCGTAAGCCCGGCCACTTCGTCTCCTGGAAAGCTCGACTGGGAAGCGGAGAAACGCCGAGTGTTGGCGGCGCTCGAGGCCGATTGCGATACGAATGATCTTACCCAGCGGGCCGAGCGGGTGAGAATCGAGGACGTGCTGCGAACAACCGAGCAGGCGTTGGCGGAAAAGGACGCGGAGATCGAAGATTTGAAGCAACGTCTTCAAGAGGCGTCCACCAGCACGTCACGGCATTCCCAGCAGAACGCGATCGAGTATCTGGATCACGACGACTTGATCCGCGAGGAACGCCAGCGACTGGCGGACCTGCAGAATGAATGGCGAGAGAAAATTCGTCAGACGGAGGTCGAGTTGTCCCTGGAGCGAGCAAAGTTGGCACGGCAGCGGGCGGAATTGGAGGAGCGGTCACGGGGGAGCGATGACTCGTTGAGCAATTCCAAGAATGACAAGGCTCGCGATGCGGCCAGAGAAAACTCGGCCCGACAGCTCCCGCGTGGTCGATGGCTTGCCCGACTGGGCATTACCGACCCTGATTCCTGATTGGGGAGCGGGGAATTGCGGGATCGCAAAGGATTCTGCCGGCCAGGCGATCCGGCGTGCCTGGGTGAAATCGGCGGGCCGGTGGCGTGAAACGACGCTGTCTTTTCAGAGTGGGCAAGGTGGACATCCTATCTACCTAAGCCACGTTGGCGAGTTGCCCGCCGCCGCGGCCGACTCATTTCAGCGGCCAAGTCGCAGAGGTCCCCGCGGGGTGGTGGGTACCTTGTTCGCCACCTGAGTGCGTGCAACAATGGTTCGGGATTTGATGTTGGCCAAGGGAGACATAACCGACCATGATCGTCGTGCCTTTGGGGGCAAACGTCATCGTGAAGCGTCTGGCTTCGGAACAAATCACCCGTGGCGGCATTGCCCTGCCCGATAGCGCTCATTCAAAACCACGGCAGGGCAAGGTTCTCTCGGTCGGCGACGGCCATCTGTTGCCGAATGGCAGCCGCGTCGAGCATCAAGTGAGCGAAGGCGATCGCGTCGTCTTTGACCGCTATGCGGGAACCGAAGTGGTGGTGAACGGTGAGGAGTTGCTCATCCTCAAAGAAGACGAGATTCTGGCTGTCCTAGCGTAGCGCTAGAAGGGGTATAGATATGATACGGCTGAAGAGAAAGAGCGAAGCGTTTCGTGCAATCCTGGGGTTGGTAACCCTCGCGGCGATGCTGCCGGTGGTGGCGGCCAAGGCGGCGGAAGAAAAGGCGTCGGGATCCGACAAGGCGGTGTACGCCCGAACGGTCGCCAGCGCGATTGAGTTCTTGAAGAATAAAGGCCAAGCGGCCGATGGATCCTTTTCGGCGCAGGCGGGACCGGGAGTCACGGCCGTCGTCGCCACCGGGTTGCTGCGGCAAGGTCTTAGCCCGGATGACCCGGCCGTGGCCAAGGCGTTGAAGTACCTGGCGGGTTTTGCCCGGCCGGATGGAGCGATCTCTCCCAAGGGAAGCATGTATAGCAACTATGAGACAGCCTTGGGACTGATGTGTTTCGCCGAAGCTAATCGCGATGGCCGTTACACGGTATTGATTAAGAACGCCGAGAAGTTTTTGAAGGCGAATCAGTGGACCGAAGGACAAGGAGTAGATCCTTCGAACCCGAGCTATGGCGGCGCCGGCTACGGCAGGCACAAGCGGCCCGACCTCTCGAACACGCAGTTCCTGATCGAAGCGTTGAAGGCGGCCGGGGCTGGCCCGGATGACGAGGCGCTGAAGAAGGCGTTGATCTTCGTCTCCCGCTGTCAGAATCTGGAGAGCGAACACAATACGTTGCCGCATCCGCCGAAGAACCCGGACGGCGGCTTCTACTACACGGCGGCCGCCGGCGGAGAAAGCCAAGCCGGCAAGTTGCCCAACGGTGGACTTCGCAGCTACGGCTCGATGACCTACGCGGGCCTGAAGAGCATGATCCACGCCGGCGTCACGGCGGACGATCCGCGGGTGAAAGCGGCGGTCAGTTGGATCAAGCAGCACTACGGGATGGAAAGCAATCCTGGCATCGGCGACGCCGGACTCTACTACTACTACCAGACCTTGGCCAAGGCGCTCGAGACGGCCGGGATGAAGGAATTGGTCGACGCCAAGGGACAGCAGCACGACTGGCGGCATGACCTGCTGATGGAAGTCGCCGAACGGCAGCAGGCCGACGGATCGTGGTTGAACACCAATCCGCGTTGGATGGAAGGCGATCCAAACCTGGTGACCGGCTATGTGCTGCTGGCGTTGTCGTACGCCAAGCCCGCGGAGAAGTAGTCACGGGAGGCGTTCATGGAGTTGTTCGAGGCCATCGCCCGGCGCTACAGTTACCGGGGCGAATTCACCGATGCGCGCGTACCGCGGAGCGACTTGGAGCGGATTGTGCAGGCCGGTATTCAGGCCCCTTCCGCTTGTAACCAGCAGGTTGTGACCTTCGTGATTGTCGATGAGCCGGCATTGCTACAGGCCATCGCCGAGATTCTCGATAAGCCGGCGTGTCGTTCGGCCAAGGCAATGATCGTTTGTGTGGCCGATCCGCGGCCGGTGTATGGTGCGATGTCGTTTTCGGCCGAGGACTGCGCGGCGGCGGTGGAAAACATGCTGCTGGCGATTACTGCCCTGGGCTACGCGAGCGTCTGGCTCGATGGGGTGCTTCGTGCCGACGACCGAGCGGCACGAATCGCGCGTTTGCTTCAGGTGCCGGCCGGCCGGAAGGTCCGCATCCTTTTGCCGATTGGCGTGGCGGCCGAGGCGGGCCAGCAGCGAGAGCGACGCCCGTTCCAGGAGCGAGCCTGGTTCAATCGCCACGGCTGAGATCGCCATCATGGCGCCGAGCTAGAAGGCTTTCGGGTCCAGCGTTTGACGGTCCTTCCGGCTACCGAGACAGCTCAATACTCTCAAGCTGGTGGAGTAATTCAGGGCGTGGACGGAGCCGTCGCAAAGCACGACGTGGAACGATTGCCCGTGCACGCTGCCAAACCGCGCCGAGCATTCCTCGTAACCGGGCGTATCCTGTTTCGGTGTGCACCCATTCTCGACGATGCTGCCGTCCGCGGCCAACGCGGGGAGCCATCGCGTGACATCCCAGTCGTTCCCCTGAAAGGCGCTGTTATTGTCGGGGCAGTTCTGCCCGTTGTAATAGTGGTCGGTGTTCATATATTTTTCGCCCGCAAAGATTGTCTGGCTGACACCGTCGGGAATGTCGCGGGGGCGGACCTCGGTTCGCTCACTGGCGATGCCGTTAATCTTGGCGTACTCGGCGGCCGGATTGGCCAGAATTCTGTTTGGCTGCCAATCGCAATTGGGATACTGGTTTAGCCGAATGCAGTTCTCGTTTGGTCCGGGGCCAATGAGATGATAGGTGCCGCCGTTGGCGGCGTAATCAGTTTTCGCGATGCTCGACGCTCCGTACGCATTCCGCGAATCCTCGCCATAGGGATAGCCCATCACACGGCGCCTGCTTGGGCACATGAACACGGGAATCACGATTGCGCGCAAGGTGGCGAGGGCAGCGCACCGCTGGTCCCAGGGCAACCCAACGCCAATATCGTGCGCCGAGTTCCGTTCGAGATAGGGAAGCAAGTTGTAGATCCAGCCACCTGGTTGTCTGGCGCCGAAACCCATATTCGGATCGCCGGTCCAGGTGTGCCCCCATCCGCCACTTGGAAAGAACCCGTGGACCTCTAGATGGCTCGACGCGGCGATTCCCATTTGCCTTAGATTGTTCTGGCACTGCAACCTTCTGGCCGATTCACGGGCTGCCTGTACGGCGGGCAATAACAAGGCGATCAGGATACCAATGATGGCAATGACAACCAGAAGTTCCACGAGGGTGAATCCGTCGGGCGCACTTCGCTTCATCAACGGTCTCCCCGCACGGTTGTTGATGGTGGTGACGTCTCGCGGCCTGAAAATGCCTCCCAGTCGGCGATCGCGTACCCCTCCAATTCGACGCGTAAAAGCAGATAACTGGTCGTCTTGGGTGAGGAACCCGAGTACCCGCCGTTGCGCACATCGAACTCGAGAACGTTGCGCCCCTCTACGAACCCGCTTGCTATGACAAACGGATGAAAATCAAAGAACTTTTTTTCCCCGCGATAGTGCTTGGGTTGCTGCAGGGCCCGACCGTTCAAACGAATCTCTTGGAGGCCGTCATCAACCAGGAACTTGCCACGGAGCACGGCCGTTTCGGGCACGACCCCCAACAGGTCAAACGTCGTGCGAAACGTGACCGTCACTTCGTCTGGCATGCGTAGCGTCTCGGTCAAGGGCGAGATCCATTGCGAGGAGGCAGGATCGTTTTCCCGACGATACTGAGGCATCACCTTGACGACAACTGCCGAAGCCGGCTTGAGCCCCGGCTGGTCGCTTCGAGCAACGATTTGCCAGTGCGGATCGTCGGCGGATCCGGGCGACAGGCCGACGCCCGTATTGAAGAGGGGAATTTTTACCCGTGGTGGCAACCGCCGGACAAATGTCTTGTCGACCCCCGCCACCTGATCCCGGGTGACCTCGGCCGAACGACCGGCAAGTACGCGTGCCGTTTGGTTTTCGGTGAGAATGACCGACTTCCCTTCGTTTCGGTTGCGGTCAACCGGACGGAGGTCGATCTTTCCGGAGAACACGAAGGCGCGACTGGCTCCCATCGTGTCCACCTCGACGGCGAACTCGGTACCGAGGTCGGTCACCAAGGCGTTCGGCGTGCGGACGGCAAAAAGCGAGAGCGCGGTCGGAGGGGAAGCGTCAGGATCGGGGTACTGAACGTCCTCGGATGCCGCGCTCGTCGCGTGCTTCTTCGTCACCCGCGCGGTGATCCTTCCGGAGGCGAGATAACCGCTCGCTGCTGAATCGACGCGGTAAGTGCAGGGGCCCTGCAGGAGCACTTTGGCGCCACGGTCGTACGTGATTTCCATGAGTCCTGAGACCAACGCATACTCGTCTCCCAACCGAACCCGCTGACCCTCGCGCGGCGGGCTGGAGGGGTTTGCCGAGAGACAGGCAACGGTTCCGCTAACTCGGCCAACACAAGGCGTTGCAAGGTCTGTAGAAGAACGACCCGTCGTCGGCGTTGGCCGATTCGCAACCGTATCGCGACGATGCCAGGTCCACGTCCCGGCCACCACGAGAGCTATGGCCACCAAAAACGCCGATACGCCGTAGGAGAACAAAAGGTTGCCCAGTCCCACCTGACTCGTTGTCGCTTGTGACGAAATGTCGAGGAGAATGGGAGCAAGTTCGTCGGCTTGGTCGCTCGGCGGGAAATAATTCGAAGCCGACCGGCCAGGGTAGTCGTTGGTTCGTTCGGAGCCGGTCCTGTGAAGCGTGCTTATCATCAGCAGGTACTCAAGATACCGCTGCTGCTTATCGGGGTCGGCCAGCAGTAAGGCTTCCAAGCGAGCCCTTTTCACCTCGGACAGGCGGTTTTCGGCGAGATCGTACAGCAGATCCGTCAGTTCAGATTGCGTGAAGGGTTGATTCATCGGCTCAACTCCTCCCCATCCCGCAAGGCCCGGCTCATGCACTCGAAGAGCGATTGATGGATCCGTCGCAATGCCCGGTAGACAGAGTGCACCGACCGGTCCAGTTCTCCGGCAAGGGTTTCAACGCTTGAACCACGGCGGTACCGGGCATCGATCAGTCGTCGGTCATCCTCGGGTAATCGCTGATAGCAGTCGTCCAAGACCTCGAACCGCGGTTGGAGGGCTTCGATCGTCAGGGCGGCGGCGTTGTCCAACGCAGCCTGGAGTTGATCGCTAAAAAGCCGGCCCCGGCGGCCTTGTCGCTGACGGTAGCGGAGGACCTCCAATTGAGCGATGCGAAGGGCCCAAGCCCGGAAGGTAACGTCGGGACCCGGTTGGTACTCACTGTATTTCTGCCAAAGGGTGCGGCTGGTCTCCTGAAAGACATCTTCCGCGTCGGCATGGATCGGCACCAGCAAGTGGATGTACGAATAGATGCTGTTGGTGTACAGCGAAAACAACCGCACGAACTCGTCGGTGTTCCTGTTCGCATCCATAAGATTTCGTTGGTGATAGCAGTCTAGACGGAGCACGGCAACGATCAGTGTCCCCATAATAACCACTTGCCTGGTCCAAAATTTGCGCGGAGGGGAAATAAACCGGCCGAATCTGCCAAAAACGTGGATGTTGGCCTCCGCAAACGGCTGCGGGGCAAAGAGATTCCTGATACACTTATTTGCCATCCACCGGGCGAAAGATATGAGCAGGCGTCATGATTCCCACACGCGACGAACTGGCTAGCCGCTATCTCGATCAACTCCCCTACGAGCCGTATCCCGTGCAGGAGGAGGCCCTGCTGGCGTGGTTCGCGGCCGAGCAGGGAGTCTTGGTGTGCGCGCCGACGGGCACGGGCAAGACCCTGATTGCCGAAGCCGCTCTGTTCGAGGCCTTGCATACCGAGTCCATTGCCTACTACACCACGCCGCTGATCGCACTATGTGAGCAGAAGTTTCGCGAGATGCAGGCGGCTGCCGTTCGCTGGGGCTTCCAGCCGACCGACGTAGGGTTGGTGACGGGCAACCGACGCGAGAACCCCGATGCCCGGGTGTTGGTCGTAGTCGCCGAAATACTTACGAATCGCCTCCTGCATACTGAAGCCTTTGATTTCAGCGACGTTAGCGCGGTCGTGATGGATGAGTTTCACAGCTTCAACGACCCGGAACGCGGGATCGTCTGGGAATTGTCGCTGGGCTTGCTGCCGCCGCACGTCCGCACCCTTTTGCTGTCGGCCACCATCGGCAACACCATCGAATTCCTGCACTGGTTGCGGACGAGCCACAAGCGAACCCTCGAACTGGTCAAAGGCGATGAGCGAAAGGTGCCGCTGAAGTACCACTGGGTCGGCGACATGCTTCTGACCGAGCATCTCGAGGCGATGGCCCAAGGGGAGGAGACGGCCCGCACGACGCCGGCGTTGGTTTTCTGCTTCAATCGGGAAGAATGTTGGACGGTGGCCGAACAGCTTAAGGGCAAGCGGGTTCTCGGCGACGGTCAGCAGAAGCGGCTCGCCGCGGAGCTCGAAAAGTACGACTGGTCGGAAGGGGCCGGGCCGAAGTTGAAGCAGCTTCTGCTGCGGGGCGTGGGCGTGCATCATGCCGGCGTGTTGCCGAAGTATCGTCGGGTCGTGGAAGAGTTGTTTCAGCACAAATTGTTGTCAGTGGCGACCTGCACCGAGACGCTTTCGGCCGGGATCAATTTGCCGGCCCGATCGGTCGTGCTGCCGAGCATAATGAAAGGCCCGCCGGAGAAGAAGAAACTGGTCGATCCGAGCTCGGCCCATCAGATTTTCGGTCGGGCGGGGCGGCCGCAGTTTGACAAGGAAGGTCACGTTTTCGTCTTGGCCCATGAAGACGACGTGAAAATTGCTCGCTGGCGGGAGAAGTATGATCAGATTCCCGAAGACACCAAAGACCCGGGATTGTTGAAGGCTAAGAAAGCGTTGAAGAAGAAGATGCCGACGCGGCGGGCCAATGAGCAGTATTGGAACGAGGCGCAATTCAACAAGCTTTGTGCCGCACCGCCGGTGAATTTGCACAGCCGCGGCAGCCTGCCGTGGCGACTGCTGGCCTACATGCTCGACGCATCGCCTGAGGTCGATTTGATCCGCCGCTTGGTGAGCAAGCGGTTGATGGATCCTGGCCGATTGGAGGCGGGCCAAAAAGAGCTGGACCGGATGCTGATCACCCTCTGGCGAGCTGGCTACGTGACCTTGGAGCCTCATCCGCCGACGACTGAAGAGCTAGCGGAGATCCAAGCGGCCGCCGCGGCGGAAAAGGCAGCGGCGGCGAACCGACTGGAGTTCACGTTTGGATTCGCCGAGAAGCCCAAAGTCGTCGAACCCGCTTCGTACAAGCCGGTTTTTGCCCACAAAACCGAGAGCCTTTCCAAGCTGCTGCTGTTCCGCGGCATCAATCCATTGTATGCCGTGTTTCTAGTCAATCAGCTTGGCATCGCCGACCGCAATGAGCGCATTCAGGCGATGGAAAGTGTATTGGAATTGCCGCGTTCGGTCGGGCACTTCGTACGCGTGCCCCGCCAAGACGAGTTGCCGCCGGGGCCGTTGGCGACGATTCGGCTGGACCCGCACCTGTTGCAACTGGGGCTTGCCACGCCCGAGGAATTGTCGCCGTCAGCCCGGGAGGACGAGGACGATCGCGACCGGCGCCGGTTCGACGACGGCGAACGGAAGTGGATACTAACGCTTTCCGACAAGTTGCGACGGCTATTCGACTATGACTTTGTGGGCGTACACGACTTACGGACTGCTTCGGTGTGGGCAGCCGGCGAGTTGCTGCAGTTCGGCGGCGACTTCAACAAGTATGTGACCAGCAGGAGCCTGCAGAAGCAGGAAGGGGTGATCTTCCGGCACGTGTTGCGGCTGATTCTCCTGGTGAATGAGTTCATCCAGCTTTGCCCGCCCGATTGCACGGAAGAGGAATGGCGTGGCGACTTGTGTGAGGTGGCCGCCAAGTTGACGGAGAGTTGCCGGCGCGTCGATCCAGCCAGCACCGATAAGGCCCTGGAAGAAGCCGAACAGGAAAGCGAATAAAACCTCACTCGGTCGTGTCGGGTTCGAGCGATTCGAGGGCGGCGACAAAGGCTTGGTAGGCAGGTCGATCGAACAGTACGAAGCGAATTCGTTTCGGCTGGCCGTGCTCGCGAAGAAAATCGAGCGCGGTGCGAAGGGCAATTTGCGCCGCACTTTCCAGGGGGAATCGGTAGGCGCCCGTGCTCAGCGCCGGCAAGGCGATGGACTCACAATGGTGTTCGACGGCCAGTTCCAGGCTACGGCGGTAAGCCCCGGCCAGCAGATCGGCTTCCCCGCGCTGGCCACCACTCCAGATCGGCCCGACGGCATGGATCACGAACTTGGCGCTGAGGTTTCCGGCCGAGGAGATGACCGCGCTGCCAGTGGGACAGCCTTCGGGGTAGCGGCTGGCCGTCTCTTGCAGGATCGTCGGGCCGCCACGACGATGGATGGCCCCGTCAACGCCGCCGCCGCCCGCCAGCCGGGAGTTGGCAGCGTTGACGATTGCGTCGACCTGCTGGGCGGCGATATCTCCCTGACATAAATCGATGGTACCGCCATGGACTTGGGCAAGCATGTGTGTATGCTACAATTAACGGATGGACTTGAAAAGCTACTTGGAGCCACCCATGCGGGCCATCCTTCTCCTCTTGGTAAGCCTGTTGCTGGCGCTGGCATCCACCGCCGCCGGGCGGGACATCTTTGTGGACAATACCGTCGGGGACGACCAGTTCACCGGGGAACAACCCCGGCGCACTCCCGACATGACCGGTCCGGTCTACAGCCTAGGCCAGGCACTCCGGCTGGCTCAGCCGGGGGACGCAATAATTGTGGCCAAGACAGATGTCCCGTTCTTCGAGAGCCTTTCGCTGGTGGGGCATCGCCACAGCGGCTCCCGGCAACAGCCTTTTACGATCATTGGCAACGGGGCAATCCTCGACGGTTCGGCGCCGATCCGGTCGCATGCCTGGAAACCGTACAAAGACAGCATCTTCCGGTTTCGCCCCCAGGCGATGAGTCATCAACAGTTGTTTCTCGATGGACTGCCGGCGCTACAAGTGGCCGTCGCACCATCGCAGCACGAGCCACCACCGTTGAAGCCGAGGCAATGGTGTTCGGTGGACGGGTACATCTATTTCTGCGTTGATCATGATAAGCAGCCCTCGGACTACCGATTGAGTTGTGCAAGTCGGAAGACCGGCATCACCTTGTTCCAAGTGGAAAACGTCCGGCTGTCGAATCTCATCGTGCAAGGCTACCAGATTGACGGCATCCAATTGGCCAATTCGGCCAGGCAGGTGTCCGTGGTCGGCGTTGTATGCCGGGGGAATGGACGGGCGGGCGTGGTCGTGGGCGGAGCATCGTCGGTGGATCTCGATCCCAGCACGGGTCTGGGTGACAATGGACGGGCCCAACTGCTTACGCTACCCTATAGTGAGGCTCATGTGCGTGGCAGGCTGCTGTCGAACACGGCGCCGGCATGGGTCGATCAGGGAGGGACGGTTTACATTCAGGGAGAGCGGCGGCAGGGTGGTTTGGACCATCTGCCGGCGATAGGACAGGAGCGCAAACCATGAGTCGAGAAACCGTCGGCCGTCCCATGGAGATTGTCCTGATTGAGGACGATCTGGAAGACGCAGGCATGACCATTGATAGCCTGCGGCAAAGCGGCGTTCCTTGCCGGATCAGCCTGTTGCGTGACGGGGAAGAGGCGATGGAGTTTCTGCATCGGCAGGACAAGTATCGGCGGGCCCCCGAGCCGGATTTGATTTTGCTGGACCTGAATCTGCCGAAGAAATCCGGGCGCGAAGTGCTGGCGGAAGTGAAGAGCGACGAACGGCTGGCTCGCGTTCCGGTGGTGGTGCTGACGAGTTCGCGGACGCATCAGCAAATTCTGGAAGCGGAAAACTTGCACGTCGAAAGTTATTTGACCAAACCGGTGGACCGCCAACAATTCAATACGGTCGTGAAGTCACTGCGCAAGTACATGTTGTCGGACGTGATCTTGCCGCAATAACCATCGCCACACGAGGTTCGACGTGGGGCTGAGAATTGGAATCACCGGGGCGTCCGGTCTGATCGGCTCGGCCGTGCTTTCGACGCTCAATGCCGAAGGTCACCAGGCGGTTCGCCTGCCAAGACCCAACTCCACCAACCAGCCATTGCCATCGAACCTGGATGCGGTCGTTCATTTGGCTGGCGAGCCGCTTGTCCCGGGGCGATGGACGCCGGAAAAGAAGGCGAAGATTCGCAACAGTCGCGTGGAAGGGACGCGGCTGCTGGTCAACAAGATGGCCCATTCCGAAACGCGGCCACGAGTATTAGTCTGTGCCTCGGCGACCGGCTTCTACGGCAATCGAGGCGATGAACTGCTCGACGAACAGTCGCCGCGTGGCATTGGTTTTTTGGCCAATGTGGTCGACGAGTGGGAAGAGGCCGCTCAGCAAGCTGAATCGTTTGGCGTACGGGCGGTGTCGCTGCGTTTTGGAATGATTTTGAGCCGCAGCGGAGGGGCGCTCGCGGCGATGAGTTGGCCGTTCCGTCTTGGCTTGGGAGGCCCCATCGGCGACGGCCGGCAGTACTGGAGTTGGCTGTCGATCGAGGATGCCGTGGGAGTAATTCGCTATGCGTTGCTCGAAGAGGAGCTGACCGGCATTGTGAACGCCGTCGCCCCCGATCCAGTACGGAACTATGAATTTGCGAGAATTCTTGCCGGGCAGCTGCACCGGCCATCTCTGATGCGAGTCCCCGGCTGGGCCGCGCGACTCGCCTTCGGAGAGGTTGCCGACGAATTGCTATTGGCCAGTCTTCGCGTACAGCCAAGCGTCTTGCTTCAAAATGGCTACCCGTTTAAGCAACCAGCGTTAGCGGAAACGCTGCGCCAACTTCTGCAGCCGCCGCACTGAGCCGTTTCGGTGCGGACCGCTAAGGTCCGTAGCCTTGAGCGTTCTGCCCACTCTGGTAGTAATTGCCATAGTTCATGTAATACTGCGGCAGGTTGCCGTTTCCGCTCCGCATGTAGTACTGGGGCGTCGCGATCCCCTGAAGGCTGCGTGGCTGCCCCCGGCTGAGTTGCTGCAACTGCGAGTTTTGAATGCGAGCGCTGCGTTCCAGCCCGTAGATATCGTTGCTAAATTGCTGGTTGCGATTCTGCTGCTCAAAACTCGGTCGCACTAACGTCGTGTAGTTATCGATCGTGCCACCGGCGTTGTCATTGCGGAACAAGTTCTGCCAGGGACTGACACCGGAAGAGAAAGGCCTTGCTTGCGCGAAGGCTTTTTCACGAGGAGCCATCATTGCTCCTCGATCGAGCTGCTGCTGGGCGCCAGGGAAGGTGCCCGCTCCCGCACTGAGCGGCGGTTGCGTCGAGCGGCGGGAAGTCGGGGCCTGCGGCATTCCCATGCCCGGTGCTCCGGACATCGTCGGCGCCGTTGGTAGGTTTGAAGTCGCCTGCGAATCGTCGGGCGTCTCCGTGGGATTCAACGGCGTCATCATTCCCGTCTTCGCGGGTTGCTGTGTCGCCTGGCCCGGCTGAAACTGTCCTGGCTGGGAAGCGCCCATCTGCATCCGGCGGCGCGATTGTTCGTCTGCGGCCGGTTCGCCGCGTCGGGTGGCAGCCCCGGCTGGCGGCGCGGACACGCCGGAACTCATGCCGGTACCCTGCGGCATCCTCGAAGGGGGAATCACTGGACCGGGAGCGTTCGGCGCACTCTCGGTCACCGTCTCCTCGGGCTGCTCTTCCAGCTGCTGCGCCCCGGGGGGCGCATTGATCAACCATCCTCCCAACAGCAGTGTTCCGATTCCAACAGCGAAGTGCATGGCAAACATCCTTTATTTGGCGCGCCCTAACACTCAACAACCAAATTCTATGCCTGGGTGAGTTTTTTGGCAACGCGGTTGCGGCTATGATCATCCAACCCAGGTTAGGGGGCCAGTGAGATTTCTAGCAAACATTAGAACCGGTTGCGGTTGTATTCGCGGCCGAGGGTCTGGAGGTTGCGGGCGG
>CALGFD010000010.1 GCA_937881075.1 uncultured Planctomycetales bacterium
TTCTGCATTTGCTGCACCGACCACTTGCATAGTTATCTGCCTCCGATGCCTTGGGATTCTCGAGCCAAGCGTCGTGAATTCCGTATCGCTTTGGACTCGTAATCGGAATCGGCCGGGTCTACGTAATTCGGATCGGATGTATCTGTAATCATCGGGGCAATAACATCGGAGGTTACAACGCCCGTTTGTGGGTTAATCACAATCCAGATGTTGTTCAAGTCCTGCCAGTTGGTCAGAGTACTCTCATTAGGGTTATTCGGCGTCACCGGGTTGCCGACCCGCTCGCGTTTGCCGACGAGGAGGTAGATCGGCTCGGTGACGGGATATCGCGTCGCGCTGACGTACACGCAATCAACCGATCCGTTTGGCGAGAACAGGACGGTGAAATCGTTATTGTTCACCATGGTCGTCTCGTAGCTGGAAGATTGGAGATCTATCACCGAGGCGGCTGGCAATTGCAGCGGCTGGGCATAGCCCTTTACCGGAGCGCGATAGATGCGGAAGGGAACCGACTGGCCAGTCGTCGTCCATGGTGAGATAATTGTCGTAACACCGCCGGAAAGGCTCGTATCGAGAGTCAAGGTGAGCGTCGTTGTGCCGACGCCACTATCCACAGTCTTGCCTGTAATCTTGTAATAGAAGCCCTGCAGATTGAGTTGCACAAGGTCGCCAGTAGCAGCCAACTTATCGTCACCGATGATTTCGTTTATAACGGCCGACAGCGTTGTCGAATTGACTTTTGTGACTGTCGCAGTCGAAGTTTCACTATACCCTGCATAGCAGGGCGGCACTTCACACTGGTCGGCGTTCATGGCAAAACCGGGAGTGCCGAAATTGCGAAAGGTGACGCCACATGGTCGGCCGGTTTCCATGGCCCGGTTGCGGGCTGAGCCGAGATAGACGTTGATTGCCCGGGCCGCCTCGCGAATTCGCCGCTCTTCGTTGGCCGGGCGGAACATGGTGACGGTGGCCGTCACCAGGATCAGCATGATCGTGACGGTGACCAGCATTTCGATCAGAGTAAAGGCGGCGCGGGAATGATGAATGATGAATGATGAATGATGAATTCGGCAAGCGTGGCCGCAGACCGATGCTGCATGCTGCGTTCGGCATTCTGCATGCGTCACTCTCATGTTACCGCTGCTCGATGTGGTGATTGGTAATCAAGCCAATTCCGTGGCCATCCTTGGGCGTGCCGATCGTGGTGAACTCATTGTTACCAAAGATGTCCCCATGCATGGCAGTAAAACTAAGAAACGCTTTTGTCTCTAGCCCAGGCTCTTTGTCAGTACCGCTCGAATATATAAGAGGAAACATCTGAAAAGCAGCGGAATCGACTCGTCTTGGGTCAAATGGATCGTGGTGCTTGTCGGGGTCAGCGAACTGGATATCCGAATATCTGTGCGTTGCGTCGGTAGAGTAAGCTGGTGCCCAGCGCAGGAACCAAATGGGCCTTCCCCAACCGTCGAGGAATTCCGGCCAGCCATTTCCATTGGTGTCACCAATCTCTGACTGATTAAACTGCTCCATCGCCTCAGGAGACCCCATGCTCACGATCAGATACAACAGTTCGGCAGCACCATTCTTAATGCCGTTATCGTTTTCAACGGTACACCCCGGCGCATTGAGTTTCGCGTAGTAAAGTTGCGACAAAGCCGGTCTCGCGATGTTTTTTCCAGATTTTGGGAGGGTAATCGGGACATCGTTGATATCACTCGACCGATCCGGCATCTCCATTCGCATCAGGTCGCGAATCGCATACAGCCGGTCTTGAGCCTGCTCTGCGAGGGTCAGCGGGGTTCCATCCGCCTTCTTTGACAGATCCAGCGGCACCCGTCGCGTCATATACGACTCGTACCGCTTCATGATGATCGTGTGCAGCTTGGCGATGGTGGCCTTGGTGGCCTGTTCGCGGGCGGACTCGCGGGCCAGTTGCAGCCCGCCAAACATCATCCCGGCGAGGATGCCGATGATCGTGATGGTGACCAGCAGTTCGACCAGGGTGAAGGCGGCGCGGCTTCGCCGCAAGAAGTGCTGAATGCAAAATGATGAATGCTGAATGGAAGCTCCCTGCCATTCTGCAATCTGCGATTGGCATTTCGCATTTTTCGATTTGTGTTCTGTAGGTTGCATTTTGCGCCGCTCCCGACCGACGTGCCGTCGGCCGCTAAACGCACACGACCCCGGAGGCTGTTAGCCTCCGGCTATTGCGGGCCACACATCTCGCACCACTCGTCACGTCTTCGGGGCCGACGTGCCGTCGGCCGCTAAACGCTCTCACCACTAACCGCTAGCCGCTCAGCTTGGTAATCAGGCTGATCAACGGCATGAACAAGGCGATGACGATGAAGCCGACCATGCCGCCGAGGAGGATGATCAGCAACGGTTCCATCAAGCTCATCAAGCTGTCGGTCAACACGGCCACTTCTTCGTCGAAGGTGTCGGCCACCTTGTAGAGCATCGTATCGAGTTCGCCTGTCTCCTCGCCAACGTCGACCATGTTGATCACCATGTCGTCGAGCACGCGCTGGTTCATTTTCGTCAAATACAGCAGAGCGCCGATTGCCGGGGGATAGCAGGCCCAGAAGAACAGGGCCATCGGGTGGAATTGGAGCTTGCTGGCCTCTTTCATCGGTTTGGCGATCGACTCGCCCTCGCGAATCGACTCGTAGATTTTTTGGAACAGCCGTTCAAAGACGGCGTTGCCCGAGGTCTCCTTGGTGATGTGCAGCGCCTCGAGGATCGGCACGCCGGAGGAGACCAGGGTGCCGAGGGTTCGGGTGGTGCGGGCGACGATGTTCTTCTCGATGAGGGGGCCGAAGATCGGCATTTTGATGGTGAACATGTCCCAGCCCGTGCGGCCGGCCTCGAACTTGCGGATCAGTTTTAGCGCCAACCAGATCCCCAAGGGGATGCCCGGCAGCAGGTACCAGAAGTTGCAGACGAAATCGGACATTGCGATCAAGGCAACGGTGATGTCGGGGAGCTTGGTGCCGAAATCTTTGAAGATCTTCTCGAAGGAAGGCACGATCTTCAACAAGATGAACACCAAGATACCGCAGGCGAAGCCGACGACGGTCAACGGGTAGACCATCGCGCCTTTGACCTTGCGTTTGAGCGTTTCGGACCGTTCCTGGAACTCGGCCAGACGCTTGAGAATCACTTCCAGCGCGCCGCCGGCCTCGCCGGCCTTGATCATGTTGACGTAGAGGCGGTTGAAGGCTTTGGGCGACTTGGCCATGGCCTCGGACAGGGTGGCACCGCCTTCGATTTCGTCGCAGACATCGATCAGGGCGTTTTTCAGGGCCGGGCTGGGGGCCTGCTGCTCGAGAATCCGCAGACTGCGAAGGATCGGCAGGCCGGCGTCCTGGAGGATCGAGAGTTGGCGGGTGAAGGCCGTGAGGACTTTGGATTTGACGCCGCCTAGGGCGAAGGTCTTGCCTTTGCCGCCTCCTTTTTTCTGGGCGGCGGCTTTGCGGGCCTTTTTGACGGCGATCTTGGTGACGAAGTAGCCCATCTGCCGGATCGTGGCTTGCGCCTCGTCCTGGCTGGCAGCTTCGATGACGTCCTTGATCTCCTGACCCTGGGCATCCATCGCCTCGAATTGATAGGTTGGCATGGTGTGGCCTCCGTACTTCGGGCCGCCGGGGGCGGCGATGCCGTAGCGCCGACGTGCCTTCGGCGGCTAAACGGGCAACTGTAAAGTCTCACGTTCCGGGTTCACTCTGGAATCTGCAGGCTGCATTTCGCCTCCTGCACTCGCTATCCTTATCCTTCTGCCACCGTCTCGCGGACGATCTCTTCCAGGGTCGTCACGCCGGCATAAACCTTGTCCAATCCGGACTTCCGCAGCGGCTCCATGCCGCACTGCAGGGCCAGGTCGCGAATTTGTTGGGTCGAGGCGCCGCTATTGATCACGCTGCGAAGCTGGTCGTTCATCGGCAAGTATTCGAACAGGCCGGTGCGTCCCTTGTAGCCCGTGTTGTTGCAGGTCGCACAGCCGCGGCCGCGATAGAACTTCTTGTCGATCACGTCTTCCGGGGTCAGATCGAGTTGGCCGAGCAACTCGGTGCTGGGCGACGTTTGCTCGCGGCACTCCTTGCAGATTCGCCGCACGAGTCGCTGCGCCAAGACGGCTTCCAGCGTGGCGGTGAGCAGGAACGGCGCCACGCCCATGTCGCGAAGACGAGTCACCGTGCTCGGCGCGTCGTTGGTGTGCAGGGTGCTGAAGACCATGTGGCCGGTCAGCGAGGCCTGCACGGCGATTTCGGCCGTCTCCAGGTCGCGGATCTCGCCGACGAGGATCTTGTCGGGGTCCTGACGCAGAATCGATCGCAAGCACTGGCCGAAGGTGTTGCCGATCGAGGCGTCGACGGGCATCTGGACGATGCCATCGATATCGTACTCGACCGGGTCCTCGGTGGTGATGATCTTGTCCTCGATGACGTTCAGTTCGTTGAGCGCGCCGTAGAGGGTGGTGGTCTTGCCGGAACCGGTCGGCCCCGTCACCAGCACGATTCCGTTGGGCTTGCGGATCACCTCGCGGAAGGACGCCAGGATCTTCTCCGGCAGGCCGATCGCATTCAGATCGAGCATCACCACCGAGCGGTCAAGAATACGCATCACCACGCTCTCGCCAAACATCGTGGGTAACACACTGACGCGCAAGTCGACCGGGTGGCCGCCGACCGTCAAGCGGATGCGGCCGTCCTGCGGCAAGCGGCGTTCGGCGATGTTCATGTCGGCCATCACCTTGATGCGGGTCGTGATCGCAAAGGCCAAGTGACGCGGCGGCGGCACCATCTCGTAGAGCACGCCGTCGGAACGGATGCGAATCTTGAACTCGTTTTCGAAGGGCTCAAAGTGCAAGTCGCTGGCATGCTCGCGGATCGCCAACAACAGCACCATGTTCAACAGCTTGCGGACCGGCGCGCTGTCGGCCAAGGCCTCGACGCTGGTCAGGTCGAGGGTGCTGGTTTTCTCCATCGCCTGGACGGCGGCCGCCAACTCGGCGTCCTGCTCCATGTCGGCGATCAAGGTCTCGACGCTCTCGCCGCCGGCGGCATAGTAGCGTTCGAGGGCCTTGGTCATCTCTTTTTCGGTGCAGACCGTGGGCTTGATGTTGAAGCCCAGGAAGCTCCGCAATTCGTCGATGATCGACAGCTTCTGCGGATCGCACATGGCGATCGTCAGCGTGTTGTCCTCGAACGTCAGCGGGATGATCCGATAGAGCTGGGCCATCGGCTCGGTGATGTGCGTCAGGACGTCGGTCGGGATGACCACGTCGGTGAGGCTGACCACCTGCATGCCCATTTGTTCGGCCAAGGCCTGGGCGAGCTGATCGTCGGTGATCAGGCCCATGCTGATGGCGATCTGGCCGAGCATTTCGCCGGGGCGCTGCTGCTGCTCCTCGAGGAGCATTTCGAGCTGTTCTTCGCGGAGGAAGCCGAGGTCTACCAGGATCTGACCGATGCGTCGGATGGCCATGATTACTCCTTGTTGCCTCGTTCGAGCGCTTCGCTTTCGTCTTCAAACATGCCCCGTTCGGCCTGGGCGATGCGGGCGGCCATTTCATCGGGAGCATTGGCTTTGGCCAGCACGTCGCGTTTTTCGGCCAGCCCCTGCTTCCAGATCTTGAACATATGGTCGTCCAGCAGTTGCATGCCCTTCTTGGCCCCGGTTTGGATCGCCGAAGTGATGCGGAAGGTCTTGTTCTCGCGGATCAGGTTGGCGATGCCCGAATCGACCACCAACATCTCGTACGCGGCCACACGGCCGCCGCCGATTCGCGGCAGCAGGGTCTGCGAGAGGATGCCGATGATCGACGTCGACAGCTGGGTTCGGATCTGGTCCTGCTGGTTGGTCGGAAAGACGTCGATGATACGGTTGACGGTGCCTTGGGCTCCGGTGGTGTGGAGGGTGCCGAACACGATGTGGCCGGTTTCGGCCGCGGTGATCGCCGCCTCGATCGTCTCCAAGTCGCGCATTTCGCCGACCAGGATCACGTCGGGGTCCTGACGCAACGCGCGGCGAATGGCCTCGGCGAACGTCGGCACGTCGACGCCAATCTCGCGCTGGTTGACGGTCGATTTTTTGTGGGGATGGTAGAACTCGATCGGGTCTTCGATGGTGATGATGTGGTGATCGAAGTTCTGGTTGATGTAGTCGATCACCGCCGCCAAGGTGGTGGTCTTGCCGGAACCGGTTGGTCCGGTGACCAGGACCAGACCGCGAGGACGGGTACAAAGCTCGGCCAGCACGGGGGGGGTGCCGAGTTCTTTGAAATCGCGGAGGCGTGCGGGAATCAACCGCAGCACCATCCCGACATAGCCCTTCTGCTTGAAGATCGAGACGCGGAAGCGGCCCATTTCGCCGAAGGCAAAGCCAAAGTCGCTGCCGCCGACCTCCTGCAATTCCTGCTGGCACCGCTCGGGCGTGATGCTCTTCATCAGAGCCACGGTGTCCTCGGCGTCGAGGACCTTGGTCTCCAGCTTCACCATCCGGCCGTGGAGGCGAACTACCGGCGGCTGGCCGACGGAGATGTGCAAGTCGCTGGCCTCGCGGTTAACGACGGTCTGCAACAGTTTGTCGATCAGAATGGTTGCCATGGGATGCAACTTCCCCGCAAGATTCGGCGCGGGCCGGGGCCGGGGAATTGGAGAGGGGCCTCTTCCGCTCTGTTCCGCGGGGCTCCGGCTTCGCTAGGATTATTGCTGGCCAGTGACTGGCCGCCAACTATTTATTCAGATTCAGAACGTTTCGCGACGCGAAGGACTTCTTCCAAGGTGGTGATCCCTTTGAGGACCTTATTGATTCCGTCCCAGTACAGGGTCCGCAGGCCTTCGCCGATGGCCGCCCGGCGGATGTCGTCGGTGGGGGCTCCGTTGAAAGCCAGCTCGCGGATCTTGGTCGACATCGACATCAACTCATAGATGCCCATGCGGCCGCGATAGCCCTTGCCCTGGCAGTTTCCACAGCCAGAGCCGCGGACGAAATTGGCATTGGCGGCCATCTCCGGGGTAACCCCGGCGGCTTGCAAGGCCGCCTCGCTAGGGGTGTATGGATGGCGGCATTTCTGGCAGACGACGCGTACCAACCGCTGGGCCATGATGGCGATGACGCTGCTGGAGACTAGGTAGGGGGCCACCCCCATGTCGATCAGACGTGTAATGGCACTGGGCGCATCGTTCGTATGTAGTGTACTGAAAACAAGGTGTCCAGTCAAAGATGCCTGGATCCCCATCTGCGCGGTCTCCAGGTCCCGCATCTCCCCGACCAGAATCACGTTCGGCGCCTGGCGTAGCATCGCCCGGATCACCCGCGCGAAGTCTAAGCCGATGTCGTGGCGAATCTCGACCTGATTCACCCCCTGCAGGTAATACTCCACCGGGTCTTCGGCCGTGATGATCTTCCGGTCCGGCGTGTTCAATTCGTTCAGCGCCGCATAGAGCGAGGTCGTCTTGCCGGAACCGGTTGGCCCGGTCACCAGGATAATCCCGTTGGGGCGATAGATCAGGCTGCGGATGCGGGCGTAGTCGTCCTCGGCGAACCCGAGCTGACGCAAGCCTACCTTGATACTGTCCTTATCCAAAATACGCATCACCACCGATTGACCATGGCTGGTCGGGATCACGCTCACCCGAAGGTCGAGCGACTTCTCGCCCACGGTGACCTTGATGCGGCCGTCCTGGGTCCGCCGCCGCTCGGCGATGTCTATTTTTGACAGAATCTTCAGACGCGACAGAATCGCGCCGAGCAACCGCTTGGGGGGGCTATCGCGCTCGACCAGCACACCGTCAATCCGATAACGGACGCGGATCCGGTCCTCGAACGGCTCGATGTGGATGTCCGAAGCGCGGAGTTGCACCGCCTCGCTGATGATCAACTGCACCAGCCGCACCACCGGCGCGCTGCTCTCGTCGACCTCCTCCTCGCCCCCCTCGCTCTCCTGCATCGTCTCGGTGAAGTCGATGGCCGTGTCGGTGAACTCTTGGAGCATCGAGTCGGCGCTTTCGCCGACCGTCTGGCCGTAATGGCGGTTGATCGCTTCAAGAATCGCCTCGCGGGGGGCTAAGGCGATTTCAATCTGCCGATTGAGGATGAACCGCAGCTTATCGAAGGTGTCGTAGTCCATCGGGTCGCTGACGATGACCGTCAGTTTCCCGTCTGACTCCGCCAGGGGAATCGTGATGTTTTCGCGAGCCACGGACTCCGGCACTAGTTCGACGACCGACGGCGGAATGGATACTTCGCTGAGGTTGACGTAGTCGAGGCCGTGCTGTTCGGCCATCGCCCGCATCACCTCTTCGCCAGTGGCGTAGCCGAGCCGCGTGAGGGCGTCGGGCAGGCCAACGCCCGATTGGGCCACCATTTGCCGCGCTTCGGCCAACTGGTCCGGGCCGATGATCCCCTTGCTGATCAGAATCTCGGTGTAGTCACACTTGCGTTTGGCGGCCATGAGGGGCTCCGGGTGGCATCCAAGCAAACAGCCCAAGCGGTCGCTGGGCCAAGGAGGGTCAGCGGCTGTTCCGTGCAATCGCTAGCGAAATCGACACAAACCCCTGTAGTTACCTAGCTTAGCGAGCGATGCCAGTAAAGTCAATTAAGCGACATTGGGTAGAAAGACTCGCCTCGGCGGCGGCAAAGCTAATCCCCAGACGATCAGACGACCGTCAAAACCAACACTTTTGCGACGAAAAGGCAGCTCTCAGCTAGCATTCAGAGCCGCCAGTAGTTCGTCGGCGTAGGCCGCGATCTCCGAAAGGACCTGTTCGCGAGGCTTGGTGGCCGCCTCGGCCAAGTGACGCACAAAGGCCGAGCCAACGATCAGGCCATCGGCCACCGGGGCCAGCATCCGCACGTGCTCGGGACGGCTGATGCCGAAGCCGATGCAGATCGGCAGCGGTGTCTGCTCCCGCAGCCAAGCCACGTTCTCGACCACCTTCGGCGATAGCGTCGACCGTTCCCCGGTGATGCCAGTGACCGAGACGTAATAAATGAATCCCGTAGTTCGTTCCGCGATCTTTAGAGCACGATCACGGGGCGTGGTGGGAGTGATCAACTGGATCAGGGAGAAGTCCGCCCGCCGACAGGCCTCGGCCAAGACATCGGCTTCCTCGACCGGCAAATCGGGCACGATCGCGCCGGAAACGCCTGCCGCTTGGGCGTCGGCGACGTACCGCTCGACTCCGTGGCGGAAGACGATCGCGTAGCTCAACATGCTGACGACCGGCGCGGCCAACTGAGGCGTGACCTGCTTCAAGGTTGCAAAAATGTCGGCCAGCTTGACATGCCGATCGAGTGCCCGGGTGTAGGAGGCCTGGATCACCGGGCCGTCGGCCACCGGATCGCTGTAAGGAATGCCCACCTCAAACAAGTTGCAGCCCTGCCGTGCGAGTCGTTGCAGGACCTCCGCCGTGAACTGCAAGTCTGGATCGCCGGCGGTGACAAACGGCATGAAGGCCTTGCGCTTCGCCGCGCGGAGTTCTTGAAACAACTGGTCGATGGCAGACATGCTAGAGCTTAGGAATTAAGGGCTGGGGGCTAGAAAAAGAATGATGGCGGAAGGATGAAAGATCAATGCAGATTGCAGGATGATGAATGCAGAATGCGGTCGAAAACCTATTACTGAAAACTGATCACGGACGACCGCTCACTTGCTTAAATCTCCACTCCTCGCAACCGGGCGATTTCGGCCGTGTCTTTGTCGCCGCGGCCCGAAAGGCAAACAACAATCACCTCCTCACGACGACGCTCGGGAGCGAGGCGAATCGCTCCGGCCAGGGCGTGCGAACTCTCCAGGGCCGGCAAAATACCCTCGCTGCGTGCGAGCAAATCAAACGCCTTGAGCGCTTCCTCGTCCTGTGCGCTGGTGTACTGCACGCGTCCGGTGTCTTTCCAGTAACTGTGCTCGGGTCCGGTGCCCGGGTAATCCAGCCCGGCCGAAACGCTGTGCACGTCGCTGGTCTGGCCGTCATCGTCCTGCAAAACATAGCTGTAACTGCCATGCAACACGCCGGGCCGCCCGTAGCACAACGTCGCCGAATGGTCGCCGGCCTTGTTGGAGCGCCCGCCTGCTTCGACACCGACCAGTTGCACTTCGGCATCGGGCACGAGCGGATAGAACATCCCCGCCGCATTGCTGCCGCCGCCCACACAGGCCACCACGACGTCCGGCAACCGTCCCAACTGCGCCAGGCACTGCTCGCGCGTCTCGCGGCCGATGATCGACTGGAAATCGCGAACGATCTGCGGGAACGGATGCGGGCCGACGACCGAGCCAAGGCAATAGTGGGTGGTTTCGACCGAACTCATCCAGTCGCGGAAGGCCTCGTTGATCGCGTCGCGCAAGGTGCGCGAGCCGCTACAGACCCCGTGCACCTCGGCGCCGAGCAGTCGCATGCTGAAGACATTCGGCCGCTGCCGGCGCATGTCCTCCTCGCCCATGTAGACCACGCACTCCAGTCCGAAGCGGGCGCAGGCCGTGGCGGTGGCCACCCCGTGCTGCCCCGCGCCGGTCTCGGCGATCACCCGCTGCTTGCCCATGCGGCGAGTCAGCAGCGCTTGGCCAAGGGTGTTGTTGATCTTGTGGGCGCCGGTGTGATTGAGGTCCTCGCGTTTGAGGTAGATCTGCGCGCCGCCGCACTGCTCGCTCAGCCGGCGGGCGTGATACAATGGCGAGGGCCGGCCCACATAATGGCGATACAATTCGGCCAATTCCTCATGAAAGGAAGGGTCGGCGATCGCCTTGGCATACTCGGCCGTCAATTCCTCGAGGGCGTGGGTCAACGTTTCCGGCACGTAGCGGCCGCCAAAGGGCCCAAATCGGCCGGCGGCATCGGGAACACGGGTACTAGCAGCCATCTTCAGTTTACTCGCAATACAATGAATACCCGTAACCGACGGGCCTCAAGAGACATCCATTGTCCCTAGGCACCCAACCGGGGTCAAGGCACCTTGCACCCGCCGCCGGGAGGGCAATAATACTGGCACGACGGGCCTTTCGGTTCTCCGCCCGACCGTTCGCCATCGTCCACTAGCGTAGAAGGGAATGCATTATGGCTTCGAAACGCGTGTTGATCGTTGGAGGAGTCGCCGGAGGCGCATCGTGCGCCGCTCGACTGCGACGCATGGACGAGCATGCCGAGGTCTTCCTCTTCGAACGCAGCGGCGCCGTCTCCTTCGCCAACTGCGGACTGCCCTACTATCTCGGCGGCGTAATCCCCGAGCGGAAACATCTGCTCGTCTCGACGCCGGAACGCTTTCGCGACTTTTTCAATGTCGAAGTGCGGATCTGGCACAACGTCCGCCGCATCGATCGCCACAATCGAACGATCGAGGTGGAAAACGTCCAGACCGGCGAAGTCCAGAGCGAGGCCTACGATGCCCTGGTGCTCGCGCCGGGGGCCATGCCGGTACGGCCGCCCTTGGCAGGCATCGATTTGCCGGGGGTCTTCTCTCTGCGTACCTTAAGCGACGTCGACGCGGCAGAGGCCTGGGTCGCCCGACACATGCCGCAACGCGCCGTCGTGGTCGGCGCCGGGTACATCGGCCTCGAAATGGTCGAGAACCTGGCCCGCCGCGATTGCCAAGTGACCGTGCTCGAAGCGGCCGATCAGATCATGCCGCCGGCCGACCCGGAGATGGTCAAGCCCATCGAAGAGGAGTTGTGCCGGCAGGGAGTCGACTTGCGGCTGAGCGATCCGGTGGCCGGTTTTGAGCGAGGCCCGGACGACACGATCATCGTCACTTCTAAAAGCGGTGTCCAGGTCACGGCCGAGCTGGTAGTGTTGTCGATCGGCGTGAAGCCCGACGTGCAACTGGCCCGCGATGCTGGTCTGGCAATTGGGCCCACCGGCGGCATCCAAGTTGACGACCAGATGCGCACCAGCGACCCGAATATCTTTGCGGTCGGCGATGCCGCGGAGGTCCGCAACTTTGTTACCGGACGACCGGCGTTGATTCCCTTAGCCGGCCCGGCGAATCGGCAAGGGCGGATCGCTGCCGATGTGATTTGCGGTCGCGACGCTCATTACCGCGGCACTCAAGGCACGGCAGTCGTCGGCGTTTTCGACCTGACCTTGGCCATGACCGGCGAAACGGAGAAGTCACTCCGCCGCGCCGGCATCGCCTTCGAGAAATCGTACACCCACTCGTTTCACCACGCCTCGTACTATCCGGGCGCCGAGCGGATTGCCTTGAAATTGCTCTTTGCCCCTGATACCGGACGGATTCTCGGCGCTCAGGCAGTTGGACGCAAGGGAGTCGAGAAGCGAATCGATGTCATCGCGATGGCGCTGCAGATGAAGGCCACCGTGTTCGACCTGGAAGAGGCCGAACTTTGCTACGCCCCGCAGTACGGCAGCGCCAAGGACGCCGTGAACATGGCGGGATTCGTCGCAGCCAATATCGTTCGGGGCGACGTCTTGGTCGCCCATTGGTCCGACTGGAAAGAACAAACCGCGGCAGGCAGGGCTCCCCTGGTCCTCGATGTTCGCCCGCCAACCGCGGTGGCCGCCGCCGCCATCCCGGGCACGACCCGCATCCCGTTAAGCGAACTACGGGTCCGCCTCGACGAATTGCCGCGCGATCGGGAAATCTGGGTCCACTGCGCCGTCGGGCAGACCTCCTACATCGCCACCCGCCTGTTGTCGCAGCACGGATTCCGGGTGCGGAATCTCTCCGGCGGCATGACGTCGTACAAGTTAGAGCGATAACCCACGCAGGAAAAGAAGATGTCGCTATGGAGCTGGTTGTCGACGCCGACTTGCCCGGTTGGTCCGCGCGAGAAGGCCTGGGTGGAAACAAACTATCGGACGATTGCCGCGAGCCTGCATCTCGATCGCAGCCCTCGTCGCCGCGTCATTACACCGAGTGACGAATTCTTTCCCGATGCCTTCGATGGTAGCGAGGAATCGACTCAACAACTGGCCGACCGCGTCTGCCAGTACTTGGAGATGGACCCGCGATCGGTTGCCTGGCAAGCTTCGCACGAGGGCTGCCAGCACGGAGAAGCGCGGGGTGACCATGAGAGCTGTCAGCATGGAGGAGGCCAGCCGAAGCACCAAGGCTGCGGTTGCGGACCGCACCAGGAGCCGCTCCATCCGGCCGAGATCGTGGTCGCGGTCGCGCGCGCCGTTGCTCGGCAACGTCTCCAGGACCAGGAACTCCCCGCCGACTTGCTGGAGCAACAGTGGATGGTCGATCTCACGGCCATCGCGCTCGGCATGGGCGTGTTCGTTGCCAACGGCGCCGGCATGCTCGCCGACAAACCAATCGCTCATCGCCCAGTTAACCTGCCTGCTCGGATAGCCGGCTATGCCTTGGCCCTCCACACCTGGCTGATCGGCGAATCAAAGCTGAGTTGGGCCACATATCTGAAGCGCGACGTGGCAGACTCCTTCCACAGCGGACTTCGATACCTGGAGAAGACCGGCGAGTCGATTGTAGGGCCCGACAACTTGTATCGCGACGAGGCCGACCACAGCAACAGTGCCACGAAGAGCCGGTTGCAGCGGGATGCGGAACTTATCGCCGCAATATGGAAACTTGCTCGTTTGGGCACCGGCGCCGCCGAGGCCGTATCGGCGGTGAACCATTGCCTAACTCACGAGCGGCCCGCGATAAGGGCAGAAGCGGCCAGAGCGATTGCCGTGATGGGGGCGGCAGCAGAACCGGCCATCGACCACCTCGTCCAAGCCCTGCATTCTCCTGTACGGGAGGTGAGCGCCACGGCGACCTACGCCCTTGGTTGTCTGCATCAACGGCCGGAGTGCGTGGTGCCTGAGTTGCTGCTGGCGATGGACACCAATGAAGATCTTGAAACGGCTGCCTGGTCACTCGCGCAATTCGGTCCAGCCGCAACCTCAGCCTTGCCAAAGCTGCTTGGCTGGCTGGAGGCCGGGCTTCATCGCAACGAGTTTGTGGACTATCTGGCCTTCGCCGTGCGCGCTATCAGCGACAATGCGGACGAGCAGTTCCGGCAGCTTCTGGACGGCTTCGACCCGGAAATTCGCCCCCAGGTTGATTCGTTACTTCCCGCACCGGGACCCATCGGGTTGCCACCGGGCGGCCGCCCTTGGCAGCATTGGATCGACGGGCCGAGCTAGTGCGTGCCGTACTTGCCAGGAGTGCCATCCAATCAAACAGCGTCGTTGCGGAGCTACGCGTCGCCGCCCCACCGCCGGGCGTAGATCACCTTGTCGTCGCCGGGGGCGTAAAAGTCCGCTAGCAGCGCGGCTTGCTGGTAGCCACAGCGGAGATAGAATCCGCGGGTGGGCGCGTATTGAGCCCGATTGGAGGTTTCGATGTAGACCTGCCGGCCGCCAAGCTCTCGGATTAGCTCTTCCGACTTCTCCAGCAACAAGCGGCCAATGCGTTTGCCCTGCAGGGACCTATCCACGGCAATCCAATAGAGGTCGTAGCTGGCCGCCGTCATCGGCACCGGACCATAACAGGTGTAACCGACTACCTGTCCCTCATGCTCGGCGAAGACGAAGTAGTAGCCGCTTTCCAGGCCCCGCTTGAGCCGTTCGTCGACCAGTTCCACCGCGACGTCGATCTCGACGGGCGAAAAGACCTCGGTCGACTCGACCAAGCGGCGGACCGCATCGCGATCCCCGGGAAGGACCTCAGTTCGCAGGGAAATCGGGCTGTCGTCAGGCAATATGGGTCTTCGTTGCGGGCGGCCGAAAAAAGGATTCCGTGGGCCCCCAGATTACCCGAGACCGCGGCCGATTCGCAAGGCCGGAGGATGCTGCCTGACCGAGGCAAAATTTTGTTCTCTGATTCCGCCTGAGAAGACGAAAAGGCGAAATTTCCTCCCTTCCGAAACCGCCAAACCGGAACGATTACCCGCAAGCCTACCGATTACAACGATCCTGCCGGGCACATTGGGGAGAAAGTGTCGCAAATACGGGTTGGGCCCGGAAATTTCTCTCAAGAAAACCTCGGTTGGCGATGGTTGGTCGCTTGGAAAGCCGTCGGTCGACGAGTAGACTCCAAGAGGAGCTTTGATTTGCGCGCCGTGCACTGGTGGGGAGATTATGTCTAATTCGCGTCATCCGCAACCCGACGAAGTGGATCAGTTGCTGCGAAACGCCGAGCTGCGTGACGAGCTGGAACGCTATTTCGACGAGTCGATCAGCCGGGTCAACGTGCAGCACTTTTCGCTGGCCGCGGAGAACGATTTTCTGGCGGCGATGCTGGCCTGGGAACAGGCCCCCGTGCTGCCGATCTATCGCTGGTTCGACCCCGAACTGCGTCCACCCCGCCCTGAGTCGTTGAGCGACGACAATCTGCACAAGATCCTTTGGGACGTCATCCGCAAGCTGTACCAGAAGCGGATCGTGCTGGACTTCACGGACCACCTCAACGATCGCGAGCTGTATTACCTGATCTATCGGGACATTTTGCCGGCGCGGGAAAAGAAGATCGATTGGCCGAACAACTACCTGCACTGGGACTGCACCGGCGCGAACTGCGATCCGGACGTGTGGCTCCGCTATTACGCCACCGAGGAGGAGCGCGAAGACTGGGCCGATACGTACGACCAGCCCTTGCCGCCGGCAATGCCGCTGCCGTACCCGCGTCAATTGCCGCGCGAGCCCGGTTAGCGGCGAGGAAGAAGGCCGCAGGCAGACGCGGATGAACGCGAATAATAGATGCCCCCCGGCGAAGATCAATCGCCGTTTAGAACCGGTGGCCGACCGATGCTGTAATAGCTGAAGCCGGCTTGCCGCATGCGGCGCGGGTTGTAGACGTTGCGGCCGTCGAAAATCACCGGCTGCCGCATCAGCCGTCGCATCTCCTCGAAATCCGGGTGAATAAACTGCTTCCACTCGGTGCAGATCGCCAGCCCGTCGGCCCCCAGCAGGGCGTCGATCGGTTTCTGGCAATACACGAGCCGATCACCGTAGACCTCGCGGATGTTGTTCATCGCCTCGGGGTCGAAAACACGGACGGTTGCCTTGGCCGCCAGCAGCCGATCGATGAGCGTCAAGGCCGGCGCCTCGCGGATGTCGTCGGTCCCCGGCTTGAACGCCAGACCCCAGACAGCGATCGCCTTATCCTGGAGATTGCCGAAGTGTTGCTCGATTTTGCGGATCAGCACGGTCTTTTGCCGCTCGTTGACGGCATGGACCGCGTCGAGCACGCAAGGCTCCACGCCGTTGGTCCGAGCCAGCGCCGCCAAAGCGCGGACGTCCTTGGGAAAGCAGCTACCGCCGTAGCCGACGCCGGGGAACAGGAAGGCAAAGCCGATGCGGCTGTCGTGCCCGATCCCGCGGCGAACCTCGTTGATATCGGCCCCGGCCCGTTCGCACAGGTTGGCCATTTCGTTGATGAAGCTGATCTTCGTCGACAGCAGCGAGTTGGCCACGTACTTGGTCATCTCGGCGCTCTCGGGGGACATCGTCAAAAACGGCTTGTCGGTCCGCAGGTAGGGTTGATAGAGATCGGCGAGAACGTCGAAAACTTCCTGTCGCCGCGCACCGACGACCACCCGGTCGGGTTTCATAAAGTCGTCGATCGCCACGCCTTCCTTGAGGAACTCGGGATTGCTGGCAACATCGATCTCCTTGCCGGTCAATTCCTTCAACTGCGCCGCGACTTGGGCGTTCGTGCCGACCGGCACGGTGCTCTTGCAGATCACGATGGCGTTGGCTTGCAGGTGCGGGGCAATTTGTTCGACCACCGACCAGAGAGCCGAGAGATCGACCGAACCATCGTCCGCCGGTGGCGTGCCGACCGCCAGAAACACCAACTGCGCCTTCTTCACCG
>CALGFD010000011.1 GCA_937881075.1 uncultured Planctomycetales bacterium
ATGAAGGATGAAGGATGAAGGATGAAGGATGAAGGATGAAGGATGAAGGATGAAGTTTAGCCGCCGACGGCACGTCGGCGAGGGACCGTCAATGCAAAATGGAATATCAAAGGCCCGAGTCGGCCTTGTCCCGAACCCTGAACCCTGGCAGCTTCTACAGCCCGACGATGCTGTAGCCGCAGTCGACGTGGATCATCTCGCCGGTGACACCGCTCGACATGTCGCCCAACAGATAGAGGGCAGTGCGGCCGAGGTCGATCGGCTCGACGTTCCGGCCCAGCGGCGCTTTCTTCACGGCGTGTTCGCGAATTTCGTCGAGCCCGGGGACGCCCGCGGCACTGAGGGTACGCATTGGCCCGGCACTGATCGTGTTGACGCGGATGTTCTTGCGGCCGAGGTCCCAGGCCAGGTAGCGGGTCGTGTGTTCCAGCGCGGCCTTGCAGACCCCCATCACGTTGTAGCCGGGGATGACTTTTTCGCCGCCGTAGTAGCTGATCGTGATGATGTTGCCACCGTTGGTCATCAGTGGCGCGGCCGCCCGGCTGACCGCCACCAGGCTGTAGACGCTAATGTCCATCGCCAGGTGCCAACCGGCTCGGCTCATTTCGACATAGGGATTGCGCAGTTCTTGCGGCGGGGCGAAGGCGATCGAATGGACCAGGAAATCGAGCCGACCGTAGGCGTCGCGGACCGCGTCGAACACGCGGGTGACGTCCTCGTCCTTCTGCACATCGCAGGGCAGCAGCACCTTGGGGGTCCGCGCCGCGACCAGCTCACGCACTCGCCGCTCGCTCGATGGGCTCGGCAGGTGGGTGAAGCCTAGCTCCGCGCCCTCGGCGTAGAGGGCTTCGCTGATGGCCCAGGCGATGCTGCGATCGTTGGCCACGCCCATTACCAGACCGATCTTGCCAGCGAATGTGTTCATGCTTAATCAAGGAAAGAGGTTTGGATTCGACAAACGTTCGAAGCGGTTTACCTTGCTGTAGCTGCTACGGCAGCCGCGTTCGCCACTTAGCAGGACTTCGAGAGGTGTGGAGGATCGCGTAGACTGTCACAGCCGTCTTCGAATGCTCGTAGAACACAGCGTAGGGGAATCGCCGCACTAGCGCCCGGCGGTAGTCCTCAAAAATTCTCTCGTGCCTTTCGGGATCGCGACGAATGCCTTCAAAGCATGCATCGACACAACTGAGGAACTCCTCGCCAAGTCCGGGCCGTCGCTTTTCGTACCAAGCATAGCCGTCTTCGAGGTCGCGGACCGCATCCAATACGAGAACCAAGTCAACGCCCATGACGCTCTCGCAACTGCCGCTTTACCTCCTCCCAGGACACGGTCAGGGTGGGATTCTCCTGCAAGGCGGATTTGCGCCGCGCTAACTCCTCCTTTTGCCAGTCGTGAACTGGCACTTCCGAAGGCGTGGCAGCAAGGTCGTCCCAAAGGTCTTCGACCAGCTGGAGCTTCTCCGCGGAGCTAAGATCGAATATCGAGAGGTGATTGTCCGCCATTGACGCACCGTACCGAAGCACTTCAGGAATCCCTTTGGACTCCATTCTTTACCTCTACCGGTGGTGTGTCAAGTTGCCGAGACCACTCGCGGCGGCCTTCGCCGGGCAAGCGATCCATTAGGACCAGGCTACCCGGCAGCCGGCACCGGACCGGCGATCAGGGCGTACTCTTCCATCGCGGCCATGTCGCCGGAGAGGATCTGCTCGAGGTTCATCTTCATGACCGGCAATTGCCGCTCGATGAACCGGCGGGCAACCCGCTTCTTGCGATCGTCCGCGGCCCCTTGGCCGAGGAACAGGTGGCCAATGAGGATGTCGATCGCCGTGTCGACCAGTCGGCGGCCCGACAGATCGAGGTACGACGACGGCTTCGTCTTCACGAAAGCGACTGCCTCGTTCAGTTGTCCACGGGCGACAATCAGCTTCTGCTTCAGCCCCTCGAGCATCGGATCGTCATAGGTCTTGGCCTCATGGTCCACGACCCAGTTATCGAGCGAGCCGGAGGTGACGCCGCGAACGGCGGCCACGCACTGCAACTGGCTGGTGCCTTCGTAGATCGTCGTGATGCGGGCGTCGCGGGCGTAACGCTCGGCCGCGTAGTCCTTCATGTAGCCCGAACCACCGAGGACCTGAATGGCGTCGTAGGCCACACGGTTGGACATTTCCGAGCAATAGTACTTGCTCATCGGCGTAAGCATGCCGTTGATCCGCTTGAGCGAGCGGGACAACTGCTTGCGGCGTTTCTCTTCTTCCTTTTCCAACGGCGGGCCGAGTTCGAGCACCCGCAGGTTGTTGTTTTCGTGGTCGCAGACGCGCGACGTCTCGTAGGTCAGCGCGCGGCCAGCCTCGACGTCGATCTTCATGTTGGTGACCAACTCGGCCACGGCCGGCAGACGCTCGATCGGGCCGCCGAACTGGCAGCGGGTGTGAGCGTAGGTGCGGGCCAGGCGATAGGCGGCCTCGGCCACGCCCAACGACTGGGCGGCGATGCCCACCCGAGCGCCGTTCATCAACGCCATCACGTACGTGATCAAACCGCGCTGACGCTCGCCGATCAGCAAGCAGGGCGTGTTGTCGAAGACCAATTCGCAGGTCGGCGAACCGTGGATGCCCAGCTTGTGCTCGAGGTGGCGGACCTTCACCCGCTCGGAGCGCTCGGCCAGGAACAGGCTCAGACCGCGGCCGTCGGAAATTTCCGGCTCGCTGCGGGCCAAAACCAGCAAAATCTCGCCGCAGCCGTTGGTGATGAACCGCTTTACACCGTTCAGATACCAATTGCCCTGGTCGTCCTGGAAGGCGCGGAGCCGGACCGCCTGCAGGTCGCTGCCCGCGTCGGGCTCGGTCAGCACCATGGCGCCGGTCACGTCGCCGTTCGAGAACTTCGGCAGCACCTCGGCCTTGATCTCATCGTTGGCAAAGGCGTTGATCGTTTCGGCGATGCCTTGCAAACCGAACATGTTCATCAGCGAGGTGTCGGCCCGGCTGATCATTTCCGTGGCCATCGTATAGACCAGGTTCGGGCAGTTGAGGCCGCCGTACTTCCGCGGCAGCGTGAAGCCCATCATGTCGGCCTGGGTCAGCCGCCGGAGGTTCTCTTGCACCAGCGGGTGCAGGGTGACGGTGCCATCGTCGTTGAGCGTGTTGCCTTCGTTGTCGACCTGCTCGGCATTGGGGGCCACGACTTCGGCGGCCACTTCGCCGACGATCTCGAGGATGCGGCGGTAGTTGTCGACGGCGTCGGCGGCGTTTTTCGGCCCGTAGTCATCGCCGTTGGCGTTGGCCGTGTGGATGAAATCGTCCTCTTGGATCCGGGCCAACTCGCCCAGGTCGATGTGCTTGAAGAGGAACTGAATGTCTTCGTTATCGAGAAAGAAATTCGCCACGGGGGAAACTCCTCGAGGACCTTCTGCCAGCCGAATGCTGGATTAGTTGTTCTATTTGGTTTGTGTTAACGCAAGACAGTGACATCACGACTTGGTCTTACTTTTGATCAACAATATCGTTCCACCAACCCCGGAAAGCAGTGCAAAGAAACCGGCGTACACTGTTGCGGTAGGAACACCTGGCGTCAGTCGCATTTCACCTGGTATCGCACCCATTGCACGCCCAAATTCATTCATTGCCTTCACATTGTTTGCGTTGGCGTAATAGCGTTCCGCTCCAATAAACAGGCATACTAAACAAACGATCAAGCACGCAAATCCCAGCATCCTCACTTGACCTGTGTTCATTTGTTCTCCTGCCACCCAAAGACCTGCCAATGAACATTTCCTGGTCAAATCAGACGAACCACGCACTACGCTTTTGCCTTGATGGCCTTGATCATCGTGGGGATGATCTCTTTGTAGTCGCCGACGATGCCGTAATGGGCCACGCCGAAGATCGGCGCGTCGCCGTCGGTATTGATGGCGATGATCTTGGCCGATTCTTCCATGCCGGCCCGATGCTGCACCGCGCCGCTGATGCCGACGGCGATGTAAAGCGCCGGGCGGACGGTCGTGCCCGTCTGGCCGATCTGGTGTTCCTTGCCAATGAAGCCGCTGTCGACCGCCGCGCGGCTGGCACCCACCGCGCCGCCGATGGCTCCGGCCAAGTCATAGAGCAGTTTGAAGTTGTCGCGGCTGCCGATGCCGCCGCCGCCGGCGACGATCACGCGAGCGCCCTTGAGGTTCACCTTGCGGGGCTCGATGTGCCGCTGGATGAGCTTGATCGCCATCGAGGCGTCGTCGATCTCGACCTTCTCTTCCACGACGCGGCCGGTGCGCGAGGTGTCGGCCGGCTTCAGCGCCATCACGCCCTCGCGGACGGTGGCCATCTGCGGCCACTGGTCGAAATTGACGATCGTGGCGATGATGTTGCCGCCGAAGGCCGGGCGGATCTGCAGCAGCAGATTCTTGTGCTCTTCCTTGGTGCGCGGATCGGTCACGTCGGAAATGTCGAGGTCGGTGCAATCGGCGGTCAAGCCGGCACGCAGCGTCGAAGCCACGCGGGGAGCCAAGTCGCGGCCGATCGAAGTTGCGCCGACGATGCAAATCTGCGGGCGGTGCTTCTCGATCAAGGTTGTCATGACCTTGGCGTAGGGCAGCGTCTGATAGTGCGAAAGCCGCGGGTGATCGACCGTGTAGACGGTGTCGATGCCGTGGGCGATGAGGTTCTTGGCCAACTGGCCGACGCCCGCTCCGGGCAACACCGCGCCGGTCTTCACGCCCAGCCGATCGGCCAAATCGCGGGCCTTTCCGCAGAGTTCCAGCGACACATCATGCAACACGCCGTCTTCTTGTTCGGCAAATACCCAGACTTCGCCTTGGCGATTCGGTTCCAGCATGGCTTAGGGATCAGGGGCTAGGGGTTAGAGTTCAGGGTTCGGGGTTCAGGGTTCAGTGCGGGCCGGATTCCTTGTTGAACCCTGAACCCTGGTCGCTGAACCCTCCTTTGCTACCCCCAAGTACGATCGACTACGAGTTCGTGCACCAACTGCCGGATGCCGGTCTCATTGGCCGGGATGTCGGTGTAGCCTTCCTTGGTCAACACGATGGCTTGGATGCGGTGGACCTTGGTCGGCGAGCCCGACAGACCGCAACGCTCCAAGTCGGCATTGATCGCCGCCAAGTCCCACTGCTCGATTAGCAGGCCGGCAGCCTTCAAGGCATCCACGCGACACTTCGTTTCGGCCGCCAACTGCTCTTCGCTGGCGTCGGGCATCGCAGCCTTCACCTCGGCGGCCACTTCGGCCGGCACCCGAGCGCTCTTCATCTTCATCACCCGCTTGGCCGCCTGCGGTCGGGGCTTGTTGGCCGTTTCAATCACGGTGATCATCGCCGGCAACTTCACGTCGACAATCTCCCAGCCGTGGCCGATGTTGCGGCGGATGCGGGCGACGCGATCGTGGATGCTGACGAACTGTTCCAGGTAGGTAACCTGTGGAATGCCAAGCTTTTCGGCGCACTGCGGGCCGACCTGTGCGGTGTCGCCGTCGATGGCCTGACGCCCGCAGAACACCAAGTCATAGCGGCCGATAGTGCGGATGGCCTGGCCGAGGATGTAGCTGGTGGCCAGGGTATCGCTGGCGGCCGCCTTGCGGTCGGTCAGCAGGATCGCCCGATCGGCGCCGCGGAACAGGCAGTCGCGAAGCACGTCGGCGGCCTTCGGCGGGCCCATGGTGATGACCGTCACCGTTCCGCCGTACTGGTCGCGGACCTCGAGGGCCGTCTCCAGGGCGTGGAGGTCTTCCGGGTTGAAGATCGTAGGCAACGCCGCACGATTGACCGTCCCGTCTTCCTTCATGGCCTCGGCCGTAATGTTGGCCGTATCAGGCACTTGCTTCACACAAACGATGCTGTCGTACGCCACAGGTCTGGCTCCGGAAACCGTCAGGTAGGTAAAAGCGGGTAGGTAAAAGACGGAAGATTATCAGGCAGACGGCTTTAGGTCAACCCCGCATGACCGTTCGACAGAGGGGCAAGGAGGCGTTTTTACGAGAAAAAGTTGCCCCCGCCACCCGCAGACCAACCGCCCCGCCGAATTAAGAAAGCCACGTCTGTGAGAAATTGGCTCGCGTGGCGACTGCCGCTCGCGTCGCGAGGACATACGCCCCTACGGCAGCCGCCGATCGGGATCATCAGCCAGACATGTAGACTGATAGGATCACTTCTCGGCAATCATCACCAGATCGACGCTCGTTTCACGCTGGTAAGGCTGGTCCTGGTAGCCGCCAAAAATCTCCACCTTTCTCGCCCCAGCATCGTCGGCCATCTGCTCCAACCACTCCGCCTCCAAACCGACAAAGGGAGTCGATTCGCTTTTTAATAGTCCGCCGTTGGCCGGGTCGATAACGACCATGTCGACCTGGCCTTGCCCGCCGCAGCGGTGGATGCCCTTGAGAAGCAGCACTTCACCCGGCTCGAGTTTCGCGCGCAGACTCTTCTGCCAGAGACAAGGGCCCTCGGCCAGTCGCCAGAGGTTCAACACCTGGACGACCACGGCTCCGCCCGGATGGACCGCGGCCAGCATTTGCCTTATTGCCGTCTGGATCGTGGTCAGGTCGTTGGCCAAGGCCAGCGAGTTACCGACGCACACCGCGATGTCAAAGCCTTTGCCAGCCCCTGCGATCGGCTCCTGGAATCCCCGCACGACCCAGCGGAGGCCGTCGGGCTGCCCGAACCGCGTTTGGGCCCTCTCGATCATCTCAGGGCTTAGGTCGGCCCCCTCGACCTCGAGCCCCCAGTTGTGAAACATCGCCGCGTGGTGACCGGTGCCGCAGGCGACGTCGACGACGCGCTTCGCCCGGGCTGTTTCAAACAACCGGCGATAGAACGGCGCCTCGTGGGCCAATCGCTTGGGCCAGTCGACCATTGCTTCATAGGCATCGGAGAGGTTGTCGAACATGCCATGAACTGTATCGGGCGGCGGCTCCGGCAGCAAGCACGCAACCTACCCCTCAGTTGGGTGCGGCAACTTGTCCAACGGCCACCTGGGGGATGCGGTCCAGGCAACCTAAGTCCATTAGGGACTAAGGCTTAGGGCGTCAACGAACTGAACCGCACAGGACAACGTAAATCACCCGGATATCGCTTCGTTGTGTGCCCTTGTGCGTCGAAATAGAATGAATGCAAGATGTCTACCGCCCCTGCCCCATCGCCGTTCAACACCTGGGAGACCGTCCGTTGCGAGCTTTTGCACACGCGGATCTGCGACCTCGGGCTGAAAATTGAAGGCTCACCGCTGGAACCGTTCACCCAACGGCTGCACCATGAGTTCGCGACCAAGGGACTGGTGCTGCGACCGTCGTTCTACCTGACCGACTCCTGGGGCTGCCCCGACCGCGTACCGGTGATCGGCATCCCTTTTTACCTGGCCGATCGACGGCTCGCCCGGATCGAGGAGGAGCAGACCGGCGAGATCGAAGACGAACAGATGATCATGATGCTCTTGCGGCACGAGGCCGGCCACGTGATCACCTACGCCTACCGGCTTTGGAAGGAGCCGGGCTGGACCGACGTCTTTGGCCCCTTCTCGAAACCCTATCGCGAGGTCTGGCACCCCCAGCCGCTGAGCCGGGAGTTCGTCAAGCACATCTACTCCAGCCAGCACGGCCGGACCTACGCCCAAAAGCACCCCGATGAGGATTTCGCCGAGACGTTTGCCGTCTGGCTCACGCCGCGGGCTTCCTGGCGAAAACGCTATCGCTACTGGCCGGCGTTGAAGAAGCTAAAATACGTCGACGCGTTGATGCGGCAGATCGCCCAGCGGAAGCCGCGACGGTCGACCATCCGATTGCTCAAGCCGGTCGAAGAAATGACGATGCAGTTGGCCGAGCATTACGGTCAACGAGCGGAGCGGTTCCGTGCGGCCGCCCAGGGCTTCGTCGACGATCGGCTACGCAATGTCTTTCCGCGTGTGGTCGGCAATTCGGCGATCCCCGCCAAGAATCTCTTGCAGAAACACCACGAGGCGCTGCTCGATCGGCTCGTGCGGTGGTCGAGCCTCGACCGCGACGACGCCGATGCGATCCTGTTGAAGCTTGAGGACCGTGCGGCCGCCTTGCGGCTGAGGGTGCCCATCAAGCAGGAAGAAGAGACCTTGCTGGACGTGGCGGCGATGGCGACCGCGCTGGCGGTGGAGTTTGCCTACTGCGGCCGGCTGATGGCATAGGCGGCGCCGCCGCCGGGGTGAGCGTCCTCCGCATCCTCTGCGGTAAACCTGACTCTGCGGCGGACAGTCAAACGGTTTTGGCACATATAGGAACACTAATTGCCACTGATCGGCACTAATCAAGATTAGCGGAGATCACTGATGATCAGCGTTCCGAATTCCGCTTCTCTCTTGCGACGTTTCTCTGCGTCCTCGGCGTCCTCGGCGGTAAACCAGACTTTGGGGGATCGACGAAGTTGACACAGACGTCAATGACAATGCTCTAGAAAGCAATAAATCGGCAGCGGCCAAAGGCGGCCGAAAAAGTCGCTTTGCCGGCGTCGTGGCTTACTTGAGCTTCTCGCTCTTCACCCGGGCAGCCATCTCCTCGTAGCGGTCGGCCTTGTCGTCGGCCCCCTGCTTGCGATGCATCGAGGCGAGATTGTTGTAGGGCACCATCAGCGACGTGCGTTGGAGTGTCCCTTCGGCGACGGCCCGCTCCATCCACTTGATACCCTTCTGGGTCAAGCCAATGGCTTTGCCCGGCTGGCCAACCTCCCAGTAAGACACGCCCATGCTAACGAAGCCCTCGCCGTGACGGCCCACGTCGGAGATGACTTCCTCCGGCAGCGAGCGGTCCAACAGCGGCAGCGCCTTGTCATACCAGGCCACCGCCTTTTGATGGTCGCGATCGTGCAGAGCATGGATCGAGCCCAGACGGAAATACAGCCGGCCGAGGAGGAACGTCGTCGTGGGCGACGGCTTGGTCTCCAACGCTTGCGACAGGTAGTTGGCGGCTACCTCGCCGTGCTTCACCGCGTTTTCCTGCTCCTTGCGCATCTGGCAGACTTGCACGGCGTCGTACAGGGCCATGCCAAGTTCCTGTTGGATTCGAGCCCGGCGAGCCGGATCGCGAGCCGCGGCGAGAAGTTTTTCGCCGGTTTCCCTGACGGCGGCGACCGTGGGATCGGGATCGATGCCGCCACGAACGCCGACGTAGGCGCCCAAGGCTCGCGTATAGACGCGGAACAAGGCGTCGGGCGTGCGCCCCTCGTTGGTCATCAAATCGTCGGCTGCCGCGGCCGCCCGCTCCAGCCAGCGGGTCACCGACTGGGCTTTGCCTTTCCACTCGCCCCAGGCAATGTCGTGCGCCGCGCCGAGGTGCGCGTCGATCAGAACCTCCTTGGCAGCGATGCGAATCGCCGGATGCGGATCAGACAACAACGGATCGGCCAATTGAATGGCCTGCGTGTGCAGCGACAACGCCGTCTTGAAATCGGGGGTGGCCCCCGAAGCCAGCAGGTCGCCCATTAAACACGTGGCCCTGGCCTTGGTATGCGGGCGATTCTCGCTGATTTCCATCGCCTTTTTCGCCTGCTCAATAGCCTCGGGCAAGCGGCCGGTCTGGGCCAGTGCCTGGGCGTAGCTCAAGCGATATTGGGCGTTCTCCGGCTCGATGCGGACGGCCCGCGACGCCGCCTGAGCAGCCTTGTCGTGTTGGTCCGTCGCCGCTAGCACGCGGCTTTGCAGCCAGTTGGCTCGGGCATTGGTCGGTTCCAGCGTCAAAGCTTGTTCGAGGTCGCGGCGACTCAGGCCGGGGCGCGCTTCGAGCATAGTTTCGGCGCGAAGCACGAACGGCTCGGCCGTGATCGGCTCAAGAATGATTTGGGTGACGTTCATCGAGGCTTTGCCCGCCTCGGTCCCGGACTCGACGGCAAAGAGCACGCCGCGCTCGGGATAGGAAATGCCGAGCACCTCCCCCAGTTCATTGGCAACCAGCACGGGCCGAATCGCAAGCAGGTCAAGCTGTTTGGCGACGGCATCCGAGGGAAAAGCCCGGTCCAGGCGAATGACGATCGAGGAAACCACATTGGCGTGGTAGTTTACTTCCACGCGCTTGAACGGGTCGAGCGAATAGAGCTGCACGACGCTGTCTTTTCCATCGGACTTTCGCTTCGGCTCGCCCCAGGCCCGGGCGACGTCTTCCATCGTCGAAGTGCCGGGAATCACGCCTTTGAAGCTGGCCGGTTCAATACTTACCGGCGCGCCCTCATCGGGGTTAGCGATCGGTTTCAGCGGCTCCTCGTCGGATTTCTTCGAGTCGTCTTTGGATTCTAGCTTGGTATCGGCTGCAACATCGGCCGCATCACTCGCGGCGGGTGCCGTTGGCGAGAGAGGCCGGCGCACTTCGGCGGAGTCGGCGTTGGGCTCGGCTTTCCGCCGTGCGAGCGTGGGAACGCCGGGCGTGCGACGTGCTGCTCCGCGTGCCGACGGTGGCGGCACGGCAGCATCCTGATCGGTCGAGGATTCGCTTACCTCGCGGAGGCGAATCTCCCCGCCGGGCTGTAGGAGACGATTGGTCTGTCCGGCTTCATCGGCCACAACCACCAAGGCCGTGGCAAGGACCCAGCCGGCAATCGCGAGGATCAAATTTCGCGGGAAAATCCGCCGCATCGCGCGTTCCTCCTTGAACTTCGCTCAAATGACCAGGGAACCCCGGATCATCACCGGCGCGGAGTCTATCGATTTTACCCAGACCGCGTCCAGACGAGATTAGCGATATTTTTCGCTTCCAGGCAGGAGGAGACGGTTCCGGACGGGATAGAGGGCGCAATTCCACACAGAACGTTCTGCGGTTGAGAAGTTGGAGAAGCTGCAGAAATTGGCGTTAAGTTGGCAATTCGCCTTATCGACGATCTTCCGGGGGACAAATCCAATGGAACAGCCGCGTGCCGCCAAATGTCAAATACGTCCCGACAAGCCCATACAACAAAACCTGAAGGGACGTCTGCACAAGATGACTGACCGTGGCCGCACGAAGATGGGTAAGTAGCGCTTCGGTGGGTTCGCGATACTGGCAAGTTTGCAGTGCCGCACTGACCATGAGCGGGATCACAGTGACCATCTCGATCAGCAAATAAATGCCGAAAACGCGAATCGCAACCCAGATATAGTCGCGTCTCTCCATGGGGCTCTTTCCTCCAAAGGCTCGGTCGCTAATCACACCCTTATTAAGTTCTGCGCAATGAATGCTCGAGTCCGCTTCCGATGAGTCCCGGCAAACCCGGCCGAAACCGAACGTTGACTACGTCGGCATCAATAGCTCATCGGCCAGTCGCTCGATCATCAAAATCTGGTTCACCGTGAACGGCACGGCCGCGCCGGACGCTGGCGGGTCGGGCACCAGCCACCGCGAAATCTCTTTCAACAGACCGTCGATCCCCGTACCTTCCTGCGCGCTAACGCATGGTCCGGCGGGACGTTTTTCACCGGCCAGCGGCAGGTCGCACTTGTTGTGCACGATCAGTGCCGCTGGCCACTCGTCGACCAGTCTCTGATCTTCCTCGGACCAAGGCGAACTAAGATCACTCACTAGTAATACCAAATCGGCCGCTGAAAGCCGCTGTCTGGCCCGTTGAATCCCTTCCACTTCCAGCTCGTCGTTGGCCGCGCGGAGTCCGGCCGTGTCGCAAAGTTCGACTGGCCAGCCATCGATGGCGGTCATTTGAGTGACCGCGTCGCGGGTGGTGCCGGGCGTGTCGTGAACGACGGCCCGACGATGTCCGGCCAATGCGTTCATCAGGCTGCTCTTGCCGACATTCGGCCGGCCGGCCAAGACAACGCTCCACGGCCGCACGAGATGCTTGCCGAGCGGGGCGCGGGCGAGCAGGGACTCGATCTGTTGCTGCGCCGCCGATTTGTCGCCGCGTTCAATCGTCCGGCGTATTTCGTCCATCGCCTTTTGCAGCGCCCCCTGCAACTGATCAAGCAAGATTACGGCGGTTCGTTCCGTGCGGGCACTGGCCAGCGCCATCCGCACCTCGGCGACGAACGAATCGGCCTCGGTCGCAGCGATCCATTCTTGCCAAGCGACGGCCCGGCAGCCGGCGGCCACCAGCGACTGTTCGATCAGGGCGACGGCCGCGAGCCCGCCGTGGCAATGAATCTCGACGGCGTCCTCGGAACAGACTCGCACCAAGACTTCCTCGCCATTGTCGCCAAAAACACCCAAGGCTTGGCGCTCGCAGCCGAAGGCACGAAGCGGGCGGCCGGCACGGGCCTGCCACAGTGACTCGACGAGTTCCACCGCGCGTGGCCCCTCGATCCGCAGGGTGGCGATGGCACCGCGGCCTGGCGGGGTCAACAGAACAACGATCGGCGGCGGCAATTCGGGCATCTGCCCATTATGACCGCTATCAGCCGCCCGTCGCAACGGGGAGGGCTTCAAAGTCAGCGGGGGCGGCGCTCTCGGGGATGTGGTTCTGCTTGTGTGCAAGCGGATCGCTTGGCTGGGACTGACCTGTTGCCGTGGATTGCGAAATGCCGGTACGGCGGCGGTGGACTGGGCCGACGTGCCGTCGGCCGCTAAACAGTCATACCGCGACAATCCATTACTGCGCCGCGGCCAACTGGACAAGCTCCGACGCCGACGAGATACTATTGAATCCGAGATGGTCGATGATCCAGATTCGGCGGCAAGGCGACAAAGGACAACGGGCATGCATGAACCGATTGTGGCAAGCTACCGCTGGTCATTGGAGGACTACCTCACTTCTTACCGTTACCACTTGCGCCACCTTCTGCGACCGGCGATCCAGTGGACGTGCCGTGGACTAGTATGGTTCATCCTGCTATCCCTGTTAATTGCCAACGTTGTCGAATGCTACCACCACAGATTTTCGCCCGACCTGATCATGATCACGGGCTTCGTCGCCTTGCTTGCATCGTACCCGCGATTGCTCCAGTTGTATCGGAAGCACCAGTATCTCAAGCGGCCAGATCGAGACGTAGAGGTTTGCTGGGAGATTGGCGACAATCGACTGGCGGTGCGTGCCGCGAATGCTGCCGGTGAGTTCGACTGGGATTATGTTGTGAAAGTTCTGCAGACACCCACCGGACTGTTGCTTTACCTATGTAGTGACAACATTTGGCACTACCTCCCTCGTCGCGGCTTCAAGAATGACGAAGATTTTGAACGACTGTCGGAACTTGCCCGGTCCAAAGTGAACGATTTTCGTTACCTGAAATAGGATTGCTTTCATGAAAATCACGGCCATCGTCGGCACCTATCGCAAGGGCGGGGTGGTCGATCGCGCGGTGGACGAAATCCTCGCTTCGGCCCAGGCCGCTGGCGCCGCAACCAATAAGATCTACCTGCTCGATCGGCACATCGAGTTTTGCACCAATTGCCGCACCTGCAACCAGCAAGAAGGCGTGCGTCGCGGAGATTGTCCAATCCAGGACGAGATGCGGGCGATCCTCGACGAGGTCGAGCAGTCGGACGCGATCGTGCTGGCCTCGCCAATGAACTTCTGGTCGGTGACCGCCCTGATGAAACGATTCATCGAGCGACTCGTTTGCTTCGCCTATTGGCCCTGGGGCAAGGCGGCTCCGAAGATTCGGAACAAGCGGAAGACCAAGCGAGCGGTGATCGTGGCCTCTTCCGCGGCGCCGGCCTTGATTGCCCGACTGATGACTGGCATGGTCGGACTGATGAAGAGCGCCGCGGGACTCCTTGGAGCAAAAACGACGGGCGTGTTGTTCGTGGGACTCGCCGCCGGTGAACCCGATTCCGACCTTGGCCAGCGGGCAAAGCGAAAAGCTCAACGGCTGGGTAGAGCTCTGGCCGGAAGATAACGCGAATTTGACCGACGCGGACGAGGAATTGTGCGGATTGGCGAGGATCAGCGTTTTGTCTCGGCCAATGCCAGCCTATTGCTTCGCTATGGTATCATAAGAGTATGTGGTGGCACGCTTCCCAGGATGGCCAGCGACTAATTTGCGATCTCTGTCCGCGTCACTGCGCTTTGAAGCCCGGCGAACGCGGCTTTTGCTTTGTTCGCGAGAATCGTGACGGAAAGATCGTCTCGACGACCTATGGACGGAGCACCGGATTTTGTATCGATCCGATTGAGAAAAAGCCATTGCACCAGTTCTATCCGGGCACGCCGGTCCTCTCCTTCGGGACGGCCGGCTGCAACCTCGGTTGCACTTTCTGTCAGAACTGGACGACGTCGCGGTCGCTTGATGTGGAGGCGGCCTGTGCCGAGGCCCGACCGGAGGCGATCGCCCGAGCGGCGAAGCAAACCGCCTGCCGGAGTGTGGCCTTCACCTACAACGACCCGATCATTTGGGCCGAATACGCCATCGACACGGCGCGCGCCTGCCACGAGTTGGGTATTCAGACGGTAGCGGTCACCTCGGGCTACATTACAGACGCGGCTCGCCCAGCCTTTTTTGAAGTGATGGACGCCGCCAACGTCGACCTGAAAGGGTTTACCGACGAATTCTATCGGCAGTATTGCGGTGGCCGACTGCAGCCGGTGCTCGACACGCTCCGCTGGTTGGTGAACGAGGGCCGGACTTGGGTTGAGATCACCACGTTGCTGATTCCCGGGGCCAACGACGCGCCGGCGGAGTTGCAGCGGATGTGCGAGTGGATCGGGACCGAACTAAATCTCGACGTGCCGCTGCATTTTTCGGCCTTTCACCCCGATTTCCAGCTCCAAGATCGGCCGCCGACTCCGCCCGATACGCTGCAAATGGCCTACAATATCGCTCGCCGTGCCGGTTTACGGTATGTTTATGTAGGGAATGCCTACGACCCGGCCCGGCAACATACGTACTGTCCCGGCTGCGATCGCATCATCATTCAACGCAACGGGTACGAGATCGGGGCCTACGGCGTCCTCGGCGGACGGTGCATTTGGTGCGAGGCGCCGGTCGCCGGGCGGTTCGACGACGCCGCCGGCACCTGGGGCAGCCGGCGCATGCCGATCCGGATCGAGAATCGAAATTAGCAGGGACGCAGTAGCGCAATCACACAGAAACCCAGTCAACAAAAACGCAGTCACGCAGCGACGCAGTTGGGACGAAACGCGGGGGGGAGAGGTGCGAACAGGGTGGCCAGCGGTACGGCGCGCCCCTCTGGCCAGTGACCACCGACCACGGTAGCTGGTCGGGTCTTTTTTCGTTGTTCCGTAAACGATTGACCGACGAAACACGCCAAGGGAATGCATTATGGACGGTCCCTCGCCGGATTGCCCCAAGACTCCACATCGGACCGCTCGGCCGACGCTGACCGATGCTCAACAGCAACAGATTTTGGAGGCTGCCAGCCGCCGGGTGACGGCCGCCGTGTACGGGCGTCCCCGTGAATCGGTCCGCGCCTGCTTGGGCGAAATTGCCGAGACGCTAGTCTACGGCGCTTTCGTTACCTTGAAACGGGACGGCCGCTTGCGGTCCTGCTGCGGGCATATTACCGAAACCGTTCGTCTGGCCGACGCGCTGGATGTTGCGGCCGATCGGGCGGCCACGGACGATCCGCGTTTTCCGCCGATTATGCCCTCGGAATTGCAGCAATTGGAAATGGATGTGTGGGTCCTGTGGGGCCCGGAAAACGTTGAGGAGCGTGGCGAAGGCCGGATCAAGGCGGTCACCATCGGCCGGCACGGTGTGCAAATCGCTCGGGGGCATAACCGCGGTCTGCTATTGCCGGGCGTGGCGATGGAGCACGGCTTCGATGCGAAAACGTTCTTGGAGCAGGTCTGCCTGAAGGCCGGCTTGCCACGCAACGCCTGGAAAGAGGACGACGTTCGCTTGCGAGTCTTCGAAGGAAACTCGATCCACGGCTGTTTGAAAGTGGCGTGCGACGAAGCGCGGCCACCAGCGGTGGCGGGCGGCTTCTACCCAGGCGAACCGGCCGAATTGCAGCAGGCCCTGGACACGATTTTTGCGACCGCCGAGCCAGCGATTCCGCCAGAGGAATGGGCCGCGGTGATGGCGCCGCATGCCGGCTGGATCTATTCGGGGCGGCTGGCGGCCGCCGTGTACCGCCGGGTGAAGTTTCCCAGCCAAATTGTCGTCCTTTGTCCCAAGCATCGTCCGCACGGCGCTCGCTGGGCCGTCGCGCCCCATCAGCGATGGCTGTTTCCCGGCGGCCAGATGGCTTCCGATCCTGATTTGGCACACCAATTGTGCGCGACCATCACCGGCCTGGAAATGGACGCGGTAGCGCATCAGCAGGAGCACGCGATCGAGGTCCAATTGCCGCTTCTGGCCCGAGTCGCGCCCGAGAGCAAGGTTGTCGGCATCGTCGTCGGCGATGCCTCGCTGCCGGAACTGTTGTGCTTCGGCACGGCGATGGCGATGGTGCTTCGCGAGCTGCCCGAGCGACCGCTGATCGTGATCTCCAGCGACATGAATCATTTCGCCAACGACGAAGCCACGCGGCGGCTCGATCGGCTGGCATTACAGGCGATCGCCTCGCTCAATCCCGAGCGGGTGTACGAGACGGTGCGGGCGAATCGGATCAGCATGTGCGGGATGGCGCCGTGCGTGGCCACCATGGAGGCGCTCCGCTGGATGGGCGGCCTGAACCGCTGCGAGCAAGTTGGCTACGCGACCAGTGCCGATGCCGGCGGCTCGACCGATCGCGTGGTGGGCTACGCCGGCCTGTTGTTCCGGTAGTTGAAAAGCCGCCGCCCGCTACAGCTTGATGCCGCGTTCCGCCGCCCGGCGAATGAGCCCCTCGCGAAAGTAATAGAATCGCTTTTTGGGCTTCTTCTTCGCCCAGAGGAACGTGCTCTCAACGAGATCGAGCGGCAAGGTCCCCTTTTCCACCCGGGCCACTACGTACTCTAGGAAGCCGTTCTCTTGTTCGGTGGAGGTATGCAGGGCCACTTTCATCACTTCGACGTCGAGCACGCCCTGGGGATTCTCCCGACTGGCCGCAAGCACCGAGTTGGGCAAGGCAAGAAGGAGCAGGAACAGAAGGGCCAGCCGTTTCATCGCGCTACCTTTCCGATTGGAACAGGAACTGATCGGCCCCGGCTTGTACTGAATATCGGTCAGGGCGACAAGAGCAAAGACGCCGGCAGGGGCCACGGCCATCGCCTCCACGGCCCCCCGTTGTGGAGGTTGGTCGCCGATTCTTCGACTTCTTGCTGTCTGCTCGCCGTGCTATCCTATTAAGGATCCTCCACAGGGGTAGATCATGCATCGATTTCTGATCCTTATCGTGCTGTTGGCCGCGCCGGCACTTGGCGCACCCACTGCGCCGACGGAAGTGCCCGCCGAAATGGTGCGGCTGTTGAAGGAATTGGACAGCAATCGCTTCGAGGTCCGCCACCGGGCGGCCGAACGAATCGAAGCGATGGTCGCGCGGCCCGAGCTGGCCGCGGTACTGGCCGGCGAGTTTCAACGCGTGTTGCGGCAACCAGAACTCTCGTTTGAAGTCCGCTGGCACGTGAAGAACTGGGCGCGTCGGCTTCCCAGCGTCGTTGCCGCGCCGCCTGCCGATGCCTCGGCGGAAGAACTCGATCGCCTCGTGCAGCAGTTGGACGCGGACTCCTATTCCGCGCGATCGGGCGCAGCACTGCGATTCGAGTGGCTGCTGAGCAATCACAAGTTGGTCACCCCGCTGCTGATGCGGGTGAAGACGCGATTGAATGAAAGCGGCGTTGTTTCCGACAGTCGCCAGCCGCTGGTCATCGCCTGGCAGCGCGCCCGCGCGGCCTGGCTATTAGGCGGTGCAAGGACCGACGATTTGCCGCCCGTCACCGAGGAACAAATGGCCGGCTGGCTCAACGATCTGGCCCGGCCGACCGACGGTAATGGCCGGTATCCGCGTGAGGCGGCCGAGCGGGAGCTGCTTGACCTGTTGGCCCGCGATGCATTTGTGCCCAAGCTGAAAAAGGCGATCGAGGAACGACTTGCGAAGGCGGGCGACAACAGCGACTACGCGACCAGGCTCGCTACTTTACTGGAATGGACCAAGCCGGAACTAGTGGCCGAGTACTGGGAAGATGGCCACCAGGAGAATGAGCAGCATCTCTTGGTCGGTGTGCCCACCTTGTCGCCTGGCGCGGCGCGTCCCAGTCATTTCGACCGCGTTGACGACCGGACGGCGCACTGCGTCAGCGGCAACTCGCTGTCGCCAGGTGATTATCCGGTGGGCATTGCCTTTCCGCACCCCAAGCGGGAGGGCGCGGCCTTCCACCTGGTGAATCTGCCGACGCCCCAACGGCGGATGGCCTACACGTGTTTCGTGAAGACCGACGAATCGAAACGGCTCACGGAGCTGACGAAGCGGACGTTGGATCGGATCGTGGCCGAGCGGCGGCCGCTCACCGAATCCGAGTTGCTGATGCTCGTGACACTCGACGCTGCGGAGGTGTCGCGCTTTGCTGCGAAACACTTCGCTACGGCCGAGGATCGTGCGCTGGCTGAAAACGGCCCACCTCGGTTGGGCGGCCGGCCGAGTCACTTCGGCTTGCTCTGCGTGTTACTGGCCAAGCAAGGCACCAAGGAGGCCATGCCCGGTTTGGCCGATGCGATCGAGAAGAAGGTTTTTTTGCCGCCCAGTGCCCGTGCCCAGTATCGTCTGCACTGGTTGGCGGCGCTGGCGATCGCCCTCCGCGACCCCTGGCCGGACGCGGATCAATGGCTTATCAAGAACCTCGAACAGAGCGAGCCGTTGGTCGAGGGACAGCCAGATCCGGCGGAGGTGGGCGCCAGCGCGGCGGCCGCACTGCTGATCCGCCATCAGCAGATGCCGAGCGACTTCGGCCTGGCGGCGGCGGCCGACCCGCTGTTGAATCATCTGAAGGTGCCCGGCTTCCGTTACCGCGATGCGAGCACGCCGAAGCAGATACGCAAGTGGTGGAACGAACGGCAGGCCAAGGAAAAAACGCCGTAGCGGCCGACTACTTCCGCCGGAACACGTGTTTGACCTGCTCCAGGGCCGCGCCGAGTTTCTCGACCTCGGCCAAGGTATTATAGAAGTAGAAGCTGGCTCGCGTGGTGGCCGATACGGCAAACCGCTTGTGCAGCGGCATCGTGCAGTGGTGCCCGGCCCGAACGGCGATGCCGTAACGATCGAGCACCTGGGCGACGTCATGGGAATGGGGGCGACCGGCCTCGAAGACGAAGCTGACAATCCCCGCCTTGTGCCGTGGAGCAGGGCCTAGAATGCGAATCCCGCCCACCGCGTCGAGCACTTCGTGCGCTCGTTCGACCAGCCGGCGTTCGTGAGCAGCCATCGCATCGAAGCCGACGGCGTCGAGATAATCCATGGCGGCGGCCAAGCCAATCGCGGGGACGATCGGCGGCGTGCCGGCCTCAAACTTCGTCGGCAGGTAACACGGCTTGAAGCCTTGTAGCGTGACTTCGCGGATCATGCCCCCCCCGCCCATGAACGGCGGCATGGCTTCCAGTAGTTCGCGCTTGCCATAGAGCACGCCGATGCCGGTCGGACCGAGCATCTTGTGCCCGCTGAAGGCCAGGAAATCGCAATCCAAGGCCCGCACGTCCGTCTTCTGATGCGGCACGCTTTGCGCGGCGTCGAGCAGCACCAAGGCGCCCACGTCACGAGCGCGGCGGGTGATCTCGGCAATCGGGTTGATCGTTCCTAGCGTGTTGGAGACGATGCCGACGCCTACCAGCTTGGTCCGTTTGGTGAGCAGTTGATCCAGAGTGGCGAGATCGAGCTGCCCGTCGTCGGTGACCGGAATATGGCGGACCACACAGCCGGTGCGCTCGGCCAATTGGTACCACGGGACGAGATTGGAGTGATGCTCCATCTCGGTCAGCAGAATTTCATCACCCTCGCGAACATTGGCGTCGCCCCAACTGCGAGCCACGATGTTGATCGCGTGGGTGGTGCCCGAGGTGAAGATAATTTGCTCGGTCGAGGCCGGACTGTCGTCGTCGTGTGATTGCCCGGGAGCGTTAAGGAACTTGCGGACCCGCTCCCGCGCCCCTTCGAACAACTCGTCAATCTCCTCGGAGAGCGTATGAACGCCGCGATGCACGTTGGCATAATGCTGTTCGTAGGCATCGGAGATGGCGTCGATCACTTGGCGTGGCCGCTGACTGCTGGCGGCATTGTCCAGGTAGACGAGCGGCACGTTGTTGTGCACTGTCCGGGCGAGAATCGGGAAATCGGCCCGGTACACTTCCGGGTCGAGCACACGGTCTACGGCGATCGTCATGAAGCCTTCTCCCCGGCGGTGGTCGCATTGCCCGCCTTGTCGCCATCGACGGGCGAGTAGATGGCGGCCTGCAGAACGCGCCACGACAGCAGGCAGCACTTCTGGCGGTTGGGGGTCAGCCGGGCGCCGAACAGTTCGAGCATATCCTTGGCGGTGAAATTCTTGACGTCCTCGACCCGCTTGCCGTCGAACTTCTCGACCAGCATCGAGGCGGCGGCCTGGCTGATGCAGCACCCGTCGCCGTCGAAGTAGACCTCCTTCAGCGTGCCGCCGTCGTCCAGTTGCAACTCGAGGCGAACCACGTCGCCGCACAAGGGGTTGTTATCCTCGTGCGCATGAGTGCAATGGGAGCAGCGGCCACGGTGGTAGGGCTCCTCGTAATGGTCCTGAATCCGCTCTTGGTAAAGTTCGTCCTCTTCGGGGGGCATAGTCAGGCAGAGAAAGGCGGGAAAATTACAGCAAAAGGCTTCATTAAGTGTATTTCCTAAGACTACCCCCGGCAAGGGGGCAAAATCGGAATCGGCCGCCTGCCCTGGGGCCCGAAAAACGCCCTTGCCGCCAATGCCGCAACGATGGGAGTCGGATGTCAGCAGCCCAGAATCTTCGCCGTCACCAGCCATTGCAGCTCGCCGCTCCCCTCGGCCGGGCGTTCGTCGAAGCGAATCGCCGCCGCGCCCCCTTTGGCCACGCGGATCTGCGCCTCCTGTTGGCCAATCAGCGCCGCGATCAACTGGCCGACGTCTGGCTCATGCCCCACCCAGGCGACGCGGTCAACCTGGCGCGACTGCCGCACCGTCCATTTCAGCAGCCCGTCGAGATCGCTGCCGGGCGCCAGTTCGTCGAGGTACACGACCTCGGGGCTGCCTCCGGCGGCCGCCGCCAAGATTTCAGCCGTCTGTACGCAGCGAACCAACGGGCTCGAGGCAATCATTTGCGGCGCGAGTCCCCGCCGAACCAGCTTCTGAGCCACTTCGGCAAATCGCTTCTTGCCGGCGTCGGTCAAAGGCCGCAGGCCGTCGTCGGGCCACCGCGAACTGTCGCGTTCTTCCGACCAGGCGTGGCGAACGATGTAGAGGTCCATGGCATGCTTCCTCGTTCCAAGAACTTCGACCGCTTGCTTTACCGCACCCGCCACAGGATCCGATCTTCAATCTTCAACCGTTTCTGCACGATGGCGATATCGGCTCGGAATCGCTTGGCATCGGTGGGATAGCCGGCCGTAGGCTGCAAATCGGGGACCCGCTTCGTCCAGAAATCGTTGAAAGCTCGCATGGCCAATTCGCGCAGATACTTGGACGCCATCGAGGCTAGGGCGACCGGCAGGCAGGCCTCGGCACGGGTGCGGAAACAGAATTGGATGCGCCGCGGATCGGGGCCGAAGCGATAGGTGCTTCGCTCACGCGACTCGCCGTGAATCTCGATCAAGGGCTCGGGAAAAAACTCGCTTAGCAAATCGGCGTACATGTTCCGCCCGCCATGCTTGTCGCAAATCACGGAAATGGGGCCGGCCGAGAGCGGTTCGATGATCTGCGACGCCAACGCGAGCGTCGCCCGCGAAAGGGTCTCCCCTTTGTTGCCATGCATCTCGATCAGGCCGTTGAAATCCTCGGCAAAGACGACCCGGCTGCGCATGGCCACCAGACGAACGCCCGCCGCGGCCAAGCCGGCTGCAAGAGTCGCGACCAACGACTCAAGCTCGCCGCCGTCGCAATCCACCGGAAGCGGCAAATCGAAGTCGGTGTACCAGGGAGTGCGCGCCAGGATTTCGCCGGCATCGGGCGCCAGCGCGCACCACACGTCGCGCCACGTGCGGGGCTGCTGGCCGAGCAGTCCGAGGGCCGCCAACACGCCGCGTTCCAGGTGCTTGAGACCCTTGCCGGACGAATAGAGCTGCTTGGAGTCGGCCATCGCCAGGCAGGGCGAGCGATCGAGCGATTCGGCTGCGGCAGCCAGCGCCGTCAGCGACGGGGCAACGACGTGCCGGAGCCGATCGAATAGTTTCTCGCCGCGAACCTTGTCGGGCGCTTCCCAGACCGTGGCCGATATCACCAGCGGACCCAGGTTCGGGCCGTAGCCGGCTTCGTCGGTGCCCAGGAGGTATCCCATCCGGCGTAGCCTAGCAGTTGCCAACGCAGCGAGCAAGCGGCACCTGCTGTTTGTCGCATGTGCTAGCGCGGTTGCAACGGGCGAAGGAACGAAAGCCTGGCGGGACTCTATCCCCCGCGCTGACAGTCCTCCAGCGCCGTCAGCAGCCGGGCTAGCATCATTTCCGTATGTCCGGCCGTGAGGCTGATCCGCAGGCAGGCCTCGCCGTCGGGCACCGTGGGCGGGCGGATCGCCGGTACGAACAAACCGCGATCACGCAGTTGCTGCGATAGGGTGACGGCGCGATCCGGTTCGCCGACGATCAACGGAATGATCTGGCTGGCCGATGACCCCGTCTTCCAGCCGCGTTGCTGTAATTCGGACCGCAGCCAATCGGCTCGCGCCAACAGGTCGCGACGACGGGCCGGCTCGAGACAGACGATATCCAACGCCGCGAGCGCTGCCGCCGCGGTCGCCGCCGGACTGGCCGTGGAAAAAACATACGGCCGGGCTCGGTTGAGCAGCCAATCCACCAGGGCCCGGCTGCCGGCAACAAAGCCGCCTGCACAACCCAATGCTTTGCTCAGGGTGCCGACGCGAACCGGGACCCGGTCCTCGACGCCGAGATATTCGGCCACGCCTCGACCATGCTTGCCAAACACGCCGGTTGCATGAGCCTCGTCGGCCAACAACATGGCGTCGAATCGCTCGGCCAGATCGGCCAACTGGGGCAAGGGCGCCAAATCTCCGTCCATGCTGAACAAGCTATCGGTCACAATCAGTCGGCGGCGGTATTTCTGCGATTGCCCGAGCAAGGCCTCCAGGGCTTGGCTGTCATTGTGCGGATAGACACGGACGTCGGCCCGTGACAGCCGGCAACCGTCCAGCAGGCTGGCATGGTTCTTGCGATCGGTGTAAACCACGTCACCGGGGCCGACCAGCGCGGCAATCGTGCCGGCATTGGCGGCGAAGCCCGAGGTGAACAGCAGCGCTGCCTCGGTTCCTTCAAAGGCCGCCAACTGCTCTTCAAGCCGCCGATGGAGATCGGCGTGGCCGGTCACCAGGGGGCTGGCCCCGCTGCCCCAGCCCTCTTGGCCCACCGCCGCCACGACGGCTGCCGTCAGCCGCGGATCGGCCGACAGGGCCAGGTAATCGTTCGAGCCGAAATTGATCAGCTCCTGCCCTTCGACAGAAAAGTGGGCCGCCTGAGGACCTTGGCGGGTGCGAATGCGGCGGCGCAGGTGTTGCTGCTCGAGAGCGGCCAATTCGTTGTCGAGCCAGCCCAAGGGCCCTCCGCAACGACGCGATTCGTCGCTCGAAAGGCGCGAGCGCTCCCCCGCCTCGTCCTTCGCTTCCGGCTCGTCAGGCTCCACGATCAACTCTCCGCCTGCTTGACGAGCACGCGATTACCGCGGACTTCGACCACCTCGATGGCCGCTCCCCGCGGAATGACCTCGCCGTCGGCCAGCACGTCGACCAACAGGTCGCCGAATCGGGCCTTGCCCCCCGGGGTCAATTGCGTGGTCGTGACTCCCTTCGCCCCGACGAGATTATGAAAATCGACCAGCGACTCGCGACGGCGGATCGTCTCCGCTTCGTCGCCCGCCGGCGGCTCGAGCATCATGTTGCCAAACATGCGTGAGCGCGGCAAGCGGCTGCGCAAGACGAACACGACGACGATCAGCCCGAGAAAGGCAGCCACCAGCGTCAGCAACGACGTCTCGAGTTGCTCGAACTGATACTCATTCTGCGGCCAGATGAACGTCTGGCTGGCCAGCACCAGCGAAACGATGACCAGCGCCGCGCCGCCGAGGCCAAAGATGCCAAAGCCGGGGAGCACGAAAATCTCCAGCAGCAAGCAAGCCACACCGGCGAGAAAGAGGATGGCCTCGAGCCAAGTGGCCGTGCCGCCCAGATAGCGGCTCCAGAAGAACAGCAGGAAGCAGACGGCCGCAACGAACCCGCCCACGCCCAAGCCGGGCGAATGCAACTCGATGTACAGGCCGGCCAGACCTATGATCAACAACAGCACGGCCACGCCTGGCGAGGCCAGCGCGCGAATCAGAAAATCGGCCCACCCCGGTTCCACCAGCCGCGGATCATCTTCCAGGCCGTAGAGTTGCCGGAACTGCGCGAAACTGTCCACCGTGTGGTTGACCAACCGATACTGCTCGGCCTGCGCCCCGGTGAGTTTCAGCGGTGTGCCGGGCACCGTCACCAAGACGTCCTTCTGCCATTTCTCCGGCTCGAGTTGCTCCTTAATCTCTTCATCACTGAAATATTCCACGTCGCCGAGCCGGGTGGCGCGAAACACATTCAAACTCGGGTCGATCATCGCCGCGACCAAGGACCACGATCGTCCCTTCCGCGGCGCCAACTTCTTCTGAACCACCTGTCGCGCGTCGCCGACGTCTTCAGCGGTTAATTCGCCAGAGCCGGAACCACCGATCACCGCCCGGGGATGCATCACCACCTGGTCGCAGGCCAAGGCTATGAGGGCCGCATCGGAACGGGCTTCGTTGGGAATGTAGGCCACCGTGCGGACCGTCGCCGGATCGAGGTCGAAGGCCAAGAAGTTGGCCAACCGCATCGAATCACCGATGGAACCGCCCGGGCTGTCGATCCACAGACAAACGAAGTTCGCGTCGTGCTCGCGGCGTTGTTCCTCGATGATGCGCTGGGCCTGGTCGACGTTGTCTGCTCGAATTGGGCCCTTCAGGTCCACGCGAACCGCCCGCCAGCCACCGGCCCCCAGGTCGTCCTCCAGGGCCGTGGCCGGCAGGTCCAGTGCCTTCAACAGTTCGCGACGGTCGCTGGCAAGGTACTTCGCAAAGCCGAACCGCCGGGCGTCCGTGCTGGTAAACTCCGCCAGTTGCCCGGCCTGTTTGACCACCACCGGCTCCTTCGTGGCGTGCTCCTGTTTGAGCTTCTGCAGTTCCTCGGGCGTCACGAACTCGGTGGCCAGCTTGTCGGTTTCCACCTGCAGCACTTCGACGCTCGGATCGAGCATGGCCAGGGCCACCACCGGAGGCACGGTCCGCCGACGTCCGGCAATCTCAGCGTAGGCGCTGCGGACCGTCTTGTTCAGGTGTTTCTCGTCAATGCCTGCCGCACCGATCGAGGCTCCCTCCTTGGCCATGATGATTTCCTGGCAGGCGAGCGCCGGCAGCACAGCATGGCCTTGGATGGGCTGAGGGATGTAGGCGACCGTCCGCACCGCGTTCAATTCGTCGCTGGAAAGGAAGTTCGCCAAGGCATAGGCGGCGCCGAAATCGCTTCCCCGGCCGAAATCCTTTTGTCCCTTAGGGACTTTCAGCTCTACAATTAGCACCAACCGGGCTTCCTCGCGCTTGGCTTTCTCGATGCCCCGGCGGACCGATTGCCTAGTCCGTTCGAAGGCCTGGCCGGTGATTGGCAGCGAAATTCGCACCAACTGGGCGATCCGCTTCGGCTCCTTCGGCTGTTCCTCGGCGGGTGCGGCGCTGCTTCGGGCGCAGGCGATTAGCAATAGAGCGAGGAGCGCCAGGCAGACCGCCCACCTGCCCCGCGACAAGGACACGAAACTCGTAACTCCTGGTGTCTTCACGCCAGTATTATAGGCACGACTTCGCCAGCGTTCAATTCGGGGGGAGGGTGGGGAGGGGCGTCGGTAAATGCAGGGGTAGCCAACCACGTTTCGACAAGCAGCCGGGAGCTAACAGCTCCCGGGGACCACGCTTCTGTACGCCACCGGGCGTCGTTGACTCCCGGCTGTTGCGATGCGACGCTCTTCGATTGCCCGCACGCGGCCGGGTGTCAACGCCGCGACTCGGCCGGCTTCTGCGACTGCGCGGCCTGCGGCGGCGGGTTCACCACTTTCTGCCAGCCGAAGGGCACGACCGCCTGAAATGGATTGCCTTTGAACAGCCGCCAGGAATCGTTCACCACAATCTCGTAAAACTGATACCGCGTGTAGTCTTTACCGTTGGGCTCCAACACCTCCAAGCCGAACGGCGACATCCCGTTCTTGGTGTTAATCACGAAGATCGCCCGTTTGAAGTTCGAGGCGTCCTGCTGGAATCGCGGATACGTCTCGAGCCACACCTGATCTTGCACGCCGGCCGGGGTAACGATGCGGATGAAGTAGCGCTGCTTAAGCTTCTGGGCCTCGGCGCCGAACAGGAACGGCAGCGGGCTGTTGGCGATCGCCTTGCCCTGTAGTTCTCGGGGCAATTGGTGTTCGATCACCTGCTTCTTCGCCGGGCTGTACTCGTAGATCGCCTTGCCATCGCAGACCCAGTGCAAGGCCCGGGCGTCCTCGATCGGCTCCTGTTTGCCATTCTTCTCCGCGGTGTCGATCACGAACAAGCCGCGGTCGGGGGTCCCATAGCGAATCGTTCCGAATTCGATGAATTTGGGCTCGTTGATGTTGCCGAACACGCCGTCATAGACCCATCGCTTGAACCGGCAGTCGAACGTCTTGATGCTCTTATTTTGCTGCTCCCATTGGGCCAGGATTTGATCGACCTCTTGCTGTTGCCGGGGGTTGAGCATGAACGGTGGCAAGGGCGCCTGCTGCACCCGCGACTGCTGTCCGGTGCTCGCCTGCGGCGTGCGACGTTCCAGACTGGGCACCTGCGGGCGGACCGGCTGATCGGGCTCGACCCCCGGGTGCTGCGGCGCGTTGTAGGCATTGCCCGGCGGCAGCGGAGCGGCCTGTCCCGAGGCGTCCCCGTAGTTCGGTTGCTGAGCGCCGTAGCGGCTTGCTTGTTGCGGCGCGTCGTACTGCCCCTGCGGCTGTTGCTGCGATCCGTAGGAGTTCATTTGCGCTTCGGCCACGGTGGCCACCAGCAAATAAGAGAAAAGCATGCCAGCAATGAGCTTCAGACGCATCGAAACCACTCCTGTAGATTTGCCTACACCCCGTGTCTCATGAGCAGGGTGGGTCGAGGTCGCGAAAACTTTTCGGTAGGCCCCGCATCTAGGGCATCGGGGCGAATTGTAGCAAGAACCCAAAAGCCGCCCTATGGCAGTTTCGGCGATCTCTTTCGAGCCGGTAAACGCAAAACTGGCTTGCTTTTAGGTTGCTCCTGAGCAGCCGTCCGTACAATACCTAAACCAGGCACTTCCCGGCGAACTGGAGCATCGCGACCATGGATCTGGCCATTTTCAGCACCAAGCCCTACGACCGAGAGTACTTTCTGGAGGCCAACCGCCCGCATGGGCATCGGCTCGTCTTCTTTGAACCGCGATTGACCGATCAAACCAGCCGGCTGGCGGCCGATTTTCCCGCCGTCTGCGCCTTTGTGAACGATCAATTGGATGCCTCGATGCTGTTGACGCTGTCGCGGCAAGGAACGCAGCTAATTGCCCTGCGTTGTGCCGGCTTCAACAATGTCGACCTCCGCGCGGCCGAGCACTTGGGGATCGCCGTGGCCCGGGTGCCGGCCTATTCACCGCACGCCGTGGCCGAGCACACCGTGGCCTTGATCCTGGCGCTGGCCCGGCGACTGCACAAAGCCTACAACCGGGTGCGGGAGGGCAACTTCGCCTTGGAAGGTTTATTGGGGATTGAAATTCACGGCCGCACCGTCGGCATCATCGGCACCGGCAAGATCGGCACTCTCGTGGCGCAAATTCTCGGCGGGTTTGGCTGCCAGCTCTTGGCCTATGACGTGATCGAAAACCCGAAGATCGAGCAGATGGGCGGCCGCTACGTCGGGCTCAACGAGTTGTTCTCGCGGTCGGACATCATCACGCTCCACTGCCCGTTGTCGCCGTCAACGGTGCATATCGTTGACGACGAGGCCGTGGTGCGAATGAAACCAGGCGTGATGCTTGTGAACACCAGCCGCGGCAAGTTGATCGATACCTCCGCCGTAATCCGCTCGCTGAAGTCGGGCAAGATCGGCGCGCTGGGGCTCGACGTCTACGAGGAAGAGGCGGACCTGTTTTTCGAGGACCTGTCGACCCGCGTGATTCAGGACGACGCCTTCTCGCGAATGCTGACATTTCCCAACGTGATCATCACCGGGCATCAGGCGTTTTTCACCGTGAATGCCTTGCGGGCGATTGCCTCGGAGACACTGGCCAACGTGACCGCCTTCGAGCGCGGCGAGCGACCCCCGGGTCTGCTGACGGCCGAGTTGGTGCACGCCGGGTAGACGGTAACCCAAGCAGAAGCTTGACTAGAAGACCGAACGAAGCACCGCCACCAGGGGCACGTAGCTCCAAATTTCACTCGCCCCAGACAAGTACCAAGCAAGTGCGTAAGAAGTCTGCTGCTGTGGTAGTTGCTGGCTCGCGGATATTTCAAAGTCGCAGACGTATCGATCATCGCCTATCGAGCGCAATCCTGCCAGCGGAAGCGACTCTTCGACCTTGCTTTCTTCCTCCGCACAGATTTGAAAATCAAACGAGAACGAGCTAACTTCTACTCGGGGCAGAGCCTCCTTGATCTTCGCGATGGCGACTCGCGACCGCTCAACCGTCTGTGCTTCATCAGAATCGGGAAGGTCGGGCAGCCGGATCAAGACTTCGCGAAGGTACGGCAATCGCTCCAAATGCGGCAGGGCCTTGTCGATCTGGTCCAGCGTCACACCCACTTTCGTCGCCCCGTGGACGAAATCTTTGCCCAACAATCGCTCTGTCCAAGGTTGCTTCTTGACCTCCGGCAACGCTTGGCCCGGTTCGCGCACGTGGAATTCGAAGTCATACGGTCGACGGGTTTCATTGTTGTAGACTATTTCACAGCCATGCAGGCCGCGAAGCGATTGCGCGGCTTCGGCCTGATGCCGCACACGAGTGGCAAACCAATCGCAGACCAAGCAGCAGCAGAGCAGCACTACCACCAGCTTCGGCACATGCGATCTTTTTTCACTGCTCAACGCCGCTCGATCCATCAACCGATTCTCTGATCCCACACCGCGTTCCTTCTGGCTGTTCCGTTAACACACGGACAAAGCCGCGCAAAGATGAGGCCAAAAGCAGCTCAGCGTCGTTCCGGCGACCACGCCGGGCGTGCCGGACTGGTCGGACTGGTTCGCGTGGCAGTTCGGATCGGTGCGGCTTCGACCGGCGGCGAGGGCAACTCGTTCGGCTTCCAGTCCTTGGCGGGCGGTGGTCCCTGCAACGCCGGTCCGGTTTGAGCCGTTTGGTCCGAGGGCGTCCACCGCGCCGATTTCTCGCCCGGCAAGGCGATTTCGACCCACTGATCGGTCTGCAAGCTGCGCCCGTCGGCCGTCACATAACGGACAAACACGTGCAGCTTCTTATGTTTCGGCGAGGCGTCGGGCCAACCAAGCGAGAGGTGCACCGCGCTGCCCATCGGCGAGCGGCGAAACAAGTTGGCGGTTTCCGCGGCGGCGTATTCCCAGCGGCCAATTCGCATCGCCTCGCCTTCTAGCTCGGGATCGAGCACGACGACGATCATGTCGGCGGGGGCCTCGACGATCCGACCGGCCGAATCGCGCGGCTCGACGACTACAAGCAGCCCCTGGTCTCCGGCCCGCTCGTCGGCGCTGATGCCGCCGGTCAAAACGCGATCCAAGGCGATCGAGGCCACGCGGCTGCTGTCGCCGGCGGCGATAAAGGAGACGCTTTCAATGGTCCGCGGCCCGGCTCGCCCATCGCTCACGTCCAAGGTTGGCCCATCGGCAGACGGCGCGGGGCGGCTTGGGCCCTGCAGTTCTGGCGGCACTTCGGGAACCCCCGAGGGGACTGAGCCGCCAGGCATTGAGCCCGCCGGAGCCTTCAACAAGTCGGGCGTTTTTTCAGTTGCCTTGCCCGGCAACTCGATTTGCGGCGGGGTCGCGCCGTGTGGCGAAGCAGCCGGCGATTTGCGCCGTGACGATCCGTCCGCGTCGACGTGCCCACCGTCGCCGTGCTCGCGGCACGTCACCGGGCAGTCCTGCATGTCTTCGAGCATGCCGCGGAGCCGATAAATTTCGTCTTCTTTCAGACGCAGCTCGCGCTCGAGAATCGGGATGCTTGGGTCCACCCGGCATCCGGCAATGGCCAAGAAAGCCAAGCCAACAACGGCAGTTTGCCACGGTTTCACGGTAAAGCTTCCTTGCTTTAACGGACCTTCGCGTTCCCGAAGTCGTCGCGCCGCATCCTTGCGACACAACCTCGAAACCGCTTCATACCTAAGCTTGGCCGAGCAGACAAGACGGCTTTTGGTCCGCAACCGCCCCAAGAGGGGGCGGCAACTACCCGGCGCGCTCGATAATGTGGTCGATCAGGCCGTATTCCAGCGCTTCCTCGGCCGACATGAAACGGTCGCGATCGGTGTCCTCTTCAATCTTCGCCAAGGGGTGGCCCGTGTGCTTGATGAGGATCCGATTCAGCCGCTCCTTGACCTTGATGAACTCCTTGGCATGGATGATGATGTCTTCGGCGGTCCCTTCGGCGCCGGCCAGCGGCTGATGGATCATGATCCGCGAGTTGGGCAGCGCTTTGCGCTTGCCTGGCGCGCCGGCGGCCAACAGCACGGCCCCCATCGAGGCGGCCTGACCAACGCAGTAGGTGGCGATCGGGCAGTTGACAAACTGCATCGTGTCGTAGATCGCCAGACCGGCCGCCACGCTGCCGCCCGGCGAATTGATGTACATGTGAATGTCGGCCTTGGGGTCTTCCGCTTGAAGGAAGAGCAGTTGGGCCACCAGGGCGTTGGCCACTTCATCGGTCACCTGCGTGCCGAGGAAGATGATGCGGTCCTTCAGCAGGCGGCTGTAGATGTCCATCGCCCGCTCTTCGCGGCCGCTCTTCTCGATGACGAACGGAATGAGCGTCATTTACTTATCCTCCTCGCTCGCCTGCATTTGTTGCTTGGTCAGGATGTCGTCGACGACCCCGTAGTCCTTGGCCTGCTCGGCGGTCATGTAGAAGTCGCGGTCGGTATCCTTGGCGATGCGTTCGATCGGTTGGCCGGTGTGGCTGGCGAGAATATGGTTGAGCACATCGCGGGTGTGCAGGATCTCGTTGGCCTGGATTTCAATGTCCGAGACCTGGCCGCCAACTTGCCCGTAGGGTTGATGGATCATCACCTTGGCGTGTGGCAGAGCAAAGCGTTTGCCCTTGGCCCCGCCGGCCAACAGCACCGCTCCGCCGCTGGCTGCCAGGCCGACGCAATAGGTCGCCACCGGACAGCTAAGGATTTGCATGGTGTCGTAGATGGCCAACGTGGCGCTGACGCTGCCGCCGGGCGAGTTGATGTAGAAGTGGATGTCCTTGCGGCGATTTTCGCTTTGCAAGTACAGCAGTTTCATCACCAGTTCGTTGGCGTTGCCATCGTGAATTTCGCCCTGGAGGAGAATAATCCGGTTTTCCAGGAGCAAATCGCCGAGCGTCATCTGGCGCTGGCGTTGGTAGTCGCGGTACGCCGCATGGGCTGACATCACCGGCCGAACGGAATCGTTCATGAGCGATCCTTGTTGCTTGTGCGGTATTATCCGGACGAAAGGCGCACCGCGGCAAATCAAGGTCCTGGCCGTCGAGCGCTTCCGCTACGATTCTTTCTCGCCTCGACCCTCTCCACAACCAGACGGAAAACGGGCAAGCGATCGTCGCTCGCTATTCCGCCTTGCGTCCTTCATTCCGAGCCTCGGGCACCTGCTCGCCCTCGTCGTACTTGGCTTCGGGAATGTCGGTTTGCTCTCCGCCACCGGCAGACTGATCAATAGCTTCCTCATCGGTGCGGCGGAAATCGTAGGGCACTTCCTTGAACGAGGCATGCTCGAGAATCCGCTCGACGACCTTGCGTTCGATAATCTGGTTCCGCAAGACGTCCATCGAGCCGGCCTTTTCCAGGCGTGCCCGCACCCGTCGCGACGATTCGCCGCTTTGGGCCGCAATCAGCCGGATCTCGGCATCATAATCCTGCTCCTCGGCATCGATCGATTCTTCTTCGGCTATGCGTTCGAGGATGAAATGTTCCTTCAAAGCCCGGGCGGTCATCGCCGTGCTGTTCTGCCGCAGGGCGTTTTCATGGGCCCGAATCTCTTCGTCGCTGAAGCCGCTCCGCTGCAACTCGAGTACCGCCCGCTGCAATTCGCGGCGGCTCTGCCGTTGCAGCAACGCCGGCGGCAGGTCCCAATTGGCAGCTACCGTCAAGGCCGCGGTAATCTGGTCGCGGGCCCGGCGGTGTTGCTCGTAGTCCAACTGCCGACCGAGTTGGTCGCGAATGGCGTCCTTCAGTTCAGCCTCGTCGGCAAAGCCACCGAGTTCCTCGAGCAGTTCGGCGCTCAACTCCGGAACCTCGAGTTTCTTGACCTCGAGAACCTGGAAGATCGCCTGGACCTTCTGGCCACGCAAGGCCACGTTCGGCGCGTCGTTGCTCAGTTCGGCCTCGGCTTCGCGCGTTTCGCCACCGCGGACACCGACCATCAACTTGTCGAAGCCCTGGATATTGCCGTCGCGGAAGCTCAACACCGGACGGATGCGAATGACTTCTTCCTGGGCGCTGGAAATCACCTCGCCATTGTGCTTGAACGTGAGGTTCGTGGTGATGTAGTCGCCGGCGTCGGCCGCGCCCGAGTGCGGCACCAAGCGGCCGCGACGGGCCATTATATTCTTCAGCGTGTCCTCGACGTCGGCGTCGCTGAACTCGCGCACCGGCTTCTCGATCGACAAACCCTTCCACTGCGGCAGGTCGAACTCGGGGCGGACCTCGATGTCGAACTCGAAGGTCATCGCGCCCTCTTGGGGCAGCTCGATCGCCTCAAAGTCGAAGTCGGGCTCGCTAATGGCCGACAGCTTCTGGTCCTCGTTCACCTGGGCGAGGCTGTCCATCAACAGCTCGCTCTTGACCTTGTGGCCGACTTCCTTGCGGAAACGGGTCTCAACCAGCTTCCGCGGGGCGTGTCCCGGCCGAAAGCCAGGGACCTGGGCGGTCGGCATCAACTCGGAAAATTCCTTGTCGAAATACCGCTCGATGTCGGCTTGGGGGACGGTCACCGTGACGTGCCGCTCGCAGGTGCTGCGGCTATCGACCTTAACTTCCAGATTCAATCGCTCGGCTTCGCCTTCGGCAACAGCGACGTCCTCGGAGTTCAATTCGGCATCAGAAAGGGGCCTGTCGGTATCAGACATGATCGTGTCGAGGTAGGAGTGGCTGCAAATAAAAAGAGCGGGTGATGGGGTTCGAACCCACGACAACGACGTTGGCAACGTCGTGCTCTACCAACTGAGCTACACCCGCTTACTTACAGGATGATCGGCTTCATCCCGCAGTGAGTCCCGAAATTATAGGTTCCCTGTTGCAGGGTTCAAGGGCAAATGGGCAATTGCCGGGCGAAATGGGCAAGCTGCCGACTCGCCCGCCACTCTGCGGAGTGGATCGGCCCGCCGCTTGCCGTCTCCCCCTTGCCCGCAAACTAATCGTTGAAGTCCTTCTTTTTCCAGATTACCATACATTAATCATTCGTGCGGCAGAGTAAGGCAGACTGATGGACGCAAGACTCCTCGTCGTCGGCGGCAAGGCCAACAAGGGCAGCGTTAAGCTCAAGCTCCCCAGCATCATCGGTCGCAGCCGCAAGGCCGCGATCACCGTCGGGCACCCGATGGTCAGTCGTCAGCATTGCGAGGTCTTCGAGGCCGACGGCCTGCTGATGCTCCGTGATCTCGACTCGACCAATGGCACTTTCTTCGCCGGCAAGCGGGTCAAAGAGGCACCGCTCCCCCCCGATAGTGAATTCACCGTCGGGCCGTTGACCTTCCGCGTGGAATATAAGTATGCCGGCAACCTGAAGGCCCTCCCTCAGCCGATCTTCCACCAAGCACCAGCCGAGGCGGCCGCCGCGGAGCCCGATTTCGAGGTCATCGGCAGCGTCGACGAGGATGGCCCCGAAGCCTTCGCCGCAGCGCCGCCCGCCGAGGCCGCAGCGGAAGACGGTGACTTCTTCGCCGAGTTGGGCATCACGGCCGCGGCCGAGCCAGCCGCCGAGCCGGCCGAGTGGCTCGCCGAAGAGGTTTCTGAAGCGACCGAAGCCGTGGAGTCGCCTGAGCCCGAGCCAAAGAAGCCGGCACCTGCCAAGCCGAGGCAAAGGGCCGAGGCGGCAAAGGCCGTAGCGTCGCCAAGATCGCTGACCAAGGAGTCAAATTCCCGCGAGAGCGCGCCGGCCGTCGTCGATACGGCACAGCCCGCCACACCCGTCGAGACGAGCGCGACCGCCGCCGAGTTCACGGCGGACGAGAACACCCTCGAACCGGTCTCCTTCGAGCCGTTGGCCGACGAGTTGCCCGAAGCCGAGTTGATCGAAGAGTTCGAAGAGTTAGCGCCGGCGGAAGAACCGATTGAGGAAGTCGCCCAGTTTGGCGCGGTTCACGAACTCGAAGAAGAAGACCTGGAAGATTTTGGGGACTTTGAGGTCGTCGAGGAATTGCCCGCCGAGTCGGAGGCACTTGCCGCGGAAGCGGAACTGAAAGACGCCCTCGATGAGTTGGCCGAAGAGCTGCCGGCCCTGTCCGAGGTCGACGAATCCTTGTCGGCAGTTGCCGAAGAGTTGCCGCCGGTTGAAAAACGAGACCTCAACGAGGAAGCGATCGTCGCCGAACTGACGGAAGTCAAGGAACAGCTTGAAAAGGCCCTCGACGATCTGGCCCCGCTGGAGGACTTTACGGCGGCGGACCAGAACGGCGTGGCCGAGGCCCTGCAGACGCTGTCGGTCGCCGAAGAGGAACAAGACCTGGTCGCCTTCGAGGAGTTTGAAGCGGCCGAGGACGTGAATGTCTCGCCGCCAGCGCCACCGGAACTCCTCGGGCCCGCTGTAGAAGACCCCGCCGCGTCTGCCGTCCAGAACCTGGAAGCGGTGGCCGACGAAGTGACGTTCGAACCGGTTGAGCAATGCACGGCCGAGGAACCGGTCGAGTTCGAATTCCTGGGCGAAGAGCCGCCCACGTCCGCTTCGGTCCAACCGATCGAGTTTGTCGAAGAGACGACCGTTGAACCGGTCGAGGAGACAATCCTGGAGCCGATGGCTGCAGAATCGGCGAGCGCCGACGAAGCCGCACTGCAAACCGCCCCGGCCGGTGTTGCCACGAGCGAGATGCAGCCCAACTTGGAAATCTCGCCGTTTGGCGAGCCGCCGACGGTTCCGCAGCCGGCGTTTTTTGTCGATGAGCCTCCGCCCGAGTTTTTTGCCTCTGCCGAGTTCGACGGGGTGTACATCCAGGCCTCGCCGGATTCTTCCCCCGCCACATTGCCAACCGTTGCTGGGCCAAGCGACGCTGCCACAGAGACGCCGCCAGCCCCACTCTCCGAGGACGAGGTGATCGATTTCCTTGACGCCACCGCTGTGACCAGTGCGCCGGTCAGCGGCGAGGAGATTGCGGAGATAGCCGCGCCGAGTGAATTCGAGCCGTTCTTTGATGCGGCCGAGGAACTCGTGCCCACCATCGACGCCGATCCAGTGGCCGAGGTGGCCGCTTCCGGGGAGCCGGCCGAAGAACTCGACGAGTTCCAGCCGTTCGCGGAAGAGACGGCGGCAGCGGAACCCTCTGCGTTAAGCGTCGAGGATGCCCCAGCCGACGAGCCGCTGCCGACAGAAGGTGAATCTGCCGAGGAGGAGGCGGTCGCTGAGAACGAACAGTCGCCAGCGATGTCGGCACTCGTCACGCCAACTAAGAAGCCGAAGAAGCTGCCCTGGTTCGTCTCGATCTTTGCGAAAAAGGAAGGTAAGCCGAAAGCTCGCGCAAAGAAAGAAGAGCCCGAACCGGCCGAAACGGCGTCTGCCGAGGAGGGCGAAGCTGCTCCTGCCGCCAACCCCGCGGCCGAGCCCTTCCCCGAACCAGCGGCTACCGAGGGGGACGCGGCGCAAGATGCCGAGCCCGACGCCGAGAAGAAGCCGGAGGACGAAAAATACGATGAAGCCTTCGACGACTTCTTAAAGGGGCTATGATCTTCTCGAAGCGGCGATGGCGCGCAGCGCCGCCAGGGGCAATGGCTCAGGCCGTTTCGATCTTCTTGCCCACCGCGCCGGCCACCCGGCGGCAAAGCGTCATCAGCTCTTCGAACTGCCCGAAGTCCAACGACTGGTAGCCGTCGCTCAAGGCGGCCTCGGGGTTGGGATGAACCTCGATGATCAAGGCATCGGCGCCGGCGGCCACCGCGGCGGCCGCCATCCGCGTAACGAGGTTCGTGTGTCCCGTGCCATGGCTCGGATCGACCACCACCGGCAGGTGCGTCCGCTGGTGCAACCAAGGCACGGAAGCCAGCGGCAAGGTGTAGCGGGTGTGCCCCTCGAAGGTCCGGATGCCCCGCTCGCAAAGCATCACATTCGGGTTGCCGGCGTTAAGGATGTACTCGGCGGCCAGGAGCAATTCATCCAAGGTCGCGCTGGCCCCGCGCTTTAGCAGCACCGGCCGACCGACGTCGCCCACCGCCTCCAAGAGGCGATAGTTCTGCATGTTCCGCGCGCCAATCTGCAATACGTCGGCATACTTGGCCACCAGTTCGACGTCCTCGGTGGCAATCACTTCCGTCACTACGGCCAAGCCGGTCTCTTCCCGGGCGGCGGCGAGGATCTTCAAACCTTCTTCTTTCAATCCTTGGAAGCTGTAGGGGCTCGTGCGCGGCTTGAAGGCCCCGCCCCGCAAGGCCGTAGCTCCGGCGGCCTTCACCGCCCGGGCGGTGCAAATCGTTTGCTCTTCGTTCTCCACCGAGCACGGCCCGGCGATCATGCCGAGGTGGCAATTGCCGACGATCAGGCTGCCGGCACGGATTACCGTGGGCTCGGCCTTCACTTCCCGGCTGGCGACCTTGTACGGCGCCAAGATCGGCACCACTTCATCCACTCCCGGCCCGCTCTCCAGCGACTGGCGGTACTCGTCGCGCTTCTCGCCCACCGCGGCGATCACCGTTCGCTCGGTGCCAACGATCGGATGGGCCTTCAAGCCGAGTTGTTCGACCCGCTCGATCATGTGTTGGATTTGGTCGGGCGTGGCACCGCGCTGCATGACGACGATCACGGCTAGGCTCCTTCGGAACAGTTTTCAGTTCTTAGTTGTCAGTGGTCAGTTTGGGATGGTAAAGGCAACAAAAAAAGCCCCGAGACCTTGGCGAGGCCTCGGGGCTTTGTCTTTCGTGGTTTGTGTTATCGGTTACACACCACCTTAGACCCCGAAACCTCGGGGGCTAAAGTAAAAGTACGCAAAAGTGGCGTAGGACCGACTCATACCAATAATCTTCGACGAAATTAAACAAAAATCAAGCGGAAAATTTGGGAAAATGTTCCTCTTAAGGCATCGGGACAGATTGAGTGACCGTTCCAAGCCCTTCTTCCTGCCGTCGCGAGAAGCAGAGTCATTGTTCTTCAGCCAGTCTCTCCCACTGCATCGTGTCTTCCAAACTGTAGGAGCCTCCCAAAGAGCGCCCTGTTGCTAGTTCAACTTCAAATGGAGACCAGCATTCGTCGTCCGACGCCGAAGGTAAGTACGCCAAACCAGCGATGCGCTGCATAGAGCATTTGACATCCCGGAATCCATCCCATGAGATACGGCGAGTATGCCAGTAGACACCCTTTTCGCTGATTCGGACAAAAGCTAGCCCCTGCCAATCGTATACGAATCCCTGGGGGCTTCTGACTTGCCAGACTGCACCGATGGGCCCGAGAATCTCATCTCGTAGTTCGCCGGTACGTGGATTGACAACGTATCCGCTGCCCGAGGCAAACACAACAGTATCGTTTCCATTTGGGTGAGCACAGACTCCTTCGTAGCCACCCCCTCCGCGACGAAAATTACCTATCCACGCTGCGGACGTTTCAGGGCAGAACTCGACGACGTATCCTTCCTGCCCGGTACGTCCGAAAGCGACGGGGAAAGGGCGTGCAGATGGGCCGTATGGTGGAAGTCCGGGAAGAACTTGAAAGATTTCCGTGCTCACTTTGCCCCCGTAAACTTCAGCCCTTCTTCGGCACGGGGCTGCCAAGCAACCTCGCCACGGCCGCTTGGGTCGGCTGCGATTGGAGCACAATCAGGCAGCCCGACGGCTCGTCGAAGTAGATTTCGCCGGCCCCGCCGACGTCGCTCCAGGTTCGCCCGGCCACTCGGGCTTTGAGCCGTTCGGCGAGCTTCGGCCCCGTGAAGCCCGCATCGAGCCAGGCCTTGATCGGATAAAACTCCAGTTCCAACCGCTCGTCGGCCGCTTCCTTGCTCGTGATCTGGATCACGTCACGCCCGATGACGCGATAAGCCATGCCCAATGGTCGCAAAAGTTTCTTGAGCGCCGCCGCGAGGGTAACGTCCTTGACGGTCAAGGTTGCTTCAACTCGATCGGAGGTTTCGATGGCAGCCAGCGCGGCATGATCGACAACGATCCCCACGTTGGCCCGCTGCTGCAAGGCGGCCACGACCTTCGCCAGCGGTGTCGGCTGGTGAAAGTTTACGCTGAGCCGCTGGTCGAGCACCTTCTGTGCCTGCTCGAGTCGCGTGGCGAGAGCGAATCGCTCGGGATCGTCGCGACTCCGCAATGGCTTGTGCCGGGCGTTACGGAGTTTCTCGCAAAAGACCAAGATCTGCTGATGCACGTCGCCGGTCTGCATCACGACCAATGCCGAATCGCTGGCTTCGACCTTTCCCCGGCCGCCATTTTCTTGCCAGGACTCGGGCGCGACCAGCCCGCGGACGATCGGAATCATGGCCGCGACGTTCTTTTGGCCGTCGCCGGTAAGATCGTTCACGCTGTACTTCACCTGTCGCAGGTTCTCTCGATATTCGGGCGGCGCGGTAATCATCGCTTGGCTATGGTCGACCGCGGCCGCTAGACCCAATTGTCCGACAACTTCCTCCAGCGCCTTACCGATCGTCGTGGATTGCAGTTTCACCGTCACCGTGCGACGCGGCGATATGCCGCGCTCCACCAGCAAGTCGACGTCGATCGTGATCGGCACCGTGCTCAGCTCGGCGAGGATCTCGACCGCGCGGGCCAAGGGCACGTCGGTTAATTCGAGTTGTGGCAGCCGCTCCTCGAATCGGGCGGGCACGTCAATCATCGGCCGGGGTGTCTTGCGGATGTCGGCCGGACTCGGTCCATCGCTATCGGCCAACTCCCCAGGAAGATCGCCAAACAGAGCGACATCGCTACTCTTGTTGTTGTCAGCGGTCGGCTGGGCAGGTGTCTGCCGCGCCGCCGGCTCCTCCGTTTTGACGGGCGCGATCGGCGGCTTGCTTGCCGTATCGGAGTCCTTGGTGACGGGGCCGGGCATCGCTGTTTTTGCGGCTTCTGCTTCCTTGTCGACCACCAAAGGCGTCTGGCCGGCCGGCTTCGAGCGCTCTTCAGCGTTGGCATTCGCCGTGGTCGATGCAGTTTGACTGGCATTGACCGCGGAATCGTCAACGGATTGTGGCGCGGACGGCGCGAGCAACAGCCAAACCACGGCCGCGAGGGCGATCGCGGTCGTCAGTCCCACCGTCCACATCGCCCAGGTCTGGCCGAGAACTGCGGTCACCGAAAAAGGTTGGGAAGGTTCCAGCTCCAGCTGGGTTTCGACGGCCACGCGATTCAACGGGGGCGGGCCGGCATGTGTCGCACCGGAAGCAATGGGAGCGGAAGCCGCTTGCGCCGGTTGCCAACCCGCGGGCGGCACGATCTGCACCATGCTCTGGCACTTGGGGCATTCAAGGATCGCGCCAATGGCTGCCGCCGAGCGGACCGCGATCCGCGCTTGGCACGTCGTGCAGGTAATGGAGAAAATCCGGTTTCCCACGGTCCACCAGTGAAGGGGGCTTCTAGCATCTGCCCGGGCAACGACCCGCCACGCCAAGCCCTTATCGTCGGTGCTGGGTCCGCCGGCCCAATTGTACGACAAATGCAAACCGCTGTCAGCTAAGGGTGTTGCGGAATCGTCGGGGGGAACAATCGCCGTGGGTCGTAATGGAAGCCGCAAGGGAACTCGTCAGCCGGACGGTCGCTCGGGGCTTAGGGAGTGCCAGGGGCCTTCCTTTTGCCCGCCCGGCCGAACACAATAGAACTTTCCCCCCTGCCTGAGAATCCCAGCATGAATTACACCCCGGTTGCGATCCCACGCATCGATAGCCGCCGCGACGACATTCGCGTCGCCATGGCCCAGTTGCGGGCGAAACTCAGCCCGCAAGGCAATGTCGTCAGCGAGGCTGGCCGAAAGCGGACCATCGAGGTCTTTGGCGAGCCATTGACCCCCCAGCAGGTCGTCGAGCGGATTTGCCAGGACGTCCGCACTAAGGGGATCGCTGCGGTCCTCGACTATTCCGCCCGCATTGATCGGGCGACGCTCGCGGCCGACGAAATCCGCGTACCTACTGCGGAATTGGAAAAGGCCCACGCCCAGGCCGATCCCCGCTTGCTCGACGCCGTGCGTCGGGTGGCTCAGAACATCCGCGAGTTCCAGCAGGCCATCCTGCATCGCGACGTCCGCATCGAGCGACCCGGCGGCTATCTGGCCCAGCGCTACCGGCCGTTGCAGCGAGCTGGCCTTTGCGTGCCAGGCGGAGCGGCCGCCTATCCTTCCAGCGTCTTGATGACCGCTGTGCCGGCCCAGGTCGCCGGCGTGAAGGAACTGGTGGTGGTGGCGCCGCCTACAAAATTCGGCGCCTACAACGGCGACATGTTGGCCACCTGCCATGAACTTGGAATCACCGAAGTCTACCGCCTGGGCGGGGCGCAGGCCGTTGCCGCCATGGCCTATGGTGTCGAAGGTCTGCCACGCGTCGACAAGATCGTCGGACCGGGCAACCTCTTCGTCGCCCTGGCCAAGCAACACGTATTTGGTGCGGTCGACATCGATTCGATCGCCGGGCCAAGCGAAGTGGTGGTGATTGTCGACGAGTCGACCCGCGCCGACTACACGGCCATGGATCTGCTGGCCCAGGCTGAACACGCCCCGGGCGCCAGCGTGTTGATCGGTTGGAACGAGCAAGTCTTGGATGCGGCGGTGGCCGAGCTATCGCGACAAGTCGGACGCCTCGAGCGTGGCGACCTCGCCAGGCAGAGCCTGGAAGAGTTTGGCGCGGTCATCCTCGCCCGCGATGCCGACGAGGCCTGCGAGTTGACCGACGAAATCGCGCCGGAACACCTGCACATCGCTACCGAAAACGCCGAGCAGTTGGCCGACAAGATCCGCTACGCGGGGGCCATGTTTTTGGGCAACTACACGCCGGTGGCGCTCGGCGACTATGCCGCCGGGCCCTCGCACGTGCTGCCGACCAGTGGCACGGCCCGCTTCGCCAGCGGTCTGTCGTGCAACGACTTCCTGCGGACCAACAGCATCCTGCATTTTGAACGCGACGGCATGTTGCGGCTGGCGCCCGACGTCCAGGTGCTGGCCACCAAGGAAGGACTCACCGCCCACCGCGGCAGCGTGGAAATAAGGATGAAGGCGGAGGGATGAAGGAGGAGGGCAGAATGCCGAATGTCGAAGGAATGACGATGCCCAGATGACGAATGCCGAGATCGATTTCCTCCAATCCCCAGTCCCAAATCCCTAGCCCCTAATCTCTAGCCCCCTGCAATGTCCTACGTACGCCCCGAAATCGCCGCGATGGCCGGTTATGTGCCGGGTGAGCAGCCGCAAGACGGCGAATACATCAAGCTCAACACCAACGAGAACCCGTACCCGCCTTCGCCGGCCGTGGCCCGGGCGGTCGAAGAGGCGGTGCTGAAACTGCGGAAGTACCCCGACCCGATGGCCGGCGCGTTCCGGCGCAAGGCGAGCGAGTTGTTCGGCGTGCCAGCCGATTGGATCCTCTGCGGCAACGGCAGCGACGACATCTTGACGATCCTTACCCGCGCGTTCGTCGGCCAGGGGGAGTTGCTGCGACTGCCGTATCCGAGCTACATCCTCTATAGGACGCTGGCCGAACTGCAGGGCGCGCGGCACGAGGAAATCTGTTTCAATCAGGATTGGTCGCTGCCGCCGGCGTTCGCAGCAGCGGCGAAGGACTTGAAGCTGGTTTTCTTGGCCAACCCCAATAGCCCTTCGGGCACGGTCATTCCGCCGGAAAAGGTGCTCGAGATCGCCGAGCAGTTGCCGTGTCCCTTGCTGGTCGACGAAGCCTACGCCGATTTCGCCGACACGAACTGCATGTCACTTGTTGCCCGTTGCGACAAGATCATGGTTTCGCGGACCTTGAGCAAGTCGTACTCGCTGGCCGGACTTCGATTCGGATTCCTGGTTGCCCAGCCGCACCTGATCGAGCAATTGGTCAAGATGAAGGACTCGTACAACTGCGACTCGCTCTCGATTGCCGCGGCCACGGCCGCCATTGGCGACCAGCAGTGGCTGGCGGCCAACCAGGCGAAGATCCGCGCCAGCCGCGGTCGGCTTGTAGCGGAAATGTGGGCATTAGGGTTTGTGGTGGTCGATTCGCAGGCCAACTTCGTCTGGAATACCCATCCTAAGCTGCCTGTGAAGCCCATTTACGAGCGGCTCAAACGCGACCACGTCCTGGTCCGATACATGAACTATCCCGGTTGGGGCGACGGCCTGCGGATCACCGTCGGCACCGATGCGGAAATTGACGCATGCTTGAGTAAGTTGAGAGCGATTGTTTCGTGATGAGGGGATCAGTCCTTCGCCCACACCCGTTTTCCCCCAATCCCTAATCCCAATTCACATGCCGCGCACCGCACGCATCCACCGCAAAACGTCGGAAACCGAAGTCGACCTGGAGCTGTTTTTGGACGGCGTTGGCGAAGCCCGCGTCGCCACCGGCATCGGCTTTTTTGATCACATGCTGTCGTTGCTGACCAAGCACGGGGCCTTTGATCTGGACGTGAAAGCCAAGGGCGATCTCGATGTCGACCAGCACCATACGGTCGAAGACGTCGGTATCAGCCTCGGTCAGGTGTTCCGCGAGGCGATTGGCGACAAGACCGGCATCCGCCGCTACGGCCATTTCACGCTACCGATGGAAGAGACCCTCTGTTCGGTGGCGCTCGACCTCGGCGGCCGGCCGTACTTCGTTTTTGAGGCCGATTTCCCTTCGTCCAAGATTGGCGAGTTCGATGCCGAACTGGTGGCCGACTTCTGGCACGCCTTCGCCACCAATGCGCTGTGCAACTTGCATATCTCGGTGCCCTACGGGCGGAACAGCCATCACATCGCCGAAGCGATTTTCAAAGCCACAGCCCGCGCACTGCGGATGGCTGTCGAGGCCGACCCGCGGATCAGCGGCGTGCCGAGCACGAAGGGGACGTTGTAGCCTCGGCGCACGAGATCGCGATCTTTCTTCGAATTCATGAAGAAACCTTTCGCGCACCTTGACAGGCGCGGCGATTCCCAGAGAATGTCCTCTAGTGAGACTTTGGGGAGCGCACGCAGGGAGCTGACCGCGGCGCTTCGGCGCGGCTGGGACGGCCCTCCCCAAGGCCTCGCAATTTCTTTTTCTCCTGCCGCGGAGTGGCAATGACGGTCTGCTTGATCGGCCTCGGTTCCAATCAGGGAAACCGGCAGGCGAATTTGCAGCAGGCCCTCCAGCACCTGCAACATACGCCCGGTTGTTCCTCGCTCGCCTGCAGCAGTTGGCACACCACCACGCCGGTCGGCGGGCCGCCGGGGCAAAACGATTTTCTCAACGCCGCCGTGCGATTGGAGACCTCGCTGCCGCCGCAAGCACTGCTGGCGCGGCTGCTGGAAATCGAAAACCTGCTCGGCCGTCAGCGTCTGGAGCATTGGGGGCCTCGGCCGATTGACCTCGACCTGCTGCTTTACGAGGATCTGGTGCTCAACACGCCGTCGCTCGTGCTGCCGCACCCGCGGATGGCGTGGCGGCGATTCGTGCTGGAGCCGGCCGCCGAGGTGGCCGCGGACCTGAAACACCCGCAGATCGGCTGGACCGTCGGCCAACTCCTGGCCCACCTGAACGCAACGCCACCCTATGTCGCCATCACCGGGCCCATCGCGGTGGGCAAGTCCCGCCTCGCCGAACGACTGGCCCAATTCCTTTCCGCCCGATACCTCTCCGAGCGGCCAAATTGGTCGCGACTCGAAGAATTCTATCGGGAGCAAGCGGTCGACGCTGTTCACCGGCCGGCTGGAAGTGCGTTGGAGACCGAGTTAGAATTCCTCCACGACCGTGCCCAACTGCTTGCCAAGAGCGCGTGGGATGGCCCCGCCGACCAGTGGACGATCAGCGATTTTTGGTTCGATCAGTCGGCCGCCTTTGCCGAGGCGTGGCTCATAGCCGACCAGTTCGAGCAGTACCGGCCATGCTACGAACGTTTGCAGAGGGAGGTGGTTCGGCCGCGACTGGTCGTGTGCCTTGATTTGCCGGTCAATGATTTGCTGCAAGGCGTTCGCCAGCGGGGACGCGACTGCGAACAACGATTGACGGCCGAGCAATTAGAGCGGATCGGCGAGACGCTGGCGCGGCGCCTCTCGGCAGCGGATGTGGGTCCGGCTTTGAGAGCGGCCAACGGCGACCCCGAGGCGACGTTCAGCGAAGTCGCCGCCGCCGTCCAGGCGATGCAGTAACGTGGCGTGATTAAGCGATAAGGATGCTTCACGAACGATGCCGACCAACTTGAAAACCGTCACGACTGTCGAAGCCCTTCGCGGTGAGGTGGCCGCCCTCCGCCACGCCGGCAAGAAAATCGGCTTTGTGCCCACCATGGGCGCGTTGCACGAGGGACACCTGAGTCTGGTCCGCGCGGCCAAGGCCGAGTGCGATGCCGCGGTGGTCTCGATCTACGTAAACCCCAGCCAATTCGGTCCAAGCGAGGACTTTTCGAAATATCCACGGACGCTCGACGCCGACAGGGCGCTGCTGGCCGACTGCAAGACCGACTTGATTTTCGCGCCGGCCAACGACGAGGTGTACCGAGCGGGCCACGCCACTTGGGTCGACGTCGAGGCCATCGCCCAGCCGCTAGAAGGTGTCTGTCGACCGGGCCATTTTCGCGGCGTGGCCACGATCGTGCTCAAACTGCTGAACATGGTGCAGCCAGACGTGGCCTACTTCGGCCAAAAGGACTTTCAGCAGGCGTTGGTGATCCGCCGAATGGTGGCCGATCTCGACCTGCCGGTCAGAATTCAAGTCTGCCCGATCGTCCGTGAAGCGGATGGGCTGGCGATGAGTTCGCGAAATCGGTACCTTAGCCCGGCGGCCCGGCAGCGAGCCTTGGTGCTCTGCCGCAGTCTTGAATTGGCGAATAAACTGGTCGCCGAGGGCGAGCGACGAGCGGCCGCGATTGCCCAACGGATGACCGAACTGATCAAGACGGCCGATGACGCGCGGATTGATTACGTGGCACTGGTTGACCCGGACACGTTGCAGCCGGTCGAAGAAATCAACCGCCCAACCCTTGCCGCACTGGCAGTGAAGATTGAAAACACCCGCTTGATCGACAACTGCCTGCTGCAACCCGGGCAATGCCAAATGCCGAATGACGGCTAAATCTCCCAATCCCTCTCTCCTGAACCCTGAACCCCGAACCCTGACTTCCGAACCCTCGCCATGTGGCAAACCCTCTTTTACGTTCCCGCCGAGATCCATGGCTATCCGGTTTTTGGGTTCGGCCTGCTGCTGGCTGTCTGGGCGGTGGTAAGCATTGCTGTGCTCGGTTGGCAGGCCTGGCGGCACGGCGTCGGCCCGGAGCTTTGGGGATACCTGCCGATCCTGCTGCTGTTCGGTGCGGCAATCGCCTTCGTGTTGCCGGCGATCTCCGAGCCCGAGGGGCTGCCGATCCGCGGCTACGGCACCATGATGTTGCTGGCCGTGCTGGCCGGCACTGGGTTGGCGATCCGCCGCGCTAGGCGAGTCGGCATCGATCCTGATTTCATCTTCTCGTTGGTGTTCTGGATGGTCGTGCCCGGCATCCTCGGGGCCCGGTTGTTCTATATCATCCGCTTCTGGCCAGAGTTCGCCCAGAGATGGACCGACGGCGGCCTCGGCCCGTTCCTTGGTAATCTCATCGATCTGACCCGAGGCGGGTTGGTGGTCTACGGTTCGTTCTTCGGCGGCGTGTTGGGTGCTTGGCTGTTCTTGCGAAAGCATCGCGTGCCGTGGTTGGCGGTGGCCGATCTGCTGGCGCCGAGCATGATGCTCGGGTTGGCCATTGGCCGCGTCGGCTGCCTGCTGAATGGTTGCTGCTATGGCGAGGTGTGCAATCATGCCTGGGCGGTAACGTTTCCGGCCGGCAAGGCGCCGCATTACAGCCCGCCCTATCAGGCCCAGATTGAACGCGGACAGATGTACGGCTTCAAGCTGAGCACCGATCCCGAGTCGCCGCCCAAGGTGTTGTCGATCAAGCCGCAATCCGCGGCCGAGAAAGCCGGTCTGAAAGCAGGCGACGTGCTCAAGAATGTCAATGGCTATGCGATTGCCAACACCGGGCAGGCGTATTGGGCGTTGGCCGATGCTTTTGTGCACGGCCAGGCGCTGCACATCGAGCGCCAAGGGCAGCCAGCCTTGGCGGTGCCGGCCATTGCTCCTCCGCCGCGAACGCTGCCGGTGCATCCGACGCAAATTTACAGCACGATCGACGCTTTGCTACTGTGTCTGTTGTTGTTGGCCTACGACCCGTTCCGCCGCCGCGAAGGGGAACTCTTCGCCTTGATGATGACGGTCTACCCGACGACGCGGTTTCTGATTGAAAGCCTGCGGACGGACGAGTCGGCCGTGTTTGGCACCGGCTTGAGCATTGCCCAGAACATTAGCATGCTGTTGCTCCTCTTCGCCGTCGGGCTGTGGATCTATATCCTCAGGCAGCCGAAGGGGCTGCTTGGGAAGAAAAACTCTCTTGTCTCACAGTCTTAAAAAGGGCTGAATTTGTCGTGATCAGACCGTACCACAAGATCGGTCGGACGTTGACAATATTTGGTTTGGTAGCGCAATCTCTTGGGATACTCTTTCTAACCTTTCCGAAGATAAGCCCCGGAGCCGCGACGGACCTGCTTTTAGAATGGTTCTGGATTCCATCGACAGTAGTTCTCTTGACTGGCTTAGCCTTCTACGCGAAGGCCAAGCGGCGAAATCCATGGCTCTCACTGCTCGCCTTTTTGTCGGTAATTGGTGTTGCAGTGTTGGTTGCCATGCACGACAGATCCGATCCTGAGGAATTGAAATAGGGCGAGATTTCTTTTGCCCTTCTCCGATCTTGCGGCTAATGCGATGATTAAGCGATACAACAACCGGTCCCTCGCCTGGGCATCTCCTGGGCTTTCTGCGAATGCCAAAAACGATCAGTCGCCACCGGGCATTGTAATTCAAGCCAATCCGGCTTGGTGTCGAAAGCAAGGTTGGGGGCGGTTCAACGAGGCCTGTGGCTATTCTTTATCGTTTCAACTGCAATCGCCGTCCTGGCGAGCTCTGGGATAATTGAGGTACGAGCGGCGTGGTGGGAGGTTGGCGGTATCGTCGCACTTATGGTAGTGCTAATGGCTGCCGTGTTATGGTTGCTCTACTCGTGGTCTGTGGGGGTTGTCGTCATCGCAAATTCCCACAAGTTGTGGTTTGGCTCGCCGGCAATCGGGATGCGGTCGATCGGCTTCGCCGATCTTGAACTCCTAGAAGTCGAGCATGATGAAAAACGGAAGTGCTGGACCGTCTACGCCTTGAGTGCTCCCCGTCGAACGATTCGTATTCCAACCGAAGCATGTCCAATCTTGCCCGAACAGGTCAACTATCTTCGGGGACTCGTCGCCAATGGGCAAGATTTGGCCACCAGCGACGGCTAAACTGAAAGGGAGCAACATGAAGCCGCTTGATGAGGAGCAGGAGAAGTTTCAGGCCCAAGTAAGGAGACTAAAGATCGCCGAGAAATGGCTCTCCCGATTGGCATGCCTCGTTCCCCTTCTTTTCACGATCGGCATGATCGTGTTTCTTTTTTACCTGAAGCGACTGCACTTGCAGTGATCAAATTGTCTTGCCGGTGGAACGAGCCATACAAGAACTCTTGCGGCCAGATTCTTCGCTCTGCTCGGAATGACCGCACTTCTGGACGGCGGCCTCACTTGCGTCCATCAGCAAGTCGCGTTCTCCGTGCCCTCCGTGCCTCGGCGGTGCCTTTCAGAATCCCTGTGGTGCTTTTCAAAAGTAGTTGCTAGGCGGCCGGATCGATGGCCACGCTGCTGCCGATGGCATCCGCCACGCGGTGCTCGTGGGCACGAATATGATCCTCGCAGTAGCACGGCGCGCCGTCGCACTTCGAGCAATAGCGGAACAGCATCTTCGGATCGCTGAGATTGGTCTTGCCGCAGATCGCGCACGTATGGAGCGGCTTGTTAACCTTGCGGATCTGTTGCGTTTGTTGCGACATCCGCCGCTTCCCGCTCCGCATTCGCAGCAAGATATCTCGTCCAAAGAAGAGGAAGAAATTGGCAACCGATGCAAGGATCAGCAGTCGCAGCATCCAGTCGCCAGCGATCACCGCCAGCAAATACAACGCCGCTTGGAACCATGCCAGCCATTTCACCTTGACCGGCAGGATGAAGAACAGCAGCAACTGGAAGTCGGGATACAGGTAGGCAAAGGCGAAGAACACCGACGCCTGCAAAAAGGCGATCGAGGCGGCCGCCGTCGGTTGCAGGAACGCCACGGCCACGGTGGCCAACCAGCCGACGCCTAAATAGACGTTGTAGCGGAACGAGCCCCAAGTCGCTTCCAAGGTGGTCCCCATCAGGTAAAAGACGCACCAGAAGAAGAACAAGCAGATGGGATTCTCGCAGGGCGGTTGGCAGACAAACGTGAACAACCGCCACACTTCGCCGTGCAGTACCCGCTCCGGCACGAACGCAATCCGCGCCAGATAGGCCGGATTTGTCAAAAACAGCAGGTACGTCAACACCTGGCAACAGATCAATCCCTCGGTCAGCCGGGGAATCGCGAAGCGGCCAAAGCGGCGTTGCAATCGATCGAGAGGTTTCATAAGCGGTCGAAGATTTTGGGGCGGACCCCGTTGGCCGGCAATCGGGAACACCCGCTGCCGTGGCGAGGAAAGCGTCAATTATACCCGGTCGGCCAGTTGATCCAAGTCAAGGCGTTTTCCCCTGTTGCGATCCATAATGGTTGCCGTTTCGGCCCCATCGGCCAGTGAAAGCCGACCGGGGTCGTCAACGCAAAGCTAAACAAGAATAGAATGGTTTTGTTGAAACCTGCACATTTGTCATTCCGAGCGTCAGCGAAGGGTCTGGCCGGCACTCGCCGGTAACGTAGATTCCTCGCTCCGCTCGGAATAACTGCCTCTGGTTCTTCCAGGGTTTCAAAGCCGGATAGAGTGCAACCAGCAGCCATGGCCAAAGAGAACACGAAGCAAGATCCCCGCCTCGCCCGCGAAAAGCAGACCGTTGCCTCCATGATCGGCATCTATTGTCGCCGGCATCACGGCCGCCGGCAGCTTTGCGACGAGTGCGAGAATCTGCTGCAGTACGCGCTCGGCCGGCTTGACCATTGTCCCTTCGCCGGCGATAAGCCGACCTGCGCGCGTTGCACCGTCCATTGCTATGGCCCCACCCGGCGGGCGCGAATTCGCGAGGTGATGCGCTACGCCGGACCGCGGATGTTGCTGTGGCATCCGATCTTGGCGGTTCGGCACCAATTCGACCGACTGCGGCGAAGAACGAAGCGGCTCTAGGACTTGCGGCTCGCAATTCATGGATGAGTGTGGCGTCTTTATTGACATACCCACGCTTGCGTGGGCATGTTTCCCGAGACTTATGTACAAGGCCATGCGAAGCCCGAGGCTGTCCGGGAATTGGATTTGATCTCAACACAAGAACCTCGGTCGGTCAA
>CALGFD010000012.1 GCA_937881075.1 uncultured Planctomycetales bacterium
GCCGATTCCTCCCAGCCTACCACCCCATGCCAGATGCATTCCGCCGGACGCTTACCAATATTCTACATTGGCAGGCACGACTGAAATTCCTGCACTGCTAGCGCCCAGTGGTCAACCTTCACCAAAATTGCGGAAGAACCTGTTCTTGCTGAACGTTCGCAGGATTCGCCAAACGATGACAGGCTTCGAACCGGCTGTCGAGTCGACGAAAGACGGGGAATGGATCGGGCAAAAGTCGCGCCGTTAAGGCTCAAGCCCCGACAATCGCCTTCACGCCCTTGCATCGACTGTTCCTGAACCCTGTAATCTGGCGGCAATTCGCCGCAGAAACGGCTCTGCGTATTGGAAATACCGTCGATTGCCCTGGCAAAGATAGTTGAGCCCCGGTTGCCCGTCGGGCGCTCGCAGAAACCGGTTCTTCGGACACTCCCCATTGCAGGCAAACTTGTACTTACACTGCCGGCAGTACTCCGGCAAGCTGTTTTGTTTGTTATACCCAAACTGTTGTTGTTGGGGACCATAGACCACGTCGGCAAGTCGGAAACCCTCGTCGCTGAGGTTTCCCAGCCGATACTCGGGATAGACGAAGTGGTCACACGAATACAGGCTGCCATCCTTCTCCATCGTCACCAGGGACCGACCGCAAAGCGGCGCCAGCGCACAGATAAACGCAGGCCGTCCCATCCACTGGGCAACGCTTGACTCGAACCAATTGACAATGACCTTTCCCAAGTCCTCGCGGTACCAGATCGCGAACGTCTGACAGAGAAACTCGCCCCAGTCGTCGGGATCGACCGACCATTCCGTGACCACCGACTCCGGCGTGCCCGGTCTGGCAGCGGGCGTTCCAAGCACCGGCATTCGCGCCGGGTCCCAGTAACCGGGGGCAGTCGCCTCAAAATCCTTGTGCCCCACGCCTGGCAGCCATTGCACACTCTGTGAGCCCAAGTCACGGGTAAGAAAACGATAGACTTCCGCGGGATGCTGAGCATTGAGCCGGTTGATAACCGTCAATGGCGTGAATCGCACCCCATATCGACGGAGAAGTTGTCCCGCCCTATACACTTGGTCAAAATACGAGTCGCTCCCACTGCTCATGCGGAAGCGATCGTGCAAATGCTTCGGACCATCGATGCTCAGCCCCACCAGAAAGTCGTGCTGCTTGAAGAACTCGCACCACGCCTCGTCCAGCAGCACGCCGTTGGTCTGGAAATCGTTTTCGATGCGTTTTCCGTTGGCGTATTTCTGTTGAACCGCAATCACGTTGCGGAAGAAGTCCAGCCCGAGCAAGGTCGGCTCGCCACCGTGCCAGTTGAAGGTGACCGGCTCATCCTCGTTGCCTTCGATGTACTGCCGAATGAACTTTTCAAGCAGTTCGTCGGCAATCCGCCCCGAAGTGCCCTTGTATTCGTAGTAGCAGTACGTGCATTTGAGGTTGCAGGCCGAGCCGAGCGGCTTGACCACGACGTGGAACGAACGGGGATGCTTTTGTTGATTCGCCATGCAAGACCAATGAGGCTGGAAGTGTCAGCAAAATGCCGAAGGTGTGGCCGTCATTATCGACAAGCCAGGCAATTGGTGCGTGCTAGCACACACCCTACTTTACAAGGGTGCCACTGGCTCTGCCAGTGCTGTTTTTGGCATGTTTTAGTGCACGGCTCCTTCCGGCAAGCCATGAATCATCGGCAAGTTGGGATGCTGTTGTCGTGGCCAAAATATCTTTGATCTGCTTCGCGAACGGTTGCTTGATCCGGGCCAAGTATCGACTGATCGACGGATCAAGGCCGTTGGATACACAAGCAGATGCACATGCTCGGGAATGAAAACGAACCCGACCAGTTCGATCGCCGTTTCCTTGCCAGTTCTCTCGACGCAACGCGCCAATTTCTCCCGCCACGAATCGTTGATCAACAACGGCAGCCGACGGTAGCACGAAAAGGTCAATTCGTGTAGATGCCCGACCTCGTGAAAATGTCGCACGTCTTCCGATGTGCCATCCCCAACTTCTACCTGCACCACACCACAACGTCAACCCAACCACGGCACTGGCAAAGCCAGTGGCACCCCTATTTCAACCCTTCTTCACCAGTGCCACCCCGCCGCTAGTATGCACCCTACTTTACTATCAGTGATGCCCCCTTTTCAGGCCTTTCCTTTTCACAACTATGGTGTCTAGCTTTTGGACTCGATATTGCCTCAAATAGTCCTCCAGGAATGTCTTGTCCACATTTCTCTTGTTCTGATAGTATTCCTTTCCCGTTGCCAGCTGGTGCCAAACCTCGGCCGTGAGGGAACGTCTGAACCAAACATCGTTGGGATCCAACTCTCTTGCGATGTCGATAGGCCGAACCGGCGTTCCGTCAGCCAAGACGCCATCTGTCTCCTTCAGCCAGAGATTTTGCGTGGCGATCTGTTTCGGATAGTCGTTGGCTGGTATCTCAGAGAAACCTCCTTGAACCTGCCGGTAATACCGAAACCTCGCTCGCTTACAATCTGTTTCCTTATCGAACACGATCATATAGAGAGTGTTCTCACGTGACCTGATAGAGATTGGAATCCCGAATCCGGCCCAATGAAGCTGTTCGTCCTTCCAACTTACTTCGAGGACAACAATGGTTCGCTGATAGAACTCGTCCTCCTCCCAATCCAAGCCGTGAACTGCACCAAACGACTCGTATTTTGGCTTCCAAGCCATAACATATTCACGGTAAGGAACAAACTTTCCCGGAGAGACCTCTACTTCGTCTGAGTGAATCAGCTCCTCTCGTACAAGCTTGTTCTTAATGGGAAAGACACGAAGCAAGGTCGACACAACGATTGCACACATTAGAAGACACAACAACGCACATGCACACAGAAGTACCATTCTTGTCTTTCTTACATTGCCAAACATGCCCCCCTCCATGCCTCAATAACATCGTCATAATCGTATGGGAATGACTCAGGCACCATGGACAAGATAGATCAGAACGCAGGCAGAAATAGTTGCACAAATTCTCTTGTAAAGGTGGCGCGGACGGGACCATTTCTGGGGACCAGTCCGTGGCCAGATGCGAGCTTCTTCACTTCTTTGCGTATCCTCCATCTCCACCCACTGCGACTCCTTCTCCATGCCTCAGAATGTCCTTCAGAATCGTGTTAATATCGGCCGAACTGGCCTGATCGCAGATAATCGCGTTCAGAAGTCGTGTGACTGCAGCGACTGCATCCTGGAATCTCTCGGGATTTGGACCGGCTTGGTCTCCTTCTTTATGATTGGTCTGCGCGCCATAGTCCAGGTATCCAATGATGTTACCGTTCTTATCGCGTTGGACATGTGATGGTGCATATGTATCTGAAATTGTGTGCATGACATCTCCAAGTATGGCTCCGGCCTTTTTGCAGCCCTCTTCCCTGCAATACAGGCCTGCGGCACCTAGGACGCGACCGATAATTAATCCCTGAATGTCTTCAGCACTGGAATGTCCATCCCACATGCCGTGCCACCACACCAAATCGCCAAAGTGGGATCTATATGTGAGAGTGTCTCCCCACCACCACTCAACCAGGGATTCTGGAAGAATATAATGATCCGCATACATGCCCACAAAGGCACCAAATCCTTCTGGAAAATCCGGATACACAGAGCCATCAACAAGCCCTTCCCGCATCTGCGTCATGCATTCCTTCGAGTACTTCTCGGGACAATCGAGGTTGTCGAAGGCTTGCCCAACAATATCCTGATGTTCTTGCTCTAACCACAACCCGTATGGGTCAACATTGACTATCGGGCTGTTGTGAACATAGCGGTAAAGGTTGAAATCTCCACCATCATACCCAATCGGGTCTCGACTTATCCAAGTCGAGAGGCTGGCATCGTAATACCGGTTGCGAACTTGGTACAAGCCGGTTTCGGCGTCGAAGAAGTAGCCGCAGTAGAGCGGACCATCCTCGGACGGAGCAGCCCCGTTTGCCCAGGAGTCGTCGAGAACTGTCGCCTTGCCATAGGCATCGTAGACGATATGCTCGGTTGTCTTGCCCGACGAATCCGTGGTGATGGTTGTTGTGACGTTGAAGTTCGCGTCGTTCAGGTAATAGCGGATGCTATCGGGCGAGGAGGCACCGGGCGTGCAGTAGCCATCCGTATCGCCATCATGGTAGCGAACAAGCGGCGAGTCAACGTAGCGAGGCGAGTAGATGTACTGATCCCACGACACTGCCTCGCCATTGGTCGTCACCGTTTCCACCATCTGCCACTTGTTGTTGTAGTAGAAATCGGTGGTCGTGTCGCTTGTCTCGCCTGCCACGATCTTCTCGATGCGACGGTTTGCCCCATCGTATTCGTAGGTGGCAATCACGTCGTCCGGCTCGCCCGAATCGTCCGTATAGACACCTACCAAGCGATTCCAGGCATCGTAGACATAATGCACACGAACCGCCGAGTTATCCGGGCTTGGCCCGGAGATCATGTTGCCGGCGTTGTCATAGACGGGCGTGATTGATCCGCCACTGATCGATTGGATTTGGTTGGCGGCGTCAACCGTGCGGTCTTGGCTATCGCTGTTATCGTCGAATTGGCTGAAGTTGCCCAAGCCATCCAGCGTCCAATCCTGATACTTCGTTTGGCTCGTGATCGTCGGCTCGTCGGGATCGGTGAAGTCCAATTCGCCTCGCTGGGTATTGGTCAGCCGGTTCAGGGCGTCATACTCGTAGAGTTCGTCCAGGGCGGTGGCATTCTGCTCCAAGTTCTGCTTCCACAACCGGTTGCCCGAGCGGTCGTAGCCATAGGCATACTCGTCGATTGTGGTGGGCGTGCCGCTGTAATCTTCCCACACCTGATCGACGACCCTTCCAAACCGGTCCAGCCCCGTGACGTTGCCCGAATCGAGGTAGCTGAGTTTCACCTCGGCATCGACGTAATCCTCTTCGACGATCTGGCTGCGACCGAGGTAGGTGTAGGCGGCATTGATGGTCTCGCCGGCATCCCGAACGGCGTCGCCGTCAGCATCGTCGTAGATGGCGGAGAGTCGGGACATGAGGTCATCAATTGCGCCGGCGGTGCCGTAGTCATACCCGACGTGGCGGCCGTTGGGATACGTCACCTGATTCAGCCGGACGTAATCCACCGGGCGGTCCGAGCCCGAGGTGCTGTAGCCGTCATCGTACGTGTATTGTACACTCTTCGTCGAACTTGTGTTCACCGCGCCGTCGTGGGCCTGCCACTCCTGGGCCAGATTGCCCCAGGGATCGTAGGCGTATTGGACCTGGTTGACGACCGATGTGCCGGCCGTGTCGCTGTAGCTGGTAACCGCGCGGACTCGGCCCATGTCATCGTAGGCGGTGCCAATGTGACGGACGGAACCGTCGACGTTTTGGCCGCTGTCGCCCAGGTTAGTGACCGTGTCGGCCGAGAGGCGGCCGGCCGAGTCGTAATCGTAGGTGTGGACCACGCCCCGCTGGTCGGTGGCGGTCGACTGGCGGCCGAGTTGGTCGTAGGTAGCGGAGGTGTGGTCGGTGCCTGAACTGATCGCCCAAGCCCCATCGACGATTGTGCTTGGCACGACGCTATCCGTGCTATCCG
>CALGFD010000013.1 GCA_937881075.1 uncultured Planctomycetales bacterium
GCCAAGGCATGCCGAAAAGACCAATCGGCGGTCGGACCCTCGAAGATTCCCCGCAACAGACCTTTCAAATAGAGCGGCGTGCCTCCCACGAAGAGCACCTGCCTCCCGCGGCTGAGGATCTCCGTGACGCAGCGTTCGGCCAGGGCGAGGTACTGGGCGAGGCTGAACTCCTGGTGCGGCTCGACGATGTCGATGAGGTGGTGCGGCACGGCCTGACGCTGATCGGCCGTCGGTTTTGCAGTGCCGATATCCATACCCCGGTAGACGGCCATTGAGTCGAGCGAGACGATTTCGGCCTCGAGTTTCCGAGCGAGTTCGATGCCTACCGACGACTTGCCGGAGGCGGTCGGCCCGGTGAGAAACCAGCAGCGGGTTGCGAAATTGAAGGGCATATTGGACGGTCTGACCGCTCTTCCTTCAAGCGGCTGAGGCAGCGCAACAAGAGTTATCGAAATGCCCCCAACGTGTCATTCTGAGCGAAGCGAAGAATCTCGGTGATTTGAGGCCATATCTTTCGCTGCGCTCAGGATGAGACACGACGTGGTGCAACCTTTGCGAGCAAAACGTTCCATTTTACTCGCTGGGGCGTCGCTCGCGAAGATCGGCGCGGTCTTCACTTTTCGGGAAAAAGGCTTATTCTTGGAAATTCTCGAAAGACCAGAAGCGTTTGCCCTCAAGACGTGGCGTGGATAAACAACCGCACTGGCAGCGGGGATTTGGTGATGGCGGTTTGCGGCTTGATCAATTTGAACAAACCGGCTGGCGTCAGCTCGCGGCAGGCGGTCAACGGGATCGCCCGGCTGGCTCGCCCCGGCAAGGTTGGCCACGCAGGGACACTGGATCCGATTGCGTCCGGCGTGTTGGTTGTGGGGGTCGGCGGTGCAACACGATTGATCGAGTACGTGCAGCGGATGCCGAAAACGTATCGGGCTACTTTCCTGCTGGGCCGAAGGAGTGCGACCGAGGACATTGAGGGTGAGGTAGTGGAGCTGGTTGACGCGCCGATTCCGAGCCTTGGAGATATTGAGTTGGCGACAGGCAGGTTTGTCGGTCCAATTCAGCAGCGGCCGCCGGCATTCTCGGCGATCAAAGTGGCGGGAAGGCGGGCGTACGATCTGGCCCGGCGGGGCAGAGAAGTTGCGTTGCCGGCCCGACCAGTGATGATTCACCGCATCGAGATCGTGGAGTACTGCTATCCGCAGTTGGTACTGCGGGTGGAATGTGGCAGTGGAACATATATTCGATCGCTCGGTCGCGACTTGGCCGAGGTGCTGGGAACGGCAGCCGTTATGTCGGCGCTTGTGCGAACGGCAATTGGACCGTTTCGGATCGAAGAAGCTGTGAAAGCTGGGGAACTTGCGAGCGAATCTTGGCGGCCGTGGATCCAGCCAGCACTTCGGGCCGTGGAGTATCTGCCGCGAATGAGGCTTTCGGCACAAGATGCAACGCGTTTGCGGAATGGGCTTCGGATCGATGGTAGTGGACTGGTGGAAAAGCCCATGGTTCCTTATTCGAGCAAGGTGGAGGAATCCGTAGCCGGTGAGATGGCGGCTGTGGATGAGACGGGGCAACTCATCGGGATCGTTGTTCCCGCGGAAGATGGCTCTTGGCGAACGGAGCGCAACCTGCCGACAGGGCAGGGCGAGATGAAGGATGAAGGATGAGGTCGGCAGGCCGACGTGCCGTCGGCCGCTAAACGGAGGGCACCTCCATCTTAACGTGTGGCAAAGTTTGCGGATTATAACTAATATTCCGCCCCAGGCCCGGCCGATGAGGTTGGGAGGGGGCACTCTTTTCAGTGCCAAGGCGTTGAAGATCTTTCCAACGCAGAGGGACGGCATGAAGGTCTGCCAGGGAAGGTGGACATCGATTTTTCTTGGCGGCTGCGTGCTTTGGGCTGCTCTGGGGTGCCAGATTCAGCGAACCGGGCACGGTATTTTGTGTCGCGGTCGCTGGTCGCTGGAGATCGATACACGACGGCCTGCGGAAATCGAGGCCGAGCGAGCGACGGCGGCGATGGCCGAAGCGTCCGACGTGCCCCGCCTGCCCCAACAGCCCGAAATCATCCCCTGGCGCAATCGGCTGAAGGGCTATCGCTTGGCGCAACGCATCTTGCATCGTGCAGAGAGCGACGCGGCTGTCTCGATTCCACCGGCGCCCGTGGCGGAGTAACGGCGGTGGTGTTCGTGCTCGCATCGTGCAGCCGCCATAGCTTCTATTCTGTCTTTGCTATCTTGACGGCTGTGAAAGTAGGCAAGGTTTGCGGGTGGTATCGCATGCCATCAAGGCGACGATTCTGTCGCGCCGATGCATCAGAGGTATTTGTGGTTGTGCGTGCAGTATGAACCGGCCTCGCAGGCCTCGATTGCCGAGCTTTCACTCGGGCCAACAGTCAGTAACGCAGTCGCAGGGCCTTGTTTTAGGCCTGCGATGGACCTGTTTCGGCCGATTGTGCCAACACCTTCGACAGATCTCCCATGACCGATCGACCCCCGCGTCTGGCTTTCGTTTCCGGTAGTGGGATTTGCATCATCTCAGCCTGGATCGTTTGCGGATTGTTGGCCGCCACCCTGACGGCGTCCGAACTTCGCCAGACGCCCATTGTCAAGGCCGTGCAGCGAGCTCGCGGCGCGGTGGTGAATATTCGGGGCGAAAAGACGGTGGTTGCTCCCGCGGCACAGCCGGGCAGCGAGAGTTCGCGGCGTGTCAACGGGATGGGAACCGGGGTGGTGATCGATCCACGCGGATACATTGTCACGAATCACCACGTGGTCGACGGAGTACGCGAAATTCTCGTCACGCTGGCGGACGGGCAGCGACATATCGCCCGGCTGGTCGCAAGGGACATGGAAACTGATTTGGCGATCATCAAGATTGACGCGACGACGCCTTTGTCAGTGATTCCCTTGGGTACATCGTCGGACTTGATGCCGGGCGAAACGGTGATTGCCGTCGGCAACGCTTATGGCTATGAGCATACGGTGACTCGCGGCATCGTCAGCGCCTTGCATCGGGCGGTGCAGGTAAGTGATGCCCAGTTTTACGATGACTTGATTCAGACTGACGCCAGCATCAATCCGGGCAACTCCGGCGGACCGTTGCTGAACATCGATGGCGATATGATTGGCATCAATGTGGCGGTGCGGGCCGGGGCACAAGGCATAGGCTTCGCCATTCCCGTCGACAAGGTCTCGGCAATCTGCGTGAGTATGTTGGCGAACTGCAACGCGAACAAGGCTTGGATCGGCATGCAGTCCTTGATGGTGGCATCGTCATCGCGGCAGGGAACGGTTGTCGGGGCGGTGGAACCGAAGAGTCCGGCCGCGGAGGCGGGGTTGTTGGCCGGAGATCTGGTTGTGGCCGTCGATGACGTTGAGGTGAGCCGGCCGCTCGACTTTCAACGGGCCGTCCTCGAACGAACGCCGGGGGAAACGTTGCGCCTGAAAGTGCAACGCGGCGACGAGTCGTTGACGATGAACATCATGGTGGCGCGGGCCGCGGAGGAAGCACGATTCGTCGGCCAGCCGGCCTGGGATCGCTTGGGGTTGGAGTTGAAGGCGATTTCGACAGAGGAGTTCCGTCGTAGCCAACAGACTCGCTATCGGGGCGGGTTGGAAGTGATTGCCGTTCGTCCCAATAGCCCGGCCGCGAGTCAGGGAATCGTGCCGGGTGACATTCTTGTCGGGATGCACATTTGGGAGACTTCGTCGCTGGAGAACGTCGGCTACATCCTGAAGCGGCCGGATTTTGCCGAGCTGAACCCGGTGAAATTCTTCATTCTCCGCAACGGTGAGACGCTTTACGGCTTTTTGCCAGTGACGGCGACCAAGACCGCGCAGCGATAATTGCCGGCTAGATGATCGGGGCCGAGTCTGGTATTCTTCTTGGTTCTGTTCCGGGCATTCGAGGCGGTGTTCTTGCCCGAGACAGATCGAGAACTGGTCGCTGGCTTGGTTGACACGGCTCATGGAACGCGAATTGATATCCTGGCTTCGCGATCGTTTGCCGCCGCATGGCCGGCTGCTGCGCGGCATCGGCGACGATGCGGCCGTGTTGGATATGCTGGGGATTGAGCAGACGGTGTTGACCGTTGACATGCTGATGGACGGAGTCGACTTCCAACTCGCGGAGGTCGACCCGCGCCGCGTGGGGCGAAAATCGCTGGCCGTCAACCTGAGCGATCTGGCGGCGATGGCGGCCAAGCCGCTGGCTGCGGTGGTGTCGTTAGCGCTGCCAAGGCAGGGGGGCCGGGCGCTGGCCGAGGCCCTTTACGAGGGGATGTTGCCGTTGGCCGAAAAGTACGATTTGGCTGTTGCGGGCGGGGACACGAATAGTTGGGACGGGCCCTTGGCGATCAGCGTCACGCTGTTGGGGCAAGTGGTTGGCAAGGCGTTGCGGCGCGATGGCGCGGCGCCGGGCGATCACATCTTGGTGACCGGGGCGTTTGGTGGAAGCATTCTGGGGCGCCATTTGGATTTCGAGCCCCGCGTGCACGAGGCGATGCTGTTGAACGAGCGCTTCGCGTTGCACGCCGGGATTGACGTGAGCGACGGGCTGTCGCTGGACTTGGCACGCCTGTGTGAGGAGAGCAGGTGCGGGGCCGTCGTGCGTTTGGCGAGTGTTCCTGTGAGCCAGGACGCCGAACGTTTGGCCGAGAAGGACGGGCGAGGGGCGATGGAACATGCCTTTGCCGATGGCGAGGATTTTGAACTGATTCTCGCCGTCCCGGCGCAGGAGGCAGAGAGGGTGTTGGAGGATCCGCTGCCAGGCCTACGGCTGACCGATATTGGGGAATTCGTCGACGAGCGAAGATTGTGGCAGGTTGACGATCAGGGCAGACAACAGCCGCTACCGGTCCGTGGATGGGAACATCATTTCCAATGAGTCGATTTGTCTTCCATGCCGAGAGTGAAGAAGCGACCGCCACGTTTGGAGCGGCGCTGGCGGAGGTATTGCCTGACGGGACTACGCTTGCGCTGTGCGGAACCTTGGGCGCAGGGAAGACGCGACTCGTCCAGGCCATAGCTGCCGCCCTAGGCATCGATCGGCGAGACGTATTGAGTCCGACCTTTGTGCTAATTCAGGAATACCACGGCCGGCGCACGCTCTACCATTGCGATGCCTATCGATTGCGGGACGCCGCCGAGTTCTTAGCCCTGGGTGCCGAGGAGTATTTCGACGCGGAGGGGCTATTGGTGATCGAATGGGCCGATCGCATCGCAGAAGGGTTGCCGCGGCAGCGAGTGGAAGTGCATATTGAGGTCACCGGGCCGGAGTCGCGGCAGTTTGAAGTGTTGCCAATCGGTCCGGAATTCGTAGGGATCGAGGGGGCGTTGCGAGAGCGCTTGTCCGGCGACAATCGGCACCATACCGTCTAGGATGGTCGGTCTGGCCCTTTGTCGATTCGGGCAGCGCTGGTAAGATCAGCCGAAGCAAAAGGACACACGGTCGGTTCGTCAGTTCTTGTCGTTTGCCCTGTCATGTAAGGATTTCCGGATGAAACAGTCCCGCTTCTACCTCGTCGGCTGCGCCTTGGTCGCGGCGTTGGGTGGCCTTCTGTTTGGCTTCGATACGGCGGTTATTTCGGGCACGACCGATTGGTTGAAGGGGGGATTTGTCAGCGAAATCACTCGGCAGATCATGCCGGTAGTGCCGACGTCCTGGCAATCGTGGGTTTCCGAGGCTGAGGTGCTGAACTTCATGCTCGGGTTTACGGTTGCCACGGCGCTGATTGGCACTGTGATTGGCTCGCTTGCGATTGGTCGGCCTGCCGACTCGATTGGTCGACGGGGCGCGTTGGTCATTCTCGCCGTTTTCTATGTGATTACGGCGGTTGGGTGTGGGCTGGCCTGGAACTGGTGGTCCTTTGCGATCTTCCGATTTTTGGGCGGCTTGGCAGTGGGCGGGGCGTCGGTGGTTTCGCCGATGTATATTGCGGAAATATCGCCGGCCCGGATGCGCGGCCGCCTCGTCGCGATTACGCAGTTGAACGTAGTTTCAGGCATTTTACTGGCCTACTTGTCCAACTACACAATTGGCTATCTGGCGGGCGGGACTCTGCACGACGTGCATTACCGATGGATGTTCGGCGTCATGGCGTTTCCGGCGATTGCCTTCTTTTTGTTGTTGTTCTTGACCCCGCAGAGCCCGCGATGGTTGGTTGGTCGAGGGTTGCTTGACGAGGCGAAGAGGGTTTTGATGGCGTGTGGGACGGACGACGGGGACATCGACGACGAGATCAAGGCGATTCGCGAGTCGTTGGACGTCGAACACCACCGGTCGAACGAGCGGTTTTTCTGCCGCAAGTACTCCCGGCCGATCATGCTGGCGGTGGCAATCGCGGCCTTCAACCAACTCTCAGGCATCAACGCGGTGATCTATTACACGCCACACATCTTCAAGATGGCGGGGGCGAAGACCGACTCGGCTCTCCTGCAATCGGTGCTGATCGGTGTGATGATGCTGGTCTTCACCTTCTTTGCGATGGTGGTGATCGACCATTTTGGCCGCCGCCGACTGATGCTGTTGGGCTCGATCGGCTATCTGCTTAGTCTCGGCACGGTTACCGCCTGTTTTTACGCGGGCGGAACGATCGGGGGCAAGTGGCTGCTGTTGGGAAGCTTGTTGGTCTACATGGCGGCGCACGGCTTTGGCCAGGGGGCGGTGATTTGGGTCTTCATCAGCGAGATCTTTCCCAACCGGGTCCGCGCACGAGGGCAAGCCTTGGGCAGTTTCACTCACTGGATCATGGCTGCCGCGGTGTCTTGGACGTTCCCGATGGTTGCTCCTTGGGTGGCGTTCGCCTTCTATACTGGCTGCATGTTCCTGCAACTGCTGTGGGTCCAGTTTATTATGCCGGAGACCAAGGGCGTCTCTCTGGAAGAGATCCAGCATCGCTTGAAGATTGAGTAGCGGTGCTTGGGGTTGGCGGGGAGGGGAGTGGCGGCGAGTGTGCCGTTTGGCGAAGCTGGGTGGGATGCTTGTGGCAGTCTAAATTGGCAGAAACGAGGTGTTGGCTACTGCGAAGCGCACCCCCGCTTTAGTTCTATTGACTTCCTTTTCAAATGAGCCTATAACGCGCGCCGATGTCCTCTCTGTCGGGGACATTGGGTCCGGGGGTGTATCTCTTTTCTTAAGGAGTCATGACTATGACTCAACGCATTTCCTGTCTGGTGGGCTGCGCGCGCGATGGTACAAGGCGGGTCCTCAAGTGTCCCCTGATTGTTTTGGCAGCAGGCATTTGCCTGCTCGCCAATCCGGCGTTCGGCTACGTGTTGATGAATTTCAACAGCGACACGGCCGGTTCGGCCCCGGTTGCTGGCAATGCCGTTGGCATCGACAGCTATTTATTGGCGGCGGGCACGAGCTACGGCACCGTGCTGAGCAGTTTGACTTGGGACGCCGGTGGAACGGTCAAGTCCACGAACGCGTACGAAGGCGCCAACATGTACGACCCGAACGCCGCTGCGGGCGGCCAGGTGTACCTGCGGGCTTGGCACACGGTCGAGGAGATCCAGACCGGCTTGGTGCCGTTCAGCACGTATCTTCGCGTCGGTATCGACAATAACCAGGATGACACCGCCATCAACCTGGGGATCACCTTTGGCGGCGAGCCCCAGTTCTGCTTGTCGGATTCGACGCTCGGCAAGTGGGTTTTCCGCCTGGGGTTAGCCAATTTCGGCGGCGCGTTCTTTCAACAGGTCGGCGGCAGCTACCTGGATATGGGCGGCACGCCGTTTACCGAGAACGATTGGTACAAACTTGAGGGTACCGTCGATACGGTGAACAAGACTTGGTCGTTGAACAAGATCAATCTGACCACGAACCAGACGGATAGCTGGAGCAATATCGCCTTCGCCGATGGAACGGCGGACGATGTGGGCATGATCTATCTTCGTGGTTCGAACAACGCCCAGGTTCACACGCTGTACGACAAGATCCTGATTGGCACCGAGGCGTCGCAGTTAGCCGGCGATGCCAACGGCGACGGCTTTTGCAACTTCGACGATCTGTCGGTGTTGATCAACAACTATGGTACCGCTAGCGGCGCCACTTGGGCGATGGCGGACTTCACCGACGACGGGGCGGTCAATTTTGACGATCTCAGCGTGATCATCAACAACTACGGCGCCACGGGCGCCCTAGACGCCCAGGCGCAGGCGGCACTTGGCGCCGTCGGGCTGGGCACCGTGCCGGAACCGTCGACGTTGGTGCTCCTGGTTGTCGGCGCGCTGGCCGGCTTGGGCTACTACGTCCGCCGTCGTTAAAGGGACTGAGGATCGCGGCGTCGCACGACTGGCGGCCGCGTCCGAGCGGTTTTTGTTCGATACTTTTTATCGCTTAATCAAGGAGATGCACTTATGAGACGACTTCTGGCATTTGTCGCGGTGCTGCTGATGCTGGGCGCGACCGTTGGTCAGGCCAGCACGATCACCGTCGACACCGTGCGGACCGTTTACAGCGGTTCGCTGGATAAACTGATGATTTACCTGTCTGGCTACGAGGGAATTCCGTCCGACGCGAAGATGGGTGGCATGGAAGGGACTTGGAGCGTGGTCGGCGCCGGGGCCGGCATTTCGTTGAAGGATACCGACGAAGATGCGACATGGCAGGACTACACCAAGGGCTACCCGACCCCAGCGGCGGGGATTTCCTACGTGAAGTTTGACCTGACGATCGACAACAATCCGCCTGCGCCGACCCTCTGGACCCGTACGGCAGGGGTTGGGGCAGACATGTACTCGGACTTCTCGGGAAGTTGGTTCACGACGACCGATCTTCGCAAGAAGACGCCGACGGCCATTCAGGCCAGTACCGGTCTGATCGCCGCGTTGTACGTGTCGACTGGCGCCGACGTGGAGTTCAGCGGCAAGCTGCAATTCAGCGGGGCTACAGGCGTGATCACCACGACCTTTAGCACGCAAATGATACCGGAGCCCGGCACTGTGGCCTTGTTGGCCAGCGGCCTGATCGGTCTGCTGATTGCCGCTTGGCGACGGAAACGATAGCCCAAACGGAGCGACGTGGTCGCTCCGGTGACAAAGAGTCCCATAGTCCGCGGGGCGGGCGCTGCCCGCCCTGCGGGCGAGGCTTTCTGGGTCGGGCCTGCGTGGCGCGCACAATCGGCGCTGGTATGGCGGTCTAATCCAAATCTTCTTTTAACCGAAATTTACCGGTGTGCTGGCCGTCGGGGGGACGTGGAGCGGTCACGGTGCGCACGGTCGCGCGCCGACAGCTACTTGCGTCACCTGCTTTCGACTGGGCGAGTCCATCGGCCCCAGGAAGGGCAGGATCATGCGATCCTATCGAAGAGCGGATGCGAGACCGAACGGTGGTTTCACCCTGATCGAACTGCTCGTGGTGATCACCATCATCGGGGTTCTCGTGGCGCTGTTGTTGCCAGCGGTGCAGGCGGCCCGCGAAGCGGCTCGGCGAATGAGTTGCGGCAACAATGTCCGGCAAATGAGCATTGCCCTGCACACCTACCATGAGAAGAAGAAGTGTTTTCCTCCGGGGTATCTTGGCAGTGTCGCTCCCGAGCCGCTTACAACTCAGCCGCAGCCTGGTTACCCGCCAATACAGGAGTGGTGGAACATGCCACACTGGACGTGGGCCACGTTCATCCTGCCTTTTTTGGGACAGCAGGGGTTGTATGACCAACTGCAGGTTGACAAACGGTTGGACGCATTTTGGGAGCCATATGTTGCTAGTTGGCGCGCAAAGACGATTCTTAGCGTGTACATCTGTCCCTCGGACCTAGGCCCGCCAATGAACCCCTTCAAGGGGAACTACGCGAAGTCAAACTATCGGGGCAACATGGGCACCCTCACCGGCACACTACGGGCCAGCTACAGCGACCTGAGCCCGGCGCTGCACAATGGTGTGATTTTCATGAACAGCAACATGCCGATCTCTCGAATCACCGACGGTTCGTCCAATACCGTCATCATTGGCGAGTGCATCCTCGATGCGGATGTCAACAGGCCAAATGCGCACCGGGCTGCTCTATGGGCGGGCGAACGTGGCTTAGCCTATGCGGAAGAGGGAGGAATGCCCGTCAGCGATACGATGTGGTGGTTGAATTCGACGGTTGAGTGGCGGGTCAACGGCACCGGGTCGCAGGCGTTTTGCAGCAACCACCCCGGCGGCGCCCATTTCGGCTTTTGCGACGGGTCCTGCCACTTCCTGTACGACACGATCGATGGCAGCGTCTTGGATCGTTTGTCCATTCGCAACGACGGACAGATCGTGGGGGCTTACTAGCTTCTGCCGTTCGCTGGTGCGAGGAGGAGTTGGGAGATGGACGGTGGTCGACATCCTCCCGAAAAGCTTCGCTACCGCCGGCACCCGCATGGATTCACCCTGATCGAATTGCTGGTCGTGATCACGATCATCGGCGTGTTGGTGGGGCTGTTGCTGCCAGCCGTGCAGGCGGCACGAGAGGCCGCCCGACGTACCTGTTGCGGCAATAATCTTCGTCAAATCGGCGTCGCTTTCCATGCGTACCACGAGTCGCGGCGTTGTTTTCCTCCGGCATATCTCGTCGCTGACGGGACTTGGAATGGGGGACATTGGTCCTGGTCAGCTTTTATCCTGCCTCAATTGGACCAGTTGGCGTTGTTTGATATTTTGAAAGTATCGAGTAAAGAGTTTCCTTGGGAACCGTATGTCGACTGGTGGCGGACGAAAACGCCGCTGAGCGTTTATATGTGTCCCTCGGATCTTGGGCCCGCTCTCAACCACCGGAAAGAGAATTTTGCCAAGTCGAACTATCGGGGCGTGATCGGCAACGGATTCAATACTCCGCCGGGCGATCACCACGAAACGCTTCAAAACGGAGTCATTTACACGAACAGTTGCCTTCCCGTCTCGCGGATTACGGACGGTGCCTCGAACACGATGGTGGTGGCGGAGTGCCGCCTGGATCCCGGAGCGACGTTTTATCGTGGAGCGATTTGGGCCGGTATGCGAGGCAGGGACGACGGCGGAAATTTGCACCTCAGCGACACCACCTGGTGGGTCAGTTCGACCCCGGAACATCGTATCATGGGCTCGGTGGATCAAGCGCCGAGCAGCCATCACGTCAACGGCACACACTTCCTATTCTGTGACGGCTCGGTGCACTACCTGCCGGTGGGCATTGATGGAACGATCCTCGACCGTTTGGCGCAACGCAATGACGGGCTGGTTGTGCCCAAATTCTGAGGGCTTCCTTCTTTCACCAGAGGGGGGCGATGTGACCTGGGCGATCCGAACCGTCTGCGTGCGGCTCGGCTGTGGCGAGGGCAAAAAAGCCTTTCTGCTGACGTAAGTCTTACGCTACAAAAGGTTTGCGAGTCGTAAGCGGCTTTTCAGTTTCTGCACGGCTGCCATTTTTGGTTCCCATTGGCTATTAGAATGTTAGGGGCATAATAGCCATAGTGTCGGTGTACTATCGCGGCTTTTCATTTTTTGTTGCAGAGTCGGGAGTCGCTGACGGGTTGCTTGGCAGCGGCCGACCGGATTGGTAAGGAGCGCGAGCATGGGGTTAGACCGAACTTCTCACACGAACGGTGAGATTCGCACTGGCTTCACCCTCGTCGAACTACTTGTGGTGATCGCCATCATCGGCATCCTCGTGGCCTTATTGCTGCCGGCCGTTCAAGCCGCGCGGGAGACTGCTCGGCAACTCCAGTGCAAGAACCATTTGAAACAACTCGTCACCGCAGCGCTGCAGCACGAACATTCGACGGGGCGAATGCCGACCGGCGGCTGGGGATGTTCCTGGACCGGCGATGCGGACAGGGGCAACGACTGGCGCCAACCTGGCGGCTGGATGTATAACGTGCTTCCGTATTTGGAGCAACAGTCCGCGCACGATTTGGGGGCCGGCGCTGGTAGTTGGGATTCCGTGGCGAAGAAGCAGGCCAATTCCGCGCGACTGACGTGTGTGGTGCCGGTTTTCAATTGTCCCTCGCGGCGCCCCGCCAAGTTGTACGCTTGGGGAGGCGGTTCTTGGTATCCGGCGAACGCTTCGGGGACGACCACGATGAAGGTGGCGCGGAGCGACTACGCGGCCAACGGTGGCGATTGCTTTACGAATCCGGAGGGAGGGCCGTTTGACCACTTCAACTACGGCTATCCGTATTGGAGGTCTGCATCGCCCAACACGACGGCAGGACCGCTTTCGCCGACGGAAGTCGAGAACCCGCCCGGTCAGATGACCAGAAATGCGCGACTCACGTTTGGCCGGATTGCGCAAATGGCGACGGGAGTGGTCTACGTCGGCAGCATGATTCGCTTGGCGGACATCAAGGATGGCACTTCGCAAACGTATTTCTGTGGCGAGAAGAACGTCAATCCCGACGAGTACGAGAAGAACCAATACGACTACGGGGACAACGAGTTTGCGCTGGCCGGGGACAATCCGGACCTTTCACGCTGGACGGACAAGAAGCCATTTCGGGATACTGGCGGAGTCTACCTGTACGATGTGTTTGGCAGCGCCCACCAGAACGGCCTCCACATGGCCTTCTGCGACGGGTCGGTCGATAGCATCAGCTACTCGATTGATCCCGAGATCCATCGCCGCTTGGGCAACCGTCGCGACAAGCAGGTGATTTCCGGCAAGGCCTATTGATTGGTCGGAGCAGCGTGTTGCTGACCGCCAATGACGTTGGGGGAATCGTACGTTCCAGCGTCTGGGGCGGAGAGTTAGTCAGGAAGAAGAGGCTTCTTCCAACTGATAGCGGCGGATCTTGCGATCGAGGGTCGACCGTTCAATGCCGAGGATGCTAGCGGTCTTGCTCTTGTTCCAGCCTGTGTGGTTGAGCGTGTTGAAGATATGTCGGCGTTCCACTTCGTCGAGTGAGATGGGGGCGTATTTCTCGTCGAGGGAACTTGGGGATTCGGTATCACCGGCGGTGGCGAGTTTGGTCAGCAGCAGATCCTCGGGGCCGATCTCTTGTCCGCGACAGAGCACGACGGCCCTTTCAATGACATTCTTCAATTCGCGGACGTTGCCGGGCCAGAGGTAATGGAGCAACTGGTCTTTTGCTTCGGGAGTAAAATCCTTGATTTTTCGGCCGGTTTCCGCGTTAAACTTTTTGAGGAAGTAGTCGGCCAGCAAAGGAATATCTTCCTGCCGCTTGCGCAAGGCGGGGACGACGATCTCGAGGACGCGAAGGCGGAAATACAGGTCGCGGCGGAAGTGCCCTTCGGCCACATCGCGTTCCAGGTCGCGGTTGGTCGCGGCAATGACGCGGACGTCGACCTTCACCGGCTTGCTGCCGCCCACGCGCTCGAATGGATGTCCTTCGAGGACGCGGAGGAACTTTGCCTGTAGCGAGGGGCTCATCTCGCCGATTTCGTCGAGCATCAAGGTGCCCTTGTGAGCGGCTTCGAACTTGCCGATCTTTCGTTCGGTGGCGCCGGTGAAGGCGCCTCGTTCATGGCCGAATAATTCGCTGGCGAGGAGATCTGCCGAGAGGGCGGCGCAATTGAGGCAGACAAAGACGTTTTCGCGGCGAGGGCTGTTGTAATGGACGCCGCGGGCGACGAGTTCTTTGCCGACGCCGCTTTCGCCGCGAATCAACACGGTGGCGTTACTGGCCGCCGCCCGGGCAATCTCTTCGGTGACCGCGCGAATCGCCGGGCTACGGCCGATAATCTCGCTACGGATGCCCAGCCGTTCACGAAGTTCGACGTTTTCGGTGCGAACCCGCGTCAAATTCTCGGCCAATTCCTGACGTCGACGGAGGTTTTCCACGGCCACGGCCACAGTGTCGGCGACGGCCAGCGTGAATTCCAGATCGTCGGGGTCTGGCACGATCGAACGGTCGGTGGAGTAGAGGTGGATCAGGCCAAAGACGTGACTGCCACGACGAACGGGGGCACAAATGACACTGGTGGCGAGAATTTCTCCGTGACTGTCGCGGGCCCCCAGGCTGCTGTCGTCGACCACGTTGCGGGCAAGCACCGCTTCGCCCTCGCGCATTACGGTGGAGGCCAGAAAGTTGGAGACTCGCTGGTAACGATGAGGCGAGGAACTGCGAGAGGCGACCACTTCGAGATCTTCGCCGCGGGGCTCGTTTTGGACGTGGGCGGGCACGAGCAGCAACGCGCCGGCGTCGGTTTGGGTGCCTTCGGCTAGTCCCGCCAGCGCCAACTCGGCCATTGAGGCCACATCGGGGGCTTTGGCCAGTTCGAAGGCGAGGCGACACAGCTTGGCGGCCGCACGGCCGGTCTTCGATACGCCGCTATCGTCGTCCACGACGGCGGCGAGAAGTTTTGTTTTGCCGCGGCGATGGGTGATCGTGGTTGGTTCGGGAGCGGCTAACACATTGACCTCTTCATCATCGAGCAGGGATGAAGAGGATGGAGGGTTGCTGTTGGCTTGTGTGGCCTGGGCCGCGGCGGAGGGCGGGGTGGCCAGCGAAGAACTGAACGCATCGGACAACTTATGAACGAAGACCAAGTGGGTGCGGCCAATGCGAATGACATCGCCCGGCTTTAGAGTCCAATCGCCGGCGAGCAATTGCGAGCCGACCATGGTGCCATTGCGACTGTCGAGATCGCGGAGGGTCCACTGTCCGCTGGACATGAACACTTCGGCGTGGTTGCGACTGCATCGCTCGTCTTTCAGGACGATCTGGCTGGTCGGCGCGCGACCGATGGTGATCGACTGATCGGGAACGAGCCGGAAGACGTCATTCCATTTCGCCCCTTCGCGAATGACTAGGTAAGCCAATTGCGACACAAAAGGTTCCTCGCACGCGTTTCACACAAGCGGGCAGAGCCGCCAAGGACTGTTGCAAAATTGCACACCCCTTTAGCTTACTGTGGAGTGCCAAATTCATGCAAGTGTTGCGGAATGCAGCGGCGTGCCAGCTTCTGCCGCTAGGGAGGGGGCGGTTAGCTTGCATTTCGCTTGGTGGCGATCTAACTTAGTGGGGGGCGGGCTGCGCCCTCACAAGAAAGCGGTGCGGCAGAAAACCGACCGCGAGAATTGTCTACTTAGGAGCATGGTTATGTTGGGTCGCCGTTGTTTCGATTCGTGTGGCAATCGCTATCTGATTATCGCCGCTGTGTGCGGTCTGTTGCTGGGGCTCGGATCATTTGCCGCCGCGCAGACAAACAACAACGGTTTCTCCGGCAACAACAGCGCGGTCGGTGGCGTTTCGATCGACGGCAATGGCGTACTGAGCGCGGCTCGAACCGACGATCTGGGGCAGTTGCGCAGCCTTCGCCAGCAGTCGTTAGACAAGTTGCCGCAAGAGTTAAACGGCCAGGTACCCATGCGCCGCGTGTCGCTCAAGGGATTGCAGGCGGTTTTAGAGGAATGCATTCGGGACAAGAAGCCGCTTCCTGACGCCGTCAAATGCTTGGCCGGTTTGCAGCGGATCAATTATGTGTTTGTTTATCCCGAGAAGCAGGACATTGTTCTGGTTGGTCCGGGCGAAGGATGGAAGATTGATGAGCGTGGCAACGTGGTCGGCATATCGACGGGGCGCCCGGTTATGTTGTTTGACGATTTGCTGGTGGCGCTACGCACGGCTCGGGATGCCGCAAACGGCGGAATCACCTGCTCGATCGATCCGAGTAAGGAAGGCTTGGCGCGGATGAGCCAGGAGTTGCCGGCGCTGACTCGGACTGGTGAGCCGCAGATTGTTGCCAGCGGTCTGGAGAGGGCGCTGGGGATGCAGCGGATCAGTGTGCGCGGCGTGCCGGACACGAGCCATTTTGCACGCGTGTTGATCGCCGCTGACTATCGGATGAAGCGGATCGGCATGGCCTTGGAGCCGTCGCCAGTGCGCGGGCTGCCCAGCTACATGCAGTTGGTGAAACCGGGGACTCGCGCGGTTGTGTCGCCGCGGTTCTGGCTCGAGCCCAAGTACGAGGCGGTGTTGCGTGACGGCGAGGGGCTAGGTTTCGCGCTGGTTGGCGCCTCGGTCAAGGCGATGACGGAAGAAGATTTCGTCCGACAGAGTGGAAACATCGAGCACAGCGGCAAGGCGAGCGCCGCTGCGCAGAAGTGGACCGAACTGATGACGGAGAAGTATCCGCAGTTGGCCGTTGCCGAACCGATTTTTGGCGAATTGCAGAATTGCATGGAATTGGCCGTCGTCGGCGCCTTGGTTGCCAAAGAGCGATTGGCCGAGAAGGCCGGCAACAGCTTCCCCACCCTGCTGGAATCGAGCGAGTTGAAGTTCGACGTCTTCAATTCGCCGAAGCAGGTCGACAGCAAGGCCAGCGTGATGAAGAAGGGGCGTAACTGGATCATCAGCGCCTCCGGCGGGGTGGCGATCAATTCCTGGATGATCGCCGATAAGGCCAAGGTCGACGCCTCGGTGGAGCCGGTGCGAGCCAAAGCGGCGGCCAAGGAGTCGGCCAACTGGTGGTGGAACTAGGTGCTGTCGGGATAGATACGGCAAGCAAAAGCAGATTACAGGAGGCACCACCGATTGCTTCCCGGCGCAATCGGTGGTGTTTCTTTTTTTTCACGAATGGGCGATATGTCGCAATTTCTGTTTGTCACCTGTCAGGTTGGCGCCGAGCAGGCGGTGAAGGGTGAGTTGGCGCGGCGGTGGCCTGATTTCCGCCTGGCATTTTCTCGTCCCGGATTTCTCACCTTCAAATTGCCGGTAGATCACGGTTTGGCGCTGGATTTCGACCTTGAATCGGTCTTTGCGCGCTCGTACGGCTTTTCGCTTGGCAAGCTCGAGATTCATGGCCAGCAGGAACTACTGGCGGGGATTTGGTCGTTGGCGGCGGGGCACACGGTTCAGCGGATTCACGTGTGGGAGCGTGATGCGAGGATGCCGGGTGAGCACGACTTTGAGCCGGGCGTCACTAAGGCGGCCGCGCACCTCCACCAAGCCGTTTACGAAGCATGCCCGAACCGAGACGCGTTGGCAAAGACTGCCGGCGATTGGGCTCAGCCAGCGCGGAGCGGCGAAACAGTCTTGGATTGTGTCGTTGTTGATCCAACGGTGTGCTGGGTCGGTTTACACCGGGCGAAGTCGCTACCTTCGCGGTATCCGGGAGGCATGATGTCGCTTGAACTGCCCGCGGATGCGGTCTCTCGGGCATGGTTGAAGATGGAAGAGGGCCTGCGGTGGTCGCAGTTGCCCATCCCCCGCGGGGCGAGGGTGGCCGAGATTGGCAGTGCACCGGGCGGTGCTAGTCAGGCCTTGCTGGCCCGCGGCTATTCCGTTACGGGCGTCGATCCGGCCGAGATGGCCGAGGCCGTTGTAGCTCATCCGCGCTTCACCCACATCCGGCGTCGTAGCACTCAGGTCCGTCGCAGAGAGTTCCGCAAGATACGCTGGCTGACGGCCGACATGAACGTCGCGCCGCAATACACACTCGACAGTGTGGAGGCGATCGTCACGCACCCGGAGGTGAGCATTCGCGGCCTCCTGCTCACGCTTAAACTGCCACAATGGGAACTGGCGGAGCGAGTCCCCGAGTACCTATCGCGGATTCGAAGCTGGGGATACAACCTCGTCCGCGCGAGACAACTCCAGTACGACCGTCGGGAAATCTGTGTAGCGGCTTTACAGAGGCCATTCGTGCGAAAACCCTTCGTTGGCAGGGATGCTTCCTACTGAGGCGAGGCAGGACTTTCCCCTCTATTTGGCTGCCGACGATGTGTTAATCACGTTAGTTCAAGCCATAGGCAACGGCTGGCCGATTGAGCGGGTATTGCCGGTTATAGGCTCTGATTGACCGGCGGGATTAGGCCCTCTACAATAGGTGCCCCCACCTTCTGCCAGTCATCCTTCTGCGAGTAATCGGCCGGAGAACTCCGATGTTGCTGAGACATGGCTCCTTTGGCATCCTGACCTTCCTAATCCTGACGATTTTTGCAGCTTCTGTCTTCTGTTCTGGCGGAAAATCTTTCGCCAGTGATCGGTTCAATGGGTTCCGAAGCCGGTTGGGGGGGCAGAAGGCGAGCAGCACCGGGACGGAGACTCCTTCCCGAGTAACGTCGGCCGATCAGGAGAATTCTTCTCCTGCCGAGCCTGCCAAAGAGCTTGGTGGGACGGAGGAGAGCGAGGAACCGGCGAGTTCTGCGTCTCGAGCGGATGCAGCCGACCCGGCCTCAGATGGCGAACTAAAGGCCGATCATCCGCAAAAGGGTGAGCAGAAGGACGAGGCTTCAAAGGAGAAGGCAAAGGGCGAGGTTCCGCCTAAAGCGGAGAAACGCGAGGTTAAGGGGAAGGCGGAAGGACAGGTAAAAGCCGCCTTTGGTGAGCCCTTGGCGGCCGGCATGATCAAGCTGCTGCAGGATGAGATCGTCAACGGCTTCAAGCGCCGGGGCAACAGCGAGCGTTTCATGCGCTTTCAGAGCTACGCGATCGGCAAGCTGAATTCGTCGGCTGGCCGTTACACTGGTTCCGAGTTGGCTGGCAACTGCCGTCTGAAGTGGTACGATCACCTGATGCGCAATGTCCTGGCTGCGCCAGCGGAAGCCGAGCAGTTCACCCGCCAACTGCACGCCGCAGCAAGGAATCCCGAGAGTGGCTTGGGCGAAGTTTTGGGGATTGCCGGCGAGAAGATGGATGTTGGTCAGCGGCCGCCTTGCAAGGCGATTCGAGCCACCACCGCCGACCAGGCCCTGGATGGTATCAAGCAGGCATTGACGGAGGCCCAGGTCGAATACTGCAACGCGTTGGCGCCTCTAACCAAATCAGAAATTCGTGAGCTGCAAGAGTACCTGGTGCCGGTGATGTGCACGCAGAACCAGGTGGGGCATACTTTAAACGATCGTGGAACGGGGCGGCGCTTGTGCGACTTGATGGAGAAGATGGATCGGGCAGCGCTGCATAAGTCGGCCGAGGCATTGGCCCCGATTGCGGACGTTCGCGTGCTCGATCAACTGAAGTCGCTGTCGGCCAGCGGCGACGTGCGTGTTCGCGGCGTTCAAGGGCGGGTGCTTGCTCGCATCGAAACGCCTAGTGGCGCGATTATTATCGGCGGCAAGGAGTCGAACACGTACCAGCTTGACGAAATGCGTGATGTGGCCGTAGTTATTGACCTCGGCGGCGGCAACACCTATCTGGAAGGCACGGTTGGCTTGGATAGACCGGTCCTCGTGATTATCAACGAGGAGGGCAAGAACGTTTTCCGCGGCAGTCGAGCGGGCATTCAGGGCGGGGCGGTGCTGGGCGTTTCGATGCTTTTGAACCGAGGGGGTGGCAATTCGTATCAGGCCCAGGACGTCGCCCAGGGTTCGGCCTTGGCCGGCGTGGGGATTTTGATCGATTTCGGCGCGAACAACCGTTATGCGGGTGTGCGACGTGTGCAAGGGCAAGCCATCGGTGGGATCGGCATCTGCATCGGCCGGGGCGGCAAGAATGACTACCGCGCGGCGCTATGGGCCCAGGGCTTTGGCGGACCCTTGGGGTTCGGCATGATGGACAACGTCACCGGCAACAACCATTATTTTTGTGGCGGCATGTGGCGAGATTCCTATCCCGAGACGCCGGGCTGCGAGGGGTGGGGACAGGGGGTCGGCGCGGGAATTCGACAGGTGGCCAACGGCGGCATTGGCGTGATCCTGGACAACGGTGGCGAGAATACCTACGAGTTTGATTACCTCGCGCACGGCGGCGGCTACTGGTGTGGATTGGGCTTTGCCCGTGATTTCGGCGGCAACACCAAGCGGATAATCACGAGGACCGCCTACAACGGTGGTTCGCGAACGGAGCAGGATTTTCAGCGGTTCGGATGCGGTTGGGGATGCCATTACGCATTGGGCTTCTGCTTCGACGATTCAGGCGACGATGTCTACGAAGGCACGATCATGGGCACGGGGATGGCCTGGGATTGCTCGTTCGGCACGCTCTGTGACTTCGCTGGAAACGACCAATACAAGGCCACCGGCGGCCTCACCCAGGGCACAGGTGGGCAGATGGGCTTCGGTATTTTGTTTGACTACAATGGCGAGGACGTGTACGAGGGGTACGGCCAGGGGTACGCCAGCAATGGCATCTCGTATCACACCTTGCCGGGCTGCGGCGGCAATTTCGCCTTCCTAGTCGACTACGGCGGGAAGGATACCTATGGCTGCGGAGCCGAGAACAACAGCTATATCCAACGCGGTGACAGCGGTGGCTTTGTGATTGACCGCCCGCGACGTGAGGAGTTGGAGCCGACGGCCAATACCAAGAGCAAGACACCGCAGTCATCGGTGGGCTCATAAAGAGTTCTTAGTAACAGACCGCTGGAGGCCGAGACCGGCATGCGGAGCCGGATCGCCTCCTTGTCACGGAGGTTTGCGATGCTTCGCCGAGGGCTTGTTTTTGCGCTGGGATCGGCAGCGATGGTTGCCGCGGTTGCCTCGCCAGTCGGGGCGGATCAGCCGGTTGTGAAGGAAAAGCCGACCGTCTCCAAGCCGCACAGCAACGAGGCGGAGGCGAACGACAAGGACGCGCCCGCGAAACGAGCGAAGCGCGAGTTGACGGCCGAGCAGGTGCAACTGCGTGATCGAGTGCGGCCGGTCTTGGCCGCCTACCAGAAACCGATCCTGAGTACCGCCCAAAACGGTCCGACGGAGATCATGAGCCTCTGCTTGGCCTTTGGCTGTGACAGCGAAGTCGTGCTCGACGGCCCCGACGGCGGTCGGCTTAACGGCATCACCTGTCTTTGCTGGGGCTATCCGTGTGCCGGTTATGAACTGTTGGGCTATGACGGCAAGTTCATTGCGGCAAAGGTCGGCTACGGCTACCAGGAGCATCCTGGGCAATTCCTGGCGGTGCTGGCCCTGTCGCGGGTGCAGCCCGCTTATCCGCTGCGCGTTGGCAAGGATGTCCGCAAGGTGGCCGACCTGGTGGAGGCGGAAAAACTCAGTTGCCGGAGCGGCAGCGATTTGTCGTTAAGACTGATCGGACTGTCGTACTACGTCGACCAGCCTGAATGGAAAAATGACCTCGGCGAAACGTGGTCGTTGCCGCGGATGATGGAAGAAGAACTAGGGCAACCGATCGCGACCGCCCACGAGGGCGGCTTGAATCGCCTGATGGGCTTGAGCTATGCGGTGATACGGAGGGCCAAACGCGGCCAGTCCATCGACGGCCAGTTTGAGCGGGCGCAGAAATACATCAACGAGTTTCAGGCCTATGCCCTAAAGTTGCAGAACAGTGACGGCGGCTGGGGGCCCCGATTTCTAGCAAGCCGGGGCAAGAGTCCGGACACGTCGGCAGAATTGCGATCGACGGGCCGAGTATTGGAGTGGCTCGTGTTGTCGTTGCCGGAGGAGCAACTGGCAGACGCCCGGATCGTCAACTCGGTTGCGTTGGTGGCGGAATTGCTCGGGAACCAACATTGGCACCAGACGGCGGCGTCGACGCGGGACATAGTCTCGACGGGTCACGCCCTACACGCCTTGGCGCTTTATAATCAGCGGGTGTTCGTGCCAGTCGATGGTAGCGAGAAGCCAGCGGTGCAGAAACCGGCAACGCCCAAGCCGGTTTCGGAGAACGCGGCCGAGGAATAAGCCTCGCAGCGGGCTTCGACTAAGGCGGCGAAGCAGATGGCGGTGAGCCAAAGCCGCCGGACGCACTAGTGGGGAATCACGCCGGAATAGCAGGCTTCTCTTCCGCTGCCGGTATCGAGCAGAAGCGCGCCGTCGAAAGAGATTCCCACGCATCGTCCGGTGATCACTCGGTCCGGCCTTTGGACCGTAAGCATTTGTCCGCGCTGCAGGCAGAGATCATTTGCCGCGACAAGGACGCTGGCCGAGTCTTCGCGTAGTTGGGCAAAGACCGCGTTGAGCTGCGTAAGCAGCCCGATCAGCAATTCCGTATGGTCATACTGCTTGCCGGTAAGGTCGCGGAGTGTGGCAAGACGCGATCGCAGTTCCTGTGGAGCGTCGGTAGCGAGATTGTTGGTGTTCACGCCAATGCCGATCACGTGTCGGCGGTTGGGCAGTACTTCGACAAGGATCCCGGCCAACTTTCGCTCGTCCACAAAGACGTCGTTGGGCCAGTGCAGTCCCACGTTTTGCCCGGGAAGCAGTAAGGCGAGAGATTCCGCGACCGCGACTCCGGTGGCCAGAGCCACCAATGGGGATCGGTTGGCCGTGGCAGCCACGGTGGCAGCATCGACGAGCAGGCTGAACGCCAACCCTCCGCCGCCCGTCCACCAGCGGTTGCCGCCGCGGCCGCGACCGGCCGTCTGTTGGTCGGCCACGACCACTAGTGGCAATTGGACATCGGCCCGGGCAGCTAATTCGGCCGCTCGGTCATTGGTGGAACTAAGGGTAGACCAATGCTCCGCCTTGGCTACCATCGTCCCTTGAAGCATGCGATCGACGTCGATGGGCATTTTTCGCGTCGAAGCTACTTCTTCTCGAGGAGCCAAATATTGCGATACTCGACCTTGTTGCCGTGCCCCTGCAGGAAAAGGCGTCGCGGGGCGGGACCTTCGTCTTCGCGTCCCGGTGTGGCGACGGGCAGGGCGAAGTCGGGGTGAATCACCACGCCGTTATGACGAACTTCCGCTCGGGCGTTCTCGACCTTCTTGCCATCCTTGTAGCGCGGGGCAACGAAGGTAATGTCGTAGGTTTGCCAGGTCAGTGGCGGGAAGCACATGTTCACTTCAGGCTTGCGAATTTGATAGAAGCCGCCACACTGGTTGTCCTCGCCCTCGAGGCCAAACGAGTCGAGCACCTGCACCTCGTAGCAGTCGTGCAGATAGACACCGCTATTGCTGCGGGCTTGACCGCGAGACAAGGGCATGTAGGAGAGGCGGAACTCCAAATGAAGCGTGAAATCGCCAAACTGCTGTTTGCTAATCACTTCGGACATCAGGTTGCCGTCTTTGCTCAGGCGGCCGTTGATGAAATTGTCGGGCGAAGTGCCGTCGAACAGCACGGCGGCGGCTTGCGGCGGCTTGGCGGCTTCGGTGGGGCTATGGCGCTCGGTTTTGGTCAGTGTTAGATTGGCCTTGTTGTCCTTGCCAACGACCGTCAACGTTGCACCGGCGATCTTGCCCGTGAACTTATCATTTGCCAGTTCGACCAATTCGCCTTTGCGATTGCCCAACAATGTTGTGCGCAGGTCACCGCGTTTCCACCCCTGTCCGGGCAAGCCGCCGTGCATGACGACGACCTCGAACTGACCGTTTCCGCGGGCGATGACTTGGGCGCCGACGGTTAATTTCTCACCGACCGGATCTGTGCCTTGGCCAAGGTATTCACCCTGAATGCGGAAGTCCGGATCTTTCATCGCTTCGGCGGGGTCGATGATCTCCGGTTCTCGGGAACCGGCGAAGACGGAGCAAATGCGGCCAAAAGCCAATAGGAGCAGAGCCATCAAGGATGTTGAGCGTGACATGGCAAAGAACCTTTCCGCGGGGAGGTTACGTTGGTATGAGGCCACCAATTTTAGCTTGCGAGAAAACGGTTTGGAAGGCGCGGCAAGGAAAGGAGTGCTCTTACCCGTATCCGAGTTGCTGCAAGTCCTCTTCGCTGAGGCCGTGGTGGTGGGCCAGTTCGTGGAGGACGGTAATGCGAATTTGTTCGCGGAGTCGCTCGCTGGTGATACGGCCTTCTTCGTCGGTTGCCGCGGTCATGATTCCCTCTCGATAAATAGTGACGACGTCGGGCATGGTGCCCGAGTGCATCACACTTTTGTCACCGATGGGGATGCCCGTGTAGAGGCCGCACAGGTCGTCGATGTACTCAACACCTGTCTGTTCCAGCACCTCGTCGGAGGGGTAGTCTTCGACGTGCAATGGCACCTGTTCGATCAATTGATGGATCAACGGCGGCAGTTTTTCGAGCACCTTCTCCAATTCGGCGTCAAAACGGCGTCGCAGGCGAGGGTTCACGCGGTGGTACTCCTCGAAATGATTTCGTCATAGATTGCGGATCGTTAGAATGATAGTCTTGTCTGGCCAGCGGTGGTAGAAGGTCCGCAATATCCATCGAGTTTTCTTTTCGAGGCAAGCCATGAATTCTACGCAACTTCGGTTCAGTCGGCGCAAGGTTCTCACGCAATGCGTTGGGATGGCGAGCTTTGCCTCGGCGGCCTCTCCCTGGCATTTGCTTCTCGCCTCGCCTAGTTCGCGGTGGTTCAAAATCGGGGCTTGTGACGGCTGCCTAGGCAAGTCCTCGGATCCGACGGCGTTGGACGTTGCTAGGGAAATTGGTTTGGACGGTGTGCAGGTCGACATGGGGTCGGTGAAAAACGACATGAGGCTGCGGCGGCCTGAGGTGCAACAGGCCTACCGGGACGCGATGAAACGCACCGGGCTGGAGGTGCCGTCGCTGATGATTGGCGAGATGAACGCCGTGCCGTTGAAGAGTGATCCGCGGGCGGCACAATGGCTGGTTGACAGCATCGATGTGTGCCAAGCGCTAAAGGCGGAGGTCGTCCTGGCGGCTTGTTTCTTTGCTGGCGATATCGACTTTCGCAGAACGGCCGAAATCGATCAGGTGGTCAAGGTACTGAAGGACGTTGCGCCGAAGGCCGAGAAGGCTGGGGTGACGATTGGCATGGAGAACTACATGAGCGCCGAAGACAATATTCGGCTGATTGATCGGGTTGGCTCGTCGGCTGTGAAAGTGTATTACGATGTGGGCAATTCGACCGACAAGGGACGCAGCGTAGCCGAGGAAATCCGTCAGCTCGGGAAGTTGATTTGCGAGTTGCATGCCAAAGACGGCAAATACTTGCTGGGGCAAGGGCGCATCGATTTCCGGGAAGTCCGCCGGGCATTGGATGACGTGGAGTACAGCGGCTGGATCCAGCTAGAGTCCGTCCATCCCAACGGCGTCATTGCCGATTACACGGCCCAGGGCCGGTTTCTCAAAGGGCTATTTCCCGCCAAGGGCGATTGACCAGAAGCACCTGTTTTACGGTCTTTCGGCGTTCCTTTTCTGAGCCTCAATAAGCGGGCCCATCGGCTGAAGAAGTGCGAGAACGAGGTTTTGTCGGGGGAATAGCTACTTGACGGGCTGGTTGCTTGCCATGCTACAATGCCGGCTCTCTTCGTATCCCCTCTTGTCACAGAGCAGAAAGGCATTGCGATGGACTCATCCGTGAAGAATCGGGGCGTCCGGGTGACGCTGGCCGGATTAGGGATCAATTTGGCGCTGGGGATTCTTTACACCTGGAGTGTGATCAAGGGGGGGATTCCGGCGGATTGGAAGTGGAGCGATTTTGAGCAGACGCTGCCGTATTCGACGGCCGTGCTCGTCTTCAGTTTGATGATGGTGCCGGCCGGACGGTTGCAGGATCGATTCGGCCCTCGATTGGTGGCCACGATCGGCGGCCTCTTGGTCGGTTTGGGCATGATCCTGGCCAGTGCTGCCGAATCGAGTCTGGTGCTTCCTTGGATGGAATGGATCAGTGTCCATTTGGCCTCCGGCGCCAAGCCGACGGCAGTCGCTTACTTCCTGGGCTTTGGTCTGTTAGCGGGCACGGGGATTGGTTTCGGCTATGCCGCGGCGACGCCGCCGGCGGTGAAGTGGTTTCCGCCGGCAAAGACAGGGTTGATCGCCGGGCTGGTGGTATCTGGCTTCGGGCTAGCATCGGTCTATGCCGCGCCGTTGGCCACCAAGCTGATCGAGGTTTATCAACTCCAGCAAACCATGCTGATCCTGGGGGTAGCCTTCTTGATTGTGGTGGTCGGGTTGGCCCAACTGCTTGTCGCACCTCCGAAGGGCTTCGTTCCGACGGCGAGCAACAGCGGCGTGAAGAAGACGGCCACGCTTGTCGTCCAGCGCGAGGATTTCCGGCCGACGGAAATGCTGGCAACGCGCCAGTTCTACCTGTGTTGGCTGTTGTACGCCATTGGGGCAGGAGCTGGTCTGATGATCATCTCGCAACTGGGAAAGAACATTGCGACACAGGTTGGTCTCAGCCCGTTGAAACAAGGATTCTGGCTGGTGGCTGCCTGCGGCGTTGGCAACGGGGCGGGCCGTATCCTTGCTGGCATGCTCTCCGACCGGTTGGGGCGACGGGCGACACTGCAAGGATGTTTTGCCATCCAAGCGGTCGTGATGCTTGCATTGTCGGTGGCGTTGCCAAACACGTCGACGGGCAGCTTTGCTTCGATGCTGGTGCTGTCGGCGCTAGTTGGCGCAAACTACGGCGCTAATCTAGCGATCTTCCCGTCGATCACCAAGGACTACTATGGTCTGAAGAATTTCGGCGTGAATTACGGCTTACTATTCACGGCTTGGGGCTTCGGCGGATTCCTTTTGGCCCAGGCCGCGAGCAAGATCAAGGATCAGGTCGGGGAGTTGACGTACAACTACTACGGTGCGGCCGCACTTTTGCTGCTTGCCGTGGGCGTGGCATTTGCCTTGAAACCGCCGCACGCTGTTCAGGACACGGCAACCCGGACGGCAGAGGGCCTAGCCTAGGGCGCAAGAAACGCTTGTGGTCAAGGCGGTGAGCTACTCGTTTGACGGCCGTCGGTGCGGCGTTGAGGGCGTGGGCCGACGTGCCGTTGGCCGCTATTGATACTCAGGTAAATAACGTCGGGCGTTCTAAGCCAAATAGCTCCTGTTTACCGGCCTCCCGTGAGTCGGCCTCCCGACATTCCCTTGGTGAACCTCAATAAACGGGAAACCTGCTTGAGTTTATAACCAAGCCCCGCGGCCAACGCCTGATTGTAATCTGTCGCTGTTTCCATCATAATTTCGGCCGGCCGCGTCCGTCGCAGTTGACCTTGAAACGGCCGAAAGGACCAAAACGATGGAAACCACCCCATCGCACAGAGCGATCACGCGTCGACATTTCTTGAGACGTTCGGGACTGTTGACGGCTTCCACGCCCATACTGTTGGATGCATTTGGGCGACGGGTCCACGCCTCCGGTACGGATACGATCAAGGTCGCGCTGGTTGGCTGTGGTGGACGTGGCACCGGAGCGGCGGTCAATGCCTTGCGGGCGACAACCAATGTGCGACTCGTCGCCATGGCCGACGCTTTTGAGGATTCATTGGAGAGAAGCCTGCGGACGATCCAGAGCCGCTGCCAGGATCGTGTCGACGTTGCAAATGATAAGAAATTCGTTGGCCTGGACGCGTATCAAAAGGTGATGGAGACGGATGCGGACGTCGTGCTGTTGTGCGGGCCGCCGGGTTTCCGGCCGGTGCAATTCGAGGCCGCCGTTAAGGCAAGAAAACACGTCTTCATGGAAAAGCCGGTGGCCACGGACGCGCCGGGCGTGCGAAGCATCCGAGCGTCGAATGCCACCGCGAAAAAGACCGGTTTGTCGGTGGCGGTGGGGCATCATTTGCGCCATGAAAGCAAACACCGCGAGATTGTTGGGCGTATACACGAGGGGGCGATTGGTGACTTACAGTATCTGCGGGTGTATTTCAACTCGAGCGGGGTGTGGGTGCGGCCGCGACGGCCCGACCAGAGCGAGATGCAGTATCAAGTACGGAACTGGTACTACTTTACTTGGCTGAGCGGTGATCACATCGTCGAGCAACACGTGCACGACATCGACATTGGGAATTGGATCGCCCAAGCTCACCCGATCGAGGCCCAGGCCACCGGAGGACGACAGGTGCGGGTGGGCAAGGAGGTTGGCGAGATATTCGACCATCACGCCGTCGAGTTTACCTACGCCAATGGGCTAAAGATGTTCAGCTATTGCCGCCACATTCCCGGCTGTTGGGATTCTTTTTCCCAGCACGCCCACGGAACCAAGGGCCGGGCGGATTTGCAGGGGCATGGTCCAGGCGGCATCAGTCTGGTTGGTCAGAAACCACTACGGTGGGGGCAAGGGCCGGATGGCCATCAGGTAGAGATGGATCGTTTTTTTGGGGCGATTTCCCGAGGCCAGCCTTACAACGAGGCCGATTGGGCCGCCGACAGCACGATGACGGCGATTCTGGGGCGAATGGCGAGCTACTCGGGCACGGTTGTGCACTGGGACGAGGCCGAAGCATCCCCCCTCGATCTGATCCCGAAGGATTTGGCCTGGGAAGCGGAGCCGCGCGTTCTGCCCGGTAAGGATGGTTTCTACGCCTGCGCCATGCCCGGCCTCACCAAGGCGTGGTAATTGCAGCGGCGAAAAGGGGCTGAGGAAAGACGATTGAGGATAATCGACTATGCGACTCTCGTATGCAGTCAGACGTCCGCTCCCCTTGCTGGCATCGATCGCGCTGATTCTTGCCGGCCAGGCAACGATCGCCCTTGCGCAAGGACGCTGGGAGGCAGAAGCGTTCCAGGGTCGACCATTTGGCGTGGGCCGCATCACCCTGGACGTGACACCCGAGATGCTGCCCGAGCCGTTGGGGATCGAGGGGATTAACATCAGTGAGAAGCACGGCCGGGTGCTCTATCCGGCGATCGATAACCCCGCGTTCGGTCGCCTTATGCGGCAGTTGCTCGAAAGCGACACGCGACTGACGACCGGCGGCCCGATCCGCGAAGAGATTGGGGGGATCCTGCGAGGAATCGCTGATCGACCGCCGCGGACGACGATCTATTTTCTGTTCCAAGGCGGTGAGCCCTTGGACCTTGTGCTGCAGTTGCGAACGGGCGTGCCTCTCCGGGTTGTGCCACGGCCCATTCCGCAAGCCCATTGGCGTTTGCTGCAACTCTGGTGGAAGCAGTATGCGAGGCCGGCCGGGCCGTTGGAACCAAAGGCCGATTCTCCGCCGCTTGTCGACACGTATTTGACGAGCCTGTTAGCGCGGCGATTGAACCTACGGCTGCCGGAGAAGCGGCAGACGAAATCGGCGCAGGACGAGTTGAATCACGAGATTGGTTTGAACCTCGGGACGGAATCGCTGCGGATGTCGATGCTCCAGGACCGCGTGCTGGGATTGACCAACTGGTCCCAGCCGGCCGAATTGCCGCTGCCGCCGCCGATGAAGGCGTTGGAACTGCAAGCGCCTGAGGCGCCGAAGGATGTGAAGATTGAGCCGATTGCGATGCATGTGCCGACGGAGTGTTTCTACGTCCGGTTTGGCAGCTTTGCCAACTTTCTCTGGCTCCAGGACACGTTGGCCAAGTGGGGCGGTGATGCGCAGAACCTGATTGCGCTGCGCGGGTTGGATCGCGGCATGAATGGTCGCATCGAGAAACAGTTGGTGCTCAAGCAGACAATCCTCTCACGCATGCTGGGCGATACGGTGATCGCCGATGTGGCGTTTGTCGGCACCGACATGTTCTTTCGGGAGGGCGCATCCTACGGCCTGCTGTTCCAAGCTCGCAATAACCTGGCGTTGTCGACGAGCCTTAATCAGCAACGAGCAGAGCGGTTGGCAGCTGGGGGCGTCAAGGAGGAGAAGCTTAAGTTTGGCGATCAGACTGTGTCGTATATCCACTCACCCGATGGATCGGTTCGATCGTACTATGTTACGAGTGGCGACTTCCATTTCTTCACGACGTCGAAATATCTGGTCGGTCGCTTTTTGGCGACCGCCACGGGTGATCGAGCGCTGGGGGCGACGGCTGATTTCCGCCATGCCCGTAGCTTGATGCCGCTCGACCGCAACGACACTATTTGGCTTTACTTGTCCGACGCGTTCTTTGGCAATCTTACGAGTCCATCGTATCGCGTCGAGATGACACGGCGACTGCAAGCGGTCGCGGACATTGAATTGGTGCAATTGGCGAAGCTTGCGGCGGCCGCCGAAGGTCGTCCTGGGAGCACGATTGAGGAACTGATTGATTCCCGCGTGCTGCCGCCGGAGTTTGGGCCGTTGCCCGGCGGAAGTCGCACGGTGCTGGAGGGCGGCGAGGTGTATGACAGCGTCCGTGGCTACCGGGGGGCCTTTGTGCCGGCGCCAGACGTGGCGGTGGAAAGCGTCACACAGGCCGAGGCCGCTGACTACGCACGTTTTGCCGATTTCTATCTGAAGCAATGGGGGCGGATGGACCCGGTCATCGCCGGCGTGAAACGCACCGCGTTGAAGGGCAATCAAGAGCAAGTGGTTGTCGACGTGCTGATGAGCCCCTTTGCACCGCAGCATTTCCGCCTGTTGAGGCGCAAGATAGGAACCGCCGACGATCAGCGGTTGGTGCCGGTCCCAGGCGACATGGCGGCGTTGGATTTGGTATTGAATAACCAGCGGGTTTTTGCCGGACTGCGCGATTTGGGAGCGCCGACAAGCGGCGGCGTGCTGGCCCGCTTCCCGATGGGCAAGATTCGGGATTTCTTGGTAGGATACATTGGAACAACGGGCGAATTGGGAGTTTTGACGGTCTTGAATCTCGGCATTCCACCGGTGTCTGATCCGGCCGGATACGCCATGTCGCCGTTCGGTGGCTGGCGGCGGCAATTCGGGCCCTTTACCGTGTTTTCGTTCCAGCAGGATGTGTTGGAGGTGGTCGTCCCGCAGTTGCGGTTTGAGGCGGCCCCGAGACCAGCACAAGTGCGACTGCGCGTGGAGGACCTGTCGAATGCACGGATCACTTCCACCTTGAACGACCTGGGCTACGCGCGGACTCGGGAGACGACGTTGAACAATTTGCGGTTCATGCACGCGTTGGACATGCAACTCCACGTGCCGCCAAGATCGGCACGGGACGCGGCTGAATTCTTGTTGGACGCGAAATTGGTCGACCCGCTTGGCGGCAGGTACGTCTTGCAGGAGGGTGAGGGCGGGGCGGCCTCGTGGACCTCGACGGCGTTGCAACCGGGCGGGCCAAGCGGCCTATTCCAGGTTCGTGCTCCCGAAGGCTATCAGTCGCCACCCTTGAGTTGGTTCCGCGGCTTGCATCTTGACGCGGTGATGACTGAGAAGACGATCTCCGCGCATGCAGAGGTGATCATGCAGATGCCGGCCAAGCCGAAAGCAGACTAACGGTTTCCGAGACAAGAGTTTCGGTTGACAGTGGCCAGCGGTGCGGGTATCAAAAGGGGTAGGAAAAGTTGCCCCTTCCGCCCCACCGTTGCCTATGAGACTCTTTTCCGCTGCGACCTTGATCCCAGGTGGTTTGGCAGCGTTGGGCATCGCGGCCGTGGCACTATGGATCGGGGTTGAGCCAGTAACGCGGATCGAAGCCCGTGTTCCTGGCCTAGATCGGCCGAAAATATCGGCCCAGGCGGAGGTTGTCCGGCCACTAATTGGGACTCTAATTCCCGGCAGCGGGCGGATTGCGAACCTTCCCGGTGCTTGGCCGAATTTCCGCGGAGCCAGGTTTGACGGTGTCGGTGCGCCGGACTCGCAGCTAGCGCGGCATTGGCCCGGCGCGGGACCCGTGCCCCTCTGGTCTCGGGAGCTAGGTGAAGGGCATGCCGGCGCCGCGGTGCGGAGCGGGCGGGTGTTTGTGCTGGATTACGACCGTGAAAAGGCTGCCGACACGCTGCGCTGCCTATCGCTCCAGGATGGCGCCGAAGCTTGGCGCTTCAGCTATCCGGTGGCAGTCAAGCGCAACCATGGGATGTCGCGAACCGTTCCGGCAGTAACGGACAAGTATGTCGTTGCGCTGGGACCGAAGTGCCACGTCTGCTGCCTTGATCCGATCACTGGAAGACTGTATTGGCTGGTCGATTTGGTGCGGCAGTTTGGGGCAACCGTGCCGCCATGGTATGCCGGACAGTGCCCGGTGATTGACCGCGATCGAGCCATTCTTGCGCCGGGGGGCGAGGCGCTTCTGGTCGCTCTTGATTGCGCGACCGGACAGATCGTGTGGAAGAGTCCCAATCCGCGCGGCTGGACGATGACGCACTCGTCAATCATGCCGATGGAATTCGCCGGTCGCAGGATGTTTGTTTATTGCGGGAATGGAGGTGTGGCGGGCGTCGCTGCGGACAATGGCGACCTCCTCTGGGACACGACGGCGTGGAAGATCAGTATCGCCACCGTGCCATCTCCGGTGATCCTGCCCGAGGGACGAATCTTTCTTTCTGGCGGATATAACAGTGGTGGGATGATGTTGCGATTGGCAGAGCACGAGGGGCGGATTCTCGTCAAGACGGAGTACACGGTCGGGCCAGCGGTGTTCGGATCGACGCAGCAGACGCCGATCCTTTATGAAGGATTGCTGTACGGCGTTCGCGAAAAGGACAAACAACTCGTATGTCTTGAGCCAGAAGAGGGGTGTGTCGTTTGGGCGAGCGGCTCTCAGCACCGATTCGGCATCGGGCCGTATCTGGCTGCCGACGGCCTGATTTTCGTGATGAACGACACGGGGCAACTGACGCTGGTTGAGGCGAGTCCCAAGGGGTACAAGCAGCTTGGGCAGGCTCAAGTGCTCGAAGGGCATGATTCTTGGGGACCAATGGCGCTCTGCGGCGGGCGGCTCATTGTTCGAGACCTTACCCGCATGACGTGCCTGGATGTGGCTGGCAAGGAATAAACGAGTTGAGCAGAGGCGATCCGATGAATCAGAGACAATTCGCAGGCCACGTGATGATCAGCCTTGTGATCGCTGCGGCTATCGCTGCTGGAGTCTGGTCGGTAGTGCGAATTGATTCGTCGGGGGAGGCCGGCAACAGGTTGGGCAAGGAGTTTGCGTACGAACTCAACGACTATCGACGGATTGATCCGGCGATGATCGGTTGGGCAGAAAAAGCCACGATCCCATTGAAAATGCACGAGCCACGGGTAATCGCCGTGGGACTAGACGACAGCGTCGTTGTGGCCGGTGATAAAACGGTATGTCTTCATAAGGCCGATGGCACGAAAACGGGTGGAATCGCGCTTGGGGACGAGCCAAGTTGTTTGGCAGTAGCAGGGCGGGGCCATGTCTCGCCTGGCCGGATTTACGTGGGCCTGCAGGATCATGTCGAGGTGTTTGAGCCCGACGGAGAGAAAGTGGCTGTCTGGAAGGTCCCCGATGGCAAGCGGACGATGTTGACGTCCATCGCAGTCGGGGAGGAGGAAGTCTTTGTTGCCGACGCTGGCGCCTTGCTTGTCTGGCGCTACGATGTTCATGGAAAGCTGCTGGGAAGTATCGGAAAGCGGGACGAGTCGCGAAATATTCCCGGTTTTGTTGTGCCGAGTCCCTATTTTGATGTTGCGACGGCGCCGGACGGTCTATTGCGGGTTGCCAATCCGGGATGCCATCGGGTGGAAGCCTTTACGGTGGAGGGCGATTTGGAAGCGTCATGGGGCAAGAGCGGCATGGCGGTCGAGGGCTTTTGCGGCTGCTGTAATCCATCACATCTGGCTGTCTTTGCCGACGGCCGCGTGGTTACGTCGGAAAAAGGAATTGTCCGGGTGAAGCTGTATGGGGGCGACGGCGTATTTCGGAACGTTGTTGTGGGGCCGGAGACACTGGCGCCGATGGCAAGCGAGGCGGCTCCGCCGGACGTGGCCGTGAACAGTCAAGGGCAGGTGTTGGTGTTGGACACGAAAGCGAGTTGCGTACGCGTGTATCAGGAAAAGAGTAGGCAATAGCCGGCGGATTGTTGGTTGGACCGATTGCATGGATGAAAAAGAGAAAAGACTGCGGCGACGGGCATTTCTGGGCGACTCTCTGCGCGTGGCCGGCGCCTTGGGCATCGGCGGAGCGATGGCGGCGCTGGCAGTCCGCAAGGGAAGCGATGAAAAACTCGTCTGGCAGCTTGAGCCGAGCAAGTGCATCGCCTGTGGAAACTGCGCGACCCACTGCGTGTTGGACGAGTCGGCGGTGAAGTGTGTGCACAGTTTTTCCATGTGCGGCTATTGCGACCTTTGTACGGGCTACTTCCGCCCTCAACCGATTGCACTGAACTCGGGCGCCGAGAACCAACTTTGTCCGACTGGGGCGATCCAGCGGACGTTTGTTGAGGATCCCTATTATGAGTACACCATCGAGCGTCGCCTGTGCATCGGATGTGGCAAGTGCGTGAAGGGCTGCAACGCCTTTGGCAACGGTTCGCTGTACCTGCAGGTGCAACATGACCGGTGTCAGAACTGCAACGAATGTGCGATCGCGGCCGCCTGTCCGGCACAGGCCTATCGCCGGGTGCCAGCCAGCGATCCCTATCTTCTAAAAGTCGGGCCGCAGCAGGGATGAGGCGATCGATGCGGATTGCGTGGTACTCAGGAATGGCTGTCATGTTGTTGGCCACTTCCACGGCGCCGGCGGTCGAGCGGTTTCCGCCGCCAGACTTCAGCGACCACGAATTACCACGGACGGAAATGCCGGCGGCGCGTGCCGAGCTGTATGAGTATCTTGACCTTGCCGTGTTGGGAATCGGGCTTGGGATGGCGACGCATTTCGCCATCGGTAGACGCTCGCGGCGGGGACTTTTCGTTGTGACCGTCGTTTGTTTGGGTTGGCTGGGCTTCTGGCGGGGCGGCTGCATTTGCCCGATTGGGGCGATCCAGAACGTGTCACTGGCATTGTTCGAACCCGGCTACGCACTGCCTTGGTCGGTGGCGATCGTGTTCGGGTTACCGCTCGTAGTGACGCTGTTCTTTGGCCGCACCTTCTGCGCCGCGGTGTGCCCATTGGGAGCGATTCAAGAGCTGGTGGCGCTGCGACCGGTGAAAGTGCCGCTTTGGTTGGACCAAGCGCTGGGACTGTTGGCTTATGTGTATCTGGGGTTGGGAGTCATTTTCGCGGCCACCGGTGCGGCGTTTATCATTTGCCGCTACGACCCGTTTGTAGCCCTGTTTCGCTTAGGCGGGAGCATGAATCTTCTAGTGCTCGGCGCATCCTTCCTGGTCGCTGGAGTCTTCGTCGGCCGGCCGTATTGCCGATACCTATGTCCCTATGGAGCAATTCTCGGCCTGTTGTCGAAGGTATCGAAGTGGCACGCGAAGATTCCTCCGGAGGAGTGTATCCAGTGTCGCTTGTGCGAAGAGGCATGCCCCTATGGCGCCATTCGTGAGCCGACCGTGGCCATGCAGCGGCAAACGCGGCAACAGGGGCGACGGCGGCTGGCGGCCGTGCTGATAGCCTTGCCGTTGTTCGTTGCCGGCGGCTTTTGGTTGGGGCAGGCGTTGCAGGGACCAATGGCAAAGGTCCACCCCGCAGTGCGGTTGGCCGAACGGGTTCATGCGGAGTCGGTCGGTCTGGTCTCCGGTACCACCGATGCCAGCGAAGCCTTTCGCACCTCGGGCAGGAGCCTGACGGAGTTAGACCGTGAAGCGAGCGCGGTGTACGCGAAGTCTTACTGGGCTGGCGGGTGGTTCGGGGCATGGATGGGATTGGTCATAGGCGGAAAGCTGCTTTATTTGACAGTGCGAAGACGGCGGGCCGAGTATCAGCCCGATCGGGCGAGCTGTGTGTCCTGCGGGCGCTGTTTCTGGTATTGTCCCAGTGAACAGGCACGACAAGGGTGGGTTCAACTGACGCCTGGGCGGCAATGAATGATGGAAAGTAGAGACAATACCGTGTATCAACTCGCAGCGCGGATGGCGATCGTCGCCGGAGGCGTATTGATCGTTGCCTGCGCGCTGTTGGTGTACGACTACGCGCGGCGCCTGGCGAAAGACCCCTTCGAGGCCCCGATTTATAGTTCGCTGCGAGCGGCACTTGAGCAGCAGCCAACCAATGAGGCGCTGAAGGAGCACTTTCGGGCAGTCGATTTGGAACTGCGGCGTGAATTTTTTCGGCAGCGGGCGTTTGCCCGCTCCGGTGCCGTGTTGGCGATCGTGTCGTTGGCCGTGATGCTATTTGCTTGGCGAGTGGCGGTGAATGCTCGCCGGCGACCGCCGGCGCCAGAAGCCTTGGATGCTGCGGTGGACCGCGAGGCGATGTGGACCGGTCGCGCGCGATGGGCGGTGGGGGGCGTATGCGGTGTGTTGATCATGGCGGCATTGTATTTGATCATCAACGCTGGCTTGAGCGGCGCCGGCGGGCGGTACTCGCTGGCAGATTTTGTTCGCGCTGGCACAAAGGCTCCGTCGCCAGAGGCGAATCAAGCATTGCGGCGACCATCGAACGGCATCGGGGAGAAGCGAGATGCGAGGGATGAGACGCCACCGAAGGATGCGGAAGTAGCGAAGGCCTGGCCGCGATTTCGTGGACCAAGCGGCTTGGGGATTTCGGCGTACGGGAATGTGCCGGAACGTTGGGACGCGAAGACCGGGCAGGGGATCGTGTGGAAGTCGGCGGTGCCACTGCCGGGAAACAATTCGCCGGTGGTTTGGGGCACGCGAGTCTTTCTTTCGGGCGCTGACAAAACCAAACGCGAGGTGTATTGCTTTGATGCCGACAGCGGAAAACTGCTTTGGCAGCACACGGTTCCGGGCACGCCGCCAAGCGCGGCCCGAGCGCCAAAGGTGCTTGATGATACTGGCTATGCCGCTCCGACGATGGCGACCGACGGTCATCGGGCGTTTGCGATTTTTGCCAACGGCGATCTGGCAGCCTTTTCCGTCGAGGGAAAGCCGGCGTGGTCGAAGAGTCTGGGAATGCCGGAGAACAGCTATGGCCACGCCTCGTCCTTGTTGGTTCACAAGAACCTTCTTTTGGTGCAGCTTGATCAGGGAGGATCGAGCGAGGCGAAAAAGTCGAGAATGTTGGCGCTGGAGACAGCGAGTGGGCGAGTTGTGTGGCAGGTCACGCGTCCCGTGCCCAATTCGTGGTCAACACCAATCGTGATTCACGCCGCCGGGCGCGATCAGTTGATCACCGCCGCCGATCCCTGGGTCATATCCTATGAGCCGGCAAGCGGCAAGGAATGGTGGCGGGCGGACTGTCTGAAGACGGATATTGGCCCTTCGCCAGCTTTCGCAGACGGGCGGGTGTACGTGGCGAACGAAAATAGTGAACTGTCGGCGATTCAGGCGGACGGGCAGGGGGATGTGACCGCCACACATGTGGTTTGGAAGGGCGAGGAGGGGATGCCGGACACCTGCAGTCCGCTGGCCACGAAGGAGTTTGTCTTTCTCTTGACGTCGTTTGGCACATTGACCTGTTACGACGCTAGGAAAGGGGGCGTGCTATGGGCCGAAGACTTGGCGACCGACTTCGCCGCCTCGCCGAGTCTTGTCGGCAGTCGCCTTTATCTAGTGTCTAAAACAGGGAAGAGCTTCCTCGTTGAGCCGACACGGAAAGGATGCAAGCGGGTGGCCGAGGGGGATCTTGGTGAGCGGTGCGTGACGTCGCCGGCCTTTCAGGACGGGCGAATCTACCTGCGCGGCAGCACCCATCTCTATTGTTTAGGGGAGTCCAAGCACTAGCGAACATGGTCGAACCGGATCTCGCCTTTGTCGATGAAGCTGTCGCACGTATCGGGCGCGAGCGCGAGGCCGTGCTTCCGTTGTTACAGGCGATCCAAGATCACTACCGATATGTTCCCCAGGAAGCCATCGCGCGGGTCTGCGAACTGACGGCGATCGCGGCGGCTGACATTGTTGGCGTGGCCACTTTTTATGACCAGTTTCGGCATCGCCCGGTGGGTCGCCACATCATCCGCGTCTGTCACGGAACAGCCTGCCATGTGAAGGGGGCAGACGTAGTCCAAGCGGCGTTCGAGCGGCATCTGCGGATTGCCGACGGTGACGACACCGATCCCGAGGGAGAGTTTACGGTTCAGAAGGTGGCGTGCCTTGGCTGCTGCACCCTTGCGCCGGTGGTGCAGATCGGTGATCGCACCTATGGCCATCTTTCGCCGAGTTCGGTCGGCGATGTGCTTAAGGACTTCTTGCAACAGCAGAAGGCAGGGACAAAGGAGCAGCGGCGGCCAGAGACGGCGGTGGCAGAGGCTAGCCACGGGGAAATTCGCGTCGGTCTGGGCTCGTGTTGCATAGCTCAGGGAAGCGGACAGGTGTACCGAGCAATCGAAGCGACTTTGGCCGAGAGCGGTGCGAGCGCCACGCTTAAACGCGTCGGTTGCGTGGGCATGTGCCACCAGACGCCGATGGTACAACTACGAAGTGCAGGCAAGTCGGAGGAAAAGATATTCGCGAAGGTCAATGCCGAGAGTGCCGGCGAGATTGTGCTTGATTATTTTCGGCCGCGAGGGTTGTGGAAACAGTTGCGATACAAGGCATCACGCTGGTTGGACCGTCTGCTAACGGACGAATGGCATGACACGATGGTGCGACACAGCTTGGAAGTGCGCGACGGGCCGGTGTGCGAGTTTCTCGGGCCCCAGCAACATTTGGCCACCGAATACGGCGGTCAACTCGATCCGCTGGACCTGGAGGAGTATTTGCGGCACGATGGCTTTCGGGCGCTGCAACGGTGTCTGGCGTCGATGCGGCCGGAGCAAATCATCGAGGAAATACACCACAGCGGGCTGCGGGGCAGGGGAGGGGCTGGTTATCCCACTGGTCTGAAGTGGGCCAAGGTGCGGGCGGCGTCGGGCGGCAAGAAATACGTCGTCTGCAACGGGGATGAGGGCGATCCAGGCGCATTCATGGATCGCATGCTATTGGAATCGTTTCCCTATCGGATAATCGAAGGGATGGCCATCGCAGCTCGGGCCGTAGGGGCCGAGGAAGGCTTCTTCTACATCCGCGCCGAGTACCCGCTGGCCGTTGAGCGGGTGAACGAAGCCTTGCGGAAGGCACGAGAGCACGGTTTTCTGGGTGAGCGGATTTTGGGGACCGAGTTTGGTTTCGAATTGACAATCAAGCAAGGTGCCGGGGCGTTTGTGTGTGGAGAGGAGACGGCGCTGTTGGCTTCGATCGAAGGACGGCGGGGAATGCCCCGGCTACGACCGCCGTACCCGGCCGAACAGGGGCTTTGGGGAAGACCGACCGCGGTCAACAACGTTGAGACTTACACACTGGTGCCATGGATTGTGACCCACGGCGCGGAGGCGTTTCGTCGCACGGGCAGGCCGGACAATGCAGGCACAAAGGTGTTCGCCTTGGCGGGAAAGGTTCGTCGCGGGGGACTGATTGAAGTGCCAATGGGCGTCACGTTGCGGCAAATTGTCGAGCAGATTGGCGGCGGCGTAGCCGATGCACCCTGTCGTGGGATGGGGACCTCTGGCGGACCACGACGGCTCAAAGCCATACAAATCGGTGGACCATCGGGTGGCTGCATTCCAGCCGGACTGGTCGATATACCGGTCGACTACGACTGTCTTGCCGAGGCCGGTGCGATTATGGGGTCGGGCGGCTTGGTCGTGCTCGATGATCGCGACTGCATGGTGGATATTGCCCGCTACTTCTTGCAGTTCACGCAGAACCAGTCGTGCGGCAAGTGCACACTTTGTCGGATTGGCACTCGTCGCATGTTGGAGATGCTCGAGCGAATTTGCGGGGGCCACGGCGAAAAGAAAGACCTCGACGATTTGGAGAAACTGGCCCGAACCGTGCAGGCGGGGAGCATCTGCGGGCTGGGGCGAACGGCGCCGAATCCTGTTCTGTCAACGCTGAGGCATTTCCGAGAGGAGTACGAAGCGCATATCGCCGGGCATTGCCCGGCTGGCAAGTGTAAGGCGTTGATTTCCTATCGCGTGACGGCAGAGTGCATCGGCTGCACGCTTTGTGCGCAGCACTGTCCAGTGGACGCGATTACCGCGACTCCCTACATCGTGCACCGAATTGATCGGGCGAAGTGTACCCGTTGTGATACATGCCGACAGGTATGCCCGCGGGGAGCTATCGTTGTGGAATCAACCGGGACGGTTGCCTAATGCCTAAATTGACGATTGACAATCGGGAAGTGGAGGTGCCGGAAGGCGCGACGGTGCTGGTGGCTGCGCGGAAGCTTGGGATTGATATTCCGGCGTTGTGTTACCGGGACGGTTGCGACGTTTCGACGTCGTGTCTGGCGTGCGTCGTGCAGATTGGTGAGGAGCGGCGGATGGTGCCGTCGTGCGCGACGATTGCCATGGATGGGATGCGGGTCGAGAGTGAGACGCCGTTGGTGCACGATGCCCGGCGGAGCGCGTTGGAACTGTTGTTGAGCGATCATCTGGGCGATTGCCTGGCGCCGTGCCAGTCCGGTTGTCCAGCAGGAATGGATATTCCCGCGATGTTGCGGCAGATCGCGGCCGGCCAGTGGCGACAAGTGATTCGGACTGTAAAACGCGAGATTGCGATGCCGGCCGTGTTTGGGCGGATTTGTCCAGCCCCGTGTGAGAAAGTGTGTCATCGCGGCGGTGTGGATCGAGCGGTGTCAATTTGCCTGTTGAAGCGGTTCGTGGCGGATCGCGACTTGCGGGCGACTCCGTCATACGCCCCGACTTGTCATCCAGCATCGGGCAGACGAGTGGCCATCCTTGGCGGCGGGCCATGTGGGCTATCGGCGGCCTATTACCTCGCGCAATTCGGCCACCGGTGCGTGGTGTTTGAAGCCGATGTGATCGCCGGCGGCAGGTTGTTGCGGGACACGACCGAGGAGCAACTTCCACGGAAAATTCTTGCCGCCGAGGTTGAATCGATTGCGAGACTGGGAGTTGAATTGAGGATGGGCATTGCGATCAACTCACGGAAGGAGTTCGAGCGACTTCCGAAGGAATACGATGCGGTTCTGGTCGCGACCGGGGCAGGCGGAATCAACCAAGCGAGTGATTGGGGCTTGCCCGTCGGCTCGCGCGGCCTTCAGATCGTAGGACGCACGTATCAAACCTGCTTGCCGCGGGTCTTCGCCGCGGGGAATGCAATTCGTGGCCATGGATTGGCCATCCGCAGCGCAGCCGACGGAAAAGAAGTCGCCGCGGTGATCGACCAGTTCTTGCGAGACATGCCAGTGGCCGGGGGCCCAGAGCCGTTCAGCACGCGGATGGGCCGACTGCAAGAGTGCGAGGCGGCTACCTTTGCTAGCGGTACTTCGATCGCTGATCGTCGAGAGCCGAGTGATCTGTTGATGGGCTACGCAGCGGAGGAGGCGGTCGAGCAGGCCGAGCGGTGCTTGGGGTGCGACTGCCGGGGGCTGCAAAATTGCTTGCTGCGGCGGTACGCGATTCAATACAACGCCAGTCCACGTCGCTACAAAGCCGAACGGCGCGTATACGCTCGGGACACAAGTCACCGAGAAGTGATTTACGAGCCCGGCAAGTGCATCGCCTGCGGCCTATGCATTCAAATCGCTTCTGCGGCAGGTGAGCCAATTGGGATGACGTTTGTCGGCCGCGGTTTCGAGGTGCGGGTTGCCGTGCCTCTGAGTGGATCGATGGCCGAGGCGCTAACGAAGGCGGCGGCCGATTGTGTTGCCGCCTGCCCTACTGCGGCGTTGGCTTGGAAGGTGCGCGGCGATGATGCCGGCCGCTGAATCGATCTTACCACCGCATTCTTCTACGCCTGAATCGGAACCGAGGGCAAAGGGCAGACAGTTTGTTCGGAAAAAACAGTTCCGGTGGGATGGGCTGGTTGTCCCGACGCCTTTTTGTCTGCTACACTAGAGCTAGTGTGTGTCGTCAGTCGCCGGCAATCGGCAATAAGGCGGCACGTTTGATGTAATGCGATTACGAAACCTCTAGTGTAATCACGCCTGCCAGGGGTGGCGCCCGTCGCCCGTGACTGAATAGCGCTGGCCAGCGATTTTCCCCGAGATCCTCTACCCGCACCGCGAGTTGACTATGCGAAAGCTGTTTTGCCTTACGATTGGAATCGGTTCCCTGTTTGGCGTCTTTGCATCGTTTGGCATGGCGGTCGACATCGAGGATACGCGGATGTTGGAGCAGCCGGCCGTCAGCAGCAGTCAGATCGCCTTTATTTATAGTGGAGATCTGTGGGTCGCGGACTTGGACGGCAAGAACGCGCGGCGGTTGACGACAGACCGCGGCGTCGAATCCAACCCGACCTTCTCGCCGAATGGCAAGACGATCGCTTTCAGCGCTCAGTACGATGGCAATACCGATGTGTACACGATTCCCGTTACTGGCGGCGCGCCTACGCGGTTGACGTGGCATCCGGCCAGCGACACGGTCCGCGGGTTTGCGCCTGATGGAAAGTCGGTGTTGTTCTCCTCGGCGCGCAATGTGTACACCAACCGCTACACGCAATTATTTACGGTTCCGTTGACCGGCGGGATGCCGACCCAACTGCCGATCCCGTACGGCGCTCAGGCCTGCTACAGCGAAGACGGCCAGTATGTTGCCTACACGCCATTGGCGGACCGTTCAGTGCAATGGAAGAACTATCGTGGCGGCACGAACTGCCGGATTTGGCTCTACCGCTGCAACGATCATCAGGTTGTCGAGATTCCCAAGTTTGAGGGACGCGTTAACGATGTGGACCCGAACTGGATTGGCGATACGGTCTATTTTCGCTCCGATCGCCACGGCGAATACAACTTGTATGCCTATGACGCGAAGACGAAAGCCGTCAAGCAACTGACCAACTATACCGACTTTCCCGTGTTGAACGTCAATTCTGGCGCGGGACGGCTAATTTACGAGCATGCGGGGTATCTGTACCTGTTCGATCCAGTGCGAGGCACGGACACGCGGCTAAAGATTGGCGTAGCCACGGACCTTGGCGAGACCCGGCCACGGTACGTCAAGGGGAACGCGAAGTTGATACGCAATGCCAGCCTTTCGCCGTCGGCTGCTCGGGCGGTGTTCGAGTTCCGCGGGGAAATCGTGACTGTGCCAGCCGAGAAAGGCGATCCTCGCAATTTGACGAATTCTTGCGGCGTGCACGACCGCGAGCCGGTGTGGTCGCCGGATGGCAAAACAATCGCCTGGATGTCGGATGAAGGGGGGGAGTACAAGCTTCGCCTTCGCGCAGCCAGCGGCAAGGGGGAGACTAAGACGATCGCCTTAACGGGGACCGGCTATTTCGAAAGCCTGGTGTGGTCGCCAGACAGCACGAAGCTGGCGTACATCGACAATTCGGAGACGCTGTACTGGCTCGACGTGGCGGGGGGGCGAGTTGAGAAGGTTGCCGCGGTACCTGTGTACGAGCCCCGCGATCTGTGCGCACTTCGGGCTGCCTGGTCACCCGATTCACGCTGGATCGCCTATGCGCTGAACAATAACGCCGCATATCACACCGTCTATGTCTATAGCCTGGAGACGAAGAAGTCGACGGCGGTGACCGATGGGCTAAGCGATGCGGTCGAACCGGTGTTCGACGCCAGCGGCAAGTATCTCTACTTCCTGGCCTCGACGGACGCCGGGCCAGTGATTAACTGGTTTGCCCAGTCCGCCGAAGACATGCGGTTCTGTCGTGCATTGTACCTGGTGGTGCTGAAAAAAGGCGTGCCGTCGCCATTGGCCCGTGAGAGTGACGAAGAAAAGGCCACCGACAAGGCCGAGAAGGTCGGCGAAAAGGCGATAGCCAAGGGCGAAAAGGCAAGGGACGAGAAGGCGAAAGAAGAAAAAGTTGAGAAAGTGGAACCGGTGGTGATCGATTTCGAGGGGATCGAGCACCGCATCGTGGCCTTGCCGGAAGCGGCCGCGAATTACAGCAACTTGCAGCCCGGGAGCGCGGGGCAGGTCTTCTATATCGATTGGACCAAGCCGAATGAGAAGTCGGTGATCGCCCGAAAGGATCTGGTTCGGGGCGGCAGTTTGAAGCGGTTCGATTTGGGCAAGCGAAAGTGTGAGACGATGCTCGCGGGGGTAAGCGATTATTGCTTGACTCCGTCCGGCAAGAAGGCACTTGTTCGTCTGTCGGCCGAGGGTTATTCGATTGTCGATGTTAGCGCAACTCCTCCCGCCGCCGACAAAGGCAAACTGAAGATTGACGCCATCGAGGTTCGCATTGATCCCAAGGCGGAATGGCCCCAGATTCTGCACGAGGCCTGGCGGATCAATCGGGATTATTTCTACGCTCCCAACATGCACGGGACGGATTGGCCGGCCATTGAGAAGAAATACCGGCAATTCCTGCCGCATCTGGCGACGCGATCCGATCTTTATCGCGTGATGCGGTGGATGCTCAGTGAGCTGGCGGTTGGGCACAGCTACTTGATGCCTGCCGCGCCGCTGCATGAGGTTAAGTCAGTGCCTGGTGGCTTGCTCGGCGCGGACTACGAAGTGGCCAATGGCCGCTATCGCTTCAAGAAGGTTTACGGTGGGCTGAACTGGACCCCGGGACTTCGTTCGCCATTGACGGCGCCGGGCGTCGATGTGAAGGCCGGCGAGTACCTGTTGGCAGTTCGCGGTGTGGAACTCAAGGCCCCGACGGAGCTGTATTCCCTGTTCGAGAATACGGCCGGCAAGAGCATCGAAATCACCGTCGGTCCGAACTCTGACGGCAAGGCTAGTCGCACGGTCACGGTGGAGCCGCTGGGCGACGAGGTGGCGCTGCGCAATCGTGATTGGGTCGAAAGCAACTTGCGGCGCGTCCAAGAGGCGACCGGGGGGCGGGTGGCCTATGTCTACGTCCCGGATACCGCGGCCGGAGGCCATGCCTACTTCAAGCGATATTTCTATCCGCAGTGTGATAAGGACGCGTTGATCCTCGATGAGCGGCACAACGGCGGCGGGCAGATTGCCGACTACTACATCAGCCATTTAATGCGGCAATTCATGTCGAAGTGGGCCACCCGCTACGGCGAGGATATGCGCGAACCGAGTGCGGCGATTTTTGGGCCGAAGGTGATGATCGTCAACGAGACGGCTGGCTCCGGCGGCGACATGCTGCCGTGGATGTTCCGCAAGCTCAAGCTGGGAACGATCGTCGGCAAGCGGACCTGGGGCGGCTTGGTAGGCATTGAAGACGTGCCGGTGTTAATGGACGGCACCGCGGTCACGGCGCCGGGCGAAGCGATTTGGTGTGAAGAAGGCTGGGTGGTGGAAAACGAGGGAGTGCCCCCGGACGTCGAAGTGGAGCAGTGGCCAGCGGAACTAATTGCCGGCCGGGATCCGCAACTGGAAAAGGCGATCAAGATCGCGCTCGAGGAACTGGAAAAGAACCCGCCGAAGAAGCTCACTCGGCCGGAATATCCGGTGCGGGTAACGAAGTAGCATTGGTTGCCTCGAGACGGGGGGCGGCCATGGTTCATGTAGCGGATGCTGTAGCGGCCTGACGGCTAAAACGCTTTGCCATCAATGGCTTTGCCGTCGGCTCGGTTGCAGAAGTTGCTCCAGACTTGGCTGTCGATGGAAGCGACGGTATTCTCGCCGCTGGTGCGCCAGCCAATCGATCGGACCGCGCCGTCGCACAACAGGATGGGCAGACTGGAGAGATGGGCACAGCCGAAGGCACGGTAGTTGCCATCGTTACCCAGACGATCACGCTGTGGGACGTAGGCTCCGCTCCGCGAGATATCGTTGTCGTAGCCCGAGTAAAGCGTTTCGTTGTCGCCGTCGTCGTTGCCCGTGTTATAGCTGGCTGGATTGAGGTATTTTTCGCTTGCCAGCAAGGTGTTGCTGATACCATCCTTGATCATCGCGGTCGTTATTTGGCTGCGTTGGTAGGAGATGCTGTTGTGATCGGAGGCGTCTGGCCACTTGTAGGTCGGAGTGAGGCCATCGGCAAACGTTGGACCGGTGAAGATTTGGCAGCGGTCCTGGCTGCCGGTGTTGATTGCATAGTCGGCGCGGGCGACGCGCGAAACGGCTCCGTAGTCCCAATTAGCGACGCTCAGGCCGCAAGTCCGCGGATAGAGCATGGCGGGCCGTCGGATGGGGCAGTAGAACATTGGCATCACGATGCCCGTCAGCGTTGTGCGGCTTACACGCTTCGACGCAGCGTTTTCGCCCTCGCCGAGGTCATGGATGTTACCGGCCTCGAGGTAGGGGAGGATGTTGTAGATCCAACTACCAGGTTGTGTCTTGCCGAAACCCAAATCTGGGTCGCCGACATAGTCCCAACCCCAGCCGTTGGACGGGAAAAACTTGTGGTGCTGCTCGTGGCCAAGGCAGGTGAGACCGATCTGCTTCAGGTTGTTGTTGCAGTGCATCACGCGTGCTGCCTCGCGGGCGGCCTGGACCGCGGGGATCATCATGGCGACGAGAACACTGATGATCGTAATGACGACCAGCAACTCGACGAGCGTGAAGGCTCGACGTTGCCGACGCGTCCTGCCAAGGAAACATGATAAAGAATGGGATTTCGTGATGTGGATCATAGTAGTGGCGGTATTACTACGGCTGTTCTTGCAGAGGCTTGGCAGATATCGCCCACTGAGGCAAAGCCGAAACTTCGAGTTCCACCCGCAGAGCCATTGCGCATTCGCGATAGCCATCTGCCGACCCGTTAAAGACTTCGAACTCCAGTCGGTTTACGCCCGGGACAAAACCTTTGGCGGTTTGAAAACCGAGCCAATGATCTTTGGTATCCTGGCGTGACTGATCGGGCACGATCAGATCATGGTCGTTTAGTCTCACTTGAAGAATCTGATTATCAACGAGGAATCGTCCACGCAGGAATGCTGTTTCCGGCAGGTGACCGGTAAGATCAAACGTGGTGGCGAAGCGATATCGAACCTTGTCGGGGAATAGGGATTGCCCCAATGATATCCATTGCGATCGGTAGGGATTATTAGGGAGGAATTGAAGGTATTGCTGGTTGACCGCAAGGACGACCGGCGAGGACGGCGGGAACAACGGCTGATCACTTCGGGCGATGACTTGCCAGTGCGGATCTGCCTGGCCTTGGTGCAAGCCGACGCTCGTATTAAAGGTCTTGATGCGGACCCGTTTGGGGACCTCTCGCACGAAGCCGGAGAGCGCAGTGGAACGCCGGGCCACTTCAATTTCGGACGGTTGTCCACGCCTCATATGGGCCGATTGGTTCGCGTTCAGTGTTGCGGCATAAGGTGCATGACTTCCGTCATGTTGTGCTAACTCGAGGCGGACTTGTCCTTCGTATACTTCCGCGCGCACCAGCCCGGATTGTTGTACCTCGACGCCGAATTCGGTGCCTAGGTCGGTAATCGTGCCGGCTGAGGTATGCACAACGAACAACGGCTGGGCGCGGTTTCCCGTGGAGGGCGCGCGACTGCCGGCTGGTTTTGGCACCTTTGCAGTAAGGGTGCTTGAGGCGGTGAACTTCGGAAACGTTCAATTCTCGGTTCCCGCCCAACCATGCTGCTGCCGAATCAGCGCTGGACGGAACGTGGATGTTATAGCGACGGCTCAATTCGACGTGCAAAGCGATGTAGTCGAGATAGCGGCGGCGGGCAGCCGGGTTGGCACAAACCAGCCGCTCTAGCCGGATGGCGTCCACCTGCTGCAATTGGCCTTCGCATAGCGATCCAAGTAGCTCATCGAAGTCCCCGGCAGGTGAGTCTGCTTGAGTCACGGATAATCCTCTTGGGCGCGTGTTGTGTGAATACAGTCAAGCAGGTTGCGGCGAATGCGGTTCACTGCCTTGTAGGCGTGTGGACTGACAACCCGAGGCGAGCCGCCAGTTCTTTGATGGTACAGTCTTCCGAATACCGCTCTGTGATAAGGCGATGGTCACGAGGCGGCAGTTTCTTCATGCACTCGGATAGGATGGCGAGCCACCGCTGTTCGTCGTCATTCTCGATCTCACATGCGGAAGCGACGGTGTCGAGGAATTCTTGGCTGGCAAATGGCTGTGAACGGCATTGCTCCCGATATTTGAGGATTTTGTAATACGCGATGCGGCGCGCCCAGGCGCCAAAGTCGGTTCCCGGCTGAAAGTCCTCGAACTTTGTCCACATCCTTACGCAGGTGTCCTGGAAAACGTCGGCCGCAGCGGCCCAATCGCCGAGAATCGCGAAAATGTAGGCGTAAACGCGCCGCTCGTGCTCCGCGAAGAGGCGAGCAAAGTTTTCACTTGGCGCGTTCCCGTTCATTCTTCATTCTCTTCTTGATCGAGTCGCTCGACTGGTAGATTCTGTCTCTTATGCTACTAGTGAAATCCGCGGGGAACGAGAATTTTGCACCGAAAAAAGGAGCGAATTTCCAAAAAGAGCGACGAGAAAGAGGCTGCTCCGATAGTCGAGGGGCTTCCGGGGCAGGGTGGAGTGGCCGACGAAGTCGACGTTGACCCCCTGGGTTCGCCGGCAGGAACGTCACGGAAGTCCGGCGTACGGGCTTGGCAAGAAGAGCATGCCCACGACGATCGCTAGCGTTTGCTCGGCTTCTTCACTTTCAAGACGAACGGTTGCTCGGCGGTGTCCACGACCAGCGGCGATTTGTCGGGATCG
>CALGFD010000014.1 GCA_937881075.1 uncultured Planctomycetales bacterium
TCAGTGGTCAGTGGTCAGTGGTCAGTGGTCAGTGGTCAGTGGTCAGTGGTCAGTGAAAAGGAGACGTCGGAACAGGCTGCAGTTTGCCTTCATCGTTCCGCAATCTGCATTCATCATTCCGCATTTCCCCCACTACTTCTCAGCCATTGCTAGCCGCTCGGCCACCGGCGGGTGGCTGTGAAACAGCAGCACGTCCAGCCAGTGCGGGTTGGGATCGTCCTTGTTCAATTTGGCAAGCTTTTGGAAGGCCGAAATATAGGCCGCTCTGAGCCCCGTCTTCTCAATGGCGTAGCGATCGCATTGCCGCTCGAATCGCCGGCTCACTGCATTCTGCAGCGGCTCCATCACCATTGTGAAGAGCGTCAGCACCAGCAGCAGGAAGGGCAGCGTGGACACCGGCAGTTGACCGTAGTTAACTGGGACGCCGCCCTGCCCGGCCCACGCCACCAAGAGGCGATCGCACACAAAGAATCCGGCCGCACTGAACACCAGCCCGGCCAGGATCAGCTTGCGGATGTGGCGAAACACGTGGTGGCCAATTTCGTGGGCAAAAACCACTTCGATCTCGTCGGGCGAAAAGCCGTCCAACAACGTATCGCCCAGCAAGACTCGGCGGGTGTGCCCAAGCCCTGCCAGCATCGCGTTGGCCTTGACCGTTTCCTCACTAAGGTTCATGCGGTAGACGCCTTCGATCGACAACCCCGTCCCCTTCGCAAGCCGAGCAATCCGCTCGGTCAACTCCGGCGTGTCGAGCTTCTCGATCTTGTAGAACAGCGGCAGGATTAATACGGGGGTGAGCTGCCCGAGCACGATGCTCACGACAAAAAACAACGCTGCTGCCGTGAGCCACCACCAACCGCCAACGGTCCAGATCACCCAATACAAGCCGACAACAAGCAGCAGCGAAAAGAAAGTCCCCAGCCCGATCCGCTTCACATACCGCCATAGCCAGCGGCCGAAGGACTGCGTGCTCATCTGGAACTGATGCTCGAGCACGTGCCCCGAATAGTACGACAAGGGAAACGAGACCAGAATATGCAGCCCGGTGATGACCAGAAACAACGCCACCAACCGCAACGTCCAGTTGCCTTCCAGCAAGGACGAGTGTTGCAGCCAGGCGTCGACCGGCCGCGCCAAAAGGAACGCCGCCACCGCAAGAAAGGCCGCATCCAGAAACTTATCGGCCAGGGCGCAGAACAACTCGCGCCGCCCATACTGTTTGGCTTGCGCCCGCTGGTCGGTCGTCATCTCCTGCGATTCGATCGGTTCTTCCAAGAGCTCTTTGTTGGCAGCCAACGCGATCCCCTTTGCTTTGCGTGCAACGCACACTTGTCATTCCGCACGGAGCGAGGACTCTGGCCACAAACTCGCTCGCCGGGAGTCTGCCACTAGCTCTGCCAATGCAGCTTCATCCCCTGAAGTCACTCCTCACGCAGTCTCTACCGCAGTTGCTTACGAACCTCCTCCAAATCGACGCCCAGAACCGTTTTGGCCAATTTCCGCAACATCGCCGGATCGGCCTGGACGTGTACCGTGCGGTGCTTATGCGTCAGCGACTGGCCCGGCAGCAACGCCGGCGCCGGCGAGACCGACTCGATCTCGTAGAACGCGCCCAACTGCTGGCCCAGATCGTTCGGCCCGTCGTTGTAGGCATTCGACACGTCGCCCGTATACGGCTGCGGTTGCGGCAGGCCCCACATGTTGTTCAAGTAGTTGTGCTTCGTCGGGTCGTCAGGCATCGTAAACTGCACCAGCGTCAGCACGTTGCTCTGGAAATCGATCGAGCCGAGGACATTCTTCGCCCGCTGCTGGGAAATGCCGATCTTCGAGCGGTAGCCAGCATCGGCGCGGAACAGCACGGCCACAGGCGTGACGGTCAGCCGCTCCGGCGGCACGGTGCCGAAATAATCCGACTTCACCACCGGCCCCAGTTCGCTCTCTGCGCCCGCCTTGTACGGGGCAATCACCAGCGTCTGCGGGCTGGAGTTCATCATGCCGAGGATCCAGATCGAGACTAGTCCCTTGTCCTTCTCGAACGCCGCACCGCGATTGGTCACCCGATTCGTCGTTTCATAGGCAACTGTTTTCACGCCCTCTCGATAGGCCAGGTCCGCTGCCTCGGCGCCGAAGATGTCCTGAAAACTCTCGGCCGACAGCAGCTTGACCTCGCGCGTCACATCGAGTTGAAAGGTCGTGCCCGCCGTGTTCTCGATGCTCATCTGCGTGGCCATGTGCACGCTTGTCTCACTCGGCGGCGTGGTCACCCGCCAAGGACCGTCGTTCAGCGCCGGCGGGGTGTACCAGTTCTCCATCACTTGATTCACGCCCGGCTTGAACCACAGACTGAACGGACCGCCCTCGGGACACAGCCACATCCGCTCTTCGGCGCCCAAGTTATTGAAATGTTTGTCGGTCTTGCCGTCCTCGATGTATGGGCGATTGACGAAACCGAAACTCAGCCCGTCGTCGCCGCCACAGGTGGACGTCATCACCCGGCCCTGCCACCCTGGAGCAATCGCCACTCGAGCCCCCGACGGATCGGTCAACTCAACCAAATTCGTGTACTTCGCCAGAAAATCGCGTGCTTCACGGTAGGACATGGGAGCCTCTTTCGGATCGGCGGCCTTCGCGCCGTCAGCCAAAGCAAACACAAGACCAGCTAGGAGACTAAAACGTGCGGCAAACCAGGAAAAGCGAAGCATGGCAAGAGTCCCTCAGCAAAGACTAAAACGGACCTATTTGAGCCAAGCCCAATGCGCGTAAGGATAGCACATCTGGCAACAGGCTGCCACCAGCCGCGCGTCAATGCCGAGTGGCACGGGGGCGGTATCGGATCGTGGAGTGGCAGCTTTCGCAGCCGACGGCGTTGGCCCAACGAACCGGCCGCTGCCGGCTCGGGCAGTAACCTACTCGCACGTATCCCGCCGACTTATCGGCACATCCTATGAAAGAATCGTGCCAAGAGTCTTCTCAAACCTCGCCGGGAGCAATCGTGGGAAGAAAAGAACGGCTTAACCAGATGCCTTACTTCTTGTTCCTTGGCCTCAGAAATAAACCCTATATCAAGATGCTGGTCTTGGCGAAAGACCTTGTGAAAGATGTGCGCTAGTCCGGACAACACGGCCTCTTGGTCGCCCGATTCTAGTCGTACCAGAAGTGCAACGTTCGGTTCAATTTGCCCGTCACACAGGACTTGTGCAAGATAAGCGCGGCCCAGAAAGCTTGTCCCCGCCAAGAACTCGCAAAACTCTGCTTTGATCTCCCGTTCCGGAACACCGTCTTGTTCACCCACGACTCTGACGGCGGCAACCCTGATTTTCTCTGGCTTCTCCATCTGCGTTCCTCGATCGCCTCAGCCTACCGCGGAATCTCTTCGCCGCAGATCATGTCCTCGAAGGTCTGCCGGCGGCGGATGAGGTGCAGTTGCCCGTCATCGACGAGCACTTCCGCGGCCAGCGGCCGGGAATTGTAGTTCGAGCCCATCACGAAGCTATAGGCGCCCGCGCACTCGATCACCAACAGGTCGCCGACCTTGGCCTCTGGCAGCCGGCGGGTGCAAACGAAGCCACCTTCCTCTTGGGTGAAGATGTCGCCCGACTCGCACAACGGGCCGCCCACAATGACGTCCTGCTCGGCGCGAGCGGTGTTGCCATCGCTCGGCACGATTGACATCGGGTGATACGAACCGTACAGGATCGGGCGTGCGAGATTGTTGAAGCCCGCGTCGAGCAAGTAGAACACGTTGTCGTCCTGCCGCTTGACGGCCCGAATTTCGCACACCAGGTAGCCACTCTCGGCCACTAGGTAGCGGCCCGGCTCGATCTCCAAGTGCACCGCATGCCCAAACCGTTCTTCCAACCGCTTCCGCGTTGCGTCCCAAAGTTCGTAATACTTGGCCAGATCCACGTAGCAGTCTGCTGGGCGGTAGATTGTCGGCAAACCGCCGCCGGCGCTGATCGACCGCACCGACGACCCAACCTCGGCCGCCGCGCATTCCATCGCGCCGCAGACCTGCGAAAGATGCTCCAGGTCGGTTCCCGAACCGATGTGCATGTGCAAGCCGGTCACTGCGAGGTGGTAGCGCTTCGCCCGTTCAACACACTCGGCGATTTGGGTGTGCCAAATGCCGTGCTTCGATTGCTTGCCACCGGTATTGGTCTTCTGGCTATGGCCATGTCCGAAGCCCGGATTGATTCGCAACGTGATCGAACGGCCCGGCGCGCGCTGGCCAAGCTGATCGATCATGTCGGGCGAGCCGCAATTGACGTGGATGTTGTGCTCCACGCACAGGTCGAGGGCCTCGGCATTGAGAATATCCGCCGTGTAAACGATCGGCGGCGGATCGCCAGCGGCAACGAAGCCGGCCGCCAATGCCCGGCGAATCTCCCCGTCGCTCACCGCGTCCACCACCACGCCGGCCTTGCGCACCAGGTCCAGAATCGCCAAGTTCGAGCACGCCTTCTGGGCGTATCGGACGCAATCAAAGGCCGCCAGATCGGCAATGCGGCGCCGAATCATCGTCGCATCGTAGACGAACGTCGGAGTGCCGAATCGTCGGGCAATCTCGGAAACAGCAATGTTGGCGATCTCGATACGCAAAGACGACATAAACCAATTCCTGACGAAGGCTTCTCGCGGAAACTGCTACTAACTAAAACAACGGAGGAACGGCGGCATTTCATCCGCCGTTCCCTCCGAAAAGTTGCCTGGCGACCCAGCGACGCTACACCGCGCCGGGTCGCAATTATTTTAGCCGACGGGCCTTCGGCTTCAAAGAGCCGAAATACCGCGTTTACTCGCCGGGGGGCGTCACCGCGCCCGCCTGTCGCAACTGGGCGAGCAGCCCCATCGCCTTGAGAATGCCCTCCTCAAGCTCGACGCGAATTCGCAGCCCCTGGGTGATCGGGCGCACCGTCAACAGCAAGCGATCCTTGCCCCCCGACTTCTCCAGCGTGGTGGCCAGCAGCGTGGCAGCCGCCTTCGCTTGCTCCACGTCCGCCACGCTGGCGACAAATTTCGCCAGGGGCGTGGCGGAGATCGAAAACTCCAGTGGCAACACCTCAGTTCCGGCCTTGGCCTTCGACTGGTCAATGGCTGTCTTCAATGCCTTCATCGCGTCGCGTCCGGCGGAGACCGCCATCTTATCATTGGCAATCGCGACGACCAGTTCCACTCGCTCGCCGACCAATTCGGCAAACTTCGGCGACGGATTGACGATGCTGAACGTGTTGAGCCGGAAACCTTCGTAGGTCTCGGCATTGAATTGGTACTCAACCTGCTTGGCCGCCTCCGGATTGGCCTTCACGGCCTCGTCAACGAACCGCTTCAAAACATCTTGCAGCTTCTCGCCTTCGGCGATCGCACTGCCGAGAACAAGCGTCGTCGCCTTGGGATCGAGGACGACGGACATCCCGACGTCCTTCTTCTTGGTCTCGATGGTCTTATCGAGGACGTCGAAGGCGTCATTGACCAGCCCCTCAAGGACCTTGGGATCAAACTTCTTGGCTCCCTGCTTGTTCTTGGCCAGCTCGTTTTGCAGGTTGTCCAGCATCGACTTCCGCATCACCGCAAGGGCCGATTTCGCCTGGGTGACGTCGGCGTCCGTCAGCGTCTGAACCTGGGAGATCCGAACGGCTGCGTCCGGCAGGAGAAAACCGGCAAAGTCGCTCTGGCCCGGCTTGACCAAGGCCAACCGCTCTGCCAGTTTCGTACCGGCCTTCGCCGTGAACTCCAGATCGAGGTGAGTGCTGTTGTTCGTCGAGTCGACCGCCCAACCGAGCAAAACGCTCTCGGCATCGGTCACCACGGCGTTGACCTGCTCGATCAGTTGCTTGGCATAGAAGACCCGGGCCGCATACTGGGCATCGGTCTCGTTGGGCATTTGGGCCATGCCCGCTTCCATTCCCGCCCGCACCTGGGCCAGAAACTGCTCACGGTACTGATCCGGCAGATTGGCCAGGGTCAATTGGGCCGCCAGGGCATAGCGGGTCGGCAAATCCCCGAGGAACGTCGTCGGATCGGCCGGTGCCTTGTCCAGGTTCTCACTCTCGTTGGTGACGACCGCCCAGCTATCTTTCTGCTTGATATAAATTGCCTGGGGCCCGGCCTGAATTTGATACACGCCATTGTTCTCAGTGATCTGCTCGGCCAACCCCGGATTGCTCTTGGCAGCCTCGATCAATTGCTTCAGATCACTCACGGGAAGGAATCCGTACACGACTGGCTGGTTGCCATCCCAGAAGGCGACGACGGCCCACGGTCGCTTGGTGTCCAGCCCGGTCAACCCCTTGCCCTGGGTCATGGCCTTGAGAATCATTTCCAGTTTGCTAGCCAACTGCGGATCGCCAGCCACTTGGCCCAGCGTTCCCAAACTCTCCAAGGCCTTGTCGTAGCCGGCAAACGATACCGTCACCAAGGGCTTCAGTTCCTCGGCCGTAGTTTGCCCAGCCGGGGCCAACAGAAGGGCAACGGCCACTAGCGACAGCAGAATCTTTTGCACGGTCCTGTCTCCTTGAAAGCAAGAAAAATAGACTTGTGGAAGTTGCACAAGTCTACAATGCAGAGGCAAGCAGGGCTAGTGCCCGCAGGGGGAAACGGCCAACCGACCGCTAGCCATCCCAGAAGTTCCATCCCGCCGAGTTAGCGTTCGCGGAAGGTGATCCGACCTTTCGTCAGATCATAAGGTGAAAGCTCGACCCGGACCCGATCCCCCGGCACAATGCGGATAAAATGTTTGCGCATCTTTCCCGCCACGTGGGCAATGACCGAATGTCCGCTCTCCAACTGAACGCGGAAACGGGTGTTCGCCAGGGCCTCGGTAACCGTGCCCTCAACCTCGATCGCTTCTTCCTTTTTCGCCATACCTAACTCGCCAGAGGGGCCACTTGACCAAGCTGGTCAATTGTCGCGGAACCATTATCCTATCATTTTTTTGGGGGGTGTCCAGACGGGGACTGCCGATCCTTCTTATCAAAGGCCCAACTCCGTTGGTCGGCCAAACAAATTTCCTCGCCAAACTTCGTTATGAGCCGTCCGCCTGCCGCTTCCGAAACCCGCGCCGCGCCCCGCCGCGAATTGACGCTCTTCGATTGCGTCTCGATCATCGTGGGGATCATCATCGGGGCCAGCATCTATCGTACCGGTTCGAATGTCGCCCAGCAGGCCCCCACCGTCACTTGGTTGATCGGCCTCTGGCTGCTCGGCGCAGGCCTGTCACTGCTGGGCGCGCTCTGCTACGCCGAACTCGCCACCGCCTATCCCCGCGAAGGCGGCGACTACGTCTATCTGACCCGCGCGTTCGGCCCCTGGCTCGGCTTTCTGTTCGCCTGGTGCCAACTGTGGATCGTCCGCCCCGGCTCGATCGGCATGATGGCCTTCGCCTTCGCCGAATATGCCAACCAGATTTGGCCGCAAGCCTCCGGCAAGCATGCCAGTCTCGTGCTCGTCGCCTACGCCGCAGCAGCCGTATTGCTACTGACGCTCGTCAACATGCTCGGCGTTCGCCAAAGCAAATGGACCCAGAATGTTTTGACCGTGGCCAAGGTGCTCGGCCTGTCCGCAATTGTCGTCGTCGGGTTTTGCCACACAACGAACCCTTCGATAGCCGCGGCGGCGGGCCCCGACGTTGGCCCCACAACGATCAATCTTTCCGGCTTCGGCCTAGCGATGGTGTTCGTGCTGCTGGCCTACGGTGGCTGGAACGAAATGGCCTTCGTCGCGGCCGAGGTCAAGAACCCGATCAAGAACATCCGCCGGGCGCTCTTGATCGGCACAGCCAGCGTGGCCGTGATCTACGTCGTCGTCAATCTGGCGTTTGTGCATGCGCTAGGACTGACCGGCGCTCGCAGCCCGACCGTGGCTGCCGATGTCCTACGGTTGGCGCTCGGCCCGGCGGCCAGCATCGCGCTGAGTCTGTTGATTTGCATCTCGGCCCTCGGCGCCATCAACGGCGAGATCTTCACCGGTTCACGAATTTATTACGCGATGGGCACCGACCACCGACTTTATTCATGGCTCGGCCGCTGGAACGCCCGGCGCGGCGCACCGCTGGCCTCGCTGCTGATCCAAGGCGTGATCACACTATCGCTGGTGGTCGGCTTCGGCTTGACTCAGAAAGGTTTTGAAAGCATGGTGCTGTTCACCACGCCCGGCTTCTGGTGCTTCTTGATGCTGGTGGCCGTCTCCGTGTTCATCCTGCGTCGCCGCGATCCGACGATTGAACGGCCCGTCCGTGTGCCACTCTATCCACTGACGCCGATCATCTTCTGCATGTCGTCCGGCTTCATGGTCTACACGAGCATCGACTACGCACTGCGGAATCGCAGTTGGGAGGCGTTTTGGGCGATCGGAATACTGGCCGTCGGAGTGCTGTTGGTCGTCATCCAGTCCCTCCGTGGCGCATTGCGGCCGCCCCGCACTACAGCATCGTAAGCACGAAGCATCCGCGACACGAAATCCCGAGCGGTGCGAAGGATTTGGGGCTCCCTGGAGCATCGCTGCGGCGTCGCCCTACCAATGATTGGCACCGCACTGTCGCGCCGCTATACTGCAGACGTCGGCAACCGGCCTGCTTTCCTTCCACTGCGCAACCGAAGTCCTACCGCTTTAAGGATTGTCTCATGCTCGCCCGCCTTCATTACACTGCTGTGTTGCTGCTCTCCTTGGTCTCGTTCTCAACAGCGTTTGCCGCTGACCCGCCTTCTCAAGCTCGGGAAAATGTCCTTTGGTACAAGCAGCCGGCCCGGCAGTGGGTCGAGGCCCTGCCGATCGGCAACGGCCAACTTGGCGGCATGGTTTATGGCGGCGTTGAGGAAGAACTCATTCAACTAAACGACCACGATCTCTGGGCCGGCGGTCCCAAGGATCGCTGCAACCCGAAGGCCCTCGAAGCCCTGCCCAAGGTCCGCCAACTGCTCTTCGAAGGCAAGAACGCCGAAGCCACGAAACTGGCCGGCGAAACGATGATGGGCATTCCGCCCACCATCGAATCCTACGAAACCCTTGGCAACCTGCGGATCAAATTCTTTCATCAAGGGAAGATCAGGGACTACTGCCGACATCTCAATTTGTCTGCCGGTTTCACACGAACAAGCTACGTAGCGGGAGATGTGGCATACCGCCGCAATATCTTCTGCTCGGCCCGCGATCAGGTAATGGTGATCGTGCTTGACTGCAACGTTCCCGGCTCGCTGTCATTCTCCGTCGGACTCGACCGTCCCGAGAACGCTGCAAGTGAAGTTGTCGGATCAGATACCGTTGTGCTCCGTGGAGCAACGAATAATGGCAAGGGCATGAAGTTCGCGGCGGCCGTAAGAGTCTACTCGCCCGACGGCAAACTCTCGAGTTCTGCCAATCAACTGCGACTGGAGAACGCAAATGGTGGAGCGGTCCTCTTTATTACTTCGGCTACCACTTATCGCCACAAAGACCCAGATTTGATGTGCCGATCTCGCTTGGCAGCGACCACCACCGAAGAATTCATGACGTTCGCTCTTCCCAGACACGTAGAGGACCATCAACGACTATTTGATCGCGTCTCATTGAACCTTTCCGGGAATTCTGATTCTACGGAGAATGGCATCGTCACAAGCTCAATCGATTCGCTTCCCACCGATGAGCGAATTCTCGCGGTGCGCAACGGCGCCGACGATCCCGGCTTGGCCGCACTCTATTTCCAGTTCGGCCGCTACCTGATGATGGCTAGTTCCCGGCCCGGCGGCTTGCCAGCCAACTTGCAAGGCCTCTGGTGCCAGCATATGAAGGCCCCTTGGAACGCCGACTTCCACACCAACATCAACATCCAAATGAACTACTGGCCGGCCGAGGTCTGCAACCTGGCCGAGTGCCATCTGCCGCTGCTCGACTTGATGGATTCGCTGGTTCCCTCGGGCACGGAGACCGCCCAAAAACACTACGGCGCCCGCGGCTGGGTCGTGCATCACCTGACCGACCCCTTCGGCTTCACCGTCCCGGCCGACGGCGTCTGGGGCGTCTGGCCAGTCGGTGGCGCCTGGCTCTGCCAACACCCGTGGGAACATTATCTCTATAGCGGCGACAAGAAGTTCCTCGCCCAACGGGCGTGGCCGCTGATGAAAGGCGGCGCCCGGTTCATGCTCGACTTTTTGGTCGAGGCCCCACCCGGCACGCCGGTCGCCGGCAAGCTGGTGACCAATCCGTCGCACTCGCCGGAAAACAGCTTCCGCATGAAGAACGGCGAAACGTCGATGTTTACCTACGCAGCCACCATGGACACCGAAATCCTGCATGACTTGTTCAGCAACTGCATCGAGGCCATCGACGCCCTGGCCGCCGAAAAGAACGACAAGACGTTCGAGGCCGATTTCCGGGCCGAACTCGTCTCGGCACTCAACCGGCTGCCGCCGCTGCAGATCAGCAAGCGGACCGGCGCATTGCAGGAGTGGGTCGAGGATTACGACGAGCCCGAACCGCACCATCGACACGTCTCGCACATGTTCGGCCTGCATCCTGGCAAGATGATCACGCCCCGTGGCACGCCCGAGTTGGCCGAAGCAGTCCGCAAGACGCTCATCCGCCGTGGCGATGAGGCCACCGGCTGGAGCCGGGCTTGGAAGACGATGGCCTGGGCCCGCTTGGAAGACGGCGATCACGCCTACCGCATCTTCAAGGGTCTGTTGGCCAAGGGGACCTACCCCAACTTGTTCGACGCCCATCCGCCGTTTCAAATCGACGGCAATTTCGGCGCGACGGCGGCCATCGCCGAAATGCTCCTGCAGAGCCACGCCGGCGAGATTGCGATTTTGCCGGCCCTGCCCTCGGTCTGGCCGACCGGAAACGTGAAAGGCCTTCGTGCCCGCGGCGGATTGGAAGTGGCCATCGATTGGGACGGCGGCCGCGCGAAGCGAGTGGAGTTCAAGGCCACACTCGATCGCACGATTAAGGTCCGTCCGCCAAAGAAGCAGACGATTGCCGCCGTGAAATCCGGCGACAAAGCAGTTGCTTTCAAGGCTAACGGTGACGGCACCGTCTCGCTCGACGTTCAGCAGGGCCAGTCCTACGAGTTGACCTTTGCATCGTAAGACTTGTCGGGCGGACCGAGCGAAGCGAGATCCGCCAGATTGGACAGCGCGGGAACGAGTGCCTTTCAAAGTAACACTGCAGCGGTCGCATTGGCGACCAGAACGGAATACGGTATTATCGACGGATGCAGCGAGCCTCGGCCTGCCCGCCTTGATTCACGTCCTTTGCCACCCATCCCACAAAACGGCCCACCGACTCCGTGCCCCCGGCAAGCAACCTTCCATCGCGACTGCAGGCCTTCCTGGAGGTCGCCCTGATCTTCGTCGTGTTCTACGTGCAAGGCGCGTCGCCGGTGCCTGACGTCAACGAGCCACACTATCTGGGCAAGGCCATTCATTATTGGAACAACTCGTGGGGGCAAGGCGACTTCTTTCTTGAGTCGGCCGACACCCACAAGGTCTTCTACTTCACCTTCGGCTGGCTGTCGCGATACCTCTCGCCCGGGATGTTGGCATTGACCGGCCGATTGTTGACTTGGTCGCTCTTGGCATGGGCTTGGCAACGGCTAAGCGTCGCCATCGTGCCCCGACGGTGGTGTTCGGTACTCACTGCCACAATGTTCGTCTGCCTGATGGAGCGGTGCCACATGGCCGGCGAATGGGTTATCGGTGGCGTCGAAGCCAAGGGGTTTGCCTACGTGTTCGTATTCTTCGGCCTCGCCGCCCTGGTCCGGAACCACTGGAATCGGGCGCTGCTGTTGTTCGGCGCGGCGGCCGCTTTCCATGCCCTGGTCGGCGGTTGGGCGGCCGTGGCCGCCGGCGGCGCTTGGCTGTGGCTCCGCTTCCCAACACGCGGTGCCAAAACCTCAGGCGATCCTGAGCCAGTATTTGCGCCGCGTCTACTGTCGCTTTGGCCGGGCATCGTGTTCGGCCTGTTGCTGGCGTTGCCTGGCCTGCTGCCATCCCTCTTGTTGAATTGCGGGGTCGATTCGACTTTGGTCCAGCGATCACACGAAATCTATGTTTTCGAGCGGCTGCCACATCACCTGACGCTCGGCGGCATGCGGCTAGACTTCATTCTTCGGCTGGCCCTACTAGCGATGTTCTGGCTGCTGTTGGGCCAGTGGGAGCGGCGAACGGAACAGTCGGCTGCCTCCCAAGATGACCCGCCGGAAAATGGAACGCTGCCCGACACGAAGCTGGCCATCCGCCACCTCCGGGCTTTCATTACGGGCGCCATCGCCATTTCACTCGCCGGCGCAATGCTTAATTTACTCGTCTTCATCAAACCCGGCCTGGCCGCCGACGTGCTGCGCTACTACTGGTTCCGCCTGACCGACGTGGCCATTCCGATGGGCATCGCCTTGGAAGGCGTCGCGCTGATCGTGGCCACCTTGCAATCTCCCTCAAAGGCAGTCGATCGAAGCCGCAAGTACGTCGCCAGGATCGGCCTCGGGCTGGCCCTGATCGTTGCCGCTTGGCACTTCGGAGATCACGCGGTGGAACGATTGCAGAGCCCCCCCCCCCGCGCCGATCGCTTGGCCGATCACGCGGCGTGGCGCGAGGCCTGTGCCTGGGTGTCCCACCCCGAACATGTCCCCCTCGGCGCACGATTCCTTACGCCCCGGCTCGCGCAAACCTTCAAGTGGTACACGGGACATGGCGAAGTGGTCAACTGGAAGGACGTGCCCCAGGATGCGCCGGCAATCCTTGAGTGGCGGCAACGGATCGAAGACCTTTATCGAACCGGCGGCACAACGCCCGCAACACGCTGGTACGGAACTTTGGCCGACCTTGGGGCTCCAAAATTGCTGCGACTGGCCGAGAAGTACCGCGCCTCGTATATGATTTGCGAGGCAACCGAAGTGAAATTGGATTTGCCCGAGGTGTACCGAAACCGTTCGTACGTGGTCTACCGACTTGCCAAGCCATGATCGACCAAGGATTGCCCGAACGGCTGATCGACCGATTGCAGGGGCCGCTGCCGGGTCCTATGATTGGCTCTCGCTTCGAGCCGCAACCCCGCCCCTGGCATCACTACGATCTTCCGCAGTCGGGTTGCCGCGAGGCGGCGGTGCTGCTGCTGTTGTATTGGCACCAGGACTGCTGGCGGCTTCCCTTGACCTTGCGGCCAGCGACTCTGGCGGCCCACGCTGGCCAGATCAGCCTCCCTGGCGGCGCGGTCGAGCCAGGCGAAACCACCGCCGAAGCGGCCATCCGCGAGTTTCACGAAGAGTTGGGCGCGGACGACGCGTCCCTGCAACTACTCGGCCGGCTCTCGCCACTTTACGTGCAGGCGAGCAATTTTTTGGTCACCCCCTGGGTTGCCGCCACTCGGCAACGCCCGCAATTCACGCCGAATCCGCTCGAGGTGGGAGAGGTGCTGGAGGTGCCGCTGCCGCACTTGCTCGATCCGTGCAATTTCGGCAGCCATCCACGAAAACACGGCGACTGCGATTTCAACGCCCCGCACTTCCTCTTTGGAACCCATCAAGTCTGGGGCGCCACTTGCATGATCCTCGGCGAGTTCCTCACCATCCTCGAAGAGATTTCGGGTTGCGGATTGCGGATTACGGATTGGAGGACACAGTGATGGAAAGCCATGTGCTTGGGTAGTCGGCAACCGAAGTGTGTGATATTTTTGCTACTCCATACAACGATCGCAGAAATCCGAAATTTATAATCCTAAATCCAAAAACATGATGCGTGCCGTTGTCTTCGACATGGACGGTTTGATGTTCAACACCGAGGACGTGTACACCCTGGTCGGCAGCCAGATGCTCGCCCGCCGCGGTCACACGTTTACCGCCGAGTTGAAGAACAAGATGATGGGCCTCCGTCCGCAACCGACCTTCGAGGCGATGATCGGCCACTGCGGACTGAGCGACACCTGGGAGCAACTGGCCTGCGAGTCGAACCGGCTGTTCGTTGAACTGTTGCACGACCACTTGGCGACGATGCCCGGCCTGCTCGACTTGCTCGACGCCCTAGAACAGGCCGATATCCCCAAGGCGATTGGCACCAGCAGCAGCCGGAAATTGGTCGAGGAATGCCTGCAGCCGTTCAAGCTTCAGGAGCGATTCCAGTTCGTGCTGGCCGCCGAGGACATCACCCATGGCAAACCCCACCCGGAAATCTATCTCACGGCGGCGCGGCGGTTTGGCGTGCCGCCCCAAGAGATGGCCGTGCTCGAAGACAGTCAGAACGGCTGTTTGGCCGCCGTGGCAGCAGGCGCCTTTGCCGTCGCCGTGCCAGCCGAGCATAGCCGCACCCACGACTTCCGCCGGGCGTCGCTGGTGGTTGAAAGCCTGGCCGATCGGCGGCTCTACGAAGCCCTGGGGCTGCCGCGATAAGCATCGCGAATAATCGCTCTCGCCTCTTGCTTGTTTGCTGCAAACAATCGCCGGACGGTCAACACCCCACCTTGCCCCTTCCCCGCCGCCGTGTAGGACTTTGGCCGAAGCGCGCCATAGGTGTTCTGCCTATTGACCCTGCTTCCGTCGATTTGATAGAGTTATCGGACGGATTGCTTCTCAGATATGCCGCTGACGGATCGGAAAGGGAGAGAGCCGGATGCTTAGGAACCTCGGCATTGTACAAGCATGTTTCGACGTACCGCGCTTTCGCGCCAACGCCGGCCGGCGTGTCGGCGGTCGTTCACTGCTTGAATGGGTCATCCGTCGGGTCACGGAAGCAACCCGCTTGGATGGCGTGATTGTGCTGGCCAACGGCTCCCTATCCGACAAGGAAATCAGCCACCTCATCCCGGCCGACGTGCCGTTGGTCGTCGGCGAAGGATCTGATCCGCTGGCCCGTTTCTGCAGTACCTTCGAAAGCTATCCGGCCGAGGCCGTGGTCCGCGTGCGCGGGGACAGCATGTTCGTCGACCCCAGCTTGATCGACCGCCTGGTGACGACGGCCGAATCGACTGAGGGCTGCGATTACGTCGGCTACTGCTCACAGGACGGTCGGCCCGCCATTCTCTCGCCGGCTTGTGTTTATGCCGAGTGGTTCCGCATCTCGGCCCTACGACGCGCCAACCGACTCGCCCGCGACGAAGCGGATCGCGCGCGGGTCACCAGCTACATGCATTCCCACCCCGACAAGTTCAACATTCGACTTCTGCCGGCGCCGCGTGCGATCGATCGCGAGGATGTGCGGCTGACCGTCGACATCGAGGAAGATTGGGACCACGTCCTGGCTATCTTCGAAGCCCTCGGGCCGGAGCGACTGGACTGGCAGCGGATCGCCGACTTGCTGGATCACCAGCCCGCGCTGCGTGATCGCATGGCGGAACTGAACCGCGCTTATGCCCAGGTCTAATCGCATCCACGGCAGAGAACCGCTGATTTCATGATCGCTTTCACTGAGCCACCGAAAGAAGCGCCGCGCTCGCCGGCACTCCGTAGGGCCCATCGCTTGTTGGCCAGCACCCTGCTGCCGCCCAAACGCGGCGGAACCGGATGGCGAATTCGCCGCGCGGTCGCCTGGATGGTCGGCCTATCGCTAGTCGCACTGGCCGCCTGGGGGGTTTACCTGCTGGTCGTCGCGGCCGTTTGCTAGTCGGTCGTTGCTTGTAGGCTCGGTCGAGGTCGCGCTGCTATGCATCATGCTTCCTAAGCGAGCACAGCTTATGCAGCAAGCATGGCGTCAGCGAAGCCCAGCAAGCCGGCCAAGTTGCCAGCCATTCGCGAAAAGCCATTCTGCCAGCTCTGGCGAGAGGAGCATCGCCAATTCCCGGGGGCGCTGGTCTTCCAATGGATCGAGCCAGGCACCGCTCGGCCGCTGAGTTGCTACGCCGGTCGCTTCGCCCGGATGCAGTCCAACTTCCACCGCCGCGCATCCCCGCGCTCGACTAAGAAAACTCTTCAGCAGACCAATATCGATTTGCCCCGCGTGGGCCGTGCCGAAGTACGCATCAGGAAAGCATCGTTTGCCGCTTTTCGTTCTCGCTTTGATCAATCGCAAGAACCGTCGGGCAAACCATTGCTTCACTAGCGCCAGCGGCCACCCTGCAAGCTGGATGCGAGGATGCCTTGCTGTGCGCAGCAGCCCCGGTTCTCGGGCAACGCGCACCGCACAAATCACATACTTTTCGAGCAACTCCAGCACAATCTCCCGAACCACCGGCATCATCTCGATATACTGGTGCCCATTGAGATGGGTCGGCTGCAGCCCATGATCAAGCAGCATTCTAATTTGCTGTTCAAGCTCCCCGCGAATCGCCTCGCGATACCTCACGCCGTGCCGTCGCACCTTCCTCATTAAAGCGAACACGCCAGGAAACTGCCCATTTCGATCGAGCAGTTCGGCCGGATAGTGATCGGCTGTTAGCGGCTGCCCCTGGGTAAGGTTCAGATGAACGCCGAGGTCAAAAGGGAGTTCGGGATCATTCAACCGACTGCGTGCCGCGTACGACGGTATCCGGCCCGCCTCATGCTCGACGAGCAACGTCTTCCAGCGTGACAAGGCCCAGGCCACGTCCGGCGCATTCGTCATCAGCGAGGTGCTCGTCAACAGGCCGTAGCGAAACCCGCGAAAGATGCCCGCATTGACCGCCCGATTCATCCCCAGGTCGTCGGCATGGAGAATCAGGCGGGACATGGGATAGAAGATCGGGTTCTAGGCCGCCCTACGAATGGTTTCGTCATCTGCCCGAGCTATGACAAACTGCGGTTCTGGCGGCGCACTCCCAAAACGGTCGCG
>CALGFD010000015.1 GCA_937881075.1 uncultured Planctomycetales bacterium
ATGTCCCGCCGCCTAGCAACTGCAAAATCCTAATTTGAAGACTGGTTCTAAGAAATTGTTGATTTGGCCGGGAAAGGAGAGGTTCGTATGGTTCCCTGTTTCGACGATGGGGCCATACACTCGGTCGCTTTCTCACCGGATGGCACAGCATTAGCCTGTGGCGGCGGCGAACGAGGACTCACGAAGATCATCGAAACACAAGACTGGAAGCCTATTACGACATTGAGGTTGTGGGGTGGGTGGCATATTGACCATCTTGCGTTTTCTTCCGACGGAAAACGATTGATAACAGGAGATGCCCTCAGTCGAGTTGCCATTTGGGACATGCGACGATGACAATAGGCACCGGACGGCTGGGGGCTGCTTCCTCCCGGCGATGCCGCACTGACCCGCCGGGTAACAGCCGCGGGGGATCATTGGGTCGTCCAGGAGAAGAAAGGTAGGAAGGTCTTCTCAAGAGGTATTTGGGCACCATCATCTACCATTGAAAAGATTCGGGCTGAACTCGAAGCCGAGCGATCCACCGATTCGTACGTCAAACGGAAAGAGGCCGCTAGCCGATGCCGGGAAAAAGCCCAGGCCGAGTACGTCGAGGATTTCTACAGGGCGGTCCTCACTTTCTTGGCCTTCCATCCCGTCCACTTGAATCTCGCCCAACGGCTTGCCCGTGCGGTGGCTGATCATGCCACGCCGGTTGGAAGCGGGACGGTTGCCAGGACGAAACGCATTTCCGTCGAACAGCCGGCGGAGGCTGCAGTTATTTCTTGGATGCGGCACCAAACCACCGCCTACGACCCGCTGAAGATTGCCAGAATCAAAGGCAAGCGGCGGGAAGTGCGACGGATGTTGGCTCAACGATCCAAGGAATTGTTGAGCCGATATCGAAAGGGAGAGGCGGCTGGGGAGTGTCCGCTCATGCGGGCGTTGGTGGCCCATAACTGAACTGTTCCCCACGGCTTCGGGCTTGCCAGTACAAGTTTTGGAACGTCACGTTCTCGTTCGGGACCAGCCAGTTGCCTGGGGCGATGAGTGACGATTCTGCAATTATCAGGTATAGGCTATACTTCACAAGGCGACAATGGCACCGGGCCATCGGCCCTCCCATTCAATTTGAACCGTAGGGTTCTTGTTGTGGCTGAATCGAAAGACGTGCAAATTATGAGACCTCTTCGAACAGTATTTATTGCGGCAGTCGTATTGACCCTTGGCAGTCTGGCGACGGGTGCCGAGAAGGACAAGAAGACGCAAGAGAAGGTCAAGGACCAGGAGGCGGTTCATACAGTCACCGCCAGCATGGACTATCCGACCAACGGCGGTATCGGCATTCAGGCCGAGAAGCGACCAGGGGAATTCACGATTCCGAAGGGGGCCAAAGGCACGAAGCTCAAGTACCAGTTCTCTAATCCCAAAACGGGCAGCACCCTGACCAGGATTAACGGGAGGAACGTCTACTCCGTCACCGAGCATCGATACATGAATGAATTGGATGGGAACCCGGACTACGAGCTTCCCCCTGGAGAATACAGGTTCGTCGTGGGAGGCGAGCCAGGGGCCATAGGTTCGCTCACCTACACACTCGCTCAGGGTTCTGCAAATGATACCCCGTCTGCCATCAGAGATAAGATGTCAGGGGCAGGTATTCCCCGTAACGGAAAAATTTCGCTCGTACTATCCGTGCCCGACGTTCCCAACATCACATTTCACTGGGACTTCGACATTAAAGAGGGAGCGGTGGTCGGTCGTGGGGAATGTACAGGTGTCCCTACGGATCATATACAGAACTATCATGCGGAGTATCGGCTCCAAGGAACATTGACGGGCAGGCGGATCACGGGAACGGCTTCCGAAAAGATTACGTGGGAATCCAAGGGCGGATTCACCAAAACCCGTTATGACGGCCAGGGTGAGGTGGAACTAATCCTCCACAATGACCACACGGTCGTCGGATCGGAGAACCATTCTGGGACTACCAACGGTGAACCATCCGTCAAAGGGCAGAGGAGGGGCTGGGTCGGGACGTGGCAGATGAGTCAGAAGCGGGCTGCAAAACCATGACCGCTCCGCTCCCATGTTGTCCAGACCACAAACCGCTCGAACAACAAGGCGATGGCTTGTGGCGAGCTTCTGAGAAAGACGTAAGAACATGAAAAGACTGTCCGCAAATTGACCGTACTCAGAGCCACACCGCTGGCATTCGCAGCAAATTGCGGCCCCAATGGATACAAGTGCCCGAAGCACAGCAGCGACCCGCTTGCGTGATGGCACCGTGGCGGGGTACACTTTTGGCCAATGGACGACGGTCTGTCGGTAATGTTTGCCGCACCCGCCGTTCAAACTTTACGATGGGATATGTACGAATGGCCGAAGGCACTATCAAGAGAGTGACGGACAAGGGTTACGGATTCATCAACACGGGCAGGGAAAAGGACTTGTTCTTCCACTCGTCGAGCCTCCAAGGAGTCACGTTCGAGGAACTGCGTGAGGGACAAAGAGTATCCTTCACCGAAGGCCGAGGTCAGAAAGGCCCCTGTGCCGAAAACGTCAAGCTGATATAGGTGTTCGATTGCTGACGAAAGAATCGAAGCCTGCCGTTCCGGTGGGCTTCTTTCTTTTCTTGACGGGCAAACGGGTACGGTGCTACATCAGCTAGCACGTCACATGGAACATGCCGATGGTCTTTCCCTCAGCCTCGTTCCAAATCTTGATGGCTTCCGGTGTCGGGTGCAAATCAACGACGCAGCCCTTCTCCTTGAAGTAATGGTCGGCCTCCTCGGAGAGTTTCACGTTGCCGTCCTGACCGCTACCAACGATGAGCCGTTCCGCACCATCGTCGAAGATGTGCTCGGCCTCGGCCAACGAGACCGTGTGGGACGTGCCATACTGCTTCTTTGAGAGCTTCTTCTTCCGCTTTTTAACCTTCCCGCTTAGACGAATCACGATATCGAGGTCGATCCTTTCGTCGTCAACGGTGATTGAGCCGAATTCAGTGGCCCGGATGGTTGGTTGCATCTCGGTCTCCAAATCGAATCAATAAGTCGGGCCGCCTTCCGACACCATATTCGCGTTTCGCTCCTGGTCAGTTGGTCGTTCTTCTACCGCCTGGAGTTCGTTCAGCTTTGCCAAAGCCACGTCATCATTTGACGAGTGAAACACGAGCAAGCACTTGTCCTGCTCCTTGTCGGTCGCAGCATAGATGTGGCGGATATCGATGCCTTCCTGAGCCAGGGCTTTCGTCACCTGTTTCAGCGTGCCCGGTCGGTTGGCCAAGTCAACCAAGATCACGCTCTCCTCTTCGGATAGGAAGCTGTTTGCGGCCAGCACGTCCTTTGCTTTCCGGTTATCGTCCGTGATAAGTCGAATAAGGCAATCCTCGCCGCACACGCCAGCACTGACGCCGAGGATGTTCACGCCGTTATTCGAGAGCAGCGTGGAAATCTGAAAGAGAATGCCGACATCATTCTTCCTCGTTACCACGACCTCTTGGCCTCGTTCAACCGCTAGAATCGACGCTTTCTTCTGTTCAGCAATAGCAACCATGTCTTTTCTCCTTTTTTCGCATCAGAAAAGTCTGCATCCATTTGGTAATTTTACGCAACAAGTTCCAGAGAGTCCCGCCTCCATTTCATGCATAGCTACCTCGCTTCCAGAACGACATGCAGACTCGGCGGCTGTTTTCGCAATGGGTTGGCCTGTAGACTTCTTTATAGGAGGTAACCGGTCATGATAGCAACCAATGGAACGATTCACGGTCTGTTGACGCCCGAAAATTGCACGGTGGTCTTCATCGATCACCAGCCACAGATGGCATTCGGCGTCGGCTCAATCGACCGACAACTGCTCATGAACAACGTCGTCGGGCTGGCGAAGGCCGCCAAGATCTTTGGTCTGCCGGTCATCCTCACCACAGTAGAGACCAAGGCATTCAGCGGTTACATATGGCCGCAATTACTGGAAGTCTTTCCCGACAAGGAACCCATCGAACGCTCCACCATGAACTCATGGGAGGATAAGAAGTTTGTGACTGAAATTGAGCGAATCGGGCGAAAGAAGCTCGTCATCGCCGCCCTCTGGACCGAGGTTTGCCTGTGTTTCCCGGCCATTGAGGCACTAGAAGCGGGATACGAAGTCTATGCCGTGGAAGATGCTTCCGGCGGCATAAGCGAGACGACCCATCGCAACGCCATGCAGCGAATGATTCAGGCGGGTGTAGTGCCGGTGACGTGGGTGCAAGTCCTGCTGGAGTTCCAACGGGATTGGGCCCGTCGGGAAACTTACGATGCCGTGATGGAGTTGGTGCTGAATCATGCCGGAGCCTATGGGCAAGGCGTGGAGTACGCTTACACGATGGTTCACGGCCAGCCGCCGTTCCCGGAGCGGTTACTTCAGCCAAGCCATTAGATTAGATTCGAATAGAATGCAGGGAGACCTAAGACGAGGGTTCTGTCCTGCGGAAGCTAGTTCATTCCCAAGTCTTCGACCATCCGGGCATCATGCGTTACCGCCTCCGGCTTCACCCCTAAGGCATCACAAATACTTTGCCGCAAGATGTCCCAGACCTCGGTTTCGCTCCATTGTCGGGATGCCATTTTTCCCTTTCGTTCGCATTTGATGGGAAACCATTCAACCCGTTCAGGACGATTCTGGATAATCCAATTAGAAAGAGAAATAACTGTATTGCACTCCTTCGGCACCTTAGGATACGGCTCGCCTGCGGAGTGCTCCAACGGTGGTAGTGTCACAGCCAGTGCGTTCTGAAGAGCCTGCCAACTCGCAACACGTTTGGCCGGACGGAACCGTCGATTCAAATCGAGCGAATTAGTTAGCCGCCACCAGCCAGTAATGTCGTCCACTGCGTCCGTGATTTCCTTGAATAACCGTGCTATCCGAGGAACTTGTCTGCTTTCACCCTGAACTTTGGCCATTAGGTAGCGGTGAATATCGCCAGCAGTACCAAACAAGACCGCCAGTCCTTCCTCAGAGCGGATTTCTATTCCCAACTGCTTTTCAAGGCAGAATACTAAGTCCAGTGCGTCTAGGCCCATTGCTCACCGTCGCGAAGATTTCCGAACTTAGGCGATCTTGATTCCTCAGTTCACTCACACTATTTTGGCAGACGCAAGGCGACACACTTCCGCCCACAGCCCGGGAGACACATCCCCTGGATGGGATCGTAACACTCGGCCCAGAGTCTCATTCAAACCGGTTCGTTCCACAATAGCCAAGGCAGCGGCAACAATGGCCGGGGAACGGCTCATTCCGCCGCCACAACAAACCAAGGTCGGTATTCCCGCCTCGACCAGCTTTGCCACTCCGTCGATGGCAAGCCGAAGAAGTGCCGTATCATTCCCGCTGCCATCGAGTAAGGGAAAACGAAGGTAGATGAATTCACGGGGCAGTTGCAGGGGCGGTTCTTCCAGGGCCAACTGAACTACCGCCCGGATGCCCTGGGCGAGGATCGTTTCGGCAGCCCGACCGTCACCGGCATGGCCGACCCAAAGCTGGTATGGGGGGATTTGGTTCATGACCTAGGGCTGCCTCAGTTCCTCGTGCAAAACTATCGCCATGACGGCCAACAACTACTTCTTTTCCTTCACAAACCCAAAAATATAGTCCATCACCGCCTTGTATTCCCTCGAATTCAAATCGTTGGTCATCAGGCTAAACCCAAGCACGCTGTCCGGTGATAGTCGCACCATTCCACGGACGATGTACTTAAACTCCCCTTCCGGCACCTCTTTCTTCTCTGCCGTTTCTTTATCCGTGAGGACGGTGGATGCCCCGTACCAGCCCTTCACTTCCAATCGCTTGACGACGACCTTCTTCTCGACCGAATTGGACAAGTACTTCTTCGAGGACGAAACGAGACCGGCCTCTATCTTCTCAATGGAGTCGAATTGGGCCAAGTCGGGCGTATCGCATTTGAAGTAAAGCATCAGACTAAAGCCGTGCCCCGTCTTCGGCTTCACCGCCACGTTGGCCAACCGAAGCGGCATTTCCTTTTGGACCGTAACCTTCCAGTCGTCGGTGTCTTGCACCACAAACTGGTCCGCAAGGCTCATCTGAAGCCGGTGCTCTTCGGCTTGGGCATAGGACTGGGTTGGCAGGGCGAGTCCGGTCACGAACAGAAGTGCAAGCAGCCGCATAGCATTTCCTCCTTTTTATATGGTCATTTGCCGGTCAGCTTACCCAGGCTTATCGGAGAAGACAAGCAGGGCGGACCAAGAGGACGGGATTCGCTGGCAACAGCAGAACCGCTATACTTACTGGCATGAAGCTTGAATATCTCCAAGCCGGTTCACCCGACCGCCCACTTATCCGGTTGTATGGCTTCGACCAGTCGCTGTACGGGAGAGCACTATGCCTTTGCTTGGTGAAATTAGCTACGATTTGGTTATGGAAGAAGACATGTCATTCATAGAGGGGACATTTCGTGTAGATGGCGGCGATTGGCAAGTGATTATTGCTAACAAGGAACCGATTCCAGAGATTACATGCACGCCGACCGAGTGGGAGAGCGGGGTTTGCGGCGTAGTTGTACGTGTACCTGAACAAATCGTTCTCAACGCCAACGTTGTTGAAAGAATACTATCGGAATGGTTTCACGTTGACATGTGGAAGCAGGTTAGGGGTCCCGATTCTATGGCCCTTCGATAAATTGCACCTAGCGGACCTCTCATTGCGAGCACCTGGAAACGTTTGAGTGGCATGCCATGCTGGACGACAATCAGTTCGGCGACCAACTTTTACACAAGGCCTTTCGCTCCCTTGGGCTCAGCGTCCTAATTTTGGCGGTACTTCTTTTCCTGCCCGCATGGGACATTTTTTGGCTCAATGGCTGGATATTTCTTAGCCTACTTACGGCCCTGATCCTTGCCGCCATTCCTTATCTTTGGATCACCAATCCTGAAATCTTCGTTGCCCGTCGCAAGATTCAACCGGGAACGAAGGCATGGGACAAGGTACTGCTACGCGTTCTTTTCGCATCGCTTGTCTTGATCATTCCACTTGCCGGATTCGATTATCGATTCCACTGGTCGTTGGTGCCATCGTGGCTGATGGGCCTCGGCTACGTCCTTTTTGCGATTGGCTTCGTCGCCTCGATCTGGGTCCAGAGGGTGAACAAGTTTGCGGAACCAGGGGTTCGCATTCAGACGGAACGAGGCCAAACGGTAATCGACAACGGCCCCTATGCCATCGTCCGGCACCCGCTTTACCTTGCCGATCTCTTCCTGTTCAGCCGCATTCCTCTGGCCTTGGGATCGATCTGGGCGTTCATTCCAGTCGCCGTCGGGGTGGGCGTTCTTATAGTACGAACGGTCTTGGAAGATCGTCTGCTTCACAAGGAACTGGCCGAGTACCAGGAATATGCTGCTCGGGTTCGCTACCGATTGATTCCGGGGGTGTGGTAGTGGGTGGACATGAACAAGCTCTGCTATCTAGCCCCACCTTCTCACTTCCATTCTAGTTCAGTTATGACACGTCAACGCTGTGGCCGTTTTGCCGGCTGTCGAAAGAAATCGACGATGCCCTGAACCACTAGCCCGACAATTCCCCATTGAATGGTCCCGAGTAGCAGCACGGGCACGGCAAATAGAGTTCTGGACGTTTGAAAGACGGATGGGAACGTGCTAAAGAATATTGATATCGGATAATCAATGCCGTCGAAGATGATCCAAATCATCCCGGCCATCGGGTCGGGGCTCATGGCAATATCGAGGGTGATCACTGCCACGAGAACAGCATGAGTCGCCACCAGCACTAAGGGAATTCGGAAGCGTTTCAGCACTTTGACCGCCGTCCCTGATTCCATCTCGCTCGCTGGTGACCTCCGTCCTCTCCACCAGCAGACCAGATACAGCAATCCTGTGACGAGCCAAGCCACGTCCACGACTGTGGGCGAACCGCCGCGGTTGATAGCGAAGGAGGCGGTAAAACCGCCAAGAGTCAGCAAGCCGCCAATGCCTTCCCATTTCCATCCGACTAGCAGCCCGAGCGACATCGTCCAGCCGGCCAGCATAATCAGGTTATCGTGAAGCGATGTCGCAAACGGGTTCAGATTGCCGTGCTGAATGGCCCATCCGGCATTGAAGAAAACTGGGGCGATGAGGGCAAGCCCCAGGATTCGAGCTATCCAACGAAATACAGTCACTACGAGCCGTTCGTTGAAAAGAGCCATGGCGTTCTCTCCACGGACATAGGCGACATTTTTCGAAAAATATAACGCCGGAAAGGAAATAAGGCCACTCGCCCCGCAAGGAGTTGGGGAGCAAAGTTCTTCCAGGCCAAGTTCGCTGCGGAGGGGGATGAACCCTTTGACCAGGAAAAGGTACAATAATCGGCATTCGGAGCAAGGCAATGGGCAGGCAGATGAATGCAGAATCGGAAATAGTTCACGGCGGCGGGTGGATTCCACGCCAGGTTTTTGGGAAACCGAAGGCCCGGCTGTTCGGCTATCTAGCGGTCGTGTGGCTTTTCTTCGCTGTCAGTGCCTCGGCGTCCTTCTTGGCCGGCCTGCCAAACATTTTTCTGCTGCCCGATTGGCTTAGCGTGGTTCTAATCGCCGTCGAGCCGATCCTCGTTGCGGTAGCTGTTGTCTTTTGGATTGTCGAACCCGCCCGTCCGTATACGCAATTGCAGGACAATCCCGAGTACGATCCGCGGAATCTGTATTGACCGAAAGTGCCCGAGAATTAGCGAAGCGAGGAAATAATGACCCAACCACGAGACATAGAGCCGCCAACCATAAGGCAACACAGGAAGGTTGCTAGATTCTTGTGGTTCCTAGCTTTCGTAATAGGTACGGGAGGAGTTCTATCATTTGTCGCTGTTCGTTTTTATATGTATTGGAAATGGGGCATATGAGTCTGATTTGATTCTCATTGACATGAGACACCCGTGCGTAACTCACCCTAGACTGCCAAGCCAGCGGGCAAGATAATGAATGAAACTGATGCCGTGACCGAGAGAAGTAGGCTCCATAGAGGACGCCTCGCGTTGAGTGCGTCCTTCGTGGCGATTACCCTCATGGGCACGTTATTGATTGTTGATTATTGGGGCCGCCGCAATACCGCCGTTGCCTGGGAACGTGCGATTGCGTTCGCCGCGATTATGGCAGGCATCCACACGGTCGGTTATCGTGTCTGGCGTCGGCAGCTTACTTCGGAACAAAAGACTATCTCCGTGAGGTGCCCGGAGTCGCAGGCGTGGCGAACTCCAACACGCATTGTGCTGATCGTCATTGGCGTTGGTTTTCTGCTCCTGCTAAACGGCCAGATTTTCACCAATCGCCTGTTGTTCATTTCCTGTTGGACAACGAGTCTAATTCTTGGTCTCAGGGCAACTAAGACATCCAACCAAACGACGCTGGGACGAATCTTTTCGTTGGTGTTGATACAGTTGCAGGTACTGCTGATCGCGTTGACCACCCTGACATTACCAAAGGCTTATCGATTTGAGCGTAATTTCAACCAGCATGTCGAAGAAGTTCAGAAGGGGCGATAACGATGGTCTACGACGAACGATGGAATAAACTGAATGAGGCGGATTGGGAGGCTTTTGCCCGGGCTTGGCTTACTGAACTCAGGTCGGCAAAGGACGACGCGGCTCAATCCGGCGAAGGTCCGAATTGGGGCTTACGTGTGGTTCAGATGAATTTCACCGCGACTGCTGAGTGTCAATGGGTATTTGTCACTGCAGCAATGAAGCAAGCGAACTCGGAAGATGACTTCGGGCAAACTGCCGCCGGGCCCCGTGGAACATTTGTTGAGCAAGTTCGGTGAGGACTACATCGCGGTCGTTGAGCAGGTATCTGCAACAGACTCGAAGTTTGCCCGAATGATGAAAACTGTGCGGCGGCATATGATGACCGAGGAGGTATGGAAACGGGTTCGTGCGCTTCAGGGGCAAATTGAAGCAGGATAGCATTGGCACAGTTCATCGAGTTAGGCAGCATCATGACGCTAGATCGAACCGAGTTCGTTACGGTCATGTGTACAGGGCAGTTCATCAAGTTCGACATGGCGGTCAACGCCTTGAGAGAAGCCAGGATTCCCCATCAGGTGCAGGCGGAGACTTCCACCGGCCTCAAACTTGCAATGCCCGTGACTGCCGCAGCAGGCCCTGGAAGGCTCTTCACAGTACTTGTTCCTGCTGAGTACGAGTCGAAGGCTCAGGAAGTTTTGTCAGACCTTCCCTTCGAGGTGGTAACGAATCCCGGCCCCTGGGACTTCGAGCCGCAGCCAAACGCAAAGAAATGGTTAAAGATCTGGATAATTGGAGGCTTGCTGTTGGCCTTGAGTGGTTGGCTTGTGGAGATTATCAGCCGGGTGTTTGGGTGATCGTGGGGCTGGGGGGCGAGTACACCTGTAGCGTGTCAATTGCGGGCGGCGAGCCATGAAGGACAACGTAAACAACTTCGCGAAGGAACTGCTGCGGTGGATCGCCGTCGTCCTTGCGGGCGGTCTTGGTCTTTGGCCACTGGTTGACCTCGGGCGTGTCGTGCTGCGGGGAAACCATAGCTGGCTTGGTTTCATCTTCGTGGCAGTTGTGTCGTTACTAATTGCTTCACCATTCTTTGCCGTTGCCTACTTCTGCCTACGTCGCCAGTACCGGAAGATATTTCTTGTGGTCGGCATTGTGGGCTCGATCTTTGTTTTCGGGGGGCTTATGACGCTGCCACGTCAGTTAGGCTTGTTTGAGTACCTGGTCCGACATGAACGCGAGAACCCAGTCTATGGGCTTATCGGACTGCCGCTGGCACTACTGGCACTGTTTGGGCCAGCCTATGCGGCAGGCTGGTTCTTCCAGTGCTGCCACAACTTGGCATATCCCGGAAAGATACCGGCACCCAAAACAGAGGCTACCCGCTGGTTGGTGTGTCTGGGACTGATATGCCTCGTAATTCCGTCGCTCGTTGCCATGTTTATTGGCTTTAACCACATGATTCGGCCCCCTGCGGCCTGGGTAGATGCCGGGAAATCGCTCAAGTGGGTGATGGGAACGGCGATGATCGGCGTTCTCCTGATCTTCATTGGGTTCATTCGTCGGCGGCCCGTTGAAACGGTGGTCGAGAATGACGGTTGCGTGCAGTAGCTTCGTTGGCGGCGAGATGTTTCGAAGCTGTCCGCTCTTTCCGGCTTTCCGCCGCCCCCTGTGCCACCATCCCCCAACTCGTCACTTTGACATATCGACCGGCAACTCCCTGCAATCTTTCAGTCCGCAAGGAGTGGTCCCGAACCCGTGGGAACACCGAAAACCCCGTCAGGCCAATTTTGCACGACGGGCTCCCCCTGCAAATCGATTCCCGGGGCATTAAAGCTGTCAGGCTTCTGCAACGCAAACACAAGTCCACGGGTTTTGCGGTGCGTCTCTTCCACCTCGATTTGGATCCACTCCGCCGGATAGCGGGCAAGTGTCGCCGTACTTCGCTTAAGAACGTTCATTCCTCGTAGTAATTTGGCCGATTCAACATCACGAACTACCGATAAAGTTGCTTCTGGCTGGAGTGCATCCCCGATGAGCCAGCGACCTTCATCTGCGGCGGCGAAGGAAGATGTTTGCCATTGCTTTGGAAGAAAAAAGCGAACGCTGCCGGCGCGATGTTCAATCCAGCCTTGTGGAGGAGACGGAATCGCGACCGGCGGCGTGTTGCCGGGACCAGGCCCGCTGGCACGAACGATCCTCGAGCCGTCTGGTGACGCCGAGCTGCTCGGCAAGAGTTCCATTGTGGCCAACAGATCGGCGATGGCCGATGGCAGGCGCGACGGGGAAACCTGCGGGGGCCCCAGGGCATTCATGACGTAGCGCTGCCCCGAGGCGACCCACGAAATCCGCCAAATAGTCCTGCGTTCTTTGGGCACGCTGTAGCCTACGCACACCGCCTGCACGCCAGCTAACTGAAACTCGGTCACCGCGGCCTGCGGCCACTCGCCGCGATACTTGGCTACAAACTTCGACAACGCCGCTTGACCGTCCGTGGTCGGCCAAGAGCTTCTGAAACAAAGCAATCGATAGTTTCCCTCGGACGATTCGAAGAAATCGTAGCGTGCTTCAGGCTGTTTCTCCGGTCGCTCGGGCGACTGAGTGGTCCAACCTTCGAGGTCTCTTAGTCGATAGCCCCCGCCGGCGTGAGTAAACCACTGCAGGGAGTAGTAGACCGGCCGAAAACCGACGACCAACGTCGTTTCACGCCGGCTGTTATCGCGTACGAATACAACGCGTTGGTGACTGTCCGGCTTCGACCTACGTAATGCCGATTCGAGATCTTCGGCGCACTGGATGTCCTGGCGACCGAACTGGAGAACTAAATCACCCCGCGCGAGGCCGGCCTTGGCGGCCGGGGCGCCAGGCGTGACCTGGAGGACCACCGCTCCGATGGGCGACTCCACTCCTGCAGCGATCGCAGCCTTGCGCCCCGCGGAGGTAACCTGGCAGCCCAAATACGGATTGCCGGGGGGGCGAGGCTCGGTGCCGGGCAGATGCCCGGTTTGAAATAATAGGGCGGCCACGGCAAGCAAAGTGGCATGCCGTCGGTGGCAAACTTGCCGCCTTACAGCGAATAACCACGCCATGCGAAGCCCCCCCAAAAAAGCATCACTGGCATCGAGTCTAGCCGAGGGAGTCGCTTTGTCAACCACATCGGGGCTTGTGTGATTTCGGTATTTACCCAACCGTCAGTTACACATTGCCGTGCTGCTTAGTTGGTTGGTATGCCGAACCAGAGCTCCGGCTTCGTTCCGAATGTGTGAGGAGGGGCTAGGAAGCATATGTTCATTACGGGTAACCATTTATGCATGTTTCTCCCGGAATTGCCCGGTTCGCAAACGATTTCAAGAACACTGGGCGGGATTCTTGATCGTTTGCACCGCCCGAAAGTAGAATGACGGCCAGCAAGAGCGCGAGCAATGCTTCTCAAAGCGAGGGTTGGAATATGGTCAAGGGCATTTTTCTTGCGGCGGTCCTTTTCTCATTGACGCTGGCAGTCGGTCATCCGCTGACGAGCTACGGGCAGCAATCCTCAAATCTGGATGATCTGTCTAACCGCGTTGAGCGGCTGAAACGGCGTCGCGATCAAATCAATGAGGAGCTCGTCCGTTTCCAACAGAAGGAGAAGAATCAGAAGGTTCCCGTGCCGGTGGACCCCAATACGATTAAGGCATCGCCGGAAGACGTCCAAATCGCTTGGATGCACGTGAACTCCCAGCAGCACGCCATGGCCGAGGAGGCTGGCGTGAAATACGATTGGCTTCTGTCACTCACGAAGGATGTGGAAAAGACCCTGGAACGCGCAAAGACCGCAAAGAACTCCGCCGTGGCCGAGGTGCTCGCCAAGGAAGCTCGCCACAAGGCGGAGCTTGCCGACAGGCTGACCAATCTCTTTCTCGGTTCGCCCATCACGCCGGCCGATGTTCCAAAACCTGCGACCACGATGACGCAACCAAGGAGTTCCACCACGGGACTTTTCGATCAAGTGAAGAAACACCGACGCGATGCCGACACGATGGCCTATGCCCGAGACCCAAAGTTCTTGCTGGAGTGGGCCAGGGAGCAGTTTAACACGGGCCAAGCGGGAGCGGGCGGCGTCGCCTTGCACAAGGCGGCCGAAATCCTGACACCGCTCGACGCCAAGAAGATTCAAGGAGCCGTATTCGAGGGCGGTCGGCTTCTGCTGCGTTACGATAAGCAAAGCATTGCGTTTCCACCTCTCGACCCGGAGTATTTGGCTCTGGCGATTCGTTGCATCACCGGCGGCGAGGGAATGGTCGAAGGAACGCTTGTTGCCGAGGGCCCCGACATCGTGGTAATTGAGACGGGGCGCGATCAATTCGGCCAGGTAGCATGGAAGAAGGAATTCTTGCCGGGGGAATGGAAACCGGTCGCACTGACGACTCGCGTGGGACTTTCCATAGGCCCCGGATTGGGAATTCTGCCGGAGGTTGAACCGAGTCTTAATCGGGTGACCTACTATGGACCGATTCAGGGCACGCGCATGGGTAAGACGCTGTTCGAAGCCGATCAGTTACTCGACGTCTTGCTGCAAGGTATTGATCCCCGAACCGGCCGAATTGCCAAATTGCCCAGGATCGAAGGTCTCGTGACACTCAAAGAGCGCGAAGCGAACGCCGCGCTGGCCCCATCAACCAAGAAGACTCTTGCCACGAAACCTGTCACCAAGCCGCCCACGGACTGGTGGGAGTCGGCGGTGTGGTTCGTCTTGGTGCCCGATCGCTTTTCTTTGCGGCAAACTGACAACGGTAAGCGGTTCGAGTTCGTTGATACAAGGATGAAATTGGCGGCATGGTCGGCCACTGCAAGTGGCGTGACGCCGGAGCAACGACAGTTTGCCGAACATGCCACGGAACACTACCGTGAATTGGCGCAGGCCTATCCGGTATTGAAGGACCTCGAAGAAGTGGTCAAGGCCGTTTGCATAGCACGTTGGCTGAAGCGGGAAGGGATACCGGTGGACCTTTCTTGGGCGAAATCACTAAGCGTCGCGAAAAAGGAAACTCCCGTGAGTGTTCGCCGCTATTGGGTCCGGACCCTCGGAAGCAGCAAGAAGCCGACGATCGAGAAGGAGGTCAAACGGTGAAAACAATGTTTTTACAGCATTTCTCGCCAGGCGTTCCGAAATCCTCGTTCGCTACGGCAATAACACTGTTGTTATCGGTCCTGGCTGGTTCGGCCTTGCCCGAGACACCGAGCATTATTACGCCGGCTTGGGAGGGCAAGTTGGGAATGCTCTGCGTGATCGTTTCCGACGCGGATCCCGTTGGCAAAGACGTAAAACTCACGGGAAAAGGAATCTATGTGGTGGCCGTGGCAAAGAACGGGCCGGCGCACAAGGCTGGCCTGCGACGCGGCGACGTGATTCTGAAGATCGATCCTGCCTGTTTTCGGCCGGGCGAATCCGGCACAGCGGATGTGCTGCGCAGCGAACAAAGCGTCTCCTTGAGCATCACAGGAGACAACGAGCAGAAACTTCCGACGGCGGAGATGACGGAAGATTTTGCACCACGTGAGACTCCGATAACGATCGTCGTCGACGCGGAGGGCAACGGGAGCTATCGTAGTATATTGGGCGCGTTATCCATCGCCGCCCACGGCGACACGCTGCTAGTGCGTCCAGGAGTTTACCGGGAATACGTCGTTATCCCGTCGGGAGTTACTCTGCAAGCCGACGCTTCAGTCGGCGCGAGTATCGACACTCCCGGCGAATCGGCGGTCTGGATTCCGCCTGGAGTGTCGAAGGTCACCATCACCGGCTTTTCAATCGGTGGAGCCCGCGGAGTGATGGTGACGGGTGCGAAGGACGTTAAGATTCGACATTGCAGAATCGTTGCCGACGGCGCGGAACGCGGCAATGCCATCGTGGCTACGAACACCAGTGCTCTGCTGGTGGAGGGATGCTTGCTCACAGGCAAACATTGCGGCATCGTTCTCGATGCCACACAAGCCAAGGTAGTCGATACGACGATAGTCGATAGCGGCACCGCCATACGTGCCCGCGTCAAATCCCGGGTAGAACTAATCCACAATTTTCTCGATGGCAATGAAGACGGCATCCTCGCCTTCCAATCCGAAGTGACCGCTCGAAAGAACTCCGTCACCGGCGGTGTCGCCAAGGCGGACAAAGGCATTCGCTTGGAAGATTGCCAGGCACGCCTTAGCGAGAACTGCATCCGCCGATATACAACCGGCGTCGTTTCCTATCGGGGAGAGGGCAAGTTCGGCGACAACACCATCTCGCAGAACAAGCAGGGGATTGTGGTGCTCGATGGAATCGCGGACATTTCCGACAACGTATTGCTCGACCACGATATTGCTGCCATCACCGTCGCACGGAACACATTGCCCTCGAAAAAGCCGCCGTCCAAGACTCCAGTGAAGGCTTCGATCGCACGCAACACTCTTTCGGCGACCGCCAAGAACGCCCTGCAATTGGTGGATTGCGAATTTCAGGTGGAATACAACCTGTTTGATCGCAATGACGGTGGGATCCTCGTGGATCGCGCCCGAGGAAGCATCCAAAACAACACAGTGGTTCTCAACGCCCGTGGCATCCAAGTCAACAGCGGGAGTCGCGTGTCGGTGTACAACAATATTGTCGCCATGAACGGTTTTGGCATTACCGTGGACGCTACCGCTTCTTGGGAGCGAGGCTACAACAACGTCTTCGGCAACTGCCCGGCCAATCAGTACCCCTTGGAAGACACGAATTACGTTCGCAGGGACCGCATTCGGATGGCGGACGGGAATTGGCTTCAGGCGTTGGTTTCGCCGGCGGAGGATCTCCGAGCGGAGACCGATTTCAATCTGGATCCAGCGTTTGTTCGGACTGGGAGCGACCACCGGCTTTTGAAGTCGTCTGCGTTGGCGGGCAAAAGCGGAAAGGACGGCAAACGTATTGGAGCCTTGGATGTCGGCGAGCCTATCCTGGCTTCCAGTTTTGTCATGCCGCGGCAGTGGGCAGGAAAGATCGAGTTTTGCGACTACGATCCGGCTGATCCGCATGCCACAAAGGCAATTGCGGCCAAAGTCTGGCGGCAATCGGAAAAGGAGAGAATTCTCGACATCCTCGCTTTCATCCAGCAGAAATCGCCGGGATTGTTGGAGCGCATCACCATGTATCGGCCGTTACGGCTCTGGCGTTATTCGACGCGCAGTTTGGACGCCGGCACCCTGGCAGCCCTTGCCAGCCACCCACATTGCAGCATCGGCATTTCCGATGCTGTGTTCGCAGCCAACAAGCTTAATGAAGAAAAGGAGAGAACCGCAACTCTCATTCATGAAGCGGTTCACTTGGCGGATTTGTGTCAGAGAATGTCTACGGGCAAGGCCTGGCGTGACCTGGTAGTACCGAGGATCGTTGCTGTCGGGGAGCAACTGAAGAAGGAAAAAGGATTGACGCTCCCGGAAGCTGCATCTCTCCGAGCGGCCAACGAGTATGCTCGCACGGTTGCTCGAAGGAATGGATTGCCGACCACTTACGCGGCATTCGACCCCTGCGAGGCCATGGCGGAATATGTGGCGCAATGGCTGGTGTATGGCTATTCACCGCCACAGGATATTCAAACGTATTTGAGGCAAAACATGTTGGCCGCGCCCCCCGGTCCGGACCCGGTATTGACGGAGATGCACCTCGCCACGGCTCTAATTCATCGGCCGTCGCGGACATCCTCGCAACTTGACGAGGCCATTGGCCATCTCGACAAAGCGATCCAACTGGATTCCGACTTTTCGGAACCGTATGCGTTGCGCGCTGTAGCCGTCAGCTTGCGGCCCACGAGTTCCACGATGATCGAGCGGATGATCACAGACCTGACCCAAGCGATTCGATTGGCGCCTTTTCAGAGCATTCATTATGTGCGACGCGCGGCGCTGCACAATCAGAAAGGGGATCGCCCGAAAGCGATTGCGGACCTGACGGCGAGCATACAGCGCACCCAGCTCTCCCGGGATCTGGCCACGGCCTATTTGGAACGCGGCAAGACATGGTTTCTGATGGAGGAATACGACAAGGCTTTAGCCGATTTCAATGAATCGTTGAGACTCGTTCCCGACAATCCCGACGCCATTGTGACGCGAGGCCGCTTCTGGATGGATCGTCGCGATTATGACAAGGCGGTTGCTGATCTTAGTCGAGCCATTCAGAATAGCATGGAGCTTGAAGCAGCTTTCCGCAACCGCGCCATTTGTTGGGAAATGAAAAAGGAATGGGACAAGGCCCTGGCCGATTACAGCGAAGCCATTCGCATATCGCCCAAGAAAGGACTCTACTACAACAAACGAGGCCAAATTCATCGGCAGAAAGGCGACATGGATCGAGCCAAGGAAGACTTCTCCAAGGCCAAGGAGTTCGGTTATCAACCCAAAGAATCCAAGGATCGATGATGGCACTGTTTGCCGTTTGACAATTGTCTTCCTCGCCTTTTCCCAAATGGCTAGCCGCGCAACTTGCCTCGACGCCACTGCTCTTTTCGGCTTGACGCTTCCCCGGCGATAACGTGGGCAGCTGGGATTAATACGCCGTCTTGGCAGTGTTATCCAGAAAAAGCGAGGTGGGAATTGGCCACGCAGTCTATACATGACGTTGTGCTAGTTAGGCGGGCGGGACTTTCTTGACTTACCGGCCGGCTGCGGCGTTGACCAGGGTAAGAAGGCTAGACTTTATGTTGTCCGGAAGCGTTGCCCAAACGGCATCGAGTTGATCGACCTCCTTGATGGGCGAAGGAGGCTGTCCCGCAGCGACCTCCGGGCGTGGAGCCAAACCATTCGGCGAATTCCTGTCCGCGGCACCGTTAGCCGAGGCCGGCGTCCCCGTCGCCTGTCCGTTCTCTAGTCCCGGCGGCGACGGCAGTCTTTCAATGGCCATCGTTTGGTCGTGCAAACCGATATGCGTGTAGACCCCCATAGTCAGCCGAATGTCGCAATGTCGGGCGAGAGTCCGGTCATATCTGGATTTCCTCCGAATGAAAAGGCGTCTCGCAGTGCGCACACTCCGCGCAGTTGGCAGAGCGAGTGTGTCGAAAAGATTTGGGCAGCCAATGCTCGACGTTTACCCGCCCAAGATGTCGCGCCCCCCAAAAGCCAGCAGATTCACATGTACAATTTGTCGAACAAGGGCTCTCCAGCCAACGAACGCACACGGGGGCGGAATGCTTGCCCGCGAACATTTGATGAAAAGGAGGCCCTTGCCGCTTTCGATGAGTTTTAATATTGAGGAATCGCAAGAGAAGCACAGAGAAGTACGCAGACAAGAGTCCGCGACACTTCGCTCTCTATATAATCTTGTACTGGACTCAAGCCGGCATTGAGGAGCTCCAAAGATCTGGGGCATATCACGATGATATTGCGACAAAACACCTGGGTTTTGGCGTTGGTTAAATTAGCGATTCTCTTATTGCCTGTCACACGGGCAATTGCCAATGAAAAGACCGCCGCGGAGGAAAAGGCGATTAGGGCGGGAATCGATGCCTACGTTGGAAGCGGCAACGTACGTCGCCGCCTTGAGTGACCTTTCGGTCGAGGTGGCTGATCTGCCCGGCATGTTGGTGGACGAGACCTGCGGTAAGAAAGTCGTACTCGACTGAAGTGTTGGCCTCGGAGGCCGAGTTGTAAACTTCGGTGCAAAACCGTGGCGCGGGCGCGTCAGGTCTCAATGAATAATGCCTTGGCTCGCATTGAGACCTGACGCCTGAGGAAGTCAGTAGCTATTAGCGGGAACAACGTATCCATCGGCCGAGAGAATCAACCGATCCCAGGCAGAGATCTTGCTGCGCGGCGGATCGGACCAATCGCTCTGGACATCAATGAAATCGCTGATCCAGTGGACGCTGCCATCGCACATCGCAACAAAAAGGCCATTCAGATGCATACTTCGCATCCCTTGTTGCTGATTGTGCCAGCCTTCCGCTCCCGACCATTGCCCCATGCCGGCGATGAGCGTACCGTCGAAGCATGACATACCCATTTTTGCCACAATCGATGGTCCTGTGCGTCCCTTTCCATAGACACTAAAGATAGCCGGACAGGCAATCACATCGTCCCCGCCCTGAAACATACAATTGGGGCCGGCGGAGCCTTCGCCTCCGGGAGTGCCGCGAAAGGAGGCAAGCAAACTCGAGCAGGCCCCAGCCATCGCCCAAACCCCGCGCGAATCGAACGACGTAATACCAGCTCGAATCTCGCCCAGCATCACGGTATTACTTGTTCCATCCGTGATGTCGGCCATCTTCACCGCCATGTTAACGCCCATGACGCCACGCATCCACCTCGACGTCCAGACATCGGGGTTTGCTCCATACGGCGGAAACCCATTGTTGCTGAGGAACGCTCCGGGAGTGGCATTGCCGGCATAATCACCTCGCGCCCAGTTATCTCCCCAACCACTCGTATAAGAATTGGTTGATCCACTAAAGGCCGTTCGATTGAACGTGTCGCTTGGACAAAGCATGAACGGGAGCCAGGCCGATCGGACGTTGCGATTGCACTTGATAGCGCCATTTACCACGATCGAAGTATTGTCCGACATGTTCTTCGCTGGGATGTACGTATCGTACAGCGGTTGGTTGTCGAGGAACGGCGGACAGTCGACGACCCAACTTCGGCCAGCCGGCGAGAACCCTGAACTGCCACCAATTGCGGTTCCACTTGGCATCTGACAGCCTGGCGGAAAGATCTTGGCTCGGCTCTCGTAGTTCAGCACGCTCAAGGCACACTGCTTCAGATTGTTCTGACACTGCAACCGCCGGGCGGCCTCTCGGGCTGCCTGAACAGCCGGCAGCAACAACGCGACGAGAATGCCAATGATCGTAATCACGACCAGAAGTTCGACGAGCGTGAAACCAAGGGAAATCCGTTTATACGCCATACTGATTCCTGGCCACTTGATGCCGCTTAATGCGATGACTCCGTCACGTTGGCACGGCGCGCTTGAAATGACCTCGCGGCGGAAGCCCTCCACGACGTTCACATCGACAAACGGAATCGCGGAAGACGGGTCTGTGAGAGAATACGCCACTCCCCCCGCCCCGATTCAGGCGAGAGGAGTGGTCTTCAGGGGAGTATCCGAGCTATTTCCGCCTCTTCCAGGCATAGGCCAACAGCCCTAGCAAGCCCGTCGCCAGCAAGGCCATGGTCGACGGCTCTGGAACCGAGGCGCCGGTACCCGACAACGAGAACGCCAGGTCTACCATTTGGTAGGTATACGACGTGCCGTACTTCCAACTGTAGCCATTCATGAAGTCGCCGTCCCATTGACGCCCCCAACTCCCGCCCACCGTGCCGCCATCGTAGGTGACGGCAGCCGCGCCGTTGGGCACATACGCGGTGGTGGCCGGAACGCCTTCGCCACCACCCGTTCCCGCGTCGTTCGCCCCATAGACCTTGAACTCGGCGCCGTCCGCATTCGTCGTTCCCTGGATGCAAATCCAGTAGGGGGTGCTGGCGGAAAGGGCCACACTCGACGTGAGCGGAATGGTGTACAGGTCGCCGTCCTGCGTGAAGCTGCTCATCGTCTGCGATGAAACTTGGGTTGCGCCGCCCAGCGAGCTTCCGCTGTAGATTGAAACCTTAAAACCCGTCAGGCTGCCACCCCAGAAGGCGTGCGGCGCAAATGCGCCCCGAACCGCAACGCTGTCGACCGTTGCATCGGCCGATAAGGTGAAGTCGTCGGCCATGCCGTAATTGTGCGAGGCGCTGTCGACGACCGACCGCGACGCCCAAGCGGTGTTGTCATACGTCGTCTGATCGATCAGCACGCTCGCGTGCACCACCGCACACATGCCCAAGACTAGGGCAAGCGTCAAGGAAACCGGATTCGCTAACTTCATAGTGGCACCCTCCCAAGAAAAGCTTTCTCCCGAAAAGACCATCCAAACTGCCGGCTCGGGCAGCCGTGCAATTTGCGCCCGATAGAACGGTCGGGCGACCGAAAGACGCTACGTGATAACACCCCCAGCTATTGCAACGCTTTGCTGTTTCTATTTCTTCCCAAACCATCAAAGACCTGATGACGGCGGCTTGGCTGACGGCTTCTCAGCCGGATTCCAAAGCTCCTTCGCCGAACCTTCCCATAAGACGCCGCACGCCACGATTCCCTCCTCTGGAGAGGCATCAAGCGGGTGTCCTTGATTGAGCACATCAACCTCCATCACATTGAGTCCGGGCACAAGTCGTTCAGGGCCAGCGGCCCAGAATCTGAGGTACTCCGCGTTAGCTTGCTCGATTCTGTCTTCAGTGATGCGATGCCCGTTGAGACGGACAGCAACGATAATGTCGTCGGCCAAGATTGAACCGTGAATTTCGGCTGAGGCAGGGTCCAGGCCCGTCAGGTCGAATGTCGCTCGGAAGGTGTAGCGAACGTTATTCGGCAATGGCTTGCTTGAAAGCGATACTTGCCAAGATGGTCGAGAGGAAGTATTGACCAGCTTATGTCGTGAATCGGAACCGATAACAAGAGCCTGTTGCGGCGTGAAGTTGGGGTCGTCGCTTCGAGCGACGACTTGCCAGTGTGGATCGAAGTCGCCTTCCTTGAGTTGGAAACCCGTATTAGACAATTTGATTGGCACTTGCTTGGGCAAGCGACGGACGTAGGCGATCGGCTGAACGGCATGACCATGCTCTCGAGTCATCACTGCCTTTCCATCACGTCCCACATCCACGCGCACCGACTCTCTTTCCTTCAACAAAGCAGGGCGAGCGTCGGGGGCGTCCTTAAGTCGGACTTCCACCTTGCCCTGAAAGACCTGCGCTTTGCAGGCACCACCTTTGCTCACTTCCACGGCAAACTCAGTGCCCAGATCCGTGATCACGGCCCTCGGAGTCCGGACTGCAAATAGTGGCGAACCGTTGGAATTGGTCGCGTCTGCGGGGGCAATTCTGGATTTGTCACGAGCGACGATAAGCGGTTGCTGCTCAACCCTTGCAGTAAGTCGGCCGATGGAAAGATAACCGCTGTCCTCCGAGTCAATGAGATAATTGGCGGGCCCTTGGAGCAACACCTTTGCGCCGCTGTCGTAGGTAACCTCGACGAGCCCAGCGGCAAGGCGAAGTCGTTGCCCCGTGGAAACGCGGGTCCCCCTGGTAAGCGAGCAAGACTCTGCCCATCGACAATCGACCATGCCTGTTATTCGACCAACGGGCTTCTCTTCTCGAGCGGGAGTAGCCGTCCCTGGCAACGGCGAGGGTTCCAGCTTGGCCACATCCTGCTGGTGTTCCTTCGTTGATTCAGCGTGGCGTGCGACGGTTACACACCAGCCGACAACGAGCCCCACAATCATGACCAGGGATGCAACGCTGTAGGAGAACAGCGCGCTGCCCGGTGCGAACGCCCCGGTCGCAGGCGGATGGAACGGCCCCTGATCAATGACGATCGGCGGGAGCAGCGCTTGCGCAGCACGCGTCAAGGGAGACGCGTGTTCTTCCGCTTCGCTGTCCGCCGGGTCAGAATCTCGCACCGGCAGTCCGCATGATGTCGAATCGGCCTGTGGCGAGTATCTCCATTGGAGCATCGCGTGCATGCTCATCATTTCGACGTAGGCGGCCAATGCTTCGGGGCTGTCGGCAACCAACTCTTCTACCTGCCGCAACTGCGATTCGTTGACACTGCCATCCAGGCAAACTGCCAATAAAGCCTCCAGATCGGGGGGGGGGCTCTCATCGCTCATGGCGTTGTTCCCCCAGGGTGCTTGGTGTCGACGCACTCGATCAAGGCGAGCCGTGCGCGGTACAAGGCAGCGGCGACAGTGTTTTCCGATTTTTGCAGATGCTGGGAAATCGCTTTAACCCCCCACCGTCTTGCATAGCGCATCTGAACCAACTGCCGTTGGTAATCGGTCAAACCCTCAATACATTCGTCAAGCATTCGCAGGCGTCGGCCGAATTGCTCAACCTCCCCCTCCGCCCTGTCGGCAATGCACTGCATTGACTCCATAATGCTGGAGAATTGATGCCGGTCGGTCGCCCGCCTTTTGCGATGCGCTAGCACTTGCAGGAACGCAATCTTGTTTGCCCAGGCACTAAAACTTAACTCGGGATCAAACTCGCCCATCTTCTTCCAGAGGACGAGGTTGGTCTCCTGCAACACATCGGCTGCGTCGTTGCTTCCGCCCAACAACGTGCTGATATACGCATAGAGGGGGCCCTGAGCGGCCGTCAAATGCGATAGAAATCGCTCCGACGCTATCGTTTGGCCATCAAATGTCTCAGCACAATCGCCCATCGGCGAGCCCCCACTTCAACTCTATGGCAATCCGCATCTATCACACCCTATCTCTATATTAGAAATTAGCGCCAAAACATGACGCAAGGACAAGCCTTCCTCCAACAGGAACAGCAACCGTCCGCCTGTTTAGCTGAGAAGTAACTGCAAGGCGATGCCCCAATACGGGTACATCTACGCCAACAGGCCTGGGCTTGGGCAAATAAACTAGCTCCCTTCCCTGTTACCGCATGCGATTTCCCATTGCTGGGCAGACGCTGCCGCCCAATAGGATTTGCCGCCGCTCATCCACCAAATCGCCAGATGTGCCCCCGCCTGGGTTTGCGGCCTACTACACCGTAGGTGTAGACCGCCAAATTCTGCGTCATATTTCCTCGCCCTCGCCTAATTACCCGTATGGGGCTAAGCGGCGGCGCCCGCAGTCGGCCAACGATTCGATTGCGATCTGCTGATTCAAGGCCAAGGCCGACTTCATCCGTTCGTAATTTCGCCCCTTTCAGAAACATGGAGAGGCGAGGCCTTGTTGAGACGGGGGCCAAAGGAAACACCGTCGCACAGTCGCGTGTCCAAGAGGTAAAGGCCGCGACCTCTCAAATACCAAACCGGTGACACATTCTCGTTCCTGGAGCTTATGCCATGATGCGTCTTGTCGGTCATCTTCGTAATACACTACACGCCCGCAGCCGCAGCCGCCGTTACGAGGCACGTTGCTCGCGATCTCAAAGGCAGTTAGCTGTCGAGTCGCTCGAAAATCGCCAGCTATTGAGTGTTTCCCCGCAGTTGCCGCTGGCGTCACTGGATCTGGCTTCGACAAGCGTTGCCGCCGAACAAACATCAAGCATCCAGGCGTCGAATCTCGACGCCAGTTCAATTTCCGGCAGCGTTTGGCATGACAGCAACAGCAACGGCGTGAAAGACAGCGGTGAATCAGACTGGATTGGCTTCTGGGATGGCCAACTGACGGTCTACCTGGACGCCAACAATAACGGCTCGCTCGATAGTGGCGAAACCTCCACCCAGACGGGCCTAGGAGACGCCGGCTATTCGTTTGGTGGCTTGGCAGCAGGCACGTACAATGTTCGGGTGGTAACGCCCAGCGACAAGGTGGTCACCGGCCCCAGCGCCGGCTACTACTCCGTCACGCTAACGGGAAGCGACACCGCCAGCAGCAAAGATTTTGGGCTCGGCACGGCAACCGCCAACAACAGTTCGATTACCGGTTCGATTTGGCACGATGACAACGCCAATGGAGTAAAGGACTCGGGCGAGTCATACTGGGAGAGCTTCACCGAGGGACAGTTGACCATCTATCTCGACGCTAACAACAACAGCGTGCTGGATAGCGGCGAGACATCCGTCCAAACAGGGATGACTGGTGGTAGTTACTCGTTTACCGGCCTGACGGCGGGAACCTACACCGTTCGCCTGATCGCGCCGAGCGGCAAGACAATCACGGGCCCTAGCGCGGGCTACTATTCCGTCACCGTCACCGGAGCCGATACCGCCAGCGGCAAAGACTTCGGCTTCACTGCGATGGCCACCGGCTCGATTAGCGGCATCGTTTGGAACGATGCCAATGGTGATCAATCGCTTGCCGGTGCCGAAACAGTCGCCGAGGGCGTCACCGTCTTCCTCGACACCGACAACGATGGCGTACTCGACGCTGGCGAGACCTCAGTGCAGACCAATTTCCTCGGCAACTACACCTTCGGTGGCCTTGTGCCCGGCACCTACAACGTCCGCGTGGTACTCGGCGTGAATCAAGTTGAGACATATCCTGGCAACGGATATCAGGTTGCCCTTGCCTTCGGCCAAACCGTCGATTACCAAGATTTCGGTATCCAAACTGTGGCGAGCAGCTCCACCATTACCGGTTCGATTTGGCACGATGACAACGCCAATGGAGTAAAGGACTCGGGCGAGTCATACTGGGAGAGCTTCACCGAGGGACAGTTGACCATCTATCTCGACGCTAACAACAACAGCGTGCTGGATAGCGGCGAGACATCCGTCCAAACAGGGATGACTGGTGGTAGTTACTCGTTTACCGGCCTGACGGCGGGAACCTACACCGTTCGCCTGATCGCGCCGAGCGGCAAGACAATCACGGGCCCTAGCGCGGGCTACTATTCCGTCACCGTCACTGGAAGCGATACCGCTAGCGGCAAAGACTTTGGGCTTGCGGCCCCCGCCAGCAACAGTTCGATTGCCGGATCGATTTGGCACGACACCAATGGCAACGGCGTCCAGGACACTGGCGAGGCGATTTGGAATGGTTGGAATGATGGTCAGTTGACACTTTACCTTGATGCCGACAGCGATGGCGTGCTGGACAGCGGCGAAACATCGATACAGACCGGAGTTGGCGACGCAACCTATTCGTTCGCCGGCCTGGCGGCGGGAACCTACACCGTTCGTCTGATCGCGCCGAGCGGCAAAACAATCACGGGCCCCAGCGCGGGTTACTTTTCCGTCACGCTCACCGGAAGCGATACCGCCAGCGGCAAGAACTTCGGACTTATCAATGCCACCGGCTCGATTAGCGGCCTCGTCTGGAACGACACCAATGGCGACCAGTCGCTGGCTGGTGCTGAAACGGTCGCCGAGGGCGTTACCGTCTTCCTCGACACCGACAACGATGGCGTGCTCGACACCGGCGAGACTTCGGTGCAAACCAATTTCCTCGGCAACTACTCATTCACTGACCTTGTGCCAGGCACCTACAATGTCCGCGTAGTGCTCGGTGCAAATCAAGCTGAGACATATCCGGGCATCGGATATCAGGTTGTTCTTGCCTTGGGGCAAACCGTCGACTACCAAGACTTCGGTATCCAAAGTACGAACAGTTCCGCGATAAGCGGCCTAGTGTGGAACGACATCAATGGCAATGGCGTCAAGGACGGAGAAGGGATCGACACTGAAAACGGATACGACGGCATAACGGTGTTTGTAGATACGAACAACAACGGCGTCTTGGACGCTGGAGAAACGTCAGTCGTAACAGGTTTGAGTGGTACCTATTCCTTCAGCAACCTCACGTCGGGAACCTACCACGTACAACTGGTGACGCCCAGTGACAAGGTAGTGACCTCCCCTAGCACCGGTTCATACACCGTCACGCTCACCGGCACCGATACCGTCAGCGACAAGAATTTCGGACTTGCCAATGCCCCGACTGCCAGTGCATCGATTACCGGCTTGGTCTGGAACGATACAAATGGCGATGGTGCGATCTCTGGCGGAGAATCCATCATCGAGGGCGCTACTGTCTACCTTGACGCAGACAATGACGGCGTGTTGGACTCCGGAGAAACCTCGGTTCAAACCGATCTTTTTGGCAACTACGCCTTTGCTAACCTTGAGCCGGGCACCTACAACGTTCGCGTGGTGCTCGGTGCGAATCAAGTGGAGACCTTCCCAGGCTCCGGTTATCAGCTTGCGTTGTCTAGCGGACAGTCCTCGGCCTACAACGATTTCGGTCTTATGACACATACGCCGGTCACTACGATCGGCGGTCAAGTGTTCGAAGACTCGAATGGCAACGGTGTGTACGATGCATTCGACGATATCTATGTGAATGGTGTAACGGTTTACCTGGATGCCAATAACAACGGCGTCTTCGACAGCGGTGAAACCAGTGTTGTTACGACTTCAGGCGACTTTTTCGGTGGCTACTATACCTTTATCGGTCTCACCGACGGACAAACCTACGTGGTCCGCATGCAGGCGCCGACGGGCAAGG
>CALGFD010000016.1 GCA_937881075.1 uncultured Planctomycetales bacterium
AGGCCGCGTTCCAGCTACTCCCGCGGACATACACCGCCGTCACCTTCGGAGCCACAGCCGGCGCGTCGACGTTGCCGAAGTCGCGACCGGTGTTGGTGTCGACGCCTAGCGTAATCGAGTAGTATCCGGCGGCCGGAGTGCCGACTACCTTACCACTGGGCGCCACTTCGCGGACGATGTAGGTCTGTCCATTGGTAAGGCCGGTGAACTCGTAATAGCCGTCGATGAACTCGCCAGAGGCGGTGACCGTGCTGGTTTCACCTCCATCCAGGACGCCGTTGTTATTGGCATCCAAGTACACGGTGACGCCGTTGGTGTACGCCTCATCGAGCGGGTCGCAAACGCCGTTTCCATTCGTGTCAGCGAAGACTTGGCCGCTGATGGTCGTGACGGGCGATACGCCTGGAGCGACGCCGAAATCGTTGCCCGAGGAGGTCTGACCAAGGGTCAGCGTGACGGAGTAGTAGCCGGCGGCGGGAATTGACAAGCTCTTGCCGCTGGGCACAACCATGCGGACGATGTAGCTGCCAGCGCCCAGGCCGGTGAACGAGTAGTTGCCGTCGTTACCAACCAGCGTGGTGGTCTCACCGCCATCCAGCGCGCCGTTGTCGTTGGCATCCAGATAGAGGGTCAAGTCACCGTCATTCCAGGCGGCCCAAGCTTGCTCCTCGCCATCCTGTGCGCCGTTGCCGTTATCGTCATGCCAGACCCAGCCGCTAATGGTGCTGGTGATCGGCGTGGCGAGCCCAAACCGATTACCGGTGGACGATTGGCCGAGGCCGAGGTTGATGGTGTAGTAACCTTCGCTCGGCGTGGTGATCATCTTGCCGCCGGGCGTCACGATCCGAACGGTATAAGTCCCGGCCGCGAGACTGCCGAAGGAGTAACTGCCGTCGAACGTGCCGGTCGTTGTCGAGGTTTCGCCGGCATCCAGCACGCCATCGTTGTCGGCGTCGAGATAGACGGTTATCTCCCCCTCATCCCAGCCGATCCAATCCGACTCGCCGGCATCTTTGATGCCGTTGAAGTTGTCGTCGTGCCAGGCATAGCCACTGATCGAGCCGTTCGAGCTGACCAAGCCGAAGTTGTTGTTCGACGAGGTCTGGTTGGTAGCCAAGGTCACGGAGTAATAGCCGGCGGCCGGGGCCGTCATCGCCTTGCCACCCGGGGTTTGCAGCCGGACGGTGTAGGTTCCGGCGACCAAACCGCTGAAGGAGTAGGCTCCGCTGTACTCGCCGGTTTCTGAGGTCCGTTCACCTTCGTCAAACGAGCCATTATTGTTGGCATCGATGTAGGCGGTGACGGTGCCCCGTTCCCAGCCGTACCATTCCGATTCATCGAAGTCCCACACGCCGTTGGCGTTGTCGTCGTACCAGACCGTGCCGTTGATCGTGGCACTTTGGCTGCCCAGGCCAAAATTGTTACCGGTCGAAGTCTGATCCGTACTCAACGTAATCGAGTAGTAGCCCGCGCTTGGCCCGTAGATCACCTGGGTGCCATAGGGCACCATGCGGACGATGTAGGTGCCGGCAGTCAGGTTATTGAACGAGTAGTTGCCGTCGAAGGCTCCCGTCTGGGTCGACGTCTCGCCGGCATCGAACACGCCGTTGTTGTTGGCGTCGAGATAGAGGGTCAAATCGCCGTCGTTCCAACTGGCCCATTCCGCTTCACCGCCGTCCCACACGCCGTTGCGGTTGTCGTCGTGCCAAACCTCGCCGCTAATCGAACCGTGAGGGGTCGCGGGCGGGGCGACGCCGAAATCGTTGCCCGAGGAGGTCTGACCAAGGGTCAGCGTGACGGAGTAGTAGCCGGCGGCGGGAATTGACAAGCTCTTGCCGCTGGGCACAACCATGCGGACGATGTAGCTGCCAGCGCCAAGGCCGGTGAACGAGTAGTTGCCGTCGTTGAAGCCGGTATTGGTGGTGGTTTCTCCCGCATCCAGCACGCCGTTGTCATTGGCGTCGAGGTAGAGGGTCAAGTCACCGTCATTCCAGGACTTCCATTCCTGCTCCTCGCCATCCTGGACGCCGTTGCCGTTGTCGTCATGCCAGACCCAGCCGCTGATCGTGCTGGTGATCGGCGTGGCGAGCCCAAACCGATTACCGGTCGACGACTGTCCGAGGCCGAGGTTGACGGTGTAGTAGCCCGCGCTCGGCGTAGTGATCGCCTTGTTTCCGGGCGTCACGATTCGGACAGTATAGGTTCCGGCAGCGAGACTGCCGAACGAGTAGTTGCCGTCGAAGCCGCCCGTCTGCGTGGTGGTTTCGCCGGGGTCAAGCACGCCGTCATTGTCGGCATCGAGATAGACGGTCAAGGCGCCGTCGTCCCAGTCGGTCCAATCGGCTTCGCCGGCATCCTTGATGCCGTTGTAGTTGTCGTCGTGCCAGGCGTACCCGCTGATCGAGCCGGTCGAATTGACGAGGCCGAAGTTGTTGCCCGTGGAGGTCTGGTTGGTAGCCAGGGTCACGGAGTAATAGCCGGCGGCCGGGGCAGACATCAGCTTGCCGCCAGGCGTCTGCAGTCGGACGGTGTAGGTTCCGGCGACCAAACCGCTGAAGGAGTAGGCTCCGCTGTACTCGCCGGTTTCTGAGGTCCGTTCACCTTCGTCAAACGAGCCATTATTGTTGGCATCGATGTAGGCGGTGACGGTGCCCCGTTCCCAGCCGTACCATTCCGATTCATCGAAGTCCCACACGCCGTTGGCGTTGTCGTCGTACCAGACCGTGCCGTTGATCGTGGCACTTTGGCTGCCCAGGCCAAAATTGTTACCGGTCGAAGTCTGATCCGTACTCAACGTAATCGAGTAGTAGCCCGCGCTTGGCCCGTAGATCACCTGGGTGCCATAGGGCACCATGCGGACGATGTAGGTGCCGGCAGTCAGGTTATTGAACGAGTAGTTGCCGTCGAAGGCTCCCGTCTGGGTCGACGTCTCGCCGGCATCGAACACGCCGTTGTTGTTGGCGTCGAGATAGAGGGTCAAATCGCCGTCGTTCCAACTGGCCCATTCCGCTTCACCGCCGTCCCACACGCCGTTGCGGTTGTCGTCGTGCCAAACCTTGCCGGTAATCGCCGTGGGCGGGGCGGCGGCAAGGCCGAAGTTCTTACCCGTCGCCGATCCGCCTACCGTAACCGAGTAGTAGCCTTCGCTGGGCGCGGTGATCATCTTGCCATTGGGCGTTACCATTCGGACGGTATACGTTCCGGCAGAGAGGCCGCCGAAGGAGTAGTTGCCGTCCCAGTCCCCCGATCCGGTAGTGACTTCGCCACCGTCCAGCACGCCATTGTTGTTGGCATCCAAGTAAAGCGTTACACGGCCGTCGTCCCAATCTGTCCAGTCCTGCTCGCCAGCGTCCCGCACGCCGTTTGCGTTATCATCATGCCAGACGGTCCCGCTAATTGAATACGTGGCGGCCGTGTTCAGTCCGAAATTATTGCCACTCGAAGTCTGACCGGTCGTCAAGGTAACGGAATAGTAGCCGGCTGCAGGTGCGATGACCGTTTGGCTACCAGGCGGCACCGCTCGAACGATATGCGTTCCAGCGCTGAGGTTGTTGAATGTGTAGTTCGAACCGAATCCGTCCAGGAGGATCGATGTCTCACCAGCGTCCTTCGCCCCGTTGTCATTGGCGTCGAGATAGACGGTTATTTCGCCATCGTTCCACGGGGCCCAATCGGCTTCTTCACCATCCTGTACGCCGTTGCGGTTGTCGTCGTGCCAGAACTTGCCGGAAATCGCCGTGGGAGGCGCTGACGCGAGGCCGATGTTGTTGCCGGTGGACGATTGGCCATCCGCCAACGAGACGGAAACATAGCCGGCGGCCGGCCCGGTAATCACTTGGGTGCTAGGCGACAGCAGGCGGACGATATAATCCCCGGCGGCCAAGCCCGTGAACGAATAGTTCGGATTGTTCGAGTCAGTTTGGAGTTGGGTGGTGATTTCGCCGCTGTCGAACACCCCGTTGTTATTGGCATCCAAATACAGGGACACATCCCCGTCGTTCCAGGTTTGCCAATCTTGGTCTTCGCCATCCTGAACGCCGTTGCGGTTATCGTCGTGATAGACCTTGCCGGCGATCGAACCGGTGTCCAAATTCGTCACTTGGATCGTGGACGGAGCGGCCAGAACGGCCGCTTCAAGGTCCAGCGAGGCCAAGGGCAGTTGGGGGCTCACGCTCAAGAGGGCGCGGCGTTCCAGCGACTCGACGGACAATTGTCTTTGGGACCGCAGGAAACTGGTCGCACGGCGACGATGACGGGCACGAGTCTCAGCATCACGAACAGGTAGCTTGTCGCAGAAACGGTGGAAAAGACGCATCATGGCTAAATCTCCAGAAGGTAGAATGAGACACTCAGTACTGTAGCGGCCGACTGACTTATAGGGTTGCCCTCCCCTGGGTGGTAACGGTTGCAGTTGTGCGAATCGCCCAAGGGCCGTCGCACGATTTCTTCACGAATACCTCAAATTTTCAGATCCGCTTCGCGGAACTCAACGTTTTGTCTTCTCTTGCTGCGAGGGCTTGTCTTCCCCCTCTTTCTTGACGGCGGTATCGACGGCAGACGGAGTCGAGGTCACTCGGGGCATCGCTGTGCCCTCCAATTCGACGCGCAACGACATGCCGCTTCGGTCGTCGTAGGTGGAACCGCTCTCTCTGCCGTTGTAGACATCAATCTCGAGAACGTTGGTCCCGTCCACGAAGACGCCGGTTGCCTGGAAATAGCTCCAAGAAAGGAATATCCATGACCAGTCGTGCGGAGGCACGACCAGCTTTTGCCCGTTCAGACGAATCTCGCGGATGTGATCGTCGACAATAAAGCGGCCGCGTAGCACGGCGGTGTCGGGCAGCACGTCGCGGAGTTCGAATGTGGTGCGGAACGTGAAGGTGACGCCGCCGGGTTGATCGCCGTCGCGGAACAGCGAGATCCATTGCGATCGGTCGGGATCGTTGGGCAGCATGTAAAGATGCCCGACCCCGGGAGGATCGCCCGGCAAGTGGTGCACTGGGACCGAATAGGCGATCGCTGGCCGCGGGGTAAACTTAGGATCGTCGGTTCGAGCAACTACCTTCCAGCGTTGATCGTTGTCGCCCTCCTTGATGCCGACTCCCGTATTGAAGAGGTTCAAACGTATCCGTTTCGGCAAACGACGGACGAAACGATCGGAAGCAACAGCGTTTCCAACCACGATCGGAGCGGCCGGATTCGCCGCGATCCTCGCCGATTGGTCTTTCTGCAGCGTTACCGTGCGAACGGTCGAATCTTTGTGTGTTTGGGTGGAACGGACCTCAATTCTGCCCTGAAATACCTGGGCCTCGCTTGCCCCCGATTCGTCGACCTCGACGCCGAACTCGGTGCCAAGATCTGTAACGATCGAAGTCGGCGTGCGGACGGCAAAGAGCGGTGCCTTGGAATCCGATGCTTCGCCGGGAGCGGTACGGGAGTCTTGTGGATGCTTCCTGCCGTTGTCGGGCTTTGTTTCCACCCGTGCGGCCAACTTTCCTAACGACAGATAACCGCTGTCGCGGGTGTCGATTTGATATCGAGTTCGGCCTGCGAGGATCACCTTCACTCCGTTGGCGTAGGTGATTTCCAGCAGCCCAGACTGCAATTCTAGGGCTTGCCCCAAGGCGAGGTGGGACCCTTCGGCCAGCCTCTTGCCCGAGCCGAGCAGTTGACAATCGACCATGCCGGTCACTTGGGCGACGAAAGTCGGCAGCGGGTCCGCTGAGGCCGACGGCGATTGCCGAGGCGACTGGCTGGCAACGGGATGCCCAAGGGGCACCATCGAAAATTGGGCGACGACCAGCCCAACCAGGATGACGACGGTCGAAACGGCGTAACAGAAAGCGGTGGTGCCGAGATAAAACGGTCGCGGGGTTGGACGTGGCGGCGAGAGATCCAACACGATCGGCAAAGAGGGCTGGCCTTCGAGCGACAACGGCGGCAGTTGGTCGCACTCGCCGCGGCGATCGTGAGCGGCGCCTTCTCCGCGTTCCCACTCCAAGGCGGCGAACTGATCGATCAACTTGAGGTATGCCCGGACGTATCCCCGATCCTGGCTGAGCAATTCGCGAAGTCGTGCGGCGCCCGTTTCTTCGAGGCGGTCGTTGGCCAGTGACCAGACGAGGTCGGCGAGTTCTTCAAATTGAGGAAGTCGCTTCATGGCCCCTCCTCCTCGCCCAGTGTCCGATCAATGCACCGATAGAGCGAGCCGTGAATACGCCGCAAGGCCTTGTAGACGAAATCGGTCGAGCGGCTGATCTGATCCGCCACCTGCAACACCGTCGCCCTCTCCGCATAACGGAGGTCGACCAACTCGCGGTCCTGCTCGCTCAGCTTCCCGTAACAGTCGGCCAGGGCTCGAAAGCGGGCTTCCAAGGAGTCGTCGAGCAGAAGCCGCTCGGCCGCCAGAAGCTCGATCATGTCCTCGTCAAACAGTTGCGGTAGCCGAGCCCTCCGTTGGCGGTAGTTGAGCACCTTGTAATAGGCAATCTGGAAGGCCCAAGCACGAAAATCGGTGCCGAGGCAAAAATGGTCGAACTGCTCCCAGAGCGTGGTGCTGGTCTCCTGGAAGAGGTCCTCAGCGTCTGTCTGATGGGGAACCAAGCTACGAATGAACCCGTAGATACGCCTCGAATGGCGGGTCAGCAGGCTCACGAATTCCTTGGTTCGACTGTCGTGCATTTGCCAGACAAGCTCGCGGAAGGCCGTTGTTGCTCCCCCTAAAAGGTGGAGGGAGGCCAGCTTTACGCAACTCTTCCCGCTAGTGTATTTGTGCAACCGTGACTTTTGTGCACGGTTTTTTCGTTTCTAACGGAACGGCCACCAGACGGATGCGAGGCCAGCAGCCCGGGGCGGCGAGGTGATGAGACTTTCCTGCCAGCCTGAGCCTTCGACAGAAGGTTCGTCTCCTATCAACAGCCAGCGTCGCATCTCACACCTCCGACAAGCGGAATCGCGCCGAAGTAAGGAGCGGTTTGGAACGAGCAGCGTGCGGCCTGCAAAACGACGTTCAGGCGTAGAATGAGTGTCTGCCGGCCAAAGTCACTTAGCTTCCGACTCGAGAGGCACGCCGCACGATCGGTAGCTCAGCGACGTAACCAAGTCACATCCGCAAGCTGCAATTCCCGGCTAACGGCCCCCATTATAATTCGGGTAGGCAGGACCGGAAACAGATTCGTGCTAAATACTCACGAGCGTTCACGTTCTAGTGCTGCATGCACATGGCAGTACCCAATTCGGCGAAAGACGCTTTGCCATTTGTGGTAGTGCGTGACATCTTTTCGGTGGTTTGGCTATTTACCCGTGTGCCGTGTTTGTAATGGCATGTTGCGCAACCAGCCTGCCCATCAAATCCCCGACCAGATGCAAACCTTTATGGCAAGTCGCTCCGAGTCTTGCGGACGCCTAATGCGAGCGGTCCCTGTACTGCTAACCGTTTTTATTCTTGCCTGGCAAGTTGATTGGTCCACGGCGTTTTCAGCGGAGTCTGCCACCTATTCGGTTCACAGGACCAATTCCACGATCACCTTGGCTCGTCCCGACGGAAAGCCCATCCTTCGCTATGTGACTGGTCCTTTGCCGAAGAGCGAGCAGCCCCAGACGACGGTTCCTGCCGTTGGCTACCTTCACCCCGTGTACACGCCGTCCGGCCAAGTCCTCACGGAGAGCGGGCACGCCGGCGGCGATCATACCTGGTTGCGAGGTGTATTCCTGGCGTGGCCTCAAGTGCGCGGCGAAAAGCCAGCAGGTTTTTGGACGTGCGGGCAGGCCGTGTGGAAGGAAAAAGGACACGTTGTGAATCGCGAGGTCACAGCCACCGCGGACGCGGCAGGCGGGCAGTTGACCGCAACTAATGCTTGGACCGATGGTCAAATCGAGGTGCTCAAAGAACGCGCTTGGCTCGCGGCGCGCCTTGTGTCTGGCGTCCATGTCGTTGATCTTCGATGCGAACTGTCGGCGTTCGGCACCAAGGACGTGCAGTTGCTCCCATGGGCTTTTGCCGGCTTGGCCTTCCATGCCCGCCGGGTGGCCGACGAGACCGTCTCCTTTCATTCGCCTGAGGGTGAGGTGAAACGGTCGCCGCCGAGATGGAACAACCCCGAGAGAAACTGGCCCCCGGCCGCTTGGTACGATCTGTTGCTTACGACTAAGCAAGACACAGCGTGTGGCGCGGCAATGATGGCTCATCTTGCCAATGGGACATCCACGTGGCAGGCCTATTACGCCCTCCGAATGCTTAATCCCAATGCGAATGCCACGCATCCGATCACGGTCAAGCCAAACAAGCCGCTGATCCTGCGATACCGCCTCGTGATTCACGACGGTTGCCCGCCGGTCGATATCCTGGATCAATTGGCAACCGAGTTCCAGAAGAACTGAAAGACCTGGGCCATTGGCAGTGACGAATCATCTCGGGATTTTGGGATTCAGACCAGTCACTAAGAACCAGTCTTCAAATTGACATGAAAGGATGAAAAGGTTACGGCTCCGCTTCTT
>CALGFD010000017.1 GCA_937881075.1 uncultured Planctomycetales bacterium
ATGGCAGGGGCGGGGGGACTCGAACTCCCAACCGCTGGTTTTGGAGACCAGTGCTCTACCAATTGAGCTACACCCCTGTGGCATTCATTGCCGGGCTGTCGGCCCACGGCCGCCAGCGGTTATTCTCTCCAGCTCTCGCGATCGGGCTTTCCGCACGCGTCGCAGGACGGATGCGGCAAAGCCCGTTGCTCGAGATCGTTCTTTTTGTCTTACTTCAAAACCTTGGTCACGACGCCGGAACCGACCGTGCGGCCGCCCTCGCGGATGGCAAAGCGGACGTTGGCGTCCATGGCGATCGGCGAGATCAACTCGACTTCAATCTTCACGCTGTCGCCAGGCATGCACATTTCGGCATCGCCGAGCAACTTCGCCGTACCGGTGACGTCGGTCGTGCGGAAGTAGAACTGCGGGCGATAGCCGCTGAAGAACGGCGTGTGACGGCCGCCTTCTTCCTTCGACAGCACGTAAACTTCGGCCTCGAAGTTGGTATGCGGGGTGATCGAGCCGGGCTTGGCGATGACCTGACCGCGCTCGATGTCTTCACGCTTGACGCCGCGGAGCAGCAGACCGACGTTGTCGCCAGCCTGACCCTGATCCAGCGTCTTATTGAACATTTCGACGCCGGTGCAGATCGTCTTGCGGGCCTCCGGGCTGAAGCCGATGATCGCCACTTCTTCGCCGACCTTCACCAAGCCGCGCTCGATACGACCGGTGGCCACGGTACCGCGACCCTCGATCGAGAACACGTCTTCGACGGCCATCAGGAAGGGCTTATCGACTTCGCGAGCCGGTTCCGGAATGTAGGCGTCAATGGCGTCCATCAACTCGCTGATGCACTTGCTGGCTTCCGGATCGGCCGGGCTGTTGTAGGCCGGCAAGGACGAGCCGCGGATGATCGGAATCTCATCGCCCGGGAAGCCGTAGTGCGTCAACAGTTCGCGAAGCTCCAGCTCGACCAGCTCGAGCAACTCCGGATCGTCGACCAGGTCGACCTTGTTGAGGAACACGACCAACGCCGGCACGTTCACCTGGCGGGCCAAGAGGACGTGTTCGCGGGTCTGGGGCATCGGGCCGTCGGCGGCCGACACGACCAGGATCGCACCGTCCATCTGCGCGGCGCCGGTGATCATGTTCTTAATGAAGTCGGCGTGGCCCGGGCAGTCGATGTGGGCGTAGTGGCGGGTGTCGGTTTCGTACTCGACGTGCGAGACGGCGATGGTCACGGTCTTGGTGGCGTCACGGACCGTACCGCCCTTGGCGATATCGGCGTAGGACTTGGGCTTGGCCAGCCCCTTGGCACCCTGAACGGCCAGGATAGCGCCGGTGAGCGTGGTCTTACCATGATCGATGTGGCCGATGGTGCCCACATTGACGTGCGGTTTGGTCCGGGTAAAAACTTCCTTGGCCATTGTTGTTTAATTCTCCCTGCGTTAATTCACGGGGTCAGTTAGAGGAATTGAATACCTTGGACGGCCGATCCTGACGAAGGCGGCGACCGGCCGACATGAGAGCTGCTGATGGGACTCGGACCCATGACCTCGTCCTTACCAAGGACGCGCTCTACCGGCTGAGCTACAGCAGCCTGCTTAATTCCGAGCTACCCAGGGCACCGGCAATGCCGCGGGCTGCCGTATTCCCACATCTCCTTACTTGCTTCGTTTCGCCTCGTCCCAGCCTGATGATTCTTATTTGGAAGCGGGTGAAGGGAGTCGAACCCTCGTAAGTAGCTTGGAAGGCTACCGCTCTACCGTTGAGCTACACCCGCGACTTTCCAGGAATGCCGAAATCCCAGTGACAAATGACAAGGGGGCTACTTCCACGTGCTCGTCATTCCACATTCGACATTCGTCATTTCTTCTCCAATGGGGAGTGAAGGATTCGAACCTTCGAAGGCATTGCCATCAGATTTACAGTCTGACCCCTTTGGCCACTCGGGAAACTCCCCTTGTTTCTCCCTATGTTTCGTCTCGTCTGATCCCCGCCGCAAAAACTCTCGAGGCGTTCCACAAGAGGTTTTCCCTGCAAGCTAGCGGTGGGACTTGAACCCGCAACCTGCTGATTACAAATCAGCTGCTCTGCCGATTGAGCTACGCTAGCCAGTTGAGCCGCATCTACGCGAACCTCTTAATATAACCAAGCTCCGTATCCACGCAAGGCGGCGGAAAGGCGAAAACCGCCCCCGGCGAATACGAAAACCAAAAAATTTGCCAACAGCTTAACCCGACAGGGGGATTTTCGGCATCGGCCGGCCGGGCATTGGCGAGACCGAAACTACCGAACCACCCAGAAGGACAGACTTTTCCGCCCTAGCCGAGCTGCGGCCAATTACATCTTTTTCGGAAATAACGGCCCGCCATAAAGAGCCGCTTCTCCCAGAATTTCCTCAATTCGTAACAGTTGGTTGTACTTGGCCATGCGGTCCGTGCGAGAGGCCGAGCCTGTCTTGATCTGTCCGGTGCCCAGCGCCACGGCCAGATCGGCGATCGTCGAATCCTCGGTTTCGCCGCTACGGTGGCTGGTGACCGCCGAGTAGCCGCTGCGGTGGGCCAACTGGATGGCTTCGATCGTTTCGGTGAGCGTGCCGATCTGATTGACCTTGATGAGAATGCTGTTGGCGACGCCCGAATCGATCCCCCGCTGCAATCGCTTGGTGTTGGTGACGAACAAGTCGTCGCCGACCAGTTGGATTTTAGTGCCCAGCCGCTCGGTGAGCAACTTCCAGCCTTCCCAATCGTCTTCGGAGCAGCCGTCTTCGATCGAGCAGATCGGGTATTTTTCGGCCCAACCCGCCAACAAGTCAACCATCTGGGCGGCAGAAATCCTCTTGCCGTCAACCGAATAGGTCTTCTTCTCGGCGTCGTATAGTTCGGTGGCGGCGACGTCCAGGGCGATGAAGACTTGTTTGCCCAGTTCGTAACCGGCCTTGCCAACGGCCTCGGTGATCACGTCCAGAGCTTCCGAATTGCTCTTTAGATCGGGGGCGAAACCGCCTTCGTCGCCGACGTTGGTGGCCAGCTTCTTCGATTGAAGCACCTTCTTCAGGTTGTGAAAAATCTCCGCGCCGCAACGAATCGCGTCGCTAAACGACTGGAAACCCAGTGGCATCACCATGAATTCCTGGACGTCGACGGCGTTGTCGGCATGGGCGCCGCCATTGATGATGTTCATCATCGGAGCCGGCAGGAGGCGGGCGCCAACGCCGCCCAGATAACGGAACAACGGCAGACCGCAGTAATTGGCCGCCGCGCGGGCGCTGGCCAGCGAAATGCCTAAAATCGCGTTGGCTCCGAGGTTCTTCTTGTTTTCCGTGCCGTCCAACTCGATCATCCGCTGGTCCAGCGCGGTCTGATCCAGCGCGTCCATGCCGCAGAGCTCATCGGCCAACTTCGTGTTGACATTCTCCACGGCCTTCAACACGCCCTTGCCAAGGAAGACGTTCTTGTCGCCGTCGCGGAGTTCCCACGCCTCGTGGATACCCGTGCTGGCTCCGCTCGGCACGGCGGCGCGGCCAAACGAGCCGTCGGCCAGATCGACGTCGACTTCGACGGTCGGATTGCCGCGGCTATCGAGAATCTGTCGGGCGCGAATGTCGACAATGGTTGAACTCATGTGTCTGTTCCCTTGGTTCGAGCTGTGGTTTTATCGCGGGGCCACGGCACGGCCGCAGCCATAAATTCGATCGTGAGGTGTGTCGAAACGGCCTATTTTGCCTGATCCCGAGACAATTGACTAGCGGGGCCGGTCCCGGCGGCTCTGATTCGTTATGTTTCGGCGTTTTTTCCCGCCTTTCGACAGAGGGAAATGCGAAAAACATCCAGGAAGCAGTCGAAGCTCGCTGAAAATCGCGTTCGCCATGGGAGAGAGTCACGCCCTTCGTGTTCTCGTGAACGGCCTTGGGGGAGGGGGGAGCCGAGCTCCGCCCTTCCTTCCCAGCCCTCGCAAAAGGCGGTAGCATTGATGGAAAGTCTTTCGCCTTCCTTACATTCCGTTGAATTTGATGAGCACGACGGCCCCCATCCACTGTGAACGCACCGAGCCGGAGCCCTTGCCCGCAAACGTCCGCTCCATCCAGCCGGGGGGAGGGAAGTGCTACGCCCTCGAGCTGATCTGGGGCCGTTGGCGGCGCTGCTGGCTGAAGACGTTTCGGCCGGGCTATGTCCGTCGGATGGCCGCGCTCCGCCAAGGGAGCACGGCGGGAGCCCCACACGAAATTCTCGATCCCCGCGATCTGAAGTTCTGCCGCAATCAGTGTGACTGCTACTGGGAGGCGAGCGACGACCCGTTTCGATGGCGTGACCGTTTGCCGTTTGCCCGTTGGGGGCTGGCCGAATTGCAGCTAATGGGCTGGCCGCTACTGGCGCTGACCGTTCTGCTGGCTTTCACTTGGTGGTACCTTGCTCCCATTACGGCCCTGTTGCTGTTCTTAGTGGTGTTCTTCTTTCGCGATCCATCGCGACGTGTGCCCGAAGGGGCGGGGCTGCTGGTCTCGCCGGCCGACGGCAAGGTAGTAGAGATCGTTCGCCTCGAGCACGACGAGTTCATTGGCGGCCCAGCCGTTCGAATCGGCATTTTCCTGTCGATCTTCAACGTGCACTTGAACCGCGCCCCGTGCGCGTCGCGGGTCATCGCCCTGAAATACTCACCGGGGCAATTCCTCAACGCCCTCAATCCCGAAAGCGCGATCCGCAACGAGAACATGTGGATCGGTCTGGAGGAAACCGAGTCGCCGTATCGACGGATGTCGGTCCGCCAGATCTCGGGTGCAATCGCACGGCGGATCGTCTGTGACTTGAAGCCGGGCGAAGAACTGGCCCGGGGACAGAGGGTCGGCATGATCAAGCTTGGCTCGCGAACCGAGTTGATCCTGGCGGATCGCAGCGATCTGACGATCGACGTGAAGCTTGGCCAGCACATCAAGGCCGGTACGACGATCGTCGGCCGCTACGCGACCAATGCGGAATGATGAATACAGAGCGCAGAATGACGAAATCAAAATGACGAATGTCAAACCTCCTTCCTCGCTCCCGAACCCTGCCCCCCTCTAATCCCCAATCCCCAACCTCTAATCCCTGATTCATGCGTCCCATTCGCACGATCGCCGTCTTTCCGACCCTGCTGACGCTGGGAAACCTGCTTTGCGGGTTTTTCGCGATCGTCGTGGCGGCCCGGATCGAGAAACCGATCTCGGATTACAGCATCAGCGGAGACGTGCTCAGCGGAGATGCGCGGCACCTGATGATCAGCGGTTGCTTGATTTTTCTGGCAATGGTATTCGATGGGCTGGACGGTTACGTAGCCCGATTGGCGCGGACCACGAGTGATTTCGGTGCTCAACTCGACAGTCTCTGCGATGTGGTCAGCTTTGGCGTGGCCCCCGGCTTCCTGCTGGTGAAGATGTGCCCACGGTTCACCTTGTCGCACGATCAGGCGGTGTGGATCATCGCGGCCGCCTTTGCGGCGTGCGCGGCACTCCGACTGGCACGGTTCAATGTCGAGACGGGGGACGACGACGAGCACATGTATTTTAGCGGTTTGCCCAGTCCGGCGGCGGCGGCGGTAATCGCCGGATTCGCGATCATGTTCCATTCCCTTAGGCAGGACATTAGTTCGGCGCCGCTGAAGGAATTCGTGGACAAGTACCTGCAACTCGGCTTGCCGTTCTTTGCCTTGGCCGTGGCGCTGCTAATGGTTTCGCGCGTTCGCTATCCGCACATCACCAATCGCGTGCTGCGCGGCCAGCGGAGTTTTGGCCACGTCGTGGCAGTGGTGTTTTTCTTCGTCGCAATCATGCTCGTGCGTGGCTACGCGCTGCCGATCGCGGCCTCGGCCTTTGTCCTGTACGGCCCGGTCCACCTTGCCTGGGAGCGGTGGGTCGAGCGACGTCATCGGGAAGAGCCCTTGTTTTGAGCAGGGATTGGAGGGGTTCAGGTTCAGGTTCAGGTTCAGGTTCAGGTTCAGGTTCAGGAAGAATAGCTTCGGCATTTGGTTTTCGACATTTGACATTCGGGAGTCTCGGTATGTTTTCGGGGATTGTGGAAGCGTTGGGCAAAGTGGTAGAAATTCGCCAGGAGCCGCCCGGCTGCCGGCTGATTGTTGAGGATGCGACGATTGCCGCCACGACGAAAGTGGCCGACAGCATCTCGGTCAATGGTTGCTGCCTGACGGTGGTGGAGCGCGAGGGGGACACCTTCGGCTTTCAAGCCGGTCCGGAAACCTTGGCTCGCACCAACCTCGGCGAGTTGAAGCCGGGCAGCTTCGTCAATCTCGAGCGCGCACTGGCCGTCGGCGACCGCTTAGGCGGCCACTTCGTCAGTGGGCACATCGACGGCACCGGCACCTTGCTGAAACGCGAAGACTGCAACGATTGGTCCACGTTCTGGTTCTCGGTGCCGCGGGAATTGGCCGTGCAAATGGCCTCCAAGGGCTCGATCGCCGTCGACGGCGTCAGTTTGACCATCGTCGCCAGTGAGCCGGAGCGGTTCAGCATCGCCTTGATTCCCTACACGCTGGCCGTCACCACGCTCGGCAAGCTACAAGTCGGCGGACGGGTGAACCTGGAGACCGATCTGCTGGCCAAGTACGTGCAGCGTCTGGTCGACGCCAAGGAGTGGCGCTAGGCGGCTGGACCGCCGGCCAGTGCAAGGCGTTGGGCCGCTCCCATTGGTCGCTCGTTGTTTTTGTGGATCTCCTAAGAAATCCCTTGAGTTGTAGTTCCGGCACGGGGTGACTGACCTACGTACCAAGAAATCCTTTGAGGTGAATAATACAGTGGGTGACGAGAGACGAGAGAATGCTGCGTCCGAGGATACGATGGCCGGGCGGCCGCCGATGGCGGCACGGCAGACGCTTTCGTTCCTAATGCGGCGTTTTGAAGAAGTCGGTATCCGGCCGCACAGCAAGTATGGCCAGAACTTTTTGATCGACTTGAACCTCGTGCACGTGCTCGTGGATGCGGCCCAGATTGGGCCCGACGACGTCATTCTCGAGGTCGGCACGGGCACGGGCTCGCTGACCGGCATGATGGCTCCCCTGGCGGCCGCCGTGGTGACCGTCGAGATCGATCCGCCGATGTTCGACATGGCCAGCGAGGAACTGCATCGCTTCGATAACGTGGTGATGCTGCACGTCGACGCTTTGAAGAACAAGAACCGGCTGAATCCGGTGGTGCTCGATGCAGTACGCGACCAACTGGCCGTATCCCCCTGCCGCCGATTGAAGCTGGTGGCCAACCTGCCGTACAACGTGGCCACGCCGATCCTCAGCAACCTATTGCATGAAGAGACGCCGCCGGTGAGTATGACGGCGACGATTCAAAAGGAACTGGCCGAGCGGATTGTGGCCCGGCCCGGCACGAAGGATTACAGCGCTTTGAGCGTGTGGATGCAGTCGCAGTGCCAGGTGGAGGTTTTGCGTATCCTGCCGCCAGCCGTCTTCTGGCCGCGACCTAAGGTATCTTCCGCCTTCATTCAGCTAACCCTCGATGAAAGCTTGCGGCGACGGATTCCCGATCTGAGGGCGTTTCATGATTTCGCCCGGGCAATGTTCCTGCATCGACGTAAATTCTTGCGTTCCGAACTGTTGAGCGTCGTTAAGGGAAAGCTAGGCAAGCCGGAAGTTGACGCAATCCTGGCCGACCAGGGCCTTTCGGGTGGCGAACGGGCTGAGCAACTTGACGTCGCGACGATGCTGCGGCTATGCGAGGCGGTCCGATCGCAGACGGGTGAATAGCCGACGGCCGCGCGCCGAGGCTCCCGGATCTCACCCCCGTCAAGATTTCGTTGCTTCTCGGCGTGGACCGATTTATGCTGAAGGTTGCCGCCGGCAGTCGGCCGGTCTTTTTCCATTGGCGGTGCGGTCGGCGGTCAGAAAAAAGGCAAAAAAACGCTCAAAGCACTTTACGATTGTGTGGCGTCACTTCGCTTTCGGGACCACACCGCTGGCTGATCGCGATTGCGCGCTACCGGGAAGTGCGACACGCACTAGCACGAGGCGTAGCCACATGAAGTTCATTGAAATCTCGGGCAAGACGTTGCAGCGGTTGGTCAGTGACGACGAACTTCATCCCAACGAACTGGCCGAATTGGGAGTGAACGATGAGAGTGTGGTCCGCGTCAACCGGCAAGGCGACATCGAAGTCCGGCGGCCTGATCGCTGGGACGTGATCGGCGGACTGTTGGGCGAGTTCGAGGGCCGGATCAAGCGCGAGACGGGACTCGATTGGCTCTAATTCCCGCGATCGTTCGCAGTCAAACAGCGTCCTCACGACGCCGCTTGTCGGGCCGCGCGGCGGCGGTCCGTCTCTTTGAGCATGATCTTCCGCAGGCGGATCTGGGTCGGCGTTACTTCGACCCATTCGTCGTCTGCAATAAACTCCAGCGCCTCTTCCAGGGAGAGTCGGCGGGCCGGCTTGAGCAAGATATTGCGGTCGTGGCCGGTCGCCCGCATGTTCGAGAGCTTCTTTTCCTTGGTCGGATTGACGTTCATGTCGTCGACGCGGCTGTTTTCGCCCACGATCATGCCTTCGTAAACAACGTCGCCGGGAGCGACGTGCAATTCGGCCCGCTGCTGAAGGCTATCCAGGCCAAAAGCCACGGCCTTGCCGGAGGCGATCGAGACCAGCACGCCGGTCGGTCGCGCGGGGATATCGTCGGCCATCGGCCGGTAGCCCTCAAAACGATGGTGGATCACGGCGGTTCCCTGGGTGGCGTTCAGCAACCGGGTGCGAAGCCCGATCAGGCCGCGTGCCGGGATCGAAAAGATCATGAAGGTGTAGTCGTTATGCGTGGTCATTTCGACCAACTGGCCGCGGCGTTCGCCGACCAGTTCCATCACCGGCCCGGTGCGATCGGAAGGGGCCTCGACCACCAGTGACTCGAACGGCTCCTGCATTTTGCCGTCAATTTCGCGAAAAATGACCTGCGGCTTGCCGACCGAAAGTTCGTAGCCTTCGCGGCGCATGGTTTCGATGAGGATCGAAAGGTGCAGCACGCCGCGACCTGCCACGGCGAATTGTTCGGTGCCGGGGATCGGCTCCACCCGCAGCGCCACATTGCGTTCCAATTCCCGCATCAGGCGTTCGCGGAGGTGCCGGCTGGTGACATACTTGCCTTCGCGGCCGGCCAGCGGCGAGCTATTCACGCCAAAGGTCATCTTGAGCGTCGGCTCGTCGACCTTCAAGCGAGGCAGCGCTCGCGGCGCCTGGGGGGCGGCGATCGTGTCGCCAATTTCCACGCCCTCGAGCCCCACCAACGCGCAGATATCCCCGGCGTCGACCTCGTGCACTTCGACGCGGCCGAGGTCCTCGAACAGATAGACCGAGACGATTTTCGCCGGCGTCAGGCGATCCTCGGCCTGCATCAGGACGACGTTCTGTCCCTTGCGGACGGTGCCCGACTGCACCCGACCGATGGCGATGCGACCGACGTAGTCCGACCAATCGAGCGTCGTGACCAACATCTGCAACGGCTCGCCGATGTCGACGTCGGGCCCCGGAATCTTCTCCAGGATCATCTCCATTAGCGGTTCGATCGATGTGCCCGGCTGCTTGAGGTCGGACGTGGCGAAGCCGAGTTTCGAACTGGCGAACAAATAAGGAAAGTCGGCCAGCGCGTCGTCGGCGCCGAGTTGCAGGAACAGCTCCAGCACCTCGTCGAGCACTTCGTCCGGGCGGGCGTCGGGCCGGTCGACCTTGTTAATCACGACCACCGGCTTCAGTCCGCATTCGAAGGCCTTTGAGAGCACGAACCGGGTCTGCGGCATCGGCCCTTCCGCCGCGTCGACCAGCACCAGGGCCCCGTCGGCCATCCGCAGCACGCGTTCGACTTCGCCGCCGAAATCGGCGTGGCCGGGCGTGTCGATGATGTTGACCTTCACGCCCTTGTAGGGGATCGCGATGTTCTTGGCGAGGATCGTGATGCCCCGCTCCCGTTCCAAGTCGTTGGAATCCAGAATCTGCTCGCCGACCAACTGCGTCTCACGGAAACGGCCGCTTTGCCGCAGCATACAGTCGACCAGGCTGGTCTTGCCATGGTCGACATGTGCGATGATGGCGACGTTGCGAATATCGTTGCGACGCATGGGATTGGAGCGCCTAGCGGGGCAGAGGTTCGAGGCGGGAAACCTCTCAGCATACCAACGGGCGGGCGGAGGTGCAACGGCGGAGGATATCCGCGGGTGTGGCGCTAGGACCGTTTATTGACACTCAGGCCAATAACGTGGGGCGTTCTAAGCCAAAAAGAGGCCTCCCGTTCGTCGGCCTCCCCACATTCCTTTGCTGCACCTCAATAGCGGCGGCAGGCTGTTTTTCCGCTAATAATTGACGAAGGTGACGGGCAGGGCAGGGACCGGGGACTGTCCACCGTAGCTGCGGAGATCGATCAACTCGCCGTGGACCTCCGGCGGTCTTGCCCGTTCGACCCGAATATGTCCGTCGGCGAAGAGGAGATTCCGCCCTCGGCCGCCGTGATACTCCGTGAACTGGCCCGGCAAGTCGACGCTGGGAGCGTCGGCCAGAAGCGCCATATCGGCCGGCGAGGGTGTGCTCGGGCCGTGTGCCGTCCCGTCACGCCACGTGCCGGGCCATGAAGGAGGAGTATCGAAACGAATCGCCGACACCGCATGGACTGTCGGACGAGGACCGGCGGTCGAATCTCCGGCCACTTCGGAAGTTGACGGTACCAACGTTGACTCTGCCGACACTGCCGCGGGGGAGGCGGCGGCGAAAACGCTGCTACTACGGATCGGGTTTGCCATCGCACGGCCCGGCAGGCCTTGGGCGGCCCACCAAGCATCGGTCGCCACTTGCCGCCCATCGGCGGACATTTCGCCTTCGAGAAACTGGGCCACGATCGCGCCGGTCGGGGTCAGCCGCCCGTGATGGGCCAGGTGAGTCACGGGGATGGCTCGACGCATCGAATATTCGCTCAAACCCTGGCCCATCTTCTGCAAGCGGTCTTGGCAGGCGGCGACGCGGGCTTGCAGCCGGCTGTCCTGGATGGCTGGGAAAATGGCCGCCACTGCCATGACAACAAGAATCGAAAGGGTAATTACATCGGACCATCCAAAGACGCCGTGGCCGCCGGTCAGGTAATCGCCACTGGGTATTGCCGGCAGCGGCGGCGACACGCTCCCCGAACGATGCGCGGCGACGAAGCGGCAGGTCCGCTCGGCCAAACCGGGAGGCGGCTCGAAATCGGGCTTAAAGGCCTCCAAGGGGGCCATCCGGCGACACCACTGCGCCCATTGCCGGCGGTAGCCGCTATCGCGTTCTAAGCGCCACTCGAGCCAATCCTGCTCATCCTCGTCCAATGCGCCGAGCAAGTGACCGAGTAACTGCTGAGGGGATGCATCACTCATACGGCGTGCTTCGACAAAGACCGTCGGATGGTTCTAATTCGGCAAGTCTACATGCGACAGAGATTCGGTGAGCTTCTGCACCGCCGCATGCAACCGGCTTTTCACCGTTCCCACGGGGACGGAGAGGACCTCGGCGGCCTCGCGGTATTTTAGCCCCTGAAAGTACACTAGCATCACAACTTGCCTGCAAAGCTCCGGAAGTTCGTCCACCGCTCGACGGAGGGACTCGGACTGCTCGGCGGATTCGGCGTCGGCGACCGGCCCCTGAGCCGGAACGCCGAGCAACTCCACCAGGGCCCCGGCCTCCTGTTCGGCGGTACCCCGCACGGTCCGATTGAGACTGCTCATGCGATGCCGTCGGTTGCGGCGTTGGGCATCAATCGCCTGGTTGGTCGCGACCGTATAGAGCCAAGGGCGGACCTTCCGGCCCGGCTCGAACTGCTGGCACTTCAGATGCACCTGCAGAAATGTCTGCTGGAACACGTCCTCCGCCATCTCGGCATTGCCCAAGTAATGGCGGAGGTAGCCATACAGTTCCTTTTCGTAACGGTGGACCAATTCGGCGAATACCCGCTCGTCTTGCTCGTGGCGATAGCTCAGCAAGAGCTTTTCGTCGCTCCAAGAGACCAACGGGCTGGGGCCGCAGGCACGCAATCGCAGTTGTTCAATCGTGCCGTTCATTTTTGATACGCATCCGTGAACGAGAGGGTTTGATCCTATTTGAAAAAAGCCGCTGCCCGAGCCACCGGTCCCGACTTTGCTTCAAACCGCACCCATTTTACGCGATCTTGTTAGAGAGGCGCAAGGTTTCGAGTTAGATTTGAGTGTGCCGAGATGTCGTCGCTCGAACGCCCCGCTGTAAAGCAACTACTGTGCCGCGTTTCAGGAGTTTTCGGCGACGACCTATCGGTGGTTTCGTAAGTTCTTTTTTGAAAGAGCTTTGCGAAGCGACGCGGCGAGCGAACCCGTTCCCCGCCGCCGAAAAAGAGTTGCCGCCGGATTGAAACTCTTGCCAATCGCTACACTTGGCGGGGGAAAAATGTTTAATTTGGCAGCCCAAGCTGCCGACAGGACACTGCCGCTCGAGTGAGCGAGACAGCTTATTCTTTGGGAAAATTCCCGGGCAGCACTCCGGCCCCCAACTTCCGCGCCGCCCGTCGGAGGAGGCGGGCATCAACCCGCTCCGAAGAAAAGGGTCTCCTGCCCGCTTTCCGCGTGGTATGCCGGCCGCGGTAGAGCCAGAGTGCTTCGAGTCAAGACGCCTGCCGTAGATGCTCTACGTCGGGGCCTACCGCCGACTCGCGAAAGCGACGCGCCGGCATCACGCCAAATCGCAGAAACTTATGCCAGCAAGTATGGCAGCGGACCCAAACCGCGAACCAGGCGAGCGGCCGAGCAAGAGACGCGTTTGCGCTACGACTTCTGAAGAGATTGGGCGACCCACAAATCGGGCAGACCATAGTGGACCCTCCGCCTATGCCCCTATATCGTCGACCGCTTGGGGGGGGAAGGCCAATTCTGGGCAAATGCGAGAAATTCGCACCCGCAGGCGACTATCACTACTGTGCATCCCGGCGGGGACTCTCCTGCGGATCGCGCCGAGGAGCAGAGCGATGGGGCGGCGCGGTGAAGGGCTTTGCCCGGTACCAGATCATCCGCTGCAGTTGGCGCAGCATCTCTTCACTGGGCATCGCCAGCAATCGGTCCCGCTCGTCATCGCTGAGGCCGTGCTCAAAAAACTCGAGCAACCGTTGATCCTCGTCGAGCGTGTGGCTGCGCGGGCCGCGTGTGAAGGCCCGCTGCTGGACCGCCATCCGCAGCCAGTCGGCCAGGCTGCGCCACTGTTCGGCGGCGGGCATCTTTTCCAGTTTTTCCCGCATGCTGGGACTCAAGGCGGCTTTCAGGCGTCCCCAGTCGGCCTCGGTCATCATCGGCGGCGGGGTCTTGCCCCCGGCCGCCATCCAGGGCTGCCAGACCTCGCGGAAGAAGGCCAAGTGACGAAGCCCGGGGCCGAGGTTGGCCAATCTGGCCCGCTGCTTGGGATCGCTTTGCGCGGCAAGGAATTCGCTCTCGTGTCGGGCGGCAAATTCCTGCAAGAACGCCAACAATGCCTCGTTTTCCTTGTCACTCAAGCGTCGGTCGCCGTCGCGCCGCCGCTCGCTCTGCCAGCGTTTTTCCACGGCAGCGAGGCGATCTTTCGGCTTCAAGTCCAACAGTTCCGCCCGCCGGTACGCCGAGAGCGTCTGCAGCCAGTCGTAATAGTTTTCCATCACCCGCTGCAGCGTCGCCGCATCGGGGTCATGCTGCAGGGCCGCGTGCAATTGTCGCAACCGCTGCTGCTCCTCCTCCGAAAGCCGCGAGAACCGGTCGTAGAATCGCAACAACCGTTCCTTGTCGGCGACGGGCATCTGGCTGATCATTCCCTTCAGAGCCTGCGGCGAGCGATCTGCTTCAACGCTTCCAGCCCTGGGAGAGTCGGCAACTGAATCGTTGCGAGGGGTCAGAAAGAGACCTTGATCGCGCAACTGCCGCAGGAAATCGATGTTCTCCACCTGGCGGTACTCGTCGAGGCGCTGCAGGATTGGCAGGTCTCGCACCAATTGGTAATTCGGATCGGGCGTCAACCAGGCCACGCCGCAATAGCCGATAGCGGCGGCCGCGATCAGGGCGGCGAGGATTTGCCAACGTCGCGACCGCCGCCGCTGCACCGCCTGCTGGGCATCGTTGCTGGCCGCCAGCGCCACCATTTCCAACGTGGTCCGCGTGAGCGGCTCGCTGGCCGGCGCCGCTTCCAACTCGTCTAACAGGTCCCAGGTCTGCTCGAGAGATTGCAGGCGGCGGCGGACCTTGGGATCGGAGGCCAGGAGAGATTCGATGTGACGGCGGCCCTCCGGGTCCAATTCGCCATCGAGATAAGCGACCAACTGCTCGTCGAGCGAAAGATCTCTCTTGGAGGAGTCCTTACTCATCGTCGGCCTCCAAGTTCAGGGTGGGACTGGCGCCGTGGTCCAAGTACGGTTGCAGCACCTCGCGCAGATGCTCCCGCGCCCGCGACAGCAGCGATTTCACCGCTGGCACCGAAATCTCCATCACGTCGGCGATTTCGAGATAGCTCATTCCCTCGAATTTGCTCAATAGCACCGCCATCCGCTGCCGTTCCCCCAAGGCCTCTAACGACATTCGGACAATGTCCCGCATTTCGGCCTTGTCCAACTGCCGCGCGGGCATCTGCCCACTGCTGGCTTGCAGCATCGTATCCAGGGGGCGGGGCCCCATCGGTCCACTGTCACTGGGCCGCAGGTTGATTTCGGGCCGCCGGCAGCGGTCCCGCAAAGCGTTGATCGCGGCGCGGTTGGCAATGGTAAACAGCCAGGTGGAGAACTTGGCCCCCGGCTCGTAGCGTTTGCGGGCCCGGTAGACGCGGAGAAAGACGTCCTGGGCGAGGTCCTCGGCCTGCTCGCGGTTGCCGACCAGATGTTGGAGGACGGTCAGGAGGCGGCCCTGATAGCGGGTCACCAGTTCCTCGAAGGCGGCCGCGCTGTCGTCACGGACTTCCAGCATCAGCCGGACGTCCGGATCGATGGCGTAGCGGCGGACGGAGGATTCACTGAGGGCCACGGCAAAGCCTGTCGAAATGCCGGCGAAGCGGGCGAAATTGGGCACCGAGCGCGGCAAGGGCAGTCTATCACAGCCGCCGAGGCCGGACTACCCGCCCTGGCCATTCGAGGATGGGCCGGGTAGATTGAAACGGTGCCCCTGATCCCCGGAGAGTGCCATGATTCTGCTGATCGACAACTACGACTCGTTCACCTATAACCTCGTCCAGCGGTTGGGGGAGATCGACGACGCGCTCGATCTGGAGGTGCATCGCAACGACAAGATCAGCTTGGACGAAATCGACGCCCGCCGGCCATCGCACCTGATCATCTCGCCCGGTCCCTGCACGCCCGACGAGGCCGGCATCTCGGTCGCCTGTGTCAAACGCTTTGCCGGACGGATTCCGCTGCTGGGCGTGTGCCTAGGGCATCAGTCGATCGGCCAGGCCTTCGGCGCCACGATCGTCCGCGCCCACCGGCTCATGCACGGCAAGACCGACGACATTTACCACAATGGCAGCGATCTGTACGAGGGCCTGCCGAGTCCCTTCACGGCCACGCGCTATCACAGCCTGGTGATCAAGCCCGACACGCTGCCGGCCGAGTTTGAAGTCACCGCCTGGAGCAACGATCCGGACGGCAGCCGGGAGATCATGGGCATCCGCCACCGCAGCTATCCGCTGTTCGGCGTACAGTTCCACCCCGAAAGCTTTTTGACCGACGGTGGCACGAGCATGCTGAAGAAGTTCCTGACGATCAAAGGCTGAGACATCCACGAAGCACACGAAGGGCACGAAAGGGATGTCGCGGTGGACCTTCTGCTGAAAGACTAGGCATATCGGATTGTGGGGGCGGCCATGGAAGTCCACCGGGAACTGGGGACGGGTTTTCTCGAAGCCGTCTACCAGGAAGCTATGCAGATCGAACTGGCGGAGCGAAGAATTCCCTTTGTCGCACAGGTTGCCTTGCCAATCCTCTACAAGGGCAAGAATCTGGCCAAACAATACGTGGCCGACTTTGTATGTTACCGCCAGATCATCGTCGAACTGAAAGCCCTGCATGCCCTTTCCGGCGTTGAAGAGTCGCAGGTAATTAATTATTTGAAGGCAAGCCAAATTCGAGTCGGCCTACTGCTGAACTTCGGAAGCCACGGGAAACTGGAGTGGAAGCGACTTGTTTACTAAGATCGCATCGTCATACTCAACGTAAGCAAAGGCAAGAGCGTCCGCGGCAAATCGCAGAAATACAGTGCACCATGTCACCGCTCGTGCGATTCGTGTCCTTCGTGCTCTTCGTGGATAAATAACAGGAGAGTTTGATTGTTTAGATGGATGTACGGCCTTCGCGGGTTGGCGTTTCTCGGCGCCGGGTTGCTCTGGGCATCGCTTCCGTCGCTGGATCTTTGGCCGCTGGCGTGGATCGCGCCGGTGCCGTGGATCGTATTGATTCGCCGCCAGACGCTCGATGATCGCCGGCCTTACACAATCCTCTGGTTGGCCGGGTTCGCCTTTTGGCTTGGCGCCTTGCATTGGCTGCGGCTACCGCATTGGGCCACTAGCTTCGGCTGGATCGCGCTGTCCGCGTACTTTGCCTGCTACCTGCCGTTGTTCGTGGGTCTGTCGCGAGTGGCCGCACATCGGCTCTCGATTCCGGTAATGCTCGCAGCGCCGATGGTATGGACCGGCTTGGAACTCGCTCGGGCGCACGTGCTGACCGGGATGTCGATGGCCAGCATTGCCCATACTCAGCACCGTTGGTTGGGTTTGATCCAGGTCAGCGACCTGGCGGGCGAGTACGGCGTGACCTTTCTGCTGATTTTTGCCGCCGCGGCGATCGCGCGGATGCTCCCCTGCGATGGTCAGCGGCGAGTTTTTTGGCCGCCTTTGCCGGCAGCCATTTTAATCGCCGCAGCCCTGTTTTACGGGCATTTTCGCATGGCCGGGACTGCCTCGAAGCCCGGTCCGCAGATGGCGCTCATCCAGGGCTCGATTGACGTCACCATGCAATACGATCCCAGAATGCGGGAGCGGATGTTTCGCGAGTACTACGAGCTGTCGCGGGCGGCCGTGGCGAAGAACAAGAATCTCGATCTGGTCGTCTGGCCGGAGTCGATGTTCGGCGAGCCGTTGATCACTTTTGACAGCGACGCTAAGAAGCCGGCGGCGTACCCCGGCAGCGAGGAGGAGTTCCGCCAGTGGTTGCGGCAGTTCCAGCAGCACGATCGCTCGACCTTGGCCGAAACCGCCCGGTTGCTTGGCGTGCCGATCCTCGTCGGCGTCGATGCCCATCACTTCTGTCGGGAGGGCGAGCGAGCGTTCAACGCGGCGATGTACGTGGGACGCGAGGGGCAAAGGTTGGGCCGCTACGATAAGATGCACCTGGTGATGTTCGGCGAATACGTGCCGCTGGCCGACCACTTTCCCTGGCTCCAGGCCCTGACGCCGCTTCCGACCAGCGCTCGGCCGGGCGAGCGACCGGTGGCTTTCCCCATCGGCCACGTCCGCGTGGCCCCGAACATCTGCTATGAAACGGTCCTATCGCACGTGATCCGCGGGCAGGTCAACGCCCTGGCTGCCGCGGGACAGGAGCCGGACATTCTCGTCAACCTGACCAATGACGGCTGGTTCTGGGGGTCCAGCGAATTGGACATGCACTTGGTGTGCGGGGTGTTTCGGGCGGTCGAATGCCGCAAACCGCTGTTGATCGCAGCGAACACCGGTTTCTCGGCCTGGATCGACGGCAACGGCCGAATCGTGGAAAAAGGGCCGCGGCGAGCGGCGGGCACGATCGTCGCCCGTCCGGAGATCGACGACCGTCAGAGCTGGTACCTCCGGCACGGCGATTGGTTTTCGGGGATCTGCCTGGCCGGGTGCGGGCTGTTCGGCCTGGCGGGATTATGGCGGCGAAAAAGTGGCGGCACGCCGTAGGGCGAGTCGAGGCCAGCGAGATCTTGGTGGGGCTCGCAAACCGAGCAACCAAGGATCAACGGCCAGGGCAGAGTGCCGTGAGGAGCGGCAAGCGCCGCCTCACCGGAAATTCGATTTGCTCGACCCACCCTACCTTTTGTTCAGCATGGTGGGATTATGGCGGCAAAGCGGGGCGGCAGGGGGGACTACGGCTTGAAGAACTGCGATGCAGATGCCCTATCTCCCTTAGATTGCGGCGGTTTGGTTGACGCGAGGATTTAGGCGAAGTTATACTTGTAGGACGGCAATGCGGGCAGCGGTCCCGTTGCGCTCCCTCCCTAACTTCACGCAGGTTTATCGGTATTCAGCAAATAATGCAAGGGCCGGCTCACGATTCCACCGCGAAATCGGGCTCCCGCGACCAACTTTCGGTCGTTACCCGCGCCCTTGTTGTATTACTAATTTGAGAGTCAATAGCATGAGCCTAGTCGGCAAAATTCTCACCGTTGCTCTTTTCGTCCTGAGCTTGGTCTTCATGGCCTTTGCCGTGTCGGTCTATGCCACGCACAAGAACTGGCGCGAGGTGGTCATCAAGGAGAAGGATCCGCAACTGAAGAAGGAGCAGACCGCCAACGAAGAGCTGAAGAAACGGCTCGATGACCTGACCAAGGAGCGGGACGCGATGGTCGCCGAGCAGATTCAGGCGGCGGCCAAGTTGCGGAGCGAGCTGACGGTGCTGCAAGAAGAGCGCAAGGGGTTGGAGACGCGCCTGGCCTCGCTCGAGAAAGAACAGCGCGAGGCCGTGGCGGCGATGAACGCCACGCAGAAGTCCGCGATGGACTTCCGCAAGGAACTCGATGGCCTGCGCACTGAGAAGCTGCAAGCTGAGAAAGATCGCGATGCCCACTTCAAGGAAGTGGTTCGCCTGACCGACGAGTTGCATCAAGCGGTCAACGACAAGGAACAACTGCGGAAGCGGATGGAAGACATCACCAAGGACCTGGCCAAGGCGCGGGCGGCGATGCAGCGGGCAGGCGTGGATGTCAATGCGGCCGAGAAGAACCCGCCGCGGCTTGAGGGCCTCGTGACCGCGACGCCGGGCAACCAAATGGTCGAGATTTCGCTGGGCTCGGATGCCGGCCTCCGCCCGGGCCATCAACTCGAAGTCTACCGCACCAACGCCGGCGTGAGCACCTATGTGGGCCGCATCGAGGTGGTGAAGACGGCTCCCGATAAGTCGGTCTGCAAGATCGATCCGAAGTTTCAAAACAGCCATGTGATGCAGGGTGACCGTGTTGCGACGAAAATCGAGTAAAACTGCCGAGCCGGCTGCCGCGGGGCGGGCCCCGGGCGTGGTCTATCGCAAGCCGCAGCCCGACCTGTACACCGTCTTGCTAGTAATTGCCCTGTTGGCGATCATAGTGGGCATTGTGTTCATGTACCTGGAGCTGAACGCCTACGATTTCAAGGCGAAGGGTGGGCCGGCCGTGACGATGCACGTTCCTGCGGCAGAGGCCGTGGACGCATTCGCATCGCCGGCGGCAACGATTTCCTGCCATGGAGCCGATTCGCTCGCGCCGGCAAGATTCTTCGCTTCGCTCCGAGTGACGATTGCGTGAACTGAGGTCTTCGTTCCTCACGAGTCCTTCGTACCCCGTTGAGCACGGATGCTCCAAAACCTTTTTCAACGCTTTCGCTCCGACGTGGCCGTTGATCTCGGCACGGCCAACACGGTTCTTGGTTTGGTGGGCGAAGGTCTGGTGCTCAACGAGCCGTCGGTGGTGGCCGTGCAGCAGGGCACCGGCAAGATTCTCTCCGGCGGCTGTGCCGTAGGCCATCTGGCCAAGCAGATGGAAGGTCGCACGCCCGACACGATCGCCGTCGTTCGACCGCTCAAGAATGGGGTGATCGCCGATTTCGAACTGTGCGAGGCCATGCTCCGCTACCTGCTGCAAAAGGCGCGGCGGCCGGGCTGGCAGTTGCGGCCGCGCGTCTTGGTGGGCGTGCCCGGCTGCATCACGCCGGTGGAGAAGCGGGCGGTATTCAACAGCGTCCAGCGGGCCGGCGCCGGCGAGGTATGGATCCTGCCTGAGGCCAAGGCGGCGGCCGTCGGCGTGGGGTTGCCGATCACCGAACCGGTGGCCAACATGGTCTGCGACATCGGCGGCGGCACCACGGAAGTGGCCGTGCTGAGCCTGGGCGAGACGGTGGCTTGGCAATCGGTCCGCACCGGCGGCGACCGCATGGACCAGGCCATTGTCGACTACTTGCGGCGTCATTACTGCCTGCGGATCGGGTTGCCGGCGGCCGAACGCCTGAAACTGGACATTGGCAGCGCCTATCCATTGGAAGAAGAGCGGGCGGTGGAGCTTAGCGGCGTCGATACGGTCAGTGGCCTGCCCCGGAAGGCCACCGTCACCAGCGACGAGATTCGCCAGGCGCTGGCCGACCCGCTGCAGGAGATTCTCGAGGCGATCAAGGCGACGCTGGATCATTGCAGCCCGGATTTGGCGGCGGACCTGGTCGACAACGGCCTGGTGCTTTGCGGCGGTGGGGCGGTGCTGCGGCGAATCGATCGCTACATCAACGAGCAGACGGGACTGCCGGTGCGGATTGCCGCCGAGCCGCTTACCAGCGTTGCGCGGGGGCTACTGATCTGCCTGGAGGATTTTGCCCACTGGCGTCGCTGGCTGCAGTCGAGCGAGGAAGACGCGTAGTTCTCACTCCGGGTAGCCGCTGCCGGGCAATTCTGGGCTATCTTGCCCAAGCCCTTTGGGCCGCCCCGCGGCGCGGCCGAAACCGCATGCGTCTTTGCCGTGGCATTCGGCGCGACATCGAAAACGGCGAAAAAAGATTGCCCCGCCGCGGTTTTCCACAGAAAGCGGCCAATTTTCCCTGCCCCCCAGACAAATTGTTTGCGTTCAAAAAAGCGGCCGAAGTAGAATGGACTCAAGCCGCCCGGCAAGGGGATCTTTTCGTCAACACGGAGTGCCGGGCCTTGTTTGAGGAGACGGAATATGGGGACGCGTACGACCGCTGCCGCTTGTGCCTGCGCGCTTCTACTGCTGTTTCCCAGTTCCCTCCCGGCGGTAACCTACTACAAGGTGACCGACCTGGGCGCCGCCGACGGCCTGCTGGTGCGGCCGTGGGATATCAACAACAGCGGCCAGATCGTCGGTTATACAACCGACTATCGCTCGAGCAGCCGGGCCTTCCTCTACGAAGGCGGCGCTGCCTCACTGCTTTCCGGGTTGCCGGCAACCTCCAGCCTGGCGCGACAAGTCAACAATCTCGGCCAAGTCACCGGCTCCTACTATTCGAGCGTCGACGGAGCCTATCGAGCATTTGTCCATGACGCCGGTGGAGTGACCACGCTCGGCACGCTGCCGGGCGGAGTGGCCAGCTATGGCCGGGCGATAAACGACGCCGGCCAAGTGGCCGGCACTTCGAAGGACGCCAACTCCAATACGCTTGCCTTCCTCTACAGCGGCGGCACGATGACATCGCTTGGCGCCTTGGCGGGCGACACGCAGAGCAGAGCCCGCGACATCAACAGCAGCGGCAAGGTCGTGGGTTTTTCCTATACCAACACGGCCCAGCCACATGCCTTTGTCTACGACAGCGGAGTGATGACCGGATTGGGCACCTTGGGCGGGGTTTCGAGTTCGGCCCTGGCCATCAATGACAACGGCCTGATCGTGGGCAACTCGCGCAATGCCCAGAATCTCGATCGCGCCTTCGCCTATGCCGACGGCGTGATGTCGGACCTCGGCACTCTTGGCGGCGCAACGAGCTATAGCATGGGGCTCAACAACCAGGGCCAAATCGTCGGCTATTCGCAAACTGCCACGAGCACCGCCTACCACGCTTTTGTCTACGGCGATGGCACGATGATCGACCTGAACAGCGTCATCGATCCGGCCTCGACCTGGTATTTGAAGTACGCCGGGGCGATCAACGACTCGGGCGCGATCGTCGGCCTGGGGTACAGTCCGTCGCGTCAATGGAGCGGCTACATGCTCACTCCGATCGACCGCCCGTACGCCTCGCTGGCCCTGCCATCGTCTGCAACCCTTCGCGTCCTCCAGGGGGCCCCCAGCAACACGGGCGCCGCGGCGATATCGATCGTCGAGCCTGGCAATACGCCGACCAACTACCTCCTCACGAGCTCCAACGTCGCCGTATCCGCTACTTCGGGAACCGTCGCTCCGGCCGCCGTCACGGACGTGCCGCTGGCGATGGGCTGGGTGGACACGGCGACTACCGGACCAAGGTCGGGCTCGGTGTCGCTAGACAACCTCAGCGACCCGAGCGATCCGGGCAACCATGCGTTGGCGGTCACCGGCGCCGTGGTGGCCAACCGGACGTTGAACGTCGCGGCAGTTGGCAGTTCGGCAACGCCTGCCCGAGCGGTCGTCCGTTTGCCGCGGGCTACCACCGTGCGCAGCGGCGGCAATCCGGCCGTGGATGGCGATGACGTCGCCACCCGCGTCACCACGAATGCGACTGGCAAGATCATGCAGGGGGCGTTGAGCGTGGCCTATGCCAACACCCAGCCCGGCGGCGGGTTGCTAGCGCGGTTCGACAATGTCGATCAGACGGCCAACGTGTCCATGACCTTTTCCACGACCGGGCACTATGCCGGCAGCGTCGATTTGGGCCGCCAAGCTTCGGTGGCGGGAACCACCGTGCGGTCGCCGCTTTTGTCGGACGGCGAAGACAGTTCGGTGGGCGCGACGGTCCAGTCGGCCGTGCTTTCCTACGACGTGAATGTGGTCGAACCACGAAAACTGCGCACCATGACCAGTCGAATCAACTTCGGCAACGTGCTGCGCGGCGCCACGGTTTCGGGCAATTTCTGCGTCACCAGCACGAACAGGAATCCCGACCTCGCCCATGCCACGGCGGTGACTGTTGCGCCTGGCAGTGTACAACTTGGCCAGACGACGGTCGGTGAAACGCTGGTCGATCAGGGCGGTAAGATTGCGGTGCCCGTGTCCGGCACCTTTGCCGATTACGGCGCCGCCACGGTTCGTGGCAGCCTGCCGGTGGTTACGGCCGAAGCGGCCGAGGTGGGTGATTCGACCGCCTACCGGGCACTTCCCGTGCAATATACGGTGAACGTCGGCCTCGCGAAGGTCGGCACGCGGGCCGGTTCCTTCACCGGCGCTACGCTGCTCAAGGGGCAGGAGGTGAACCGGCGCTTGCAGCATTTGTCGTCCAAGGTGAACCCGACGAATACGTTAGCGGCCAATCCGACCCCGGCTTCATCGGTGATCCTGCCGGGCTCGTTGAGCGGCCTTTACGGCGTGGTGGGAAGCGAAGCGGAGATTGTCGATAGCATGCCCGTATCGGCAGGACAGGTTGTTTCGATGCAGTGGCGCAGCCGAACGCTCGGCGAAGCTCATTATCCGGGCGCCGCCAATTCGACTCTGCCGGACAACGGCTGGCTGGTTAGCGACGTGGTCCGCATCTTTGGACTCGGCATGACCGCTACCTACGCCTTGCAGATGTCCTTCGACAATCGCATCAATCTGGCGCTGGATGGACCAATCAACGGGACGGTGGCCAACGAGTTTCCGGATCTCTACTTGGCGAAGTTTGACGCCTTTCATAATCAGTGGGTAAATGCCTCGTCGCTCACGCTGCAAGGGCCCGAAGCCGAACTTGGCGTGCTGCAATCGCTCGACGACTTCCTGGCCGCGAATTCGTCCTACAGCCTCGCCGAACTGCGGGGCAGTTGGGGCGTCGACCCGATGACCAGCGACACCGGGTTGGGCCACGCCTGGGCAATCGTGCAGGGCGATGGTGACTACGCCGTCGACCCGAGCGGATCCTGGTCAACCGGCACCCCAATCTCCGCCCCCGAGCCGTCGACGCTGGTGCTGTTGGCCTGCGCGGCGCTGGCGTTGGCAGCACTGCGGAAGCGCGCGGGCCGAGGATAAGCGAAACGGCGCTGTCCGGTCGTGCAGTGTGGTCTAACTGGCAGCCGCTGGATCGCTGTTGCGACGCAATTGCCCGCAGGCAGCGCCGATGCGGTCCCCCTTGCGATGACGAATGGCCACGTTGATGCCGCCGTTGGTCAGGATCTGATGGAAATGGGCGGTCGCCGTCGAAGACGGGGTGCGAAAGGGGAGCCCGGGCACCGGATTGTAGGGAATCAGGTTCACCAGCGCCGGTCGTCCGCGTAGCAGCTTGACGAGTTGATCGGCGTGTTCGGGCCGGTCATTGACCTGCGACAACAGCACGTATTCGAACGTCACGCGCCGTCCGGTCTTCTCAAAATACTCGTCCGCGGCGGCGAGAATAGCTTGGACGCCGATGCCCTGATTGCTCGGCACAATCTCGTTTCGCAGTTCATCACGGGCGGCATGGAGCGACACGGCCAAGTGGTACTGGCAATTCATTTCGGCCAGTTGGCGGATTCCCTTGGGTATGCCGACTGTCGAGATCGTGACGCGGCGGGCACTGATGCCGAGACCGTCTCGGGTCGATGCCAGCGACAGCCCGGCCAACACCGAATCGAGATTCAGCAGCGGCTCGCCCATCCCCATGACCACCACGTGGCTGAGCCGTTCGGTGGGCTCCAGCAGAAGCTGCAACCGCAGCAATTGCTCGATCATTTCACCGGCGGTTAGATTGCGGACCACGCCGTCGATTCCCGTAGCGCAAAACGCGCAACGCATCGCGCAGCCAACTTGGGAACTGATGCAGGCAGTGCAGTGCTCCTTATCGTCGCGCAGCAGCACGCACTCGATCCGTTCGCCGTCGCGGAGGCCAAGCAGCAGTTTTTCGGAACCGTCTTCGGCTTGGCGACGCGTCAGCATCTCGGTCGACCAGATCTGGAAGGCCTCGGCCAATTGCTGCCGCAAGACACCGGGCAAATCGGTCATTTCGGCGAAGCGTGTCGCCCGTTTCTGGTAGAGCCATTTCCAGACTTGGCCGGCGCGATAGGCCGCCAACGACTGTTCGAGAAACCAGTCGGCAATCTCTTGGGCCGATTGTTCGAAGAAAAAGGGCATAAGGCGGACCGGTCGGGTGGATTCGGGGCGTGAGCCGCAGTGAAATCAAAACGGGAACAAGTCAGCTACTGCAATTTCTAGTCCGGGCAGCACGTCGCCGCCGGAGACCGTTTCGTCGCGGTGCAGGATGGTCACCGCTTCACCGCCTTGGTAGACGCTCAGGGTCTGCGGTCGCGGGTCGATCACCCAAACCACCATTGCACCGGCGACCAGCCAGTCCTGGACCTTCGCCTGCACCTCGCCGGGCCGGTCGTCGGGCGAAAGGACCTCGACGGCGAGGTCCGGGGCTCCGAGGAAGAAACCCTTGGGTACCGTCCGACCGATCCGTTCACGGCGGACGAAGGCGGCGTCCGGGGCACGAACCGTATCCGGATTGCTGCCGATGCGAAAACCGGTTTCGGCGCCGAAGACCAGGCCCAGCCCGTGCGATTCCACGAAATTGAGCAGACGGCTGCCAATTCTTTGCGCAATCACGCCATGTTCGGCCCCGGCCGGCGACATCATCATCAATTCCCCGCGGATCAATTCGCACCGACCCAGCCGGCTCGCATGGCGGAGAAGTTCGTCGGCAGTGGTAATCGAGGGTGCTGTGGTCATTTTCTTTCTCGCGGCGGTGATCGACGCACTTGAGCGACGACCTTCCGCCGATTGGCTTGCAAGGCGAGTGCCGGGGGCGAGAAATACCGCAGATCAATCGCGCAACCACCCGCTCACTCGGCGATTCCAGTATACCCTTGCGGCGGGCCTGAGAAAAGCAAAAGCCTAGCCGGGCGTTCGCCGCGCTCGAAGGTCGGCCGCCCGATCAAAAGCCTCTTGGCGGGTGACGCCGGCCTCTTCATACATCGCGAAAATGTTATCTAGCGGCGCTTCCGGCGGGATCGTGTGCGAGGCGGCGAGGATATAGCCGCCGCCGTCGCTGGTCATGGTATCAATCAGCGTTCGCGTTGCCCGGCGAACCTCGTCGGCCGTGGCGTTGGGCAGCAATTCCTGCGTGTCGACGCCGCCCATGAAGGTGAGTCGGTCGCCGAAATCTCGCTTCAGTTCGGCCGCATCCATGCCCGTGCAATTGCACTGGATCGGATTGAGGATATCGAGCCCCATTTCGATCAAGTCGGGAATGATTGGCCGCAGCGAGCCACAGCAGTGGTAGGCCACGGCAAGTCCTCGGCATCTTCCCACGTCGAAGGCCCGCTTCAGGTGCGGCTTGATCAACCGCCGCCACATCGCGGGGCTCATCATCAGCGAGCGCTGGCTGGCCACGTCGTCGCCGGTCCAGAGGCAATCGAGCCGGAAGCGCTCACAGGCCTTGTTGCCCAACTCGATACCGAAGTCGGCGCAGCGGCCGAGCAGTTCGTAAGCCGCATCGGGTTCGGCCGCCATGTCGGTCATCGTCTGCTCCATGCCGCGGAGCCGCCAGTACATTTCAAAGACGTTCGGTGAGATATCGCAGCCGATGAAGTAGTCGTCGGCGTGGTCTGCGACTGGTTTCATTTTGGCCAGCAAGTCCTCTTGGCACTCGACGGGAAACCGGTAGTCGCGCAGGGCCTCGACGGGTTTATCGGCCAAGGGAAAGTAGTCGATCTGGTTGTAGGGTCCCTCTTTGACCCACTTGATGCCCCAGGGATCGACGTGCCATTGGCCCTCGTGCTGGTGGACAACGCCTTCCATGCAGTAGTTGTTGTTGACCCAGGTCATCTTCATGTCGTTGCCGAGCACGACGTCGAGTTGATCCGGCGAAACCTCGAACAACTGGGCCAACAGCAGACGGGTTTCCGGATGAAACCACATGAAGATAGGGATCCGGTCGGTCGGCTCCCGCCGCAAGGCTGCATAGACCCGTTGTTTGGAATTCATGTCTGCCGTCCTGGACAAAAGAGGATAGCGATTTTTCAGCGAATATAACGGCTGGGGCGAGCGAGGGGAAGGATTCTTGATGCCGACGTGCCAACGTTCATGGTTCGTCGGCAAACACCGCGATCTAAGCCGAACGGGATGGCGGCGGTTGCTTGGGCCGACGTGCCGTCGACCGCTTTTGGTAGTCAGCAAAGTAATTCAACGGTCGCGTCACGATTCCACCAGGAAACCGGGCTCCCGCTGGTCGCCCTTGTTGCATTACTAATCTGAAGGTCATTAAACAGCAGCCTTTCGCTCAAAACATCCGACATTATTTGGCTGAGTATCAAGAAACGAGCAGAACGCCACCGCTCCGTTCCCACGCCTCCTGGAACTTGTCGCTTCGGCAGGGCTCAACTAAACTAGGAGGTTGTGCGGATATGGCCAAACGGGGGCTGTTCCGCTGGGCGGACATTCGCCGCAACGCCCCCAGATCGTAGACAAAGAAGACTTTCCTCCCACCGCATCCATGATCCGCGAACGTCCGATCGGCATTGACCTTGGCACTACGTTTTCGGCCGCTGCCTGGGTCGACGACGCCGGCCATACCGAGATCGTTCGCAATAGCGAAGGCGATTTGCTGACGCCGAGCATTGTCCTGTTCTCTGAGGCGGAATTGGTGGTAGGGCGCGAGGCCCGCAACGCCACGATCGTGCAGCCCGACTTGGTGGCCGAGTGGGTCAAGCGGGACATGGGGTTGCCCTATTACTCGCGGCCAATCCATGGTGAGAAGTTTCCGCCCGAAGTTCTCCAGGCCTGCATCTTGCGGAAGCTGAAGGGTGATCTGGTTCGCGAACTGGGCGAGGTCGGGCGAGTGGTGATTACCGTGCCGGCCTATTTTGACGAACCGCGGCGCAAGGGGACGGCCGACGCCGGCGAGATGGCCGGCCTCAAGGTGTTGGACATCGTCAACGAACCGACCGCCGCGGCGCTGGCCTTCGGCGAACGCTTGGGCTACCTCACGCCCGGCGATTCTGCCAAAGAGCCGATGACGCTGCTGGTCTACGATTTGGGCGGCGGCACCTTCGACATCACACTGTTGCGGCTGGCGCCCGGCAAGATCGAGACTTTAGCGACCGACGGCGACGTGCAACTCGGCGGCCACGACTGGGACATGCGACTGTTGGAACATGTGGCCGAGCGTTTTCGCAAGGTACACCGGCTGGACCCGCGGAAGGATCCGGTCGCCATGAATCGAGCGCTGGCCGCCGCGATCGACGCCAAGCACACCCTTAGCGCCCGCAGCCGGGCGATGGTGCGGGTGGAAATCGGTGGCCAAGCGATGGAGATCCCCGTCACCCGCGAGCAGTTCGAGGAGATGACGGCCGATTTGCTCGAGCGGACGGCCTCGACCACCCGGCAATTGCTGACCGCCGCGCGACTGGCATGGAAAGACGTCAACCGCGTGCTGCTGGTGGGCGGCTCGACGCGGATGCCGATGGTGGCGGCCATGCTGCGAAAGCTTAGCGGGATCGAGCCGGACCATTCGGTGAATCCCGATGAGGCGGTCGCTCGTGGGGCCGCCCTCTACGCGGCCTATTTGCTGGCCAAGGAGTCGGGCGCGGCAAGTCACGCCAATTTCTCGATCACCAACGTCAATTCGCATAGCCTGGGGGTCGAGGGCATCGAGCAGGACACGATGCGGAAGACCAATGCCGTCTTGATCCCCCGCAACACGCCGCTGCCGACGAAGGTGACCGAGCGGTTCGTCACCAAGATGGAAAACCAACCGTCGATCGTGCTGCAGGTGCTCGAAGGCGAGAGCCGAGCCCCCAGCGAATGCACAACCATCGGCCGCACGGTGATCCGCAACTTGCCTGCCGGGCTGCCGAAAAACTGGCCCGTGGAAGTAACGTTCGAATACGCCGCCAATGGTCGCTTGACGGTCAAGGCAATCGTGCCCGGTACCGACCAAAGCACAACGCTCGACATCGAGCGGGCCGTGGGGCTATCGAACGCCGGCATCGACCGCTGGAAGAAACCCATCGCGGCGGCGGCCGGTTTCGACGCCTTCGAAGAGATGGTTCAAGAGGTGATGGAAATGTCGGATGGCCAAGGCGGGGCAAACAAAGCTCCTCGCGATGCGCAGGACAACGAGATGGGCGAGGCCGTGGCTCCGATGGGCGAGGCTGGGGCTTCGCGGAATTCGGCGGGCGGTGCCCAGCCTTCGGTTACTCATTTTGCGTCGACGGCCGGCGATGCCCGCCCTTCGAGCGAAGAGTCTGGCCACACTACGGACGAAGAATCACCGCCGGGTGACGATCTCGTGGGCGAGGCGGCAAAGATCGCGTTTCCAGGCAAGAATCAAAACGACTCGGGCAGCCCGGTGCCGCGGTGGATGGTCAATTTAATTGGACACACAGTCGCCGCCTTGCTCGGCCTGTTGCTCGGTTACCTGCTCTTGTCGTACATGCGTCCCGACAGCTTTCCGTGGCCCTGGTGAGACGGCAAACGCCTTATCGATAACAAAACATGTCACGACCGCCCATCCCGGCCATCGGCATCGATCTCGGCACCACCTTTTCCGTACTCGCACGGATTGACGAGCGCGGCCGACCGGTAACCGTCGTCAACGGCGAAGGGGATTTGCTCACGCCGAGCGCCGTGTTGTTCGATGGCAGCGAGGTGGTGGTAGGCAAGGAAGCCCTGAAGGCCCTGTCGACCGAGGCCGATCACGTCGCCGAGTGCTCGAAGCGCGATGTGGGCCATCGCGAGTACCACAAAACGTTCGACGGCCAGCGCTATCCGCCGGAAGTCATCGAAGCCTTCGTGTTGCACAAGCTGCGACTCGATGCGGTTCGGCAAATCGGCCCGTTTAGCAAGGTGGTGATCACCGTGCCGGCCTATTTCGACGAGGTTCGCCGCAAGGCCACCCAGGACTCGGGCTATATGGCCGGCTTCGAGGTACTCGACATCATCAACGAGCCGACTGCCGCGGCCGTGGCGTTCGGCTTTCAGCAGGGCTATCTCGACCAGCAGGGAAGCACGCATGCCCCGCAACATATCCTGGTCTACGACCTCGGTGGCGGGACGTTTGACGTCACCATAATGCAGATCCGCGGCACCGAGTTCACGGCCCTGTCGACCGATGGCGACGTACGACTGGGCGGCTACGATTGGGATCAGCGGCTCGTGGACCTGGCCGCCGAGCAATACATCCGCCAGCATGGCTGCGACCCACGCGAAGACCCGGTGGCCGCTGGCAAGCTGTGGCGCGAATGTGAGGACGCCAAGCGAACGCTTTCCGCCCGGCAGAAGGCGGCCATTGTCTGCGACCATCGCGGCGTTTCTGCCCGACTGGAGGTCACCCGGCAACAATTTGAAGAGGCCACGCAAGACCTGTTGGACCGGACGCGGTTCACGACCGTCCAAGCCTTGAAGGCCGCCGGCCTCGATTGGAGCGACATCGATCGCGTGTTGTTAGTCGGCGGTTCGACGCGGATGCCGATGGTGCGGGCGATGCTCAAGGAGATCTCGGGACACGAACCGGACGACTCGGTGGCGGCCGATGAGGCGGTCGCGCACGGCGCGGCGCTGCACGCCTCGATAATCCTCGCCCAGCAGCAGGGCCGGCCGACCATCCTGCGAATCCAGAACGTCAATTCGCACAGTCTCGGCGTCGTCGGTCTCGATCCGTTGACACAACGACGTCGCAACGGCATCCTGATTCCCCGCAACACGCGGTTGCCGGTCACCAGTCGGCGGACCTTCCGCACGCGGAAGGCGGGGCAGCGGACGCTGGGCGTGCAGATTGTCGAGGGGGAGAGCCCGTCGGCCGACGATTGCACGCCGATTGGCCGCTGCTCGGTGCAGGAATTGCCGCAAAATCTGCCAGCGAAGACGCCCGTCGAGGTCCTCTTCCACTACAAGCCGAACGGGCGGCTGCAGGTCCGCGTAACCGTGCCCGGCATGGAGTACCAGGTGGCCACGGAGATTGTCCGCGAGAACGGTCTGAGCAAGGAGCAGTTGGACCATTGGCGGCAGCGGATCTGCGGCCTGCCGGCGACGGAGTATCGGTGAGGGCAAGGAGTGAGTGGCCGGCGGCCAGTGCCGAGTGGACGTTAAATAGCTCGATTCGAGCACCTACGCATCGAGTCGGCGGGAAGAGGGGACGTTGACCATGAATGATGGGAGCAGGTCCTGGGCACTTCGCTCGCCGGTCGCGTTTGGGGCGACGATGGTTCTTCTGATGTTCATGTTGAAACTCCTTTCGCTGCCATTGATGAGGATATTGGGCGGAGGATCAACCAGCCTGCCAATTGAGCAGGGAAATATCCTCCTGATTGTCATTGCGTTTCTCATCTTGCCCGTTGAGACGCTTCTCGGACAGGCGATACCAATCTCGTTACTCAAGAAATGCGGTTTGAAGGATTGGGTCTTGCTGTGCCTATTGTCTGCCGTCCTGTTCGGCTTATTGCATGCGCCCATCGGTGGAAGGGCGTTCGTGGTTGGATTCACCGGCGGCCTCGTCCTGTCGCACTGCTGGCTTAGCTGGCGGAAAAGCTCGGTGGCGACGGCATTTTGGTCAACGACCGCCGTGCATGCCGCGCACAACGGAGTGGCTGCCTTGTTGTTGCTCGCAGGCATGAACAACGGCGTCCCGCATCGCGATCTACCCGGAACCATAGGGCTTCCGATTCCGCTACCAACGCAAGGTGTCACAACCTCCAGCTACAGCATTGAAAGCAATTCGAAGGGCGAGATGATTGTTGATGCCTCAAACGTGGAATTGGGCGAGCTTCTTACATTTATTTTTAAGCATTTTGCAAAAACCGACGGGACAGTCGCTCCTACAGTCGTCGGTGATCCGGTGGTTCTGAAAAAGAAAGTGAGTGGTCGATGTAGCTGGCACATTCGAACAGAAATGGTTAGCCAACTCCAAGTAATTGGTTCGTGCGTGATCAACGTCGATCAAGCGGGAACTAGAGTTACAATTCGGGATGCCCGGACAAAGTGAGCCGCTCATCGATCGCGATAGCTTTCACAATCGAAAGGACTTGCAATATGCTGCCCACATCTGCGGCTTGAATGCCCAAACAGGAGCGCACCAAGGCCATGAGCAAAAATCTCCCTCGCCCCGTCTTCTATCGCGTCGCTCTGGTGCTGATGTTGTTGGCTGTGTCCGGGGCGATCGTTCAAAAAGCGAGTGAAAGTAAGATTGCGGTCACCATGTCCCGGGCCTTCGCGGCTGGAACGACGAATACCCCTGAAGTTGCGGCGGAAGCTCAAAGCATTTTGGAATCTGCGCGTCTTTACTTTGCCATCGCTGGGAGCCTAGTTGCTGCCGCGCTTGGCTGCTGGATCCTCGCCGTCCGGCATGGCGAGCAGCAGCGGATTGCCTCGATGGCGCTTACCGTGCTTCTCTGTCTGTATATCATGCTTGAAATGCTGATCGTATGAGCGAACCATGTCGAGTTTTTGCAGAAGGCTTTTTCAACGAAACCCGAAAGAAGCGTGACTCGGATGAACCGGCCGGCCCTTCTCCTGGTCTTCGATCTTCGCTCTCGCACTGTCTGCAGAAGTGATTCACGAAGGGCACGAACTGATAGCCTGTTTCGCTTCCCCCGGTCAATCGTGGCGATCCTCGCCTGGCTGGGAGCGGTGCGCCGTCGTGAACCGCGGCGGCCGTGGTATCGGCCATCGCTCATCATCCTGCTGACGGTCTTTATCCTCTGTCAGTTGATCATGGTGTAACTAATGATGACTCGACCGATTCTTTTTCTTGCGGTGTGCTTGCTCGTGGTCGGGGACTCGCTTGCCCAGAACACCAGCTCGGCAAATCATTCACCATTGCCTTACGCCATCGTCGGGACCGGCCAGACAAAGTGTTTTTCCGATCGGGGCGAGATTTCGCCGCCCCGCCCGGGACAACCGTTCTACGGGCAAGACGCCCAATTCCCTGGCCGCCCCTTCAATTACACCCTTAGCAAGGACCGCCTGACCGTCGATGATCGCAACACGGGCCTGACCTGGCAGCACAGCCCGGATACGAATGGTGACGGGCGGCTGACAATCGACGACAAGCTCTCTTGGCATCAGATGGCGGGCCACGTGGCAAGATTGAATAGCAGGAAGTTCGGCGGCTATGGCGATTGGCGGCTCCCGTCGATCAAGGAACTCTATTCGCTGTTCGATGCGAGTGGCACCGACCCTAGCGGGCCTGATATGCGAAGCACCAGCGGCGCGCGGCCGTTTATCAACACCGACCACTTCGAGTTTTCCTACGGCTTTGTCGACGGCGGCGAACGGATCATTGATTCGCAATGGGCATCGAGTACCAAGTACGTCGGCACGCTCGGCACGCGACGCGAACAGTTGTTCGGCGTCAATTTCGCCGATGGGCGAATCAAGGGCTACGGCCTGCAAACGCCGGACGGCCGCGAGAAGACTTTCTTTGTGCTTTGCGTCCGCGGCAACCCGAATTACGGCAAGAACGATTTTCGCGACACGAAGAAGGGCACGATTCTCGATCGCGCGACCGGGCTGATGTGGACCAAGCGCGATAGCGGCAAGGGGATGAACTGGGCCGAAGCCCTGGCCTGGGTCCAGGCGAAGAATGCCGAGCGTTATTTGGGCCACAACGACTGGCGGCTGCCCAACGTCAAGGAACTGCAAAGCATCGTCGACTACTCGCGCTCGCCCGACAAAACCGGCTCGGCCGCCATCGACCCGCTCTTCGAGTGCACGAAGATCACCAATGAGAACAGTCAGGCGGATTGGCCGTACTATTGGACGTCGACGACGCACGTCGGGCACCGCGGCGGTCATGACGCCGATTACATCGCCTTTGGCCGGGCGGCCGGCTGGATGCCGAGGCATGTTCCGCCGCGAAGTGGGCCAACCCGGGAGCCCGGCCGACCGGAGTTCGATCGGCCGGAGGGGCGCGGTCGGCCGCGCGACGCGCGCGGGGCCGGCGGCGATGGGGAGTATGCCTATCGCGACGTCCACGGAGCCGGTGCGCAGCGAACCGATCCGAAAATGGGCGATCCGTCACGCTTTTCTCACGGCCGCGGTCCGCAAGGGGACGTGGTGCGGATCAACAACTTCGTTCGCCTGGTGCGGGGCGCGAGATAGACCAGATAGCCGGGGGCTGACAGCCCTCCGGAACCAAACGCCGGGTGCGATCCGCTTCCCGGGAGCCGTTGGCTCCCGGCTATTATCGCACCATCCCATCGGCCCGGAAGAAGCTCACGGGCCGGTCGAGGCCGGCAAGGTGCGGACATCGATTTCTTGCGGCCGATTGTCGCGGCCTTCCAACGAGTCGTGGCGTTCGACGTAGCGGAGCAGGCGGGCGACCTTTTCTTGGGGGGGGATTTCGCCCAAGGCATTGGCCCCGGGCGCATAGCCCCAGAGAACCCGCGTGCCGCCGCGAGTGAACACCGCGAAGAACGGCTCCAGCGTCCGCCGATTCGATTCGATGTTGCTGAGGATGGCCGGATCGGAGGGCAAGGGAACGATGCGGGCCAATTTGAGCGAATCCCAGGCGGGCCCCAGTACCGTGGCGATCTCCGCGGCGCCGACAACTTTCGCGTCGCCCCAACGCGTGCCGGCCGAGCCGTTCGGGCTGCGTTCGACGCCCTGCACACGCGGATAGCGGGCGGCCTCGCTCGGCGAAAAATCCCCACTCGGCAACAACACCCCTTCGCTGTCCACCGGCAGCAATCCGCCGGGCACTTCGACCATGCAGACCGGCCGGCGATAGACCAACGCCACGGTCACCGACGCTGGATCGCTCGCGCCGGGATGCTTTTTGCGGACCTGTTGCACTTTGGCCACCCACGGGTGCGCGGCAAAGGCTCGCGCCAGCCGTTCATTGAGCGTCTCGTCCATCAAGGAAAGCGGGCCGTACAGGGCGGCGTCGCGAAACACCTCGCCACGAAGGTCGCTGTGAATCCACGGCGGCAGCGGCGTGATCTCCACCGTCTCGGCCACCACCTGATATTCGGGCGCCGACAGAATCATATCGCGATGCTTCAGCCAAGCCAGTCGCGCCGCGCCGAACAACAATAGCAGGGCTGCCAAGACGATCCCCATCTGCCGGGCCGCCAAACTGCCGAGCACGGCCGACACCCAGGAACTGCTCTTCTCTTGCTTCTTGGCCGCGCTCATCTCACCAGATTTCCAGTTCCAACTCCAAGTCGACGCCCATCCGGTCGTGGACTTGCCCGCGGATCAAGTCGATCAGCCGCAGCACGTCCTGACTGGAGCATTCGGGCTCGGCGATGATGAAGTTGGCGTGGCGGTCGCTCACCACCGCGCCGCCGATGCGCGTGCCCTTCAATCCGGCGCGGTCGATCAACTCGCCGGCGCTGCTGCCGCGGGGATTTTTGAAGACGCAGCCAGCGCTCTGGTGTCCCAACGGCTGGGAGGCCTTCTTCATAATCCAATGTTTCTGCATCCGCTGGGCGAGTTGGCGAGGATCGTCTTCCTCCAGCTCACAGCGGGCTTCGAGCACGATCAAATCGTCGAGGTTGCTTTGTCGGTAGCCAAAGGACAGCTCGTCGGCGGTGCGTTCGCTGACATCGCCATTGGCGCCGACGGTCGTGGCATGCAGCGTCCATTGGCCGATGTTGCTGCTGGGCGTGCCGGCGTTGCCATGCAGCGCGCCGCCGACGGTGCCGGGGATGCCAATCAGCGTTTCCAGGCCGGCCAGACCCTGATGCACCGCGGTGGTGACCACGCGACCCAACAGCGCGCCGCCGCCGGCCGCCAACGAACGGCCCTCGATGCGGATATTGCAGAACGCGGGCGCCGAGAGGTGGACCACCAGGCCCGGCACGCCCTCGTCGCGCACGAGGATATTCGAGCCCTGCCCGAGCATCCTAATTTCCACGCCCTCGTCGTGGCAGCGTCGGACTAAGGAAATCAATTCGTCGGCCGTCTCGGGCTCGGCAAAATATTCGGCCGCACCGCCCAACTGGAACCAGGTATGCATCGCCAGCGGCTCGCCGGGCCGCACGATCTTTTCAAAGCCGGACAGAAAACTCATGGGATGTCCTGAAGGTCGAAATCCAAATGTAGAATGTCGAATGTCGAACTCTAAATGCCGAAGTACGTCCAATTTCCGTCGGCATTCAAATTTCGCCGTTCGTCATTGTTGCTCGCCGGGCTGGAACTTGGCCACGTCGCCGGCCCCTAGGGTAACCAGTACGTCGCCGGGGGCCAACTGGGTTGCCAAGACCTGCCGAATTTCCTCGTCAGTATGCCCGGGAATCGCGTCAACGCCTAGTCCAACCGCGCAGCGGGCGAGGTCGGCGGCGGTGATTTCCCCCGGTCGAGGAGCGCCTTCCCGGGCGCGAAAAATCTCGGCCACTAGGAGTTTGTCGACATTTCGCAGGCTGGCGGCCAGCGAAGCGAAGAAATGCCCGGTCCGCGAAGCCTGGTGTGGCTGGAAGACGCACCACACCCGGTTGTGGGGAAAGAGCCGCCGGACGGTCTCCAGGGAGTGGGCAATTTCGGTCGGATGGTGGGCGTAATCGTCCACGCGTTCCACCCCGCGCCACGCCGGCAGCCTCTCCATCCGGCGATGCAGGCCGGCGAAGCTGCCGAGGCCGCGGACGATTTCGACAGCGGACAGGCCATTGTGCCACGCTAGGGCAGCGGCGGCCAAGGCGTTGAGGACGTTGTGCCGGCCTGGCGCCCGCAAGCGAACCTTGCCCAGGAGCTTGCCCCGGTATTGAATCACGAAGCGGAAGCAGCCCCCTTCGTCGGTGAGTTCACTGGCCGTCCAGTCGGCAGCCCAATTTTGTCCAAACGTTTCCCCCCGACGGCCGGTCGCTGCGAGAATGCGCTGGCTCGAGGGGCAACCGTGTCGCGCGAGCAAGAAGCCGTCCTCCGGCAGTCGCCCGGCGAACTGTCGGAAGGCGTCCTCCAAACGCGGCAGCTCGGGATAGCAGTCGACGTGATCCAATTCGATGCCGAGGATAGCCGCCTGCTGCGGATCAAGGTGCAGGAAGTTGTGGCGAAACTCGCAGGCCTCGACCAGCAAGGTTTCGCCGCCGGCGCGCCCGCCGGAGGTTTGGCCAAGGGGCGTTGCTCCGCAGACGATCATCGGATCGCGGCCGGCTTCGCCGAGCAGGTGGCCCAGCATCGCAGTAGTGGTCGACTTGCCGTGAGTGCCGGCGACGGCGACTGTCTGTCGGCCCCGCCCGAGTCGGCCGAGCATCTGAGCGTAGCTGAAGGTCGGAAGGCCGAGTTGGCGAGCGCCGCAAAGTTCTGGATTATCGGCCGGGACCGCCTCGCTATGAATCAACTCCTGCGTGCCGGCCGGGATATGCTCGACCGAATGCCCGACGAAGCAACGAACGGAGCGGGGTATCTTCTCGACCGCGGCTGCCTCGAGATCGGAACCGCTCAGTTGCCAGCCCAGGCCCAACAGCACGTCGGCCAATGCCCGCATCCCGCTGCCGGCGATGCCGACCAGGTGGGCGCGTCGCGGGAGCAGGGGGGAAAGCGATTCCATTTAAAAGTAGTACGGCTGCTATCAATGATCGGCGTTTAGCAGCCGACGGCACGTCGGCTTTGTTAACTTTTCTGGCCGACGTTCCGTCGGCCGCTAAACGCCATTGCGAGCTATTAATAACACGATCGCCAGCTATTGATACTCAGGTAAATAACGTCGGGCGTTCTAAGCCAAAAAGCTCCTGTATACCGACCTCCCGTTAATCGGCCTCCCGACATCCCTTTACTGAACCTCAATAAACACAAAGCCGCGGCTGCGACGCCCGCCCTACTTCGCCACCGTCAAACCGCCAAAGCGTCGCTGCCGGGCCGCGTAGCTTCGCAGTGCTTTGTGCAGTTCGGCTTCGTCAAACGCCGGCCAACAGACGTCGGTGACCCATAACTCGGAATAGCTCACTTGCCACAACAAAAAGTTGCTGATCCGCATTTCGCCGGCCGTTCGAATCAAGAGATCCGGCTCGGGCATCCCGGCGGTGTAAAGCCGATCGCTAACCAAGTCTTCGTCGATTGCCTCGGGGTCCAGTCCGCCGGAGCGGACTTCGCGGGCGATCGTCCGCATGGCATCGACGAGTTCCGCCCGGCCGCCATAGTTGATGGCCATGCACACTCGCAACCCCGTGTTGTTGGCACTCAGGCGGATGGTCTCGTCGAGTTCCCGCAGGGCGCCTTCGGGGAGTCCCTCGCGACGGCCAATCCAGCGCACCTGGAGGTTCCGCTCCATGATCCGCGGCCGCTCCTCGACGAGATAGTGCTGCAACAACTGCAACAGGAAGTTCAACTCTTCGGCCGGCCGTTTCCAGTTCTCGCTGGAAAGGCAGTAGAGGGTCAATTGCTCAATGCCCAGCCGCTCACACTCCTCGGTAATGCGGCGAACGCTGGTGGCACCCACCCGATGACCTTCGATACGCGGCAAGCCTTGCTGCTGCGCCCAGCGGCCGTTGCCGTCCATGATCACGGCAATGTGACGCGGCAATCGCTCACGGGGAATGGCGGCCAAGTCTGTCATGTCAGTCGAAGTGGACACTAGATGATGAACAATCGCCGACGGCCAACAGCCGCCAGAATAAACGGTGATTTTGGAAAGGGCACCTAGCAAACCGGCGGGGTGGCACTGGCTTTGCCAGTGTTGCCCTCGTATCCAAGCAAGTAAGCACTGGCAAAGCCAGTGGCACACGCAGTACCAGACCAACGCCCTAGCAAACCGGAATCGTCTGCCGACGATCGGGGCCGACGGAAACCGTCTCGACCGGCCGCTTCAGCAATTCGCTGATGCGGTCGATGTACTTCCGGGCGTTCGTGGGCAAGTCGCTCAACCGGCTGACGGCGGTGATCTCCTTTTGCCAACCGGGCCAGCTCTCGTAAACCGGCACCACCCGCCGCAAATCTTCGACGTGACTGGGAAAATCGGTAATGCGATGGCCGTCCAGTTCGTAGGCGGTGCAAATCTTCAGCTCCGGCAACGCGCTGAGCACGTCCAGCAACATAATATTCAACACGTCAACCCCGCTCAGTCGCGAGGTGTAGCGGGTGGCCACGGCGTCGAACCAACCGCACCGCCGCGGACGACGCGTGACCGTGCCGTATTCGTTGCCGCGGTCGCGGATGTGTTGGCCGGTCTCGTTGTCTTGTTCGGTGGGAAAGGGGCCGCCGCCGACGCGCGTGGTGTAGGCCTTAATGATGCCCACCACCTTGCTGATGTAGCGGGCGGGAATGCCGGAACCGGCCGACACGCCCACGCCCGAACTGTTGCTACTGGTGACAAACGGGAACGTGCCGTGGTCGATGTCCAGCAGCGCGCCCTGGGCGCCTTCGCAGAGAATCTTCTTGTTGGCCTCGACGGCGTCCAACAGGAAGGATGTCGTGTCGACCACGTGCGGGGCCAGCCGCTGGGCATAGCCGTGGTACTCGTCGAAAATCTGCTTCGCGTTGAGCTTCACGCCGCTGCAGCCGGCCAGGTTGGCGAACCACTCGTTCTTGACCCGCGTGATCATCTCGATCTTGGCACGGAAATCGGGGCGGTACATGTCGCCCAGCCGCACCGCCAGCGAGCGGCCGACCTTGTCGCGATAGCAGGGACCAATGCCGCGCATCGTGGTGCCGATGGCTTCGCCTTCCGACGGCTTGTCCAACAGGCGGTCTTCCTCGATGTGCCAAGGGAAGATGACGTGGGCCCGATCGCTCAGCATCAGGTTCTTGTCGAGCTTGATGCCGCGGTTGACCAACCCGTCGATTTCGGCCAACAGGCTGGCCGGATTGACGACCACGCCGGTGCCGATCACGCACTGCACGCCAGGGCAAAAGATGCCGCTGGGCACCAGCGAAAGCTTGAAGGTCTGGCCGTCGCGGACGACGGTGTGCCCGGCGTTCGACCCGCCCTGGTAGCGGACCACGATGTCGTGCTGCTCGGTCAGCAGATCGACGATCTTGCCTTTTGCCTCGTCGCCCCACTGCAAGCCGATCACGGAAGTTACTGGCACCGGAAAGCCCTCACCAACTAAAAGCACAAACAGTCCAAACGCACCAGTGTAACAGGCCGTAGGGGTGCCGGTCAAGGATCGGGGGGTAAGCTCGGGGGGCGACTCGGGGCAGTACGGCCCGCTGGATTGGGCCGCTTGCCATCGAACTGCGCATCCGTGGCGAAAAAACGCTCAGCTCCTGCGTGCTCGCTGTAAAAACGCCGCGGGACGACCGATTAGCGGCGGACCGCAGTGGTTGGCCGGCGGTGCAAGTTCGCAAAGGCTTTGTCCGCCCTGAATCCCGAAAGTTCCTCTATCCAGTCGTTGGAGACCTCCCGCACGGCGGCGTCCCAGGCAACTTTCATTCGCAGCAATTCCTGTGAACCTGGGCGGAAGGCACTGGAAGCCACGGACCGGCTCACGGCCGGCGGTGGGCCTATCGGGTTTGCCGTCGCTACCGCCGCAACGACTGTCGTAACCCCGCTTGCCGAGGTTTGCGTGCTGTCGGCAACCATCAGCCCCTGTTCGCCGGGCAGGGCCAAGCCCACAGGGACGATCGGGTTCGCACTTGGCAGCGCCGTGGCCTGGGCGTTGCGCACCCGGATAAGATCCACGGTATTGATCGCGGCATTCGCCGAGACGTCTTTATAGATGGAGTACAAGCCACCGCCCAAGCAGGTACTCCCCAGAGCGTTGCGAGTGAGGACCACATCGGAGCTCGTGACCAAGCCATTCTGATTCACGTCGCCCGGCAGCACATTGAAGCGGAAGTTGAAATCGCCCCCCGTCAAGCCGTCGCCAGATTGGGTGCTTTGGCCATCGATCCAATCACCGTCCAGGAGACCGCCCTCCAGGTTACCTCTGACGCCGTCCGGCGCGCCGCTGATGTGCAACAGCAATCGATCCTTGTCAAAACTGCCGCTCAACTTTGTCCAACTCGCCACATGGGTGACAGTGTCGTAGCTAAAACTAGTCAAGTAGTAGGCCGTGTTCACGCCGACCAGGATCGCGTCGTCGGCCGCAATGGTCACTCCCTGATCGAAGACGACGCTGATCGTGTCGACGTTGGTCCAGGGGATCGACTTCAGCTGATTCGCGCCGACGGAGAGTTTATAACCCAAAGTCGCGTCGCCGACACCGGCAATGGCCAGGTAATTCAGGAACTCACTGGTCCAACTCGTGCCTTTGGCATAGACGGCCGTGATCTTTGCACTCACGGGCACGGTCCAACACACGCCAAAGTCTTTGCCAGAGACACTCTGGCCATCCGCTAAGGTAACAGAGTAGTAGCCAGCCGTGGGAATTGACTGGTTCATGCCGGCTGGCATAACGATGCGGACGCGGTACGTGCCCGCCGGCAGGTATTCCAACGTGTAAGCCCCGTCGCTTGTCGTTGTGGTCGTATATTCACCAGCGTCGAGCGTGTCATTTTGGTTGGTGTCAATGTACACGGTCACGCCTTCGCGTCCCTGCTCCGTGTAGCCCCCTTCTCCGTCCAGCAAGCCGTTACCGTTTGAGTCGGTCCATACCAAGCCGCCAATGGAACCCCATGTGGCAAGGCCGAAATCGAGCATCGTGGGAACGACGCCGGGGGCCAGGGTCACCGAATAGCAGCCCGCGGCTGGCGCGGAAACTACCGAGCCCGCCGGTGTGACCAGTCGGACCGTATACGTTCCATACGTCAAGCCACCGAACGAGTAGCAGCCATCGCTCCAGCCGGTTAGCGTGTAGGTTTCACCACTGTCTAGTACGCCGTTGTTGTTGGTGTCGAGATAGACGGTGAGCTGACCGTCGGTCGAGCCGATCCATTCCAATTCGCCGGCATCCCATCCACCGTTCAAGTTGCTGTCATGCCATACCCGACCGGCAATCGGCGCCGGCGGAACCGGTGCGAAGGCAAAGTCCTTCCCTGTGATGCTCTGGCCGTTTGCCACGGTGACCGAGTAGTAGCCGGCACTCGGTGTGGCAATCGTCATGCCGCTCGGCGCGACGATTCGGACACAGTAATCTCCGGCAGCCAAGCCGCTAAACGAGTAGTTCCCGTCAATAAAACCGGTCTGGGTAGTGGTCTCACCACTGTCAAGAACGTCGTTATTGTTGGCATCGAGAAAGACGGTTAGTTCGCCCTCAAGCAAGCCAATCCAATCCGACTCCCCGCTGTCCTTCACCCCGTTGCCATTGTCGTCGTGCCACACCACGCCGCTAATGGAACCCTCGTTATCAGCGTTAATCGTCAGCGTCCCCGCCACGTAGGTGATAGCGTAGTTGGGACTGGCCGCGCCGCTCGCGGTGATCGGATAGCTACCCACCGGACTGGTGGTCGTGGCTGTCGTGCTCAACGTGGGCAAGGTAGTGAGATCCCAGGGCCTCTCGTCATTGACGAACCCGCTGTAACTGGCCGTCAGTGTCGGCAGTGCATCGCCTTGGGTGATCGTCAGACTGTTGGCTGTGATCGTTAGCGGGGCGGGGACGATTGTCTGCGTGATGCCAGCGCTGGTGCTGCCTACATAGTCAGCATTGCCGGAGTAGACGGCCGTGATCGTGTGGGAGCCGCCCCCCAAAATGTCGATGCCGAAAAAGGCCTGACCGTTTTCGTCGAGAATACTGGTCCAAAGTACTGCGTCGCCTTCCTTAAAAGTCACCGTGCCTCTTGGCGTCCCACTGTCGGAAGTGACCGTGGCCGTGAATACCACGAGGTCGCCATAAATCGAGGTATTCGCCGATGCGATGACGGACGTGGCAGTGGCTGCGGCACTGGCCGCTTCGATCGTCAGTGTCCCGGCCACGTAGGTGATATCGTAGTTAGAACTCGTCGCGCCGCTAACGGTGATCGGGTACACGCCCACAGGGCTGCTGGCCGTGGCCGTGGTGCTCAACGTAGGCAAGGCGGTTAGATTGGCCGCCGTCTCGCCCAGCACAAAGCCGCTGTAGCTGGCCGTTAGCGTCGGCAACGCGGCCCCGTAGGTCTTGGTCTTGTTATCAGCCGTGATCGTCAGCGGAGCCGGCGTGACGGTTTGAGTAAGGCCGTCGCTGGTGCTGCCATCGAAGCCGGTGTCGCCGGCATAGACGGCCGTGATGGTGTGGGAGCCGGCGACGAGCAACGATGTGGTATATGTGGCCTGCCCACTTCCATCCAACG
>CALGFD010000018.1 GCA_937881075.1 uncultured Planctomycetales bacterium
AGGTAAATAACGTCGGGCGTTCTGAGCCAAAAAGCTCCTGTTTACCGGCCTCCCGACATTCCTTTGCTGAACCTCAATAAACAGGCCCGCACAATCGCGCAAGTGGCACGCGGGCCAAGACCGCCACCCAGGGCCCAATTTCGTCGCGCTTGGCGGTCTTCTGCGGTTTCACATCGCCGCGCATCTACGCCGCTTCGGCCGAGGTCTTCATCCCCGCCCAGTCCCGCTTGTACTGCAGGGCGTCCAAGAGTTCGGCCAGGCTCAGCGTACGGTGTTCGAATTCCAAGGGAATTTCCGTGCCCGGATCGCACACCAGATCGACGGTACCGTCTTCGCTGACCAACGAGTCAAAATCCCGCAACAAGCCGTCTTGAACGGCCTGACGCACCAGATGGCCGCGGGTGGCCGAGACTTCGTGGGCGCGATCACCAAGGCTATCGGCGGCGCGCTTCGCCAACGCCGGCAGATACTCGCTGGGGATTTCGATGAACCTGGGGACGTAAACTTTGATTTGCATTTGCCTAGCTCCTGGAAAGGCGGCGAGCGGTCACACCCATTGCCCGGGGTTGATCATCAATATTGACAACGGCGCCGGATGCAACGGCGGGCGCATGTACCACGTATCGGCATGCCGATCACACGGTTTACACCGTTTTTGTCAAACAAATGCGTTCGGCGGGCCGGCAACGGCGGGCCCCGAACGAGCGCGTCGCGCTGGGCGGCGTCCGTGGGTGGCTGCCGAACCAACGCAATCTCTTGGCCGACAAGCAGATGCGGCTGGAGGAGGAGGTTTGAGGGGATGCGCAACGGCAAGCGTTCTTTCGCCCTCGACGCTCTCTCGGCGACCTGTTAAAATGGGCGATTCGGAGCGATGCTAGAATTGCCGCCGGTGCTTTGCGGCCGTTTCACCCCTATATGTCGATACCCTGTTGCACAGGGGCGACTACAGACAACGGCCCCGGCTAGGCGGCCGCCCGGCGAGAAGAACTTCGATTGGTGAGCGCATGACGACCACTGCACGACGCGTTGTGATTACCGGTGTTGGACAGATTAGCCCCCTGGGTAGCACCAAGGAAACCCTCTGGCAAGCGCTGGCGGAAGGCCGTAGCGGCGTAACCGCGACGACCACGACCGACGCGGCCCTTCCGGTGCGCGTCATCGCTCCGGCGGGGCAATTCAGCGGCGAGATCGAGGATTTCGGTCCCCTCGAAAAGGAACAGAAGAAGGCGATTCGCAAAGGCTTGAAGGTGATGTGCCGCGAGTGCCAGATGGGGGTGGCCGTGGCCCAATTGGCGCTTAGCGACGCACAGATCGCCGCCAATAAGGTCGATCCCGAGCGGATCGGCATCTCCTACGGGTCGGATTACATGCTCTCGGTGCCCGAGGAGTTTACCGAAGGCATCCTGCAATGCTTGGACGAAGAAGGCCACTTCCAGTTCCCCAAGTGGGGCTCGGAGGGCATGACGAAGATGTCGCCATTGTGGCTGTTGAAGTACTTGCCCAATATGCCGGCCAGCCACTTGGCGATCTACAACGATTTCCGCGGCCCGAACAACTCGTTGACCCTCCGCGAGGCGTCGTTCAATGCGGCCCTGGGCGAGGCCTATCAAATCATCCTGCGCGGCCACGCCGAGTTCATGCTGGTGGGATCCACCGGCACGCGTTTGCACTCGATGAAGGCGATCCACGCCGTGCAGCAGGAAGAGGTTGTCGTCGACGGCGACCCGCACCAGGCCAGCCGACCGTTCGATCTGCACCGCCGGGGCATGGTCCTGGGCGAAGGGGCCGGCGCGATCGTGCTCGAAGAGCTTTCGGCCGCCCAGGCCCGCGGAGCGACGATCTATGGCGAAGTGATGGCCGCGGCCTCGACCTCGGTGGCCGGCCCGCGACTGGTGGCCGATCGCAAGCAGGCGATCGCCAATGTGCTGAGCGCCGTGCTGCGAAGTTCGGAGGTGAGCGCCGAGGAGATTGGCCACGTGCACGCCCACGGCTTAAGCACACGGACCTGCGATGCCGAAGAAGCGGCCGCGATCAAGCAGGTTTTCGCGTCCCGAAAGGCTCCACTGCCGGTGACGGCCGCGAAGAGCTACTTCGGCAACCTTGGGGCGGGAAGCGGCGCGGTGGAATTGATCGCCAGCCTGCTAGCGCTCAAGAATAACCACCTGTTCCCGGTGCTCAATTACACGGCCGCGGATCCGGAATGTCCCGTGACGGTGGCCCGCGACGGCGATGGCACTCCCGGCGCGAGTTTCATCAGCGTAAGCGTGACGCCGCAAGGCCAGGCCTCGGCCGCCTTGGTGCGCCGCTTCGAATAGAGGTCGCCCATTTCGCAGCGATCAGGCGGGGTGCGATCGTGCAGCAACGCTTTTCTCGATCGCGCCGCTATCGCCACCTGAGTCAGCCCGCGCGAGCCTCGTCGGCAAAGATCCGCTCGAAACGCCGCCGCGTCTCCCGCGTCGCCTGCTCGTAGTCGCTCAGCAGGGCCTGGGCGTGGGGATAGCGAAGCAGGCGGGCAATCTTGGTCATCTCGCTGCTTTCCTGCGGCAACGTATTGCGGGCGGTGGGGCTCATCAATCGCAGCCGACCCTCGATGGTCCTCAGCAGGCGATAGTTGGCATCGAAGAACGCATAGTCATCGGCCGACAGCAACCCGGCGTCCTGCAGCTCCTTTAATGCAACCAGGGTGTTCGATACCCGCAGCCGCTTCTTTTCACGGGCGTGCTTGAGCTGAAACATTTGAACCAGGAACTCGATATCGGCAATGCCGCCGTGGCCTCGCTTGAGATCGCCGGCGCCGGCCGCCGCTTCTTCCAGCCGGTATCGCATTTGGCGAATCTCGGCCGCGTCGCTAGGCTGCCAGGGATGATCGAAGGCCGCCTCGGCGATGGCCGCTTCGGCCGTTTTCGCAGCCTTCTTGGCGCCATACACGACGCGGGCCTTGCAGAGCGATTGCCGCTCCCAGAGTTGCCCGCCGCCGCCATGAAAGTAGCGGACAAATTCATCAAAACTGATCGCCAAGGCTCCACTACGACCGGTGGGGCGAAGCCGGGCATCGATTTCGTACAGGCGGCCGTAGCCGCTCAGTCGGCTCGTGGTGCTGATAATCCGTTGGGCCAATTCGCTGAAAAAGTGGCGATTGCTGGTCGACTCGCGGCTGCCGGTGGTGCCGTCGGCAAAGGTCGCCCCGTCTGCCTCGTAGAGAAACACCAGGTCAAGGTCGCTGCGAAAGTTCATTTCCCGGCCGCCGAACTTGCCCAAGGCAAGAATCACCAACTCGCAGGTCTCGCCCATCCGTGGGCCGTTGGCAATGCGCGGCACGCCGTAGCGGGCGACCAGCCGCCGGTACTGTCGTCGGGTAATTTCTCCCAGGCAGGCTTGCGCGATATCGGAAAGCGCGCCGGTGGTCGCCTGCAAGTCCTCCTTGCCGAGAATGTCACGGACGCCGACGCACAGTTCCTGGTCGTTTTTGAAGCTGTACAAAATCGGGTCGATGTCTTCGGCCGGGCCACACAGCTGACGGAGCGTCGCGCTGAGGTTCTCCTGCGTCGGCAGCTTGTCCAACACCAAGCTGTCCATCAGGCTGTCGATCATGCCCGGGTTGCTGACCAAGATGCCCGACAGGTAGGGACTGTAGGCGCAAAGCCGGACGTACAGTTCCAAGCTCGGCGGATTGAAACTGAACAGTTCCCACAGCACGCCTTTGCCGCCAAGAGAACTGCTCACCTTGTCCAAAGCCACGAGCGTGGCGTCGGGATCGGCCGTGGCCGCGATGGCCCCGAGCAATTGGGGCGCGATCGCCGCCAGGAATTGCCGGCAGCGGCGGGTCGACAGGAAGGCCACCCGTTCTTCCGAGAGCGACATCAGATTGCGGTACGCCTGGCCAACGTCGCGGAAGCGGTACTTGCCCAACACCTCCTCGATGCGTTCTTCCGACGGCTCGGGGTCGAGCACCAAATCGACCTCGGCCTGCGTCTGCCGATCGTCGCTAAAGGCGTCGTGCAGCAAGTGGTCGAGGATTTTGCGGTTCAGGTCCGTACGGGCGCGGAAATCGCCCAAAAAGTTCTCCAGCGCCGACTGCTCGAAGGTGGTCGCGTAGCCCATCCGCAAGGCGAGCTTGCGCAGCTCGTCGCGATTGTCGGGCAGCAGGTGCGTCTGCAGATCGAGCATGACTTGTAGGCGGTGCTCAATCTTCCTCAGGAACGTGTAATTGTCTTCGAGGATCGAACGTTCGAGGTTCGTCAGACAGCCGACCCGTTCGAGCTGCAATAGCGCTTCGAGGGTGTTGCCAGTGCGCAACTCCGCCAGGTCGCCGCCGTTGAGCAGTTGCAGGAACTGGATGACGAACTCGATGTCGCGGATCCCGCCGCGGCCGGTCTTCACGTCGCGGGCGCCACCGCCGATGCTGGTCGTTTGCTGTTCGATCCGCCGCTTGAGGGCCTTGATGCCGCTGATGTCGGTGTGGCTTAGGTAGCGGCGATAGATCCAGGGCGTCATTTCGGCCAGAAACTCGTCGCCCAAGGAAAGATCGCCGGCCACGGGGCGGGCCTTGATGTAGGCCTGACGTTCCCAGGTCCGCCCGCGGGTGTCGTAATAGGCTAGGGCGTGGTCGACGCCCATCACCATCGGGCCACGCTGCCCATCGGGCCGCAATCGCATGTCCACCCGATACACCGCGCCGAGTTCCGTCCGTTCGGTCAGCGAGCGGATCAACTCGC